>DCAA01000025.1:5709-28547 GCA_002311345.1 Planctomycetes bacterium UBA1146 | reverse complement strand
AGAAGGACACCGACGAGAAGGACAGCGACGCAAAAGATGAGAAGAAGGAAGAGAAGAAGGTCGACGAGAGAGAGAAGTGGGCTGACGACGTCGACGAAACCGAAGCTCTCCAGTTGAGCGACGATGGGGAGAAGGGCTACGAGTTCTCTTCTCGGCGCAGTTCTCGTCGCCGTTCCTTCGCTGATATGGAACAGGACGAGTATCTGGAACTGCTCCAGGCGGGCGAGATCGGATCCTTGTTCGACGAGGACGACGACTCCGAGAAGGGGAAAGAGCAGAAGGACGAAAAAGAGCGCGACAACGACGAGGAAGAGGGGGAAGAGGGAAAGAAAGAGCAGGAGGAAGAGGACCCCAAGTCGCGACCCAGCATCAACTGGGCACCTGATTCCACCGCCTTCTACGTGACCCGGCGCGACACGCGCGGTGTCGGAGAACTGTTCCTCGTGAATTCCCTCTCCGAGCCTCGTCCGACGCTGGAGAAGTACACTTACTCCTTGCCGGGTGAAGAGAAGATCGGTGCCAGTGAGTTACACATCTTTGATCGTCAGCGAAAGGAACTGTTCCAGTTCGAGTCGAAGTGGAAAGACGAGGGGTACCAGAGCCTGCACTGGCCAAGGACCCCCTATGCTGATCCCGAAGACGAGTCCGCCGAGCCAGACGTCACCGGCTCCGGAGACGAGTTGCGCCTGATCCGACGCGACAGGTTGCTGAGAAATATCGAACTCTGCTCGCTCGATACACGGACGGGAAAATTCACCGTTCTCATCGAGGAGGGATTTGATGGCGCAAACATCGCACCCAAAAGCGTTCGATACCTCAAGAAGCGCAATGAGATGATCTGGTGGTCAGAGCGTAGTGGCTGGGGTCATTACTACCTGTACACGATGGATGGGAAGTTCAAGAACCCCATCACCTCCGGGGTCTTTCGCGCCAGCCGGATCGTCGATGTCGATGAGGACAAGGGCCTGCTCTATTTCACGGGCAACGGGCGCGAAACGGGAGAGAACATCTACTTCCAGCACCTTTATAGTATCTTCCTCGATGGTACCGATCTGACCCTGCTGGATCCCAGTGATGCCAACCACCGCTCTGTATTATCGCCCACTAAAAAATATGTCGTCGACAACTGTTCCAGAATCGACATGGCGCCAATCTCTCGCATCTGTAATTCCGCCGGCGACGAGGTGATGAAACTGGAAGAGTCCGATCTCTCCCGACTCACCGAGGCTGGCTGGAAAATGCCAGTCACCTTCACCTTCAAGGCAGCTGACGGAGTCACAGAACTCTACGGTAACATGTGGAAACCTTTCGATTTTGATCCCACGAACAAGTATCCGATCATTGCCGAGGTTTATCCGGGCCCACAGACCGAGGGAGTCAGCCATTCCTTCTCTGCTTCCAATGGTCGGCAGCAACTCGCTCAGATCGGCTTCATCGTTGTTCAGCTCGGTCACCGCGGCGGAACCCCTGGACGGTCGAAGGCGTATCACAGCTATGGCTACTACAACCTGCGAGACTACGGACTTGCCGACAAGAAAGCGGGAATCGAGCAACTCGCCGAGATGTACCCATTCATCGACATCGAACGTGTCGGGATCTATGGCCATTCCGGAGGGGGATTCATGTCGGCGGCGGCGTTGCTACAAGAACCCTACAACGACTTCTTCACGGTCGGGATTGCCTCATCTGGTAACCACGACAACAACGTTTATGGCCGTCACTGGGCAGAGCGGTATCACGGACTGAAAGAGGTCGCCGTCAAGGAGGAGAAAAAGGGCAAGGAACAGAAGAAGGATCAGGAGAAGTCCGATACTTCTTCTGCCTTCGATGATGACGACGAGAAAAAGGGCGAAGATGAGAAGAAAAAAGACGAGAACACCAAGAAGGATGATGTGAAAAAAGAGCGCGAAGAGGGGCAGAAAGAACAAAAGAAGGACAAGGAGCAAGAGAAACAGGAAAAGACGCGTTTCGAGATCCACGTGCCGACCAACGCCGAGTTGGCAGCAAACCTGAAGGGGAAACTCCTGCTGGTTCATGGCGATATGGACAACAATGTTCACCCCGCAGGGACGTTGCGTCTCGTCAATGAACTGATCAAGGCGAACAAGCGATTCGACATGTTGATCTTCCCCGGCAAACGCCACGGGTTTGGTGAGTTCTCAGGATATTTCACCCAGAGGAAGTGGGAATTCTTCGCAGAGCATCTTCTCGGAGATCACCAGACAGGTGCAGACATCCTGATCAAACAGTAATCGTTTTCTTTACTTTCGAAGAAGCTACTGGTCTCTTCCCGCGGGGCGCTGTTCCGGAGGAGCCCTTCTCCGATGAATATGCCTTCTAGTTGCCTCGGCGTGGACGGCCGCCGCCCTGTATGCCGGGATCGGTGACAGGGATTTCCGTTTCCCAGCGTTTTCCCGTGGCATTGCCGCGATTGACGTGGCGGCGCGTGTCTTTCTGTGCCGGACGTTTACCAGCGAGGGCCTTGGCAAGCGCTTCCTCGATGGGCTTCGTTTCCGAATCGGCTTCGACTTTGGCAATCACTTCGACTTTGAGTCCATAGGTATCGGGATTCACAACCCAGATTCCAGCCTCTGGTTTTTCGATGCCGATCGATTTCAGTTCTGAAATTGTATCGGTGGAAGCCCAGTTGAAGCGACCGAGGTACGGCTCTTTCCATGCCAGGGTCACGAGCTTTTGAAGCTGCTTCGGGTCGAGCCCAGCGGTGATGACCAGGGGAAGTCGATCACAGGCGGAGATGTTGACGGCCCTTCGCACATCCTTGGCGATGGGGAGAGTGGAGAAAGCGGCGGTCTTCTTGCTCTGGGGAACCTTGTACTCTTCGATGATCCGATCCATCTCGAGCGCCAGCACGGTGCCCTCCCAACCGACCGAGCCACCAAAGACCATCGTCGGGCTACGTCCGGCTCGGCTCAGTCTGCTCTTGCCGTCATGAGAAAGGACGGTGAAAACTGTGTTATCGAGTTCGCCTGATCGTCCACGATAGATGCTATTCAGCATCGCTCCCTCGTCTTTGTCTTCGTAGGTGGCGAGGCGGGCACAGACGAATTTTCGAGAGGATTCGATCACCAGTGGGTCGGACCAGAGACTCTGGTCCATCTTCTGTTTCGCCGGTCACCAGATGCCGGGGACCCCGTGACATTGAGGTGCCGCCGACAGCAGCAGGATCGGTTTCCCGGTCCGTTTCGCTTCGGACAACGCGCCGTCCCAGGTTCCCCACCAGGCCACTCCCGCAGGGTATTCGCTGGTGATTTCTCGATAGGGTTCGGGAGTTACATGTGCGCCTGTGGTGAGCGCATCTACCCGCACCAGAGGGCACAAGAACAACAGCAAGGACAGGATGAGTAGGGTGGGCATGGCGGCCTTCTTTCCTTCTTCCTGAACCCCGGAACCACGATCAGGTTGCCCCATTTGATCCGGTTCCTGGGTAACGTACCATCCCATTTCCACGTTTCCTCAGCCTGGGAACGCTATCGGGAAGACGAAGAAACAGGAGGATCCAGATGAGCGATATCCGTGGTTTTTTGGTACTCATGGCGAGTTTTTTGGTGACTGGCGTGGTTATCGCTGCAGATCCTCCGACAGCAGATCTTCGCTGGGATTTCAGGGATGGATTTGTTTCTTCATCTGGCGCTGTCAAGGCGACCGCTGGAGGTCTTGACGGTCAACTCTCCGGGGATCTTGTCCTGGCCGATGGAGGATCCGGCCCGCTGCTATTGGGAGGCGGTGCCAATGGGATGTTACTGCTCGCGAAAAATTACAAGTCGGTTTCCCGTCATCTCCCTACTCAGGATTTTACGATCAGTTGCTGGCTAGTACTCGAAGAGGTGATGGAGTGGGGTTCTCTCTTTTGCTGTCTTCAGGACAACGGCGATTTCGAGAAGGGTTGGTTACTCGGTACTCGAAGAGGTAAACCATGTCTGGCTGTCTCCAGTAAAGGCACCGATGATGGCAACGGATTGATGACCTACCTCGAAGGTTCCAAGTCGATGACGCTGGGGAAGTGGCACCACATCGCCGGCAGTTACGACGGAAAAACCATGAAAGTCTTCCTCGATGGAGAAATGGTAGGAGAGAGCGGAGCACAGTCCGGGCCGATTCTATATCCCGAGAATGCGCCGCTGGTGATCGGCTCCTACGTCGATGACAACGAAAACCACCCTCATATCGGAGCCGTCCAGGATCTTCGCCTGTGGCGGACTGATCTGTCCGCTGATGAGATGAGAGCCGTGGCGAGGCAAAAACCCGGCTGTACCCGGTCGGCGCCACCACGACCACCGCTAGCGATGGTCGTAGCTCCCTATTTGCAGTGGGGTACCACCGACGGAATTACGGTCTGTTTTGAATCCAATCGGCCAACCGTGGCGATGGTCGAATACGGGGCGACAGCAAATCTGGGAAACTCGGTAGTGAGTGATGAGCCGGCCAAACTTCACCACGTTCGGATCGAGGGGTTAGAGACGGGAACTCCCTACTTCTATCGCGTCACGGTTCACCAAGACGGGAATCCGGAAGCAGGAGTCGAGGGGATGGAAACGGGGATCCTCACCTTTCAGACTGCAGCGGATGCCGACACCGCATTCGGTTTCCTGGTAGTGGGGGACACCCAGAACAATCCGAAAGTGACCAGATCAGTGAGTGACCTGGCCTGGGGACATCGTCCTAATTTCATCGTGCATTGTGGCGATCTGGTGGGGACCGGCAGTAACAAGCGAGAATGGGTGCACGAGTTCTTCGCCGGAGCCGCGGACATTCTCTGTCGCTATTCGATGTTCCCGACCCTGGGAAACCACGAACAGAATGCCGCATTGTATTACGACTACTTCACGATGCCGGAGCCGGAGTATTACTACCAGTACAGCTGGGGCAACACGGACTTCTTCGTGGTCGATACCAACAAGCGGATCGCTTCCGATACCGATCAGGTGAAATGGCTCGAAGCGGCTCTGGCTGCGAGCGAGTCGACCTGGAAGGTCGTCTATCATCACCATCCAGCTTGGACCTCTGATGAGAATGATTACGGAAACACCTGGAAGGGTGGGTCCGACCAGGGCTATCCCCCGGTACAGAAGACCTTGGTCCCGCTGTACGAGAAATATGGGGTGGATGTCGTTTTCAACGGGCACATCCATCTCTACGAGAGGACCTGGCCGATCCGGAACGGGAAAACCGTGGAAGCCGGAAAGGGAGTGGTCTACATCACCACCGGTGGAGGTGGCGGCGGCCTCGAGAACTTCGCTCCGAACCGGACCTGGTTCAGTTCCAACAAGCGAGTCGGACACCACTTCATGATGGTGAACGTCAATGGGCCCGAGATGGAGATTTCAGCCTTTGACATCGAAGGCCGACTGTTCGATCGAAGCGTCCTGAAAAAGGAGAGCACGGACCGTTGATTTCCATCATTGCGCTCGAGAGCGCCATCGAACCACAGGATCACGAGATCGGGGATCTGATTCGTGGTCTTCTGGGGAAAGACACCATCGTACGACTCACGGATGCCGGTAGAACCACCGTTGCAGAAGTGGTCGATGTGGTGGTGAAAGTGTCTCGAAGAAATCACCCCATTCCCGCGGATCTTGTCGAGGGGCCTCTCTCCGAGGCCTGGTACTGGCCGGATGCAGAAGAGGTGCTGGCACAACACGAGTCACACCTCATCGTGATGGTGGAGGATGCCCGGACCGAGACTGTCGAGGCATCGAACGAACAGGAATCGACAATCACCAAGGAGGCCGAGGATGACTCCACAGGCAGCCGCTCTCTTTCCGGCGAAAACAATCCCCCCCCCCTCGATGCCAAAAAGATCCGGTTCAGTGTTCAGAGCGCTCTGCTGTTGACGAGGGTCAGCCAGGTCATCGGATCTGCTCTGGGTGCCGTGGGGGTGTACTGGGATGCTTCCACTACCATTCATTCCTGGAGTGCCTTCAATGATTCTTGCGAGCAGATGTCGTCGGATAACCTTCCCATCCGTATCTGGGTCGATTTTCGTTTATGGGAAGCGCCCGATGGAACTCGTGGTCTCGTTACTCGTGGCCTCTCTACCCTGGGGCAAAGGGAACTGGAGGTGATCGGTTCTTCCAGCACTGCCGAACAGATTCGTGCATGGTGCTATACCGTTGCGCACTATTGTCTGGAGCAGTGTGAGATTCTGGTACACGGTCAGGCGGTGGGGATCTCACCGAAGGAGTGGATCCGGGCCTGGGTCGTGGAGAGCCGTCTCGATCCGGGACACTGGACCACATGGCTCGATCTCGAGGCAGAAGAATGATCGCCTCTTCGCGGCACATCCTGGCATTGACTACCAGTCGAGCAGATTGGGGTCACCTTTCCTCGCCGCTGAAGCAACTCTCGAGTCGGCAAGAAGTTCGATTGTCTCTGGCCGCCATGGGATCGCACCTCTCTCCAGAGTTCGGCATGACGGTCGATCAGATCGAGTCAGACGGATTCACCGTGGACCACCGGATCGAGTGCCTTCTCAGTAGTGATAGCGACGTCGGGATGGCCAAGACGATCGGTCTCGCTACCCTTTCGTTGGCCGAACTGCTCGACCGGGAAAGGCCTGATCTGTTGCTGCTGATCGCCGATCGATACGAGATGCTGGCTCCTGCCTCGGTGGCGCTGGCGTTGAGGATCCCGGTTGCCCACATCGAGGGGGGAGAGGTCTCCGAGGGAGCGATCGATCACGCAGTGAGACAGGCGATCACCGCCATCGCGCATATCCACCTGGTGCCGACAGAGACCGCACGTCTTCGAGTCTTGCAATCCGGTGAGGAACCGTGGCGAGTTCACACGGTTGGGGCACCGAGTCTCGATCATCTTCATGACGGCAGCATTCCTGACCAGTTCGAGGTGGCGCATCAGATGGGAATCGCGCTGGATCCAGCTCCGCTGGTCGTTTCATGGCACCCGGTCACTCTGGATGAACAGATCTGCCACGAGACCGATCCCTTTTTCGAGGCACTTGAGGATGTTGCAGGTCCCATCGTGTTCTGCTTTCCCAACGCCGATGCAGGTAGCAGGCAGATCCGAGATCAAGCACAACGTTTCTGCGCCAACAGGAGAGATTCTCACATCTTCGTGAACCTTCAGCATCGGATCTACTGGGGTTTGCTCCGACAAGCCTCCGCCATCGTGGGCAATTCATCGAGTGGCATCATGGAGGCTCCTGCTCTGCAACTTCCCTGTCTCAATGTAGGTAGGCGTCAGCAGGGTCGCCAAAGGAGTCGTTGTGTCATCGATGTTCCTGCGCAAAAGGATGCCATCGCTGAAGGCATCGAACGCGTTAGGACACAGGAGTTTCGGGATTCTCTCGCCGGGATGGAAAATCCCTATGGGGATGGACAGGCTGGTGGGAGGATCGCCGAAATCCTATCGAAGGTCGATCTCGGTGCTCGGTTGCTGGAGAAGCGGTCGCTTCCTGCCGATTGGATTCCCGAGCCTCCGCAGTGGCCCGAAGAAGAGTTCTCTGACGTTGGTATCTCCGAACCGGGTTAAGATCTGCGTCGGAACCCGAAAGCGGAAGTCACCAGTTTCTGCAATGACTTTACTTCTCCCGCTCGGACCGCTCGTCCGACCAAGATGGCAATCCACAGCCCAACAGGTGCACTGGCAGCCACCAGCACCAGATCGGCAATCCACCCGTTACCGATGAGTTGGCGGATCACCAAGGTGACCAGCAGGACCCAGCAAGCGACGGCACTGGTGACAGCCAAATTGGCCAGCACGGCAGTGCTTCGAGGTTTTGGCAATGCCAGGTGCCGTCTCAATCCTATCTCAAGCACTACCCAACTGCACAGCGTCGAGGTCACCGAGGCAGCCGCCAGGCCGGAGATCCCGAAAGCACCATCCAGAAGCAAGATCATGGTCAGGTTCACCGCAACTCCGATGGTGGCGCAAAAGAAGATCAGAGGTCTTTTTTTCATCGCCAGTGCTGTGCGCAATAGAGCCGGAAGCAAGCACGAGAAGGGAATCGCCAGGCAATATATTCTCAGGGTTTCGATGGTCTGTTGGGCGTCCTGGGCATTGAACTTACCGTGTTGCAAAATGAGTCGGATCAGTGGTGCCGACAAGATGGCGAGTCCGGCTGCAGCCGGCAGGGCTATGAAGAGAGTGGTACGCTGGTTGCGACCGATGCGCCGTGCCAATGCCCGCCACCACGAACGGCTCACCAGTCGCGCCGCATCGACTCCGGCAACGGTCCCCAGGGCCACTCCGATGAGCCCGATCGGTAGAAAGTGGAAACGGAATGCGTTTTCGAGTTGGGTGATGCTGCCGGGACCGAGATCGGATGCAAAACGCATCGCAATGAGCGAATTGAGGTAGGTCAATCCGGATGCCAGCACCAGCAACCCAAGATCACAGATGAGTCTGCCGATCCCTGGACCCCAGATCCTCCAGGTCGGAAGTGGCAACGGTTCGGCGCCCCGTGAAGCCCATCCCAGCAGCAAAAGACCTGCGATGGATCCCGCCAGGAACGCCCTGGCCCAGGCGCTAGCAGATTCCCCCAGCGGTAGGTTCATGGACACCAGAACAAGCCCCACAAGCACCAGGACGGCATTCTGAAGCGTCTGAGAAGCCGCTGCTGCGCGATTCCGGTCAGCACCGAGCAAGATCCCCCGTAGTACCGCCAAAAATGGCACGACGAGCAGGTATGGCAGCAATTGGGTCAGTAGCGTCGTGGCCTGGACCTGGTTCTCCAGTCCGGGGACCAGTTGCTCGATCACCTCCGGTGCCCACCACCAAAATACTGCAACCAGCAGCGAGCAGAGCAAAAGCAAGAGGGTGACGACGGAACGGGAGTAGCGATGGGCGGCAGCGATTCCACCGCGGATTTTCTGGTCCTGATGGGCGGGAATGAAGGCCGCAGAAAGCGTTCCTTCAGACAGCAGGTCTCGAATTGTTGCGGGGATCTTGAGAGCTACGCGAAGGGCATCGGCGGCGGGGGTCGCACCGAGTAAAGCAGTCAGCAAGCCATCTCGGACAACTCCGAGGATCCGTGAGATGAAGAGCATCCCGGCCATCGCTCCGGCGCGGCTTGCACCATCGCCCGTGCTCTCCGCCTTCAACTCTTCACTCATCGCCACGGTCCGCCCACCTCCGTTCGTCATGGTACAGGAAAATAAAAAAAAGTGGGCGAGGCCTTTTTGGACCTCGCCCGCATGAAATCATCTCTGCGCAACTAACCAACTCAGGGTCGATCAGGGGCAGTTGTTGTACTCGGCGCAGTCGAGATTATCAGCGGTCGGATCCTCACCGCAATCTCCGAACGGATCCGGAGGATTGTCACCACCGCTGAAGAGGGCGCCGAGGATGTAGATGGCATCGGCGATGTTGATAGAACCATCGTCGTTGGCATCGCAGCCGTCGACACAGGTGCTGTCAGGACCTCCCGAGAACAGGTTCCCGAGCAAGAAGATGGCATCGGCGATGTTGAAGCCGCCATCGGCGTTGCAGTCACCGCGCTGGAATCCGAGCGTCGGAGGAGCCCCTCCACCGGCCAGGAACTCATAATATGCGGCGATGAGAGCATTCTGATCACCCTGGTAGCCACCCAGCTCGAAACTGGCGCAGATCACTCTAGCCCCGTTATCGGGGATGTAGGCGGTGGTGGTGCCTTGATCGACACCGAGGGCATCATCGTAACGCCACACCAATCCGGCATTTCCTCCGGCCAGTTCAGCAGTGGCTGGAATCAGGTTGTCATTGAAGTCATTGGCATTGCCAGTGGTCGCCTGGTTGTCCTGGTTGTAGGCCACGTTTTGCAAACTCGACATGTCGAGGCCGACTCCGGAGTCGACACCGTCGAGAGAAGTGAGCAGATCGTTGTCATCCTGGGAGTAGGGCTCTGCAACTCCGTCTCGATCGTCGAAAGAAGAGATCGGATGGTTGAAGCTCCAGTGGTCAGTGCTCTCGAAGTAAATGGCAACACCGGCTGCGGCAAGATCAGCGATGACGTTGGCTTCATCCGAGTTGAGCAGGAAGTTGGTCGGCCAGGTGCCGCAGGCGATCCACACCTGGGTTACCCCGGCAGAGTTGATGCAAGCGTAGTCATCGATCTGCATGCGGATCAACTTGGCGTTGGCACCATCGGCCAGAAGCCCTGCCAGCAGCGTCGCTCCTGTATCATTGCTCCCCGTATCGCCATTATTGAAGAGACCTTCCATGGCGACCACGATGGTGTCTTCCTGGTTGTAGGTGAAGTGATCGACGAAGTCGGTGGTCGCAGAAGCGCCGACAGCACAGACACCGCGCACTGTGTAATCGTGGAAGCCATCGGTGGCTCCACCATCTGAATAGGTCGTATCGGTACCTGCGACGGTGGCCACAGTGACTCCATCACGATCGATCTCGACACTGTCGTAGGTCGCGCTGTTGGTCCAGGAGAGTTCTACAGTGTTGGTGTTGCAGTCGCTGGTGATGGTCAGATCGCTCGGAGCATTACACTGGGACGGGCAGACCTGAATCGCCCAGCCGCTCATGCTGCCGCTGGTGCCAGTCACTGTGTCCGCCACGGTCAGCGTCCAGTCTCCTCCGATGCTTTCGCCATCGAAGTCAGCGAGTGAACCGGGTCCCGAGGGGATCAGAGTGCCGAAGCCATCATTGTTGCCGGTGGCATCGTCGTAGCGACCGAACAGGTCGGTTCCTGCTCCATGGTCGTGCAAGCGGACGGAGGTTCCCTGTGGGGAGAGCAAATCCACTTCCAGGTCGGATGTATCGGGGTGGGTCAGATCGATGTCCACATCCAGATCGTTGATCCCGGTCAAGTCAGCGGGATCGACGGAGATCACATGGTCGCTTGCAGAAGTTCCATCGGGGATGTCCTGTGGTTGGCTGATGAACAGGCCCCAGGAATTGAGGGTTCCTCCGCCTGTAGAGGGGAAGGTGTCGCCGATGAGGATCGCCCAGGATCCGTCGATGGGTTCGCCGTCGAAGTCGGCGAGTGCACCGGTGCTCTGCGAGAGGTCATAAGGCTGCATCCTCTCACCGCTGAATGTGTCGACACTGCCGTATGCTTGTCCCTCGTCATCGAAGATCAGGAGCATGTCATCGTCTGAGTTCGTTTCGTTCTGGTAGAGGCGGATTTGCGTCTGAGACGGACCGATCAGGTCGATGTCCAGATTTCCGATGAAGGTGTGGGAGATGTCGACGGCAACATCCAGGTCTGTGATGGTACCTGGGGCTCCGGTGAGATCGATGAAGTCAAAGTCCGGCACCGGGGGATCACCGACGTAGTCGATGGGCATTCCGGGTGAACTACTGGCGATCGTTCCAACAAATCCAAGCAGTTCGATGTTTGGATTCGGGAACTGGTGACAGTCCGCGGGAGGGCAAATGATGGTCAGGGTCGCATCTCCACGTTCTCCGTTGAAGCCGCCGAATTGGATCAGATAAGTCTCGCCGACCACGGCATCGAGGAAGATTTCCGGTTCTCCCGATCCGATACAACTTCCCGCATCACAGGCGATTTCTGAACCAGTAGCAGGTGGACATTGGCCACTGCCGGGATAGATCGCCATCTGGGGATTGAAGTCTGCGCTGCCACAAGTCGTGACGGTCACGATTCCGCTACAGGTGGCGCTGTACAGTACCCACACGTCGTTGAGAAGGCTTCCGCCGCAAGTGGTCGGGCCATCGGTGGTCGCACCGAGAGTGGTCAGGTTGTAGGCGCCTTCGATAACGTTGATGGCATCGGCGCAGTTGTCATTGGCGGGTGGCGGGGCGCAACTCGGATCGCCGGTACAGTCACTGTCGGCACAGTCGATATCTCCATCGCCATCATCGTCGGTGCCGTTATCGCAAACCTCAGGGCAGGTGTTGGGGGAGCCGGGAGTGTCGAAGGGCAGGCCAAGATCAGCAAAGGGAAGGATCTCCCAGGAGCCGTTGCCATCGGGGCAGCGCACGATATGTGCCGGAACGAAGGTGCCATCGGGACCGATGGTATTGGGGCTGTAGATCAGTTCTCCCGCGCTGGTATTGCCGGTAAGGGGATCGATGGGATTCTCGAGAAAGGCGATGGAATCGACGATCGAAGTCCAGGGGGTGCTGTCGAGGTTGCCGTCGTCGTCGGTGTCCAGGTCATCTCCTAGAGCACCGAGGAATCCCTCCACCAGCATATGGGTTACGTTGTCACTATTCTCGAAGTTGAGATCTGTCGTCAAGTCGGCCAGGCCGATAGTGAAAGTGGATTCGGCCGCGACGAACAGGCCACTGGCGGGGACGGGCGCGCCAAATAAACTGATGACAGCTTCGATCGTTCCGCTACCTGTAGCTCCATCTCCGATCACTATGTAAGTGAGTCCCGTGAGCGAACCACCCACAGGCACTGATAGTTCAAAATACTCATCATTATCAGTACTCGATTGATCGATACGAATCTCATTGATCGTGACCTGACCATCGAGCAGAGCAGGGCTCAGGATGAACGACAACATTAGTACCGATGCAAAAAATGGACTCTTCATCACCACCTCCAACGACGAGACGAACCCAGGCACGCAGCAAAATCTGACCGGCCGGATTCGATTGAAATATACAGATCTCCAGCAACTCCCATCCTAAGGCGCACTACGGAGATCCGCAACGCGGGGAAGTTCGAATCCAGCGGAATCGATGGGGGTAAGGGGAAGATCCACATTGCCTGGTAGATACACATACATAGAAAAGATCGAAGGGTGGCAGGAGCATCGGCTCCCACCACCCCTCGATATCAAACTTACGACAACTAACTTCTAGCAAGCGCCGTAGACACACTCAGCCAGACTATCGTCGGACGGGTCTGGGCCACAGTTCGACGGTCCCGGATCCCCGGGGGGAGATCCGCCGGAGAAGAGCGCCGCCAGGCCGTAGATCGCATCGGCGATGTTCACGCCACCGTCATCGTTCTGGTCGCAGGAGTCGGGACAGAGACATGGATCTCCACCTGAGAACAGCGCAGCAAGCAGGTAGATCTGGTCGGCGATGTTGAAGCCACCATCCTGGTTGGTATCACCACGCCTGAAGACAATTTGAGTCGCCCCAAATGCATCGTGGTAGCGCTGGGCGAGAATCGTCTGATCCCCACCGAAGCCGCCGAATTCCCAACTGGTAATGATGGTCTTTCCACCGGAATCGGTGTTGTAGAAGACACCGGTGACGTAGTTGCCCTCTGGTCCAGGTGAAGGAATTCCACCACCAAAGACACCGTCATCGTTGTTCTCCCAGATGGCACCCGCCTCGGGTCCAGCAGAATCGCCGGTAGCCGGGGTCAGAATATCCTGCCAGTCATCTCCAGTGCCGAAGTCCTGGGTGTAGAGAGCTGCGACGAAGTCACTGGTATCGAGTCCGAAGCCGCTGTCGAGACCATTCATCGACGTGTAACTATCGTCTCCGTCACCTGTGTCGTAGGTCGAATCGTCGTTTCCATCGCGCGAATCGAACAGCGAGGAGACGTGGGCGAATCCGAAGTGGTCGCCACCTTCGAAGTAAACATTCTTACCGTCGATGTTGGCCTGACCGATGGCATCACCTTCGGCCTGGTCGATGCGGTAGTCATTTGGAACCGTACCGGTCATGATCCACAGGTTGTTGACGCTCGCATCGGTGGCGCAGGGGTAATCCGCGATGGAGGCCCTCACCATTCCGACATTTGCGCCGACAGCCGTGAGCGCATCAAGCATTGCTTGACCACTATCGACGTCTCCGACGTCGCCGTTGTCTTGCAGGCCCTCCATCGCCAAGACGATGTCGGTCTGACCGGCGTACTGAAGCATCGAAACGTTGAGTGTGGCCGGATTCGGGCCGCTACCACAGTCACCGATGATCTCGTAAACATGATCTCCGTCGTCCACGCCGATGTCGACGTAGGAGGTGTCGGCGACCGCCGGATTGGCGATGCTGACACCATCTCTGGTGATCTCCATCGACACGAAGTTCGGATTCGCGGTCCAGTTCAGGGTCACGTCACCGGTGACGCAGTCTGCGCTACCAGAGACGCCCGTGGGAGGAATGCAGTCATTGACGGTCAGAATTCCAGCGCCGAGACCGGCCTGGTTGAAGGTACCGACACGGACCAGGTAACTCTGTCCCTGCGTGGCGGTGAACTGGAGTTCCGCTGCAAAGTTTGTACACAGCGGGTTGCCAGCGGGCGGCGCGGTTCCACCTGGCGTGGTTGCACCGGTGTCCGCATCGTCGTTACACGCGATGACGTTGGCTGGATCATCGCTGTTGCAGTCACTATAGACCGCAAGACGGGTATCGAAGGTGTTTCCACCGCAGGTCGAGACCAGCACGTTGCCGGTGCTTCCAGCGGTGAAGCAGTAAAACAGGTCGTTGAAGATGCCGTCGTTGCCGATGTTCATGGCGCATACGGCAGGATCGAGATCGGGTCCGGTGGTCAAGACGGCGTTAGTGATGTTGATAGCGGTGTCTCCGACGGCGATCGTCTCGGCACCCTCGAACCAACTGTTGGCCGGAGCGGTGTTGAAATCACAACCGGCGAAGTTGATCACTGCACCGCCAGCATCGAAAGCGGTGATGAACGTTTGCTGCACCTCGTATGCGGTCTGGGGGTCAGTCTGGTAACTGGTCGCCGTACCCGGAAGGGTCGCAACCGGATCGCCATCAATCTCGATCTCGTAGGAGCCGACGGGGCCCACAGGAGCCCAGGTCATATCCCACTGGGTGGTTCCTGGAGTCTGCTGGCAGACGAGGTTGGAAACTCCACCGCCACAGATGCAATCACCAGCATCATCCCAGGCGATGTCCATGATCCACATGTTGGTCGGGAAGCCGAGGTTCACCATGTCGATGGGATTGGTCAGACCACAGGCTGGAGCGAGAATGTAACTGGCACCGATCTGGTCAGTGGCCGGATTGGTCTGGGCCGGATCGGGAATTCCCATGAACAGGCTATGCCCAGCGGCTTGCCCATCGGGGGTGAAGATCTCGACGACGAGTGTCTCGCCATCGAGACAACCGACGAGGGTGGTGGCAGAACCGGCGAGGACTCCATCTGGATCTATGATGCCGGTTCCGAGCACGAAGTTGTAGAGTTCATTGCCCACGACAGGGACCTGGAACTCTTCCTCGTAGAACATGTTCATCCCGGTCAAAGGCCCGACGGCGCCACCATTGCTATCGATGTGCAGGCGTATACGCACCGGTTGAGTCGTCACAGCTGGGTTGGAACTGAAGGCGGTCGTGATGCACTTGACGTCGACGAGGTCAGTATTGGAGTAGTTGTTACAGAGATCGTAGGCGCGGTAGTAGCTGTTATCGGCATGGAGTCCGCCTGCGTTGCAGGAGACGGCTCCTCCGAAGGGTAGGTTCTGTGGCACGGGAACCAGGGTGGCCCCGGTCGTGGCGGGACATGCGTCCGCGAAGAAGTAAGAGCATTGCGCGCTCGGAGCGGCAGATCCTCCCGATTCGCCGACGGCGAACAGGGTGTGCCCACCACTTGCCGCAGGTGTGTAGTTGAAACTGTTCATTCCACCGGCACCCACGCCAGCGACAGTCGTGATGAGGTTGGCTGGATCGATGACATCGAGGTAGATACCGACGGTGTCGTAAAAGACGTCTTCGTTCCACTCTATCAGCACTTCATCGGTTCCCGAGGACTGGTCAGGCGTACAAGCAAGGTTGCTCACCGGGACCAGATCGCTGAATACGATCGTCAGATTTCCGGTTCCGATGGAGGCTGCATCCCAGCCACCGATGCGGATGGTGTAACTGGTTCCGCCGGTAACCTGGAAAAAGTCGACAAAGGAAGAGAAACCAGCACAACCGGCTCCGTCACCGTTGCACGCGACAGTCGTTTGAGCGCCGCAAGCACCGGTGCTAATCAGGAGGTCTGTATCAAAGTTGACATCGTTGCAGGTCGACATCGTCGCTATGCCATCAGCGGTGGGGTTCCATGTGAACCAGATGTCAAATTCACAGGTTCCTATGGCTGTGCCGGCACAGGCGGCATCGTCGATAGGATCTGCGCTGGTTGTTGCCGCAGTGGTGTCAATCGGGGTAACGGTCGTACCTATCGCGAATGGTATCGCCACAGCAGTGGCACACTCGTCCTGCGCAAGTGCAACGGTCGGCATGGCAAATACAACTAGCACTCCCATAATAATTAGAAGACGCATCTACCTTTTCCCTTCGGTGCGGACATGGAGAGAATCCCACCCCTCACAGGTGAGAACCCGCAAAAATTGAATCAAATTTTCTGGTACAGGTTCCCGATTGGAGGGGCGAAAACCCCTGCCTACACAGCTATGAACCTCTGTATCGGAACCATCCAGCCCAACATTGCAAATTTACCCAAGGTATCGGCCGGGTCAAGGGACCGTAGATCCAATATCAGACCCCCAGGAGCCAAATCCCGACCATTCAGGGGCAACCGGGAAATATGTCGCACTCAAGCGGGTCAGAAGCGGTCAAATCGGCTCCACACGCCTCCGGCGGAGGTGGATGTGGGGAATTCGGGATGAACAGGTAGGACAGCAGAAAAATCGCATCAGCGAGGTCCAGCCCACCATCGTCATTGCAGTCACCGCTGTCTGCGCAATCGAGAGATGCATTTCCGGGCAGAAACAAGACCTCTAGCAGCCAGATGGCATCGGTCAGGTTGCGAGCGGAATCCCCGTTGGTGTCGCCCCGGATGAAATGAGTTCCGAGTGGATCTCCGATCAGGTCGATTCCGACATGAGTTGCCGAATATCCAAGGTCTGAGAAGGGGGTCGGTTGGCCGATGCCGCAGGAAGGTGCCGAGTGCCAACCTTCTGCAGTTTCTGGAGTTGCGTTCGAGCCCAACTCGAGCAGGTGTTCCTCCACGGTCGCCTCCAGCAGAGCGATTTCCACCACCAGGGTCGTATTGCAATCCACTTCCACAGGCCCGATGAGATTCAGACATAGATGCTGACCATTTATTTGCGGCACCTGGAACAGTTGCTCGTGGAGGAGTTGAAGTGAACTGATCGGATTGATCGATCCGCCATCGGGATCATGATGGAGACGAAGAAGTAACGGCATGGTGACCGACCCTGGACCCGGGTCCGATTCCTTGATCGCGATCCGTACTGCCTTCAGTTCCAGACCGGTCGGGAGATTGAAAGGAAACTGGCAAGGTTCGTAGATGCGCCAGTAGGACTGCGCCGTGTGTCCGATGCCAGATGTACAGACGGGCACTGCATCATTGATGGTGTCGGGGTCGCTCAGGTGAGAGAGGTGATATACACCCTCGGCACAACCCGGGATCAGCAGTTCACAACTGCGGGTGGGTGTCCATTGCTGGTCTGTGTGGCCACACACCTGCACCAAGATGACATCGGGGAAGTTAGCAGACGCTCCGAACCATTGTCCCGCAGATCCTGAGGTGGTTCCGGCAAGTAACCCGTCGATGCGGATCTCTACGGTCTCGAGGCCTGGATTTGCATCCCAGGTCACCTGGACGTTTCCTGAGACGTCTGCATTGCAACTGAAACCGTCGATGGGTGGCAACTCTTCGGGGCATTGGGAGCGTCCCTCGATCGCGAAGAGGTTGTTTGACGAGTTGTCGACGATCCATATCGAGTAGACACCGTAGGGGTCCGCGGCGGGAGCAACTGCCGGACGCGAACTCTCGATGCCGTTGATGAAGAATCCGATCGAAGCCACTTCCAGCGGTGCCAGGGGTACATCGGTGAGCGGGTTGACGGTGGAGATGGTCGTGACACGCCCGGCGAAGTCGCTGCCATGAGGAATCTCCAGATGTCCACAGTCACTTCGAAAAGCGACACCGTTTCCCGCCCCCGCGGTGTCGGGATGGAGCACGCTCGGTCCCAGGTAACTACCATCGTCGATGGAGATCCGATCATATTGTTCGCCGGCGATATCGACGGCCCAGATGCCGTCATCTCCATCCCAGGCCAATCCCCCGACGAAACTGGTCACCTGTAGACCGATCGAACCGACCAGAATCGAATTCGATCCGTCCAGGTCGGTTCGCCACAACTGGCTGGGCCCGGGCGGGGCGAGGATTCCCCAGTAGAGTGAATTACCATCGGTGGTGATGCCGGTGGTGGTGGATCCAGGAGACGGATGAGGAATCGTGCCGATCGGTTCGAGGGTCAGGGCATCGTAGGCCCAGCTCACGGGGCTGAACAACTCGACAACGAGCACTGCCGCGGTTCCCCAGGGGTTTGGCGCCGGAAGATAACAACATCCCAGAGCACTGGAGCCTTGCAGGGGAGCCGGGCCGGCCAGGATGTCACCGGGGATCACCGAGGCGACAGGATTGGGTCCCGGAGGTGCTATCGGAACTGAACTCAGGGTCGATTGAGCCGGGCAGATCGAGCCGTACAGACACATCACGGCCACCGTCATACAGGCACTCAGGATACTAGAGACTCGGAGCACCATAGCGACTCGCAGCCCTTGGGGGTGCATGTGGTGGATCGATAGACTCGTTTGCAAATAGCACCAGTAACAGAAGATAACCCCACTGCTAACCTGGCGCGAATGACAGGATAGTTCCAGGACAGGAAAGACAGGAAAGACAGGTGAAACCAGCATCGTCATCCTGGAGGAACAGGGGCGCTCTCTCCTATCGAGAGAGCGCCCCTGCTCCATCACACCCGCTTTCCTTTTTAGCAATCGTTGTATGTCACGCAGTCGAGGGCATCCGTATCGGTTCCATCTTCACCGCAGTTACCCGGACTGGGCGGAGCCGGTGCCGGGCCGCCACTGAAGAGAGCAGCCAGGGTGTAGATGGCATCGGCGATATTGAGTCCGCCGTCATCGTTTGCGTCGCACGAATCGGCGCACGGCCCGGCCGGGCCGCCGCTGAAGAGCGAGGCGAGGGTGTAGATGGCATCGGCGATATTGAAGGCGCCGTCGGCGTTGCAATCGCCGCGCTGGAATTCCGGTCCCGAGGGGCTTCCACCACCACCGAGGGCAGCGATGTAGCGTGCTGCCAGGTCGGCCTGGTCGCCGCCAAAGCCACCAAACTCCCACGACTGTGAGATGGTGTTGCCAAATCCCGGGTTTGTCTGGTAATAGGATCCTGTTCCGTAGCCAGCAACCGCCTGGGTCCACAACTGTGCGGCGTTCGCTCCCGCGGTTCCGGCCAGAGCGTTGAACCGGTCGGTCCAGTCATTTCCTCCTGCGTTCGCCTGGTTGTAAGGAGTTCCACTCATGTCAGAGGTGTCGAGTCCGAAGCCGGTATCGGCACCGTTCATGCTGAGGAAGGAATCGTCACCGTCGAGCGCCGAGGCCTGATCGACTCCGTCGTAGTCATCGTAGGGGGTCACGAGGTGAGCGAATCCCCAGTGATCACCGGCTTCCATGTAGACGTTTGTTCCCAGTTCAACTGCCGCTGCAAGAGAGGCCCCGTCAGCGGCTGCTATGCGATAATCGTTGGGGTAGGTGCCGGTCATCATCCAGGCTCGCTGGACGGTTCCGGTGGTGAGGCAGTCCCAGCTACCTGGTCCGTTGCTGGTGGTGACGTAACTGATTCCGAAGCCATCGAGAGCTTGTTGCAGTGCGCCGACACTGTCGATGGCATCCGGGCCCTCGAGAGCAAAGATCACATCACTCTCACCTGAATAGACGGCGACATTCGCTTCGGCACTCTGACTGTTTCCGGCAACGCCACTACAGACCCCTTGCACCTCGTAAGAATACGTGCCATCGGCGAGCGTCTCGATGAAAGAAGTGTCGGTACCCGGTAGGGTGGCGATCAATACGGTGTCCCGGAACACTTCGATGGAGTCGAAGGCATCTCCGTTCCAACCCAGGGTGACATCGCCGGTGGTGCAATCGCTGCTGGCGTTCAGGCCCCCCAGAGGAGGACACAGTATCTGTTCGATGGTGAGAGAGCCGGTGCCGCTGATGCCAGCGTAATAACTTCCCACTCGCATGGTGTATGTGGTGCCGGCGGTTGCGACGATCTCGACGAACGAGAAGAAGACCTGACAGCCGGTCACCAGTGCCAGAGCGTCGTCGCCGTCGCAGGCGATGGGTACCAGGTTGTTGCAGTCGCCTTCGTAGACCATCAGGTCGGTGTCCCAGCCGGCAGGATCACAGGTGTGGATCCAGTAGGTACCGTCCGCGGAGGCATCCCAGCTGTACCAGCCGTCGTTACTCATCGTGCCGAGCAGGGCGTCGGGGCACAGACCTTCATCGTAGGGTTCGGCACTGGTGGTGTAGGTAGTGGTGTCTATGGCGTTGATCCCATCGAACACATCGATGGCTGTGAAAACTTCATCGCCGTCGATGGCCGTTCCAGCGCAAATCGGATCGGTAGCACAATCACAATCGTCGCAGTCGGTGGTGCCATCGACGTCGTTGTCGATGCCATCGTTGCAGATCTCTGGACTGGGGATCTCCAGAGTCACGGTCAGGTCCCCGGTTCCGGCCACTCCGAGACCCCAGGAACCGACCCGCACGATGTAAGTGGTGCCGGCGGTCACGTCGAGGAACTGAACGTGGCTGTAGTAGGTCTGGCAACCGGGAAGGCCAGTATAGCCATCGCCGCTACAGTCCAGTTCGATCAATGCGGTGCAATCTCCCTCGTAGATCAGTATGTCGGTGTCCCAACTGGTGGGATCACAGGTGTGGATTCCTGCGATGCCGTTGATATCGGGAGTGAAACTGAACCAGATGTCCTTGTCGAAGGTTCCCGCGCCGCCACTAGGACATGGGATTGTTGGTAGCGGTACTGCAGACAAACTGGCCAGTGAGTTGTCCATGAACGCGGTGTAGGTGCCAGCACCGGCGATCGGGATGTCGGTCGCTCCGTCACACTCATCGTTGAGAGGGGCGATACAAGGAGGGATACCAAAGGGACAGTCGAGAACATCGAAGCAGTCGATGAGGCCATCGACGTCGTTGTCGATCCCGTCATCACAAATTTCGACGGTGGAACTCTCGAGGGTGACGGTCAGATCTCCCATGCCGCCAACTCCCACTCCCCAGGAACCGATGCGGAAGGTGTAGGTAATTCCTGCAGAGACATTGAGGAACTCAACATGGCTGTAATAGCTCTGACACGGAGCCAGTCCGCTATCAGTATCGCCGCTGCAGTCCAGTTCGATCAGCGCGCCACAGGTGCCCTCGTAGACGAGCAAGTGGGTGTCCCAACCGATCGGATCACAGGTGTGAACTCCCATCACGGCATCAAACGTGGGGGTCAAGGTGTACCAGACATCCTGATCAAAGGAGCCGGCGCTTCCCAGTGGGCACGGGATGCTCGGGAGGGGTTCTGGCGACAGGCTGGCGAGGGTTGTGTCCATGAAGGCGGTGTAGGTTCCCGGCACGGTGACCGGAATGTCGATGGCTCCTGTGCAATCATCGTTGACCGGTGGCACACAGGGAGCGGTTCCAAAGGGGCAGTCGACCGGATCGAGGCAATCGATCAGTCCATCGCCATCGTTGTCGATTCCATCATCGCAGATCTCACTGCTGACGCTGGTGAAGTTGATGTTGAGATTGCCGGTGCCGCCCACTCCACCATAGTTGCCGATGCGGAAGTAGTAGGGAACTCCTCCAGTGACCATCAGTGGAACATCCAGCTGGGAGTAATACGCCTGGCACAGGGGATCAGCGGCAGCATCTCCGTTACAACCGACTTCGATGAGAGCACCACAACCACCACTACCCTCGTAGACGACCAGATCGGTGTCCCACCCGGTCGGGTCACAGGTATCTACCATCAAGGCGCCATCGGCATCGGGAGTGAAACTGAACCAGATGTCGGCGTTCAACGCACCGAGGACGGCGCAGGGAATGGTGGGATCTGGATCGATGCCAGTTGTGGCCAGGGTGTTGTCCATCGCCACCTGGTAGAAACCGTACCCGGTCACGGCAATCACCTCTGCAGAAGTACACTCATCTCCGCCCTGGGCTGCCAGCGGAGCACAGAAAAACGCAATCATCGTTGTGATCAGTAGTGACTTGTTCATCGTGTCCCTCGACTTCCTGCTGTGAGACGGATTGCTGCAGTTCCACACAGGCACACCTGTCGTGTGAATCGGTGAGCCGCAATCCGTCGATATTTGTTTTTTCGAACCCAAGCACCGCGAGAGTGAACCTCAATACGAGATGGACCCCCTCGACGATCTTGGTTCCATATTAGTCATGAGAATGGGGGAGTGCGAGGTGGGCGCTGTGGAGGGCATGAAGCAAAGAACAGGGGGCCTTTCCCTGGCGGAAAAGGCCCCCTGGCGCAGTGTTATCGCTTGTGCCTGTCATTTACGGGCAGGGCGGGAAACTTGCGCAATCGAGCGTATCTGTATCGTCGACATCTACGTCACAGTCTGTCGGTCCCGGATCAGACGGAGTAGGACCACCGCTAAACAGCGCTGCAAGAGTGAAGATCGCATCGGCGATGTTGAAAGCACCATCACCATTGGCATCACAGGCGTCTGCGCAGGAGCCTGCCGAGCCACCCGAGAAGAGCGCAGCCAGGGTGAAGATGGCATCGGCGATATTGAAGGCACCGTCAGCGTTACAGTCACCGCGACCAAAGAAAGGCCCTACCGGCCCGCCACCGCCGCCAAGAGCTGCGATGTAACGGGCGGCCAGATCAACCTGATCTCCGCCGAATCCACCAAACTCCCACGACTGGGAGATGGTATTGCCGTTGGGAGCATCGGTGGCGTAGAAAACCCCGGTACCGTAAGCCTGAACCGCATCGGTCCAGATCTGTGCGGCATTGGGTCCTGCGCCTCCGCCAAGAGCGTTGATCTGGTCGGTGTAGTCAATGCCTGCGGAAGCCTGGTTGTAGGCAGTTCCGCTCAGGTCAGAGGTATCGAGTCCGAATCCGCTATCGGCACCGTTCATGCTGAGGAAAGAGTCATCTCCATCGACAGGGGGGA
>DCAA01000025.1:3140-5550 GCA_002311345.1 Planctomycetes bacterium UBA1146 | reverse complement strand
GCTCCGTCTGCTGCAGTGATGCGGTAATCGTTGGGCCAGGTCCCGGTCATCATCCAGGCGCGGGTGATGGTTCCACTGCCGAAGCAGCCCCATTCCGCTGGCCCCAGTGTGGTGGTGACGTAAGTGATTCCGTTGGCATCGAGGGCGGCTTGAAGTGCCGCGACGCTGTCGATCTGGTCCACGCCTTCGACACCGAAGATGACATCCGATTCACCTCCGTAGGAGGCGACGTTCGCCACCACGGTTTCGGAACCACCGAAGGTGCCAGCGCAGACACCCTGTACTTCGTAGGTGTAACTGCCTGGAGCGAGAGCCAGATCGACGTAGCTGGTGTCGCTGCCAGGTACGGTAGCAATCAGTACCCCATCCCTCACCAACTCGATGGAGTCATAAGCGTTAGCGTCCCAACTCAAGGTCACCTCACCAGTGTTACAATCAGTAGCGACGCTGAGCCCGGTCATCGGAGGACAGGTAAGCGACTGAATGGTCAGAGTTCCGGTGCCCACGAACACGCTGTAGGTACCGATTCGTATCATGTATCGATTGCCGGCGACCAGCGGAAGTTCAATCAGGGAATACCAATTCTGGCAGGGGCCAGGAAGGATAAAGGAGTCGCCGTTGCAGGCGATCTCGTTGCCCGCAAGGTTCGCACAGTCAAAGCCGGCAGCGGTGAAATCGTAAACGATCACGTCGGTGTCATTCCATCCGACGGCTCCTGGATCACAGGTGTGAATCCAGTAATCGGCAGTTTCGGTGGCCTCATATTCCCACCAGCCGTCAAAGGCCATGGCACCGTTACCGGTACCAGGGCAGAGAGTGTAATCGACAGGAGGATCGGTACTGGTGGTGAAGGGTTGGTTATCGATCGGATTGGCACCGTCGAACACCTCGATGGCGACGAAGCACTCATCTCCTGTGGCGATTCCGGTGCAGCTCGGATCCGCGAAGCAATCCGAGTCGAGACAATCGATGGCTCCATCGACGTCGTTATCGATGCCATCGTCACAGATCTCCGGAGTGGCAATCTGCATGTTGACGGTGAGGGTTCCGACACCTCCGCCGGTTCCAAGCCCATACGAGCCGACACGGATCCTGTAAGTCACTCCGGCGCTGACACTCAAGAACTGGATGTGGCTGTAGAAGCCCTGGCATCCGGGGAGAACACTGGCATCTCCGTTACAGGCGAGTTCGGTCATCGCGCTGCAATCGTTGGTAGGATCCTCGTAGACCAACAGGTCGGTGTCCCAAGCGAGCGGATCACAGGTGTGAATCTCTGCGACCATGTCCTGGTCCGGGACGAAACTGAACCATATATCGTTTTCGAACTGACCCATGACAGCGCAGGCAATGCCTGGGAGCGGATCAGCACCGAGAGTGGCGCTCGTTGAATCCATGAAAGCGGTGTAGATACCGGCTCCCGCGATGGGGATGTCGACGGCATCGACGCACTCATCGTTGGTCGCAGCGGGGCACGCTGGGGTTCCCTGGCAGTCGAGTATGTCGAAACAGTCGATGAGACCGTCCCCATCGTTGTCGAATCCGTCGTCGCAAATCTCGGGTCCACAGAGACCGACCCCGATGCAGTCAGGATCGGCGCAGTCGATGAGGCCATCGGCATCGTTATCGGCACCGTCATCGCAGATTTCAGCTCCCAGGGCGATGAAATCGAGAGTCAGGTTGCCGGTTCCGATGGAAGTAGCAGACCAACCACCGATCCGAAGGTAGTAAGTGTTTCCTCCGGTTACCGCTATCGGATTGGGGAACCAGGAGTAGAAGTTCTGGCACGGGGGGAAGGGGGCGGGAGCATCTCCGTCGCAGGCGATTTCAACAAGGGTTCCGCATCCTCCGGTGCCATCGTAAAGGGCCATGTCAGTATCCCAGCCTGCTGCATCGCAGGTGGTTGCCGTGATCGCCCCGTCTGCATCAGGAACGAAAGCGAACCAGATGTCGGACCAGAAACCACCCATGACAGCACAGGGAATCACCGGGAGCGGATCGACTCCCGTTGTCGCAGTGGTGTTATCCATCGGAATGATGTAGGTCCCGAAACCGGAGATGGTAACCACATCTGCAACGTCACACTCGTCTCCGCCTTGCGCCCACAGGCCAGTGGCGGAAAAAGCGAGAATGGTTGTGATCAAGAACAACTTACGCATTCGTTTCCTCGACTTCCCGTTTGTTCATCGAGTTGCCAGCAGGCACACCACAGGAGCACCCCTGTCGGTGTGAATCCGGGAGCCGCAACCCGCAGTGATTTTCTATTCTCGAGCCCAAGCATCGGGAGAGTGAACCTCGATATGAGATCGACTCCCTCGATGATACTGACTCTATACTAGTCATGAGAATGGCAGAGCGCGAGGTGGGTGCCGTGGAGAGTATGAACTATAGAACAGGGGGCCTTTCCCTGGCG
>DCAA01000025.1:0-2981 GCA_002311345.1 Planctomycetes bacterium UBA1146 | reverse complement strand
ACCGTCGGCGTTACAGTCTCCGCGCCCAAAGAGCGGACCTACCGGGCCGCCACCGCCAAGAGCTGCGATGTATCGGGCGGCCAGATCAACCTGATCTCCACCGAATCCACCAAACTCCCACGACTGGGAGATGGTGTTGCCAAACGGAGCATCGGTGGCGTAGAAGATCCCGGTACCGTAACCCTGAACCGCATCGGTCCAGATCTGTGCGGCGTTGGGTCCTGCGGCTCCGGCAAGAGGGTTGATCTGGTCGGTGTAGTCACTGCCTGCGTTGGCCTGGTTATAGGCGGTTCCGCTCAGGTCAGAGGTGTCGAGTCCGAAACCGCTATCGGCACCGTTCATCGACAGGAAACTGTCATCCCCATCGACTACCGCACCTTGATTGACTCCGTCGTAGTCGTCGTATGGAGTGATGAGGTGGACGAATCCCCAGTGGTCACCCGCTTCGAAGTAAACCGCGACTCCGTTCTCGACCGCCGTAGCGAGGGCCGTGCCGTCTGCATCGGTAATACGGTAATCGTTGGGCCAGGTACCGGTCATCATCCAGGCGCGGACGATGGTTCCACTGCCGAGGCAGCCCCATGCCGCTGGCCCCAGAGCGGTGGTGACGTATCCGATGCCGTTGGCATCAAGCGCGGCCTGAAGTGCCGCGACACTGTCGATCTGGTCGGGTAGTTCGACGGCGAAGATGACGTCCGTTTCACCACCGTAAGCGGCGACGTTCGCCACTACGATTTCGGCACCGCCGATGTTGCCAGCGCAGATACCCTGTACCTGATAGGTGTAGTTGCCAGCAGCCAGACCCGGATCGGTGTAGGTGGTATCGCCGCCACCGACGGTGTCGATCAATACCGAGTCTCTCAGAATCTCGATGGAGTCGTAGGCGTTGCCGGTCCAGTTCAGGGTCACATCCCCGGTTGTACAATCACTGGAGGAACCGAGTCCAACCATCGGAGGACACAGTAGCGACACGATGTTCAGAGTTCCGGTACCGGTGAGCGTACCAAAGGAACCGACTCGTATGAGGTATGTAGTCCCGGCGGTCAGAGTGACTTCTACAAAGGAGTAGAAAATCTGGCATGTGCCGGCGGGGAAAAAATTGGAATCTCCGTTGCAGGCGATCGGAATCAGGTTGTCGCAGTCCGTTCCATCGTAAACGAGCAGATCGGTGTCCCATCCAGCCAGGTCACAGGTGTGAATCCAGTATGTCGCATCCACAGTGGCTGTATAGGAATACCAGCCATCGAGGTTGTTTTGACCGAAGACGGCCGTAGGGCAGAGTGTGATATCGGAAGGAACGAGACTGGTGGTGAAGGTGGTTTGGTCAATGGCATTGATACCGTCGAAAACCTCGATAGGCAAGCAGCACTCATCTCCAGCATTAACGACGCAACTCGGATCGAAGCAGCAATCAGCGTCCTGGCAATCGAGGCCACCATCGCCATCGTTGTCGATACCATCGTCGCAGATCTCTGGGCCACAAGGTGGGAAAGTGAAGCAATCGGGATCAAAACAGTCGATGGTTCCATCTCCGTCGTTGTCGATACCATCGCTGCAAGTCACACTGTCACCCTCGAAACAATTAGGAGACCCATTGCAGTCAGGATCGAAGCAATCGATGAGACCATCGAGATCGTTGTCGATACCGTCGTCGCAGATCTCCGGACCGACTACTACAAGGTTGATCGTGAGTTGTCCTACTCCGGAAGCACCCGCTGAGAAGGAACCCACACGGATCTTGTAGTTTACTCCTGCAGTGACACCTACGAGCTGGACGTGGCTGTAAAAGGCCTGGCATCCGGTGAGGATCCCGGCATCTCCATTACAGGCGATCTCTATCATCGCAGTGCAATCGTTGGCGGAATCTTCATAGACCAACAGGTCAGTGTCCCAACTGGTCGCATCACAGGTGTGAATCTCTGCGACCATGTCCTGGTCCGGGACGAAACTGAACCATATATCGTTTTCGAACTGACCCATGACAGCGCAGGCAATGCCTGGCAGCGGATCTGCACCGAGACTGGCGCTCGTTGAATCCATGAGAGCAGTATAGGTACCCGCTCCCGCGATCGGGATGTCTACGGCACCAACGCATTCATCGTTACCGGCAGCGGGGCACGCCGGGGTTCCGAAGCAATCGGGGTCAAAACAGTCGAGGAGACCGTCTCCATCGTTATCGAATCCATCGTCGCAAATTTCGGGTCCACAAAGACCGACCCCGATGCAGTCAGGATCGGCGCAGTCGATGAGGCCATCGGCATCGTTATCGGCGCCGTCATCGCAGACTTCAGCTCCCAGGGCGATGAAATCGAGAGTCAGGTTGCCGGTTCCGATGGAAGCAGCAGTCCAACCACCGATCCGAAGGTAGTAAGTGTTTCCTCCGGTGACCGCAGTAGGCGCATCGAATTCGGAGTAGAAGGCCTGGCAGGGACCAGGATTGGTGATGGCGTCTCCGTTGCAGGCCAACTCGAGAAGAGCTCCGCATCCTCCGGTGCCATCGTAAAGGGCCATGTCAGTATCCCAGCCTGCTGCATCGCAGGTGGTTGCCGTGATCGCTCCGTCTGCATCAGGAACGAAAGCGAACCAGATGTCGGACCAGAAACCACCCATGACAGCACAGGGAATCACCGGGAGCGGATCGACTCCCGTTGTCGCAGTGGTGTTATCCATCGGAATGATGTAGGTCCCGAAACCGGAGATGGTAACCACATCTGCAACGTCACACTCGTCTCCGCCTTGCGCCCACAGGCCAGTGGCGGAAAAAGCGAGAATGGTTGTGATCAAGAACAACTTACGCATTCGTTTCCTCGACTTCCTCGATGATACTGACTCTATACTAGTCATGAGAATGGCAGAGCGCGAGATGAGCGCTGTGGAGGGCATGAAATAAAGAACAGGGGGCCTTTCCCTGGCGGAAAAGGCCCCCTGGCGCAATGTTATCGCTTGTGCCCGGTTTACGGGCAGGGCGGGAAACTTGCGCA
>DCAA01000019.1:60357-61428 GCA_002311345.1 Planctomycetes bacterium UBA1146 | reverse complement strand
GTCTTCGCTGAACAACTCGAGCAACGCGTCGACCTCCATGTTGCGCAGGCACGAGAAGTATCCGCCCACCACCTCGGCAATCTGCTCGTTGCTCAGTTTGTCGGGGGCGGCTGACTTCGGTGCCTCGGGCGGATGGTCGCCGAGGTACTTCTCCTTGAGAGTTTCGATCTCCGCATCATCGACCGGCGGCGCGCAGTGCGAGGGCGCGTATTTTGCGACATACTCGCGCAGGTGCTCGGGCAGTTGCTCGTAGGAGTCGATGCGTGCCGCGGTGGTCTGCATGAACCCATCGCCCATGCCGGCAAACGCCGGCAGCGTGCCGTAGCGATTCATCACCATCACATCCGGCACATCGGGTGCGGTCGAGCCGTTGTAGGCCTCGTTGAACCAGACCTTGCCGATGGGGGTCTCGACCTCGCCGTAGAGGGTCCAGTAGAAGAAGGTCGTGGCGCCGCAGCGCTGGGCGAAGACCTTGTCGTTGCTGACCCTGGCGAGGCCGTAGTGGCCCTTCTGGTGCGGTCCACTGAGGCCCTCGGTGTGAATCACCAGGCGCTTGTCCTTCAATTCGAAGCGAGCGACGATGTAGGGGTATTCGCGGATGATGTGGCTGCCATCCTCCTGCTGCAGCACCTCGCCGGTGTCGTGGTCGCGGTAGATCACCAGGGTGCGGCAGATCGCCTCCGCCTTGTTTCCTTCCATCTTGACCAGCCGGTTGCTCACCAGCGCCTCGACGCCGGCGATGATCTCACCACCGGGCTGGCGATAGAGTTTGCCGACGCTGTGGTAATAGATCGGATCGCCGTCACCGACATCGAAGGAGATGAATTCCTTGAAGGTCTCGGCATCAAAGCCGTGGTCGGCATCCAGCGCGGCGGTCTCTCCACCCAAGCTGACAATGTCCATCGATGAACTCTCCTGGTCTGACTGTGCTGGAATAACTCGCCTGGCCGATCTCTTTGGCCTGCGGGCCTAGGCCCCTACTCGCCGATTAAAACCGAATGGGAGGAGGTTCGCCAGTGTCCGAATCCAACTGCCCTCGAGCTCCTCGAACAGGCGCTGGTTGAGGGCGAA
>DCAA01000019.1:59062-60250 GCA_002311345.1 Planctomycetes bacterium UBA1146 | reverse complement strand
TGGTTGAGGCGATTGCGATATTCGTTCTTGAAGGTCTTGGAGTCATCGATCTCATCGAAATCGAAGAAGCGCAGGCCGTCGCGGTTCTCCAGACCCAACGAGCGACGGGCGATCTTGGAGATCACCTGACCGCCGGAGAGGTCTCCGAGGTAACGCGTGTAGCTGTGAGCCACGAGCAGGCCGGGGTCGTTGTCGCCCAACCAGTGGATGCGCTCGACGTACTCCTGGCGAGCCGGTGTGCTGCGGATCTTGCTCTTCCAGTCCTCACCGTAGAGGAACTCGAGGTCCTGTTCGAGCGAGGCCATACGGCTCAGCTCGGGGAAGTAGACACTGCCGACCAGAGGGTGGTCCTTGTGGCGCTCGAGTTCGGTCTCGAGGGCCTCGTAGACGAGGTACATGCCGGCTTGCATGTTGGCGAAGCTGGCGAAGCTCATCATGCCCTTCAAGAGACCCTTGACGAAGTTGGTCGATTCGGCGAAGCGGTGTGCCTGAGCGGTCCCGGCCCGCAGTCTCTTGGCGAAGGTGATTTCTTGCTCGTCGTTGACGGCCTTGACCTCATTGTGCTGGTCGCTGGTGTTGTTCTTTATCGCGTCTGTCATGCTGAACTCCCTTCGTCTTAGCAGCTGTCTGCTACCCATCTATCAGGATCCAATCGATCCCCGGACAGGGAATTTGCTGGCGGTTTGATCTGGCAGTTTTGTCGACAGTGGTGATCGGACAAATTGGTCGATAGAGCACAGGCAGAGCAGCTGCAGCCGTTAATTGGCCGCGCCCCCTACTCCCGGAAATTCCGGGTGTGGGGGGCGAGGAGAGCCGTTCTCTAAGGAGCGGCCAGTATCAAGCGGCGATCGGCCTCAACTGCCGAAATACACCAGCATGCCGGGCACCACTAACCACAATAGGCCCTTGACCGTGAAGAAAATCAGGCCAGCTACACCAAAGCGTTTCACCATTGTATTCGAGGTCATGATTTCCCACCTTTCCAACATTCTTACTCCGGGGGCGGTCCCGGCGACCCAGCAGGCTCATGCCCGCTATAGAGAGATCCGCTTCCCAGGGGGGGCCGGACAGGAAATTCCAAAATAGGTCTGTGGTGCTGCTAGTGGCGCCTGGAGCCCTATCGGGGCCATCTGGCACCCGGGTGGAGAGGGAGATAAAAGTGTCGGTCCTGCAGGATCGCTGTGCGGT
>DCAA01000019.1:0-58962 GCA_002311345.1 Planctomycetes bacterium UBA1146 | reverse complement strand
TGCGGTCGACGGAGGATGTCCGCACCCTGAAATGGTGGCGTAAAAAGTGTGGGTCCTGCAGGACTCGAACCTGCGACCAACGGATTATGAGTCCGTCGCTCTAACCAGCTGAGCTAAGGACCCACTGCCCCCCTGCCCCTGGGAGCAGGATGGCGGTTTCCTCGCTGCGGGACAAGAGCAGCCCGAAAACTTGTCGCCTTAACGGATCTCAGCGAGCGCCTCATCGATCACTCCGACCACCTCATCGACCTGATCGAGGCCCAGGGCGGAATGGAACGGCAAGGCGAGCATCCGCGGCGAGACCTCGTGCGTCACCGGCAGTGGCGCGCTGGGGGCCTGGTCGTAGGGGCTGAAATCGGTGATCGACGGGAAGTAGAGACCTGTTTCTATGCCGGCCCGGGTCAGGGATTCCCTCAGCGCAGCGCGCCAGGTGGGGTCTTCGAGCAACACGACGAAGGCGAACCAACTGCGTTGATCCTCGGCGTTGTTTCGATGAGGAGCAGCGCAGATACCGGGGATGGCAGCGAGACCTTGCTGGTAGCGACCGGCCACCTGCTGACGTGCCGCGATGAACTGCTCGAGGCGCTGCCACTGGCTGGCTCCCAGGGCCGCCTGCATCTCGGTGATGCGGAAGTTGTAGCCCTCGCCTTCGAAGGAGAAGCCAGCACCGGTGCGGCCCTGGTTGGCCAGTTGGCGCACCTTCTGTGCCAGTTTATCGTCGCGACAGGCGACCAGGCCGCCTTCTCCCATCGTGATGATCTTGTTGGGGTAGAAACCGAACACGCCCGCATCGGCACCGGTTCCGCAAAGAATCCCTCCGGCCGATGAGCCGAGCGCCTCGCACGCATCTTCGATGACGGGGACGTCTCGTCCATGTGCCAGCGCCATGATCTCTTCGATGGGTACAGCAACCCCGAGCAGATCGACCGGCAGTACGGCGCTGACCTCGGGACTCCAGGCGGCATCCAGTTGCTCGACGCCGACGCAGAGAGTGTTCCGATCGACATCGCAAAAGCGAGGCGTGGCCCCCACCGCACGGATGGCATGGGCGGTGGCGATGAAACCGAGTGCCGGCGTGATCACCTCGCCACCGGTGACACCGAGAGCACGCAACGCCAGCATCAAGCCGGCGGTGCCACTACTGCACAGCACCGATGGGCGATCCAAAGTCTCGCTGGCGAGCGATTCGAGTTGCTCGGTAGCGGGGCCGGAGGCGAGGCGAGCCGTTTCCAGCACCGCCAGGACGGCAGCGATGTCATCACTGTCGATGGATGGAGATGAGAGTGAGATACGCCACGGCGGTTGCGGCGCGGAAGGGGTCGAAGATCCAGATTCGGACCCTGGCGTCACCTAGAATCCCGGCGGATTCGGATTCTCCGGCCCGGACGAACTCGGTGGCGGGTTACTGGGAGCCGGATTACCGGGTGCTGGATTGCCAGGTGCTGGATTACCGGGTGCGGTACTGGTCGGTGCCGGCGCGCTCGGCTCAGGACTGGGCGCCTTGGCAGCAGGCTGCATCTTTTGCTTCATCATGCGGCCCGCCTTGAATTTGACGGTGACCTTCTCCGGCACCTGGATGCGTTCGCCGGTGCGTGGGTTGCGGGCGGTACGTGGAGCTTTCGCCTTCGGTTCGAAGACGCCGAAATCACGGAACTCGAGGCGATTGCCAGTCGCCAGTTCCTGGATGATCTGATCGAGAAAGCCCTGGATCACTTCCTTGGCCTTCTGCTGCTGGACGCCGGTATCCTCGGAAATCCGCTGTACGAGATCGCGCTTGGTGATCGTAATCATGGAGCGCTCTCCTTCCGCTCTGCACACCCGCCACCTCTATGCAAATCCAGGAATCGTTCCTAGACCGTGGTGGCCACTGGAGTTGTGACATTCGAGATTAGCACTTACTGACACGGCCTGCAACGCCAGATACTCCCTTTCCCCTTCAGGGGACAGGACTTACCGATAATTGCCTTGTTTGGTCGCTTAGACCCCACTGGAGGCCCAGATGGGAACAGCCGGGAAGGACCAGTCGGGGACTCTCCCGACGGTCCTTCCCGGCACGGGGTGCAGGGGTGAACGGACTAGGACGTGACCTTTGTCGTGGCCGTCGTCTTGGTCCTGGTGGTCTTGGCCTTAGCCTTGGTGGTGCTGCTGGCCTTCTTGGTGGGGGTTTTGGCGGTCGAGTTGACGGTCGGCTTGGCGGTGGCAGTGCTCGCACTCGAGTTGCGTTTGGCCACGGTCCGGGTGTATCCCAGAGATTTGACGACGCTCAGCACTTCCGTCCACGAAAGGAACAGTTTGTCGTTGTTCTTCTTGTACTGCTCGATGGCATGCAAGAAATCAACTTGGTCTTGACTCAAGGGTCTCGCCACGGTGCCTCCTGACTGAACAATACCTCCGCAAAATCGGGAGGTTCTCCCCCATACATCGGCACTGAGGACCACAAACTGAAGGGCTAACTGGTGCGGTCTGGCAGCGGGATCTCGAGCGACAGGCGCTCGTTGAGTTCCTGGCACAGATCCTCGATCTCGCCGGCGGCCAGCCCACCCGGATCGTAGCCAAAGATGGAACTGCCATGGGACGGCGCTTCAGCGACCTTGACCCGCGAAGGGATGACGCAACTGGTGACCTGGCTGGGAAAGTGCTTGCGCAGTTGTTCGACCACCTCGCGCGACAGATTGGTGCGCGAATCGACCATCGTCGGCACCACCGCATTCCAGCGCAACTGCGGGTGAAGCCGCTGCTGGACCAACTCTATGATGCGAATCAACTGGGCCATCCCCTGCAGCGCCAGGTATTGCGCCTGCACCGGCACCACCACCTCATCGGCGGCCGCCAGTGCATTGAGCGACAGCAGTCCCAGCGATGGCGGACAATCGAGCAACACCAGATCGAAGCGGTCGGTCTCGAGCGACTCGAGTGCATCGCGCAGCAGCAGTTCTCGACCCAACTCCTGAGCCAGTTCGCCCTCGGCAAAGGACAGATCGATATGCGATGGCACCAGCGAAAAACCCTCGGTCGGAACATCGAAGATGCATTCGGTCAGCGGCTTCTCGCGACGAAGCGCCATCTCGATGGTGTGTTCCTCGATGCGTTCGAGACTGGTGTCACCCAGAGTCGTCGAGAGCGACAGTGTTAGATGCGCCTGCGGATCGAGATCGATCAGCAACACGCGAAAACCGAGGCGCGCCCAGCCGGCGGCGCAGTTGAGCGCAAGCGTCGTCTTGCCGACACCACCCTTCTGGTTGATGAAGGCAATCCGTACATCGTTACGCTGTTTCGCCATCGTTTCCCTCTCGATGATGTTCAACCCTACGGCTGCTCACTCTCCGGCGTCGTTGGCCCCGTCGCAACTGGGACAGGTCTCCCAGTCGCGGTAGAAGTCGAGATAGATGTCCGGGCCCTGCTCCGATTGGAACTGGTGCAACTGCCCCATGCCCTCTTTCCTCATCTCCTTGAAGGCCATCGAAAGAGCCTCTCGTTTGTCCTCATCGAATCCAGAGGTGGCGACCCTCGCATCGACCCATTGCTCGATCAGATCCTGGAGCGCCTTGCGCCGCTGGCCGGGGTCATCGGCCAGAAGGCGCTCGCGCACGGCAGGATCGAGTCCGGAACCGAAGGTATCGCGCCCCGTCTTGTCACGATAGAAGCCGGGACGGGCGGCATAGAGACGAAACGCGTCGAGTGCCGGAGTACAGATGGGACAGGCGTAGACGAAGTTATGCGGAATGCCGGCCGGCTCCTCGATCACGCAGATGGCGCTGGCGACCTCGGTATCGACCCCGTCGCGGTAGAGCCCCTCGAGCACGCCGAAGAAGATCAACTGCTGCGCCTCTGCGTGTGGAAGCGAAGCCCGGACCGGCGCTGAGGAATCCTGATCCATCCGGGCCGTTGTCGAATTACAGGCGACGACAAGCAGCGGCAGCAACAGTAGCAGTCTGGACATCGGTGACTCCTCCGGATTTCAGCTGTTGATGGGCGCGGTTCGACCCGATCTCGATCTTGACCCCCGATGCGTGGGAAGTCCAGCGTGACGCTGACCGACTGCTGCTGCGTATTCGATGCACCGCTGGATGCGAGGCAACCATCTCTCTACTCTCGGGCCATGGAGATCCTCCCTTGCTGCCGACTGTCATTCGCACTGGCTGCCCCCGAGCGACTCGATCCTCGTAGCGCGCTGGAGAAGGTACTCGAACGCTGCGATTTGGCGGAAGTCGAGGAGACGATTCTGCAATCGATCCCCTACAGCGGCTTCCCGGCGGCGGTGGAAGCGCTCGGCTGGCTACGTGAGCAACACCCCGATGGCGCTTCCCGACTTGCCGCTCAGGAGCACGAAGATAGCTTCTTCGCCCAGGTCTACGGCGAAGGTGAAGCCAAGGTTCGCGCCTCGCTGCAGGATCGACATCCAGACCTGGAGCGCTGGATCATCGACTTCGCCTACGGCACCGTGATGGAATCGTCGTGGTTTTCCAGTGCCACCATCGAGGCGCTGGCGGTCGCCTCACTCATCGGCCAGGGACGACTGCGACCGTTACATTCGCATCTACGAGGAGCCCTGCGCACCGGGCATACCCAGGCGACGTTATCGAGCCTGCTCGAAGCGTTGCAGGATGTGGCCGACGCCGAGGTGCTGCGCGCCGCCACCAAGATGCTCGAGCGAGAAGGCGGCGGCGCCTAGCCGAGGCGTAGATGCTCGGCGATGGCCGCAGCGATCTGCTCACTCTCGGGCCAGGTCGCGACCATCGATAGCCGCACGTACTGCTGCTCGGGACCATGCTGCGATGGATCGCCGAGCAGGGCGGCCGACGGGATCGTCACCGCCAAAATCTTCTCATCGAGCAGCGCCTCGGCCAGTTCGGTGCTGGTCACCCCCTCCGGGGCGCGCTGCCACACGTACAGGCTCGCCTCCGGCTCACTACGAGGCAGACCCGCACTCTCGAAGGCACTGACAAACAGATCGCGGCGTCTGCGGTAGCCCTCGCGCATCTGGGCGACATGCTCCTCATCGGAATAAGCGGCGATCGCCGCCTCCTGGATGAACCACGGCGTGCCGGTGTCGATGTTGGCCTTCAGTTTCCGGTAGGGAGCGATCAATTGCGGATCGCCCGCCACCCAGCCGACCCGGTAGCCGGTCATCGCCGAGCGCTTCGACAGCGAGTTGAAGACCAGCACCCCGTCCTTGCCCTGCTCGAGAGCGGTATGCGGCGGCTCATCGAAGTAGATCTCCGAGTAGGCCTCGTCGCTGCAGGCGACGATGTTGCGCTGTCGACACCACTCGACCCAGCGTTTCAGATACTCGGGCGGTGCCACTCGACCGGACGGACTCGACGGGGTAGTGAGCCAGAAGATGCGTGCTCGTTCGGCGATCTGATCGGGGATCGCATCGAGATCGGGCAGGAAATCGGTACCGCCATGGATCGGTGCGTAATGCGGCTGTCCCTCGGCGAACAGAGTGCCAGTGGCATAGGGTGGATAACCAGGATCGGGACAGATCACCACATCGTCGGGATCGATGAGAGCCTCCGGCAGATGGAAGATCGACTCCTTGGAACCGACCGACGAGACGATCTCGCTGTCGGCATCGAGGGTGACGCTGAATCTCCGCTGCACCCAATCGCTCACCGCCTGACGAAAAGGAAGGCTGCCGGCGAAGGGTGGATAGCCGCTGCCTGCGTGGCGTTCGATGCCTTCGGCGCAGGCGCGGCGAATGAACTCGGGGGTCGGCGCCGAAGGATCTCCCATACCAAAATCGACCGGTGACAGACCCTTGGCACGTAACGCCTCTGTTCGCTCTCTCACCGCAGCCATGGCGTAGGTGCCGATCTGCGAGATTCTTTTCGATCCGACCACGATGGGTTCCTCTCTACTGGCCATTACCGTCACTTCTGGGAGATCGAATACCACACCGCCAACCCCCTTAAAAGGTGGCAGCCATCGCCAAAAGCTCGTTCCCACGTCAGCGGATCGATGGCCTCGGTCTGCTGCGACAACAACTGCCCGTGCGGATCCACCTCCTCGAGGAAACGAGCGATGAGCTGCTTCGAGGCGTTGAGACAGCTTTGAGCCGCTTCGGCAGCTTGCTCCCGGGTCAGTACCCCAACCATGCGCGAGCGCCCCAGCACATCGAGACCATGCCCGGCCAGCTTCATCCGCGCCAGAACCGCATGTCGAGCCGCCCGTCGCGGAGAAACTCCCGCAGACACCGCTCTTTGTTCCTCCGCAACTCGAAACTGTAACTCCCACGGGATCCGGCGCGCCAGCAGTCGTAAGCGATCGACCACCCGCTGCCGATTTGGCCCGATCAGATACCCCGCCTCGACCGACTCCACCAACGCCGACAGCAGGTGGAAACCACCACAGGTGTAGGCCCAGGTGCCCGACTGAGAGGGATCCGCCGACCCATCGGGTCGCTCGACCCCATCATCGAGACAGCGTTGCACCAGCTGATCGGATCGCTCCAGCGCATCGAGCAAGGTGCCGGCCAGCGTTTGGAGATCTGCATCGGCGGTGGCTGTGGTTGCAGGCAGTTTCAACACCGCCGCTGCCTCCACTAGCCAGGCGAGATCGTTGATCTGCTGCCAGTGCGAGGGAGACCTGGTGCTCGCGAGAGCCCTCTGGAGACGTTCCACCAGCCGTGAGTGGCTCGAGGGAAGCACCCACGCAGCGGTCCGCAACATCAGGTGTGGGTGTTGCTCACCCCGCTCTCCGTGCTCACCGTGAAGCGGGATCGAACTGTCCAGATCCTCGATCCGTACACTCCAGCGCGCACGAACCTCGTTCAACCGACTGTCCTCGGGAAAAGCCAGCAGCAGGTGAGCCTCTGCCCATGGATCGTCACTGGCAAGCCCGGCCAGCAGCAGCCTCGAGGTGAAGGTCGCCTGAGGGGATATCGATGGGGTTAGCCCGTCACAGCCCAGAAACACCAGCAGACCCAGGGAGAAAACCCGGATCATCGCTGTGCAATCACTTGTGCCGGATCTGACCCTTTGCCGATCTCGCGCCAAATCGCGCCTCCCTTGCCCGCGCATCAAATCGTATCCGGATCATTGGGGCAAGGATCCTTGCCCACACCGTCGCCAAAGGGCACCCTCTTCCCGGAAGGAGTACGGATGGACCGGTTGCCGATGCTGGCGCTGCAGATGCCGAACCTGCCCGTGCTCGATGATCTGCTGCTGATGTTACTGGGCGCGATGGTGGTGGCACTCATCACACGCCGACTGAGGATCCCGTATACCGTCGGACTGGTCGTTGCCGGTACCATCATTGGCTTTCTGCGTCACCAGGGAGCACTGCCGAGTGGCGAGGGTCATTTCGAACTGACCCAGGAATTCATCCTGCTCATCTTGCTGCCGCCGTTGCTCTTCGATGGCGCCATGAATACACCCTTCAACAAACTACGCGAAAATAGCGGCATCATCTCGACGATGGCGCTGCTGGGGACCTTCGGCTGCATCCTCATCACCTCGGCGGCGATCCGCTCACTGACCGGCTGGTCGTGGGATCTATCGTTGTTGCTGGGAGCGATGGTCAGCCCGACCGATCCGGTCAGTGTGCTGGCGATCTTCCGCGAGCAGGGCGTCGAGAAACGCCTGGCCACCATCGTCGAGGGCGAATCGCTGTTCAACGATGGTCTGGTGGTGGTGATCTACATCCTGTTGTTGAGGGGACTCTCTGATGGCTGGGATGGCATCTCGGTCGGATCGGGGCTGCTGACCTTCTGCTACATGATCGGAGTCGGCGCCCTGGTCGGCCTGTCGCTCGGCACACTGGTCAACTGGCTCATCGAGAGGATCGAGGAGCATCTGGTCGAGGTGTTGCTGTCGATCCTGCTCGCCTACGGCTCCTACATGCTGGCCGAACGCTTCCACGCCTCCGGAGTCATCGCGGTCGTCTTTGCCGGATTGATGGTCGGCAATGTCGGCCGCCACACATCGATGACCCCCACCGCCATCTTGAGTCTGGGCCTGACCTGGGAGGTGATCGTCTTCATCGCCAACTCGCTCGCTTTCATCGCTCTTGGTTTCGCGGTCGATCCGGTGCTGGTGATGCAGAACTTCGATCTGGTGGTGCTGGTGTGGATCGCCACCATCGCCGCTCGGGCGCTGATGACCTACGCCATCGGCGGCACCGACCGGGCGATCCGCGACTCCTATCCACGTTCCTGGCTCCATGTCATCCACTGGGGAGGCCTCAAGGGAACGGTGCCAGTGGCGCTGGCGCTCGGTATCGGCGAGATGGAGTTTCTCAGCGACAGTGCCCCGCGTATGCAGGCGATCGTCGCCGGCGTCGTGATGCTGTCGATGCTGATCCAGGGAACGACGCTGAAACCGCTGTTGATCCGGCTCAAGATCGTCCGCCCGCGAGAAGCCAGGCGTCGCTGGGAACGACACCAGGCGCGAGCCATCGCGGTCGAGACCGCCATCGAGGAACTGGGCGATGCGGCCGCCTCGACCGAGGTGGACCCGGCACGAATCGAATCATTGCGCAATCGACTGCTCCACACCCGCGATTCGATCCACGACAACCTCAGACAGGTGCTGGAAGATCACCCTGAATTCGCGGCCGAACAGATCCGCGATGTGGTGATCCGGTTGCTCCATCGTCAACGAATCGCGGTCGAAGATGCCTATCGAGAAGGAATCCTCTCCGATGAAGCTCTTCGCGACGTCCAGGGCGAGATCGACCAGTTGTTGCTCGAGGAGTTTCCCGATCCGGTCCCGGGCGGGCTCGGGGAGGAGGAGACTCCTTGAGGGAAACCGATTGGATCGAGACCTTCGTGCTGGCACGCACAGCCAGGGACGCCCCGGCGAATTTTCTCGGACCCGGTGACGATGCGGCACTGCTACCCCCCCTGGGCGATGACTGTTTTGTCGTCAGCGTCGATGCGTTGATCGAAGGGCAACACTTCTTCGGCAACTGGCTCGATGACGCGGGACTGGCGAGGCGTCTGCTACGAAGCAGCGTCAGTGATCTGTCGGCGATGGGAGCTCGTCCACTTGGCTTCCTGCTCTCCATCGAAACCGCCGAACTGCCCGGGCGAGTCGGTGAGATGTTCTGGCAAAGCATCGATGCAGAATGCGTGGAACTCGACTTGCAGTTACTGGGAGGCAACGTGGTCAAGAGTTCCGGCGCGCTGGCACTGCATTGCACCTGCATCGGTAGAGTGGCGCCCGATCAACAGTGGCGCCGCAGCGGAGCTGTTGCCGGTGACCTGCTGGTGGTGACGGGAAACCCGGGCCAGGCGGCACAGGCTCGCGAGCGGATCGCTCGAGGGGAAAACTTCGAGGGACAGGATCGCTGGACCTCGCCGCAACCACGGCTGCTGTTTGCCGCGGCCCTCTCCAAGGCCCTGGCGGACGCTTCCCAGCAGCGGCAGCCGGCGGTGATCGACATCAGTGATGGGTTATTGGTCGATTTGAAACGGCTCTGTGCCGCCAATCACTGCTCCGGACGCATCGATATCGGGGCGCTCATCGAAACCACTGGATCACCCCTTCCCGAGCAGGTGCTCGGCGGAGGTGAGGATTACGAGTTACTGCTGGCGATCCCCGCCAGCGCTCGTGAAATCCTCGAGCAGGTCGCCGCCCGGACAGATACCCCCATCCACGAGATCGGAAGTTTGACCCCGGAGGCTACCGATGAGGTCGAGGTCTGGATCGGTGATCGAAAAGAAACAACAAAACAGCCCGGCTGGGATCCCTTCGCCACCTAGCACCATCTCGAAGCACACTCTCAGGAGTCAGCCCCCTCGATGGCGGGAGTTTCTTTGCCCATCTCGCGGATGGCATCCTCGACCGACGTACCCTCATCCGGCTTCATCAGCGGAAACAGCACCACGTCGCGCAGATTTTCGGCACCACTCAACAGTGCCACGATCCTGTCGACTCCCATTCCCCAGCCAGACATCGGCGGCATGCCGTGCTCCATGGCGAGGAGATAGTCCTCGTCCATCATCATCGCCTCGTCATCTCCGTCGGCATTGAGTTGTGCCTGGACCTCGAGCCGCACCCGCTGGTCGATGGGATCGACCAGTTCGGAGTAGGCGTTGATCACTTCCCAGCCATGGATGACCAGCTGGAATCGGTCGGAGATGTGCGGATCGTCGTCATTGCGCCGCGCCAGCGGTGACAGATCGACCGGATGGCTGGTGACGAAGGTCGGCTGGCTGATGCGCGGCCGCACCGTCCTCTTGTACAGTTCATCGATGAGCGCCCCTCGACCCATCTTTTCAGCGCCATCGAACTCGATCTTGGCCTTACTGAGCGCGCCACGTAATTGATCGACATCGGTATTGGCCGAGATGTCGATGGAGGAGTACTGCTGGATCAAATCGGCCATCGGGCGCCGCGGCCACGAGCCGGAAAAATCGATCTCACCGGCACCATGGGGCACCTGGAGCGATCCTGTGCACTGCTCGATGGCCTGCTGGAGCAACTTCTCGGTGAAGTTCATGTTGTCGATGTAGTTCCAGTAGGCCGCGTAGTACTCCAGCATCGTGAAGTCCTGCAGGTGCGAGGGATCCATCCCCTCGTTGCGAAATACGCGCGCAAACTCGTATACGCGATCGAAGCCCGCCACGATGCAACGCTTCAGGTAGGTCTCGGGAGCGATGCGCAGATAGACGGGCATATCGAGCGCACGGTGATGGGTCTTGAATGGAGTCGCCAGAGCGCCGGAGGGCTTGGTTTGCAATACCGGTGTCTCGACCTCATCGAAACCCGCCTCATCGAGACCATCTCTGATCGCCCGCATGAACTCGCGGCGCAGACGGAATCGTTGCCGGGATTCATCGGATGAGATGAGATCGAGATAGCGTCGGCGGTAGAGGATTTCGCGATCATTGATGGCGTGAAACTTCTCCGGCATCGGACGCAACGTCTTGCCCAGAATCTCCCAGGAAGATGCACGTACCGTCAGTTGCCCGACCTTGGTGTTATACATCTCGCCCTCGACTCCGACAAAATCACCGATGTCGACCATCTTGCTGAATGCTTTGTAGGACTCCTTGCCGAGATCATCACGCTGGACAGAACACTGGATGCGGCCCTTGAGATCCTGAAGATCGAAGAAACTCAGTTTTCCGAAATCGCGCCGGCTGACGATCCGGCCGCACACCCGAACAGCGGTGGTGCCGGCCTCGAGAGCGGATGCCTGCTCGAGCGTATGGGATCGCTCCCAGCGCTCCGGATAGGGCTGAAGACCCTGTTCGCGCAGCTTCTCGATCTTCTCGACCTTGATCTCGCGAATCCGATCCTCGGCCACGGCTCCCCCTGATTTCCTGTGCGACGTTGCTGTCGTCGCCTGCGCCCAGGTCCCCTCCAGTCAGTGGATCGTAGCCCTCTCCGGGGCAGGGGTCAAAGAGACCCACCAGTCAACACCCGGTTCGTTGACTTCGAGACCGGAGGGACTTACCCTTTTTGCTTCCACCAGTGGCCATCTGGCTACCGTTGGAAAGCCGGAAAGAAACCACCGTCCGCCAGGGCTTCTGGCCCCGGAAGGGCAATAGCACGAAGTTGATGGAGGGACCAATGCGTCCGAACTCGAGGAGCCGAACCGTAAGAAATCTTGGACTGATGCTCTGTCTGGGTCTGGTACTGGCGGTGTCTGGTTGCGCCATGGGTCCCAAGACCACCGTGGCCTCAAGCCTGTACTGGAAGCGTGTCTTCCGTCAGATGGGCGATGACCTGCGTAATGCCCGTACCGATATCGATCGCATCGTGTTCGATCTCGACGATCGTCCCATCGAACAGTACTAGTTTTTTCGCCGAGACAATATCAAACAGGCCCGGGCACCATCAGTGACCGGGCCTGTTTTTTTCGACACCGCTGACTTCCAGCACACTTCAAAGTTCATCGCGCCTGGCCAGCCGTAGCGAATCCGGTTCTAACGGATCTCCACGTTTCAGGCTGTCGATGGCAGCTGCAGCTCGCAGCATCGCTTCGGGTTGCTCTTGCGGCGTGAACCACTCGATGGGTAGTTTGCGGCCCCAGACCAGTTGCGATCGAGCCATGGCACGAGTCTGTGCCTGGATCTTCTCGATCTCCTGGCGAGGATCCCGCTGCTCTTGCAGAGCATCTGCGATCAACTGGTAACCGATGGATTGTCCTGCAGTACGACCCCAGGGCGGATCGTGTGCTGCCATCAGGGTCTTCACTTCCTCGACCCAACCGGTTTCGAACATCGACAGAACTCTTGACTCGATGCGTTGATGAATCTTCTCTCGGGCGCGGCACACACCCAGCAACAGGGTTCGATCTGGATCGAGGATGGGCACCCTGCGGCGGTGCCAGACACTGATCGGCTCCTGAGAGATCTCGAACACCTCGAGAGCACGGATGATGCGCTTGCGGTCATGAGGATGGATCGATTCTGCCGCTTCGGAATCGACTTCGGCGAGCCGCTGATGGAGCCGGTCGAGACCTCCTTGTTCGATCTCTTCGGCGAGTCGTTGACGGATGACGGGATCGGCACCGGGGCCGGAAAAAATCCCTTCCCTCAGAGCTTGAAGATAGAAACTGGTGCCCCCCGAGATCAGCCAGGATGACGCTCCCGAGACGCTATCCGACAACGCTTCGAGCCAGTCGAAGACGGTGAACTCCTGCCACGGGTCGACCAGATCGATGAGCTGGAAGGGATTCCCCTGACGAGATCCAGCCGATGGTTTGGCACTACCGATGTCCATTCCACGGTAGACCTTCATCGAATCCATCACCTGTACAGGAAGGTCGAGTTGTTGGGCCATCTGCGAGGCGAGATTCGCTTTTCCACCGCCTGTGGGACCGGTGACGATGATGGCGAGTTCGGGGGTGGAAAACTTCTTCAAGAAGACTCCACGTATCGCATTTCAAGTTTCCCATCCTCGACAAATAGATGCGCGCCACGGGTCTCGAAGGGTTCGAGTACCGTGAAGTTACCAACTTCCTTGTCACCGTCGATACGTTCCTCATGAGCCGTGTGGAAATGACCACAGACGACCCGATCGTAGCCCGCGTCGATCAATTCACGGATCGCTTCTGGATCCGGTTTCAAAACATCGGGTTCCTTGCGCTCGAGCGCCCAACGTGAACCCCTGCGAAGGAACCGTGCCAACCGCAGTGAAAGAAAAACTGGCATGTGACCAACGAGCCATCTGAACCATGAACTGCGCAGTATCTTGCGCAGCCGGAGATAGCCCGTATCGGCGGTCCCGAACAGGTCACCATGAGAAAGATGCCAGCGCTGGCCACCGGTCTCCAGTTGCAGATGATCTCCGGCGACATGAACACCTGTTTGTTGTTCGAAAGCATCATCTAGCAGAAAATCGCGGTTCCCCGGAATCACTACCACGTCGACATTCGAATCGGTCGCCCGGCGCAGGGCTTCCAGTTCGCGGCGGGTCACCTCCAGAGACAATTGCCCTGGACCGATCCAGACATCGAACAGATCTCCCAGTAGCCAGCAGTCGGCTCCTTCTTGCTGGCAGGTCTTCAGCAAGAACTCCAGCATCTCCAGTCGACGAGCACTGCCGTCACAGTGAAGATCCGCGGCGATGATGCGACGGCGAGGAAGAAAAGAACCAGCACCAGTAGCCGGGAAAGTGGTCATGCTTCCGGAATCGTCCAGTCATCAGCATCCTCCTGCAAACCAGCATCAGGGGCAGATGGTGGAGATTCTGGTGCCGACGGCCAAGGCGTAACGGGTGGTTCCTCGACTTCTACCACCTCGGGGCCGGGAACCACTGGATCCGCCTCTACCGGGGAGTCCGTCTTCGAGGGTGAGTTCGAGCGATCATCGGTCGATACCGGCGAATCAAACGGGGGTCGAACAGTGGCGGCGGGTTGTTGTGGTTTCGATTTTTGCTCGAAGCGATGGGCAGGCGGATCCATCGGGGGTGACTTCACTGCGGCGGAATCGTGGCTGTGGAGCGCAGCAGAGTCTTTGCTCGGTGCGGGAACCTCGCTCAGCCCCAGAGAGGACAGATCCAGATCGATCTGATCGACTCCCACATCGGTTTCGATCAGAAGATCAAAACTCTTTCTCGCCTCGTCGTCGAGATCCGGATGAGCGACGAACACCTGGGAAAGTTCCTGACTCAACCGCGGTAACGCCTGGAGCGTACTCAGGACTCGCATTCGATCCATCGCAGGGAAAGGTTCATCGAGGAACAAAAACTGAGGTGCCTCTGTCACAGCACGAACGAAAGCCTGGGCGAAAGCGAGCCTGAATCCGAAAGACAGCCCCTGGAGGGTCCCCCCCGACAACTCATGAGCCTGAAGGAAATCACTCTTCTCGCCGGTGAAGAGGCGGATCTCGAACTCGGGAGTGACCTGGGCATCGCGGTAGCGGCCACCGGTCAGATGCGGCAACAGACGGCAAAGTCCCTTGCCAAGACTGGGACCGGCACGCATCCGCACCGACTCGACGGTCTCATCGAGAAGTTCGACCAGCAGTCTGTGGATATCCATCTCTTCGCGTATCGCCAACGATTTCTTTCGCAGGCCATTGGAGAACTCTTCGAGCGTGCGACGACGTCCATCCTGGTTCTGATACTCGCGAATCTCACTCTGGACGCGATCACGCTTCGAGCGCAGTCGCTTGACCGAGTCATTGGCATCGTCAAAATTCTTGCGCCGCTCCTTGAGGGTAGTGCGAACCCGATCGAGCGGTTTCTTGAGGCTCCTGGAGAGGTAGTCACCAGGCTTGTCCCCCATCACCTCGTGTAGATCCCGGCGTGATTTTCGCAAGACATCGAGAGTGTTCTGGACAGCTGGAACCTGGCACTCCCCGATCTCGTCACCAGGATCCAGTCCACCCGAAGCCAGGGCCAGATGAGCCCTCGCCGCCTCGAGGGAACTCTTTCCAACTTCCAGTTCCATGCGCAGACGCGAGACGATGCCATCCGCATCCAGACCGGCTTGTTTTGCAGTCGAAGCCCGGGAAGCCAGCCAGCAAGCCAGTACAAAAAACGCAGCGCCCGCCGCAGCAACCAGGAACCCGATGCGTGGTTCCTCGGTGAACCCTTCGAGAATCGGGATGTACTCGCCGATGCCATACTGATACTGGTGGTCTATCCCCAGAACGATCGCGCCTAGACCGACGAGAAACACTATCAGAGCGAACGCCCTGTATTTCGTCAGAGAAGAACCTTGCTCTGCGATGGTTATCTTCTGCTGCTGAAGATCCACTTCGATGGACCCCTCTGAACCTCCCTCGACACGCTTCTCCAGAGCTTCCCGGGCTTCCTCGAGGCGAGCGGCCAGAAGGCTGCGGATCTTGAAGGCGCTGGCGAGCTTCTCCAGTCCGTCACGAAGAGGGTCGCTGACAGATTCTTGATTTCGCAACGCTTCAGGCATCAGATCCGATTGCAGCAGCCCGATGAGGCCGTTGCATTTTCGCAGGGCTTCACCCGACTCCATCGAATCCAGAGATCGAAGTTCTTGCTGGATCTTCTGCACTTCATCGCGCTTGGTGAGTTCCTGTTCGACCTGATGCTGCAGATCCCTCACCCGTGAACGGGCTTCTTCCACCTTGTTGTCGCGATCACTCAGATCTATCTCGAGGTCGGGGATCTTGTCGATGTTGGGCTGAAGCCGCGACATGTGCAGTTCGTTTTTGCGAATCTCATCCTGGACAGAAGTGAAATCCTTCTCCAGTAAATCGAGCGCACTGCTGGCATCACCCCGGGCACCGTGCAAAACGTCAATCCCTGCAACCTTGTCGAGGTATGCGCGAAACTGCTCCGGGTTGGTCACTGACTCACGCTCGGCGAGATAGAATGCTTGCAGTGTCTCCCCGGCACCGAGATGGAATCGCCGCTGCACTTCTCTTTGCACCTGGATGATACCGGAAGCGATCTCCTCCCCTGGCGTTCCCCCTGAATTCGAGATCCGCATCAATCGAGCAAAGGATGTTCCCAGGCGGTCCATCTCTCGCCAGATTCGATAACTCTGACCATCATGTTCGATATCGAGTTCGACGACACAGTGATCATCTTCCCAGTTAATCAGATCGATGATGGAGCCGCGCACAACATGATGAGTGGTACCAAAGAGAGCAAACTGAAAAAGTTGGCCTATTGTCGACTTGCCACTTTCGTTGGGCCCGATGATGCCGATCAATCCACGTCGAGGAAAATTCTCGATTCGGATCTTGCGAAACTTGAGAAAGCCCTCCGCCCGGAGACTACGGATCAGCACGGGTCACCCCCCGAGTCTAATCCGAATCCGTACTCTCGCTCGGAGATGAACTTCTCACCCAGGCGTCTGGCCATCTCGTACTTGTGCCGACTCTCGGCATCGACCTTGCCCTCGAAGGCGCGTTTCTTCATCTCGAAGAGGCGACGGAACTCTTCCATCGGCGGGCGAATTGCCAGCCCATCCAGCAGCCAACCGGACTCATCCGGTTCTGGTGAAGGAAACTGATTTTCGCCTTCTGTACCTTTATTCGGCATCGAATCTCGATCCTGGTTCGGTTGCGCCACTGAGGGAGAATCCACAAACACCGATTGTGGAGGCCAATAGCACTCTATCAAGTTGCTTCAACAAACGATCGCCCGTTCGAAGACTCGAGAGACCACGTCATCAGCCTGTTCCCCTGTGGCACGAATCGTGGCTGTGCGCACCTCTGGACCCCCATGAGCCAGGTCGAGGCGCAGGCGTCTCGGTGGCAGGATCGGCTCGACCCGATCGGCCCATTCGACCGCGATGACACCTTCTACGAGCCAATCATCCCAGCCATGGAGTGCCAGTTCGCCCGGATCATCGAGACGATAGGCATCGACATGAAGTAACGAGATCGGCCCGGAGTGCAGCGAAGCGATGATGAAAGTCGGACTTCTGACGATCCCCTCGACACCAAGTCCCCGCGCCAATCCTCGCACCAGCGCTGTTTTGCCCGCCCCCAGTTCGCCGCGCAAGTCGACCACGAGACCACAACCGGCGGCCTGACCGATTCGCTCTCCCAGCGCTTCGGTCACCTCCACCCCGACCAGTTCTACCTCGTGGAACCTTTCAGCTGCCGTTGTCACCGCTTTTCCTTCCTGGAGCAGCGAGCCTATCGGTGCCAGGAATCGGCCACAACCCTGCTGGCGCTTGATCGTTCAAACCAGGAAAATATCCACAGGAGACACTGAAATGCCCAAAAGGAAAAAGTGCACATCAAATCGTCTGATCCTTCTCCTGGCATCGGTGTTGCTGCTGATGCCGGTGCTACTGGCCTCCGATCTTCGCGAGATCGAACTTCCCGGTCCTCCGGTAGCGGGTCCAGGGCGAATCCCTCACCATCACGGTTCCCTCACCCTCGAGGAGATCACTGGCCTGGCCGTGCGGAATCCTTTCGGCTTAGCCACCCTTCGACTGCGTGATTGGATCGAAACTCGACAGGGCGCACTGGTGCTGCCCCCCTACGGTCTCCCGGTCGGTTCGCGCGGCACCATCCTGGTGCCGCCAGCNNCCGGGCCCCCCCAGCCGAGTTGCTGCTGGCACGGTGGGCAAAATCACTACCCGAGGGGTTCCTGACCCATTCCTTGCAAAACCTCGAACCGATACCCATCGATGGAGTGCATCCGTTTTTGTGGCAACCCGGACGAGAAGCCGATGCCCGAAGAGCTCTGGCCGCGGCGATCGAGAGAGGGGACCGATCCACCGCTTCGATCCTTCTGCGCCGAGACAATCTGAAAGATGCAGAGAATGTCGAGATCCTCGAATGGATCCACGGTCACGTTCCGCTGGCGGCGAACTGGCAGCGTACCGATGGCCCGATCACGGTCGATGCGAAAGCGCCACAAATTCACCAGCTGAAGGGATTTCTGCCGATGGCTCATCTGGCGACCGCTCCAGATGGTGGCTCCTTCTCGGCTCGCCATGGACTGAATACTCGTCGTCAACCGATCGCCGATTTTCATCCGCTCAAACGAGACCAGACCATCCTGTTTGGTTCCGGCAACCAGGTCATCGCCATCGATCTGAGTGACTCGCTTGATGTGATATGGAGCTGGAGCCGCCACCCTTCCAGTAAACCCGAGCGCTTCCCGTCACTGCTGGGAATCCCCGAGGTGCCCGTATCCAGTGGAGATCGTTGCGTCTTCTTGCTACGGACTCCCCGCTATTTCCAGCGACCGGCGACCAACATTCTCATGGAGGAAGGTCACTGGAAAGGTGCAGGGTGGCTCGAAGCGGTGGTGCTGGAGATTCCTGATCCGCACCGTAGCCCCGTCTCCGCCTGGGCTGCTCCGATCGCACTGGAAGGTTTCACCGTCGCACCAACTCCTCACATCGACGGAGATCGGCTGTGGCTGGTGGCAACCCGGGGCTGGAGTGAAGTGGAGACCTGGGCATTTGCTTTCGACATCGCCAAAAAGAAGGAACTGTGGCGTCGAAAACTCTCCGTTGAACAACTCGAAGCACACTCCCTCAATGATCTACGCGACAAGATCGCGGATGCATCCCTGGCGCTCATCGATGACGACCTGATCATCAGTCGAACCGGCGGCGCCATCGATCTGCTCAGTGCATCCACCGGAGAGCACCGAGCAACTTTGCATCAACCGCGCTGGAGAAACTCAGAACTTCCTTCTCATTCGGGAATACGCTGGGGAACCAGTCGCTTCCAGGCCTACCCACAGATCAGAACTAGATCCCATAGTTTGATCGAGATCCCATCCGATCGGTCTCTACCTTGGCTGCTACTCCCATCGGATGGAAAGATGTTGATCGCCCTGGATCAACAGAACTGGCAGATCCGCTGGAGCCGTAACGTAACCAGGGAGACCTCCTTGCTGGGTATCATCGATGGCACCGCCTGGATACTCGATGGAGGAATCGAGCAGGATGATCATCGGGTCTCCCTGATCGGACTCGATCCTCGATACGGAACGGTGCGGGCAGGTCCATGGCGGCTCGAACTGGCTGCTCGGGCACCCGAACCAGCCACCCATAAAGATGAGAAGGTAGCTGTCGCTCCTCTTCTGAGGGGACTCCCACGTCTTTTCAAGGACACGTTGTGGATCCCTACCCTTGCTGGTATCGAGACTTTCTCGCTCGAGGACGGGAGTTCTACCGGAATCAGCGGCTGGCCTCAGGGGACTGCAGGAGGAACACCTCTACCGCTGTCAGATGGACGGATGCTGTTGATGCGCAGAGGCGATACCGGTGCCAGAACCGCAAGTGCTCTCGAATTATTGATTCCAGCACCGCAGCCCGCCAGCGAAAAACAAAAGCAACACGAAGAGGACTAACTGGCCTCTTCAGCTTCTGAAGACACCGCAGGGATTTGCAAGTCAACCTCGATACGAGGAGCTCTCGACCACAGATTCTCAAGGTCATAGAACATACGGGCTTCCTCATCGAAAATGTGCAAAACGATCTCCCCATGATCGAGGCAATACCAGCGGGAATCATCGCGACCATGAGCTCCGATGCGCGGCAGATGAAACGGTTTCAGGTATCTCTCGACCCCGTCTCCTAGCGTTCGAACCTGGCGTGATGAACGACCCGAGGCCAGGATGAAATAGGAACAGATCTGCAACAGTTCCTGGACCCGGAGCACCAAAATATCTTCTGCCTTGTGTTCGAAAAGGAATCGGGCCGCACCGATGGTGATCTTTTCCAGATCTTCGGTTTTTCGCTGAGGAATCGACCGGTTCATTTCGATCATTCACAACCTTCCCACGATCCATGAGGGTAGCAGCCTCTCATTCGACGGCAAGCCGTACAAGAGAAGAGCCGCCCTCCGGTAACCGGAGGGCGGCCCCTCGAAGGATGGATCTCGAAATCACACTCAGCCGGCCATCTTCAGGAAAAGCGGCACAAATACAAGGCTAACTATGGTCATCAATTTGATCAAGATATTGAGCGAAGGTCCACTGGTGTCCTTGAACGGATCACCGACAGTATCGCCGACAACCGAGGCCTTGTGCGCATCGGAGCCCTTTCCGCCATGCTGTCCCGTCTCGATGTACTTCTTGGCGTTGTCCCACGCCCCACCGGCATTCGCCATGAAAATGGCAAACAGGACACCGGTAACGAGAGCTCCCGCCAGAAGACCACCGAGCACCTGCATCGACCAGCAGCCGACCGCAACAGGAACCACAATCGCCAAGAAACCAGGTAACACCATCTCCCGCAGAGACCCCTTGGTCGAGATTTCGACACAAGCTGCGTAGTCGGGCTTACCTGTCCCCTCGAGGATCCCGGGGATCTCTCTGAACTGGCGACGGACTTCTTCGATCATCGCACCCGCGGCACGTCCCACCGCCTTCATCGTCAACGCCGAGAAGAGGAAAGTCATGATGGCACCCAGGAACAGACCGATCGTGACATCGACAGTGAGAATGTCGAGATTTTCAAAAATCTTGGGGTCAAGTTCAAGTTCAGCGAGTCCAGCTTTGACTTCATTCGAGTAGGTATTGAAGAGCGCCAGGGCAGTGAGTGCCGCGGAACCGATGGCGAACCCCTTACCGATGGCGGCGGTGGTGTTGCCGACAGCATCGAGTGCGTCGGTACGCTTCCTCACCTCCGGTTCGCATCCGGCCATCTCGGCGATACCACCGGCATTGTCTGCGACCGGACCGTAGGCGTCGATGCCGAGCGAGATTCCGAGGGTGGAGAGCATACCGACCGCACTGAGTGCGATTCCGTACAGACCACCGTAGTGATTAGCAATGTAGATCGCGACGCAGATCCAGAGTACGGGCCACACCGTCGACTGCATGCCGATGGCAAGACCACTTATGATGTTGGTTGCCGTTCCTTGCTCGGAATCAGCGGCGATCTTGCGGGCGTGCGGCGCCTGCTCGGACGTGTAATGTTCGGTAATCTTGCCGATGATGATTCCCAGCAGCAATCCACCCATCAGGGTGCCGTAGATCCCCCACTTGGTGGCGCCTTCGGCAAAAGGAAGATCGTCAGCGGGCAACTTGGTGAACACGAAGGCGGCGAGGCCGGCAAAGATAACGCTGGAAGTCAGAAGACCATTGAAGAGCGCCGAATGAATCTTGCTCTCATCGTTGGTCTTGACCACGGCGATTCCGATGATCGAGGAAAGGGTTCCGAGCGCGCAAAGAATGATCGGCAAAGCGACCCATGGCATTGCGGCATCGATATTGGCCACACCAAAGGCAGCCAATCCGAGTGCCATGCAGGCAATCATCGATCCAACGTACGATTCGAACAGATCAGCACCCATGCCGGCAACGTCGCCAACGTTATCACCAACGTTGTCAGCGATGGTCGCCGGGTTACGCGGATCATCCTCGGGGATTCCGGCCTCGACCTTACCAACCAGATCTGCTCCCACATCTGCTGCCTTGGTGAAGATCCCCCCGCCAACACGAGCAAACAATGCGATGCTCGAAGCACCGAAAGAGAATCCAAATAGCGGCTTGATGAAGTTCTCCCCGGTAGGTGTATTGCCATACCAGTAGGTGAACAGGATCGATACTCCCAGCAGCCCCAGGCCAACCACGGTCAACCCCATCACAGCGCCCGATCTGAATGCCACCCTGAGTGCACCGGTGAGACTTGTCTTGGCTGCCTCGGTGGTACGAACTGCACTCACGGTAGCGGTCCTCATACCGATCCAGCCAGCGAGACCGCTAGCCAGCGCGCCAGCGAGGTACGAGATGGCGGTACCGGAATCGACTCCGAAGTAGAGTGCACCGGCAACGATGAGAGCGAACACCGACAGGATCTTGTACTCGGTCTTCAGAAACGCCATCGCGCCCTGCTGGACGAATCCAGCAAGTTCCTGCATCCGCTCGGTACCAGGCGATTGCTTCTTGATCCACCCGGTGAGATAGAAGGCATAGATCAATGAAATGATGGAAATTCCGGCGCCGAGCAGGGCACCCTTCTCGCTGGTCATGTAACTGACGATCGAATCCATATTGGTTTTCCTTCATCTCAGAGGTCGTTCTTCGAAACTCTGATCCGCGCCCCTGTCAGGGGATTCGGGCGAGGTTGTCCCTGCACAGATCGGGAAAGAGACGCTTCTACCAGAAACCGGGATGTGCAGCAACCTGATCGGACTTGCCGCAGGGAGGTCAAGTTATTTCAATTGAAGGACTTGCAGAAAAAAATAAGGGATCAGCGCAACTCGATGTATTCGCCATTGTTTTGCCTGGCGAGGTCTCCCATGAACTTACGCAGATTACTGCCTGCCTGGGCAAATCCAACGGTGTTGATCCGGACACGACGGAACCGGTTCGCCTCGCGTACCCACTGCAGGATCGGAGCAGTATCGAGCAATTTGTTGTCTCTACGAGGTGCCCCATCCGAAAGAAGGAAAATAACCCTCAGGCCCGGTGCACCGAAAGCTTCTCGCAGAGCATGATCGGTCCAGGTCTCCCCCTCGGCACTGAAGTTCCGGACATACTTGATCGCTTCTCGCTTGCGGCGAGATGATGCCCGGACCAACCCCTTCGACATCAAATGGATCTTGTGATTGAAACTGATGACGTTGAACTGAACATCCGGAGCAAGTTTCCCGATGGTGCGAATCAACTCGTCTTGCACGCGACGGATCCGCTGCCTCGATTCTTTCTGACCCGGAGTGGGAGCAGGCGGGGGGGCACCTCCCTCACCGCCAATTCCGGTCCCGCCTCCACCACCGCCCACTGCATCGCCTGGATTCTCGGGAAGAAGATCGACTTTCTCCATGCTCCCTGAAACATCGAGCAAGAAGATGACGTTCTTTGCCACCACCTCCATACCGAAGAATGCAGGAGGATCCCGCTTGACGGAGGTGAGCCCCCTCTTCTTTTCGGTAGGATCGGGTTTCTCGTAATTATTTTTTCGCGGTCCCCAGAAATTACGCCAGTCGACCGCGGTCTGAAAATCTTCACCAGTCACTTTGAGAAGACACTTGCGAATTTCGTATGCAAGTAGGTGATCCTTGCGGCCCATTTTCTCCTGCCGAGACAGCGCCTCGATCAGGTGATCGACCAGCGCGAAATTGTCCTTCTTGGTCAGTGCCTCGACTGCGGTGAGGGCAACTGAATCATCCGGATCGAACAGGTTGGTGAGAATCGCTGCATTGGCATTGAGTTCTGTTCTCGCCGAGAGAACCAGGGTCAGGATGATCCGCGCGGAAGGACGCTTGTCCTTGGTCGCCAGTTCACACACTCGATCGAACGCAGCTCCGGGATCGATCCCGATCAACTTGGATCCGATATAGCGTTCGATTCCGTAGTAATCACCACCCAGGCCGACCTGAACCAGCGCTTCAATCGCCTTCTTGCTGCCATCGAGAACCAGCACATCGACTGCACGGGAGGCCTCGTCAAATCTTTGTTGCGCGATTGCATTGGCCAGCACCGCCTTGGCCCGAGAGATATCTGCAGACCGAGGCTCGACACCCTGGAGCGCTGAACCACAACACAGCAGGAGAACCAGCAGAAGAGCGTGGATCCGCCACCAGAGATCTCCACAGCGGAGATTCCCCTGGCCAGGGAGGATCCCTCGAGAACTCGCGGCGTGGGACATCGCCTGCTTCCTTCCGGGATGCCAGAAATGGTCCAGTCTGACGTCACTGATTGTAAACAGAGACCCAGTCGATGGATAGCACCACACCTCAGGCTCAAATTTGCCGCTTCTGTGGATTGTCGTATTCTTCGGTAGCGGAAACGAGGTGGTTTCCGACACCCGTAATTGGCCTCGGGGGAGGGCCTCCAAACACGTCACGGGCCTTCAAAACCGTGATGCGATCGTGTGAAGTCGCTCCTTTTTGAGAGGGGGGAGTCGGCTCGAGAGGAAAATTCCATCTTGCACACCAGTCCTCTCGCCAGGCTCCATCTACTCGTGCTGTTATCGCTGCTGGCCGCCGTTGCCGGTTGCAGAAGAGGTTCACATCTCGCCGAAGCCCAGGCCCCACTCATCGAGAACTTCCTTGTCGAAATTGAAATAGATTCGGCAACCGTCCAGTTCGAAGTCAATGACCCACTGGAACGCGATTGGGAAGCATGGATCTACTTCAGTGAAGATCTCGGTACCGCATGGCGACAGATCACCTCGGTGCGAGAGGGTGAAAATCAGATTCCTCTCACCCCCCCCTTTGAATCAGTCTCGACCATCTGGTCATACCGCGGAGATCTCCTCTCCTTACCACAAGCAGACGTCCTGCTTGAGGTCAGACTGCTGGATCCTGACGGCATCGAGCATGCAGCTGCTCAGAGTGATCCACTCTCCATCGGTAATCCGAATCCCCCGCTCGTCGACTCCGTCACGGTTCCAACGGGACCGGTAGGAGGTCCAATTCTTGTATCTGCAACGGTCTCCGATCCTGAAGAGGATTATGTCTCCATCGCAGTGGAGTGGTCACTCAACGGATCGGATCCGTGGATGCCTGCGACCCTCGTGGAGAACGAAGCAGACCTCGTGTTGCCGGTCGATAGTGAAGGAACAACTGTCGAGGTCACCTGGCTCTCACACATCGATACTCCCAACGTGGTCAGTCCGTTCGCACGACTCCGGATCAGCGCTGAGGATGCCAGTGGTCAACACCAGGCGACCAGTTTACCGATCGCTCTCAACACGATTCCCCCACAGATCAACTCTTTGACCATCGGAGCGATCCCCTGGTACATGAATGGCAGCGAGCCTTACCTCACCGATTCAGGCACAGAGATTCCCTTCATCGTGTCGATTCCCGATCGGGGATCGATGATGAGCGTCTCCTGGACCGGTGGTCTCGGAGGAGCCGCTCCTGATCCATCCACCATCACCATCGCAGCCAATCAGATCGTCGCAGGAAGAGCGCCGGGGACCGAACTTGCGGACCTATTCAGCATCGATGGAGATACAGCCACCTGGACAGTACCTGATGAGTTTCCATTGCCGATCGGGTCGATGCTTCTGAGCGCGACCATCGAAGATGTAAACGGGAACCCAGCCACCTTGTTGGAATACCTGTTCCAGGTCACGACGGGATCCGCGAGTGCGAGACCCTTTGACTGGCACGATAGATGGAATCTGGATTTCGATCGCGACAACTTCACGATCACCATCGTTGAGGATTCACAGGGGAACATATCTGCCAGTGCGATAGCGAACCCGGATGGCCAACCGGACCACCAACAGGATCTTGTCACGGTCGGTTTGCAATCGATCCAGCCGCTGCCCTCGGCCAACGCCGTCGGGGCAAACAACACGGTCAATCTTTTTGTCGAAGAAGCGATCTTCGATCGTGTAAGAAGCCACTTTGGCGAGGGAACTCTTGTGGATGGTTCTCATCTCCAACCGCAATTGAGTTTTCAGGCCAGTACCAGTGGCGCCACCAGTTTCATCGGAATCGGAGGAGACGACATCGAGTCAGCGAGTTACGCGCTCGGCAGGGCTTCTTTCGACTTCCTGAACTCCACCGGAAACGATGAACGCTCTCCAGCACGCGGCGTCTTCACCAGCAACGTTGTGCAGTTCTACTGGAACTCATGGACCTTCAGAAATCGATTTGCTGGTGTGCTCCCGGGTCTGGGGACTCCCGTCAGCGAACACTATCTCGACGCAATCGTGCTTTCACCTGGCTTCGAGAGACTCGATCCGACCAATAGCAGCACAGAGAATGGCCGATACGACGAGATCTGGTTGGCCATCGATGCCTGGAGCCGGATCGTAGCGGTGATTGCATGCCATGAAATCGGTCATGCAGTTGGATTGTGCGCCAACAACCACCCACCGACCGGTCTGTTCGGAGGAGTCGACGAGGCTGATTTCGTCGGTCCTTTCACGACCGCTTATCACGTCGATACCCCGGGTTTGAACATGATGTCGTCGGCCCTGGGACTGACCTCAGCGCTCGTCGAGGGAGATTCCGGATACAGTTTCAACGAACTGAACCGGGCCTATCTCGCCGAGTGGATCGTGCTGGAGCCCTAGATGTCAAAACGTGAACTCATTTCAAGTATCACCATCATCTGCATCCTCCTCGGCGGAGGATTCATCCAGGGCAATGATGATCCCTGGTTACTGTTCGATCATGCCGATCACCTCATTCATGGAACCGTGATCCAGGTGATCGAAGGAGAGAGGGACCGTCTCTACCAGATCACCACCGAGCAGGAAGCAAGTCTCGACTCAGTTCCTGTCTCGTGGTGGTTGAGAGAGCCGGAAGGTGCGGGCGTCGAGGGAATCGGTGCCTCCATCGGAACGCGCGGGGCATGGCTCGTGGCAAATGCAGTTGGCGGAGAGTTCCCCGCTGCAGATGCCACGGTCTTGCCCGGCGGTCTTCTTCGGGTCTCGAGCCCCCAGGGCGCTGCCGATCTGTTGCTTCTCAAGGACCAGGAAGTCGATTCTGCAATAGTGCTGGAAATGATTCATGCACAAGACGCGGTGATCCGGAGAATTGCCATCGGATGGTGGAGGACATCGAATAGGGAACCAGACAACGAACAGTTTACTGAATTATCCTCGGCATTTGGTTACGAATCGGATCCTTCGGTACAGAGATCCTGGCTCGAGACGTACCTGCAGTGCGGCTGGAACTTCGATGGTTCCGGTCTGGCGGACCTGATCCCCTTCTCGACAGATGCTGCCGTATCGATGCTCGCCAGTGACTACATCAAGGATCGGGGAACCCTCAGGCAGAAGGCCCGACTCGTCAGTGCCTGGCCCGGTGCCGATCTCGAAGGCAAAAAGCGACTGGCGATCGCTTACCGGCAACTATCAATCTCAGAAGCCAGTCCCTGGTTGCTCCAGGGAATCACCTCGATCGAGCCATCGCTCAGGAGTGTTTGTATTGAATCTCTCGGAGCAACAGCAGGGAATCACCTGGAAAGTACCTTCTCGGCGCTTCTCTACTCCACCAACGACGAGACCCGTGCTTGCGCATTGCGAGGTCTCGCCCGCAACAGCACTGCGGGATCCTGGCAGTTGCTGATCGAAACCATCGAATCGATGCAGCCCTCCGATCCCCTACTTCCGCTGGCGATTGCCTTGAAGAAACACCCCTGGAAAATCCTGCAAACGAAACGGCGGAGGTGATGGTGAGTTCTGAACTGAGAGGCTTGATCAACGAGAAGATTTCTCGAAAAACTGCGGGGGTCTTTTTTCTTGGTCGTGGAACCGATGCTAGAGAAATCCGTTTCGACGGCGAAGAATTCCATCTCGAAGATGAAAGTTCCCTGCGCTGGTTCCCTGCGGCCACGAGTCAGTGCACGCAACTCGATGCTAGCCAGCTCGACTCACTTCTTGCTCTCTGGCATTCGGAGACTCGCAATCTCGATCATTTGCTGGCACAAGAAACCCCTCTCGAGGAAGAAACAAGAATCCAGATCCTGAAAGATCATCGAGTCGAAGTACTGGTCGAGACCTTTTTACTGGCGGGAGAATCCTTTCTGTTCGAACCGCAGGACCCATCACCGACAAACAGTCGTCCTGGTATCGCGGTAGCAGAATTCCAGAAACTCCTCGCTCAGAAACTGCTCGAGGGACAGCAAGGCGACAAGACACTGCCGGCCGCTGGCGAGTTACTGGTCCTCTCCCCCGGTGGAGTCGCCGCCAGGGACGAGAACGAGTCGTGGGCATTTTCTCGAATCGCCATGCTGATCGATGGATTCCGTGTTGTCGAAGAGATCGAAAGCGACTCCCCATTTTCACCATCTGTAACCCGGCACCAACTTGCAATGGGCGCCCAGAACGGCTGGGTCTACAAGACGAACTTTCCGGAACTCGAGGGACTACACACACACGGTATCGATGACGAACAACGAAAGCAGATTCTGGATCAACTCGAACTGGCAATCCCAATGGCTGCCGATCCCATCATGATCCTCGACAAGATGCTCCAACTACACATCAGCAGTGGAGATTCCGAAGGAGTATGTGCCACACAACTTCGAATCGTCGATGCCCACATCTGTGCGAGAGATTCTGAAACCGCCATCGGATTGCTGGAAAATATCATCACCGCACAACCTCAAAGAGACGATGCCAGAAAAGTATTGCTCAAGGTGCTGGTGGACCGTGGTGAAGAATTGCTCAAGGGAAGCCACCCGGAAGAAGGACGGCGATACCTGAGAAGAGCCATCGAGGCCTCTGATGACGACCAGTTGAGATTGAGATTGATCGCTTCTCACGAGACCCAGACGATGCAGATTCGTGAGGGTGTCCGCATCGCCTCTCTGCTGTACCGCAGTTGCAAAGAGAAGAGGGCCATCCGTTTGATCGACAGCCTCGAGGCTCTGCATCCTGAGAATGAAGAGATGCAACGAGCACGGATCGACTTTCTGCTCGATCATGGTGAAGAGGAAGCCTCCGAAAGGGCTCTCGAGAGACTCGCCGCCAAACACGCTACCGAGGGTAGATTGCACCAGGCCAGACAACTGGCCGAAAGCGTGCGGAAATTGCGTCGCAAGAGAGATCCGAATACTTTCAACTCGACTCGCCGAACCCGGACCTTCCGGAGAGCACGTCAACTGGTGCTGTTACTGCCCTTCGTGATCCTCATCATGGTGGTTGCAAAAACCGAATTTGCGATTCAAGAGGTGATCGCGAACGCCGACAGCATGGCCCCGGATATGTGGAAGAAAAAAGCCTCTCCATGGCTACGCTGGCTTCCACCAGGACCCTGGAAAGTGGGACTGGAAAATGCTGCAGCGCTGGTCGAAGAGCGTAGCCTCGATCAACAGCGAACCTATTCGACAGTAGCAACCGAAGCATTGCAGAAGGCACGCAATGCGCGGATCCTCGGCAACCTCGATGAAATGAACCGCCACATACAAGAAGCAACAAGATACGGTGCTGGCAACGAGGCAAGAAAATTATCACGGAAGTGGCAGTTCGAGGATCAGCAAGCGATGCAAATGCGCGAGATGGTGGATGCGGCGAGGAAACGAGGAGATCTCTCGGAAGTGCGCCGCTTGGCCCTCGAATTGATACAACAACACCCCGCCAACGATGCCTCGGTGGGACTGATGATCCCGGTCAGGATCGCTACAAAATTACCGGCAAATCTCATCGGTGAGTCGGGCCAGAAAGTAGCGCTGCCAGTCTGGATCGATGTGGAACCCTATCAATCAAAAAAGGTGATTCTCGAGCGCGATGGCCGCCAGGCAGAATTCGTCATCACGACAGAGGGACCCGAAACGGTGTGGCTACCGGCTCCCTGATGGAGTTCCGGCGACGACCAACAGCGAGTTCAGTCCTGCTCGATCATCTTCTGCAGTAAATCCTGCGCCAACCTGGGATGGGCCTGACCACTACTGGCCTTCATCACCTGACCCATGAGGAACCCCATCGGCTTTGAATCGCCCGATTTGATCTTGTTCACTGCCTCGGGGTTTTCTGACAGCACCGTGGTGATCCACCCTACCAGCGCCGATTCGTCACTGATCTGCTCTCCGGACTCGGACAGTATCTCGTTGGGATCTCTTTGCTCGTCGAGAGCCTGCTGGAGGATCTCGCGACCCTTACCAACACTGATCCGGTCCTCTTCGACCGCCTTGACCACCACGGCGATGGCTTCGGCGGCAAGCGGGTACTGATCGATGCGCTCAGATCGATCATTGAGATGCCTGAGTACCTCACCCCGAAACCAGTTCGAGGCGGAAGTTGCAGACAGGCCCGCCTCCAGCAAAGCAGCGAAGAACTCGCAGTTCTCACGGCGGGCAAGGATTGGTAAGGCTTCTTTTGGATCGAGACCGAGATCATCGACGAGTTCCCGATATCGTTCGGCAGGTAACTCGGGCAATGATTGCCTTTCTCGATCGATGTCTTGCTGTTCGATGACAATCACGGGAAGGTCCGGTTCCGGGAAGTAGCGATAGTCGGGAGAATCCTCCTTGGAGCGCATCTCCTCGGTCACTTCCAGATCCTGATCCCACAACCGTGTCTCCTGGCGGATCGTTCCGCCTTTTTCCAGGACTTCTATCTGGCGCTTCGATTCCACTTCCACCGATCTCTGAATCGATACGAAGGAATTGAGATTCTTCAACTCAGTGCGCGTTCCAAGTTCTGCGGAGGCATCGGGACGAACCGAGACGTTTACATCACATCGCAGGTTGCCCTTCTCCATGTCTCCATCGGAGACTCCAACCCAGCGCAATAGATGTCGCAGGGATCGAACACAGGAAGCCGCCTCGATGCCACTCATCCCGAGGGGTTCGGTAACGATCTCGAGCAGAGGGCTGCTACATCTGTTGAGATCGATGCGACTGGTACCATCGGAAGCGTGGATCGATTTGCCGGCATCCTCCTCCATGTGGATCCGCACCAGCGGTAAACGATCGGCAGTCGCATCCTCGCGCTCGAAGGAGATCGCTCCTCCCAGCGCATAGGGCCGGTAGAACTGACTGATCTGGTAGCCCTTGGGCAGATCGGGATAGAAGTAATTCTTGCGATCAAAACGGCTCTCTCGCTGGATCGTGCAATCGAGGCAGATGGCAGCGCGGATGGCACATCTGACGGCCGCCTCGTTGATCACCGGCAGGGCACCGGGCCAACCGGTGCAAACCGGGCAGATGTTGTGGTTCGGATCGAGACCGGTCTCGCGACGACAACTACAGAACATCTTGCTACGGGTCGCCATCTGCGCATGAATTTCGAGTCCGACTACCGTCTGCCAGCTCATGACGCCCCCCCCACCGGCAATTCACGATGATGAGCAGTCCATTGTTGCCACTGTTGACCGAACTGGAGCAATCGATGATCACTGCCACGGGCGCCCATCAGTTGCATGCCGATCGGAAGGCCCGCCTCATCAAAGCCACAGGGAAGCGCCAGAGCCGGCACCCCTGCCAGATTCGCCGTCACGGTGAGAATATCGCAAGCGTAAAGAGCGATGGGGTCGTCGATTCGTTCACCGATCGGAAATGGCGCAAAGGGAGACACGGGTAGCAGCAGTGCATCCACTTGCTCGAGAGCGTGATCGACTCCTTCTCGGATGAGATCGCGCACCGCCTGCGCCCTCGAGTAATAGGAATCTCGATATCCGGCAGAAAGAACAAAAGTACCGAGCAAAATCCGACGACGTACCTCAACGCCGAAGCCAGCGCGGCGGCTCTTCTCATAGAGCAACTGGAGATCATCTGCCGCAACACGGCTTCCGACATGAATCCCATCGTATCGGGCCAGATTGGAAGATGCCTCGGCGGTCGCGATCACCTGATAGCATGCATTGGCGGCATGAAGTTGCGGAAGCGATACTTCCGTGACCTCGACACCATGCTGCTCCATCTCCTGGGCCGCTGCTCGCACCGCCTCGCGGATGGAATCATCGATTCCGGAGCCAAATCCCTCGGAAACGAGCGCCACCTTCTCGATCGGATCTCGTGACTCATCGAGTTGGTGAAGAGAAGTGGAATCGAGAGGATCGGCACCCTCGATGCAATCGAGAACCAGCGCACAGTCGCTTGCGTCTCGGGCGATGGGTCCGATCTGATCGAGACTCGAACCGAAGGCGATGAGTCCACTGCGCGAAACTCGTCCCCAGGTCGGCTTGAGACCGGTAGCGCTACAAAAGGCTGCTGGGAGCCGGATGGAACCCCCGGTATCACTTCCGAGGTGAAACGCCCAGCCGTGGCTGCCGGCCAGCGCTGCCGCTCCACCACTGGAGCCACCCGGAACCCTGGAACGATCCCACGGATTGGCCACCACCCCGTGACAGGATGTTTCATTGGTGGCGCCCATGGCGAACTCGTCGCAACTGGTCTTACCGACCAGCACGGCGCCACCACCGAGCAATCGTCGAACCACCGTGGCATCTTCTCCGGCCTCGAATCCAACCAGCATCGCACTCGATGCATCGGTGGTCCCGACCGCAGTGGTGATGTTCATCTTTGCCGTGAAGGGGATTCCATCGAGTGGTCCGAGCAACTCACCTTGTTCACGTCGCTTGTCACTGAGTTTCGCAGCAGCGAGTGCTTCCGCCTCGAAGGTCTCGACGATCGCTCCGAGTTCTTTTCCCTCGGTCTCGAGGAAATCGAGGTAGCGAGACACCAGATCATGACTACTGCATCGACCTTCGGAGATCCACTGCAGCGCCTCCTGTACGGTGGCTTCGCGGGGAGGAAACTGTTGAGGAGAACTCATCTCGAATCCTCCTACCCAAGAACTCTCGGAGTGACAAAGGTACCGTCTCGCCAGTCGGGTGCATTCTTGCCGATGGATTCAGCATCACGGGGTCCTCCTGGTTGACCATCGGCTGCAGACTCGTCGCTTCGCAATCGCGAAACGGTCTCGGTGCGCGCCTCTCCCTGTGTCTCGAGATCATCGGGGATCTGCACCGATCGAAGGGTTTCGACCAGGTCCAGAATTCGTTCCATGTGATGAACCAGTGCCGGGACCTCTTCATCGATGAGTTCAAGGCGAGCCAGACGCGCCGTCTTCTTGACCAGTTCGGCATCGACGACCGGTCGACCAGGATCGATCGGAACGAAATCATCGGAAACGATAACTGGTCCCCTTTCCCCACACCCCGAATGCAACGGTCAGAAATTTGCACACTCCCGGGCTTCTTCAACCAGCCACCTTCGGGGAATCCCGGTACCGGAAGGATCAGACAGCAAATGAGTCAGAGCAACTACGAAAAACTCCCGATCGACGAGGTCGATCGGGAGGCCAGCCATCAAAATGGTACCGGCGCAGGGATTCGAACCCCGGACCCAAGGATTATGATTCCTTTGCTCTACCAACTGAGCTACACCGGCACAGCGGCAGACGATAGCGCGACTCTCCCTGGCTGTCCAGATCGACCGTCCGAAGGCGGATTTGCGGTCGTCCCTCGACCACTCTCGATCCTGCAAGCACTCGGTGAACTGCTGGTTCCCAGAACCTGTCGCCTGTGCCTTGCACCCCCTCTTTTTGGAGCAGTTCTGTGCGCTTGCTGCAACAGAGACCTACCACAACGATCGTCCATCTGTCCTCGATGCTTGCACATGCCGGGATCTGCTGCAGAGCGCTGTCCAGCCTGTACCATCCGGGCTCCGATGAAACCGATGGTCCACATTTCCAGTCATGAAGGAACACTGCGCAAACTGATCCTCTGTGCCAAAATCGGCCACAGAGATGATCTCGGGAAGTTACTGGCGATGGAACTGTCCAGGACAATCGTCCAGACGAAAATAGTCAAGATGTTGGCTCGCAAGCCGATCGTTGTGGCCATCCCGAGATCGATATGGCGACTTGTCGGTAAAGGAGTTGCTCTGTCCGAGCGAATAGCGCTTCCCCTGGCCCGATTACTAGGACTCAGTTACCAGCGCCGATTGAGTCGCCGCGGATCGATTCCCCAGGTCTCACTTCCTGCCACAGACAGAAGGCTATTGAGCGAAAGTGCCTTCTTCGTGCGCGGTTCTGCGCCAGCTAAAGAAACCGCTAATCCAACACCCGTGATCCTGGTCGATGATGTTCATACCACGGGAGCCACGCTGCGTGCCGCCACGAAGACACTGATAAGAGCGGGATTTGACGTCAAACTTTGGGTCGTCGCCAGTGTCAGCCGCGCCCCCCAGTCAGGGGCAAACTAGGGAACCGCAACCAGATATGCGATCCACGACTCGGTGTTCTCCGCCTCGGTCGTCAGGACGAACTCGCCGTCACCTTCTCCGTCCTCGTCGACCCCCTCCCAGTAGACATCGACCCGAGAAAAACCTGCATCTACGAGGATCTCCTGGGTCTCTCGCATTCCGTAGCGGCGCCAATCATATGTGAAGACATTCTTCATCTTGGAACCATCGGGGAACAGGAAGGAGATATGGCAGATCACCTCATCGGTGATCGCGCAGACCTTGTCCTGATCCCACAGGTAACTGTATCCCTCCTTCTCATCTTCTTCTTCAAGTTCCTCGTATGCCTCACTGCCGCCGTACATATCGAGAATGAAGAGACCTTCCTCGGCAAGATGAGATCTGGCGATTCGGAAGTACTCCAATAGTTCGAGTCTCTTCTTGAAGGTCCACCACGAAAAGTTCAACGCACAGATAACGTCAGCTTTTTCCTCACTGGCATCGAGTACGTTAGAGAGTCGGAGATCAACCCGTGAGCGCTGCTCATCGGTGAGTTTGGAGAGGTTATTCTCCTCGCCCCATTCGACGGGTTCTGGATCGAGATCGTAACCGATCGCCCGACGACCTTTCTTTTCCCTGACCCAGGTCGCAGATAGATAACCTGTACCACAGAAGTCCTCTCGTAAGATTTTCGGCTCACACCCAAACTCCTTCTTGAACACTTCAACGAAGAAACGAGTATCTGCTTCTGGTTCCTGTACACTTTTTTGGTACATGTCGTGCTTGTTCGCCAAAAATGCCTGGCGATCACGTTTCTTCTTTTTTTTCTTTTTTTTATTGGTCTTGGTCATCTGCATTTTTTCGCAATGGTCACCACGTTTCCCCTGGCGCAGTCCGCTTCATAGTCGAATGACGATCCACAGATCATCGGCAGTTGCCGCCACTTCTCAAGTCGTTTGGATTCGGTTCGTCAAAGCCATCTGCGTGATCTCCTCAGATTGTGCTTCATCGTTGTGGCAAAGAATCCGCCACATCTCCACCACTGGCTACCGTGCAGAATGGTCCGGCAAGCCCCTCGCTGGCACGATCCACACCAAATCGTACCGATTTCGTGTTGCTGAAAACGAGCCGTTCTGGTCGATAGTCGCGGCTTGGGGCACTTCCAGGGCTGGTCACTTCGATAAACGACTGGAGTGATTGGAGTGTGCCCCGTTATCCTCCCAACCTGATCACAGCAGTCGCTCTTGGCCAACGACCCGAGTCCAGCAGGGAGGAGAGAAAGCGTGAACCCGGAAATCATCCAGGTCCTGATACTCCTCGGCGTAACGATGATCCTGTTTGCAAGCGAGATCCTCGCAGTCGATGTGGTCGCCGTCTTGCTGCTGCTGTATCTCACCATAAGTGGCATTCTTCCCATCGAAGACGCCTTGAAGGGCTTCGGTCACCCGGCGGTGATTGGCGTCGGCGCCCTCTTCATCGTCAGTGAAGGATTACTAAGAACAGGCGCGCTCGGCTTCATCTCCAATAATTTGATGAAGTGGAGCGGCGGCAATAACAAGGTGCTCACTGCATTGATACTGATCATCGTTCTCGTATCGAGTGCATTCCTCAACAACACTCCAGTGGTAGCGATGTTCATTCCTGTGGTACTGGGTACTTGTCTCCGTAGTGGTTTGAATCCATCCACCCTCCTCATCCCTCTATCCTATGCTGCCATCCTCGGGGGCACGTGTACCCTGATCGGAACCTCCACTAACATCCTTGTCGCTTCCATCGCCCAGGAAAGTGACCCGAGCATCCAGCTGGGAATGTTCGAGTTCACCAAACTCGGCGCAATCATCGCGGTGATCGGCCTGGTCTACCTGCTGACCATCGGACATCGACTGGTTCCCATCCGCCAGACCATCACTTCGTTGGCAAGTCTGGGAGGGGACCGACGCCATCAGGAATATGTCACCGAGATCGAGATTCGAGGCGGCGACCTGATCGGAAAACGCTTTGGAGACACCATTCTGGCCGAAAACGAGAAACTCAGGATCCTCCAGATCATCCGCGGTGAGCAGATCATCTGGCCTCCGTTGGACAACCAGGTGCTTCGACAAGGAGACGCACTGGTGATCTCAGGGACCATCGAAGACCTGATGACACTACAGGAGAGCGAAGGTGTGGTGAGCCTGTCAGAAATCGTCTCGGAGGCGCAAGGGACAGCAGCCGAGAAGGAAGCTCAACTGGCGGAATTGCTGGTTCTCCCCAACAGTCATTACGTCGGGATGACCCTCGGTTCTGCAGAATTGCGACGTCGCTTCGGACTTCATGTTCTTGCCATCCAGCGCCATGGGATGCATATGCGCAGCAAGATCAGCGAACATCCATTGCGCATCGGAGACGTACTCTTGATCCAGGGAACCCCGGAAGGACTCGACAGGATCCGTGGCGAAGAGGGGCTGGTGCTGATGTCGGGAGTCGACGATGTCATTGTTCGCAAGGGCAAGGCACCGATGGCGATCTTGATCCTGTTGGCAGTCATCGGGATGCTGGCTACTCAGATCTTACCGATGGCATCGATCGCCCTCTGTGGAGCAGTCGCCATGATCATCACGGGTTGCATCACGGGCGTGAAGGCATACGAGGCGGTCCAGTGGCGGGTGCTGGTACTGATCGCAGGAACACTGGCACTCGGAACTGCGATGGTCAGTAGTGGAACTGCCAGTTGGCTGGCGCAGATCGTCGTCAGCCTTCAGCAGTATCTCGGTGCCCACGGGCTTGTGGTGGTGGCCCTGATCAGTGCGGCGCTGCTAACCGAGATGATCTCGAACGCCGCGGTCGCTGCAGTGCTGGTGCCGGTCGCGTTGAAGATTGCCACCGAGTTGGAAGCCTCTCCCTACCCCTTCGTCATGGCGGTGGCCTTCGGAGCCTCCCTCTCGTTCCTGACGCCGATCGGCTACCAGACCAATACCCTGGTCTACGGTGCCGGAGGATATCGCTTCGGTGACTTTGCCCGGGTCGGAGCGCCGCTGGTGATCGTGATCTGGATCGTGGCTGGAATCCTCATCCCGATCCTGTGGCCGCTCTATCCCTGATGGACGCTCCAGGTCATCGAATCAACTCTCAGGGACAGACCGACTCCTGACAGAGCAAAGCGTCTCCTGTTGGATCTTGCCCACACTGGGCCCCCGGCTCTGGAGGCTCCGGTGCTCCTGCAAACAGGTAGTCGAGCAAGCGCACCGGATCTGCGATGTTGATGAAACCGTCATCATTGGTGTCGTAGGCATCCTGACAGGAACTACCATTCGTTGCACCGTTGAAAAGGTACTCCAGCATCGAGACCGCATCGGAAATATCGAGAGATGCGTCACCGTTTGCATCGCCTCGAAGGAAGAAAATCCCGTTGCACGATCCAGGAAGAGAAAGGGGATCGGCAGGATCTGAACAGGCAAGCCGTTCTTCTCCGTCGAAAAATCCATCCATGTCACGATCGATTCCCAGGCGGATCGCACTGTTTGTAGGTACCACCGAGATTGTCAACTCCTGGCCCGAGACCGCCGTGTTGATCAGATTGGTCAAACTGGTCGCCTCTCCGAGTGTATCTGATTGCATCAAATCAAGAGAACCGAGATAGACCCAGCCCTGCACAACGCCATTACGCAATGCCTTGGCGATGATCCCTACCCGGCCGAGGGCCGCCTCGGCAGTAAGAGTCTCGATCACAGCCAGAACCACAGGATCGTCCCGATTCGTCTCATCGAGTGTAATCTGCTGCCCCACAGCGGCATGAGTATCCAGGCTGAGGGTGCCGACAGGTTCGAGGGGAGTCGAGTTATTCCCCACCGGAAGATCCGATCCGGAAAAAGCCAGCATGAAGGCGGTCAGATCCGCAATCTGCTGGTCACTGGTGACATCGAAGGCAGGTTCGCTGATAAATCTCTCGATGGAATCGACACTTCCATCGTGGACAAATCCGAAACCATTGGTGTTCAACTGTTGGGTCATGTTGAAACCGGTGCGCTTGTAGAGGTTTCGCAGTTGTGGAATCTTGATGTTGCGCTGCGTTGAGCCATCGACACTCACCATACCGTGATGCTTCTCACCGAAGGGGCCATCGGGAATCTCCTCCATCACAAATCCATTGCCCAGGAAAGAATTTGGGCCAAGCCCGGTGGGAAGGGTATGACAAGAGACACACTGCAAACCACCATCGAGACCGACCGGTGCAGCACGGTACAGCGCAAGACCCGTAACCGCGTTGCCCGGACCAAGAGGTTGTCCTTCAGCAGCAAAACGTCCTGTTGTGTAGTGCCCATCGAGCGGTAAAGAGGTTGGCAAGTCATTGGTCAACCCGCGAAACGGATTGGGCGGGAAATATATGCTCGCGAGAAAACCCTCGAAATTTTGCATGTCGTCGCCGGCGAGCGGTTGATCAGCAGCGTTGACGGAGATGAAGGCGCCACCAAATGCCTCGAGCCCGAAGCGATCACCACGCCAGTGGTGAGGCTCCTTGCCGATGATGTCCTGCAACGTCTGGGTCAGCATCGGACCCTTCATCGGATGGAAATCTTCGCAGTCCGGGGCTGAAGGAATCGGAAGATTCATGTTGCAAACATCCACGAAAGGCTCGATCTCACCCGCTGGATTGCCCAGATCCCAGGACAGCCGGTCGGTACGAGAATCGACGTGACAGGACGCACAAGAAACCTGCCCCATACCAGAGGTCAGGTGGGTGTCGTAGAGAAACGGTCTACCGGCAATCACCGCCGGGGTGGTCGGATCGTGGTATGTGGCACGCCCGCTGACGGTTCCACTCTGCAAATCGATGGCCGCCACTGCAGCATCAAAATGCTCGAGCACGTACAACTTGCCGCGTGATTCATCGAGAGCCAATCCAGTGGCTCCAGCTCCGACATCATAGGGAGTGATGGACTGATTCCGGGTTCCGTCTGAATTGATCTCGATGACATTGCCGGATCCCTTTCCGGCGACATAGGCCCTGGTGCCATCGGAACTCCACACGATCGCCCGTGGATCTCCAAGGCTCAGAACCCGCTCGGCCGGCGGGATGGTACTTGCGCCCGCTGGCAGATGAGGATTGAGATTCTCTATGCTGGGAACGCTACCACCTGGCGCCGGGATCAACGCGTGCACCACATCGATGAAGTGTCCCTCGACGTTTGGTTCGAAGCGGATCAGGTTATGAGCATCTGTACCGACCACCGAGATCGCCCCATCGGAAGGGCGTACTGCTATCGCCATGCACATATTCATCAGGGTCTTGATGTAGACCACGGAGTTGTCGCTGGTATCGATCACCGCAACGTCATGATCGGCAAGATCCCATCCGACCGGGCGCCCCGACAACAGTGCTTGGGGACCACTGACCAGGGGACCCCAGTCAGTTCCATTATCATCGAGCCAAACATCTTGGTCGAAGCGCTGAACAATCAGCCCCACTGGAGGAGGAGTACCGACCGCGGGATTCAGAGGTGGCTCGAATCCAGTTCCAGCGTTGGGAGGAGGATTGATTCCGCCGTACGGACCGGCCGGGTCGTTCACCACGTTGGGTGGAAAACCGATCACGCCGCTTCCTCCGCCCATCGCCGTCTCGTCGAAACCGCCTCCGAGCAGCGTGGTTCCATTGCCAGACTCGAAGATGGCGCAGTAAACCGTACTTCCATCGGGACTCTTGGCCAATCCACGCGGTTCTTCTCCGATGATGGAAATCCGTACGGGAGCCGCTGCCAGATCCTCGGGGTCGAAGACCAGGATCGCATCGGTCCCGGAACAGGAGACATAGGCGCGTTCGGGATTACCCGCAAAGATGATATCGGCAGGTTCATCCTCGACCCTCAGGGTCCAGCGAACGTAGCCGAGATCCAGATCGACAATACTGATCGAATCGGAGATCCGGTTGACCACCCATGCCTCGGATGAATTCCGTGCGCGCACCGAAACAGGATCGAGCCCGACGGGGATCGACATCAGATGTTGAGGATTTCCTGACGAGACATCGTGGACTTCCAGGTATCCATCGGCCGTGTTCGTTGCCAGCAGCAGATCACTGCCGACCACCAGATCGAGCGGATGGACCGGAGGGCTCTCCCAGTTGATCCAACTCTCGAGGCTCTGGGCACCGATGCTACAGGGGCAAAGAAGTACAAATAGGAGGCAGATCGTCGATACCGACCAGAAACGCATGATCATTGCACACTCCCCGCTCAAACTATCTCGGGACTGGTTGTCTCAACAGAAGATCTGCCTCGATGATATGGGAAAACCTCGATGAAGCCTAGCGCGAAGAGACGTCATCCATCCTTCTGGCAATGTCGGCGAGACGATCACGTCCCCCCCCGGAAACCTCGGCAGATCCCCAACCACGATAGCCTACTTGATCGAGAGCCTTCATCGTCTCGGCCCATTCGGCAGAGGAGTCCTCGTTTCCGATGCCGCAACGAAAACCAGCCCAGACCCCATCCTTCTCCATCACCGCACGAGAATAGTCCTTGATATCGACTTTGATGGTCCGGCTGCCAAGTTTTTTGACCCACTCCGGCGGTCGCCCGTAACGAACGACGTTACCGACGTCGAAATACCAACCGACCCAGGGGCTCTCGAACTGATCGACGTACCGGACTGCTTCATCCGCATCGGTGATGAAATCGTTCCATACATTTTCGAAGGCGATGCGGACACCCAGTTCTTTGGCGAGAGGAAGCAGTTGGCGTATCGATGCAGTAGAGCGTTGCCAGGCCTGCTCGTAGGTCACTCCATCCTTGCATACGCCCGGCACCACAAGAGCGGTGGTTCCTCCGTAGAGCCGACAATCTTTGAGGGCAGTTTCGACGCCCTCGATCCCCTCCTGTCGCACCTTCTCGTCGGGTGAAGAGAGGGGCTGGCCCCAGTGGGTCGAACAGACAACTCCGGGGATTTCTAGCCCGGTCGCGGCCTTGGCCCGCAGAACTTCTCGCCAATCCAGGGAGGAGGGAGAATCCAGTTCTACACCGTCATAGCCCAGTTCTTTCAGGATGCGGAATTTCTCGAGCAAGGTCTCGCCGACCTGAACCATACCGATCTTGAGAGACTTCTTGAGACGCGGCTCGCGCCGAACGACCCCGGATGATGCCATCCCAACTCCCCTTCCCAGGGAACTGCCGAGTACACCCAGCGCCGTCATCGAGATGAAGGTCCTGCGATCCAAAATCCTTCTTTCCCTCGCGCGATCAGATGAGAGCGGTACGACCGGGCATCGCCACGGATGGCATCGCCAGCGGACCGAACTCCCACTTCTCGGGCAGCAAACTTTCCTGGGAGTGCAGTGCGAACTCGAGGGTGACTTCCTTACCGGTGTACGCACTCATCCTGCCCATGATGGCGGTCAAGGTACTCATCGCGACACGCTCGGCCTCGTTGAGAGGCTCATTGTTTCGGATGCTCGCGATGAGATCGGCATGCTCCTGGACATAAGCGTTACGTCCACCTCCGGGAGCACTCCAGTTCTTCTCGCCGGTGATCCTTCCGGAAGGATTGGCGACGCCCCGGGTGCCGATGATCTTCTCGGAGACACGGTTCCAGCATCCGTCGATCTGACGGCACTCGCTGAGAGTCCGGACACCTCCGGGATACACGTACTCGACGGCGAAGTGATCGAAGATGTGACCGTACTCGGCGCCAGTTCTGACCTGGCGACCACCCATGGCGAGAGCTTTTTCCGGTGGCCCTCCAAAGGCCCAGTTCATCACGTCGATATTGTGAATGTGCTGTTCGACGATGTGATCTCCGCTGGCCCACGCGAAGTAGAGCCAGTTGCGAACCTGCCATTCCATGTCGGTCATCTGGGGGGTCTTCTTGACCACCCACAGGCCGCCCTGATTCCAGTACACCTGGGCGCCGACAAGATCACCGATGGCGCCATCGTGGATCTGCTGCATCGTTTCGATGTAACCCTTCTGGTGGCGGCGCTGGGTTCCGGCGACCACTCCGAGTCCTTTGTGTTTGGCGACCTTCGCAGCTGCCAGCACCTTGCGGATCCCGGGGCCGTCGGTGGCGACCGGTTTTTCCATGAACACGTGCTTGCCGGCAGCCACCGCCGCCTCGAACTGGATCGGTCGGAAACCCGGAGGGGTGGCGAGAATCACCATGTCGACATCGGATTGAAGAAGCTGTTGATAGGCATCGAAACCGACGAAGCAATGATCGTCAGGAACGTCGATGCGATCGCCGAGTCGCGCGAGATTTTTACGGCTCGATTGAAGGCGGTCATCGAAGAGATCTGCCATGGCGGTGATCTTGACCCCCTCGGATGACTCGACGCAGTTATTCGCTGCCCCGGTACCACGACCCCCGCATCCGATCAGACCGACACGGATGACATCGGATCCACTGGCATGAATGCCACCGGCCGAGAGAGAAGGAGCCAGCAAGGACGCCGCGGACACCGCTGCCGCCCCCTTGAGGAATTGCCTACGGGTCGGTTCGTTCTGCTGGGACTGAGCCGCGGGATCGATGATCGTCATCTCGCCTCCTTCTGTCGGTTTCAATTGGTTCACTTTTGTCGCCTCGATGTCGCCGGCAACCACAGATCGGCCAGCACTCCGCCAAGCAGAACCGCCTGGCCGATGCTGTAAGCGGCTCCGGAGATCACGATGCACAGCGCCCAGGATGGACTGTATCGGGCCAGCCACCAACCCCCTACATCACCCAGCAGCCCCAATCCCATGATCGCGATCAGCAATGAAATCCAGGCTCTGGGCCAGCGCGTCAGCAGCACCAGGGCGGCGACCAGGAGCCCCTGAACCGACAGTGCAAGGGCATGAGCATGGGTACTGGCTGCCAGCACAGCGACCGGTGTCGGCAGAATTTTGCGCGAGAAAGCGATCTCCCGGATGTCGTCGAAATACTGCAACGGGGGAATGGCACTGCCCACTTCGGCTCCGGCAGAACGGGAGTGACATTCGATGCAGTGCTGTTCGATGATCTCCGCCGGCGGGATCTCCAGATCGAGACTGTCGTAGTCCTCCACGATGCGTCCCCCCGCCAGCCACTCGAGCAATATCTTGCTCTGAAGTGCCGGAAGGGTCTCCGGATGCCCTCGTTCGAGAGCTCTGCCGAGTAGCCCGGGACTATCGATGCCGTGATAAGCACCGCGGATGTCATCGAGGCTGAAGCCGGGTAGTTCATCCCGGTTCTGGTAGTGGTTCACCAGATGAACACCGCTAGCCCAGAGTCCGCCCAGCAAGACCAGCACCAGCGAGGTGATTCCGATGCGGATCCCCCGTGGCTGGCCTCGCAGCCCATCTGTTGGCGATGGCAACAACCCCATCCTCTAGGCCTCCTTCAAGTCATCGGCAGAAATTTTGATCACTCCACCCTCGACGACGGCTCGTTGGGCAGCGATTCCCACCGCAGTCGCACGCAGCCCTTCGCTGACTCCCGTCTTGACCTTGATTCCCGCGCTGCAACTTTGCAGGAAATCGGCGATTCCGTAGTGGAGAGAATCATGGGGAAGTCCGACTCCATCTTTGAGTTTGTTCTGGCTCGCCAGTTTGGTCGCATCGGCGATGAGAGTGATTCCTTCATCGTTGAAGAATCGTTGACGGTTGGCATAGACCTCCCAACCCTGGGTTGCCGCATCGGCTTCCTTGAACATCCAGCCATGACTCCAGGCCAACCGGAAGGCAGAGTTCACCCCGTGCAGGACTTCATAACGGCCACCATAGGAGTTGCCGAGCGTCGCCTGGTATTCGAGACACTGGCCCCTGGGAAACTCGAGAATCAGATTGACGGTATCGGCCACCTTGCGGCCATCATCCCACACGAAGACGCCGCCATTTCCTGACACTCGCACCGGGTATTGACCGGTGAACCAGTGGATGACATCGAACTGGTGAGTGCCCCATTCGCCGGGAAGGCCCAGCGACACGGAAGGATCGAGGCGCCAGTCGAGGCGCGCCTGGCGCTGGGCTGTCGATGCAGCCTGGCGCCAGGAAGTCTTGCGTGAGTTCTGGGCTCGCATCGAAACCAGTTTGAGAAATGCCTCGGTGCGATAGAAGGAACGCGCCAGCGAATAGACCGGATTGGATCGAGCCAGTAACCCGACCTGGAAGACCCGATCACTGGATCGTGTCGCTGCTGCGATGGCGCGAGCGTCTTCGAGCGTGTGCGCCAGCGGAGCCTCGCAGTAGACGTGTTTTCCGGCGGCCACGGCCGCTTCGGCGATCGATCTGTGAAGATGAGTCGGGGTCGCGACGAAAATCGCCTCGATCGACGATTCACTGGCCAGTAGTTGCTCGAAATCGGAATAGGTCGCAGCCTCGCCGACGCGTCTCTTGGCGCTCCTGAGGCGCGGTTCATCCCGATCGCACACCGCCGCGATGGTGGCGCCCAGTTTCTGCAGTTCGGCAGCGATGGCACGCCCCTGTCGTCCCATGCCGACGATCGCCACCGGATAGCCTTTCGGGGCCCGCATCGCCATCGCCTCGAGACCCGGTATCAGGGCCATTCCCGCCAGCGCACCGGCTCCCTGGATCAGAAAGTCTCTACGGTCCGTTTCCATCTTTCCTCTTCCACGGGAGTTTCCGATCGTGGTTGCTGCTCGATGGATGGCAACGCTTCGATGGGATACCCCTCGAGAGATGTCGGTATTTTTGCCGCCACTTCACTGTCGAAACCGGCCACGGTGAGGGCCGTTGCCCAGGCATCGCAATCGGTAGCACGAGGCCCGATGACGACAGCACCGGGTCGATGGGTCGAAATCCTCGACCCTGTGGCTGGATAGATGATGTGGCCGAAGCCACCGCTTCCGTGCGGAGAACTGACCGCCAGACATCGATCGCGCAGGTGAACCGGATCTCCATCACGACCCTTGACCTCGATGGCCCAATCTCGGCGACCATCAGGAGCACCGATGGCAACGACACTGCTGGTTCCGCCGTGTATCAGGGCCCGCGAAACCCCCGCCTCACGCAAGATCTCAGCAGCCAGATCACAGGCATAACCCTTGGCGACGCCTCCGAGATCAAATCTCAGTCGCGGTTCGAGCAGCCGTACCGTGGCCGCTTTTCGATCGACCTCGACGCCCCCGAATCCATCCCGTGGAGGATCACCAGCAACACTTTCGCGACGTGGATCGCCGTGGGCGAGATCCGCCCCGATGACAGGATCGAAGGTGCCGTCCGTCTCCGAGTGAAGACGGGCGCAATGTTCGAGCAGATCGAGGGTGAGGCTGTCGATGGGAACCGGTCGCAGGAAAGCTTCGGAGTGGATTCTCGACAGCAAACTATCGCTGGAGAAAACGTTCCACAGTCGATGGCAAGTGACGATCTCCTCGAAAGCCTGCTCGACGGCAGCACGCAGCAAGCGCAGATCTGCCCCCCCGGCGACGATCTCGAACCGAGTTCCCATCGCCGCGAGGGCGCCCCTGTGCAGCATACTGTCTCCCCGCCCCGACTAGCCGATACTCTCGGCGGTCATGGTGGAGGGATCGAACTCGAACGCTTTCCCCTCCCACATCGAACGGGTCGCGAGGTCGACCGCGACGATCACCTTGGTACCAAGGTCGACGTTGGAATCAGGTTGACGGCGCGTTCGGATGCAATCGAGCCAGTTCTTGCGCAGCGCATCCTGATCGTTACCGATGCTCTCGCAGATCACCTCTTCCGGCTCGACGTCATCGGCAAACAGCCGCTGTGGAACCATCTTGCAATTGCCACCACCGAGGTAAATCGTTCCTTGGTGGCCACGGATCATCGTCTCGAGGCCCATCTCGTTGCAGGTAGAACCGGCCACGATGAGAGTGTGCCCCTTCTCGAACTGGATCTGCAGATTGACCTGATCGTGGTTCTCCATCGCCTTGTCGATGTAGTGACCTCCGGTGGCAACTACCCTCGTCGGCCAACCCTGATCGAGAGCCATCATCAACGGAGTGATCTCGTGGACCAGCAGATCGCCGACGATTCCGGTAGAGAAATCCTTGTAGCGACGCCAGCGCGCGCACAGTGCCGGATCCCATTCCCGCAGACCGGCCGGACCACACCAGCGTTCCCAGTCGATGTTGACACCCGGCTTCCACTCGGGATCGATCCCGTAGTAGAGCCATTCCCCATCCCTGGAGTTTCGACAGTAGGAGGTCTGGCTGAAGGTCGGCTTGCCGATGGCATCTCTGGCGATCATCTCCTGAGCAGCCTTGTATTTCGGCAACATGATCTTCTGGGTACCGATCTGTATCAGCATGTCGGGGTTCGCCAGAACGATCTGGCGCAATCGAAGTGCCTCGGGCAAGCGCAGCGTCATCGGTTTCTCGAGATAGACATCTTTTCCGGCCAGCAGCGCATCTTCGGCCATCTGAGCATGCCAGTGTTCTGGTGAAGCGATGAGGACACCATGGATATCTTTACGAGCGAGCAACTCGTGATAGTCGTTGTAGATGGCGCACTTGCCACCTTGAGCCTTGTTGATCTTGTTCTCCGCTACCGCCCGGCGCTTGTGGTTGACGTCGCACACGGCAACGATCTCGACCTTCTCTTCACCCCTCGTGGCAAAGCGCAGGAACGAATCGATGTGGCCACCACCCATACCGCCGGTACCGATCACCGCCATCCGTACCACACCGTCATCACCTAGCGGTGTCCGCCCTGCAGCCTTGGCGATGGCTCCAGGAGCAGCGGCAATCCGCTCGGAACCGGGCAGATTACAACCCGTCAGGGCCATCGCTCCGGCAGCAACCGCAGCACCTCTGAGGAAATCCCGGCGGTCCGCGCCAGCCGGTTTCATCGGATCCTTGTGTTTCATGTCATTCTCCTTCTTGGAACGGTTTCAAATTTCTGAATCAACTGGCCGCGAACTCGTCACGGACTTTTTCGAGCAATCTCTTGGTGGCAAGGATTCCATCCTGTTCGGAACCGCCGCCCTCGAACTCGATGCCGACGTAACCGTGGTATTTCGCATCGAGCACGATCTTCATCATCTTGTGGTAATCGGTGTTGGTCTCGTTGCCCGCCTCATCGAAGGCGTGACTCTTGGCGCTGACCGCCTTGGCAAAGGGCATCAACTCCGCGACCCCCTTGTAGCGATCGTAGCTCTTTCCTCCACCGAGATTGAAGTTGCCAAAATCAGGAAGAGTCCCGCAACGCGGATGGTTGACCGTTTTCATCACTCCGGCGAGCCAGGCACCGTTAGAAGAAAGACCACCATGATTCTCGACGATGACGTTGAGACCCTGCGATGCTCCATATTCGGTGAGTTGCGTCAGACCATCGGCGGCGAGTTTCATCTGCTCGTCATAACTGCCGGCGCTGGCCGCATTGACCCGGATCGAATGACAACCTAGGGACTTTGCCGCATCGACCCAGCGATGGTGATTCTGGACCGCTTGCGCCCGGGCCTTCTCGTCGGGATCGCCGAGTCGACCCTCTCCGTCGCACATGATGAGCAAACTCACGACCTCGTGGTCGTCACAGCGCTTCTTCAGTTGATCCAGGTACTTCTCGTCGCGGGCCTTGTCCTTGAAGAAGGAGTTGACGTACTCGACGGCATCGAGGCCATACACCTCGCGGGTGACCCGTGGGAAATCCAGATTGGTCATCTGCCCCCCCTGTAAGGAGCGATGAAGGGACCACTCGGCCAGCGATATTGAAAAAGTTCTAGCAGGAGCCTTACCCAAGTCCTCCCCTAATCGGTAGCCGATTCCACCACAACCAGAAAAAGCCGCCATGGCGGCCACCGATCCGACACTCCAGCCGAAAAAATCGCGGCGATTCAGATGAGTATCTGGCAGATTCATTACTGCGACTCCTGATTCCTGGTCCCGGAAGGATAGAAAAGGAACATCAACACCAGACACAACAAACTGGCGTACATCGGTATCGAAAATAGTTCGGTTGTATAGTGATACCAATCATCTCCTTCGGCAACCCTGGTCTTCGCCCAGGCGGAAACGCTGGCAGCGATCTTGCTACCGACAATGATGCCGAGTCCTATGATCACCAGATTGAAAAGATTTTGTGCGCTCGCTCGAACATCTTTGGAAGTTTCCTCATCGACCACCATGTAGGCCACGAAGATGAAACAACCGAAGCATAATCCGTGAAGGGCCACACCGATCAGCACCAAAGGCATGCCCGCCGCACCGAGCATCGGTGCGTAACTGAAGAGCGCCATCCGAGCGGCGTAGGCCAGAAGCCCAATCATCAGCAATTTTTTGCGACTAAATCGTAGCGCCAGAATCGGAATCATCGCCAGCACAAGGATCTCGGACATCTGACCGATGGTCATCAATCCTCCGCCCCCGATTCCGAAGATGGAATTGAGAGCATTGGATATGCCTGCGCCTCCCATCTCACTCTGAAAACTGTTGAGAAAGGGTGCCGTGTGGACAAAGTAAAACTGATGAATGCAGGAAACCGGTACCGCGATGAAAAACAACGTCAGAAGCGGTTGATGAGAGACCTGGCCGAGAGCCTCGAGGGAGGCGTTTTCACTCTTGCCACCACTGGGAGGAGTCTTGGGGAGTCCGAACAAACAGTAGAGACCCATGGCAATCCCGAGCGCTCCGCTCAGTCGGAACGCGTCCGCCATTCCGGAGTAGACTGCCGGATCCTTGGCATTTTCCGGAGAACCGCCGGCGTATTGATAGAGCAACCACTGACCGATACCGATGCCGGCAACGATCCAGCCGATGGTTCCCCACAAGCGAATCTTGCCGAAGTCTCGATCGCGATCCTGGATGTGATGAAATGAAAGGCTATTGGTCAAAGCCAGAGTGGGTGAATAAATCAGCGAGTAAACGAGGGTGAAGTAGAAGAAGGTCGAGTATTCGTTCACCGACGCGAGATTCCAGGCCAGAACCCCACCCGCCAGATGACTCAGCGCCAGGAACTTCTCGGTGCTGAACCACCGATCTGCCACCTGCCCTGCGATGAAGGGACCAATGATGGCCCCGACGGCGCCTACGGCAAAAATATTGCCCACCTGTGTACCGTCGAATCCTTTTGCCTTGGTCAATAAATCCCACAGCAAAGGTAGCCAGGCACCCCAGATCGCGTACTGCAGAAACATCATCACCGACAGCCGAAACTTCAGTCCACCATCCATCGAAGCGTTGGCAGAATCGGCCGAATCTGTCTCCGACAAGAGCACACTCCCTCCCCTGGAGCCTTGATACGAACACGAATTCCTTCGGTGAGCAGATCGTAAGCGATACCCCTCATGGGAGCCACGACCCACCCTGCTGGCTCCAGGGCGACTCCCATGGCATCATTCCGGCCGAACAGGAGGTCTTGATGAATACGGATCGAGCCATCAACTGGCTCCTGATGGTCCCACTGATCAGCATCACTTTGCTCATCTGCCACTGCCAGGGACCCGCTCCCATCGACCGTTCCGCCGCACAACAGCCGGCTGACTGGAGGCCTCTCTTCGACGGCAAGACGCTGACGGGGTGGAAGGGCCTGGTCGGCACTCCTTACAGCCGTATTTCGATGTCGCCCGAACAACTGGCAGCCGCTCAGATCGAGGCAGATCGAACGATGATGGCCCACTGGAGTGTTCAGGATGCCACTCTCTGTTTCGACGGAAAGGGCTCTCACCTGTGTACCAGCGAAGATTTCAGCGACTTCATCCTGGAACTGGATTGGAAGATCGAAGCGGGTGGAGATAGCGGCATCTACCTGCGCGGCTGCCCCCAGGTACAGATCTGGGATCCTCAGCAGAACCCGGTCGGATCAGGAGGTCTCTACAACAACCAGCAGGCCGAATCGAGGCCGCTGGTGGCAGCAGACCATCCCGTCGGTCAGTGGAATCGATTTCGCATCACCATGATAGACAAGTCAGTTACAGTACAAATGAATGACAAGTTGGTCGTCGACAAGATCCCTCTCGAGAACTACTGGCAGCGCGGGAGCGAGCTCCCTCGATCGGGACAAATCGAACTACAATCGCACGGAAGCCGCCTCTGGTTCCGAAATATCAGGATTTTTGAACTTTGAGATCGCTGACAAAAGCCTGTCTTTGAAACTATTCGTAAAGTTGTACTTGCACCCACTGTTCCAGCCCCGGAACATAGCACTTACGCGAAGTGTTAGTTTTAGTTATTACATTTGTTATCTATGGTTGATCGGAATGATCAGTCACATTTCTCCAATTCCTTCCGGGGAGGTATCCGATCCCATGAAGCACAAGATCTCCTACACCCTTGCCATTTTGATGTTTTTTTTCGCCGACCCGATGCTGTCTGGACAGGAGTTCAGCGCAGGGAGCGGTGCGGCTGCCGCAGGTGGTTCGATGAACATCACGGCCACTCTCGACAACACCGGAGAAGGTCCGGTTCAGGGCTGGTCCTTCGGCATGTGCCATGATTCCTCCATCGGCACCGTCACCGCGATCCATGAGGAGGACAGTGCCGGGGTCGATTTCAATCAGACCAGCATCTATCCAGGGGGCTGGACCCAGGGTGTGGTTCTCAGTTTCACCGGCCAGAATCCCATCGAGTCCGGCACGACCGGTGTCACCATGTCGAGCGCAGATTACGACATCGACTCGGCTGCACTGCCGGGCACTACTTCGCTCAACTTCTGCAACACTCTCGGTTCGCCACCTGTCACCACAGTAGCGGTGGTCGGAGGTGCCTCCATCACCCCGACCCAGAACTCTGGCAATATGGAAGTCATCGAGATTCCCGACCCCGAGTTCATCTATTCTGCCCCCGACAGAACCGTCCATTACAACCCCGACTTAGGATCTGCTTCCTTCACCGAAGAGATTCACGTCAGCGAGGTCGACAACAGTGCTGCAGGCGCTGACTTCCCCAATGAAACTCAGGGATTCTCGATGGGTCTCGGACATGATTCCAGTTTGCTGGAAGCGACTTCGGTGACCCTCGCCGGTCCGGTCGCTGCCCTTTTCGGTGGCGATGGTCCCGCCTTTGCCGAGTCCAGCATCTATCCCGCTGGTTGGACCCTGGGCATCGTGTATTCCTTCGTCGGAGCGGAAACGATCGCCTTCACCAGTTCCCAAACGGTGGCCGAGATCGGTTACCAGGTCAACGCTGGTGTATTGGAAGGAAATGAATCCGGTTTCATGACCAGCCTGAATTGGACCGACACCCTCGGTACACCACCGGTCGCAAACGTCATGGTGGTCTCCGGTTCCTCCATCGCAGCCACTCTTGACGACGGTGCCATATTGCTCGAGCCAGTAAGCGTCGTCCCATTCCTGCGCTCCGATGCCAACGCCGATCTACGTGTCGATGTGGCCGATGCGATCTGGATGCTCCAGGAGCAGTTTGTCAGCGGCCCGTCAAATGACTGTGCCGGTGCCAGTGACGCCAACGGCGATGGGCTCTACAACGTTGCAGATCCGACCTGGGTGATCAATTACCAGTTCAGCGATGGACCCGAGCCTCCTGCTCCGTACCCCGATTGCGGAATCGTCCCGGGGCAAACCCCGGAGGACTGCATCGAATATCCGATATGCGGATAGAGACCTTGTAGCAACTGGATTCGACGATGAAAACAACGGGAGATCGGCGTTATGCCGGTCTCCTTTTTCACATCAAGGAGACAGTGAAATGCTTCGTCCTTCATCGAGACTTCGAGCTTCTGCTTCCAGCAGCCGGGTAACGCGGACAGCCTCAGCCAGATCCGGCTGAATCGAACTCTCGTTTCGTTGCACCGATTCGAGAATATGCCGCACCTCGGCGTCATAACCGTTGATGTCGGGAATTGAAATCTCCTGCGTCTCACCCCCACGATACAGAATCAACGGTGCCTGCTGGCGAGAGAGATCGAAATCCGCGACCGAATCCTCGAAGCCAACACGATATTTCATCTGAAATGGATAACCCGGATCGGGATACCAGGCTGCCTCCGCCATCACCGTGGGCGGTCCATCCGGATAGCGGTACTGGGTGACCAGTTGAGAACGAGTTCCGCAGGTAGAGACCTCGGCAGGCATGCCGAAGGTGGCGATGATGAAATCCGCATCGTGGACATGGAGATCGGTGAGAGCGCCACCAGAACGCTGCTCGTCGAGATAAAAGTCCTGACTCCAGGTGGGAGAAGCGCCATACCGCTGAAAGGAAGCACTGGTCACAGCCCCGAGGCTTCCATCCTGAACCGTGGCACGAAGCCACGACCAGCCTGGCCAGAAACGCATACACATCGCCGGCATACATAACAGGCCACTACCGTCATGGGATTGCTGAAGTCGTTCGACCTCGATGCAACTGAGGGCAACCGGTTTTTCCAGTAGCACGTGTTTTCCAGCCTCCAGCGCTTTGATGGCCAGATCGACATGGGTATCAGTTGGGGTACAGATGCTGACCAGATCGATATCATCGCAGGCCAGTAATGTGTCGACCTCCTTCGAAAAACGGATTTCCGATGCGAGCAGATCCAATGGCGTCGAAGCCCCGGTATCGACATTTCCACCACTTGCCGATGATGGATCGTCAAGGCTGAAAACTTCTCGGACCTCACACGAGATGCCCGACTCCGAGGCTCGCAGATAGGCTTCCAGATGTGTGCGGCCCATGAATCCAAAACCGATGATTCCGATACCAATCTCACTCATCGGTTGGTCTCCTGGCAGTATTGTTCAATCAACTGACGAGCCCTGATTACATCCTCTACACGTTGAGAACCGGCCTCTCTTTCGATGACCAGATCCGCACTGATCCCTCGATCACGTAGCACCTGGAAAAAAGCCGCCCAGTCGACAGCTCCTGCACCCACCGGCTCCTCGCTCCCCCACTCCTGTGGGTTGGAGGAAGGAAGAGCGTCTTTGACATGAAGCTGAAATACATGGGGAGCCAGTTGATCGAGAGCGGCAACGGGATCACCCATTCCATAGAGAATCATGTTGGCGGGATCGAAATTGACACCGACATCGGGCAGCGACATCGCTTCGAGCACCGAGAGTAACGTCCGGGCAGTTTCTTGCCCGGTTTCAAGGGCGACACGGCAACCGGCATCGTTGAAAACCCGCGCAATGATCGCCAGGCGTTCGATCATCTTGTCGCGCTCGGGATCGTCATGATCGTGAGGGATGAAACCGGCATGGAAACTGACCAAACCGATCCCGGCAGCCGCCGCGATGCTGGCGTTCTCGGCAGCACAGTCGAGATTTCTCTGCCAGTTGTCGTCGGGTCGCACACCCCCTGTGACCCGGATCGATTCCAGTGTCGAGTAATCCTCTGCTTCCATCATCATCATGGCACTGAGCACCTCGATTCCTGCCTCACGGATTCGACCGATGGAATCTTCTCCCCAGCTGGTACGGACCGGATCGAGGGCCAATTGCACGGCAGAGAGTTCAGTGGCACCGACCTTTTCGATCAGATCTTGCGGTCCCTCGGGACACAAAGACCAGGAGCAGACTCCCAGATGCATGACGACCTCCGTTGCCCCGAAAGCATCGTCTGAGGATCTGGTGGTTGCAAGGGTAGAGGAGGGCAGAGGTTCGCGACTGGCGAGGACGACGGGACTCGAACCCGCAACAACCGGCTCGACAGGCCGGTACTCTAACCAGTTGAGCTACGTCCCCAATCAGTCGCGAACCTGATCCGCAAGATCACCTGAAGTGATCCCGGAAAAACCGGTCAACGGGAAGAGAAGCCCCACCCGGGGGGTACAAACCGTCTCCTTCGCGACCGACGATGAAGGATATCTCACCGCTGAGATCTGTCAAGCGAGGCCTCCTCGAAGGGAAAGGAATGGCGTCGAATCTCGCCCTCACCACAGTTCGCGAATGAGCGCGACAATACAGTACAGGAAGCAACACATCGCCAGTGCCAGTTTCGCTATCAACCCCACGGCCCGACCGATCATCGAGGCGAACCCGACTTTCAGCGCCCTGGAGTCACCACCTTCGACTGTCGGTTGCTGGCGACGGGATTTCGACTGAGCCGACCACTCACCGACGAAGGCACCCAACCCGGTCCCCATCAAGATGCCGATGAGCCCTCCGATCAGAGGGAACATCAGGTTGCCGATCACGCCGCCGAGAAAGCCGCCCAGGATCGCGCCAACGGCTCCCCTGCGACTCGATCCCGCCGTCCTTCCGCCGATCAGGCCCGACAGGAACTCGATGATCTCGGCGAGGATGGCCAGCCCCAGCAACACCAGCGCCTCGATGCCACGGGTTTGAATGGCCTCATCCGATGGTTCGATACCGAACAACCAGAAGACGAGAGCGATGATTCCGGGTAGAAACTGACCAGGAATGCCGATGGTGATCAACAGCAGGCCAAGAGAGGAGCCCAAGCACTGCAGCAGGTAGTAGAAGAGAGCGAAGTGCTCCGATAGGCTCTCCATCGTCAGTTGCCCTTTCGTCCTGGCTTGCGGGCGCTGGCTCTCCAGAAGACCCGGAAAGATGGTCATTGTCCCTACCGAAAGGATGATCGTTTGTACGCCCTCAGCAAGAACAGATTTTCTGTAGTCACCTTCACCACCATGCTGGTGGTAAACCTCCTGCTCCTGTCCATCGTGAGCGGCTGTGGATCCACGCCTTCCGGACCGGACTCGACAATTTCCGTTTCGCCACAGGAAACCGAAGTCAGCGATGAAACATACACTCGTATCCTGCAACAGGGGGAAATCGTTGGCTATCTCGGGGAGAAAACCGTAACCGTGATCGACGGAGGTACAACGACGACGACTCTTCAGTACAACATCTACGACATCGCCTTCAGGATCTTGGGAACCTTCGATGAATCAGGGGCCACCTACCGTTTCACCAGGGGAAATCCCGAGAAACTTGGCAACTTCACCTCTGAACACTCCATCCGTCAGGTGACCGGAATCGAAGGAATCCTCGAGTTCAAGGAAGGTCTCCAGTAGCAGCAGATCGGAACAGGATGAAGAAGTCGCCGTGGCCCACCGGCAAGAGGATCTACGTACTGGTCTTCCTGTTGACTGTCATCGTGCGACTGATCTCCATCAGCGAACTGGCTTCAGAAGATCCTGCCTTTGCTTACCCCATCGTCGATGAACTGACCAATGTTGATCAGACCAGGGGATTTCTCGCAGATGGTCCCTCTCATGCAACACCCTACTGGAAGCCGCCCGGATATCCTGCGCTGCTGGCGCTGGTCGCTCTGGGGTGGCAGGAGATCGGTGCGGTCGGTCAGGGAATTCCCGTTTCCTACGCCTGGACGGTGAAGATTCTCCAGTCGCTGCTCGATGGCGCGACTTCCATCCTCATCGTGTCGATCGCAGCAGCCTGCTGTGGAACTGGGGCCGCTTTGCTGGCCGGACTGCTCTACTCCATCGCCTGGATGCCGATCTACTTCTGTGGCCAGTTGCTCGACACCACCTTGTTCACGTTCCTGATAGTGCTCTCCGTCTCACTGGCACTATCGGCAACGAGAGAATCACGCACCCTGCCATGGGCGCTGGTCGGAGTGACGATAGGACTGGCTGCACTGACAAGGGCGACCGCTCTTCCTGTCGCCGGTGCACTGGCGCTTGCCGCCTGGTTCACATCCGGTTCGATACCGATCCGTAGTGGACGCGCCACGGCGGTGCTGGCCGGTTGCCTCGTCACCTTGATGCCGGTCTTTGCCGTCAACATGAAAATCGGCCAGCAACCGATTCTGATCAGCTCCAATGGGGGTATCAATTTCTACATCGGGAATCGTACCGGCGATGGGATCGGAGCCGATGGGCTCACCTCGGTGGCGGCAGGGCCGCGCTGGGATGAGATCTTGCGCAAAGGCTCCGACATCGAGGGTGCCGCTGCGCGTAGCCGTCACTACTACCGACTGGCCCTCGATGAAATCAGAGCGTTCCCCATCCAGTGGATTCAGAAGATGGTTCACAAGACGGCGGCACTGTTCTCGGCTCATGACGTGCCCAATAACAAGAACCTCATCGAGGAGAAGAACCGAACGACCACCCTGCAAATCCTCGCCTGGCTTCCTGGCACCAGTGGACCTCTCATCGCCATGATCATCGCCGGGGTATTGCTCTGTCGGCGTGGCCTTCGCCAATCAGATCTGCCCGTTGTGCTTGTGATGGCGGCGCTAGCACTGACCGCACTGGCATTCTTCGTCGCCGGGAGATATCGGGTTCCGATCCTTGCGCTCGGTTGCATCGTGGCGGCTCGTGGAATCGTCACCTGGGGCGTCTCGCTAAAATCCGTGGTGCTTTATCTGTTGTTACTGGTGGGAGTCCATGCGATCGCCGTACCCGATCGAGCACTGATCGAAAGTTACTGTATCGATCCGGTCGCCATCGGGTACATGTACGAACAGAAGCAACAACCCCAGCAGGCGGCCCAGTGGTATCACCGCAGCCTCGAGCAGCATCCAGATGACGTTCGCGCTCTCCACAATCTCGGCCACCTTGCACAGGAAGCTGGCCGTATCGAGGATGCTCTCGAATTGTTCAGAAGTGCCACCGAGGCGGCGCCCGACCACAGTCCTTCCTGGAACAGTCTCGGTGCCCTGCTGGTACCCATCGATTCGTTGCAGGCACTCTCCAGTTTCCAGCATGCCGTCAATATCAACCCTCGATACACCGGGGCCTGGATCAATCTCGGGCAGTTGCTCGAAGGCAAGGGAGAACTTCCGAAGGCACTCGATGCGTACCAGAGAGCCCGATTGCTGGAACCAAAACGATTCCTGGCCACCATCCTGGAGGCGAGAGTACAGTTGAAACTGATGTCGCCACGAAATGCCGGGAGGCTGTTACGAAGGGTCGATTCGGGATCACTGGAACCAGGGGTCAAGGCGCTGCTGGAGACGGTCGAGAGACAGTGGCAGCAGGCGCTGGAGGAGCCATCAGAAACAATCCAGCCACCACAAGTTGCTCCTCCCGATCGAACGCGAGAACGCCGCGAGGAAGGCGAGGGAGAGGGCTGAGCCCCGTTGTCAATTGGTCCGCCGCAGTATGGTGAGATAATCTCTGCGTGCTGAGGGCGCCCCTGCTGGTCGCAGCCACACGTAGTTCCCCAGGATCACATCTACTTTTCCATCGCGATCCACGTCATCGAGCAATACCGCCGAATGCACCGGATTCCCTACCTCCAGGGTACGCACTTGCCACGATTTGGCATCGCCGAGATTCTGGGCCCAGACCACCGAATCCCAGCGCTGCCAATCATCCGGCGGAAGTTGCGGAAAGAACGCTGCCCCCACCACGTCCAGATCTCCATCGCCATCGAGATCACCGACCGCGGCTCGCTCGCAGCCGGGTAGAAGCAGGATCTCGTGCAAGGTGGTGTACTGATCTCCCGACCTCTCCAACCACCTGACACCATGGATCGGCTTGGGGGTGTTGTCGTCGAGTGTATCGCCATTGACGATGATCAGATCGCGATCTCCATCCTGATCGATATCGACCCCCATCAGGTCGGAGGACCCCCATGCAGCGTGGGGAAAACTCAACAGCACTTTTGGCTCGAACACTCCATCACCCATATTGGTGAACTGCATCAAGAGTTCATGATGTTGCGAGAGCAGTGCGACGATATCGATATCACCGTCCCCATCGATATCCTCGAGCACCGTAGCGACAAATCCGTCACGCTTGTCGAGTTCTCTGGGTATGAAGCGTCCACCGATGTTCTCCAGCCACACCAGACGACCAGGCCCCCGGAACCCGAAGGCACAGGAGACGAGATCGATATCGCCATCCCCATCGAAATCAGCCCCCTCGAGAGCACAGGCGCGTGCCAGCGCTCCACCGACCTGAAACGCTGCCATCTTTCGATCAGATCTGGCGATGATCCAGGCTCCCCCCTCCACCTCGTTGCTAGGATTCATGCCACCGATGGATGAAACGAGGATGTCGAGCTTTCCCTTGCCGTCGAAATCGACATGGCTCAGGGAGGCTGGATAGTTGAAGTCGATCGATCCCATGTAAGGGACCAGTTCGGTCGCTTCGAGGGCCCCGTACGGCAAGAACATCAGACGACGACTGCGAAGTTCGGAAACGAGAATCCCTTCGCTAGGTCCTCGATCTCCGCCGAGCATCAAGAGGTCGGAGACCGCCGGAATCCGTTCCGATTCGAGACCCGATGGCGTCAGTTCGACCGTTTCGAAGTAGAGATCCTGTTCGGGCAGGTTCTGGTCGTACTCGAGTTCCTCGGGCGCTTCCTTCTCGTAGTAATGCAACGCTATGGCGATCTCCTCGGTCGTCGCACCCACCTGCCCCCATTCATCCACCAATCCATCCATCGCGAGAATCGCCTTCTCCCAGGCACGGCGCGGCAGAGCATCGGGCGGCAAGGGTGCATGGCAACGACTGCAGGATCCCATCACAAGATTCTCGGCATCGGCGATCACTTCCGCAGTCAACTCGGGAAGATCGGCGCGGCGCAGTGCCCCAGGCGCACCCGATTGCTGTTCAGGAGCAGCGGTGGATTCGATGGAGGGATGATCCTGGGGCCGGGTTCGAGGTTTTACGGAGTCGGCGGAGTCCCCCCAGCATCCTGAGACGGTGACCAGAAGCACAGAAACCACAACGAGTCTGGATGTGGACCGTATTGCCGATGGCTGCACTGGAAGTTCTCCTCTTTGGCTCTAGAATACTGAAAGTTCACCTCGAGGTCGAATCCTGCCGCGCTGGAGGACATTCGGCCCGGTGCGGGACCCGAATAGAGGACAGGAGATCATCATGCCCGGAGGATTCCTGCCGTGGATCCTGCTCATCCCTCTTTCAGTACTGTCGTTGCAATCCGTACCGGATGACGACGCGGGTCTCGATGCCACCACGGAAAACTCACTTCCCGATCCTATCTTCAAGACCGACGAGGGGCGCAAAACTTTCGAGCAGGGAAAAGAACTGTTCGAGCAACGCGACTGGAGGGGGGCAGGGAAAGCCTTCACAAGCGCACGCAAGGATACCGTTGACAGGGAATCCCGATCTCGTCTCGAACCGTGGGAAAGCGCCTGTAAGGGCGGAAAAACCCTTGATCGAGCCGCTCAGGATCTCGTCCGCAAGAAGTACAGAAGATGCTGGAGTGCCGTCGAAGGTCTGGTGAAAAAATACGGCGACACGCCCCTGCGCACCTCGATCGATGAACTACACGATGAGGTCTATCCGATACTATTCCTCGACCTGGCCAAATTCGAAAAGGAGCCGGTCGAAACGGAACAGGCCGCGCGCAAGGCGCTGCCCGAGGATCGTACCCGCATCACAAAAGATCCCGACCGCATCTTCGAGGGAGAGAGTGCCCTCGAGTGGCGCTCCGGAGGTGGGCAAGGATTTGCCGGCTTCAATTTTGGTCGACTGCCGCTGGCTTCCATCGGGGATGTGGTGATGGAGGACTACCGTTGGCTGCGCATCTCGATCCACAGCGAAGATGACAACTTCGGCAAGTTCACTCTCTTCTTCGGTCGAGATGAGATCAGCCCCAATCAGGCCTGGGCCGGCACCGGAGGAATCCGCGGTCTTCTCAGGAGAGATTGCTATTACCACCACCTGACCATCAAGAAAAAGGGCTGGACTCACCTGCGCATCGACCTGGTCAAGGAACTCTCGAAGAACGAAACGATCAGCTGGTCCGATCTTCAATCTCTCTACCTTTTCACGGTACCGCCGTCTCATCCCAAGAGGCTCACCATCGACGC
>DCAA01000043.1:233-76853 GCA_002311345.1 Planctomycetes bacterium UBA1146 | reverse complement strand
GCCAACGACGATGGTGTTCTGAACCTGGCGGACTCCGTCTTCCTGCTCAACTGGCTCTTCAAGTTCGGTGAGATACCACCGGCACCGGGACCCTACGACGATGGACCCGATGCGACGGACGACGACACGTTGCCGGTCTGTGATAGTGACGACACCGATTGCTAGAATTCTCTGAACGGTCTCGGGCGAATGACGATACATGCATCTGCTCGGATCAACAGAGGCCTCCCTCCAGCGGTTCGGCTTCTCCCCTCCGGGGGCGCCACCAGTGGTTGGGAGGAGGATCAGAGCCTGAGACGGGGGGCAACACGTGTGGAACTTGACCCCCGTGCCCTGAGAATAGGGCCCCAGATCGCTAATATCCTGCAGACACAACGGGCCCCGCGGCGGATGCATATCGCCGCGGGTCTATTTTTTGGTTCATCTTCCCGGGTTTGTCCAGCATGGCACCTCTTGCCCGGTGGATTACAGCGCTTCATCCTCGCACCCTAGGAGGAAGCGGTGCAGGCGATTCTGTTCGATCTATTCGGCACACTGGTCCCCAACCTGCCCCTGTCTTGCTGGGAACAGTCATCTGATTCCATCGCCAAGACCCTCGGCCTCGAACCGGAATACTATCGAAAACTGTGGGAACCCCGATTCATGGAACGGATGACCGGAGCGATTCTCGATGGAGAGCATCAGTTCGACGAAATCCTTGAAACCGCCGGCCTCGATCCCCCGGCCGGAGAGCGCACCCTGGCGGCACGGCTGCACACGGATCTCCTCAGGGAGGCGCTCGTTCCCAAACCGGAAGCCTGTCAGGTGCTCTCTGTCCTCGTCGACAGGGGACTACGGCTGGGGCTGGTCACCGACTGCTCCAGTGCTGCACCGGAAGTCCTCGATCAGACTCCTCTGGGTCCCTTCTTCGAGGCTCGTTCCATCTCCGCTTTTCTGGGCGTGAGGAAACCCGATCCCCGTATGTACAGCCATGTACTCGAACTTCTTCGAGTCAAAGGGGAAGACTGCATCTATGTCGGCGATGGCAACTCGGAGGAACTCCTCGGTGCCAAGGAATTTGACATGACCACGGTATGGGTCGACAACGGATACGAACAGCACTGGCGGGAGCGCTTCGTTCCGCAGGGCGATTACACAATTAGATCTCTGGAGGAGTTGATCCCCATCCTCGATTCACTGGAGAGACCGACGACCTGATGGAAAGCCATACCCCGGACAAAGTAATCATCGAAACCGGAAAGAATCCAACAGCCGCCGTGGTCTGGCTCCACGGACTCGGTGCTGACGGCCATGATTTCGAGCCGATCATCCCCGAACTCGGACTCGAGGGGATCGGCCCCATCCGGTTCGTTTTTCCCCATGCCCCGATCCGATCGGTCACCATCAACAACGGCATGGAGATGCGAGCCTGGTATGACATCCTCGAGATCTCCATCGATCGCAGGGCCGATGAAGAAGGGATCATCGACAGCGCGCAACTGGTGGACACATTACTGACAGAACAGATCGAGGCCGGGATCTCCCCGCAACGCTTGATCCTGGCCGGCTTCTCTCAGGGGGCAGCGATGGCCTACCATGTCGGGTTGAAGCAGAAACACCCACTGGCGGGGATCCTGGTCCTATCGGGCTACCTGCCGCTTCCCGAATCTCTGGTGGCTCCACTGGATCAGGACTCCCCCCTCACACCGATTCTCTGTTGCCACGGTATCTGGGATCCGGTGGTACCCGTGAGACTGGGGGAAAGTTCAGCAAAAAAGGTCGAGCAAGCTGGTTGGCCGCTCGAATGGAAGACCTACCCCGCTCCTCATTCGCTCCATCCCGACGAGGTTGTCGAGGTGGGCCACTGGTTGAGGAGGATACTGGCCGACGATTCATCCTGAAGAGTCATTACAGCATGGTCCTCGGCATCAGATTCGATACAGAACGCGGCACGATGGCTCCTTCCTTGCCATCTCAGCAGGAAATCGCGCAGCGGGGGTGCCCGTATCACGAGGCTCCCTTACAATCACCTCGATCACGCATGGTGGGCCAGTGGTATCCCGAAGGAGTTCCCTGATGAATCGTAAATCGAGCATCGAAATCCTCGGTCGTCCGGTGAATCGGATCGGGATCATCGGCTCGGGACAAATCGGCCCCGACATCGCACTGCATTTCTCGAAGGTCTTTGCTCCACTGGGAACTCCCATCGTCGTGGTCGACATCAGTGAAGAAGCCCTTCGCAAGGGTCAGAACAAACTGGAGCGAAAGGTCGACAAGGGGATCGAAGCAAAAGCTTTCCGACCGGAACACGGCGAAGCGATGAAAAAGAACGTGCTTTTCACCTCTGACTACGGACAACTTGCAGGATGTGATCTGGTGGTGGAAGCCGCCACCGAGGACCGGGAATTGAAGGGACGCATCTTCCGTCAGGTTGTCGACCTGGTCTCTCCGGAGGCAATACTGTGCTCCAATTCTTCTCACCTCGAACCAGAAGTGATCTTCGAGGGGCTGTCCGACCGCAGCCGAGCGCTGGTGGTCCATTACTTCTTCCCCGCCGAGCGAAACCCCATCGTCGAGATCGTTCCGGGCGTCGACACATCGGAGCAACTGACTGCGGAAATGGCGGGCTTTTACGAAGCCATCGGCAAGATTCCGATTCGTGTCCGGAGTCGCTATGGCTATGCGCTCGATCCTGTATTCGAGGGGATGTTCCTCGCTTCTGCCTTGCTGGTGGAAGATGGCATCGGTTCCACCAAGGAGGTGGACCAGGTCGCCTGCGATGTTCTCGGATACACCGTTGGTCCGTTCACAGCGATGAACCTGACCGGTGGGAATCCCATCACCGCCGTCGGTCTCGATAACTATCACCAGAAAATTCACTCCTGGTACCGAACCCCCGAGATCCTGCGGCAAGCAGTCGCCGATGAAACCCCCTGGGAAGTCCCTGCGCGCCAGGAGAGAGTCGATGTATCCGAGCAGACCTTCTCTCACATCAGAGATGCATTGCTCGGTTCTTTCTTCGGGATCGTCGGGGAAATCGTCGATAGCAACATCTCGAACGTCGCTGACATGAACATGGCAGTGGAGATCGCTCTCGACGTGAAAGCCCCTTTTGGCCTGATGAACTCCCTCGGTGTACAAGAATCACTCGAACTGGTCGAACGGTATGCCGCCGACCACCCCGGGTTTCCGGTTCCCGAGTGCATCCGAGATCAGGCGAGAAAGGGCAGTTCCTTTTCGATCCCCCTGGTGCTTCGCGAGGACGTCGATGGCATCGCACATGTCACGATCCGCAGACCCAGACAGCTCAATGCGCTCAATCAGGACGCTTTCGATCAGATCGAACAACACTTCCGCGCCATCTCCCAGGACGACGATGTCGTCGGGGTGGTGCTGTCGGGATTCGGCATCAAGGCGTTCGTTTCCGGAGCGGATGTTGCTTTCCTCGCCAGGATCGACTCCGCCTCGATGGGGGAAGCAACCTCGCGAAAGTCACAGAGTTCGGTCCAGACGATTGAGGACTGCCCCAAACCGGTCATCTGCGCCCTCAACGGACTGGCCTTCGGTGGTGGCAACGAAATCGCCATGGCCTGCAATGCGCGCATCGCCCGCTCGGGCCAGAAGGTACTGGTCGGTCAGCCAGAAGTGAATCTTGGCATCATTCCCGGAGCCGGAGGCACCCAGAGATTGCCACGCTTGGTCGGAGTGGAGAAGGCTGCTGAACTGCTGAGGACCGGGCGAACCGTCTCTTCAGCCGAAGCGCTCGCCATCGGGTTGATCAGCGAGGAAGTCGATGGGGATCCACGCGCACTGCGTGAACGCGCCCGCTCCTGGATCCGTGCGGTGGTCGACGGCCAGGAGTCACTTCCGGTGATCGAGCAGGGCCCCATCGCGACCCCGGAATCGTTGCCATCGGTAGACCTCGGACACCTCAGTAGCGCCGTCGATGAGATCCTCCAGAAGGCCATCATCGAGGGTTGTCAGTTGCCTCTTGTCGACGGCATCGCGCTGGAAGCACGCTGTTTTGGTGAAGTTTGCTCAATTCAGGATATGCGCATTGGAGTCGCGAATTTCCTCGAGAATGGTCCCAGAACGCCAGCCAAATTCGTCAACGCCTGACGTAACCCCAGGTATCAAAAAAGGTTATCGAACTGATTTCGTCTCTTTCGAGATTCCCCGTGAAGAATCGTCAGTTCACAACATTTCCGTGAATTGGCCCATACCTACTCGATTCGGGCAAATTCGGGGAAATTCCTTCTTCCCATGGCCTCCATTTGGTGGCTATCCTTCGATCTATGGGAACCAGGGCGCTCGCTCGTACCGTGACGAGCACATGCCGAGAACGCTGGTTTTCAGGGCGCTGGTAGGATCACGCGGGGATCCTGTAAGCCAGCAATAAAGGTTCGAAATCACAGATAGAGATCCTCGCGTCCCGGTTTCGAGATGGGATCGGTCCGAGGTCAGAAAGGGGACTCAATGTCCGATCGCGAAATGCTACTCGTTGGCAGCAAAGCAAAAGCAGCTCTCAAGGTCCATGATGTCAATGTGGGTGGTGATGCTCTCGCCGGCCTGAACGAGATCCTGCACCGCGCTATCGAACAGGCCGCAAAGCGTGCCAGTTCGAATGGTCGCAAGACCGTCCGCTCTCACGATTTCGTCTGCTAAAGGTCAGTTCAGATTTTTTTCTGACCCAGGAGCGGGTCTCGACGCCAAATGCGTTGGGACCCGCTTTCTTGCATCAGGGCGTCTCGTAGCGATTTGCACCAGACCCATGGTTCTTCGGTGAATCCCCCTCGAAGTCTTCTTTACGAATCTCGTGGCGCTTGAGCAGATTGGAGAGTTGGGGTCGGTGGATTCCCAGTGCCTCGGCGGCTCTGGTGATATTGCCACCACTTCTGTAGAGTTCCGCGATGATGTAACGGCGCTCGAGCGCCGTCTTCGCTTCCTTGAGAGAGAGTTGTCCGGACGTCAACCGGGCCACTTCCTGATCGAGATCGGGCTTGTTGCCACACCGGAACAGATCGATCCGACTGGAAGACAGTTCCGCAATCTCTGAAGATCCGGCCGGGAACCAGTGTGACAAGATATTGACCGGCACGTCGACCGGGAGTCCAAAGCCTTCGCGTAGATCTTGTAGAGTATGTTGCAGGTCTCGACTCTTTCGACGCAGATCCTCCTCACCGGGACCGATGAGTGCACACACCAGATGATCTCCCCCGGCGTGATAAACACCGAAGTTCGGCTCCATCAGAATCAACAACTGTGTCACAAACTGCTCGTCTTCTCGTTCTCTGAGCAAGATATCGAGCCCGGGCAGGCTCACTTCCAGGAATCCGAGCGGCTCCTTGTCTCTATGGTGCCGATCGAGCAGGACATCCAGATCGGCGTCGAGAGCCGCCAGGGAGCCGATTTCGCTCTCCTCGTGCTCGAGCAACTGGGCATTGAGGGTCAATGCTCTGAACTGGCCACGAGCCAGGGTGAGAAGTCTACGAATCTGCTCGACGTCACTTTCCTGGAATGGATTCCCTGCGGTAGGTCGTTCCAGCACCAGAGCCGCCGTAAGCAGGCCTGGATATTCGAGAGGAATCGCCAGCAAACTTCTGCCTCTCACCGTCTGGCCCTGAGGATGTGCATCGACCCATTGATCCCATCCTTCCTGACCACTGCGAAGCGCTTCTGCTCGCTCGATACACTCCTGCGCGAGCGATCCGAGTAGTTGGTCAGGACCGAGCCAGTCTTCGGGTGGGCCCATGTCGATATCAGCAAGGCTCTGCCAGCGCCGTTTTCGCTGCGCTGCGATGAACCCTCGAGGACTCGGAACGATTCGACGCGCTTCTTCCAGAACTCCCTCGAGGAAGGAGCGAAGATCGACACAAGTCCCCAGACTGTCCATGGCACTCATCAGATGAGTCAATTGATCACCATCTGGTGAGGTGCTCGGGTAGGTGGCGATCATCGATTCGTTGGTTGCTACAGCCATCGGAGCCGGGCCGGCAATCGCTGGCGGAGGAGAAGCAGTTTCACGTCTGAACCGCTGCAGATCGGCAAAGAAGTTCTTTCGTCTCCTGTCATCCAGATAGACAACGCGCATATCTTCAGGAAGCCGCGAGGCAATCCGCTCGATGATCGCAGCGGCTCGATCATAGTGAACTCGGGCGGCCTGAAGATCGTGATACCCCTGGTGGACCCTGGCGAGGGCGTAGTTGCTTTGCCACTGCAGAGGAAGTAGTGAATCACCGGTGATGATCTGAAGAGCCTTCTCATAACACTCGAGTGCTTTTTCGAGGCCTTTATCGCTACGCTGCCTGCTGATGGTGCCCTTGGTCAGAAGCCCCTGGACGATCAGCGGAACCGACTGGAGTGACTCCGCCGTGAGCAGGCCTCTGCTGACTAATTTGAGCGACTCCTCGAACTGCTCGCGTTCGACAGCGAGTTGGGCGCGATCGAACAGACAGGCAGCCACCACTCGATCGAGGCCGCGCTTCTGAGCGATCTCCAGCGACTTCCGGAGTTCCTTATCTGCAACCTTCCAGTCGCCTCTCAGAAGCGCGAGATTCCCCTGCATCCGGTGTCCTTCTGATTGGTATTCCGGCAGATCGAACTCCTGTGTGAGGATCAGTATCTGCCTCGACAGGTTCTCGACCTGCTTGCGCTCACCCAGAGCAAACCAGGCCCAACCCAGATGCAGGAAGGAACGGACGATCCCGCGGGTACTTCCGAACCTCTCGCTATTTGTGACACTCCTCTTGAAAAACCGGACTGCCCGCGCGTAATCCCCCGAGTGAGCGTGCAGACTGCCGATGGAGTTGAGGGTCGGAGAAATCTCATGCGTATCGCCGATCCGTTCGCGTAGATTGAGGCAACGGCGGAAGTGATCGAGACTTCGGGAAAAATCGCCGCTGTTGCGGTAGACCTTTCCCAGCAACTCGTAGATTGCCGCAAGGGTACGAGCATCCTGGGAAGACTCCACGACCTCCCGGGCTCGAAACAGGTAACGAGCGGCACGGAAGTGTTTTCCTCTTTCGTAGTAAACCTGACCGATGGTCCGTAGAACCGACCCGAGCGCCACCGTGTCTCCCGATCTCTCCACCAGATCCAGCAGAGTCTGGTAACTGTTGAGAGCGGCAACAGAATCTCCCCGGGCAATATGTGTCTCGGCGAGAATCTCGAGAACCTGGCACAGCAACTCCCTGGCTTCCGGCTGAGTTTTCCCATCAGAGATCCCCTCGATCTCCTTCTGGGCCCTCAGACAGAGGCTCATCGCTCGCTTGAGGTCACGGCGCTGTAGCCGCAAGCGCGCTCTGAGAGCGGTCAGCCGTACAACTGCCAGATTCCCCACTGCCTCCAGATCGGACGAACTGATTCGACTCAGGGCCCGGATCCCCTTCAAGGGTTCCTGTAGACCAAGATAGATCTCGGCGAGGAAATAACGCGCCTCTACGCGCTTCTCAGGACCCAGTTCGGTGTCCTCGAGCAACATCTTGATATGAAGTTTTCCCGACTCCGGCTGCCCCGTCTCGACCTCGAGTTTCGCCAGTAAACTGAGAATCTCTCGCCGGATGGTGGCATCTCCGTCGACCCCGGAACTGTCGAGCATTCGACGCCCGATGCGGATCGCCAGCGGCTCGGCGTAGGCACCGGCGAAGAAGCGCATCGCGATGATTCCATAGTCGATGGCTCGAGCCGGGTCATCTCCTGCGGCCAGCAACTCGTGTACCTCGAAGGCTCTCACGGGATCACTGCTTCGCGGATCCTGTGCCAGGATCCGGCCCAGTTCCTGCTGGAGATTCCGCGCTGCCTGCGGAAGAATCGCCGATCGGATTCCCTGCATATGGATCTCGTGGGACAAGTGATACCTCACGGTACCCCTGGAGGCGTGTTTGCGGATGAATCCCCTCTCGATGAGACTCTCGAGTGCCTCTTCCAGCCGATCCTGAGAAACACCGTTCGAGGAGACCAGCAACGACGTTTGCACAGGCCTGCGTAGCATCGCCAGATGTTCGAGCACACGACGCTCGAGAGCAGGCAGGGTCGCGAGCCTTCGCTCGATCAGAACCTGACACAGGGAACCACCCTGAGCACTCTCGAGAAGAGCCTGCACACTCTCGCCTTCGAGTGGGCTGGCGACACCCCCTTCCTGCAGCACCCGACACATCTCGATGATCAGCAATGGATTTCCCCCGCACGCCTCAGCGATGATCTCGATGAAATCCTCGGAGGGTTCGCCAGCGAGTTGCGTCTCGACCACTCCCTTCACCTCGGAAACCGTCAGGGTTGGAAGTTCGATGGTTCGAGAGAAGGGCTGACGGTAGAGGCTACCGAGTTCCGAGTCCGTGACCTGACTCGAATCGAAATGATGATCAGCGATGACCAGTAACCGTCCGTGAGCATCGGAAGGCTCAGAGGTGACGAGATCGTCCTCGATGATGGAACTGGCAAACTCACCAGAACGCCCCTCACGAGCCCGGATGTGTTTCCAGTCTCGAGCGTCCGAGGAGCCTTCGAGGGCAGCCTGGTGGTGAGCCGGTTCGCTCGAGAGCGCAGCATTTCGCGCCAGGTACTCGATGAACTCGATGGTTCCCGGATCACTGTGATGCAGGTCGTGAAGTACCAGGATCAGGGTGCGATCCCGGGATAGTTCCGCGAGGATCCCCGTCAGAGACTGCTGGAACTGGATGCGCCCGCTCTTGCCCTGCAGAGGCTCCAGCTGCCTCGACCCCGTCACCTCTGCCTGCAGTTCCGGAAACACCCGGCTCAGTACATGGGCATATCGCTGCCAGAGTCCCTTGTGCTCGCCATGATCGATGATGAGGTCCTTGACCAGACGAAGCACCGGTAAGAACGGAATCCCCTGACGTTCGTGACAGTGGACTCGTCGACAGAGGATCTGTGGTCGGTCATCCTCACTCTCATCGAGCGACAGTGCTTCCTCGATGAGACGTGTCTTGCCAACTCCGCCGGGGCCGGAGACCAGCAGCAAGGAACAGGGAGTTCCGGTGCGACTGGAGGACTGCGGCTCGGGATCGATCCGGTCGTGGATCCACCCTCGAAGTCGGCTCAGAGCCTGCTGCCTCGGAGCTGCGGTCATCTGCTGCCCCTCAGAACTCAGTACCGGAACTTCTCCATCGATCATGTTGCCTCCGGGTCCGTCAGATCGACCCTCATTGGACCGTAATGATTTCTGACGGACAGGCTATCGACAGAAGCCCCCTGCGTAAAGATTTCGAACGGCGATTTATCGCAGATAGATGGTTCTGACCCGCTGGTCAAAATGGACCTCCCCGCCGTCCCTACTCGGCGAGGAGAAGCTTGGGTCTGAATGAAGGATGATGCGGAACCTGCCCATGAATTGCGTAGGGACGAGCAGGCCAGTGTGCGCAGGACAGCGATGGAAAAACTGGGGCAGGGGTGAACGCCACGCCGGATCACGCAACCTGGCGACATCGACCGGGGCCACAACGGAACCCCTATCGCCAGCCGAAATCACCGTATTTGTGACCATCGGTCAGGTCGATGATCCCGCACAAGTGTCCCCCAGGAGCCGCACTCCGACGGATTCCTCCATCCTGGTGCTGCCTGCAGCAGCGGAGCCGCCAGCTCATCCCCCACTCGACCGATCCACCGGGGATCGATCTGCTCCCATCATCCAGTCACCGGTGTGGAGGCGCTCTCGTGCGGGTGCTCCGGGTGGGCGGCAAGCACACTCCAGTACCTCGGCCAGACCGTTGGGTCCTGAACCGGATCCTGGACGTCCCGGTCTCTGATCGAAAACTCAGATCACGGGCACGGGGAAATATGGCCACCTGTTGCCAACAGGTCAAGGGGGAAGGAGCAAGGAAAGGCCCGGGGCCGACGGCCAACGCCGACGGCCCCGGGAACTACAGGGGGTGGGAAACTAGTTCCGTGGGTACTGCAGGAAACTGAACCGTGATCCGTATCGGGGACTGCAGACCGGCTTGTGCAGTACCCAGGCTCCGGGTACGTGAACTCGCTGGGCGATCCTGCGCGCGGTGCCGGGAATCTTGATCGTTTTGCAGTAGGGAATGCGGATCCGGACTCCACATCTCACGATAGTCCGGTAACGTGTCACCGTCCGGAAGCGGGGCGTACCGGGCACTGTTCGATACTCGATCCGGCTCGTCGCCGGTCTCCAGATCTGGGTGATTCCACCGTTGAGTCGCCGTAAGCACGACCCTCTCCTGTTGAAGTGGGAGATCCCGGCAGAAATCACATGTTCGTGATCATGCAAAGAGCAACCACGAACAGCGAGCTGTCTGCAACTCTTCGCTGCAGCGGCTCTCTTGGCTGCAGATGCTCTCTTCGATAGGCCAGCTTCTGCCACGGATGGAGAGGCCAGCAGCGAAGTCGAGATCAAGAACAGCACACTCAGCAAGGTTCGCATCGACATGATCGACCCCTTTCTCGACAGCGATGAGGACACCAGATTGCGTCCTGCTTCCCTGTCGAGGGGGATGACGCTCTTGAAGAGCCTTTATTCACGACTATTCGGGAGGAAAGGGAGGGCCAAGCAGCAACAGAGCACGCCTCTCCTCGACGATTCTGCCTCCATCTCTCCATTCCCGGTGGGGAGAATCGGGCCGATCAGAATCGGCCCTACGGATCCATTCACGCGAACGAGGAGCATCGCCAAGTCGGTCCCACAGTGATCCAGCGCGCAATGCCAGCGCCTTGGAGGCGGAGAATCGAGCGGTCGCCTCCTCCAGGATCCGTCGCACCTCCCCTTCACGTCCTTCGGTCAGTGCAATCTCCGCTGACAACCAGTCGATCCAGCCATCGAGCGGACGAATCTGACGCGATCGAGCGAGTGAATTCGAAGCACTGAGATGATCCCCGGAGCGCAGCAGAGCCAGCGCATGGTGAAACCAGGCATCGGCATCGCCAGGAGTGGTTTCGATGATGGTGGCGAGGGTCGTTACGGCATCATCAAATCGAAGCAGATAGAACTGACCTGCAGCGATGCTCCAGCGATCGAACAGATCGAGCGGTGCAAGCGACAGCCCGCGTTCCAGTTCGATGCTCCCGGCCCGGTCTCCTTGCTCCAGGGCTGCGATCCCCAGAATCACCCACGGTCCGGGACGGATCGGATCGGTCTGAACTGCAAAACGGGCCGCTCGACGAGCCTGCTGCAGTTTCCCCGCACGCAGAGCGACCCACGCCAGTTCTCTCTGGACCCGAGTCGCCCGATGAAGCGCACTCGCCGATTCTCCGTGGAGTTCTAGCAGCGTCCTGCCGAGAGGATCGACAGGAGTATCCTCAGCGTGGACCGGCAACGGTCTCACCAGCATCGCAGCAGATAGATCCTTGATCAGATCCTCGAGGATCGGCTCATGAACAGTAAATCGACCGATGAAGCCGGCAAATAGCAACAACGAGACCACCACTGCGGCCTTCTGCCAGCGCCTCTGGTTGCGGCCTGAATCAACTTCCGAAGTGCGACGCTGGGCACGAGGGCGAGCCCCGTCACGAACCGCATCAAGCATGCTCGCGAACCCTCGCAGGCTGGCGGGTCTTCCCTGCGGATCGAGTGAAAGGGAATCCCTCAGCAGGCCCAGCAGTCCGGGCGGATCCAGAACGATATCGGTCCGATCAACGATGGCGACCCCGGACAAGATCCGGTCAGCAACCTCGGTGGCTGCCCGACCCGCCCAGGGCGGACGACCCAGAGCGCACTCGTGGATGAGTGCTGCCAACGCATAAACGATCTGACACTCGTCTGTCGGAGGAATCCGGGTCGAGAGCAGTATTTCGGGAGCAATCCTGCTCGCCAGTTCATCGATGTTTTCGACGAGATCGGGAGAAACCCGGTCTGCGCGCAACAGCAACCCACCGCCGTGACCAAGGACGACCGCCTGTGGCGAGAGAGCGAGGATCGGGATCCCCTCCTCGTTGAGAACTGCCAGCAACCGTGCCAGATCCGCAAAGTACCCCACCAGGGTTCGAAGTCCTCCCGGTAACAGTACCTCCCAGTTACGTTCTGGGTCGGGAGTGGTGCGCGCGATGCAACGATCGAGCGTCATTCCGTCCTCGAAGAATTCGGTTCCTTGTGCCTCGGGCGAGATCAATGTGGTGGAGGGGAATCGAGAATCACCGGCAAACAGGCTGCTGAGTTGCTGGAGACGCTCGAGGCGAAATTCGACTTCGTCGTCGGTCTGTTCGCGCATCCACGGGAAATCACCCGATGACGACAACTCATCTCCGAAGCGCCCACTGATCACGATGCCATCCCCTGGGATCGATGCTGCACGGGCCGTGTTTGGGTTGCAACCCAGCAACTCCAGTTACAACAGTGGAGTCATGGATACGTGGAGATCGGCAGGTCCCGGGTCGCTATGCGCCTTCCAGGCCCAGTAATCCTGGATCGATATCGGGAGAAATGGACGGTTTCTGCTCCGAATCGGTCGAGGCTTGCGGGTCGTCCTTGTCACGGGACCCGGTGAGGGTATCGAGCAGCGACTGCGGAATCGGAATCTCCATCAACTCGTAGATCTCCCGATCGGTAAGGACTTCCTTCTCGATCAGTTCCCGGGTCAACACCTCGAGCTTCTCCCGTGACTCACCGAGAATCTTCAGGGCCCTTTGATAACCATGTTCGAGCATCGCTCGGATCTCATCATCGATGAGCATCGCCGTGTGCTCGCTATAGTGACTGGTCTCCCCCAGTTCTCGGCCCAGGAACACGTGTTCCTCTCCTCGCTTGAAAGAGACGGGACCGATCTTGTCGCTCATCCCCCAGAGGCAGATCATCCGTTCGGCAAGATTGGTTGCCTGCTCCAGGTCATTCTGGGCACCGGTGGTGAACTCGTTGAAGACCAGATCCTCCGCAGCTCGACCTCCCAGAAGAATCGCGATTCTGTTGAGCAAGTAGGTTCGTGAATAATTATGGGTTTCTTCGATCGGCAGCTGCTGGGTCACTCCGAGGGCACGTCCCCTCGGAACGATGGTCACCGAATGCACGGGATCGGTTTCAGGAAGCAGCAACGCGATGAGAGCATGGCCAGCTTCGTGGTAAGCAGTCAGTTCCTTCTCTCGTTCACTCATCGCCTCATCCCTGAGGGTGCCGAGCTGGATCTTGTCCTTGGCCCGATTGAAGTCCTCATGGGTGATCCGCTGATGACCACTCCGGGCCGCCGTCAGTGCGGCCTCATTGGCGAGGTTCTCCAGGTCGGCGCCAGAAAATCCGATGGTGCCGCGAGCGAGAATGTCCAGATCGACTTCACTGCTCAGAGGCATCTGACGGGTATGGACCTCGAGGATGGCGCGACGGCCGTCCTTCTGGGGTCGTTCTACCACTACCTGCCGATCGAATCTTCCAGGCCTCACCAGTGCCGCATCGAGGACATCGGGCCGGTTGGTCGCGGCAAGAACGATCACCGCCTGATTCCTTTCGAATCCGTCCATCTCCGACAGGATCTGGTTGAGTGTCTGTTCACGTTCGTCGTGCCCTCCACCGAGACCAGCGCCGCGGGATCTTCCGACAGCATCGATCTCATCGATGAAAATGATGCAGGGGGCATTTTTCTTGGCCTCTTCGAACAATTCACGGACCCGGGAGGCTCCCACACCCACGAACAACTCGATGAATTCCGACCCCGAGATGGAAAAGAAGGGGACATCCGCTTCTCCTGCAACGGCGCGAGCCAGCAGGGTTTTTCCCGTTCCTGGAGGACCCACCAGTAGCACGCCCTTGGGGATCTTCGCCCCGAGTTGGGTGAACCGATCCGGCTCTTTGAGGAAATCGACGATCTCCTGCAACTCCAATTTCACGTTTCGTAAACCAGCCACGTCATCGAAGGAGATGGATTCTTCTCCTCGCTCGAATCGTTTCGCCTGATTTCCAGCGAACTTTCCAAAGAAACCCGGTCCACCCATCTGACGACGTACACGGTTACTGATCCACCAGAAGAAAGCGACCAGGATAACGATGGGGAGCAGACCTCCGACGAACACCTGCCAGGCAGGCACCGATGTCGCCTTGAACAGAACTTCAGCTCGATCCGAAGCAACCTCGAACAACTGCCCCTTGAGAGCAGGAGGAATTGTCGCACGCAATCGGCTCGCCTTCTCAAACTTCTCGCCACCGAAATCTGTCACGGTTACCTGCACGGGAACCCGCAATTGCGCGACAAAGACATCGAGTTCTGGCTCTTCCAACGTCTCGATGTTGCCCTTGCGTGCTTCTTCGAAAAGCCTGGAGGATGACACCTCGAAGGCTCCACCACCGACCCCCCCCGCGAAATAGTTCATGGTGGTGACCACCAGTAACAACATGAGGAAAAACCAGAACCACGGGCGCTGGGTCCAGCGCCCTCGTTGTGATTCGCCGTTTTCTTCCGATTCAGGTTCCTGGTCGGGAAGGTTCTTTTCTCGCACGTGCTCTCCTTAGCCGATATACGGCCATCTGTTGCATCGGGAGTCCTTGCGGCGTGGCTTCCCGAACAGACTCAATACCTTGCCAGATTTCTGGCTGCTTGTGCCACTTTCTCTGGCTGAGGAAGGATCTTTTCTTCCAGCTTGGGTGCGTAGGCGACGAAGCAGTCCATAGCCCCGACGCGGCGAACAGGGGCATCCAGGTGGTCAAACAACTCATCCTGGATCCTGGCGGCAATCTCAGCGCCGTACCCCCATGATAACGTCTCTTCATGGACGATGAGAACCCGATTGGTCCGCATCACCGATTGTGAGATCGCATCCCAATCATAGGGTGCCAACGAACGAAGATCGAGAATATCCACCTCGATCCCTTCCTCGGCCAGTTCCTTGGCTGCGATGCCACAGCGGTGCACGAGAGCTCCATAGGTGACGATGGTGAGATCGTTTCCTGTTCGCACCCGGGCCGCTTTGCCCAGCGGAATCAGGTAATCGGGCCCGGGATCGACACCCTTGTTGTGGGTCTGCCGGTAAAGATGCTTGTGCTCGAGGAAGATCACCGGATCGTCACACCGGATTGCAGTGCGCAGAAGGCCGTTGGCATCGGTCGCATTGCTCGGCATCACGACACGTAGACCGGGAGTGTGTGTGAAAATCGTCTCTGCAGACTGACTGTGGTAGATCGAACCACCACGTAGGTAACCACCACTGGCAACCCGTATGACAACAGGGCAACTGTCCGCTCCAGCCGATCGCCAGCGCAACAGTGCAAGTTCGGAACGGATCTGGTGAAAAGCGGGCCAGATGTAATCGAGAAACTGAATCTCGACGACAGGCTTGAGACCACGAAGCGCCATTCCGATGGCGCGCCCAACGATATTCGCTTCGGCCAGCGGAGAGTTGTAGACCCGTTGCGAACCGAATTCTCTCTGCAAACCTGCGGTCACCTTGAAGACCCCGCCCTTGCCCTTCACCTCATCGAGCACCTCGGTTCGACTGGCATCGGCAACGTCCTGGCCGAAGATGTGAATGGTCGGATCCCGGCGCATCTCGTCTCGCATGGCAGCGTTGATCAGATCGACCATCGTGGTCGGCTGTGCCCCATCTACCGGAGACATTTCGGTTTCGAAATCGGAACAGGTGGGATCCACGTCCATCGAGTAGACGTGGTCGAGTACCGTTTCCGGATCCGCCTGGGGAACTGTCATCGCCTCGTCGGAGGCTGTGCGGACCTCTGCCCTGACCTCTTCACGGATCTGCTCGAGGGTCGCCTCGTCAGCGACCCCATGTTCTTTCAGGAACTCGGGAAATGTCCGAAGGGGATCTCTCAACGCCTCTTCTTCCCGCTCCGCCGGGGGTCGGTAGGCACGTTCATCATCGGAAAGGCTGTGACTGTAAGGTCTCACGACATGAGCATGGACCAGCGCGGGGCCGTTGCCCGTACGCATATCCGCCACCACGGACTGGAGCAACGAATAGCACACCAGTGGATCACAACCGTCTACCTCGTGAACATCGAGCCCAGGAAAGCCCAGCACCAGATTCGAGATGGAACCTCCCGGAGTATTCACCTCGACCGGGACACTGATGGCATACCCATTGTCCTCGACCACGAACAGAACCGGCAGATCGAGGGTGCAGGCAGTATTCAGTGACTCCCAGAACTCTCCCTCGCTGGTGGCCCCTTCTCCCACCGAAACAAACGCGATCTCTCCCTCTGACCAGTTCCGCATCCGATCTCGCAGCGCTTCGTTGTCCGCCCCCTTGGACCACGCCTCGGCACATCCAACCGCGTGGAGGCATTGACTTCCTGTGCAGGAGGACTGGCTAACGACCTGGAGTTCTTCGCTGCCCCAGTGCGAAGGCATCTGCCGGCCAGCGCTAGAAGGTGCATCAAGGGCCGCGGTCGCCGACTTGAACATCTCGACCGGAGTCAGACCGAGTTTCAGCATCAACGCCCGATCCCGGTAGTAAGGGAAGAACCAGTCCCTGCCCGGTTCGAGTACCATTCCGAGCGCTGTATTGATCGCCTCATGACCACAGCCATTGATCTGGAAGAAGATCTGCCCCTTTGCCTTGAGGCGAATCTCTTCATCATCGATCTCCCGGCTCATGAACATGTTCCGGTAGATGGCAAGTAACTCGGAAGCATCGAGACCGTGGATGTTGATCTTATCCGTGGCTGACTTGCGAGGTCTGCCGCGCGGACGTGAAGAGTGCTGGCTCTGGGTCGACATACTGGTCCTGACCGGTGATGAAGCCCCTACGGCTCGGAAGGCGCCCGGGGCCTTTCGAAGCAGGAAGGCACCGGTTTTCAACTATTCTAGAGTGGAGCAGGGTCCCATTCAACGTGACCGATCAGGTCTCGCTTTGGTGGATGGCGCCGGTCAAAACAGGGTATCGTCCAGCCTTGCGTCCTGCGGCCTCGCCAGCGGGGCAAGGGCTTTGAAACCAACCTCAAAGCCTGCCCGGTAGCGTGAGGACACCCTCTCGGGCACAACAGGACCGACAGGACGCAGCAGGAAGGACATCCGAGAGATGGTCGAGAAGATCGGCAATTTCGATGTGGCGATCATCGGCAGCGGACCGGGAGGGTATGTCGCCGCGATCCGGGCCGGACAACTGGGGCTCTCCACGGTTTTGATCGAAAAGGATCCTCAACCCGGGGGAACCTGTCTCCACCGCGGGTGCATTCCCACCAAGGCACTTCTGCAGAGCGCACACGTTATCGATCTCGCCAGGGAAAGTTCCTACTTCGGAATCACCATCCCCGAAGCAAACGTCGATGTCCCGGCGGTACTCTCGTTCCAGAAGAAGGTCGTCCAGAAGAATGCCAAGGGGGTCGAGTTCCTGCTCAAGAAAAACGGGGTCACCACTGTGAGAGGGACCGGTCGTCTCGACGGTCTCAATTCGATCCGGGTCGTGAGCGATGAATCCACCGAGCAGTTGATCGAGGCCAAGAATATCATCCTGGCCACAGGTTCGGTTCCTTCACGCCCGGGCTTCCTCGATTTCTCGATCCCATCGATCATCACCAGCGATGAGGCCCTTCACCTCGAATCGATTCCCAAAAAGTCCATCGTCCTCGGAGCCGGAGCCGTCGGATGCGAGTTCGCCTCCATCCTGAGATCGTTTGGCAGCGAGGTGGTCCTTGTCGAACTTCTTGATCGCTTGCTCCCTGTGGAAGATCACGAGTGTTCGGCCGAATTGATGCGTTCTTTCAAAAAGCGGGGAATCCTCAGTCGAGTCTCCACCAGGCTCGAGAAGGCCTCGACCACCGATTCCGGCCTCGAGGTTGTTCTGGTCAGCGAAGATGGAGAAGAGGAGACGCTCGAGGCGGACATGCTGCTGTGTGCGGTCGGAAGAAAACCCGTGACCGACTCCCTGAAACTGGACCAGGTCGGAATCAAGACGGACCAGGGATTCATCCCGGTCCAGCCGAACCAGAGCACCACCCGTTCTCACATCTATGCCATCGGAGACATCGTCGCCGACAGAGCACAACTGGCCCACGTCGCCAGCGCAGAGGGAATCATCGCCGTCGAGAGCATCGCCGGGCTGAAAACCGAGCCGATCCGCAATGATCGGGTTCCCTATGCCACCTACTGCCACCCGGAGGTGGCCAGTGTCGGACTGACCGAGAATGCCGCCCGGGAAGCCGGCCATGAGCTGAAAATCTCCAAGTTCCCCCTGTCTGCGCTCGGCAAGGCCGGAATTGTAGGCAGGGCGATACCCGGTTTCTTCAAGATCATCGCCGATGCCCGCTACGGAGAGATCATCGGAATACACATCATCGGGCCTCATGCGACAGATCTGATCAGCGAGGGCTGTGCAATCCTGGGGCTCGAAGGTACTGCTGCAGATCTCGCTCATATCATCCACCCCCACCCGACCCTCGGTGAGGGGATGATGGAAGCAGCCCACGGCCTCGTCGGTGGCGCGATCCATATGTAGGAGAGGTTCTCTTGGCGGAACAGATCACCTATCTCGAATCTCTACGGAGAGCTCTCAACAGAGCGCTGGAGGAGGATCCTCGCACGTTTCTGATCGGTGAAGACATCGGCATCTACGGCGGTGCGTTCAAGTTGACCCAGGGCTTTCTCGAAAAGTGGGGACCGGATCGGGTCATCGATACACCCATCGTCGAGACCGGTCTCATCGGAGCCTCCATCGGATCTGCGATGGCCGGGATGCGACCGATAGTGGAGATGCAGTTCATCGATTTCATTTCCTGCGCCTTCAACCAGTTGACCAATTTCGCTGCGACCTGCCACTTTCGCTGGGGACAGGAGGTTCCCATCGTCGTGAGAGGACCTTCCGGAGGTGGAGTTCACGCCGGTCCGTTTCACAGCCAGATGGTCGAGTCGTTTTTTCTCAACACTCCTGGTCTCAAGGTTGTGGTCCCGGCGACGGTAGCGGATGTCTATACGATGTTGCTCGGCGCGGTCGAGGATCCGAATCCGGTGATCTTTCTCGAACAGAAATCGCTCTACCGGACACTCAAGGGTGAACTGGATGAAAATTCGAAACCACTGGCTCCGGGGATCGCAGCACTGCGGCGCGAGGGCGATGCACTCTCCATCATCACCTGGGGTGCCATGCTGCATCGCTGCAACTCCGCTGCGGAACGTGCAGCGGCGGAAGGAATCGAATGCGCTGTCCTGGATCTACGTTCGCTGTGTCCACTCGATCTCGATGTGATTTACCAGACTGCTCGCAATACAGGCAAGGTTCTGGTGATCCATGAGGACAATCTCACCGGCGGAGCCGGAGCAGAGATTGCCGCACGAATCTCTGAACACTGCTTCGAGGATCTCGACGCTCCGGTCCGTAGACTCGCCGCACTCGACATTCCCATCCCTTATGCCGCCTCTCTCGAGGATGCATCGCTACCGGGGGAGGACGACATCCTCGAATCGATCCGTTCTCTGGCCAGCTGGTAGAGATCCTCCGCTGCACATTTTCAGGCAGTGACCGGTCCCTTTCCCCCACGTCCCGCGAAGAAAACGACCCCCTCGACATCGGGGATTAACCCTCAGTAGCCACTTCCTCGACGTCTCGATACGGTTGGGTGCCGGGGTTCACTTCATCGAACCTCGCTCTGCGGGTAGACTTCTCAATTCCGTGGCGTGGGCCACGAATCCCCGTGCAGGAGGAAATACGGTCATGGCTACCGAAGTCACGATGCCACAGATGGGCGAATCCATCGCGGAGGGGACACTGACTCGCTGGTTCAAGAAACTAGGTGACAGTGTCGAGCGCGACGAACCGCTATTCGAGATCTCCACCGACAAGGTCGATGCCGAGGTGCCAGCTCCTACCAGCGGAATCCTCGCGGAGATCCTTGTCGAGGAGGGCACGACGGTGGAAGTGAACACGGTCGTGGCGCGGATCGGATCGAGCGAAGCCGAGGTGGTGACCACGACTCCGGTTGCTGCCGCCGAGTCAGCACCTTCCGCGGAGGCTGACGTCGAATCGGTGAGCGAGGAAATCCCGGAAGCCACTCCCCCGGCAGCGGAGGTGGAAACGATTCAGGATTCTCCAGCGAAAACTTCCGACGGAGTCGAGCACAAGGTGCGCTCCTCCCCTCTCGTGCGACGCATCGCTCGGGAACACGGCATCTCCGATCTCTCGATGATCTCGGCGACCGGTGCTGGGGGCAGGGTGACGAAAGGCGACATTCTCGGCTTCATAGAATCCGCCGGGAAAGGCGCCGTGGCGACTCCCGCCGCGGCCACTGCTGGAGGCGCTGCGCCGTCGGTACTGCCATCGCTGGGATTGCCAAGAGACGCTGTCACGGTCGAGAAGATGTCGGTGATGAGACGCAAGATCGCCGAGCACATGGTCGACTCCCGTCGCACCTCCGCCCACGTACATTCGGTCTTCGAGGCAGACATGACCGCCATCACTCAGATGCGTGCCAAGCACCGGGACGATTTCCAGCGCCGTAATGGCAACAAGTTGACCATCACGCCCTTCTTTCTCAAGGCCTGTGGCGACGCCCTGCGCGCCTATCCCCACGTCAATGCATCCATCGATGGCGACGAGATCCTGATTCACCATCGCATCCACATCGGCATCGCCGTGTCTCTCGAGAATGGCCTGATCGTTCCCGTCATCAAGGATGTCCAGAATCTGAGCGTCGCCGGGATCCAGAAAGCGGTAACCGATCTGGCGCAGCGTGCTCGTAACAAACAGTTACAGCCCGACGAGGTCGCCGGAGGTACCTTCACCCTCACCAATCCGGGACAGTTCGGTGGTCTGTTCGGAATCCCCATCATCAATCAACCACAGGTGGCGATCCTCGGCATCGGCGCCATCCAGAAGCGTCCGGTCGTAGTCGATGAGGACAAGATTGCCATCCGGGACATGCTCTACATGTGTCTTTCCTACGATCATCGCCTCGTCGATGGAGCCCTCGCGGATCAGTTCATGGCCCAGGTGAAGCAGAACCTCGAGAATTTCGACGAGTCTGCGCTGGTGTGAGAGATGGAGACCTCGAATGTTTCCACCGCAATTCCCGCCGACGTGCTGGTGAAACAGCTCGGAGAAGTTTCCTTCGCCCGGACCCATTGCGACATGCTCGAGTTGCAGCGACAACTCGGAACGGCCCCTTCCGGCACTCTCGAACAACACCGACGTGAAACTTTGTTTCTGTTCGAACCTTCGCCGGTCGTGACCCTCGGTAGTGCTGCAACAAGCAATGACATCCTCATCGAAGAGGATCTCCTGGACGCCAGAGGAGTCGAGATCCACGAGGTCGACCGGGGTGGAGAAGCGACTTATCACGGTCCAGGCCAGTTGCTCGCTTACCCGGTGTTGAAACTCTCACCAGCGGAACGTGACCTGCATCGACTGCTCAGATCGCTGGAAACCGCCGTGCTCGAAACACTGGAACACTGGCGGATCGAGGGGCGGAGAGAGCCTGATCACACGGGAGTCTGGGTCGGCCAGCACAAGATTGCCTCGATCGGTCTCAGTGTTCGTCGCTGGGTCACGGGGCACGGCCTGGCGCTGTGTGTCTCGGGAGATCTGGATCCCTTCGGTTGGATCGTCCCCTGTGGCATCCGTGGCTGCCCGGTCACCTCGATGGAGAGGGAACTGGGACACCCACCAGCGAGGGAAGAGGTGGAAGCGATTCTGGCGGATCGAATCCTGGATCTATTCGGAAGGAACGACTCCAGATGACATCCATGACAGGTCGTCACAAGAAAGTACCTCTACCAAGACCTCCATGGCTGCGGGTCAGCGTACCCGGCGATGGATCACTCCAGAGGGTCGGAAAATTGATGGATCGAGGTGGTCTTCATACCGTCTGCCAGGAAGCCCACTGCCCGAACATCTTCGAGTGCTGGAAGATGGGCACCGCCACGTTTCTGATCCTCGGGGAGGTGTGTACCCGCAAGTGCGGTTTCTGTGCCGTCAGCAAGGGCATTCCCTCCCCCGTCGATCCGGATGAGCCCGAGGAACTGGCGAAGGCTGCTGATCGGTTGAGTTTGAAACATGTCGTCATCACCAGCGTCGACCGAGATGATTTAGTCGATGGTGGCGCCGGCCAGTTCGCCCTCACCATCGAGGCACTCCGAAGAATACTCCCCGATGCCACCACCGAGGTGCTGGTGCCGGACTTCCGCCCCGACCCGGTACTGGGACTGGACATCGTGCTGGCGGCAAAACCCACCATCTTCTCCCATAACGTCGAGACGGTGAGAAGGCTCTATCCTGCGGCACGTCCCGGATCCAATTATGACCATTCCATCTCGCTATTACGAAGTGCCGCCAGCAAGATCGGCGGTTCTCGTGTGAAATCGAGCCTGATCCTGGGTCTCGGAGAAGCAAGAGAAGAGGTACTGGAGACGATCCGTGATCTCCACGATGCTGGAGTACGCCGGATGAATCTCGGCCAGTATCTCGCACCTTCCGATCACCACATTCCCGTGAAGCGCTACTGGAGTCCCGAGGAATTCACGGATCTTGGCCAGTTCGCCCGCGAAGTTGGATTCGAGAAGGTGGAATCGGCGCCGCTGGTTCGATCCTCCTACCACGCCAGCGTTTGACGGCACCCATCCCCGGTGGCACCATGAGTCCATTGCAGGAGACGGCATTCGCTGAACCCCGGATCTTTCATGAACTTGTCGGACGGAGAGCACCTTGCAAAGCCGTGTCATCTCCGTAGACCGTGACCAGCCGGATCCGGATTCGATCCAACTGGCCGTCGATGCGCTGTCTCGCGATGAACTGGTGATCTTCCCGACCGAAACCGTATATGGCATCGGTGCAAGAGCAGACTCTGAAGACGCTCTGAGCAAATTGCGCAAGGCAAAGAACCGAGACGAGGATAAGCCCTTCACCCTTCACATCGCCGATCTCAAGCAACTGGGCAACTGGGTTCCTGATCCCAGCGATGATGCCCAACGATTGATGGAAGCATTCTGGCCCGGTCCGCTGACCATCATCTTTCCTGTCGGCGAAAAGGGAATCGGAGTCAGACTCCCTGCCAACGAGGTGACCAGGACGTTGATCGCAAGCAGTGGTCCCTTGTTCGCCTCGAGTGCCAATCGAAGCGGAGAACCCACAGCCACCACCGTCGAGGAAGCGGTCCTGGCTCTCGGAGACCGGGTAACTCTCGCACTCGATGATGGTCCAACTGCGATCTCGCAAGCCTCAACCATTGTTCAATTACAGGCCAACGGCGATTTCCTGGTCATCCGCGAGGGCCTGATCAGTGAATCTCAGATTCGCAGATTATTGCGAGGCAGGAAGGTACTCTTCGTCTGCACCGGCAACACCTGTCGCAGCCCGATGGCTGAAGCCCTGTGCAAAAAATTGCTGTCAAAGCACCTCGATTGTCCAGAGGGAACGCTGGCAGAAGAGGGTTATCACGTATCCAGCGCGGGAATCGCTTCCGGGGGTAGCGCTGCGGCCGACAATGCCAAAACTGCCATGAAACAGAAGGGGCTCTCCATCGAGGAGCATCAACCCAGACAGTTGATGTCGACTCAGGTGGAAGAATCGGACATCATCATCGTTCTGGACCATCATCATCGGAATGTGATCGAGCACGGTTATCCGGAGGCGATGGAGAAGGTCCATCTGATCAACGAAACAGGAGTGAGCGATCCGATCGGCGGCAGTGAGGAGATATATCGACGCTGCGCCGAGGAAATTGAACGCGCTCTGGAAAACCGCTGGATTGAAGGGATCATATCGGGATGAAAGCCATCGTCGGATCGGACCATGCCGGAATCAATGGCCGCAAGAATGCCACCGAGGTTCTGCGCAATAGAGGCTGGGATGTCGAGGAAAGAGGTCCGGCAACCGAAGAAGAGAAGGCAGACTACCCCGATATAGCCCACCAGATCGCCACTGCCGTGACCTCGGGAGAGGCAGAACTCGGCGTTCTGGTGTGCGGAACGGGCCAGGGAATGGCGATGACAGCAAACCGTTATCCAGGTGTCAGAGCGGCCGTGATCACGGATCAATTCACGGCACAGATGTCACGCGCGCACAATGACGCCAACATCGCCTGCTTCGGAGAGCGGGTCATCGGCCAGGAACAGATCGTGACCCATCTCCAAACATTCCTCGACACCCCCTTCGAGGGCGGACGCCATCAAGGTCGAGTCGGAAAAATCGACAAGATCGTTGGAGAAGCCTGAGAACTCACGGCGAAAGTCGAACCGAGCGAGATCAACCTTGCATGCCAATCGAGGGACCGAGAATCGCTATCCTTGATCGCCTTCCGGAGAATCCTCGGCATTCTCGATCAACTGATCGCGAGAAACTGCGTCTCCTTCTCCCTGGTATACACGGATATTGGCGTTCTCCATCAGCCTCACCAGGAAGGCATCGAGCAGCGCTCGTTGCTTGTCAGAGCGAAGTCGATTCTCGGTACCAACCTTGAGCGCAGTGTAGAGATCCATGTCGGGCGGTGCGATCTCCTTGAGGCGGATCACGTACTCGGATTTGTCGGTATCTCCGGTTACCGGCCCTATCACGCCACCAACCTCATCGATCTGGAAGGCATTTTCGATCACTACTACACGCGCGGCGAGGATACGGCCGTCGATCTTGAGATTGAACGACTGAGATCTCGAAACCGGATCCATCTCGTGGATGGTGTAGTTACCGTCAGATGCGAACGCTTCCAGCGTCACACCCTCCTCTTGGGCCTGAATCCGTGTCACCCATGAACCGACGTACTCTTCCACCAGAAACTTGGCCTGAGCTTCTTCGGTCGCCTTCAATGCAGGTTCGATCGCCTCGTCATAAGTCATCGTTCTCTGCGGAAGCATCTCGGCGACTCGGATGAGGAAGTTTCCCATGCCATTGGTGGCGATAAATTCGTACAGATCTCCCGGCTTCACCGAACCCGGCGCGCGCCGTTCTTGCAGGAAGAAGGTCGCATATGCTGCAGGATTCTTGATGTCGGCGTCGAGTTGATTCACATCCCGCTGGACAAAGGGAGGGATCTGTCGAACCTCGACGTAATCGATTTCTTCGGCGAAAGCCTGCTCCAGCGGTACCGTTTCACCGGCATCTTTCATCGCTGTGAGGGAATCGAGAGCGGTCTGAAGTATTTCAGCTTCTACCACCTCAGTGCGGTCCCGGACCAGAGTCCTGACCACTGCATCGAAGACATCGATCAGTGGGCGAATATCGTCCTCCGGAGTTGCGTTTTCCGGGGGAACGTAATTGAGAGGTCGTCTGATCCTGTAGAGGGTGTTCTTGTCGCGTTCATACCTGGCTTCCACCTCCTCGGCTGTCGGTTCATACTCGATCGAATCCTGCAATCTACGGCGATCGACACGAGCAACCTCGACTCCGAGTCGATTCTGCAGAACGAATCGAGATGGATCCGAGTTGTACATCTCTTCGATGTCCTCCGGAGTGACCGTCTCTCTGGCTTGGTCCAGGAAGTCGTCACTGGAGATCTGGACCAGCTCGAGAACTCGCTTCTCGTAGGTAGAAGCGTATTCCTCGAATACTTCCTTCTCCGTGACCACAGCGGCACCGACGACTGATTCGATCAAAGAACTGACTCGTAACCCTCGAATTACCGCGCCCTCGAAATCCTTCTTGGACATATTGATCCCGAACCTGTCGTCTGCCAGGGCGGTGCTATAGGTATCGAGATCGAAGCGCGCAACCGCTCTTTCGGAGGAAAAATCGGGGAACCGTTCCTGATAAGTGCCGATCCATCCGGCGCGTTCCATGACGCGATACCAGGAACAAATATCGAGAGCTGCCTTTCGAACTTCGACATCCTTGGCCACATCGCTCGGCTCGATTCCCACTCGATCGATTTCGTGTTCGTAGACGAATTGCCTGAGTACGTCATCGACTGTGGCCTGCTGGAAACGATCGAATCCGGCGCGATATGGACCAAAACGACGAACACCCTGGAGCCACAGGGTTTCGGAGAGCTCCATCCGTTTCTCGATGAATTTTGGAGCGGAAATCGTCTGGCCGTTGATCTCGTAGGTAGCCTCTGTAGTAGAATTTCTTGCCCACCAACTGAACAGACCGGTCGCGGCAAAGGTGGGAGCAATAAACAGCAACAGGATGGTCATCATGACCTTCTCGTTACGTTTGAAGAAACCGGTCGACATTTCTCGGACCTACCTCTCAGCAAGCAGTAGGAATTACCAGGGAGATTGTAAACCAATACCGTTCTAGAACCCCGGATTCTAGAATGTCGGTCCGTATGCTGCAACGAGACCGGAAAGCAAATTCCCCTCTCTTGCGTCAATATACAACGGAATCGGCCAATTGGGCCCGTTACCGCCGACTGGTGACCTGCGATTACTGGACGATCTCGAGCAGTTCTACATCGAAGATCAGGATCGCTCCTCCGGGAATTGTGGGGGGGCGCCCCTGGGGGCCATAGCCGAGGCTGGAAGGGATGATCAGTTTGCGTTTCCCGCCCACCTTCATCGATCCGACTCCCTCGGTCCAGCCCTTGATCACCCGGTTCAACGGGAAGGATGCAGGAGTTCCTTTATCAACACTGCTATCGAATTTGGTTCCATCAACGAGGTAGCCGCTGTAGTGCACCTTCACCGTACTGGTCACAGCCGGGGGAGTCTCGCCGGTGCCCTCGACCAGATCGAAATATGCAAGCCCCGAAGCAGTTCTCACCATCTGGGCATCAGCAGCCACCCCCGATCCGGGAAAGCGGGGAACAACCACTCGCTCGGTGACGGTACCCGTTTCCGTGACGATCACTTTTTCAGTCTTCTCTGTAGTCACCGTCAGAACCTCATACTGAACTTCGATGCTGCCGATCCGCGCGGAGGCCGATTGAGCGATTCCACCGGTCAATTCCTGGGCCGCCTTCACGGCATCTGCCAGTTTTATCTTGGTAGCATCCAGCCTCATGTGCAGATCCTTCGCTGCAGGAGGAAGTATCGAATAATCACCCACCACGGCGGCAACTCCAATTCCAGCTACGAGCACCGCAACCAGAAGACAGATTCCCTGCTTACCGTTCATCGTCAGTCCTTCCAGGGCGTTCACGACGCCTCGTCAATGGCTCGATTAGCGAGCGCATCACAGCGTTCATTCTCATTTTGACCTGTGTGTCCTTCGACCCAGTTCCACTCGATTTCCCGCTTCGCAGCCGCCTCCACCAGTTGTTTCCAGATATCTTCATTGAGAACCGGCTTGCCGTCAGCCTTGCGCCAGTTGCGACGCTGCCAGGCCACGATCCACTCGTTCATCCCCTTCACAACGTACTGGGAATCACTAAAAAGTTGGACCGAAGACCCTTCTGGAATCGAACGCAATGCCTCAAGCGCAGCCGCTAACTCCATACGGTTGTTGGTCGTCGACGATTCGTAATCGTAACAGACCTCCTCGGTACCATCACTGGCGCGAATGATGTAGGCCCAACCTCCGGGCCCAGGATTGCCCCGACAAGCCCCGTCGGTCCAGACATGGTATTTTTCCGCTATCATCCGCGTTTCCTCCGACCCCCTCGTCCGGCACCTTTTCTACGATCTCCACCACGATCTCGTTGCCGCGCTGGTCCGGAGGCCGCTCGTCGACGAGAAGAGCGGGTCTTCTTGCCACGGCCATCCTGTTGAGGCCTGCGCTGCGAGGCCTTGTTTCCGGAAGCCGCCCCCGAGCCCTTGCTCCGCGATCTTCCCGAGCGGGTGTGAAGGTACCGCAGATCGATGTCTCGATGGAGAGGATCTACCGATTCCAGTGCCACTTCGACCGGATCTCCGAGCCGGATCATGTTACCGGCATTTACCCCTCTGAGAGCAAACTGGGTATCATTGAAGACGTAAATATCATCGCGCAAACTCGAGACGTGAACAAATCCCTCGATCAGGACCTCATCGAGACGAACATGAAAACCCTGATCCCTCACCGAGGTGACGAGTCCGGTGAACCGTTCCCCGACACGATGTCGAAGCCATGAAATCGCCCTCAATCTCGCCATTTCGCGTTCTGCACTCTCGGCGGATCGCTCCCGGGTACTACACGTCTCTCCCAACTCCAGCAGCGCGGCAGATTCCGAATCGATCACTGGACCAGCTCCGTCGAACAGGTGCCGATCGAGCGCCTGGTGGACCTGGAGGTCTGGATACCTCCTGATGGGCGAGGTGAAATGGCAGTATTCAATTTTCTGCAGGGCGAAGTGAATCTCACGACGAGGACTGTATTCAGCCCTTGTGAGGGTTCGAAGTAATGCAAAAAAGATCACGGGAGCAACCTCGGTTCCACGAACCACATCGATTACCGCCGGTAGATCTGCGATCTCCCTCACTTTTGCCTGGGGGGCAAGCACCCTGCACAGGCGTGAGAACTTCTCCAGTCGCTCTTCTTCCGGAGGAGAGTGAACCCTGCGCAGGATAGGGATCTGCTTGGAGGTAGCGATGGAAGCGACCGCCTCGTTTGCCGCCAGCATGCACTCCTCGACCAGATTGTGGGCCACGAGGCGACTGCGAGAGCATACCTCGATCACCTCGCCATCGTCGTCGAGAACCAACTTCATCTCATCGATATCCAGTTCGAGGGATCCCTGTTCGAGACGACGGGTACGCAGAAGAGAGCGAATCTTGTCCAGGTCGAGGATCAGTTGGTCGAGCACCGAGACCGGATCCGTTGAGTCCTGAGGATCCTGATCGAGAATCGCCTGAGCCTCCTGGTAGGTGAATCTACGGGCACTTCGTATCACCGCCCGTTCAACGAAGTAATTTTCCAACCGACCCGAATCATCGATGTCGATCCAGACCACCTTGGCAAGTCGATCTTCACCGGGGCGTAGAGAGCAAAGATCATTGCTGAGTCGTTCGGGCAACATCGGAATCGTCTTACCAGGAATGTAGACACTCGTCCCTCTCAGTAACGCCTCCGAGTCGATCTCATCGCCAGAACGTACGAAGTGGCTCACGTCAGCGATGGCGACTCCGAGTCGAGCCCCCCCGGAAGGACTCTCGAGGGTGGTGATCGCGTCATCAAAGTCCTTGGCATCTTCGGGATCGATGGTGACAAAAGGGATGGCCCGATGATCACAGCGACGCTCGATCTCCTCATCGGGAATCGTATCGGGAAGAGCGGCCACTGCGGCTTCCACCTCGGCGGAGAATTCCTCTCTCAACTGGTGCTCAGCACAGACCACCTGCAGATCTGCTCTCCAGGTTCCTTCCGGAGCCAACGCACAGAGGACCTGGCCCGGTGGCAATCCGTCGATGGTCGAGCCCTGGAGCAATCTCGCCAGCACTCGATCTCCGTCCTCGACTCCAGCGCGATGCCCGGGATCGATCCAGACTTCACGGACACTCTCGTGTCGAAGCGGCTCGACCACTCCGGCCCCGCCATGCGATTCCCGGTAGATCCCGGGGATCACACGAGGGCTACGTTCGATCACTTCCAGGATCTTGCCACTTCTACCCTCGCGAGCGACGGCGGGTTCTCCTCGGCGAGGTTTCTGGATCCCGGCGAGGACTCGATCACCGTGATGGGCATCACGAAGACGCCGGGCGGGAATGAAAACATCACCGGCAGGATCATCAACCAGGGGTCTGACAAAGCCAAATCCCCTGCGCACCAGGGTCAGGGTCCCGACCAGCCAACCTTCTCTGTTCGGAACGAACCAGCCCCGGCCCTTCAGAGAGATCGCCTCTCCCGTCTCTTCCAATTGCTCGAGAAGTTCCTTGACCAGAGACTCCTCCTTCTCGGAGGCTTCAATGGCTGCACAGATGTCGCAGAGGGATGCGTGTCGGTAATCCGGGCCGTGACTCCAGACCCGAATAGCTCTGAGTAATTCTACACAACGCTTTGAAGACAACCTTTATCCCTTGCACAGAAGAAAGGACCGTGACGTGGGTAATATATCACCCCGCCACGGCCCGAAGTTCAGTCTTTTCATCTCCTTGAGTCGCGATGTTCGTTAGCCGACCTGCTGGATGATCGAGAGCAGAGGCATGAAGAGTGCAACGACGATGAAACCCACCGCACCACCCATACCGACAATCAGAACCGGCTCGAGTAGGCTCGACAGCGATTCCACCAGTACGTCCACGTCCAGATCGTAGTTGTCGGAGATCTTGTTGAGCATCTTGTCGAGTTCTCCGGTTTCCTCACCGATGTCGATCATGTTCACGAGCATCGGATCGAATACCCCCGACTGTCCGAGTGGTTCCGCGATGGTTTCTCCTTCACGGATCGACCCGCACACCTGTTCGATGGCATCGGAGATCACCCGGTTGCCCACCGCTGCCCGTACGATCTCGAGGGCTTCCAGGATGGGGACACCCGATGAGATCAGGGTACCGAGGGTACGACAGAAGCGAGAAATCGTCGATTTCCGGATGATCTGACCGAAGATCGGCGCATTCAACTTCGACTTGTCGATCATCAATTCACCGGCGGAGGTGGCCCCGACCGCCCTGATCGCCCCGACCACTCCGAACACAACCAGCGGCGTCAACCACCAGTAGCTTTGCACCGCTTCGGCGAACCCCAGCAGCGCCTGGGTAGGGCCGGGAAGTGCCGTGTTCATGTCAGCGAACATCTTCTGAAACTGCGGAATCACCTTGGTCATGATGAAACCGAGAATCAGCCCGGCAACGCAGATGACCGCGATCGGATAAACCAACGCGCCCTGCACCTTCTTGCGCAACTTCATCGACTTCTCCTGGAAGTCCGACAGGCGCTGAAGGATGGTATCGAGAACACCACCGGCCTCTCCCGCCTTTATCATCGCGACGAACAGGTTATTGAAAGTTTTGGGGAATTTCTCCAACGCCTCCGACAGGGTCGATCCACCCTCGACATCCTCAGTCACCTTGTTGAGTTGATCCTGAAATGTGCCCGGTTTCATCTGATCGGCCAGGATCTTCAACGAACGGACGATGGGAAGTCCCGCATCTTGCAGGGTCGCCAGCTGCTGAGTGAACTGCACCATCTCCGTTTGTGAGACCCTGCGGCCAAAGATCTTGAAGCGGCCCTTCTTCTTCTTTCCTTCTACAAAAGCAGCAGAGATCTTCTTGCTCTCGCGGATCTTGGTCGGCTTGAACCCACGGGAACGCAGTTGCTTGATCGCCTCCTGCTGACTCCCGGCCTCGATGGTGCTTCGTTTCTTGACTCCACCTGGACCGATCGCTTCGTATTCAAATACAGCCATCTTCGCTGCTCCTTTTAGTCGGAGGACCACATCGGCTTAGACGAGCGCCTACCGTCTGGTCCTACCTCTTCACAACCTAGGGGATGTTCGCCTAACTGACAAATGTCTCCTTGACGACTTCCTCGATGGTCGTGATTCCATCGTAAATGTGCAAAAGACCGGCATCGCGGAGAGTCCTCATCCCGTCCTCCCGTGCCACAATCTGCAATTCCTGGGTACTCGATCCATCCATGATGCGGTCTCGTAGGCGGTCCGACATCACCATGATCTCGAACAGAGCGATGCGGCCCTTGTAACCGGAACCATTACATTCTTTGCAACCTTTGCCGTAGAAGAAGGTTCTGTCCTGAACATCAGACGGCGTCAATTCCAGTTCCATCAGCATGTCATCGGTCGGTTCGTACTCGACCTTGCATTCATCACAAACCCTTCTGACAAGCCTCTGAGCCACCACCGCCTCGACGGTCGCGGTCAACAGGAAAGCCTCGATACCCAGGTCGATGAGTCGGATGATCGAAGAGGGCGCATCGTTAGTGTGAAGAGTCGAGAACACGACGTGCCCGGTCAGGCTCGCCTCGACTGCGATCTGCGCGGTCTCCAGATCACGAATTTCACCGACGAGAATCTTGTCGGGATCCTGTCGAAGAATCGCCCTGAGGCACTTGGCATAGGTGACGCCGATATCATCGTTGATGGGAATCTGGATGATTCCATCGATTTTGTATTCCACCGGATCCTCGGTGGTGATGATCTTCGTCGCGGGATCGTTGGCCTCGTTGAGGCAGGAGTAGAGCGTCGTCGTCTTGCCGGATCCGGTCGGACCCGTCACGAGGATGATCCCGTTGGGTTTCAAGATCAACTGCCGGAGCACCTCGAGATCCTGGGCGCGCAATCCGATGTTTTCCATATCCAGAGACACCTGTCCCCGGTCCAGTACCCTCATCACCACCGACTCGCCATACATGGTGGGAAGGGTCGATACCCGCAGGTCGACAGGACGACCGGAAATGTTCAGCTCGATGCGGCCATCCTGCGGAAGACGAGTTTCCGCGATATCAAGGCTCGACATCACCTTCACACGAGAGATCACGGCCCGTGCCAGTTGGATCGGAGGCGGCATCATCTCGTAGAGGACTCCGTCGACCCGGTAGCGGATCTTGAACTCTTTCTCGAACGGTTCGAGGTGAATATCGGAAGCGCGATCCTTGATGGCCGAAAGCAAGACCATGTTGAGAAGTTTCACCACCGGTGCAGCATTGACGTCTTTCTCGAGTTGATCGAGATCCAGCATTTCGTGACGAGTGTCATCCAGGACCTCGATTTCGTCCTTGTCGATCGATCCAAGCAGGCTCTCCATCGATTCGGCACGATCGGCGTAGTACTTCTCCATCGCCCTTTCGATCGATTCGGGATCACTGAGAGCACCCTTCACCTCCAGATTGAGCATGAATTTCATGTCGTCGAGAGCACTGATGTTCTGGGGGTCTGCCACGGCGAGAGTCAGGACCGTTCCATCGAACTCGACGGGGATCACCTGGTAGGTTTCCGCGACATGGGCAGGGACCATCTCGAGCAGATCTGCCGTCACGGTCACCTCATCGAGATCGACCGGTTCCATTCCCGACTGCTTCGCGATAGCAATGCGGAGATCAGCATCGGTGATGAGATCCTTTTCGACCAGGATCCTCCCGAGCGCTCCGCCCTTGGACTTCTGATCCTGAAGGGCTTCCTGGATATCGAGTTCCGTGATCAATTCCATATCCTTGAGGATTTGACCGATCGGCTTCGCGACAAGCGCCATTTCTCACCTCACCGTCAGTTTTCCGGGACGGCGCCGGCTAGAGTTTTCAGACTAAGTCGTGAACTCCGAGGAGTGCGTAACCCGAAGTATTTCTTCGATGGAGGTTATTCCGGAAAGCAACTTCCTCACCGCATCCTCCTGCAGAGAAACCATTCCCTCGCTACGTGCCTTGCTGCGCAGATCCTTGGTCGGAGTCTTGTCGAAGGTCATCTCGCGTAACGTTGAGGACATCTCCAGCAACTCGTAAATTCCACAACGGCCCTTGTACCCTTCGGAACACTTGGGGCAACCGACAGGGCGACAGATCCCCTGACCCATCACCTCTGAACTGGTCAGGCCGATCATGCGCAATTCGGTTTCGGAAGGCTCGTAGGGTTCCTTACACTCCTTGCAGAGCAGACGGATCAACCTCTGTCCCATGATGGCGAGCACCGCAGATGCCACCAGGAACGGCTTGACGCCCATGTCGATCAGACGGGTCAGAGCTGAGGGCGCATCATTGGTGTGGAGGGTCGAGAACACCAGGTGTCCAGTCAACGCCGCCTGGATGGCGGTGTCGGCGGTCTCCCGGTCTCGAATCTCACCTACCAGTATGATATTTGGTGCCTGACGCATCATGGCACGCAGGATCCTCGAGAAATCGAGACCGATCTCGTGCTTCACCTCTGCCTGATTGACCCCGGTGAGGTTGTATTCGATCGGGTGCTCTGCGGTGATGATCTTCACGTCGGGGAGATTCAGGTCCATCAGAGCCGAATACAGGGTCGTGGTCTTACCTGAACCGGTGGGACCGGTGACGAGGAAGATACCATTGGGTCGCTTGATGATCTTGTTGAAGCGAGCCAGGTCAGATTCGTGAAACCCGAGTTTCTCGAGATCGACCAGACCTGCTTCCTTGTCCAGAATTCTCATGACGACACTCTCGCCATGCACGGTAGGGATGATCGAAACCCGGAGGTCGATCTCCTTGCCAGTGACCTTGATCTTGATCCTGCCATCTTGTGGACGACGTTTTTCCGCCATGTCGAGCCGCGACATGATCTTCAGGCGAGAGATGACCGGGCCCTGTAGTCTCTTCGGAGGCGAATCCACCACCCTGCATACACCATCGACCCGGTAACGAATACGCAGATCGTGCTCCATCGGTTCGATGTGAATATCAGAAGCCCCTTCCTTGAGGGCATTCGCGATGAGCATGTGCACCAACTTGATCACCGGAGCCTCGTTGGCCTCCGCATCATCACCGGCGTAATCTCCTCGTCCAAACTCGACATCGGCATCGGATCCTGCATGCTCACCGAGGACCGAGTCGTATCCCCCTGCCAATCGGTAATAGTCATCGAGTGCTTCGTCGACCGATTCAGGAGTTGCCAGGGCACAGTCCACCTCTGTGGAGAGGATGAAACGCAGGTTATCGATGGTGAAGAAATCAAGCGGGTCTGCCATCGCAATGATGAGGGTGCGACCCTTTCGAGCCACAGGAACGATCCGGTGTTCCAGAGCGACCTCTTTGGGAATGGTATCGATGATTTCCTGGGCGATGATATGCTTGCCGAGGTTAGCAAAAGGCAACTGAAAGTGGATGGCAAGTGCACGAGTCACCTGCTCCTGTGTGCAGATCTCCAGGTTAACCAGCGCTTCACCGATCTTGCACTTCTCTGACTGGCCGTAAGCGAGAGCTTTCTGAATCTGCTCGTCGGTAACCCAACCCTTCTCGCGAAGGATTTCTCCGACCTTTTTCTTCATGCTTCACCTTTCCTGTCGGGATCGATCTTTCAATCCCCGGAGCTCTCAACCAGCACGCCGATCGCCTTCATCGGAACCGGGTCAAGCTGCAATTTAGCGACAGATCATCGGGATTGGGCCCCGTCTGCTCCCCGAGCAGAGATCTTTGACTCTCCAGTGAACACCTACACGCTGCTGCCGCGTCGCCCATAGCAGGCGAACCCCGCACGACAACACCGCCCACACCTGCTTCCTGCTCCCCCGGGCAGCAAAATACCCCGGTCAGGTCCACCTCGCAAATGACACTGGAAATCAATGCCCAGGATTGCCCTGAACAGGAACCTGGAAGTCTGAATCGTACGAGATGGCCGTTCGGAGTCAAGGATCGCCCGTTCCCATGAACCCACCAACGCCTCCACAGAAGGCCTGGGACTACCCCGACTCGGGCCCCGGTGTACCTTGCCGCTGGAGCGCCATCGGTCTAGAATCCCGCCTCTGCCATCTCGGTCGCATCGGGTCCGGTGCCGGTCCCTTGTTTGTCGGGATCACATAGCCGAGACGAGGTGGCAGCCCGGTGGATCCGGGCGAAGGAAAGACAATACAACCGATGCGGAACCCAAAGAATTGGAGACCAACCGTGTGGAGTCTCAGAAACTATGGAATGATCTTTTTGTGTCTCGCCATGCTCTCCGGCTGCGCTGCCAATGAGGACTGGGTGCGTTTCCGACCCGATCCAACCTCCCCATTCTCGGGAGTGGAGCAACCTCATCCAAAAGCCTACACCGGCCAGGTAAGTTTTTTGCGTGGGTTGTACGAGTTGAATCTCGATTCCGAGCCCAAACAGGTATTCGAGGATGCCTTTCAACTCGATGACATCGACGGGTATGGACTCTGGATCAGCGCGCGACCGGCCGAGTGGTACATCGCTCCAGAGTTCGGCTTCATCATGTCGGAAGAAGATAATGGTCTACTTGGTGACATCAAGTTTACAGAGATCTTCGCAGGAGGGCGTGTTGTGGCGGAGTTGCCATTTACGCCCACCTCTGTCTTCGCGGGCCTTGGAATCACTTCTCTGAAGGCCGATGTTGACGCACTCAACTTTGACAAAGAATTATCCGCGTCTTACTTCCATTTTGGTGTGTTACTCCACATGGGAGACAACGCTCATCTCGGCCTCGACTATCGAATCGTTGACTACGGCAAAGATCTCAGCGAACTCCACCCCAGTGGAGATCCAAATTCAATGGACACCCTCTCCATCATGGCGGGCGTTAACTGGTAGAACTGTGCTTGTTATCAGATCCTGGAGTCACCAGGGCCTTCCATCGCCTGGGGTCGCAATGCGGCCTCAGGCGATGATTTCATTCACCACGCGCCCTGAGACATCCGTCAGGCGGAAGTCACGTCCTGCATGACGGAAAGTCAGCCGTTCGTGATCAATTCCCAGCAGGTGCAATAATGTTGCATGCAGGTCATGTACGTGCACCTTGTCGATCACGGCGTGATATCCGTAGTCATCCGTCTCGCCATAGGACATCCCACCGCGGATTCCTCCGCCAGCCATCCACATGGTGAACCCATGAGGGTTATGATCGCGGCCATTCTTGTCCTGAGCGGTCGGGGTCCGACCGAACTCGCCTCCCCAGAGCACCAGCGTGTCCTCCAGTAACCCGCGCGACTTGAGGTCCTTCAACAGGCCAGCGATGGGCTTGTCGACCTCGAGTGCATTCTTCGAGTGGCCACCCTTGAGATTACTGTGCTGATCCCACTTGTAGGAATGGGTGCACTGGATGAAACGTACACCGGCCTCGGCGAAACGTCTCGCCATGAGACATTGCCTACCGAAGTTGTCGGTCACGGGTTCATCGATTCCATACAGTTCCATTGTCGCATCCGTCTCACCGGAAAAGTCCATCACCTGTGGCGCTTCCGTCTGCATCTTGAATGCCACCTCGAACGATCTGATTCTGGCTTCCAGCGCATCGTCAGTACTTCGATCACCGAGGTGTTCCAGGTTGATATCCTCGAGCAAATCGAGTTGAAGTTTCTGGATTCCGGCTTGCCAGTGTTTGTTATCGAGATGATGGATCGTGGCATCCTTGGCCTTGACACCTGCGTGACCGATCGGTGTCCCCTGATATCTCGCTGGCAAGAAAGCACTCGACCAGTTATTCACCCCGCCATGTCCCAGAGTCGGGCAGATGGTGATGAATCCGGGAAGATTCGTGTTCTCCTCACCCAACCCGTAGAGCATCCAGGATCCCATGCTCGGACGCACAAAGGTGTCGCTGCCGGTGTGCAGGGCCAGAAGTGCACCGCCATGGGCATCGTTGGTTCCGTGCAGACTCTTGACGAAGCAGATGTCATCGACTTGTCCAGCAACATGGGGGAACAGATCACTGACCCACTGGCCCGATTCACCATGCTGGCGAAACTCCCACGGAGAGCGCATCACACCCCCATACTGGTTCGGCGATGCGAAGGTGACCCGCGGTAGCGGGTAAGGAAGAGGTTTGCCATCGTCCTGGATCAACCGGGGTTTGTAGTCAAAAGTATCCACCTGCGATGGCCCACCATGCATGAAGAGAAAAATGATTCGCTTGGCGCGCGGGGCGAAATGGGGTTGCCCGGTGATTCCGGCGAAGGCAGGGACCCTGCCGATAAGACCATCGAGGGCCAACGCGCCGAATCCGGCACAACAGGTCCTGAGCATCTTGCGACGCGAGATGGAACTCATCGGCTCGAACACCACTTCAACTCCTCCATCGTTTCAAGGCTTCAATCATTCCACCACCTCAATCCAGATACAGAAACTCGCTCGAGGAAAGAAGCGCCTGAGCGTATGCCTGCCACGCGGACTCCAGCGGATCACTGGTATTATCGGCATCACCCGGTCGATCCTGCTCTGGAGAGGTCTGGATGTATTGCCTTATATTGTTGACGAATCCAATCGCTCTCTCCACCTCTCTTTCGGTGGCTTCACGACAGAGGATCCGTCGGTGCATCGCGTGCACCTTGTCGGTTTCTTGCTCGAACTGATCGATAACTTCGCGCGCAATCGCTAACGCGGAATCGAGGACCATCGGCGAATTGAGGAAGAAAAGTGCCTGGTGTGGAATCACGGTGGAAAACCGTTTTGTGATCGGGGCGGAAGGATCGTTGTAATCGAAGGCGCTGAACAGTTCGTACATCGCATTGCGAACCACCGGTAAATAGATGGAACGGCGAGGAACATCATAACGCGCCTGATTGTTCGACTGGTCGTTGGTCACGTAACCACGGTTGCCCGTCATCAGGAGGGTTCCACCCATCTCCCGGTCGAGCATCCCACCCACCGCCAACACTGAATCACGCACCGCCTCTGCACGAAGACGCTGACGGTTTTGCCGCCACAGCAGACGGTTCTCCGGATCGATCTCGTGGGCGATGGGATCCTCGATCACCTGCTGCCTCCAGGTGGAGGTACCGAGAATTCTTCGGATCATCTTCTTGGTCGACCAGCCGTCTGAAATGAAATCCCGGGCGAGTCGATCGAGCAGTTCTGGATGACTTGGCCGATTACCACTGAAGCCAAAGTTTGAGGGAGTCGTCACCAGCGCGTTATCGAACAGATCCATCCAGATCCGGTTCACCGCAACACGCGAAGTCAGCGGATGATCCGGGTGGATCATCCACTGTGCCAGTTCAAGGCGACCGCTGTGGCCGTCTTGAACTTCCAACGGCGGCACCAGGTGTTCGGTAACTTGCAGAGCTCCGCGAGGAACCGACTCCGTGGCCAGTCGCAGATGACTACCACGGATATGCACCGGCAAATCGGCCACAACTCCATCCTGGACTCCCAGAGCCCTCTCTGCCGCCGGTGGTTTCTGCATGTCATGCTCGGCCAGGTTCGCCGCGAGCCGCACGATAGGCTCCCGAAGCTGTAGCGGAGCCGCCTTCTCGGCCAGGATCAGCGCTTCGAACCAGGGCCCCGCCGTCGATCGAAGTTGCTGGGAGATCGGCTTCAACGCCTCGATTTGCGCCTCACCCCTGGCCTCGGATATTACGACCAGTTGCTGGTAAACCGCAGCGACCTCGGTTCGATCATTGGGGGCCGCCGTCTGTAGGATCGTTCGCGCCTCTTCGGACAGAGACTTCAGTTTCTCCGTCGTCATCGTCTCGCTCCACCAGGAGGCCACCGCTGCAGCATCTGTCAACGACTGCTGGCCGAACTGAACCCACGGTCCCCAGAGCGGGTCGTCCTGATGAGTCGGACGGGTCAGGAAATCGACCCAACCGGCGACGACGAGTGGATCTTCTGCATCGGGCCACCCCTCAGCTGGAACCAACCGGACTCGATCGAGATGCGGAACCGCTCCACCTCGTTCGAGACGAACCTCGACCTCTCCCGCATCGAGCTGGATCTGTGCCTGGGATTCCCACAAAAGATGTGTTGTGGTCCAGCCACCGGTGACAGTCGCTAGCGCTTCCTTCGAGATCTCTTCACCGTTGACCAGTAACCGCATCGGCCGCTTCTCCTTGGCCGCATAGCGCACCTCGATGGACCAGAGTCCGGGAGCGGGAACTTCCAGTTTCCAGGTCGCCTGCTGGATACCGCCCTTGACGGTGTGCAGCACCGGGATCTGTTTGGTGCCGTAGTTCGAACGGTTTTCCCCGAGCGTCGTCGAGACGGTCTGGGTGACTCCGGAGATGGCGATCTGATCACTGGCTTTCTGGGCTGCCAGCAGATGTTTCCCGACCTTGAGTGGCAGGATCTGTTCGAGATCGGCTCGAAGTGCCTTCTTCTCGGCCTCCAGTTCCTTGGCCAGTTCCGAACGACGACCCTCCCACTGCTTTCGAACCTGCTGCTGCTCGGTGGTCTCCAGGGAGATTTCACGCCACTTTGCGACCGTCTTCAGGTTCTCCATCGTGCTGGTCGAACGAAAGATTCCCGCCATGGCGTAGTAGTCCCTTGTTGGAATCGGATCGAACTTGTGATCGTGACAGCGAGCACAACCGATGGTCATTCCCAGGAACGCACGCGATGCCACATCGAGTTGCTCGTCCACCACATCGATGGCCAATTTTGCCTCATCCTGCTCGGCCAGCATCTTCGGACCCAGGGTCAAGAAACCGGTAGCGATTCGCTGATCTCTCCAGGCAACTTGCTGAGCAGGCTCCGGCAGCAAATCACCGGCGATCTGCTCGGTGAGAAATTGATTGTACGGTTTGTCATCGTTGAAGGAGCGAATCACGTAATCGCGGTAGCGCCATGCCTCACCAAGGGCAAGGTTCTCGTCGAGACCGTTCGAATCGGCGTAACGCGCCAGGTCGAGCCATGACCGCGCCCACCTCTCCCCGAATGCGGACGAATCGAGCAGTTCATCGATGAAGTAATCGAACGCTTGGGGATCTTCCGACTCCAGCAACTGCTGGAGTCGCTCCCAGCGCAACGGAAGACCTGTGAGTTGTTGATGAACCCGCTGTGCAAGCACTGAAAGGCTCGCTTCAGGGGCGAAAGTGAGATCACTTTGTTCCAGCTTCTCGAGAACAAACGCGTCGATCGGGTCGCGAACCCGTTCGATCGCCTCCACCTCCGGTGGAGCAGGATCTCCCACCGGCTTGAATGCCCAGTGATCCCTCGAGAGTTCCAGGTCTATCGGTTTTCTGCCCCCGTTCACCAGCTCGGGTTCATCGGCTGCCTTATCGCGAGGATCGTGAGCCCCCGAGCGAATCCATTGCGCCAACGACTGGATCTCCAGCGTCGACAGGGTCTCCCCGGGAGGCATCGAGAGATCCGGCTCGGTACCGTTGACGGCTCTCAGCAGCAGGCTCCCCTCCGGATCACCCGGCACCACAGCGGGCCCTCGTTCTCCGCCAATGCGGATGCCGTCACGGAAGTCGACTCGCAAGCCGCTCTCGATCTTCTCCGATCGCCCGCTGTGACAGGAGTAGCAGCGCTGCACCAGCAGCGGTCGGATCTCACGTTCGAATTGCTCGAGCGTCCCGGACCTGTTCCCCTCGCCGTCACCGGCCATCAATAACGGTGGCAGGCATAAGGTCCCTAACAGAGCTCTGGACAGAGATTTCAGCGCAACGGAAAGCCATGGCGGCATCTGGCAATCCTCCCGGTTCAGGTGTGCCAATTCAGACTCCATCCTAGCCTTTGAAGGGCACCGTAACTAGCGAGCGAGCAACTGTTGCGAAGACCTTCAGAAAGGGCACAATCTAGGATGATCGAGGCGTCAAGGAGTCATCGTTGGATGCTTTCCTACCGAATCACAGATCCAATCCGAAGAAGTTGCAGGCAACCGGCCGGACTTCAGGCTGGCTGGCGCTGCCCCTGTTGAGCATCGTCACCATTCTTGCTGGATGTTCCATCTCCTCGAAATTCCATCAAGAATTGGATGTGAAAGGCTTCATCTCCGCAGCCAGAGCTGCACCCGAAGGTTCGATCACCACCGAACTGGACGGGGTTCCATCCGAGGTAGATCTTGACAAATTCGGCGCGGCGGACTCTTCCTTGACGCTGTCGGCCAGAGTCGAGATCGATCACGGCCCGCTGAGGTTCCTCTTCGACCGGGTGGGAATCTCCAACAAGGGAGGAGGAACGTTCGAGGGGGCACTGGGAGGTGCAACGCTTCCTCTCGATGCCTACGCGCTGGAAACGGACCTGATCAGTTCCAGGCTGATGATGGCATTTCCACTACCGGGTCCTGAAGCGACAGATTCTCTTCCCCTCGATCTCCGATTACTTGCAGGACTCAATCTGACCGAACTTCGTCTGGAACTTCGTTCGCTCACAACTCCATCTACCTTCTCCGAGATTGACGAAGTGGTCCCGACTCCGATTCTCGGCCTGGCTGCGAACCTACCGATATCACCAGCCTGGAATATCGATGCCGCATTTACTTTCTTGCCCCTCTCCGAGGTCACAGATTACGAGACAGAATGCATCGATGGTCAGATCAGGATCAGTTGGACTCCCACACAGGACTGGGAGTTGTTCCTGGGTGCCCGAAATCACTCCGTGAAGGTGATCGGCGAACAAGCCGGAAGGCCAACTGAAATCGATCTGCAACTGGAATTGCTGGAGATCGGTATTTCCTACAGTTTCTGATTCAATCGCCGATTTATTCCAATCACGGCAGCAAGATGACCCTCTCGAGAGGGAGGAAGACATCGGCAGCGTCTTCAGGATCCTGAATCGACCACTTCACGGCGAAAAGATTGGCGCATCGCTCCAGACCTGTTGCGTTACAGGTCCAGCCTTCTCGATAGATCTGATGCTATTTTTCGATCCGGATCGATCCGTTGCCTCAACTCCAGGAAACGGGGCAGGTCGGGGTACATCCGTGCAAGCAACTCCGGAGTGAGGGTCGTGTCCTTCGCCAGGTAAACCCTCCCGCCTTGCTCGGCGACCTCCTGATCGAGTCTCCGGAGTATTTCGGGTGAATCTTCATCGGCGCGTATATCCATCGTCAGGGTCATCCCCTGCTCCGGGAAGGAGAGCCAACCACCACCACTTCGCATACACTTGAGAACCACGAGGGTAGGTTCCAGGGCACCTGAGCAGGCAATCTTCAGCAATTTCTTGATCGCCTGTTGGCAGCAACTATGAGGAATCAGCGATTGATGTTGATGGAAACCCCTTGGCTGGTAGATGCGCTTCCAGTTCGACCACCGATCGAGCGGGAACAGTAATTGCTCCAGTTTCCAGGAGCGGACGCGATCACTTCTACCGGCAAAGCGATATCGAAAATTGTTATGCCAGCGGAGAGTAGTTGGACCCAGAAATCCACCGAGGCCGGGTGGAAACGGCAATGCACGGGAGAAATTCCAGGACCTGTTTTCGTTACCACCATGGTTATTTGCAGTTCCACCCACGACGATTCCCCGCCCGAAAGCATCATCAGGCGCCGTTGGATCGAGCCATGCCGCAACATGTTCCTGACGTTGTCCTAGTTGTCGAAGTTGTTCCAGAGAACTCTCGAGGTCAGGGGTGGTCAACACTTCGACAGAGGCATTCGGCCCACCATAGGCAATCACATCCAGTTGCGCCTCGACGATCATCCCCGTCAATCCCATGCCACCGATGGTGGCTTCGAACAGGTCCTGGTTGCGATCCCGATCACATTCAACCTCTTCTCCGCTCGGAAGCACAAGTCGGATGGACCGGGTGACATCGCGCAGGGAACCTCGAACCGGGTGATTTTTTCCGTGAGCATCTGCGGCGAGCACACCTCCCACCGTTGCGTCAAGCACACCTGGTACCACGGGTAAAGTGAGTCCCTCGTTGGCAAGAGTGGACAGCAGCCTTCTCAGAGTCTCTGCCGATGAGACGACGATCGAATCGGAATTGGAAACAGTGGTCGAGGATCGTTGTGGCCCATCGAGCAGCAACAATCTGCCTTCATCGAGAATCGCTGCATCTCCATAGGAACAACCCGCCCCGCGAGGCAGCCAGGGAATTGGTTCTTGTACCTGTGCGCGGACTTCCGCGCAGTTGGCACAACGAATCACCCGAGAACGAGAGTGACAGGTGCCCGCCCAGCCGGAGATGGAACTCCACGGTGGGAGATGTTCCTCGTTGGTGGCCGACAGGGTGACCTCCCTCCCCGGATCTCCAGGGATACGTCGGGTAAACGAGATCGATCAGACGATGAATTCCGGTTCGGAAACCTCCGGAACTTCGCCGGCCCCCGCGCCCATGCGCAGAAAACGACATACCGCCTCGCGACCATCAACCCCGTAATCTAGCGTTCTCTGGTTGACATACATCCCGACAAATCGATCGGTCTGTTCTCGAGTCAACCCGCGGTTGAACTTCTCGGCATACTGGAGAGCCTCTTGGCGATGTTCCAACGCATAAGCGATGCTATCTCGCAAGATACGGGATATCTCGCGGATATGATCCTCACCGAGATCCCTGCGGATGGCATTGCCTCCCAGGGGTAAGGGGAGTCCATTCTGGGTTTTTGCCCACCACTGCCCCAGGTCGACCACACAGTGAAAACCCTCATCGGCATAGGTGACCTGCCCCTCGTGGATGATCACTCCTGCCTGGTATTCGCCAGAATCGATTCTCTGCATGATCTCATCGAATTGCACCACCTCGGTAATCGCCAGTGGCAGCCACAGTTTCAGCGCCAGAGTTGCGCTGGTCCACTCTCCAGGAACTGCAATGGTGCAAGCTTGCAGTTCTTCCCTCTCCATCGGTTCGCGTGCGATCAGCACCGGGCCGTACCCTTCTCCCATGCTGGCGCCATGGTTCAGCAGCGCATAGCGGTCGGCGAGATGGGCATAGGCGTGGATGGAGATGGCGGTCACTTCGTGACGACCCTCGACAGCATGGCGATTGAGGGTCTCGATATCCGCCATCACGTGATCGAATTGATAGTCTCCGGTATCCACCTTGCCCTCACCGATGGCGAAATGCATGAACGCATCATCGGAATCGGGGCTGTGTGCGATGACGACCCTCAAGGGAACTCCTTTCGCCACCATTTCGACCAGTTTCGGCCACCGTGAGAATCCGAAGCCTCTCCGAGGTTGCGCCCGGAAGCCGCAAGAGTCGAGAATAGCCGCTTCCATGCCCCTGGGCTACCGGAGGTGGATCCCGGATTACTTGCAGTAACCTGATAGAACTCTATCCTTAGAGGAGTACGGGACCGTGCTGGAGGTGGACGTTTTCAGCCGATCCCGTTCGACGGTCAAATAGGAGATATCTGATGGCAGATCCTGCAAACAAGGTCGAGAGCAACATACCCGGCAAATGGTACGTCGACGAAGAATGTATCGACTGCGACCTGTGTCGCACCACGGCACCGGACAACTTCCGGGCCAATGAAGACGAGGGCTATTCCTACATCTTCAAGCAACCGACATCCCCCGAGGAAGAGGAACTGTGTGTGCAGGCGAAGGAAGAATGCCCCGTCGAGGCGATCGGCGAAGACGGAGCCTAGTCGGTCGAACTCCAGCAGGACTCAGCAACTAGAAGCTGGACTCACCAGATAGAAGTTGTCGCCGGGCAGTCTCGATCAGAAATCGAGTCTCTGCGCCAGATCGCTGGCGATGGAAGCCGTACCGGAGACCGCCTGCCCGAGGAATCCGTCCTGGAGTGGAAGTGGTTCACTGGCGATGAGAACTGCTCCCGCTGCAAGCAAGATTGGCTCGACAGCGGCGAGGTCGTAGAGCGCCACGCGAGGATCGACCATCCCGTCGCAGACCCCTTCGGCAACCAACATGTGCCCCATCCAGTCGCCGTAGCCACGGCTCCTTCTCGATGATGCGATGATCTCCGTAAAAGGGTCCCACAAGCCAGAATCCTGGATGTGCTTCAAACCACCGTGACAGATGAATGCATCCTCGAGTCTCGAGCAGGGACGACTTTGAAGTTGCCGAGCGCGGACCGATTCCGATGTCGTCCCCGGTCCCTTCCAGGCACCGACTCCCGGTCCCCCCCACCAACTTTGCCCGAGTTGCTCCGGTGCACCCTCCTGAGACCCCAGCACCGAACAATGGACCACCCCGAGTACTGACTGACCTTCCAGTTGAAGACCGATGAGAGCTGCGAAGTGAGGCACACCATCGATGAAGTTCTGGGTGCCATCGATCGGGTCGATTATCCAGCGATCGTGCAAGTCCCCTTCGTGCCCATATTCTTCCCCGAAGATCCCCAGCTCAGGAGCACCCTGGCGGAGGATTTCTCGCATCGCCTCTTCTGCCTGCCGGTCTGCGCTGGTGACAGGTGTCCCGTCCTCTTTCGAATCGACGGCCAAATTGTGATCGAGAAAATGCCTTCTGGAGATCTCACCGGCTACACGGGCTGCCCGCAGAGCTATCTCGATCAGCATCTGCAGTTCTACGATTCTCTTGTCAGGTGCAAGCTCCAAGATGCCCTCTCTCCTCGTCAAACGGATATCGCCAGTGTCGGGGTAGGACTTGGGAGTAGTCGTCTTCGAATCACCTGGGTACCGGTCGGAATGGTGCCTTCAAAGAGCCTCAACAGGATCTCCTCCGGTTTTGCCGGATGCTCTCCCTGGAGGCAGATCCTCATCTGAAGCATTCGTTCATCCTCGCGCAATGACATCAGCCCGGCTGCATCCGCAGGGACCTCCTCGACCCAGGAAATACCGTCGATCCCGGGTCGGATATCGATGGTCTTGAACTTGCCCTTCTTGGTTCTCCTCTCGACGATGATCTCGGACTCAGCGAGCAACTGATCGATCGCATCCGGACGAATACCCACGGCCGACTCCCGGGGGAGCAGAATGAAGACATCTGCCCAGCTGGTGACAGCAGACAACTTGGGAGCATCCTTGCCGACGACATGAATCGAACGGAGTTCAACCCCTTCGGGGCACTGGGCCGCGAGTGCCGCATGGAGAGATTCTGGATCGACCTGCTGCTGCAGGCGCAGATCCACCACCTCCGAGAGTCCTGCCATCCCCAGGCGCAACGGAGGACCAAACGCCATCCGTGGAATCGGATGAAAACCCTGCGAATAGGACGGCGAAAACCCGGCGCGACGGATCGCCCGGGGAAACATCCTGTTCAGGTCGAGATGACCCATGAAACGAGCCGTTCCCACCTTCGCATATCGAACCCGGTAGGAGAAACTGGGACGATCGAGTTCCTTCCTCACGGGTGGAAGAGTGTGGTTCTTCCGTGCGAAGAAGCGCTCCCTCGACTGCTCGCGTACCAGTTCTACACTCGCATCGGTCTGTGAAGAGGCCTGAGCCTCATCTCGATGCGCATCGAGATACTCGAGGGACTCGATGCGCTCTTCCTTCATCCGGGCAAGATCGCAGACGATCCCGCAGTCGTAACAAACGAGTCGCCGCTTGTCCGCGGTCGCATCCTCCAGATTGTTGTAATGCGTCAACTTTCGCCCGGGCTTACCACAAGGGTGGGAGGTTCGATCCTTGAGCGACTTCTGGTATTCCTTGACCAGAAACTTGTGTTCAACACCGCAATCGATGTGGTCCCAGGGAAGGCGAGCATCGATCGGAATGGTGCCAAGATAACGGTATCGATCGATCTGATGCTCCTCGATCGCCTCCATCCAGAGGTCGAATCGGAGTCGGTCGGACCAGCCATCGAATCGAGCACCATTGCGCCATGCGGTTTCGACCACGTCACACAGGACTCGATCACCACGACTCAGGATCCCCTCGATGTGGCTGGTAGTTGGATCGTGCCAGCGGAAAGTCAGTCCTGGAGCCCTGGTCCATTTTCTCAGTGCTTGCTGCTTTTTCTCGATCTCTGGAATGTCATCCATCGCTGCCCACTGGAAGGGAGTGAACGGTTTCGGAATATGGCTGGAGACGGAAATGGTGACATTCGCCCGCCCCTTCGGGAGGTACTCCTGGGCGATGGAAAGCATCCTCTTACCGAGATCCGCAATCCCCCTTACGTCCGCTTCTTCCTCGGTCGGAAGCCCGATCATGAAGTACAACTTCATCTTGCGCCAACCACGCGAGAAGATCCGGTGGGCGCTCTTGGCGATGTCCTGTTCGGAAATGTTCTTGTTGACCACATCCCGCATCCGCTGGGTTCCCGCTTCCGGAGCAAAGGTCAAGGAGGTGTTTCGTACGGTAGCCATTTCATCGAGCATCGCATCAGTGAGGCCATAAGCCCTCAGCGACGAGACGGAAAGGGAGATGTTCTTGTCGCGAAGTTCCGGCATCACCTTTTTCACGAGAGGTTCAATGGCACTGTAATCGGCAGTGGAAAGGCTGGTCAGGGAAACCTCGTCGAATCCGCCGCAACGAATCGCGTCACGCACCGTATCCTGGATCTCCTCCGGGGATCTTTCCCTGACCGGGCGGTAGATCATCCCTGCCTGACAGAAGCGGCACCCCTCGGTGCATCCTCGTGCCACCTCGATGCTCACTCGGTCGAACACCACCTCGGTATTGGGAACCGGTGAACGAGAAGGGAAGGGAAACTCTCCCAGATCTTTAACGTGCGCCCTGGACACACGTTCTGGAACACGGTCATCGAGAGGAGCATCGACCACTGTCACTCCGGTGAGGGGCTCTATCTTGGTGCTGTAGAGCGAAGGGACGTAAACTCCAGCCAGTTGGCTGATGTGGATGAGCCGCTCGCGACGATCGACCCCTTGGTCCTTCAGTTCGCGCCATCGCTTTACAACGGCATGGAAGAACCCCTCGCCATCCCCGATCAGGAACGCATCGATGAAGGCACTCAGCGGCTCCGGCTGAAAGGCAACCGGTCCCCCCGCCATCACCAGGGGACAATCATCGTCTCGATCCTCGGACCGGATCGGAATCCCTCCCAGATCGAGCATCGTCAGGACATTGGTGAAAGTGAGTTCATACTGGAGCGAGAATCCGACCACGTCGAAGGCGTTCATCGGTTGCCATGATTCGAGGCTCACCAGAGGAAGCCCTCGATCACGCAACTCTTTCTCACAATCGACCCACGGAGCGTAGACCCGCTCAGCTCTTACCCCCTCCAGATCGTTGAGGTGTGAATAGAGGATCTTGAAGCCAAGGTGGCTCATCCCGATCTCGTAAACATCGGGAAATGCCAGCAAGAAACTTAGTTCTGCTTCTTGCTTCTTGACCGAGTGAAGTTCACCTCCGGTGTAACGCCCTGGTTTCTCGAGCCGATGGAGAAAGGAAACATAGGGGTGGTTCTTGAGGTTTCCCGCATCGGGAATCTGGCACAGGTCCTCTCCCTCTGCGGCGGCGGAGGGACCACTGCGGAAGCCAACCTTGCCCATCGCATCCCAAAGCGAATCCTGGTTCTTCTCGGTCATGAGACTCCCTCTCCCGGCCGGTTCTCATGCCAAAAGGCGACGATTTCGATCGTGGTGCCTGACGACAAGGACCACCCCCGCTGAAAAATCCTGCAGGGTAAATTCGGAGGGAATGGTACCACAGAGCCTCACCTCTGCCATTTGGATCCGGGCCCGCTCAGGAAAGGTCGTATGCGGTCTCGGTCGCCAGGCGTATTTGAGCCGTTGCATCGGTCTTGCCCGGTTGTTGCTGGGCCAATTCCCCGAGCAGTACCTCGTGCTGAGACAGAACCCCCAGCATCGCCTGCTCGATCCTGTGACGCTCTGTATCGATCTGCACCCTCAGATCAGGATCGATGGAACTGGAAATCTCAGCCCACCTCTCCAGCACATCTTTGACCGAATCCTGGATCTCACGCGCCCCTTGTTGCACTTGCGCTGCCTCGGTGGCCAGCGTCATGGGATCTGCACCGCAGGACCCACATCTCTCGAGCAGTTGCTCGTAGAGACGTGCCTGGTGCTCAAAAGCCTCTAACAGGCGCTTTGCATCACCGCAGTGGGTTTCTCCTGAAGCCATGGTTCACCGCTTTTTCTGTCGCAGTTTTTCGATACGCGAGACCCACCTTAACGGAAGAAGCGATCGAGATCGAACCGGAACCAACTGGATCGCCAGAACCAGGACGAGAGCCGCGGTGAGGAAAGGAGGTTCGGTCCACGACATCTAGATCTTCTCCTCGTCGATCATCTGTTTGATTTGTTTCAGTGAGTGACCTTTGGCCTGCAGCGCCCGAATTCGTGCCAGACGCTCGAATACCCATTCTGCGTAGAGTCTGTGCCCCGCCGGTGTGCGCTCCTCCTCGTCGATAAATCCTCCGACCGTATAATCATGAATCGTCTGGCGGGATATCCCCGTCGCGGACATCACCTCGCCGATCTTGAACAGTTTGGGTGGAACTTTTCCCACCAAACGATCCGGCACCGTGGCACACTCCCTACCCGATAGAGCCCCCTCCGTTACAAGGAAGAGACCTCCTCCAGCGCGGTTTGCACTTTACACTTTATAAAACATCCTGCAATAGCACTCTCGCGGCATCCAGCCGCTGACGGCAAAGGGCTCATCTATTGGTTTGATCTCCACGAGGGGGAACCGGGTCATAACCCCCGTCACAGAATGGTTGGCAGCGAAGCAATCGGCGTACGGTCAGGAGAGCACCACGCCATGAGCCGTGCTGCTCGATCGCCTCCAGAGAATACTGGCTACAACTCGGCTCGAACCGACACAGAGGAGGAAGCCAGCAGGAGATCGCCCGCTGGTAGAACCTCACGATTCCCATCAATACCCGAGCCAGAACTCCCGGTGCGGATGCCATCTGAACCCTCTCTCCAGTTCATCAGGAGTGATGCTGCCCGAGTTCCATCGAGATCAGAGTGACCACCTCTGAACAGAGTTCTTCGAAAGAGAGATCGGCGCACCCCGGTCGGGGAATGAAGACGAAATCTCTCGACTGCGGAGCTTGATCCCGGTGGATACGAAAAATCTCACGTAGCCTTCTTTTCAGGCGATTGCGAACCACGGCATTGCCGACCTTGCGACTCACCGCCATGCCGATCCGAGACCACTCTCCCCCATTGGGATGAATCACGGCACGAATGTGCTGCGTACTACAACGACGACCATTCGAAAAAACCACCTGGAAGTCGGAACGAGTCCGAATACGAGCTCGGCGTGGCAGTCGGAATCCAATTGGAGGGAAAAAAGTCATCAAGGGTTAGGAGCTACATCCATGACCGAACTCCCATTGCGTCTACGCGCCTCATCTAGACGGTTTTCCGCAACGCGGTCAGCAGCCTCCGCAGGGGTCAGATTCTCCCGGCGAGCCGTGTCGAATACTTCACGAAGAGCGTTATAGATGTTCTCGATCTTGAGAACCGCAGTCCGTTCATCGTATCCCTCAGGTCGTGCTTCTACCGAAACATTGATGATGCCTCCAGCATTGATGATGAAATCAGGTGCATAGAGGATTCCGCGATCGTGGAGTTCCCGACCATGATCATCCCGTAGCAACTGGTTGTTCGCGCAGCCGGCAACCACCTGAGTTTTCAAGAGCGGAATCGTATTGTCGTTGAGGACCCCACCGAGGGCACAGGGCATGAGCACATCACAACGGACCTCATAGATCTCGTCAATGGGAACAACTTCAACACCCGGCAGAGCAACGAACTCCTGACAACGTTCCTCGTTGATGTCCGAAACGGTGACCGTTGCTCCGAGCATCGAGAGACAGCGCACTACTTCTCCCCCGACCTGTCCAAGACCCTGGACGGCGTAATGAAGACGGTCGAGATGGCTGGTCCCGTATCGTTCCTCGGTGCAGGCAAACAGCCCACGAATCACTCCTCTTGCGGTGAAAGGAGACGGATTGCCACTCGAACCGGATTGACGCGAAAGTCCCGTCACGAAACGGGTTTCCTCACCGATCCATTCCAGTTCCCGAATACTGATCCCCACATCCTCGGCAGTGATGTAACGACCACCAAGGCTATCGATGAAGCGTCCCATGCAACGGAAACGATCCTCGGTCTTGTCCGATTCCTGATCACCGATGATCACTGCCTTACCCCCACCGAGCCCGGTGTTGGCACAGGCACTCTTGTAGGTCATGCCGCGTGCAAGCCGCAAAACATCGGTAAGGGCTTCCTCCTCGGTTGGATAATCCCACATCCGTAGCCCACCAAGTGCTGGACCCAGGGTAGTGTCGTGGATCGCGATGATGGCGTGGAGACCTGAATCGTGGTCCTTGGCCACCACTACCTTTTCGTAACCGTCGACTGGAACCTGGCGGAATTCCACGAGTTCACCTCGATCCAAATCCAGACCGCGGAGAGGAACTGACCTGCGATTCGCAGATCAGAGACTCCAATCACCAAAGAGATCAAGTCTCCTACCTGAACTCGCTCCGAAAAGAAGAAACTGGCGATGCCGAATCACAATTCGACTTTGCTGGTGGGGGAAACGAGTATTCCACGGGACAGGTGGAAGAACGCCTGGTTGATCCAGTTGCCCTCATGGTCCCCCCGACGGGCACCGTGTATTCTACCCTGTTGTTTTGGCCCCCCACAGCGAATCATGGAATCGAGATTTTCTCGTCGTTTCCAAGACAAGTCTTTCCTAGAAAAGACGTTGCGAGATCCCCCGGAATTGAAACCCCGCTTGCAAACGTCCCCACGTAAGGGTAGATCGAAGGGGTCTCGAATCCTGGAGTTTGATTGCAATACCACAGTTTCCTGACAAGACGATACCTCCGCCGTCGCTGGGCTCCGTGGACTGCAGCCATTGCGGTCGCACTGGGTGTCTTCTCGCTGATCTCCGTACTGGCGGTGATGGAAGGCTTCAAACTCGAGATGCGCGAACGGATCCGCGGCAGTCTCTCTCACCTGGTAGTCAAGGGAGGAGCGCTGCAGGGTCTGGTCGGTGAGGATCAGATCCTCGAGACAATTCGCTCGCAGCCGGGAGTCCTAGCAGCCAGCCCTTTTGTCGAAACCCTGGCGATCTACAAGGTCACCCGGCTCGACCACTGCCTGGTGCGCGGAATCGAACCTGTTCAAGAATCTGAAGTCACCGATCTGGGCCTCTACTTGCTCGATAATAAAGAAATCGATGAGTTGCTGGCAGATCCCTACAAATTGCTTCCTGATGACCGCCTACCCAGTAGTGCTGAAGAGATCGACAACACCTTCTCGCTGGAAAGAAGGCGGCTGATCCTTCGCTGGAAGGGAAAAGGTGAAGGGTTCGATGAGGAATCTCCACCACAAGCACTCGTGGTGGGCATCGAGGCCCTACGCAGTGGGCGACTGGCGATGGGCGATGTGGTCCAGCTCTCCTCCTACTCTCCGGTCACCTTCGAACCGTGTACCGGCAAATTCATAGTGGTCGGTGCATTTCAATCAGGAGTCTACGAGCAGGATCAAAGGTGGGCATATGCCGACATTCGTGCCCTCCAGGAGATGCTCGATCTATGGGATGAAGAAGCACAGGACATGAGGATCAGCGGCGTATCCGTTCGCCTCGAGGACTACTCGCTCGCCGCGGTCGCCAAACAACAGATCGAGGCAGAGATCTCCCGCAGAATGGAACTTTCCACTATCGATGAAACTGCCATCCCGTGGCGTCCCAGTGAAGTGCTGACCTGGGAGAATCAACGAGAAAATTTGCTCCAGGCGGTAGAGATCGAAAAACGAATTATCGCCGTCATGATGCTCCTGATCGTTGCCTTCGCTGCGGCCATGATCTTCCTCATCTTGATGTTGCTGGTGATCGAAAAAAACCGCGATCTGGGGGTACTGCGTGCCCTCGGAGCTTCCAGAAATGGAGTGGTTCTGCTGGTGCTACGCCAGGGTATGTTGCTCTGTATCACGGGAACCATCCTGGGCCTGCTCGGCGGCTGGCTGTTGGTCGAGAACATCAACTATGTCCACGATACAATCCGCGATTTGACGGGACTTCAACTGTTTCCTCCCGACATCTATTACCTCGAACGAATCCCTGCACTCCTGCGCTGGGAGGATGTCGCTCTGGTCTGCGTCCCGACACTAGTTTTCGGCTTCCTCGGCAGTTTCTTCCCGGCGCAGTGGGCTGGTCGACGCGATCCGATCAAGGCACTGCATCATGAATGATCCCATTCCCTCCCTGCCGGTGCTCATCGCCCGGAACCTGCAACGAGATTTCACCCTCGCCGGGGACAAGACCCTCGAGGTGTTACGGGGCATCGATCTCGAGATATATGAATCGGAGATGGTAGCCGTCCGGGGACTGAGCGGTGTCGGAAAGAGCACCTTGCTCCACTGCATCGGGCTTCTCGACACTCCTACTTGCGGTGAACTCATCTACAGAGATGGAGAATCGACCTGGCAGTCTCCAGGTATATCCGAACAGAACCGCTGTGATCTCAGAAACCGCTTTATCGGTTTCGTCTTTCAGTTCTTTCATCTTCTCAACGATCTGGATGTCTTGGAGAATGTCATGCTCCCTTCCATCGTCAGTTGCACATCGAGCCAGTGGAGAAAAAAGCGGAGCAAGGTAGAAACGCGAGCTCGTGAATTGCTCCAGCGAGTAGACCTCGAGGGAAGAGCGCGCCAGGCACCCGGCACCCTTTCTGGCGGAGAGCGTCAACGAGTCGCCATTGCACGGGCACTGATCAACAACCCACGGCTACTATTGTGTGACGAACCGACCGGGAACCTCGATACACGAAACAGCGAAAGCATCCATACACTGCTGAGGGAACTGCACGAAGAACTCGGCACCTCGATCCTGGTGGTCACTCACGACCCGGATCTGGCCAATCGCGCTGATCGACTGCTCTCGATGATCGACGGGAAGTTCCACGACTAGATGCTAGTTCTGGGTCAGAGTCAGTGTCTCTCGCTCTGAGTCCGTCTGATGCAATGCCAGAAGAACAGATCTCCCCGCCTGACATTCCTGCTCGAGAAGGGTCTCGATTCGACGTCTGCCATCCTCGTTCTGAGCAGAGAAGGGTTCGTCGAGAAGGAGCAATGCTCCACCTCCAGAGACCGTTCGCAGTAGTTCAGCTCGCTGCGCTTCACCACCGGAGAGAGCCGCCGGTCGACGCTGGATGAGTTCAGCCATGTCGAGCGACTGTGCCACGGCCACGATCTGTTCAGCCGTCTTCCCTCCATCTCGAGCCACCAGTCGGCACTGTGCTTCGATGGAAAGATGGGGCCAGAGACCACGTTCCTGCCCCAGCCAGGAGATGCCTCTTTGCCATGGTTCCACCCCGTCCGATCCCGAAAGCATCGACTCCCCTGAGATCCGAATCGTTCCCGAAGTCACCGGAAGCAATCCGGCGATCGCTAGCAGCATACTGCTCTTGCCGATCCCGTTTCCCCCGGTGAGGGCGAGCTGTTTACCAATCGATAACTGGAACGTAATCGGACCGATGGAATGAGTTCCTCGGATCACGATCAGATCTGCCACTTCCAGAGCCGGATGGTTGGCTTGCGTCATTTGTCCTTTCTCCGCAGAGGGGCCACCACGATGGCAGCCAGCATCGAACCGACAAGGGCCAGTAACAGGGCAATCCTCGCCGCTTGTTCGTCGTTACGGAAGTGCAACAACTGATGCAGTTCCAGCGCCGGGGAAGGATGCCCTGGAGGAGCCATCAACAAGGTCGCTTCCACCTCGCCCATCACCAGAGCCACCCCGATCACCACAGCAGGCAGTAATACCGGCAGAGCCCGGGGAAATCGAACCCTCCAGCGTCCGGTTACAGGGGCAAGGAGTCGAGATGAGTTCGATTCGGATAACGGAATCACCCTCGATGCGACAAGCCCTGCCGCAGCACCGACAGCGCCCAGTTTGCAGGTCTGCGCCAGAGTCAGCAGGATGGGGAGATCGTCGAGGACCAGTGGCAGCGTCGGCCTCACCACATGTAGCAGCGCGAGGGCACCCAGGCTACTGGGCAAGACCGTGGGCAAGCAGAGCAACAGCAGGCCCCATCTATGTCCCCCATCGGCGAGTCGCCAACCGCAAATCACGGCGATGGAAGACGCGATGAACGCACGAGGGAGTTCCTGAAAAATACCGACAACGCCATCGATAAATTCTGATCCAGCGACCGCCATTTCGCTGGCTCGGGGCCAGGCAGTGACCGCCAGGATGAAGACCAGTGCCAGTACCGGAATGGACCGGATCACGAGCAGCAGGTCGACCCCGCGCAGACGCGGTAACCCGGTGACGGTTCCCCCCCACTGCGATCGATCTGACCGGGGTAATTTCCAGACCAGAAACAAGAGAACAGGCGCAACAGCGACCAGCATCCCGAGGGCAAGTTGCCAACCTTCTGCAGCATCTCCAACCGTCAGGCGTGCATGAACACGTTGGGAGATCGTTTCGACACCAGCGTAAGAAGGTAACTCCGACGCCGAGATGAGAAGAAGTACCAGTAACCCCACGCATCTCAGTGCCTGTGGCATTAGACATCGCGCTCGCACAAAAAGGGCGACGCGCGGAGACAATCCACGCAGAGCCCTTTCCTGTTGCACCGGCCACAGCACCGCAGCCCCCAGAAGCATCGCACAGGCCACCGGTGCCCAGCGAAAAGCAAGCATACACACTGCGCCGAGTTCGTCGCGGATAGTGGCCCGCAATGTCGATGATCCGATCACACCTTGCACTGCAGATGCGAGCGCCGCCGGTGGAATGAGGAAGGTCGCCAGCAGCATCCCCGCGATGAGTACCCGAGCCGGTCCTCTGGTCCCGGCCAGCAGCACTGCATCGAGGAGCCCGACCAGGGTCGCCAGAACCGCTGACATTGTGGCGATCCGAACGGTCGTCAGAATCACCGATTGGCTCGAACTTGAACCTCCAAATTCACCAGCAACAGCCTCGAACAGGCCATCGTGGATCATCATGGAGATGACCGGGAAGTAGAACCCGATCAGCACCGGAAGTAGTGCCCAGAAGGCTCCAATTTGTCGCTTCTTCAATGGTCCAGCAAGATCCTCTCTGCCTCCCGGATCGCCTCGGCTAACTGTGAGGCCGCATCGTTCCAATCAACCTCCACCGGATCGAGTTCGGCGATGGTAAGGCCAGTTGGCGGGACCAGGGCTTCCCTTCGCAACGGAACCTGACGACTCGATGACGCCGCCAGCAATTCCTCTACTTCCTTCTTCAGCAACCACTGCGCCAGTTCCCTTGCTTCCTCCGGGTGCGGTGCGCCCTTGATGATTGCGATCACGTTGGGAAGCAGGAGAACTCCATCTCCGCGCAGGAATTCCTCTCCGAGAGATGCCCCTCTGCGTCGCACCACCTCGATGTCGTCGGTATCTGTCAATCCGATCCAGACTTCTCCCGAGAGGACACGATCCCGGCTACTGGAGTTGGAGGACACCATCTGGACATCGTTTGCTCGTAAAGATTCGAGAAGTTGTCGGTAGCGATCGGGTCCGATGCGACTGCGCACGATGGCCAGGTGGCTTGCCGTGGTTCCGAATCTCGGATCCGCGATGGCGACACGACCTCGCCACTGTTCCATGGCGAGATCGCTGAGTTGTCGGGGCGGCGAGTCGATCGCCTTCGTCTCCGGTGCCAGAGCCAGCACCCGGACCCTACCAGCAAATCCACACCAGAGCCGATCAGGATCACGCCATTCGGCTGGGATTCCCTCTCCTGCACCGAGTGGCAAGACATCGTAGAACCCATCGGCGGCCAGGCGCACTGCATGTAGCGGCTCGTTGGACCAGTGGACGTCACACCGAGGCCTGGCCTTCTCACCGCGCACCCGTTGCACCAGTCCAACCGTCTTGGTCGCTTCGGTATCAAAAACCGCCTCCACCTCGATCCCCGTGGCCCGTTCGAAGAGATCGAGGATCTTCTGGGAATGGGCACGGTCATGGGAACAGTAGATGGTGACGGTCCGGGTGTCCTCCCCACCGCAACCGATCAGCAGGAGTAACAGCACTCCCCAGACTCTCAAGCGTGCCACCGACCATCCTTGAGGGTCAGAACTCGATCTGCTCTTCGTGCAACCTGAAGATCATGGGTCACGAGAACCAGGGTCGTGTTCAGTTCATCTCGTAATTCCGAGAGCAGATCGAGAACCTGATCACCACTATCGCTGTCGAGGTTTCCTGTTGGCTCATCACAGAGAACCATCCTGGGTTCCTTCACCAGTGCTCTGGCGATGGCGACCCGCTGCCTTTCTCCCGCGCTCAATTGAGAGGGCCGGTGGGTGATCCTGTCGAGAAGGCCCACCCGTTCCAGAACTTCCCTGGGCCGGGTAGATGAGACTGCCCCCCTGCGATACTCGAGCGGAAGAGAGACGTTTTCGAGGGCATCTCGATCACCGAGCAGATGAAAGGACTGGAACACGAATCCGATGGTTTCGTTGCGCACACGTGCCATCTCCGATCCCGACAGGGACTGAACGTCCCTGCCATCGAGAAAGAACGAGCCTTCGTCGGCACGATCGAGACAACCGAGGATTTGCAGGAGGGTGCTCTTACCGCTTCCCGAGGCGCCGATGATCGCGATGAATTCACCGGGGTCGATGGAGAGATCGATACCGTCGAGCGCAACCACTCGCGCGGCTCCTTCTCCGAAAATCCTCCGGATATTCTGCATCTGAACGATCATCTAGGTCATCCTCCCGAGTGCCAAACTGCAACAGCCAAGACGGTGCCGCAACCGCTCAGAGATCGCGTCTCTTGCCAAGAACCGAAGCCGGTTCCAGTTTTGCCACACGTATTGCTGGAAGTATGGAAGCAAGAATCGACGTCGCCAGCAGCGCCAGACAAGTTCCTGCGACCGTCTTCGCAGGCAGCGACGTGGACCAGCCCAGAACCGGCTCGATGCCATCTTCCAGGATCAAGATTCCCAGGTAGATTCCCGGTCCCATCGCCAGCAGCGCCAGCATCCCTCCCTCGAGCAAGACCGGCATCACGACTGCCAGGATCGTCGCTCCTTCGACCCTCCGGATCGCGACCTCCTCGATGCTCTCCTCGATGGCCAGCAGTGAGATGGTTCCGGTGAGGATCAGGACCACCACCAGATCGAGCACCCAGATGAAGTGGCCCAGTCCACTGAATCGATCGATGATCTCCAGCACCATTGCGGTCCACTGCTTCTGCACGTGGATGTAGACACCCAGCCCCTCTTCCTCGACCAGCGCTCGCACCTCCTTCAGCACCGAGTCGACATCATCCACCGTAGGAGAATCTATCAGTACGAGCGTGGGCACATCCACGGCGGGTCGCCAGGGCAGATACAGGTTGAGAAACTCGAGCCTGCGAGCGGGAATCGATCGGGCACGGGAAGTCGCATCGAACGAACTCATGTGTTTTCGTAGCAGCAGCGGATCTTCGACCACACCAATGATCCGCGAGGTGAAAGCCTTCCCCTCCCGGATCGAACGAAACTCCACACCGAGAGCCTCCTTTGGATCAGTGAAAAACTTTGCTGCCAGTGCCTCATCGATGGCGGCGGGAACCACATCTTCTTCGTTCTCGGGCCAATGGTCCTCGTCGGCGAGGAATCTTCCCTCCAGCATTCCTGGGCGCAATACAGAACGAAAACCGGGAGTGGTCGCAACCATGGTGTGTCGCCAGGAAATCGCTCCGTAACTGGTCAAGCCGAGATCGACTCGCAGTGGCGAGACCGAATCGGTGATCGCTGACAGCCGCTCATCGATGGTCACCAGATGTTCTCTACCGATCGGCTCTCCACTGGTCGGTATCCCGATCGCTACACTGCCGAGCCGAAGTGGATTGACCATGGCGATCAGATCAGTACCCAGAGCGGTCAGGTCATGCCGGATCGCTGTTCTTCCTCCCTCGATGGTGCCCACGATGGAGACCACCGATGACAGGCCGAGGGCAAAGGTCAGAGCGAGAAGTCCCGATCGAAGCGGATGCCGGCGGATGCGCTGACAGGCATTCAGCAGGTGCCTCACGAGCTGGATCATCATCGACCCTCCCTCAGCAGCAGAGCAGGATCGGTGCCGCTGACGGCCCAGGCAGGACCTGCAGACGCCAGCGCCGCACCCACGATGACGATCAGCATCGACTCGAAGATGGTATTCCACGGCCAGGAGGCAGCGAGCACCGCTGACGGATCCAGCGTCACACGCAATGTTGCGAAGGCAACTCCGGCCAGAGCACCGAGGATCGCTCCCAGCAGCGAGATGAACACACCCTCCCACAGGAACTGCCAGAAGATGTCCGCCCTGCTGGCCCCTTCGGCGCGACGCAACCCGACCTCGGCTCGTCGTTGGCGGCCTGTCAACAGCAGCAGGTTCGTGAGAACCAGCCATCCGATCACCGCAGTGATCGCGAAGAAGACATCATGGAGGACGAGATATCCATCCAGTTCGGGACTCGCCAGGATCGACCAGGCCGCGTTGGCATAGACCAGCGGAGTGCGCCCCCTCTCGATGAGGGTGTTTTCGACCAGATGGCTCACTTCCGTCACCTGCATCGGATCGGTAGAAATGACGATCCAGTCGACTGGCGCTGCATCGAAGTTCTCGCGATCCAGATGCATTGCCATGCCGTCCCTCAACCAGGGAGCGGATTCGGAGGCAACCCCGAGCATCTTGAGAACTCCCTCGACCAGGTTAGCAAATCGATGATCCTCACCAAAGCCGAGCGGATTGATGCCCGATTCCCCTGCAGACCGGATGACTCCCACCACCTTCCAGATCCTTGCCGACTCTGGGAGTTCGTCGGTGACTTTGGAGATTCCGGCGAGCCACGATCCGGACCGACCCGGGGCGATCCACAATCGTGCATCATCGAGCGGGAAACTGTCCTCCGCATCGGAGAAGAGTCGACGTGCCAGCGGCTCCTCGAAAACGACCTCCGGCGGATTCATCCCTGGCTTGAACCAGCGCCCGTCGATCAGTTCCAGCGACCGAGCCGAAAATTCTTCCTGATCGGTCGCGACGATCCAGCCACGTATCCGTTCGTCCCCCTCGATGATAGTTCGGCGGATACCCTGACCACTGACGATCGTTGCGGAATAATCGCTGGCGAGAGCGTCACGGAGACGACTGAGATCCTCGACCTCGAGCACCGATGTGGCGCCCGGCTCCACCTCGACCTGGATGCGGTCGGTGCCCAGTTGGTGCGCCCGCTCGAGGGCAGCCTGGCGGGATCCCTGGAGAATCGAGGCGGGAGCCACCATCAGCGCCACAGCCCACAGAATTCCCTGACAGATCAATACGGTACGCCAGGGGTGTCGGACCAGTTCCGCTCCAGCACCGGCCAGAGATCGTCGGATCATCCAACTCAGTTGAAGCAATTGGGTTCCCTCCGACTCCTGGATGGAGTAATCCTGAGCAAGGGTCGAGGACTCGCCTCCGGAGCGTGTGGGGATTATGCTGCGCGAACCGACGGGGGCAACCGACGGGAGAAAGTCGTGCTCGAACAAAGCCCCCGCAATGAGCAGGAGGTCCTGGATGTGCTTGCCTGAGGCTCGGATCAGTCATGAAAAAACGTTTCCCCTCGCATGGCTGGTACTGATTGGTACAGCAATCAGCGTTTCCCTGACCGGGTGTCAGGGGCTTGTTCCGATCGAGGATTCCATCCCCGTTGTCGAAGGACACCAACCCGACGATATTCCTGCGCCATTCGGGTTCGAACTCGATGACGAATCCTGGTCCTATCTCAAGTTCGAACACGCCCCGTTGCCGATGAGGACCGTCGAGGTGATCTACTGGGGAGATCGCCCCGTCATCGAACTCAGTTCATGGTACAAGCATCAGATGCCGCTTCATGGTTGGGAATTTGTATCGACTGAAGATGATTTCGGTGAGCAACACATCCGGTACCGTAAATCCGGCGAGTACGCCGAAGTACTCATCAAGAGAATGCCGGATAAAAAGGGCGAGAATTACGTGACGCGACTGATCGTCCGTATCGGCGTAGATTCCTGATCCTGGTGCTGCCACGATGCAGCAAAGATGAGATATAGGGAGACCACTCCAAGATGGCAAAAACTGGCCCAGCCAGACCCGAGACCAAAGATTACGATCCCAACAAGGATGCTGGCGAACTCGATGAAACCCTCGAAAATCTCACTATCGAGGTGGCCAAGGCGGCAAAGATCAACGCCACGCCGATCATCATCGGGGTCGTCGTGTTGCTCGGGTTGATCATGCTTCCTTCCCTGCTGGACAAACTGAAAGAACGGGACCTCCAGCAGTGGAACAACGAGATCGATGCAACATTCGCCGGAGAAGTCGATGAAGTGCGAGCGCTGTATCCCACACTGCTCGAAAAGGTCAGAGGACAGGCGATCGAGACGATCGCCATCGAGAAGGTGGCCCGCTGGCTGTGGGATCAAGGTGACGACGCGAGTCGCCAACAGGCTGTCGTTTTGCTCGAGCAGAGCCAGCAACGCTTCCCCGACGATTACGTCATCGGTACCTATTTGCAGGAATTTCGCAGTTCACAGCAATCGAGCGAGGGCTTCGTGCTGCCAGAGCCTGCTCCACCCGAGGTGACGGAAACTACCGCTCCAGCTGGCGATGATGCAGTGACCGGGACCGACACCAATACTGACGACCCCGCAACTGCAGACCAGAAAGTGGAAATACCGAATGCGACCCTGACGACCGAGGTTCCGGATCCACCAGTAACAGAGGCAGGGGAGAAACCTGATCCCAAACCGCTAGATCTAGGTCCTCCTCCCCCGACCACCGGTGGTGACGGGAACTGAGGGGCCCGAAGGCCCCATCGATCCGGCACCGCAAGTCCATCGAGTCGAGCAAGCGGATGCAGGAGAACGGCTCGACCGCTGGCTCTCTCAGCAAATCCCCGGGCACTCTCGATCCGCCTTCCGCCGATTCATCGAAGAAGGCCGCATCAGTTGTGATGGCAACCGATGTCGACCGTCGCAGCGAGTTCATGTCGGCAACGAGTTCCTCTTCGATCCTCCACCAATACCATCACTTGTTCCGCTGCCGGAAGACCACGAACTGGATCTGATCCATCAAGATGATCAGATCATCGTGATCTCCAAACGGGCTGGAATGATCGTACATCCGGCACCAGGAACTGCACCCGAGAACACTCTCGTCAACGCGCTGCTGGGCCATAGTGATCAACTATCGAGCATCGGAGGTGAAGATCGTCCTGGAATTGTTCATCGACTCGATCGAGAAACTTCTGGATTGATGGTGATCGCACGAACCGATGAGGCTCATCGAGAACTCTCGCGTCAATTTCACGACCGAGAGGTCTCGAAGGAATATCTTGCCCTGACCCACGGCATCCCCGGGACCCCTTCCGGTGAGATCGACTTGCCACTTGCGCGGTCACTCACCAATCCAAAGAAAAGGGTGGTTCGTCACGACAATGCAGGACGCCCCGCCTTCACCGCCTGGAAACTCGACCGCATTCTCTGCCCCGAAAAAGCACCGGGTTATGCCTGGATCCATTGCTTCCCGAGCACCGGAAGGACCCACCAGATCCGGGTCCACCTTCGAGCCATCGGGCATCCGATCCTGTGCGACTACCTGTACGGCCACGAGACCAGCGCCAATCTGTCCACCATCTCACCGGGGAGTCCTCCTGCGCTTCTGGAACGACACGCGCTCCACGCCTGGAGACTCTTTTTCCAACATCCGACCCGTCAGCAACCGATGCGGTTCGAGGCGCCCCTTCCGGCCGATCTCGCGCCCTGGTGGGAAGCCGCCAAACCTGCATCCTGAGGACGGAAGAGCTGCCCGGGCATCGTTGCGAGTTCACGGTGGAACCGCTAAGGTGTCGACTATACCTGAAGCCCTTCAACCGGGTCGATCCGGTGGGTGAAGTATCCCCCCGAAGAGGGAGCAGCGCAGTTGAGCGAATACGTCGAGAGTTTCCAGAAAGTCCCCCTGTTCGAGGGACTCGAACCAGCCGAGATTTCACAGTTATTGCGCATCTCTGAAGATATCTCTGCCCGAAAGAGTGACACCGTGGTGCTCCAGGACACCCCCGGTGATGGCTTTTACATCATCGCAGCCGGTGCCTTCGAAGTACTCAAGTCCGGCAATCGAAACGAGGTTCTCGGTCGACTCGAAGAACTGTCCTTTTTCGGCGAGATGTCACTGATCAGCAGTGATGTTCGAAGCGCCACTGTCATGTGCGTCGAAGATGGTCGACTCAAGAAGATCCCCGCCGAGCCATTCCAGAAGTTGCTCGAGGAGGGAAACCTGGTCGCCTACAAGGTGATCCTCAACATGGCTCGTATCCTGGCCCAGCGACTCGCGGCATCCGACAATCGCCTGGTCTCCTGAATTTCCGGGACTGCTTCAATGACCCGTAACGGCTCGCTCCGCATCACCAGCGGTTATCTGCGCGGCCGCAAGATCAAGGTTGCTGCCGGCTTGGTGGTACGACCGATGCGGTCGCGTGTAAGAGAATCACTCTTCAACAGTATTCAGGATCGGATCGAAGCGGCACGGGTTCTCGACGTCTTCGCAGGTTCTGGCGCACTCGGAATCGAAGCGGTCTCCCGTGGTGCCAGGCAATCTGTTCACATCGAGAAGGATCCGGCAGTGCTGGATCTGCTCCTCGACAACCTGCAAGCCCTCGGTATCGAGGCGCAATGTAAGATTCTCGAAGCAGATGCCTACCAGATCACCCAGCACCCTGCCCCGGGGGGAGCGTTCCAGATCATCCTCATCGATCCGCCGTTTGCCGATTTCAGCGGCCCCGGTTCCTTGCCGTGGAAACTCGCTGCACAACTCTCCGCTGATGAATGGCTGGAAGCAGGTGGCCTGATCGTCATCGAACATCCACGTCGGGAGGATGCAGAATCTCCCCCCCTGGGCCTGAAGGCCCGGGAAGGAAAAAGTTACGGCGAAACCGGTCTCGCCATCTGGGAGAAAGACCGAGCCGATCAGCCATCGTAGCCGAGGTCGATCTCGTGAGCCCGATCGAGGAACCCTGCCAGCAACGCCACAGTCGCTTCCAGATCCTTCGCATCGATGGTCTCCACCACCGTGTGAACATATCGACACGGGACGGAGAGGGTGATCGCAGGGACCGCACTCCCCCCACGCTGTATGCCTCCCGCATCGGTGCCGCCCATCGTCAAGATCTCCATCTGGAAGGGTATTTTCATTTTCCGGGCGATCTCGCGCATCGCTTTCACCATCTTCGGATTCGAAATGCTCGAAGAATCATGAACCTTGATCGCCACCCCTTCTCCGAGAGCTGTAATTTTCTCGTGTTCACTGGCACCGGGAGTGTCGCAAGCGAGAGTGACATCTATGGCCACTCCACAATCTGGCTCGATCCGGTGCGAGGCGGTCATCGCTCCTCGAAGGCCGATCTCCTCCTGAGTTGTCGCAACGGCATACACACTGATATTCTCGTTGGAGTAACGACGAACTGCTTCGATCAAGGTGTAGATGGAAACCCTGTTATCAAGACTCTTTCCGGTACAGCGATCACCATGAACCTGGAAAGGCTGCTGTAATGTCACCGGGTCGCCGATCTCGATTCTCGCTCTGGCATCTTCTGCTGACATTGAGACATCGACGAACAGTTCCGGTACCGTGGGCATCTTCTTACGATCCTCGGGGGTCATGATGTGAGTCGGCTTCGATCCAATCATCCCTGTGATCTCTTCTGATTCCGAGGTGATGATGGCGACACGCTTGGCGATAAGGGTCTTCGGATCGAACCCTCCCAGCGGAGAGAGCCTGAGGAAGCCCTTGTCATCGATGTGCTTCACCACGAATCCGATCTCGTCCATGTGACCGGCAAGCATCACCTTGAGAGAGCCTTCCTTGCCCTCCTTGATGGCGATGCAGTTGCCGATCCCGTCGACCTCGATCCGATCGACATGGGGCTCGATCTCACGACGGAAGATGGCCCGGATTCGGTCCTCGAATCCCGGTGCTCCGTAGGCCTCACATAGTTCCTTCAGAAGTTCCATCCTCGTCCCTCTCCATCCACCATCGAACCCGGTTCCTGGTCATCGGTATTTCATCAAAGCCAGATCGTCACCGTTCGACCCGGGGGTCGTCAAGGGAAGGAACCGGGAGGTTCTCCATCGCCTCCTCGAAGACGGCTCAGATTCACCGAGCCACACCGTCGAGGCTTGCCATGAGGAAGAACAACCGACCAGCGTTCGGCGACCAGGTGGTACTGCCGGGAGAAGGGGTGAGGTCGCGGATGCCTGAGGATCTCGAAGGTAATTGATCGAACCTCATCATCAGACTGCTCGATTTCGACGATATCACAGCGCCCGAAGTGAACCGGCTTGAGCGAGGTTCCCTGTAATCGATCGGGTTGCTGGAAAAGGCCACGCAGAATCCTTCTGGCGCGCAAACGGAGTTTCCATCGGCGATAGCCTTGCCGCAGGAAACCCAGCAGGCTCAAGGAAGATCTCCTCGCTTCCGGCTGATCCGGTGAAGGTCTTCTCGTTCGTCCTCGTCGAGTGCGTCGATTCCCTCTCGACTCACCTTGGTGAGCAACTCATCGAGACGTTCCTCTTCGGCGATGTCTCGGTCCGAAGCCCCATCCGAGGAAGGAGCGGCAGGGTAGTAATCTCCCGGAGCTCGACGAGCCCCGACCCGGGAACGCGAGGAGGACTTCCTGGAGCCGGTGAGACCCATCTTCGGAAGCACAAATAGCAGACCCAGAGCAAATACCACACCTCCCAGATGGGCTGCGTGTCCGATTCCGGTACTGATACCCTCGCTCTGGTCGATCAGTCCCTTCAGATCGAACAGGGACATGGCGACCACGATGAGCCACGCCGGCGCCGGCAGGATTCCCCAGATCAGGATGACACTCTTCGGGTAATAACAGGCAAAGGCAGTGGTGACGGCACAGACGGCCCCGGAAGCCCCTAGCGCCGGGGCATCTCGCCAGCCGAACTGAACCATCGAAGCATGGAGAAGGGAGGAGAAAATTGCGGCTCCCAGGTAAAAGGCGAAGAATCGACCTTTCCCCCAGCGCGCCTCGAGCACCGGAGCGAAGGACAGAAAGACCAGCATGTTGATGAGGATGTGAAAGAAAGAGTAATGGGAAAATGCTGCGGTCAAGGGAGTCCAGATGCGGCCGCTCGCCAGGTGTGCCCAACTGGTCATGAACTCGTACTGCATGAAGTCTCTCGAGGCGAGGCGCCAGGCGATGAAGACAACGACGTTGATGGTGACGATCAACTTCACCGCACTCATACTACGGATCATGCTGCCCGTACTGCCTGAACTCTGCATGTAGTCACGATCGAAGATACCCAACTCATCCCCTTCGTCAGGATCCCATCACTTCAGAATAGACCTCATCGTGATATCCCACGATCACCGTCTTTCCGATGCGCAGAGTCGGAGCTCTGAGGTTTCCGCTGGGCCCCATGATACCCTTTACCAGTTCTTCATCCCCGGGAGCATCCTTCCGCATGTCATAGTCGACAAACTTCTTGCCCCGGGCAACCAGCACTCGTCTCGCCGATCGTGCCAGAGCCAGCGCCTCCTGGGTACCGATCCGCTTCTTCTTGGCATCGATCAGTTCTCCGACCATGGGATCTTCTCCCAGGAACTCCTGGGCTCGCTTGCACGATGTTCAGCCGTTGCGGTGGTACCACCAGTCGATCTTCTTCATGAAGTTCTCCCTGCCGTCAGAATCACGTTCCATCGCCGGTGAGATCATGCCCCTTTTTACCCGAGACCACGAGTGTACCCAAGTGTGGTGGAATACCCTTCCCCCCGAAAACTGCTCTGGAGTGACAAACCCACCCCGGAAGCGCTTCTCCCGGATACGCATGATCGCGAGGATAACCGCATCGGCAATAACTGTCAGGAGCGTGTGGTGACTCCAGTACTTCTCGGCAGCAGTAACGCCAGTAACCCCGCATGGGCATCGAGTAACAGTTTCCCCGAATCGCTGACCAGTTGTGTGGAATCTGGATCGGCAAGATAAGCGACCGCCCGAATCGTTCCATCGAGGTACAGCGGGATCACGGCGAGACTCTGAACACCGGATGAATAGAGTTCCTCCATCGCCTGCACCCGGGACTCATCGACCACTCGGGGAGCAAGAATCGCCCGTCCGCTATCCCAGACATCCTCGACGGCTGCCAGTGCAATTCGCTCGAGAGACCCTTTCAGGGGCGTACCATCATGATTCGCACCACATATCACTCGCACCTCGTCGCCATTCCTGGCCAGAATCCAGCCCTGCTTCGAAGTGGTGGACCGGACAAGACAGGCAAGCGCTTTCGGGATCAACACGCGCGGTAGCGAAGCAGAAGCCGCTTCCGTCAACAAGGAAGCAATTCGAAGCATCTCCTCAGCGTGATCCGATTGCTCGAGAACCACGGTTTCCTTCAGTTCAACTTCCTCGCCGACTTTTTCGGGGATAGGGGTTTCCTCCGGCGAGATTTCCCTGACCACCCTTTCAGACTGCTGGTCCTCCCTGACGCGATAGAGCGACAGGTAGTGTCCGCGCAATGGGTGTGGAAGTTGTTCAGCGAAAGCGTGATGGAGGTCATCGGCCTCGGAGTAACTCTGGCGCGCCTCGTCGAGATTGCGTAGTTCGATGTGAATTTCAGCCTGCTCCACCAGAGAAGCAGCCCTGAGGATACGATTACCGCAGTCGCGAGCGTTGTGCTCGACCTCTTCCAGCGCCGCAAGAATTTCTGTCGGCTCAACACCTGAACAACGCTGCAAGCGAGCGCGGCGAAGAGCCACTTGCCCAACGAGACCCGGATGAGAGATTTCCCGGGTTGCCTCGCACGCACGTTGAAGTTCTTCCCGGGCACGGTCCAGGTCTTTGGCAACAAGATGAAGATCTACCAGATCCAGCAAGCATTCGATAAGGCCGACTCCGGTGCCTGCTCTGGCGTGAACCCCGAGAGCACGCAGCAGATCACCCTCCGCAGCGGGTAGATCCCCTTCGTAACGACGAATACGACCTCTGAGAAGGTGATTACGAATTCCGAGATACTTCATCCGTTGCTGCTGACTGATTTCCAGCGATGCCTCGACCCGTTCACCAGCACCCTCCAGGTCACCGCAGAACAGGTAGACAGCAGCTTCGCGATGGAGTGCGAGGGCACGTCCTGGTTGATCGCCAAGTTCATTCGCCATCTCGAGTCCCTGTCGGGCCAGAGTCAGGGCTTCGACCGCCTCTCCAGCAGCCAGATGGGTCTCGGAGAGGGCATTGAGAGAGTTGATCACCGCCGGAACATCCTCGAGATCCTCGCGAATCTCCAGCGATCTCCGATGGAACTCCAGCGACTGTTCAAGATCACCCCGGCACAGAGAGGCGCTGCCGATGGTGCTGAAGAAGAGCGCGTGTTCGGCAGTTTTCTCCTCATTGCCAGCGAGAGAGAGACCTTCCCCGCTGATTGTCATGGCGCGATCGTAATCACCCGAGCAAACATAGAGCCAGGAGAGTTGACCGAGGACCAGGATCTGCTCTTGAACCCGATGCTCTCCCGAGAGCCTGGAAACGACCTCGGATGCCTCGCGTACAAGCCTCAGTGCTCCGGGATAATCCCCTCGAAGTTCCTCGATCTTGCCCAGTTTCCGGAGCGCCCGGACCCTGTACAGATCGAGTTCGACGCAAGCCTGCTCCTGGTCGATCCTCGCCTCCTGGATGATCTCGAAGGAGGACTGAGCCAGTTCCAGATCTCCCACGACAGTGGCGGAGTCTCCAATCCTCTCGATTATCGCAAACCAGTCGGAAATTCGATCGTCTCTTTCCTCGAACTGCAACAGAGCGTGTTGGTAGTGTTCTAGTGCTTTTTCATGGGCGTGCACTTCGGTCATCGCATCTCCGGCGGCGAGCAGATGCACCAGAGCACGCTCTGGAAGATCTGATCTCTGATAATGATGCGAGAGTTCTTCCCTCACCGGGGCAAGATCATCACCGTGATGCTCCTCGATGGCTTCGGCGAGCATTCCGTGCAGTCTTCTGGTCTCGGCCGGCAGGATGTCTCGCTGCACGATCTCCCGCAGTTTCGGCTGCGGAATCGAATAGACCGGTCTCCCGGCCTCGAGTGTTCGACCAACCATTCCTCTGGCTTCCAGCTCTCGGATGTTCTCCCGAAGATCTCCTGCGAGGCCTTCAATGAGTTCGAGTAGTTTCAGAAGGATCGGTCTGTCGTGGAGAGCGATCAACCTGAGGATGCTACGGGCCTGCTCATCCAGGACGCGAACTCTGCGATGAAGCGCCTGGTGGACTCCCGCTGGCATCTCGACGCGCGAAAGGTCGCCACCTCCGCGAATGCTCCAGGCATCTCCCTCTCGCTGGATGATGCCTTCTTCCTGTAGCACCTTGAGCATCTCGACGATGAAGAGTGGGTTTCCTCCGGTTCTCTCCTGAAGACGATCGAGGAAGGTCGATTGGATCTCCTCCACCTGGAGTACGTGGTGGATCAACTCGGTGATCTGCGCACGTCCAAATCGCTTCAGTGAAAGTTCGTCCATCGATTTGTTCGCTTGTTCCCCTTCGAGGAACTCGACGATGGCTGACGATCTATTTTCGTCATCTCGAATCGTCAATATGACAAGAATTCTACCCTGACTTTCTTCACGTTGGAGTCGTTGTCGAAGTCGAGATAGAAGCGCAACGCTGGCATCGTCAACCCAGTGAAAATTGTTGAGTACCAACACGCAGGGTTTTTCAATTGACGCCTCTTCCATGAATGCCGCAAGACGATCCATGAAGAGCACGCGATCCCGATCCAGGCGGATTCCACTTTCGGAATTTCCTGTAACATCCGCATCTCTCAGCCTCGGGCAGATCTTTTTCAATGATTCTTCGTATTCTTTGAAAAGGTCGGAACCGATGCCGACAAGGAGAGCTTGCTGTTCGACGATGGAGCGGAAGGGGTGATATGCATCCTGGACCGCCTCGGGACAGTTTCCGGTGAAAACGGGGATTTCCCGTAACTTGAGGTGGTGCGCGAACTCATCGATCAGACGGGATTTCCCGATTCCGATCTCACCGGAGACCACCATCAGAGATTTCTCCTGATCGGCCGTTCGCTCCTTACCTGTTTCTCGCAGGGAGACACCGAGGCTTCGTTCCACAGCCTCTCCCAGGTGTTCCAGCTCCATGCGACGCCCGACAAGCCTGCTGCTATGGAGATAGGACAACTGTGTCTCGGCGGTTTCTACCTGCCAGTGGCAACCGGCTCCGGCACTGAGGGCATGGATGATCTCCCTGGCACTGGAGAAGCGTTGTTGGGGATCCTTTTCCAGCAACCGTAGCACGATGTCGACCAGGTACTCTCGCTCACCCTTGAGGTCTGCTCGCATCTCTTCACGCCAACAACCCTCGATTCTACCTGTCGAGGTACCGTCTGGTGCGACGAATGGAAGTCTACCCGTCAAGATCTGGAATAGGGTCACACCGAATGAATAGAGATCAGCTCGACGATCTGGAGTTCCTCCATCGATGATCTCCGGAGCCACGTAGTGAAGGGTTCCCTTGATGGCAAAGTCAAATGTACCTGTGATCTTCTCGGCGAGACCAAAGTCTATCAACTTGACTCGAGGAGGGCCCAGGCAATGGTCTGTGGAATCAGGATGCTCGGCTACCTGTACCACTTTTGAGGTCTGATCCTTACCGATCTGGCGAGTCCGGGTCACGAGGATGTTGTCTGGCTTGATGTCGAAGTGAACGTATCCTTGCACGTGGATGTACTCGAGCGCCCTGCAGATCTGCACGACAATATCGAGTAATTCATCCTCCTCGAACGTCGTCGAAGCCTCGAGCAGATCATCGCCTCGGATGAACTCGCTCACGATGAACCAGTCATGGCTATCGGAGACACGCCCGAAATCAAACACCCGGGCAAGATTTGGATGGCGAAGACGGGTCAACGCTTCGTACTCCACCTTCGACCACTCCTCGGAGTCTTCGATTCGATCGGCTCGTAACACCTTCAGGGCAACCTTGCGACGAACCTGGAGTATGTCCTCACACAACAATACGGTTCCCATGGCACCGGCACCTAGTTGCCGGATGACCCGATATCGACCGTTGATGCATTCGCCCGCACAAAAGGAACCCATGGTGACCCTGGGAACGGGGCTCCAGGGTGCGCTGGGCACCTACCGTTCCTGGATAAGAATACGACGAAATCGAGGAATGGACCCGTCAGCGCCGAGATACGAGCGATACGGCCCGATTCACGGCTTCCTGGCAATAGCGACGATTTGCTTCGAAAAGGAAACTCGCGCCGACCCGAATGGGTTCTTGCGGTGATGACTAGCGAATCTGGCGGAAAGGATCTTCCTGATCGAGTTGGAAACGAAGGGTATCCACCTTGGTGATCCATTCCTGTGCGGCATTCTTGATCTCAACGGACATATCGAGATTTCTTCCTGCCTCATCAAGGATGCGTTGAAGATTCGCTTCTGCAGGGCCGAGCACACCTTTGGAGATCTCCTGCCAGAAGTTCTTTTCCTGGGCATCCTCGGTGGCTCTCGATCGCCGTATGTATTCGGCAGCACGATTGTCGACTGAGTACTGCACATGATTCAGGATGATGCGCGCCTCACTATCTGTCATCGGCGGGACGATACGATCCGATTCTCGGATCAAATCAGCCTGCTCGGAATTCAGTTCGGCCGAACCACTCACCGGCATCCCGACCAACCCGAGCACCACGGCAACCATCACTGGAAGAACAATGGCTGCGACGAGACCGAGAGTGAGGTCGCCAAAATCAAGGTCGTTGTCCTCGGTTACCTGGACAGGTGCTGGACGAGGACGTGGTGGGGTCCGTTTAGCCACGGAACTACTCCTCGCTCTCCCAGTCGAAATCCAACGGTGCCACCTTGATCAGATCTCCCATGATGATCTGCAATCTGGTGAAGTCCCTGTTGTATCCTGAATACTCGGGAGGAAGAGAACCGTTAGGCAATCGCACATCCGCCAGCATCGCTCTCAATTGATCGAAGGTGTCGCTAGTATACTCGTTCGCCGCGCTCCATTTTCGAGAGAAACGGGCTGTATCCTCATCGGTTCTCAGTTGAACGACCTCTTTCACCATGGCGGTGGACTTTTGGATCCGTCTCTGAATCTCCTTGTATTCATCATTGGTGGTGGTCTCCTCGACCACTATCCCGGGCTCGATATTCCTGTTGACCAGGGCGTAGGCAAAAAAGATGCCGGAGCCGACGAAGAGTACCAGGACCACGATCACCACTGCTGGATGGGCACCCTTCTTGGCGGCAGGCTTGTAGATCGGTCTCTCGTCGTCAGGATTCCCCGGTGCTGCGCCTTCGGGAGTCCAGGAACCCTTCTGACGGGAGCCTGAACGCGGTGGGCGTCTGCGCGCGCTGGCCATCTCGATCTCCTCCCGGGAGTTGGTGCATCCTTCCCGAAGGGGTCCCCGATGCTTCTTTCCGAACCCGGATGGTAGCCACCCCCTCCCACATCGTCAACGAAGACCCGCAGCTGGTGAGGCGCAAATGATCCAGCTCTCCTGGTCACAATCAATCTCCAGGGGCATGACAGTCGGCAGGATGAAGCGCACATCTCCTTCCTGAAGCCATCCTTGACTCCCTTCGAGCCTGGTCCTGCCATCGAGGACTGACAAAATCGAGAAGAAATGGGGATCGGCTGGCCACTGGCCCTGGAACTCCCCACGAAGTTCGTGCAGCCTGAAAGGGCCATCTGGGATCCGACAGCTCCACCCCGAACCCGTTTCGTAAGCTGGCAAGCGCCCCGAGGAAGCAGGCTGGGGAGGCGTCGTCAGCAGCACCTCCTCGAGATGCAGTTGACGAGGCGATCCATCGAGACCGGTTCGTCCTCCATCGTGTACTCGCCAGGTCACATCGGATGACTGCTGGATCTCTGCCAGCAAGACTCCTGCTCCGATGGAATGGATCGTTCCTGCAGGAAGTTCGAAGATGTCTCCACGTTGTACTGCGATCTCGTGAAGTGCATCGGATACTACTCCCCCACTTCGTACGCACTCGACAAGCCGAACGACATCCCACCCTTCCTTCAATCCAACCTGAAGTCGCGAATCCGGAAGCGCATCGAGAATGATCCACGCTTCACTCTTGCCCCAGATTCCGAGGCCGAGTTTCCGGGCGAGGGCGTCATCGGGATGAACCTGGACCGATAGATCCTGTGCGGCGTCGATGAACTTGTAGAGAAGGGGAAGTCGAGGCTGAGATCCTGGTTGTGAGATGGGTCCCAGGATGGTCTCAGAATCGCGCTCGATGAGGTTTCTGAGCGACTCTCCCGCCAGAGGACCTTCAGCCACGATCGAATGGAGTGACGTGTCATCCTCACCGACATCGGAGACTTCCCAACTCTCCCCCACTGGAGGCTCGACCGACAGATCCGGCCGAAGGCCATCGAGAAGGCGGCGCCCTCCCCAGGGACGGCGCAAACCGATCGGTTGCAATCGTAGGATCCCGGCGGGATCGCTCAAGGAGTCAATTCCCCTCCGGCGTTGGCAGCCTCCAGAAGCATCTCTCTTGCCTCTTCGAGAGACCGTTCGGTGGCTCGATCGCCCCTCAACATCAATGCGAGTTCCTTCACTCGATCATCACCGGTGACTTCTTCCACCCGGGTACGGGTAACCTTGCCATCGGTCTCCTTGATCACACGGTGATGGCGAGCACCGTGACAGGCCACCTGTGGCAGATGGGTCACGCACAGAACCTGATGGTCTGAGCCGATTTGTTTCAACTTTTCCCCGATGACCGCACCGAGGCGCCCCCCGACACCGGAGTCGATCTCATCGAAGATCAACGTGTCGGTTCCCGATGCGCCGGCGAGAGTTCGCTGCAACGCCAGCATCAACCGCGAGAGTTCCCCACTGCTGGCTACATCCGCGATGGAACGGAGTGGTTCACCCGGGTTGGCGCAAAAGAGCAACTCGAAGCGATCGCCACCCTTGTCATCCATCCCGTTCCACCCATCGCTCGAGGAGATGGGAACAAGGTTCCCCTCGAGTCGAGCCTTGGCCAGATCGAGATCTTGTAGCTCACCAGCAGTGATCGTGGCCAGTTTCTGGAACACCTCGAGACGTGCATCGTGCAATTGCCGCACCCCATCCTGAAGGCTGGAGATTCGCCGCTGCAAGCCCTCCTTCAGTTCAGGAAGCTCTTCCGCTGCACCAACCACGTCACTCAACTGTTGACGGCATTGGGCCAGATATTCGATCAGATCGGGTTCTTCACGATGGTATCGCTGTTCCAGGGTGACCAGTTGATCGAATCGTTTCCGCTTCTGTTCGAGGATCTCCGGATCGAGGTCGAGATCTGATTCCACATCGGAAAGGGACTGCAGTGCATCTTCGATGAGAATCGAAGCTGTCGAACACCCCTCCACGAGGTTGGCAATCCCAGGATGAAGGGAACTCAGCCCACGAAGGTCTCTTTCAGTCGATCCGAGCTGATCGAGAATGCTGTTCTCTTGCTCGCGAAACCTCTGGCGCACCGAATTGATCGACTCCAGCACAGCGTCTCGCTCTTCGAGAAGTTCCAGGTCCTTCTCGAGGGAACTTCTCTGACCTGCGACGAGCCCGGCCGATTCCAGTTCTTCAATGATGTGCTCCAGGTAGAGACATCGATCGCCTCTTTCACGAGCACCCTGTTCGAGATGGTGGATTCGCCCCTCCAGTTCACGTGCCTCTCGCCAACCCAGAGCGTGTTCATCCCGCTGCTCCAGTAGTCCGCCGAAGCGGTCGAGGAAATCCAGTTGCGCTCCCGGACGGAGCAAGGTGAGCGCGTGCCCTTGCCCGATCACCTCGATCAGAAGTGGGGCGACCCTTTTCAACAGAGTCGTGGTGGTCTCCTGACCATCGATGCGACAGCGACTTCGACCCTCTCGATGGATCTCCCGCTCGATAATCAGTTCACCATTTCCGATGGAACTGCCCAGGTGCTCGCAGATACGAACCAAAGTGGATCCGGACAGATGGAAGATTCCCCGGACAACAGCTTTATCACATCCGGTACGGACCACATCTGATCGGGTTCTTTCGCCACGCAAGATCGCCATCGATGCCAGCAGCATCGACTTGCCAACCCCGGTTTCTCCGGTCAGAACCTGGAGTCCGGGGCCCATCTCGAGTTCTGCGTGTTCGATGAGACCCAGATCGTCAACACTGAGGTGGACGAGCAATCTCGCCTCCCTATCTTCAGCGCACCTGAGAACCCGGTGCGACATTGCCATCTGGACCCAGCAGGCTGATCACGTCTCCATCCTGCACTGCCAGCAACATTCCGCGCGATTCGACACCCCGGATCGTCGCCGGCTGGAGATTCCATACCACTACGATGGTCCGACCCTTCAGTTCATCCTCGCTGTAGTGACCTCGAACTCCAGCAACGATCTGGCGAGTCTCCCCTCCTCCGTCGATGGTGAGCAACCACAATCTGTCCGCATCCGGGTGAGGCTCCACCTCGAGAACCAGCGCCGTTCTCAACTGGACCCTTGAAAAATCATCGATGGTGATGAGGTCGGTCTCTGTGCCCGCCTCGGATTCTGATCCGGAATCGCTATTCATTGAGTTCCCCTCCCGATGGACCCCACTGCGAGCAATCCTTTCTAATGTTGTCCTCGCCGTGGCGCAATCACTGGAAACAAAGGAGCCCCCGAACATTGAGTCCGGGGGCTCCAGAAACATTCAATTAGCGACTACAGGGCGGTTCAGATCCCTTCCTCAAGGATCCGGTCGATGATCTGCTCGATCCGCTGCTCATCTTCGGGACGCGATGCATCGGGGTCGAACCCCGCAATCGCGCCGGTAGGAGCAGAGACCTCGATAGGAAGTTGATGAATCTTTTCGAGCCACTGAGCCAACTCGGGAACTTTTTCGATCTGATCCGCACCACCGATATCGCCGGGACTCGCTGGACCTTCCAGGCCTGCTGGACCGTCTAGACCATCCGGACGCTGCGGTCCCCTCAGCCCCTCGGGGCCATTCGGGCCGGAGACTCCGCCCACTCCATCCATCGTCATCGGATACCCCTCTCCCTCCCAAGCGAGCGAAACCCACCCTGTCAGGGTGACACGTATTTCCTCTCGCATGAGGAGGATCTTCTGCAACTCCCCGTCTACGACTCATATCGGCAGGCAATGCGAAAAACTTGAGTACTTTCTTAAATTCCGCAACCGCACTGCCACGCGACCGCCGCGGATCGTGACACATGAGGCGAAATTCCACAAGCCCCGTCGAATCAGTGGCTCGGAACCTCTGTTGTGGGTTGGGGTTGGCCCTGAAAAAGAAACCTCCCCCGGACCGTCCGGGGGAGGCACCTGTTTCGGTGCCCCCAGGATCGTTCGCGCGGGACCCGCGTATCGCGCGACAACCCCTTTTATCGGGAACACCGATCTAGAGTCTTCACAAACTCCCGCCGACGATTCGTCGACGAGGATCTGGGAAAACCGCTAGAGGACGATTCGACCCTCGAGGGTCACGTCGTCTTTTTTCTTGTCGGTCTCTTTGTTGTCCTTTTTCTTGTCGGACTTCTTCTCGTCCGTCTTCTTCTTGTCGGTCTTCTTCTCTACTTCCACTTTCTTCTTGCTGCTGTCTTCCAGCTGATCTTTGGGAAGATCGTGTCCTTCCAGCAGGATTTTGACCTCGTCGGGGATCTCGTCGAGATCGCCGAGGAGTTCCTCGACATCCACCATGTCGAGGCTCTCGAACATCTCGCGAATGTGATCTGGCATCTCCTCGAGAGACCCTGACCAGTGAATCGACTGCTGGTCTTGATCGATGCCTTCGGTCGAACCAAAGATCACATTCGATTCTTCTCCATCTGTTCCGCCCACCACGAATTTGAAGATCGCTTTCGATTCAATTTCAACAACTTCCTTCTTGTCAGCCTTCTTCTTGTC
>DCAA01000043.1:0-179 GCA_002311345.1 Planctomycetes bacterium UBA1146 | reverse complement strand
TCTTGTCAGCCTTCTTCTTGTCAGTTTTCTTCTTGTCAGACTTCTTCCTGTCAGTTTTCTTCTTGTCAGCCTCCTGCTTGTCGGTCTTCTTCTTTCCAGTTTTCTTGTTGCCGGCCTTCTTCTTCATCGCAGCGTTCTTCCTGGCTGCAGCTTTCTTCTTGTTGATGGCTTTCTTGTTG
>DCAA01000009.1:41587-42141 GCA_002311345.1 Planctomycetes bacterium UBA1146 | reverse complement strand
CGGCTTGCCGGGAGGTATTCGATGCGAACGGTCTTTCTGCTGCTTCTCACAATGACATCTGTGAGCCTGCTGAATGTGCCATCTTTTGCCCAGGGTAATCCCGACTACCAGTTGTCACTGTCGAGTGGCTCGGGCGAACAGGGCAGTAGCGTCGATCTGGTCGTGAGTTTCGACAACACCGGTTCGACGGTGCGTGGCTGGGCCTTTGGCGTCTGTTCCGATCCATCGCAGGTGACCATCGTCGAGGTGGTCAACGAGAGTGGCACCAACACCAGCAATAATGGTGGCCTGCCCGATTTCGTCGAAATCAACATCATCCCGGAAGCCTGGTCTGGCAGTGTCATCATCGACCTGTTCGGAGGCATCGGTCTCGATCCTGGCCTCGGCTATCTGCTCAACCGGGCGACCTATTCCCTCGATGGAAACCAGGGCACCGTCGCGAGCATCGAGTTCTGTGTCTACCCCGGTGTGCCTCCGATCACTCCCGTCATCATCATCGGCTCGATTTCAGAAACTCCGACGATGATCGATGGAACCATCACCATCGGGGCCGG
>DCAA01000009.1:809-41443 GCA_002311345.1 Planctomycetes bacterium UBA1146 | reverse complement strand
GATCCGATCTATCTACTGTCCCATCTGTTCAGCGGCGGCCCGCCGCCGTTACCACCCTTCCCCGACTGCGGTGACGATTCGACCGATGATGCTCTCGATTGCGGCAGTTTTTCGATTTGCCCCTGACCCGGCTGAAGACGACGCGCTCTGTTGCGAGATCTTCCCCATCTGCCCATGGGTTACCGATAACCTGTGGGTGGCATACTTTCCGTGGTATGGATGACGCATCACGGAACCACCGGAGATGATTGGCGCGGAGGTCAGGCGAAGATGAGTCGATTCAAGAAGATGCTGCTGGGAACCATGCTACTGCTGTTGCTGGCGGTGGCAGGGCTGTTCATCTACAAGGATTCGATAGTGCGAGCCGGGATCATCTCCGGGGGAGATCAGGTACTCGGTGCCGACAGCACCCGGCTCGATTCTGCCTCCATCGATCTGTTCGGCGGCGGTCTATCGCTTCGCGGTCTGAAACTCGCCAACCCCGATGGCTACCAGCAGCCTCACTTCTTCCAGCTCGCTGGCGTCGATGTCGAGGTATCGCTGGTTTCTTTGCTTCAGGATCGCATCGTCTTGCCGAGGCTCGAACTCGATGGCGTGGAAATCCTGGTGGAGTCATACGTCGATGAAAAGGGTCCGCATCTCAATCTACTGACCATCCAGAAGAAGATAAAGAAATCCGCTAATCAGCAAGCTGGCCGAGATTCGACCCACAGCGGCAAGAAGTTTGTCATCGAAACCCTGTCGGTGAGCGAGATGAAGGTGTCAGGGGTGATGACCATCCCGGGAGGCGGCTCCTGGCCTGTCGATCTTTCGGTGCCGGCCTTCGAGATCGAGGGCATCGGCGAGAAGAAGAACGGCATCGTGATGGCGCAAGTGGTCGTCATCATCCTCGATGCCGTCATCGACAAGGCGATCGAGGAGATCGAGTCCGATGGCACCAATAAGTTGAAGGTTCTCGGAGACGCCAAGGGTGTGCTCGATTTCTTCGGTAAAGGGCTGAAGGGCTCCGGTCTCGATTCCGCCCTCGGCAAGAAGTTGCTCGATGAGGCACTCAAGAAGGGCCTCGCAGATCTGCTCGAGGACAAGAAGAAGAAAGAACAAGAAGACTAGTGGGGTCGAGCCACTCGTGTTGGCTGGTTACTTCTTCTTGAAACCCTTTTTCGCCTGGCGGTCTCTCTCGTGCAGGGTTCGATCGGAGAAGGTGCCGGGGACCGCCGGTTGATGGGCGTCCTTGGCGAACTGCTGTAACTTCGCCAGCATCTCGGGATTTTCCTTCGATAGATCCTTGGTTTCTGACGGATCGGTCGCCAGGTCATACAGTTCCCACTCCTTGCCCTGTGACGGGCGGGTCGCTTTCCAGTTTTGCATCCGTACCGCCCTCTTGGCTCCCAGTTCCCAGTACAGATATTCGTGCTGGCGCTGCTCGGCGGATTTTCCGAATAGTTCCTTTGTCATGGAGATGCCATCGCTGTCGGCGGGAGTCTCGACCCCGGCCAGATTGGCCAGTGTCGGCATCATGTCGGGGAAGTAGCACAGGTGATCGCTGACTTGCCCCGGTGCGATCTTGCCGGGCCAGTGGGCGATCATCGGTATCCGCAGACCCCCCTCGTAGAGAGTGCCCTTCTGACCGCGAAACTCGACCGATGTACGAGGGTTGACGTTGGGTCCGTGAAAACCACGGGGTTTTTCTTTACTACGGAAGTAATTCTGGCCGCCGTTGTCGCCACAGAAGATGACGAGGGTCTTCTGATCGAGTTCGAGTTCCTTCAACAGTTCGATGATCTCTCCGACCTGACGATCGACCATGCTGACCATGGCGGCGTAGCGGCGCGCATCTCGCGGCCACGGTTGGTCTTTGAACTGCTGCCAGGCGGGATCCTGTTCGGGAATATCGAACATTCCATGAGGTGGGGTGATCGGTAGGTAGCAGAAGAATGGTTGATCGGCGTTATCCCGGATGAACTGGCGCGCCGCTTCGATGATCTGGTAGTGGGAATAGGTTTGCCCCTGGCGACCGCCGTTGTTTCCCGGCAGCGGAACTTCTTCGCTGTTACGGATCAGATACGGCGGGTAGTAGCTGTGTGCGTGCACCTGATCGTAGTAACCGAAGAAGACATCGAAGCCGTGATCCTCCGGCACGCCGGTCGAACCGCGTCCGCCGCAGCCCCACTTGCCGAAACCACCGGTGGCATAGCCGGCCTGCTTCAACAAGGTGGCGATCGTCACTTCGCCGGCGCGCAGCGGTGTGCCGCCACCGTTGGTCCTGATCGAGGTATGGCCGCTGTGCTTGCCGGTCATCAGCACACAACGAGTCGGCGCACACAGAGAAGAGCCGGCCAGGCTCTGGGTGAAGCGCATCCCTTCGGCGGCCAGTTGATCGATGTGGGGCGTGCGGAAGTGGGGGTGGCCCATGTGAGACAGTTCGTAGTAACCCAACTCGTCCGCCATGATGTAGACGATGTTGGGCTGGGTGTCGGAGGCCTCTGCTGGCTGTCGAGTATCGATCGAACTCAGTGTCGAGCATCCGACGAGCAGCATGCAGATGAAGATCCATCGTTGGGTGGGCAAGGATTTCATCGGCAGCAACTCCCATCGTTTCTGATCTGGTCTGTTTCACTAGTAAAACAGTGGAAGCCAGAGATGGAGGCAATTCAACTTTCTTTCGGCGATATGGCCGTGTTCTGTCGCTATTGTTCGCAGCCTGGACCTTGCTGATCGGGATCGGGCCCCGCCTCGGGGTGCGGGGATGCCGGGGGTGGTCCTGAAGCGAATAACCAACTGAGCAGATGGACCGCATCCTGCAACTGTAACTGGCCATCATCGTTCAGGTCGGCTGCTTCCTGGCACGGGATGACTGGGCTTCCCGGGATGAACATCCACATCAGCATAGTGACGGCATCTCCGATTCCGACGATGGCGTTTCTGTCGACATCTCCTCGCTGGAAGTAGATGGTCGCCTGAAATGCCATCGGGACGAAGACCTCCTGATCTTCGATGATGAGGGTCAGATCGTGAGGGCCCGGATTCAGCGCCGGCATCACGGCGGTGATGATGCCAGCGAGAGGCGCCACTGCAGGAAACTCGTTTCCCTCGATCCGAAAACTGACTTCGGCACCTGTTTGCCACCCGTCACCGTGAATCTGAACGGGAGTTCCTCCCGATTGAGCGATCAACTGTGGAACGATAGCCTCGACGGTGATGGAGAGGGGGCCGGGTACTGTGGAGATTCCGGTTACCGATGGGAGCAGCACTCCCTGGTCCTCGAAGATGATCTGCTGTTCTCCCGCAGTAGAGGCGCTGCCATCTTGATCGAAGTCATTGGCCAGCAGTAATGCATCCTGGCCTGGATCTCCGATCAGTAACCCTCCAGCAGGAGATGAGAACAGCACCATCGGACCCACGACCAGGGAAGAGGATGCGGTCGGATCGATGAAAACCTGAACCTCATCGCTGCTGTCGATGACTCCATCGCCATCTTTGTCATGCAGCATCAAGACCGTACCGTTTTCCTCGTCAGCGAGATAGAAGCACCCGTTATCAGCCGTGACGAGCGCATCGACGGTAGAAATCCCGTAACTGCTCGGGTTGGTAAACCAGGGTTGTACTTCGATGTCACCCTGAGCGACCCCATCTCCATCGATGTCCTGGCAGGAGTAGACGAATCCGGAGGCGCCATCGCCGACCAGCACCGAGCCATCCACACCGATACAGACCGCGGTGGGGGTGAAGTTCACTAGCTGGGGGTTGCCAATTATCTGCAACCAGATGATGGCTTCTGCGGATTCGTCCATGTCTCCATCTCCGTCAAGATCCTGGAGACGCAGCACGTGACGTTTGGTAGTACTTCGATCACAGATATAGATGGCACCCGAAAGATCGATGGCCATCGAGGAAGGAACGGTGAGGTCGGGTCCCAGTGCTTCATCGTCATAGATCACCCGGACTTCGTCCGGTCCGGTGGCGAAACCATCTCCATCGATATCTTTGAGGGAGATGAGGGAATCGATGGTCCCGCCATCGAGCAGCAATAGATCGTCCTGGCGCGCGATGAGGGCTGAAGGAACCGAGAGATTGGGGCCCACCGCACTGTCGTCATAGAAGATCTGTGATTCACCGGGACCATCGTATCTGCCGTCCGAATCGAGATCCTGGAGCCAGACAACATGATCACGAGTCGAATCCACAACCATCAACGATGGTGAACCTGCTAGTCCACAGACGCACAGCAGCAATGCTGTCACCAGGCCGTGCAAGAACAACAAGATCGTCAGTGCCGATACACTTTCTTCATGGTGGATCAAAGGAACCCCCCCCTCTCCGGCGCCCATCGCCGGAAGAGCATCCCACGCAAGAAGAGCGCCAACTCTCGTGGGAGCAGGATTCATTCGAGGAGCCCGATGCCAGCACTTCAGGGCAGGAAATCAGGGTTCAATACTGGTCACCGGACGACCGGGGTCCGTTTATTTTCGGAGTCCGTTAGAATAACTGCTGCATTGGCGCGTCTATTCCCCTGACAGGGGTGCGTGGGGTGCTCCTTCCAGGAAGGAGGAAAGATCATGAAAGTTACTTTCCTGACGTTACTGGGGGGGTTGTTGCTGCTGGCGAGTTCCGGTTGTAACAACCACTGCGGTGGAGGTTGCTTCAACGAACCATACGTTAGCTCGAGTTCCTTTGATTTCATCTACGAGGGTGACTTCTACAACTTCACCTCCTCGGAGAGTTACTACTGGGGGACAGATCTCTCGGACGCCTTCGTCTCCTTCGAGGGGATCGATTTCTACGGGTTGGTCAGAGTCAGGATCTTCGACCTGTTCAACTTCAAGATCTTCGACGAGACCTTCATCGGCAACGGAGGCACTCTGCGAGCCAAGTTGATCTCCGATTTCGGATTCTCGGGTTTGTGGGAGGTACAGATCGATAGTTTTCAAGTCGATGGATTTGTCAGCATCATTCTCGACTAGTCGAAAACGATAAAAGAGAGTCGTTACCGCCCGCCAGAGCGTTGTCGCTGTGGCGGGCGGTTTTTGTTCGATCCAGAGAGCATCAGATCGATCTCTTTGGCCGAGAGTTGCCGGTACTTGCCCGGGGCAAGATCGCCCAGTTCCAGTCCACCGACGGAGATGCGCTTGAGATAGGTCACCTTGATGCCCTTGCCGGAGAACATGCGGCGAATCTGTCGCTTCAGGCCCTCCTGGACCTGGATGTGGATGGTGGCCGTACCATCGCGCTTGCGGCGCAGACGATTGAGTATCGCCGGAGATGTCTTCTTGCCAACATCGGGAAGGAACACACCCTTGCGCAGTGCGGACAGTTCACGTTCGCCCGGCACACGGGAAAGAACAACGTAATATTCCTTGATACAGCGATAGCGTGGATGGGTGATCTCATGCAGCAGATCGCCATCGTTGGTGAAGATCAGCAAGCCTTCGGTGTCGAGATCGAGACGTCCGGCCGGGAGAACTCCGGCATCGACGAGTCGCTTCGGAAGCATGTCCATCACCGTGAGCCGACCATGGGTGTCGTGAGTGCTCGAGATGGTTCCAGCGGTCTTGTGAAACATCACCGTCATCGGTCGGGGCGGAGTCACCTTGTGGCCGTGAAGAACCACCTTGTCGCGACCCGCCACGATGCTGTCACCGAGTTTGGCGGCCTTGCCGTTGACCATCACCAGGCCCTGCTCGATGAGGAGTTCCGCTTTTCTACGAGAGCCATGCCCGCAGCGGGCGAGATACTTCTGGAGTCTTTCCTTTGGAGATGCCATGGCAGCGGGGAGGAACCCTAGGAACCTTCCTTCTCGGCCCGGGCGCGATACTCCGGACCACACATCTGATCGATCTCATCGAGCACGCTCTGGATTTCTTCTTCATCCCCGGAGGCTCGAGCTTCTCTCAGTTCCTCCAGTGATTCCAAATAGATCTCTTCGATGATGGTCAACAGATCGGCAATTTCCCCGTCGATCCTGCCCAGAATCTCCGCTGGAAGCAGATCTCCACCCATCTCTTTGCGCAGCCGTCGCAATTGCCTGATCCCGATGGAACTCTTGCCGTCGCGCAAGTAGCCACGCGCATCCGTGATGGTGATCTGGATGCTGTTGTTCATGTTCTTGATCTCTTCAGCGCTGAAGGTGGGGACCACTGGTGTATCCGCCGCGCCGGTACCATCTTTCCCACCTGCCGAAGATCCGGATGCGACCGTCTGGTTGTCGGTGAGGTCAGGTGGGGGTGGATCTTCTTTCTGAAACTGGATGATGATGTAAAAGACGATGATGATGGCCAGCACTCCGCTGGCGAGAAATACCGAAGATTGGACTGGCTTGCGCTGGAAATCGATTCCCAGTCCAGCACCACGCCGGGCTCTTCTTGCGACCCGTGCCGAAATGCCACCACCCTTCTGAGCGGTCCTGGTGGCGGCACCGGAGGGAATACCTTCGCGCACTACCGTCGATTTCTGGGAGGTACGCTGATCGATGGTGTTTTCGATTCGAGTTGCCAGAGTGGCGTCGATGGCGCCCTGGGCTGCTGCCCAGTCGCCGAAACGAGCCCCGGTGCCCTCGGAACGATAGTGCTGGATGAAGAGAATTGCTTCCTCGCGAGTCCATGCGCCATTCTGGATCGCGAACTTGCAGAACAGTTCATCTCTGGAGGTAGCCATGCTGCAATGCTGGATCAGATCCTCACGCCGGTCAAGGTGGGGCACCTTTACATCCAGTGCTCCAGCACCGATCCTCGAATCGCGGAAGGAACTCATTGTCACAGCCTGACACAACCATCTATGGCGTAGTCGTGGGAACTGCTGGTCACATCGATCACGGTAAGTCCTCGCTGGTGCGCCAACTGACCGGAATCGACCCCGATCGACTCCCTGAGGAGAAAGAGCGCGGTCTCACCATCGATCTGGGTTTCGCTCCGATGACGCTCGCCGATGGAGAACTGGTTGGCATCATCGATGTCCCGGGTCACGAGAAGTTCATCCGCAACATGGTGGCGGGCGCCTCTGGTATCGACATCGTCATACTGGTGGTTGCCGCGGATGATTCAGTGATGCCACAAACACGCGAGCACCTCGACATCATGACGATCCTGGGAGTGAGGAAGGGGATGATCGCCATCAACAAGATCGATCTGGTCGATGCGGGGATGATCGAACTGGTCGAGGAAGAGGTACGAGAGACGGTTCAGGGGACCTTTCTTGCCGATGCCCCGATGCTGCGAGTCAGCGCCGAGACGGGAGAAGGGATCGATGCCCTGCGCGACCAGGTGCAGGCGATGGTGCGAGAACTGCCGGCGAGGGATGAAACAGGCGTGTTCCGGCTTCCCATCCAACGTGTTTTCTCATCGAAAGGGCACGGCACCGTCATTACCGGGGTGCCGATGAGTGGTGCCGTCGAGATCGAAGATCGCCTGGAGATTCTGCCCGGTGCAGCGACAGGTCGGGTACGGGGTCTGCAGGCGTATCGTGTTCCGGTCGAACGAGCTCGAGCAGGACATTCCACTGCCATCAATCTCGCCGATATCGACTACCGCGAGATCGAGCGGGGAATGGTCGCCGCTACCCCTGGTTACTTCCGTGCCACAGAGATGATCGAGGTGAGCCTGCGTGCCCTCGATGGGATTTCTACACCGCTGATGCACCGCATGCCGGTGCGGTTTCTACAGGGAACGATGGAAGCGGTCGGTCGTCTCTACCTGCTCGACTGTACGGCTCTGGCAGCCGGGGGAGAGGCACTGGCACAGATCCGTCTCGAGCAGCCGGTGGTAGTGGCTCCCGGCGATCGATTCGTTCTCCGTCGGACATCTCCGATGGTGACCCTCGGCGGTGGCGAGGTGCTCGACCAATCGCGCTGGCGTCTCAAGGCTGGCAAGGATTTCGTTGTCTCCTCGGTACGTCGCAAGATGGATGCTCTCGGTAGTCCCGAGGCATTTCTCCTCAGCATCATGCAGGATGAGGAACTGGAGATTCACGAGGTCGCTGATCTGGCGCGCAGGGCAGCGATGACTCGAGAAGAGATCGAGACGCATCTGCAATCACTTCAGAAAAGCGATGAGATCCGCACCATCTCGGATGGGAAATGGGTTGCCAGGAGCGGCCTCGAGAGAGGTGGCGATCGCATCATCGATGCTCTCGAGCATGCTTACCGGGAAGATCCATATCGAATCTCCGTCAAGTTGCTCGAGATCCGTGATCGTACTCACCTCACCGATCGGTTTCTGGAATCGGTCGTCGAGCAACTGGAGAGTAACCAGCAGATCGAGCGAATCCGCGGTGGCCGCGTCATGCTTCCGGGCTGGGAACCCGATCTACCCGAGCACGAGAAGAAGGTATTACAGGGATTTCGCGGTCATCTGGCAGAGCATCTGTTCGAGCCGGCACGCCATGAAGATCTTGCTGGCCCCCTCGGTACCGATGTTGCAACGCTGGAGAAGATGCAGGCGCTCCTCATCGATCGCGGCGAGGTGGTTCGTATCGCCACCGATGTGGCGTTGCTGGCCGAAGCGATCCCGCAGGCGGCGCAGAAACTCGCGGTGCTGTTCGAGAAGGAGGGCGCCTTCACCGCTTCGCAGGCAAGAGACGCGCTGGGCACGACGCGCAAGTTTGCCATTCCTCTACTGGAGCATCTCGATAAGAGCGGCTGGACGCGCCGTAACGGTGATCGCCGTGAGATCCGGCCCGAGAAACTGGAAGAGTTGTCCTGATCTGGAGCCCCGGTGGGGTGCACAACTATTCGGGGTGTTTGGTGCTCTTCTTCGAGACAACCAGCGCCAGCAGCACGCCCAGCACCAGACCCACTGGGGGCCCGATATACAGCCCGTAGAGGAACCCGACGAACCCCCCCTCCGCAGCTCCAAACGAGTTCGGATCGTCGTACGAATACTCGACGATGAGCATCCCGATCACGGGACCGGCAACGAGCCCGACCAGACCCATCGGCAGCACAATCAGTAGAAAGCGCCTCATCCTCGACTTCCTCTGTGCGGTTCAGTGCTGCGAGACGATGTCGGCGTTGATGCCGTCGCCACCCTCGGAGCCATCGGCGCCGAGGCACAGTATTGTAAAACGGGTGGAGCTGCTTTGTAACAGGTACTGGTTGCCCCATGGATCGACATCGGGAACCGGAAACCGACCTTCGCCCATCAATTCGGACAGGCTCCTGGGCCAGTGTCCCTCGTCGAGAAAGTAGAGCTGGGCGGCAGCTCCGATTCCCGCCATGTCGGAGGTGATTCGCTGTCGTGGATCGATGCGTGAACTTTGAGACCTCTGAGGAGCTCCCACCTGAGCAATCCTCACTTCATCGTCGAGGATGCGCATCGAAGCGCCGTACGCGCCGCCACCATTTTCGACCAGAAACTCCACCGAGTTCGAGCCACGTTGAAGGGAAGCACGCACCAGATGACGCATCGGATCGACACCTTGCTGGGCGAAGTCCTCGACCAGAATCTGGTTTCCCACCTTGACGATGCAACCGTCATCGGAACCGACAGCGATGGTCACTTCGCGGTCGTCGGGGCTATAGAGCACGCATTGTAGAACGACCACACAGTTCTCGTTGAGACCGTGCTCGGAGCCATACTTCTGCAGGTTCACGATACCGGATTCCGCTGCCAGCACCTCACGCATGATCGGCCGTTCGGACGATGGCATCGCCAGGATCTTCCTCAATCCGCTCTCGCCGTGTCCTGGGAACGGATCGGTAGCACTCCACTTCATCACCCACTGGCCCGGCAGCAGCCGGGTGATCTGCGCCGAGTGAGAGCCAAAGGCCTTCATGCCGGAGTTTCGCAGCATGTCGGCGATGAAGTCTCCTGCATCTTGACGCGGAAGCGCACGCAGGGCGACGACCCGTTGCCAGGGGTCTGCATCGGCGTTCGTCGCCATCGAGACCAGTCGCGCATGGATTTTTTCATCGTTTCCGCAACCGATTCCCTCGATCATCCGGCAGGCGGTGAGTTGCACCAGTCTGGCCGGATCGTGGATTCCCCAGCGGGCCAGAGTTCGGCTGGTTGTACTGTCGACGGTACTCGCCAGCAGCATCGCAGCTCGCTGGTTCGGTTGGCGCGCTTGCCACTCGGCGTGAAGTGCGATCTCGTCGCCGCCGTAACTCTCCAGCCACTCGCGAGCCACCTCTACCGGTGGGGTGTACTTGCCGTCTCCATCGGCATCGACGAATACTGGATTGGTGACAGCGATGGGTAGGATCGGGCGCTTGTTGCCGGGAACGATCGGATCAAGGCTGTCATCCCCTTCCACTCGAAGAGAGATCCAACCGTCGGTACGAATGGGAATTTTACGCGAATCGATGAGGCGAACGATCTCTCGACTTTGCACAACCGGAATCGTCTCGACGATGTCTCCATCGACGATCACCAGAACCCGATCCACATCGATCCAATCTGCTGCTTGCACCTTCGTTTTCAGAACAACCGCGGCGCGTTTCGCCGTCACCATGGAGCCCATAGAGGCACCGTCGACGGTGAAGGTGACAAAGGGGCCAAGGGTGGTAAAAATTTGCCCTTCCTTGACGGTGTCACATACTTCCTGAGCTGTAATTTCGGCCGGGAGATCACTCGATGATGGGAAGTAGTTCCTGGGCCAGCCGGCCAGATTCGATGAGACGGTGTGGCTATCGGAGTTCCCCACCGCGGTGATGCGGGCGCCGTGATTGAGCAGGTTGTGCCAGTCTTGCAGTACCCAGTGACGGCTCGATCCGACCTGCTTGTCGGTGCTGTCAGCGTCGTAGTACCCCCAGCCGGCATTTTCATTGAAGATCTCGACGCTGTCGAAATCGACCGACCAGTTCTTCTCCACCGACTGTCCCGTGAGGGGGTCGAGACCGGCGACCCGGAAGTAGTCGATACCGTCCCAGCGAGGATGGTTGACCTGGATCACCGGCACGATTCCGGAACTGTCACCGTTGGCCCGAACTGCCCTGAACAGCGTGGGTCCATCACTTGCGTTGCGATCCAGAACATCGGCCCAGGGCACCAGGGGAAATGCGTTGAAGTGGCCCAGTGGAACGGAGATCTCGTTACCGACGATTCCCTGGAACTGATCCTGGGCACCGAGTTGGGAGATGATGTCAGTGTAGTCGGTGTGGATGTTGTGGTCGGTAGCGACACCCACCTCCAGGGCTTCGCTGGCGATGCTGATGATGCGTTCGGGCATATTGCTGTCACCGTGGCCCGAATGGGTCAGGGTGTGGAGGTGGTAATCAGCCGCAGCCCAGCCACGAGTATCGACCTGGTGTTCAAGCGAGAAAGTGACCGAGATGGTCTGATCGTTTTCGATGGAGACCTGATGCTTCTGGATGCTCCACTCGGGTCCGCGGCTGGCATATATCTGCCAGTTTCCCGTCGGCATGGTGATGGATCCGGCTCCGGAAAGGGTGCAGATCACGTCGGCGCGGATGGCGAGATCTTGCGGATTCGCGTGGCGGTTCGAGAACAGTTTCGGTGTGGTTCCATCGGTGTTGCGGAAGGTGAGTCGGCCGGGAACAGCCTTCCCATCTTGATCCTCGATGCGAAAGGAGAGGATCCCTCGATCTCCTTCTCCACCCACGGGATCGACCACGTCTTGTGGAGATATCGCCATTGAAAGAAAACAGCTAAACAGCAGTGTCAGAGGCATCATTTCCATCACCCTTCCATAAAACAGTTTTCACCCAACCAGAGGATGGTAACCGCAGTGGAGGGGACCGAAACCCATCAGTAGCGGTAGACGTGCAGGTCAGGATGCTCGTGGAGCATCGAGGCGGGAATCTGTGGATCGTGTGGCCCAGCCAGACACCGATCGAGGATCTGCGCTTTTTCCTGCTGTGGAACCAGCAGATAAATTCGTTCGGATCTCTGTAACTGATCGAGGCCGATGGTGATGGCCCTTATCTTCTCGTGTGCGGCTTCGGGAAAGTTATCGTGGATGGTCATCGGGCTCAGATCGACGACATGATAACCCGATCGAGGTGCGTCGCAGGGTTCGTTGAAAGCGATGTGTCCGTTGGAACCGAGTCCCAGTATGACAGCACGTGGAGGTCCGATTTCATCGAAGAGAGTATCGAGTCGTTTTGTTTCCGCCTCGGGATCTGTTGTCGCTTCGATGGAGTGGATCCGATCAGGGGAAATCTCGAGCGGTTCAAAAACCTGCCGATGAAGAGATTCCCGAAAACTCTCTATCCCCGAAGGGGGGAAGATGTACTCGTCCAGTTGCAGATACCGCAACTGTTGCCATAACCGGATCGAAACCGGATCATTCTCGACGAGCCGGTACAGCAGTTCAGGGGACCGACCGGTGGGGATACAGACCAGATCCTCCGGTTGGAGATGATCGCGCAGATCCTGACATAATCTGTCAGCGAGGGCTGCCGGATCAGATTCTCGGATGGTGGTGATGCGGCCCAACGGTTTCTCCGGTAACCTTTCAGGATCCTGTTCGAGAAATGAGGATCCGAGGGGGGAGCCTAGAGGATCGGTCGCAGAGGGCCAAGGGGGAGGATCGAAGGATTTCGGTGGGGATTCGTGTTTCCTGACCTCTACGCCATTATCATTTCTCTGAGAGATCACCGACCGGGATCCGAGCAGCACGAATCGACAGGCACATACTCTACGGCGAGAAAGTGACGGCATGAAAATCCACGATCACATCCTCGATACGATCGGAAACACTCCGCTGGTGCGGATGAACCGGATCACGAGGGGGATCCGGGGCACCCTGGTGGCAAAAATGGAAGCCTTCAACCCGGGTGGCAGTGTCAAGGATCGTATCGCGATCCATATGATCGATGCTGCCGAGCGTGATGGTTCTCTCAGGCCAGGTGGAACCATCGTCGAGTGTACAAGTGGCAACACTGGTCTCGGGCTTGCACTTATTGCCTGTGTGCGAGGGTACAAGGCGGTCTTCACCATGCCGGACAAGGTTGCCGAGGAAAAATCGAAATTGCTTCGAGCCTTCGGTGCTGAGGTGATCATCTGTCCGACAGCTGTGAAGCCGGATGATCCTCGTTCCTACTACTCGGTGGCCCAGAAGATTTCCGACGAGTCCGAGAATACATTCTATCCCAATCAATACTTCAACGAGTGGAACCCCCATGCCCATTACGCCTACACCGGCCCGGAGATCTGGCAGGACACCGATGGGAAGGTAACTCACTTCGTGGCTGGAATGGGGACCGGCGGCACCATCAGTGGCATCGGTAAGTATCTCAAGGAGCAGAATCCTGAAGTGAAAGTGATCGGCGGTGATCCGATCGGCTCTCTTTACAAGGAGTACTTCGAGACCGGAGTGCTGGCAGAGGCGAACTCCTACAAGACCGAGGGGATCGGGGAGGACATGATTCCCGACACGATGGATTTTTCGCTGATCGATCAGGTGATTCAGGTCGGAGACATCGAGGCGTTCACCATGGCCCAGAGGCTCGCCCGGGAGGAAGGAATCCTGAGTGGGTCTTCTGCCGGAACCGCGGTTTGCGCTGCTCTCGAAGTGGCTCAGACGATGAACCCCGGTGATCTGATGGTGGTTCTCATCCCGGACACCGGAGAGAGGTACCTCAGCAAGGTCTACGACGAGGACTGGTTGCGGCGCAATGGGCTGATCGAGAGTTCGCTGAGCCTGACCGCAGGAGAGATTCTCGATCGTAGAGGCACCAGAGATCATCCACTGATCTCCGTCTCACCGGAGAGTGAGATTCGCGTAGCGGTCGAACTGATGAGGTCCGAGGAAGTCAGCCAGATTCCGGTACTGGCAGATGGCATTCCGGTTGGTAGTGTCCGGGAAGCGCTGATCATCGAACAGATGTTGTTGGGGGGCAACGAACTGGAACGAAAGATCTCGGAAATCATGGAAGATCCGTTCCCCGTGGTAAAAGAGGGGGCGACTGCCGACACCATCTTCGGCATGCTGGCGAATCATCCCTCCGCTGCAGTGCTGGTAAAGACTCCGGATGGACTTCGGATCATCACGAAGTACGACATGATCCATTCCGTCAGTGGAAGAAGGTCCTGAGGTGAGATTCTCGACGCGTGCCATTCATGCCGGTCAGAAGCCGGACCCGGTGACAGGTGCCATCATGACTCCGGTGTACCTCACCTCGACTTACGAGCAGGAAACCCCCGGAGTCCACAAGGGGTTCGAATATTCCCGTACGGGAAACCCGACCCGTACCGCCCTGGAGCAGAATCTGGCGGCGCTGGAAGGGGGACGGCACGGACTCTGTTTTGCCAGTGGTCTCGCCGCCACCGATGCGGTGCTGAACCTGCTCGAACCAGGGGATCATGTCGTGGCGGGCGACGATCTGTACGGGGGAACCCATCGCATCTTCACCCAGGTTTACCAGCGCTTCGGGCTGGAGTTTGATTTTGTCGATGCTTCAGACCCTCAGAACCTGGTCGATTCAGTCACCGAGAAGACCCGCATGATCTGGTTGGAAACCCCCACGAATCCCTTGTTGAAGATCACCGACATCGCTGAGGTCTCGAAGATATGTAGCGGTCGATCGATCCTGCTCGTCGTTGACAACACATTCGCCACCCCCTACCTCCAGCAGCCGCTGGAACTGGGTGCGAACATCGTGTTGCATTCGACGACCAAGTATCTGGGAGGGCACTCCGATCTCGTCGGTGGCGCCTTGATTACATCAGACGATGAATTGCAGGAGCGCCTGGCGTTCATCCAGAATGCAGTGGGAGCCGTTCCGGGGCCGCTGGATTGTTTCCTGACCTTGCGAGGAACAAAGACGCTTGCCGTCCGGCTCGATCGACACTGCGAAAATGCCGGCAAGATTTCGCGCTGGTTGCACGACGATTCTCGAATCTCTCGGGTGTATTACCCCGGCCTCGAGCAACATCCGGGCCATGAAATCGCGAGCCGACAGATGTCTGCCGCTGGCGGGATGGTGTCTTTTGTGCTCGCAGACGAGTCAGAGAAGAACGCCCGCGAGATGGTTTCTCGGACTGGAATCTTCATACTCGCCGAGAGCCTCGGTGGCGTAGAAAGCCTCATCGAGCACCCAGTATCGATGACTCACGGAGCGGTTCCACCCGATGTGAGGAAGGCGGCGGGCCTGTCCGATGCATTGATCCGGCTCTCGGTGGGAATCGAAGACGTCGATGATCTGATCGAGGATCTGGATCGAGCGATCGGCTGAACCCCATCAAAATGATGGAAAGACGTGTGGGTTCGACATCGGCGTACTATCTCGAGAAGTCGACTCGATCAATCCTCGATACCATCGAAGAGAGTGAGCCCCAGCGCCCCGAAGAAGAGGACCGGGAGCCAGGCAGCCAGCATTGGATTCAATGCACCCCGCGTTCCCAGATTGGCACAGGTTTCGGTCACTATGAGATACGTGGCTCCCAGTGCCAGGGCGATGGAAATTCCGAGCACGACCGACTGGTTTTCAGATCTAAGGATGAAGGGCAACCCCAGCATCAGCAGGATGAAGTTCGCCAGCGGGAAGGCGAAGCGTCGATGGAGTTTGACCTCGAGATGCTTGAGATAGGGTCGCCGTTTGTACTGATCTCGTAGTTCCCTGAAGGAAAGATATTCGATTTCTCTGTCGCTCGATTCGAGATCGACCGGCCGCATATCTGTGGTGAGTTTCATCTCGGAGAATTTCTGTGCCAATCGAACCGAACCCTCGGGACCAGGAATGGGGATCTTCATACCCATTTCATCGAATTGTTCCACCTCCCCATCGCGCAGCAGCCAGTATGGTTCACCGCCTTGAGGATTCTTCCAGAGGATCTCTCTTGCCCGGGTGATCTTGCTCGTTATGGAGAGACCGGAGTGCTTGGTGGTAATCTCCACGTCCTGCCCCCTCTTTTCATGGGGCAAGTAGTTAGTGACTCGAATCAGGTTGTTTCGGCTGTCTGCGACCATATCAGGCTGGATGCTTGCGAGCGCTCGACCGTAAGAGTCGGCAAGGCGGATCTGGTCCTTGAAGGAAGGCACCACGAGTTCCTGAACCAAGATCATCGACAGAGCCATCACCAGCGCGATCATGAAGAAGGAAGCGAGGATCCTCGAGATGGGAAGTCCTGCTGCTCGCAGCGGAATCAGTTCGCTACCCTTGTTCAACTGGGTGGCGGTGAACATTGCTGCCAGCAGTGTCAGGATCGGTCCAAGGTACTGTGTGAAGTAGATCGGGATCATGCCCGCGAAGTATTTCAGAGCGACGAGGGGAAGTGGATCATCCTGGCGCAGGAATCGGTCGAGTCGGGAGACTCCATCGACAACGCTGAAGAGGCCGAACACTGCGAAAGCGCAGATGCCCCAGGCGATCATGAATTGCTTTATCAGATAGCGGTCGAAGGTTCGAAGCGGCAAACGATCCGTTACCCATTGTATGAGAGCTCTCATCTGATGACCCTTAGCCTCGAGAGGAGATACAACGCGATAGCGGCCAGAACGTAATTACCGGACATCACGGTGGTCCAGGCAGGTACTCCCGTAGCGCGAGTGAACTGGATCCCTCCGTAGGTCAGTGGGAAGAACAGTGCCATCACCGCCAGGATTCCGAAGAAGAAGGGAACTAACTTCTGTGTAGTCCTCGTCAGCAAGGCGATGGGAAATCCCAGCAGGGAGAAGGTCAATACCGCCAGCGCCATGGCTCGACGTCTCCAGATCTCGGTATCTCCACGCCGGGCAGTTCGCAACGCTTTTGCCATCGCCAAACGCGCAGGTTCGATGATGGCTGGATCTTCTGCCTCGGCGATCTCGAGTTCCTTGAGTCGAGCCGTTTCGAGATTTTCAGCAATCTTGGCCTTCAACTCGGTGGTCGGGAGGTCGTTCAGCCGCCTCTGGATCGAGTTTATGGGAAAATCGATGTTGAACTGATCGAACAGGATTGTTTCGAAGCGCCAGTCGAGGAAGTCACGATTTTCAGGTGCGACTTCACTCACCGGGAATTTCATGTCGACACCGATCAGGGTAAGTCGAATCACCTCTGCCTCATCATCGACAGTCAGTTGAGCACGCTTTGCGAGGATCTTCGTGGCCGGAATTTGTTCCAGTTCCCCTATGGTGGCAACCGCTCCTGTTCCTCCGGATGAATCGGATCCAATACTCAACTGCTTTTCGATGTAGACCTCAGAGAGGTCACGGCCTCCCCGGATCTCGTACCAGTGGACGACACCACCTTGATCATCGAGGCGTAACTGTCCCATCTTCCCTTCGCCAAGATTTTCAAGCTGCTTTACCAGAAAGCGACCGAGGTCTTGTTTTCGGTGCTGAAGTTCCGGGAGGATGGTGGACTGGGTCAACAGCATGAGAGCTCCCACCGGAACCGCCAGCGTTGCCATCGGCAGGAACAGTCGAAACGGCGAGATACCACTGGCGAGCGTGGCCATGAATTCACGATCAGCCACGAAACGACCGTATACCAGCGTGCACGCGATGAGAATCGAGATGGGTGTGGTGAAGTAGAGACTGTAGAGGAGGCTATCTCTCAACCACGGCAGGACGATTCCGATGGAGTAACCGGAGTGGACCGCTTTCATCGCAGACACGATGGAGACCAGCAAGGACATGAACAGCAGGCTGTAGAAGAAGTTCAGTAACAACTCCTTGAGAAGATATCGATCCAGTGTGCCCAACTGTCTCAGTTTCAAAGTTCTTCTCCAGACCGATGCGTACAGATGCACGGACTTTTCTGGCAGCGAGGGCACCCTTTGCTGTACTTCTCCCGGACACAATCGGCCAGGTCGATCCCTCGTATAGAAGCGATGGAAGCGATCCATGCCAGCACGTCTGCGAATTCCTGCCGCTCCTCGGTGGTGTTCGAGGTCGGAGAGTTCAACGCCCTGGCCAGTTCTCCAACTTCTTCCACCAACCACATGAAGGAACCCTCGAGTCCCCGAGCGGAATCCTTCTCGAAGTAGGTTGCCTCGATGATTTGCTGAAATTCTCGGAGTCCGAGATCATCCGTGGGCTCAGGGTTCTTCAGGGGTTCGGCTTCTGTGGTCATGACGATACCGTACCCGAAGATACAGACGGGAGGATCGTCATCCGGAATCTTTGCCGTAAGCATCGGTGGCAATCTTCTTTAAAGCCTTCAGATCCACCTTGCCGGTTCCTAGTGTCGGGATCCCGGCCACTTCGATGAATGAATCTGGTCTGGGAATCCAGAGATTCGGTAGCACCTCTTTAGCTCTCAGTTCCTCGATCAACTGGGACGGGTCAATCGGAAGCGGTCCGTGGACCACGATTAATTTCTCACCCTTGGCTTCGTCGGAAACAGCAGTCACTGCGATCTGGGATTCACTGCCATCTTCCGAATCTGAGTCGAGATGGTGATCGACGAGTTCCTGGAGTGCCTCCTCGATGAGGATATGTGGAACCATTTCTCCTCCGAGTTTCGAGAAGCGCGAGAGTCGATCGGTGATGCTGAGGAAACCCTCTTTGTCCATCTTCGCGATGTCTCCGGTCTTGTACCATTCCCCCAGGAAGGCCTCCTTTGTCAGATCATCTCTGCCCAGGTACCCGTGCATGACACTGGGCCCCTTGATGAGCAGCAATCCAGAAGTGCCCGGCTCCACCTCTTCCATGGTGTCGGGATCGACAATCCTGGTGACCACGCCGGGAATTGGCATGCCGATACTTCCGAACTTCCGGGTCTTCTGGGAAACATGACTTCCCTTCAGGTCGGGAAGGTTCACGGACACCACGGGGCTCAGTTCGGTGCAACCGTATCCCTCTAGCAGTGGGCAGTTGAATTTTTGTTCCCAGGCCTCCGCCAGGGACGCCTTCAACTTTTCTGCCCCGGCACCGGCGAGGCGAATAGTCTGGAAATCCTCGGGTTTGAATTTCCTCAAGTAGGTGCGATAGAAGGTCGGAGTCGAGAGGAAGATGGTGCCCTTGTGTTCACGGGTGAGGGTTGCCAGTGCATCGGTATCCATCGGATTCGGGTGATAGATGGCTCCGATGGCGTTGGCGAGGGGGAACCAGAGCGTCACCGTATAACCGAAAACATGGAAAAAAGGCAACGATCCAACCACTCGATCCTTGTTGTCGACATCGAAGACCTGGGAGATGCTTCGGACATTGGAAAGAATGTTGTGGTGTGTGAGGCGAACTCCCTTGGGTGTGCCGGTCGAGCCGCTAGAGAACATCACGGAGACATCCTGATCGGGATCCAGCGGAATGCCGGGTAATCTTCGCAGCATGAAAGATGGCAACAGGGCAGTGAGCAATGCCATGACTTTGTCGCCAGTGGTGACCTCTCTCTTGAGTAGTTTCGGAAGATCGATCATTTCCACGTCAGGTGCGAATTCTTTCGGATCGAGATTGATCTTGTCGAGAAACATCTGTGCGGAGATGATCGTCTTCAGTCCGGTCTGTTTACAGGCAGAGCGAAGTGCATCGTTTCCGGCAGTGAAGTTCAGGTTCGTGACGACTTTGCCCATCAGTGCGAGGGCTATGTTTGCAGCGGCACCTCCGATTCCAGCGGGTAGGATCACCCCGATGTGGCTCTGATCGGCAAATCTGGCCCGTAGTTTTCGCCGTAGCAGCAGCACGAGGATCAGGAATTTTCGGTAGGTGACAGATCTGTCGAGCTCGATGGAGGCGATTCTCCTCGGCGATCTGCGAGCAGAGGTGAGGAAACGGGTGGCGAGAGTGACTCCCTGTTCCTTGCGCGAGTCGAGTGCCACCGAACTCAACTCCTGAACCGCCTGACGGACCTCTCTGGCGGAGGTGTTCGGGTCGAGAGGATCTCCGATGGCAACGGTGATGGGGTAGGGAATTCGTAGTGGGCGCTTGAAGAAGAAGCGTTTGCCGCGGAAGGAGAAAATACTGCCCCAGACCCGATCGAGGTACATCGGAACGATGGGCACATTCCCCCTGCGTGCTATTCGTTCCAACCCCTTCGAGAAGGGCAGCAGGTTACCTGTGCGTGAGATGCCTCCCTCGGCGAAGATGCAGACCACGTTGCCTTCTTCGGCGCGCTTTCCCGCCTCGTCGAGGGCTTTGAGGATGGTCCTGGGTCCATCGTCCTTGGAGACGGGAATGGCACGCATCAATCCCGTTGCCATTCCGATCAGAGACTTGCCGCTGAATTGACGGTGAGCCAGGAAATGAACGAAGCGCGGTACTGCAGATCCGACCAGGAATGGATCTGCATAGGAGAGATGGTTGACAACGATGAGCACTCCTCCGCGCCGTGGAATCTTCTCTCCTCCGATGACCGTTACTCGATATAAGGAATGGACCAGTATCCACAGAGGGAATCGAATCGAAATGTGTGGAACCGCCAGGCAGACTCCGAGAGTTCCGATCAGTGAAAGCGCAGCCAGAGCGAATACGGCTCCCTCGGGGCTCAGTGCCATCAGTTGTTCATTGCGGAACACCTCGAAGACGATCGCAGATGCGAAGATGAACAGGAAGGTGATCATCTCCTGGGCTCCCTGGACTCGCCCCTTCTCCTTGCCCGTTGCCCGGTCCTGAACGAAGGCCGCCAGCGGAACCAGGTACAATCCGCCACCGATTCCTGCCACTACCAGGGTGATCCCATACGCCAGCAGCGTTTCATTGACGAACGGCACCGCTGCGAAGCCACAGGTCATCAGGATTCCGCCGATGGGGACGATACCGATCTCGATGTGGTCACCGGAAAGCCGGCTGGCTAGCAGGCTACCGATGGCGATTCCGCTGGCGACGAAGAAGAACAGGCGTGACCCCCCATCTCCCAGATCCAGCACTTCCTTACCACAGACGTTCAGTACCGAGAGGGCCAGTGCTCCGACCAGGTAGAACCAACCTGTCGCCAGCACGGCGCCGAGAAGAGCGCGGTCCTCGGACAGGAATTTCACCTCCCGCAATCCATCGATGGGATTCCAGCGAAGTGGGCGATCGGGATCGGCGGCGGGACGACCCTCACCGATGAAGAGGGAAGAACTCCATCCCACCAGTGCCACCGTGATGAAGAAGAAGCCACTCCACCAGTAGGGATGTCCCGCGGAGACCTCGTCGACGCCATGGAGGTAGGTGAAGATGAACCCTGCGACCACGGTTCCGAGGATGATCGCCACGTTGGTGGTCATGTTGACGATGCCGTTGGCGCGGGTCAGGTCTTTCTCGTTGACCATCTCGGGCAGGATTCCGTACTTCGATGGACCGAAGAATGCGCTCTGGGTTCCCATCAGGAACAGCACACCGAGCATCGCGATGATCGAAAGGTTGGGATCGATCCCCTGCAGGGCAAAGGCACCCATGCCGAGAGCCATCACGCCGATCTCCAGCATCTTTGCTGCCACGATGACGTTGCGTTTGCGGATTCGGTCTCCGATGGAGCCACCGAGGATGGCGAACAGGACGAAAGGAAGTGCGAAGACTGCCATCGCCATCGATTGACCATCGATGGGCAACCAGCTGACAGTGACGTTGAGAGCGATCAGCAGGATGAACTGACGGAATACATTGTCGTTGAAAGCCCCCAGTAACTGGGTGCAAGTCAGCGCGATGAAGGATCGGTTGCTTCCAAGTGCCAACCTGTACTCCGTTCGGGGTCGGTCGGTAGAAATATCGATTCTGAGGGAGTTTATAGATTTCCGGGGGCTCTGTCTCCCTGCTCATCGCTTCAAGAGTGATTGGCATGGCATATGCACTGTTTCTTGCGAACCCGCTCGAGAAACGTGAGAAGAGTGGAAATATGAACTCATCGACCCTCGAGAGCCCAGATCTGGTCACCATCGGCCCCAAAGGAGGTGATCATCATCGCTTCGAATCGGCGGTTTTACCCCATCTCGGTGCGGTCCGGGCATTTGCGATTTCGCTGGTGAGAGAGACTTCCGGCGCCGAGGATCTGCTCCAGGATACCTTGATCAGAGCCCTGCGCGGCTTCGAGTCCTTCAAATCCGGCTCCAATTGCCGTTCCTGGCTGTTCAGGATCTGCAAGAACCGCTTCATCGATCTCTGTCGACTGCAGAAGCGGCGACCCTTTCATGAGGATGTCGATGTCACCCAACCGCGATCGCCGGTGATTTCATGGGAAGTCGAGAAGGAACAGCAACGTCTGGAAAAGGGCGCTGATCCGTGTCTCGATCTGCTCGGAGATCGGGTACGGGCGGCGATCGCTAAACTTCCGGACGACTTCCGCGAACCGCTGCTGCTGTGTGATCTGGATGGACTCGGATACCAGGAAATCGCCGACAAACTATCGGTTCCGCTGGGAACGGTCCGGTCGCGGATTTCCCGGGCACGCGGTCGTCTTCGCGTGGAACTGCACGATTACGCCCGGGACAATGGATTTTCGACCGAGAAACTTCCTGCGGCCTGATCTGCAACCGATCTGAACACCTCCTCAGCCCCTGGGCGCCTGGCGCCCGGGGGCCTTTCTTTTCCATCGGACCGATTCGGATGGCGCTGGCAATGTGATGGCGATTCGCATCGAGCAGTGTTCCTTCGAGAGGTAGTTCTGGTCGCAGTTGGCTTGGGATACCATTCTCCCTGCGAGGGGGGCTTGCCATTGAAATCCGTTTTGCTGACATTTGACCGGCTCATCCTGGTGCTGATGTTCGGATGCGCGCTCGGTTGTCAGGGCATCGCGATCCAGCGTCAGGACTCCAGCGCCGCTCCTCACATCGTATTGATCCTGGCCGATGATCTTGGCTGGGGAGACCCGGCGGGAGCGGGTCCAGATTCACTGCTGGAGACTCCATCGCTCGATCGAATCGCTGCCGAGGGGGTCCGATGCACCGATGCTCACTCCCCTTCATCGGTGTGTACTCCGACACGTTACGGCGTGCTCACCGGACGCTACGCCTGGCGTACTCGTCTGCGCAGTGGTGTTCTGATGGGGCGTTCTCGAGCACTGATCGAGTCCGATCGCACCACCTTGCCATCGCTGCTGGCCGCTGCCGGCTACCGCACCAGCGGGGTCGGCAAGTGGCATCTTGGATTGCAGGAGAAGGGGCCGACCGACTACACGAAACCGCTGATTCCAGGTCCGAACACCGTCGGCTTCCAGCGCTTCTGGGGGATCCCCGCCAGTCTCGACATGGAGCCCTACCTGTACTTCGAGGATCACCAGGTGGTGCAAGCGGCGACCGAGAAGACCAAGGCGAGTCGCTCGGTGCGTCACGGTGGTGCAGGGTTCTGGCGCGCCGGACCGATTGCGCCTGACTTTCGCCATGCAGACGTGCTCCCTGACATCGGCCAGCGGGCGGTTTCGGAGATTGAACGTCATCATCGCGTGCATCCCGACGAGCCTCTGTTCCTCTACGTCGCCCTGTCGGCGCCCCATACTCCGTGGCTTCCCGATTCGCAGTTCGACGCGCTCGAGGCGGCCGGTGTCTACGGTGCTTTTGTCGCTCACGTCGATGCGGTGGTGGGAGAGATCGACGATGCTCTCCGAAGAACCCGGATGCAGAGTCGGACGTTGCTGGTGTTCACCAGCGACAATGGAGCACACTGGACTCCAGCAGATCGGGAAAAGTATCCTCATCGTGCCAATGGTCCCTGGCGCGGGCAGAAGGCAGACATCCACGAGGGGGGGCACCGGGTACCATTTTTGATGCGTTGGCCCGGCGAAATTGCAGGGGCGCGCCAGGGGCAACTCTGCGATGCATTGATCTGCCTGACCGATCTGCTGCCGACACTGGCCAGCGCTGCAGGAGTGACTTTGACCGAGGCAGTGGCCCCGGATGGAATCGACCAACTCCCAGCTATTACCAGAGGTGCCACGCCTACTCGAACCAGCATCGTGCATCATTCCGTCGATGGTATGTATGCCATCCGTCAGGGACCGTGGAAGTGGATCGAGGGTCTAGGAAGTGGCGGATTCACGGCGCCGAGAAGGATCAAGGCTGAAGGGGGACCAAGCGGTCAACTTTACCATCTCCACGATGATCCGGCCGAGCAGGTAAACCTTGCCAGTTCCCATCCGGAGGTGGTCGAGATGATGCAAGCAGAACTCGATCGTATCCGGGCCCTGGAAACTCCTTGAGCCGGAGGACTCCTTGACGAAGCGAGCGATCGATCGCGACCACAGGTCTTCGCAACGTCCGATACGACTCTTCTGTGCCCTCCATCCGGCGCTCGATGAAGCCCGAACATTACTGGAATCGCTGCAGGCGCTCGATCCGCTTCCTGCTCATCGCAGGACTCCGCTCGAACAGGTGCACATGACGGTTCTCTTCATCGGTGATGTTTCCACAAGGGATCTCGATGACGTGAAGCGATCGGTAGAGCGTGCCGCGATGGCTGTGGAACCCTTCTCCTGGCAACCAGACCAGATCATTTCCATGCCAAGACGAGGTCCGGTGAGAACCGTCGCGGCGATAGGACCATCGTCGAGCGCGCTGGATGAGTTGAACCGGAGGTTGATGCAGCGACTCGCTCGGCGCAGTAACCGTCGGGCTTTCCTTCCTCATATGACACTGGCTCGTCTGACGCCGCCACAGTCAGGGATTGCGGTCGATCAGCCAGTCTCCCTCGGGCCTTATTCGTTTCAGAGCGTGCAGTTGATGCAAAGCTGGTTACGTCCCACCGGAGCAGAACACCAGAGCGTTCTCGAAGCTACGCTCGGGGGATAGCGGTTCACTTCCTGTTGCTGCTGAAAACCTCCAGTATCGCCAACTCACCTCACCTCCCGTGATGGACTGACCATCTCCTGGCGGTTACCTTGAAAGTACCCGTCACCGATCGATAGATGTTTGCAGGTAATCGGGTTTATTCCTCTGGTAACGATTTCGGGCGTGGAGGTCTCTTGAAAATAACGTTTCCTTTTCTGGTGATCGGGATGGCCGTGTCTGCCGGTTCGATTCTCGAGGCCCAGGCGCCCATCTGGCTCGAGTGGCAACAAGTTAGCGACTCCAACATCCTCGCCGATCCGAGCCTGGGTGTCGCAGATGTGGAAGAGAAGGACTTCGCCACTGCCGACTTCGACAATGACGGGGACATCGATCTCATCTGCGTTCGCAAACTGCCCTATACCACCTTCGGGAATCGCACCAACGTTCTATTTCTCAACGTAGATGGAGTGATGACCGATAGAACCTTCGATTTCGCTCCCGACTTTGCGATCGCAGACAACTCACGGGACGTGCAGGTCGGCGAGTTCAATGGAGATCTCTGGCCCGACTTGATCGTTGCCAATGCCGGCAACGATGGATCGAACGGCCAGCAGCCACGAATCTTCATCAATCTTGGAGCAGATCCATCCGGTAACTGGCTCGGGTTGGAAGAACAACCGGAGCGTCTTCCCGTGCTGCTCTCGCCAGGAGGGGCAGAGCCCAATTCCTGTGCGGTCGGTGTCGGAGATCTGACCGGGAACGGTGTCGATGACATCTATCTTCTCGACTACAACAATTCGGTCGAGGATCGCCTTTTGATCAACGATGGCACCGGTTATTTCACCGATGAGACATCGTGGATGCCGAGTGGATTCGTCAATTCCGGTTTTGCAACGGCCGGACAGATCGGAGATGTCAACGGCGATGGTTGGCCCGACATCATCAAGAACTCGGTGCCATCAGTGCGGATCGCCTACAACGAAGGAGGGTCATCCTTCGGTTCACCGCAGGATCTCGATGTCAATTCCTGTTACCACTTCAACCTCGGGGATATCGATGGCAACGGTGTTCAGGATGTCTTTGCGGTCCAGGATCCCCAGGACCAGTTTCTCCTCAACACTTCTGACCCCGGTACCATTCCTGTCATTTGGCAAAACGTGCCGATCGGCGCCAGCCCTCTGACCGGAGGATTTGGCGGCAATACCTATATTGTCGATCTCGACGCCGATGGCGACAACGATGTCGTCGTGACCGATGTCGACACGGATGTACCCAGTTGTGGGCGGCGCCTCTCGTTCTTGCGCAATGATGGGCAGAATCCACCCCTGCTGGAGGATCCATATCCACCGGGGCAGTGGACTCCCGCACACCACAATGGCACCTTCGATGTCGCTATTGCCGATTTCAACGGCGATGGAATCCCTGACATCTGGGTCGGACACTGTGCCGGAAATGATCTCTACTTCCAGATCTCCAATATTCCCGACGTACTGCCTCCAACACAGTTGACCTGTACTCAGCAGGTACTCGATGTCGCCATCAACTGGAACGATGCCGAGAGTTACGATCTGGTAAGGATCAGTCGCGATGGCATCCCCATCGCCGAAATTGAAGGTAGCCAGACCACCTATACTGATGTTGCGCCCTCTTCGGGCCAGCACTCCTACACTCTCATTGCAATCATCGGCACCGACGAATCACCTCAGGTCTCCTGTATCGTCAGCGTGAGTCTTGTCGAACCGATCATGAACCTGGTCTGCGATCAACTGGAAGAAGATGTCCAACTACAGTGGCAGAACCAGAGTGCGGTGACGGGTGATCCCTACGAGGTGATCCGTGTTCTCCGTAACGGTGTCGAGATCGCCAGTCTCCTGGGGGAGAGCGAGAACTATGTCGACGTGGAACCAGAATTTGGAATCGCGGCCTACCAGGTAATTCCTGAGGCGATCGGGGACGCTGCAGAACCCGGCACCTGTACTCTTCAGGTGCTCCCGACCGATGTCTCTGACCTGGTCATCGGTTTCACCGATGACGACAATGGCAGTACCGATTCCGTCTCGGCGATCATGCAGGCGCTGGAGGACAACAGTCTCTTCGCGCTCACAGTCGAGGTGGACGATCTCGCTGAACTCGCAGATCTCGGTTTCTTCCTCGCTGACTTCGAACGTGTTTGGGTCGAGGTCGGGATGTTTCCCAATAACCACATGGTCTCGAATGACGAGGGCCAGGCCCTGGCGGATTTCGTTCTCGATGGAGGACAGCTCTACATCAGCGGTGGAGATACCTTCTGCTTCGATCCGGACACTCCCCTTCAGGATCTGTTCGGTTTCGACGGTTGCGGGGATGGAGGAGGTTCGGTGGGGGACATCTCGGGGATCGTTTCTGCCGATTGTGACCTCGTCAACTTCGACCAGACCGTTCCTTACAACGGTGAGGCTGCCTACGTCGATCAGTTGCAACCAGTGACGACCGGTCAGGAGATCCTCTTCGCCAGTGATGGCTTTACCTGTGCGGTCGTGAATTATGTTGGCGAGAATGGTGCGGTGATCTCGCAGTCGCCCGAGATGGGAGGGATCGGAGAGAGTCACGATCGCAAGGACCTCATCGAACGCTACATCGGTTGTCTTCCTGTCGAACCCCCGATCGCGGCTTTCAGTTTTTCTCCGGCTTCGGGGGTTGCACCGATGCAGGTCAGTTTCGAGAGCGAGTCGACCGGAGCCATCGAGAATCACCAGTGGCTTTTCGGAGATGGAGGAGGAAGCGTATCCGTGGCACCCCAGCACACCTATACCGACACGGGGACTTACACGGTCACCTTGATGGTCGAAGGTCCAGGAGGGGCGGATCAGGTAACGATCGTCGATGCGATCGTCGTCGAGGAGGCACTTCCTGGCTACATCCGCGGAGATGCGAACCAGGATGGGATGGTCGATATCGCAGATGCCATCGTGATCCTCGGATACCTGTTCGGTGGTGGTAGCGATGGAGGCTGCCTCTCCGCTCTCGATGCTAACGACGATGGTTCCGCCGATGTGGCAGATGCGGTCGCTGTACTGAGTCATCTTTTCTCGCAAGGAGGACCGTTGCTGCCGCCATTCCCGGACTGTGGAGTGGATCCAACAGCCGACACGCTCGAGTGTCAGAACCCGCCGTGTAGCTAGCGCGACACTCGGTTGGCCAGGGAAACCGGGACCGGGGTTACCCCCTGGTCTCGAGCAGTCGATCAGTACAATAGAAATACCTTCGGGGTGTCCCCCGGTACGGAGAGGAATGGATCATGTCGGCCGGTAGTCTTTGCATCCCTCGGATCCCGTTGACGCTGGCGATGTTTGTCCTTTTTGCGGGTCTGATGACCGTTGGCTCTCCTGTTCAGGCCCAACCAGGAGGCCCTGGAGAGATTTTCAATCCTCTCGGACCGATGCCCGAACCACCGGAAAATCCGCTGACAGATTCGAAGGCGTTGCTCGGCAAGTTCCTGTTCTGGGAGGAGCAACTCTCCCACGACAACTCGATCTCCTGTGGCACCTGTCATGGTCCAGAGGTCGGTGGCTCCGATCCGCGAGCCGATGATCCCCGTTCCGTTCATCCCGGTTTTGATGGAGTGTTCGGGACTCCCGATGATATCTCGGGCTCGATCGGCGTTGTGCTCCAGCAGTGTTCGGGAGCATTGATGGACGATGGGGTCTTCTACCCGCAGCGACAGGTCACTTCCCGGAAATCACAACCGATGATCGCTGCTGGTTATCATCCGACCCTGTTCTGGGATGGCCGTGCTGGACCCGAGTTCATCGATCCAGAGACGGGCCAGGTTCTGATACCGGTCGGGGGAGCTCTCGAAGCGCAGGCGGTGGCGCCAATCGTTTCGATGGTGGAGATGGGATGCGATACTCTCGGTTGGGATAGCGTCCGGCAGAAATTGATCTCGGTTACTCCGATGGCACTGGCCACCGATCTTCCGGATGACATCGTGGATGCTCTGCTTCTCTTCGGGGATTACCCATCGTTGTTCGAGAATGCCTTTGGTGACACCGAGATCACCGCTGCTCGCATTGCTTTTGCCATCGCCAGTTATGAACGCATTCTGATCCCCGACCGTACCCCCTTTGACCTCTTCAATGAGGGCATTGCCGATGCGTTGACCGACACCCAGCAGCAAGGAATGTTGCTCTTCATCGATAACTGCCTGCCTTGTCATAGTACGCCTGCTCTGGGGGATGGCCTCTTCCGCAACATCGGGGTTCGTCCTATCTTCGAAGACGAGGGGCATTTCGTGGTCACGGGTGACCCCGCGGACATGGGACATTTCAAGACCCCTTCGCTTCGCAACGTGGGTCTCCGAGCTCCCTATTTTCACAACGGTGGCAAGGCTGATCTCGATGAGGTGCTGGCCTTTTATAATGGTGGAGGAGATTTCGAACCGAATGATCCTTTGATGGAACCGATGGGGCTCAGCAACATGGATCTTTCTCTGATCAAGGATTTCATCTTGAACGGTCTCACCGATTCGCGTGCTGAGTTTGGTCTTCCTCCCTTTGATCATCCGACGATGCAACCTTTCTTCGTTCGCGGTGATTCCAACGATGACAATGCCGTGGATATTTCGGATGCGATTCACGCCCTGCAGTTCCTGTTCACCGGCGGTGAGGTCATCTGTGAGGACGCTACCGATTTCAATGACGATGGGGCGCTCGATATCGCCGATCCGATCGCATTGTTGGCTCGTCTCTTCGCTGGGGCGGGACCGTTACCTTTGCCCAGCGACATCTCCTTTGGTCCTGATCCGACTGCCGATCTTTTGGCCTGTCTGAGATAGAAATTTCGAAGAGATTACTGGCGAGTTGTAAGGTGATTCCCGTACAGCAATTCGCGCGTTCATGGCTGGCTCTTCGCCGCATTGCCCGTTCAGTACGAGGGTGATAGAGTCATTATCAGCGATGAAAATCACACCTACTAATTTCTTCATGGTATCAGCCTTGGCCGTATGTCTGCTTTCGGACACTGCTGAGGGCGCCGATTCCAAGGTGGACTTCGCCCGTGAGGTGAGACCGATCCTCTCGGAGCATTGTTTCCCATGCCATGGACCCAACGATGAATCCCGCAAGGCCGGATTGAGACTGGTCGAATTCGAATCCGCCACGGCCGAACTCGAGTCCGGATTCTCTGCGATTGTTCCTGGAAGTCGCGATCGCAGCGAGATGTGGCAGCGAATCACGGATCCCGAGGATCCGATGCCACCGGCGAAAGAGCGCAACGAACTGAGTGCCGAACAGGTTGAACTGCTCGGTCGGTGGATCGAAGAGGGTGCCAATTACGCTCCGCACTGGGCTTATGTTGCCCCGGTAGCAACTGCGATTCCTTCGAGGGTGGACGCTGACTGGCCTGTCACCGACATCGATCATTTCATCCTGGAGCGTCTGCGCCACGAAGGACTGCAGCCGGCTGCGGATGCCGATCAGGTGACCCTGTTTCGCCGTCTCAACTACGATGTCACCGGACTTCCACCTTCAACCGAGGCCCTCGATGCATTTCTGGCAGATGTTGGTGAAGATTCCTATGCCCGGGCGGTGAATCGGTTGCTGGCAAGCCCTCACTTCGGCGAACGCCTGGCGAGCGCCTGGCTCGATCTGGTGCGCTACGCCGATACCGTTGGCTATCACGGCGATCAAGAGCATCGTGTCTGGCCTTACCGCGACTGGGTCATCTCGGCTTTCAACTCCAACATGCCCTTTGATCGCTTCACCATCGAACAACTCGCCGGCGATCTGCTCGAAAATCCCGACCAGGGGCAGTTGATTGCCACCTGTTACAACCGTCTGATCCAGACCAGTCACGAGGGCGGATTGCAACTCAAGGAGTACCGCTCCATCTACATGGCCGATCGCATACGAAATGTTGCTGAGGTCTGGATGGGTGCCACGCTCGGGTGTGCGCAGTGTCATGACCACAAGTACGATCCATACAGAATGCGCGACTTCTATTCGTTCGGGGCCTTCTTTGCCGACATCGACGATGAGGAGCACATTCGTGATCCATACGGAGGACTGAATACCACTCCTACCCGGCGTTCTCCCGAGATGCGAGTGATGACCGACGAGGGACGTACTCGAGAGCAACAGATCGCCAGCGAGATCGAGGCAACGCAGCAACTCATCGAGACCGCCATCAAAGAACTCGAGCCGCTACAACCACAATGGGAGCAAGATCTGAGCCAGCGCATCACCTCGGGTGAGAAATTCCAGACGATCTGGGTCGATGATGTTCTCGATACTGGCGGGACCGTCAGTGGTAAGTGGGAGTTCGTACTCGAGGACGATATCACTCCACACAGTGGCGAGTTGTATCGACGTCAATCGAGTGACAAGTTGGTCCAGCATTACACCGTATCCACGACCAGCAAGAGTATCACCGTCGGAGAGGGAGACACTCTCTTTGCCTGGGTGTACCTTCGCCCCGACTCTTTACCGGCGGCCGTCATGTTGCAGTGCAATACCGCCGGGGACTGGGAGCATCGTGCCGTCTGGGGCGGCGATGAGATCGGATATGGTCGCAGGGAAAAGAGTGCGCCTGCATACCAGCGAATGGGAGAGTTGCCACCGTCGGGACAGTGGACTCGCATCGAGGTTCCTTTCGAAAAGATAGGACTGAAACCAGGTACCGTCGTCAGTGGTATTGCCTTCACCCAGTTCGGCGGAACCGTCTACTGGGATGATTGTGGCCATGAGAACGCCAGCGCCGCACCGGCGGCGGTGGTCGAGGCTATATCGATTTTGGCCGGTGATCGTACCGAGAAGCAGCGCCAATCCTTGCGCAGTTTTCAGGCAGATCAATCGCAACAGGTGAGTACTTTGCGGGCACAACAAGCGAGTCTTCAGCAGCAGCATGCCGGCATCGAGAAATCCTTGCCGCTGACTCTCTTCACCAAGGGGCTCGCGATGCCCCGAGAGGTACGGATTCTCCCTCGTGGCAACTGGCTCGATGAATCGGGAGAAGTCGTCGAGCCGGCGATCCCCGCCTTTCTCGGCAGCCTCGAAACTTCCCATCGCGCCTCGCGGCTCGATCTGGCCCGCTGGCTCGTCACCGTCGAGGCCGATGGTGGTGTCGGTGGCATGACGGCTCGTGTCTTCGTCAACCGGATGTGGGCACTCCTTTTCGGCGAGGGGCTCTGTCCATCGGTTGAGGACTTCGGGGGACAGGGGCGTTTACCTACACATCCGGAACTGCTCGATCATCTGGCCAATGAGTTCATCGCATCGGGGTGGGATATCCACGAGTTGTTCAGGAAATTGCTGTTATCTCGTACTTACCGCCAGTCCTCGATGGTTGATCCCCTGGCCCTGGAACTGGATCCGCAGAACCTGTTCTTTTCTCATCAGGCTAGATACCGATTTCCGGCTGAAATGGTGCGAGATACGGCACTCATTGTCAGTGGGTTACTGGTCGATCGACTCGGTGGCCCAGGCGTGAAACCGCCGCAGCCGCAACATTACTACCGCCATCTCAACTTCCCCCCGCGACGCTACAAGCCCGACATGAATCAGGAGCAGTGGCGTCGTGGTGTCTACGTGCACTGGCAGCGTCAGTTCCTGCACCCGATGTTGCTCGCCTTCGATGCTCCCGTACGCGAGGATTGCACGGCACGTCGGGCAACATCGAATACGCCCCTGGCATCGCTGGTGTTGATGAATGACCCGGTGTTCGTCGAAGCGGCGCGTGGGTTTGCCCAGCGAATCCTCGTCCGTGGTCTATCGAATGACGAGGAGGCGATCGCATTCGCCATGAGAGAAGCAACCTGTCGCCAGCCAAAACCGAAGGAAGTGGCTGTCCTTACCAGTTTGCTGGTCGCCAGCCGCGAATACTTCGAGTCGAACCCGGATGAGGCCAAATTGTTGCTGGCGGTTGGATCGTCGCCGATACCGAAGTCCATCGAGTCGACCGAACTTGCCGCGTGGGCTGAAGTCACCCGTGCCATCTTGAATCTACATGAAACGATGACCCGTGAATGACCAACTCGATCAGATACGAGCTCAGCTCGAACGAGTGAGCCGCCGACAGTTTCTCGGTTCACTGTCTCTGGGTGTCGGAGCCGCCGCTCTCAGTCAGTGGTGGCCGGAGATCGTCGGCGCCTCCGAGGGTGCGGCGTTTCCTTTCGCATCCGCACCGAAGGCGAAACGGGTCATCTTCTTGTGCATGGCAGGGGGTCCCAGTCATCTCGAGACCTTCGACGAGAAACCGAAACTCACGGCGCTCGATGGCGAACCGATGCCAGAGTCCTTCACCAAAGGAATGCCGATTGCCCAGTTACAGGGCAAGGAGTTGAAGTGCCTGGGTCCGAGAACGACCTTCCAGAAGCACGGCAAAAGCGGCCAGGTGATCAGCGATTACTTGCCGCACATCAGCTCTGTCGCCGATGACATCGCCATCGTGCGTTCGATGGTGACCGACGAGATCAATCACGATCCTGCCCACAGTTTCATGAACTGCGGCTCGATCATCCCGAACCGGCCGAGCATGGGTTCCTGGATCAACTACGGCCTCGGTTCCGTGAGTGAGAATCTGCCTGGCTTCGTGGTGCTGACCAGCATCGGTGGACGAAATCCCCAGCCGATTGCCGCTCGTCAGTGGTCGAGCGGATTTTTGCCCAGCAAGTTCGGTGGTGTCGAGTTTCACTCCGCCGGAGACCCGGTGCATTACGTCACCAACCCCCCTGGTATCAGTCGGGATCGGCAAGAGCACCTCGTCGCTGCAATTCGTGATCTCAATCGTATGCGTGCCAGTGAAACACATGATCCCGAGATCGATTCACGCATCTCTCAGTATGAACTGGCCTTCCGCATGCAGATGTCGATTCCAGATTTGATGGATATCTCGGACGAGTCTCCAGAGACCCTCCAGATGTACGGGGCAGTTCCAGGCGATGGGACATTTGCGAGCAACTGCCTGCTCGCTCGAAGATTGGCGGAGCGCGGAGTCCGTTTCATCCAACTCTATCATCGCGGTTGGGATCATCATGGTGGTCTCAAACAGTTCATGAAGACCTGTTGTGGTTACTGCGATCAGCCGACTGCGGCGCTCATCCAGGATCTCAAGCAAAAAGGAATGCTCGATGACACACTCATCGTGTGGGGTGGCGAGTTCGGACGAACTCCGATGTCACAGGGTGGTGGAGACGATCCGGGCCGCGACCACCACATCAAGGGTTTCTCGATGTTCCTGGCAGGTGGGGGCGTTCAGGGAGGAATCACCCATGGTGCGACCGATGATCTTGGCTACAACGCAGTCGAAGACGTGGTCCACGTGCGCGACTTGCATGCAACCATGCTGCATCTGCTGGGGATCGATCACGAACGACTTTCGGTCCAGTACCAGGGACTGGATGTGAAACTCACCGGTGTCGAGAAGGCAAAGGTCGTCAAGGAAATACTCGCCTGAGCAGTTCCTCCACGACCTTGATTCCCCGTCCTGGACCTCAGAAGCGCACGTTCAGATCGATCGGCATCCTCGCTTCGATGGTGAAAGCAGAGCGGTTCCCGATACGAATCACACGGGCAAGATAGGGACGAAAATCTATTCCTGCTGCCGTGAGGACTCTCAACATCGGCACATCGACGAGAGAGCGAATGGCATCATCATCTCCACCAAAGAAGACTTTGAACAGAGTCATCGGATCGATGGGACCGGGTCGGTGCACGATCGAAACCTCCCCTTCGATCCCTACCTCGCGTTTGACATGAGCGATGGCATCTTCGATGCCGCCGATGGAATCGACGAGTCCCAGTTCCAGTGCCTGTCCTCCCGACCAGATCCGACCACCTGCGATGCCACGGACTTGTTCCGGTTGGATGTCGCGGCTGTCGGACACTCGCTCGATGAAATCCTCGTAGACATCATCTACGGTTGCTTGCAGGCGGGCCAGTTCCACTTCGTTCCAGCCGCGATGAGGGAACATCATCGTTGCGGATTCATCGATGGCGACCGGATCGATGTGGATTCCTAAACTCTCCAGTGCTGGTCCGAAAGATAGTTTCATTCCGAACACTCCGATGGAGCCGGTGATGGTTCCCTCGGTGGCGTAGATCGGCTGACCGGTACAGGTGATCCAGTATCCTCCGCTGGCCGCCAGGTTCCCCATCGAATAGACCATCGGCTTCTTACCAGCGAGATCCTCCAGTGCCAGTCGGATCACCTCACTGGCGGTGGCCGATCCCCCCGGAGAATCGACACGGACCACTACCCCAACCACCGAATCGTTGTCGGCGAGGGCCTTGATCGCCTTCGCGGACGGTTCGCTGACCATCGATCCGGGTGTTGCGGTATCACCGTCGATGATTTCTCCACTCAGATGCAAGATGGCGATGGAGTTGTCGGGGACTCTCTTCTCGCGCTTTGGACTGAACAGGTTGGTGAAGATCTGTAGTGGGTTCAACTGCCCGCGGCGCTTCTTGCCGGGGCGTCTCCATTCGATGGATCCATCGATGAGCCCCTCGACTGTCTGTTCGAGTGTGCCGTGCTGGACCAGGAGATCGACCAGTCCTTCTTCCAGTGCTTGTTTCGCCGTGAAGATGCGGACTCCCTGGAGTTCCCGGACACGGGTTGTCGTCATTTTTCTTCCGGAGGCGATCTGGCCGACAGGAAACCGGTTCATCGACTCGAGAGTCGCCATGTAGTGATCGCGCAGGTGATCGCTCATCTGTGGCAGCATGAATGGTTCGACGGCACCCTTGAAGTCACCGACACGGATCACGCTCGCCTCGATCCCGAACAGGTCCATGGCGTTCTTGAAGTGGATCGGCATCAAAGCAGGAGAACCCAGGTCTACCCCGCCGGTGTTGGTCAGCAAGATGGTGTCACAAGAAGCTGCGATGGTTTCGAGAGAAGTGGTGCCATTTTCCATCCAGGCGATGATCTTCTTGCCGCTGTCTCGCCCCCGATCCAGCGTTGTACACATGTCTGCGACCTGGGGCATGGAGAAGCGGGTTCCTCCGGAGAGGTCGATCACGATGATATCGATCTCTTCGTCGGTGATGGCAGATTCCATCGCCTCCATCAGTTCGGGGAAGGACCGTTGCTTTGCAATGCCACCCATCAACAGCGAGGTGATATCCAGACCGGGATCAGCATCAGGCTGGTCAGACCAGCCACCCTTCAATTCGAACAGGCGTGCCACGATGGCGGCCTCCGTGTTGTCGTCATCGATGCTGACGGGAAGAGCCGGGACGTTGACCGTAAGGGTCAGAACAAAGAGCAGTAGGTGGATCATCAAACCTCCAGAATTCGTTACTTTTGGATTTCAGGTGATTCGTGATGATAAGCACATTTGGGGGTGAAACCAGCCAAACGATGGAGGTAGACCCGGTAGATCCGTGATGCGATGATGGACCCTGAAAGTGAGGATCGATGTTGAAATTGAGAATCGGAACCCTGACCACCTCGTTGTTGATGGTCGCGACGATCGCGATGGCACAGGACGATGCGAGGATGGAGAAGAATTATCAGGAGAAGTTACAGAAGAAGTTCGTGAAGAAGATCGAGTGGGTCACGACTCTTGCGGAGGCACGCAAGATCTCCGAGAAGAAAGGCCTGCCGATCCTGGCCTACTTCACCCGTTCCTATTCCCCGTGACCGCCTTGTAATTACATGGAAGGGGGTCCCCTTCTATCCGACTGGTGGGTCGAGGATAGCAAGCGTTTCGTTCCTTACCTGAACATCTCTGCGATGCTGGATGAAAAACCCGATCAGGGGATGCTCTCGCAGTACGGTCTTGGTGGTTATCCTTCCTTCATCTTTCTAGACACCGATGGGGTGCTTCTCTATGGCAAGGAACCGTACTGGCGTCCCGATTCGAAATTGTCGCTGGAGTTGGGACTAGGCGAGGTCGAGTCCATCTTCAAACTCCGCAAGCGCGTCGCGGAGTTCCCCGAGGATCTCGTGGCCCGTGCCCACTTGACGCTCATCGAGGGGCTTCTCAATCCCGCTCGCGCCAACATCATTGCCATGGATGAAGCCGCAAAGGTCGATGGGGTCCCTGCTGACCTTGTTGGTGAGTGGCGTGCTTCGCGAGCCACAATCCGTTTTCTTGCCGTGTTTGATCCATATCGGACCGCGTACAAGCAAGGTTCAGAGGATCGAGAAGAGAAACGCACGAAGGCGATGACGATCTGTTACCAGATGGTCAAGGACGGAGATGGTTTGCCCGAAGATAACGAAGGATTCCGCCCCTTCTGGGTGCTCGCCTTCGATGGAGCCATCGAAGCCGGTGATGAGAAGATCGCGATGGCTTGCCTCGAGGAATATAAAGATGCCTACGGGATACAGGATCGTTATTTAAAGAAGATGAAAGAAAAGTGCGAGAAGCTGGTCGAGAGGATGGAAAAGGGAGTCATTTGATCAGGAGGAGATGGGAGGAAGAAGCCCCGCTTCGCGTAGTGCTTTCTCCCAGCGCGCCTTCTGGCCTGACTCGAAGCGTGCTTCGAGGAAGATCCCATCGTCGAGAAACTCCTCTCTCTCTACCGTTGCCAGGGTTCTCAGTCTGGCGGCCAGATCAGAGCGGGAATGGGGCAGTTGATATTCGCCGCGCTCTTCGCGCAACTGTGCGATTCCCAGGATGTGCTCGATGACCTTTTCGATACCGGTGCCGTCTGCGGCACTGACTGCGAAGGAATCACCATGTTCAGCGAGCAGGTGTTGTAAATCGATGAGTTGCGCGTCAGCGACCTGATCCAGTTTGTTGAAGATCATCAATGTGTGGTGCTCATCGCATTCGATCCTGCTGAGGGTTCGGTTTACCGATTCGATGTCGAACTCGATAGTCAAAGACGAGGCGTCGATGATGTGCAGCAATAGGTCTGCTTCGCGCGCTTCCATCAGGGTTGCATGGAAGGAAGCGACCAGATCGTGCGGCAGTTTGCGGATGAAACCAACGGTATCCGAGAGCAGTACGTCGAAGGGTACATCGAGATCCCACTTTCGAGTGCTGGTGTCGAGAGTCGAGAAGAGCCGATTTTCTATCAGAACATCGGCGCCGGTCAGTCGTTTGAGCATCGTCGACTTTCCGGCATTGGTGTAGCCGACCAGGGCGATGCGAAAAGACCCCTCGCGAGATTTGTGCTGGGTGTGGGCCTGTTTTTCGATCTGAACCAGGCGATTTCGCAGTACGCTGATCTTCTTGCCGATGATGCGACGGTCTGTCTCCAGCTGGGTTTCCCCCGGTCCCCGGGTTCCGACTTCTCCCCCCTCCATGCGCGACAGGTGGGTCCACATACGAGTCAGTCGCGACTGGAAGTACTGCAACTGGGCCAGTTCGATCTGGATCTTGGCCTGATGGGAGCGGGCATTGCGCGCGAAGATATCCATGATCAGTTCCGAGCGATCGACCACTCGCAACTCGGTGGTCTCTTCGATATTGCGTCCCTGTGCCGGTGAGATGGGGTCATCGACCAGGATGACATGAGCACCGACACGCTCGGCTTCTTGCTTCAACTCCTCGAGTTTGCCACGGCCGACATAGGTTCCCGGATGGGGTCGGTCCCTCTTCTGGAGCACTGCCGAGACGACACGTAAGCCTGCGGTGTCGGCAAGTGCCATGATCTCGGCGACCGGATCGACCCCTCCGAGCTTCACCGATGGATCCCCCGGCATCACGGCCTTGAGAATGACGGCGACCTCTCGATCGTCATCGGCAGGAGTTTCCTTTATTCGTTTATCGAACGACTGCTTCGCCATCGAGCGGCGTTTCTCCCCAAGAAATCGGTGAAGAAGGCCAGAAGCCTGCCACCGGGGTCACAAGCGGTCTCCCCGCCGGAGGAACTCCGGCATCGGACCATTCCAAGGTATCCGAACCCCTGTAAGGGAACCACTGCACGTAGAAGAGAAACTGATCATCGACAAGACCCGGTGGGCAAGACCGATCTGTTCGTTACCATCCTCTCGTCTCGATCGCGCGATCAGGAGAGGAACACTTGTCGCCCTCACAGGTCTTCACCCGAGATCATCATCCGCACCGCATCGGCTGGCTCGATGGGATTCCCCGTCACCAGGATGATCTCCTTCGTTTCCCAGGGGTGGAGATCCTGCAATCCGGATCGCAGCGAACGGTGCTGCGGATTCCACCATCGCCTTCTCGTCCGACCCTCATCGCGAAGATTCACCGCGAAACTGATCTCGCTGCGCGATTCAGGCGTCTAATTGGCTGGGGCAGAGCTCGTCTCGAATGGAACAACCTGGTGCGGGCAGAACAAGGAGGCGCATCGGTGCCGCGACCTGTGGCGCTCGAACAACACGATGATCACGACATCGTCTTCATTGATTTCCTGCTCGATACCGAACCGTTTCCCCACCACCTCGAGCGTTACCAGGGAGAGCAACGAACTGCGGTGCTGCGAGTGCTGGGCCGGTGGATCGCCAGCATCATGCGAGCTGGTGTCGATGCCCATGACATCCATACCGGCAACATCCTGGTGCGAGGAGTCGAGCCCACCTCGATGACCCTGTGGCTCATCGATTTGCACGACGCGCGCATCGGATTCGGGGTTCCGGCGCATCGGCGGCGAGCGATGGTACAGCAGGTGGCCAGCGCCCTCGGTGGCGCACGATCGGCCGCCGATGTGCAGCACTTTCTGGAGGGATGGGCCTACGGAGCCAGAGCCCTCGGTGTCGATGCGACGTGGGCCCGGGGTGGCGATCAGCACACCGATGACATCGACTGGGCCGAGGTCGAACCGAAACGGATGACAGAAACGCTGCAAAAGGCGGAGCGAGCCGAGATTCACCGTCGTCGCCGTCACATCTCCCGGGCTCTTCGAAATCCGGTATACCACCGTCGCAACTGGCAGGGTGTCGAGACGGTCCATGGCAACCAGCTCGATACCGATGGAATCCTGCAGGTGCGAAGAGAGAGAGGTCGCGGAGGACTGCTCGGCTGGCTGCGATCGCGACCAACGATCCCGAGGGCGTCCTGGTTTGGTGATCGAGTCCGCCAGACGGTGTGGCGTTGCCTGCCGCAGGCGGCGCTTTTCATCGAACGCTGTAACGGCGAGGAATTGATCGTCGAGAAGCAACCGGGAACCATGACACTCGCTGCTTTCTCGAGACAGTCGCCAGATCGCACGCGAGGGTTGCTGGGGCCGCTCCTTGAGACTCTTCACCGCTATCACTCGGAGGGGATCCATCTCGATGGAGCGTCTGCAGAAGAGTGGTACGTCGAGCAAAATCGTGATGGGTTCGAGTTGAGACCCGATGCGGCGTCCATCCGTTACCGGGGGACACTGACCCGAGAGGATATCTTCGAGGATCTCATCGGCCTCGGCACCATCTTCGATGGATCGCTCACCGCCCGCGATCGATTGCGCGGATTACTCTCCTATCCCGGATTTTCTGCGCTGCCAGTGGCTATCGTGCGGTCCTTGAGCGTGCGCCTGGGGCAGCGATTCGCCACCGGAGTTAGCCAAGAAGATGCGGTAGTTTGCATACGCCCCGCACTTGCCCAGGATGTCGAGGCACTCCATATCCTCAACGAGGCCAACGCCCCCGAGGTGGGATCGCTCTCGGCGGCAGATTTTGCGGCACTGATCGAGACGGCTGCGATGGTGCGGGTGGTCGATGCGGTCCGCGAAGGGGAAGGCCCTGCCGGGCTGCTGGTCGTGATGCGACCCGAAGATGATTACGACAGCCCGAATTTTCTTTGGTTTCGTCGCTATTTCGACAACTTTGCCTACGTCGATCGGGTCGCGATCGCCGCATCCGCGCGGCGCAGCGGGATCGGTTCAGCGCTCTATGCAGTGACGGAAGCGTGGGCTCGCGCCAGGGATCTCTCTTCCATCGTCTGCGAGGTCAACCTGGAGCCGCGCAACGAGGGCAGTCTCGTCTTTCATCACAATTGCGGTTTCCGCGAGGTGGGCCAGAAACTGAGCCGCGGCAAAGCGGTGATGATGATGCAGAAAAAATTACGCGACCAGGCACCGGGTGAGGACATCATCTCGAGTTAGTAAGGTAATTACATACATCTGTACTAATGGTACTGCATAGGCATGTTCGACGTACCTGGAGATAAGCTAACGACTCTTACCTTCTTACTGTTTTCTTACATCTTTCTTACGATCTCTTAGCGCTTCTAACAGTTTCCTTACTGCTTCTTACCACTTTCTT
>DCAA01000009.1:0-644 GCA_002311345.1 Planctomycetes bacterium UBA1146 | reverse complement strand
AGCGGTTCTTACTGCTTCTAACAGTTTCTTATCCATCGTCTTATCTTCCATCGGGACAGGAAGCGGTTCATGAACCATATGTCGACGCAGCATCGTTGGGAGACCTCACCACAACCAGCAACTTGTCGAAGTTCACGGCAATCGTGGCTACCATGTGGCCCATGCGCCTTCTCCCTCGTCTCCTGTTCATGACCCTCGCAGTGGCCACGCTGGTGTTGCCGCCACTGTTCTCCTCGAGTCCCCAGGAGGCACCGACTGCCGGTCCCAATCGCGCCGACGAACCGCTCGTCGACCAGTTTTCCCTGCAGCGTGCGGTGTCTTTTGCCGATTCAACCGCACTGCAGTGGGAGCAGCAGAGAGACTGCGTCACCTGCCACACCAACGGCCTGTACCTGGTGGCGCGGTCAAAGGTCTCTCCCGAGTCGTCTGAGAATCGTCGTGCGCGCGAGTTCGCCCGCGGCTATCTGAACCGCTATGTGGTCGAGAAGCAGACTCCTTCCGGACAGCGTGGAGCGGTCGAGGGATTGGTCGCGACCACCTGCTTCCTGACCCTCAGTGATATGGCCACTGATGGACACCTGTCGCCGGACACCCGCAAGGCGCTCGACCACATGTGGAGTCTCCAGGATGAGGACGGGGGCTGG
>DCAA01000034.1:23118-50306 GCA_002311345.1 Planctomycetes bacterium UBA1146 | reverse complement strand
TCGTTGTCGGGATCGAGCGGGCAGGCATCGATGTTGCCACAGATCCCATCGCCATCGACATCATCGAGTGCATCTTCGGGACACGGATCGCATCCGTCTGGAGTGCCGTCCCCATCGGTATCCAGGGTGTCATCAAAACCGGGACAGATGTCAACATCGTCACAGACGCCATCGTTGTCGGCATCTCCGATGAAAGCACAGGGTCCGGTGCCAGTTGTGAACAGGATGGAGAGATCTCCTGTACCGAAATCATTTTGCCAGCCACCAATTCTGATGACGTACTGAACAGCGCCGGTCACTTCCATCAGGATTTCTGAAGAGGAATTGGTACAAGTCGAGGAATCACCGCTGCAGGAGAGTTGAACCAGGGAAGTACAGGCTCCGGTGTAGATCACCATGTCCGTGTTGAAGGTGGTCAGATCACAGGTTGAAAAAATAGCAGTTCCAGAACTCGATGGAGTGAAGGTGAACCAGACATCTTTTCCCACGATATCGAGATTGCTCGGCAGACACTGCGTCGGGTCGAGGGGGTGCTGACCGGGGGGGCTGCTGCTGGCCTGAGTATTGTCGATCGGGTTGAGGCCGACGATGGCGACGGTGGCATCATGGCATTCGTCGTTGGTTCCATCTCCGCAGATTCCGTCTCCATTGGAATCATTGAAAGGATCGAGCGGACAGATATCACAGGCATCGGGGATCAGATCCCCGTCCGTATCGATGAGGTCATCTCCTCCGGGACAGATATCGGATACGTCACAAACCCCGTCTCCGTCGCTATCGACCGAACCGAGTGGGTCGAGGGGACAGCCGTCGCAAGCATCGATGACCCCATCACCGTCGGCATCGCTCTGACAGGAGTCGTGTATCCCGTTGCCGTCACAATCATTGCCTGCCAGGTTGCATTCATCGGGAACTCCGTTGGAGTCGCAATCGGTGCTGGTTCCATTGGTGATATCCGTTTCATCGGGAACTCCGTTCTGGTTGCAATCCTGTCCAGAAGAGGGAGCCGTGATGCTGCCGGAGGCACCGAGGATATTGGTTGGAGAGTTGATTCCGCTGGTTCCAGCCCGATTGATCGACAGCACTCCATCGGTGGGGAGCAGGTTATAACTGACTTCGTCCGGCGAGCCGGAATAGACGACCAGATCCCCGGATATTTGAAGGAAGTTTGCGGGAAGAATGAAGTCGGGGGCTGGCGCACCAGGTAACTGTGAAAAAGCTACAGTGGCGATCAGGAACCTTCGGTTCTCGGTATTGACAGTCGGCAGGTCGCTGGGAAAGGTGAAAAAACTACCTGAGCTGGTGCTGAGGTTCATTCCTAACATATGGAAGCCCTCAGAATCACCATCGTCGACAAATTCGATGAACTGAATGGTTCCATCGAAGTTGCTGTAGAACTCCGAGAAGAGCCACTTGTGGTTATCTGCCTGCAGGGTCGTCGGACAGATGAAGATGCAACTCAGTACGAGAAAACTGAGGGACATGCTGGAGATCAGACGCTGCTGAACCCCGATTCTAAATTTGGTGAACATGCTTCAACACTCCCACTACTTTGAAGTCTTAGAAAAGATCTTTCGGTTCGACTCGGAGTCACCACTGGGCCGGGAAACACGGTGCTGGACCGATTACGGCCAGAAGTGCGCCCCTTAATGATATTGTTTCGATTAACAAATGTATTAACAACAAATACAACTATCAGATTTCATTGTAGGGGATAACAGCCTGGAAAGCACATCGAGGTCGGGTCCGGAGCAGAAACCATCATGGATGACGGGGATCCAGACAGCACTTTTTCGTCAGAAGTAACGATTTGTCAATATTGACAGTTGTCGCTGAAGAAATCGCCGCAGTTGCAAAAACGGAATTTCCTCGGTGTCTGGCTCAACGAGAAGTTCCCTGGCCGCGAATCAGCGTGAAGGAGCCACTGCGATCGGCAGAGAATATCTCGATTTCACCATCGGGCCAGCGGACTTTGACCTCGACGGCTTCACCTTCGGAAATGTTCGAGGTTCCGATGACGAGAGCCGCTTCCATCGAGGACTGGAAGGAACTTTGCCTCAGGATCGGCATCGTTGTTTGCCATCCGTTTTGTTTGACGGTGACGATGGCACCGATTGCCTCCCTGTTCATTCCTGGTTGTTGGAGTCGAAGTTGCAGGGAGGGGGAGCGCTGGGAAGAGTTATTGCGGTACAGAAAAGGAGAGCCGTTGAGACTCGATGTCAGGACGTCCACGTCACCGTCTTTGTCGAGATCGGAGAACACCGCACATCTTCCTGCGTGTACTGATCCCTCAGCGAGACCGCTGATGTGTTCGAACCGGATCGTTCCTGCCATTTTTCTGCCAAGCCAGTACTGGTCTTGCTGAAGATATCCTGGCGATGAAGCGACCTGATCGGCCTCTGGGTAGACATGTCCATTGGCCACGAAAATGTCGAGCACGCCATCGAGATCTAGATCCTGAACACCGACTCCCCAGCTGAGCATCGATCGACTTCCGGTGGCAAGTCCACGTCTGGAAGCTTCATCTTGAAAGGTTCCATCACCCTTATTGAGATAGAGATTCAGGCTCTCTCGTTCGAAGTTGGTGACGACAAGATCGAGTTTCTCGTCACCATCCAGATCTCCGATTCCGACACCCATTCCCGCCTGTTCCTGACCGTCCTCGTCGACACCGACCCCCGACAGTAGCCCGTTTTCTTGCCACAGTGCGACGGCGTTACGAGACCAGAGATGATTTGGACCCGAGTCGTTGGCGACGAAGATCTCGGGATGCGAATCTCCATGCAAATCGATGATGGCGACCGCCAGCGAGTATCCGGCATCGCAACGGCTGAATCCCCATTCCTTGGTAACGTCGCGAAAATGGAGGCCATCGAGATTCTCGAACACCAGATCGGGGAGGGGCGGTAGGCCTCGGGGTCCGCACAGAACTTGCTGGTTTTCCCACAGGCATGACCATTCATCACCGTGGATCGGAGGAGATGAGAAGTCGTAGTCGAGATACCGACAGATGTAGAGATCCAGATCTCCGTCGAGGTCCAGGTCTCCGAAGGCAGCGCTGGAGCACCAGCCGGAGGTCACAATTCCAGAATCCTCGACCGGATGGAACCGTCCATTCTTGTTCTCGAGAAGAACGCAACGGTCGATTCCCATCAACAGGAGATCGTCGTCTCCGTCTCCATCGAGATCCGCTGCAGCGACTCCGGTACACCATGGTAGAGTTGGAATCCCTGCGGCATCTTTGATTACCTGATATTCCAGGTCCCCCAGATGTTTCAAAAGAAGCGGTGGAAATCCGGGTTGGTTGGCCAGGAATCTGTCGCTGGTCGACCCGGAAGTGAGCAGGATCTCTTGCTGGCCATCGCCATCGACATCGAGCAATGCGACTCCGGTCGATTTCACGTCGACGATGCCGCGTGGAGGGACTTCACCGCTTCTTTGCACGATGGCTCGAAACAGTTCCGATGGCTGCAGTTGGAGACTGGAATCCGATGGTGACCCTGGATCGGGGAGGCGGCTGGTGCAGGCGGGAATCGAATAAAGTAGCAGGGCAACCAGAGCGGGAATCGTTGAACAGCGCAGCAGACCTGTGAGCGACGACAAATTCCCTCTTTCCGGCTCCAAAGGTGATCCTGCATCAGGTGCCGGTCACTGCTCCTTTGGACTTCCCCACAGGGTAGGGGATCTCGCTGCCGGGTGAAGGGCAGAATTATGGCAACCTGGTTCGAATAGGGGAGTTTCGGACCCGATGGTGTGATTTAGGATACTGATAACTCCTGATCTGACTTCAGTCTGCCTGGGGAATCCCGTCGTTGTGCGCGGAAAGAGGCATCCAGATGTTCGTTCGTTTGTTGGCTGGCCTGCTGCCGTTGTTACTCCTTTCATTGCTGCTGGTGTGTTCCGCCGATCTCACTCACGATATGCTGGAGTGCCTCGACTAGATCAGTTTCCCCCGATCGTCGGGAAAGAGATTTGTAATATCGAGAATTCAGATCCTGCAGAGCATTACTGCTCTGCAGGATCTGTCTTTGTCGGGTGAGCAAACCAAACCCGATTCCTGATAGAACTGTCCCATTCGTGACATTTCTACCGTTTGGGCGCAACCACGGTCGCCTCGTTGAACTGCTCCAATAGAATGTAGGGGGGTGTGGCCTTTTATTAGTGGTGATGAAACCGATTTCCCGGTCGGGTATGGGTAGGAATTCAATGCGTAGCTTCTCCAGTGTGCTGCTGGTGCTTTGGTGCTGTGGTACAGGCGTTTCTCAGGTGTCTTCCGAATCACATCTGGAGATCCAGGGAGCCAGCGCGGCTCCGGGAGTGCCAGTGGTCACGCGCGTTCTCCTGAGTCACGATTTCGCGTGCGAAGCATTCTCTCTCGGAGTTTCTCACGATCCTGAGGTTCTCTCGGTGCTGAACATGCAAAGGGGAGAGTTCCTGGAGGACTCCACGCTCGGTGGCGCGACTCCCGATTTCCTGATGCTCGAATCGAATCCCACCATCGGTGTCGGGTATGTTGTCGGTTGCCTGTTCAATCTGGCTCCTCCGATCAACAATCTGATTGCCGGTGTCAATCAGGAAATCCTCATCGTCACCTATTCGATTCTTACGACCGCTGCTATCGGAGACACCCCGCTTCTGTTCACTTCAGAACTACACGACCCACCCGTGGTCTTGCTCGTCGTGATGGATGGATTGGAGTACACGCCGAGCTGGGATGCCGGCACCGTCACGGTACTCGATGATTGCAATTTCAATGGCATCCCGGATTCGGACGATATCGCCAGTGGTACCAGTCAGGATTGCGATGGGGACGGTGTACCGGATGAATGCGGCTTTGCCCCGGGGCAACCCGATTGCAATGCAGATGGAATTCCTGACATCTGCGAAGTGGACTGCAATCAGGACGGAATCTCCGATCTGTGCCAGCTAGATCTCGATTGCGATCAGGATGGGATTCTCGATTCGTGCGAGATATCCCAGGGGCTGGAAAGTGATTGCGATGCCGATTCGGTGCCTGATTCCTGTGCGATCGCGCAAGGGACGGTGGCCGATTGCGATGGCAACACGATCCCGGACAACTGCGACATCGATGCCGGAGCCCTCGACTGCGATTTCGATGGAGTGCTCGATAGTTGCGAATTGATCTCGGGTACCGACTCAGATTGTGACGGCAACGGAACTCTCGATAGTTGCGATCTTTCCGCAGGGGTTGCCATCGATTGCGATGGCAATGGGATTCCGGACAGTTGTGATCTCGATGCGGGTGCCGCCGACTGCGACCTGGATGGGCTGCTCGATAGTTGCGCCATCGCTGATGCGTTGGTCGAGGATTGCAATACCAACGGGATTCCCGATTCTTGTGACCTAGCCGCTGGAGGCGACCTGGATGGGGATGGTGTCCTCGATGTCTGTCAAAATGTTTCGTTCGTGCGGGGGGATTGTAATTCCAGTGGCTTCTTCAACATCGCCGATGCGATCATCTTGCTGAATTTTCTGTTCGGCCTTGGCGGGGGAGTCACCTGTCCCGATGCTTGCGACACAAACGATGATGAACAGGCCAACATCGCCGATGCGGTTTATCTATTGGCGAGCCTCTTCACCGGGGGGCCCGTGCCACCGCCACCGTTCCCCGACTGCGGGACTGATCCGGACGGTGATGTGCTCGCTTGCCCCAGCTATGGTGCGGTCTGTCCATAGATTCCAGCACACTCGCTGTACTGGAAATTGTTTCAGCACGATTATTGCTGTGTAGATTTACGGGCACTGCTTCGGCGGCGTCTGTGGGGCCGGGAAGAACCGCTCGCGGATGGACCCGAGTTCGAGCGCTGTCTGGCATCGGTGTTCTTGCGCTTTCTACGGCGACGTCCCGGCGAACTGTCCGATTGCTGGTTCGCTCCGGAGTGGGTGTTTCTTGTCCGCGATGATGTGGGCTTTCTTCTCCCTGAGCGGCTCTGGCGTGAACCTCCCGCAGATGTTTTTGCGTTGCTGCCGCGGCCGCCCCCTCGCGCTCGTCCTGTCTTCTTCGGGATGAAGACCTCCTCGAATCCGGGCACCGATTTGATTTCCAGCGGCATTCCGATCATCTTCTCGATGGCGGCGATCATCTCGCCGTCATCTTCGGTGATGAAGGTATAGGCCTTGCCTTCTTGCTCGGAACGGCCGGTACGTCCGATTCTGTGAGTGTAGGTCTCCGCAACATTGGGGATATCCAGGTTGATCACGTGCGAGACGCTCAGGACATCGATTCCCCGTGCTGCGACATCGGTGGCCACAAGGATGTCATAGTTTCGCTTACGGAAACCGTCCATCGCCCGATCACGTTGGTTCTGCGACATATTGCCCTGCAGAGCGACGGCTCGATGTCCATCCTTTTCGAGTTTTTGCGCGAGTTGGCGAGCTCGTCTCTTGGTTCTGGTGAACACGATGGCGGAATCAAAATCATCCTGACGAAGAAAGTGGCGTAGCATCTCGATCTTGCGCTTTTCGCGAACCGGATAGAGGGTGTGTTTGATGGTCTTTGCCGGCATCGTGTGGTCGATCTCGGAGATGAAAGGATCGGTGAGAATCTGTGTTGCCAGTTTGCGGATCTCTTTTGGCATGGTTGCTGCAAACAGCAGGTTCTGACGCTTCTCGGGAAGATGCTGGATGATTCTTCGGATGTCGGGGAGGAAACCCATGTCGAACATGTGATCAGCCTCGTCGAGGATCAGGGTTTCGATCCTCGAGAGATCGACGAACCCTCGTCCCAGCAGATCGAGCAAACGACCCGGACAGGCGCAGACTACATCCGGATGACGTTCGAGTTTCTGGATCTGTGGCTTCTCGGAAACGCCTCCGTAGATGGTCATCGTGCAGATCTTTGTTCGCGCCGTCAGTTTTCGGAACTCCTGGTCGATCTGGGTCACCAGTTCCCGGGTCGGACCGATGACGAGCACCCGGGGCCCCTTCTTCTGGTGCGCCAGTAGATGCTCGATGGTGGGGATGGCGAATGCGGCCGTTTTTCCGGTTCCGGTCTGGGCGAGGCCGAGCACATCATGGCCAGCGAGGGCGGGAGCAATCGTCTCGGCCTGGATCGGTCGTGGCGTCGTGTATTGGGCCTTGACGATCGCCTTGGCCAGTGGAGGGGAAAGGTCGAGTTCGGTGAAATCAGTGATCGGAGTGAAAGTGGTGCGGGACACGGGGATCTCCTCGCGGTTCGCCTCCCCGGGGGAGGCTGGAACTGGGGATCACCCTCACAACAGCGGAAGGCAACGATTTATCGACCGACGAGACTTTGAAGGCCCTGTTGTTCGTCCGGGGGATCGCCCCCTCGGTCCTGAGAGCCAGTATAAGCCTTTTGCGATGAAGATGCGGGGGATTGTGCGGATTCTTTCCTCTTTTCTCACGGTCACGGAGCCCTCTAGAATCTGTGCGAAGGGATGCATAGATGGCGGATTCATACCTCCCACGTGCGGAATACGAGTTTTCGGGCGATTCGATTTGCAGTGATAGTGTAGATCCGGATCCTCTCGAACAGTTCCGTTGCTGGTTTGACGAGGAGGCACGATCAGGAGAACGCGATGGCAATCGGATGGCGCTGGCGACTGCCGATGCACAAGGCCGTCCTTCTGTGCGCATGGTTTTGCTCAAGAAATTTGATTCAACCGGATTGCTCTTCTTCACCGACTACGGTTCACGCAAGGCGATCGAACTGGAACAGAATCCACATGCCGCGCTACTTTTTCACTGGCCGCGACTTCAGCGCCAGGTGCGAATCGAGGGTCCCGTCGAAAAGGTGTCACGGGAGATCTCCGAGCAGTACTTCTCGCAACGTCCGCGAAACTCACAGGTGGGGGCAGCTGTTTCCCGGCAGAGTTCTGTACTGCTCGATCGCCAGGGCTTCGAGACGGAGGTCAAGAAGATGCTGGAAGGGGAACAGGACATCGACTGTCCCGAGTCCTGGGGTGGATACCGCCTGCTTCCGCAACTCTTCGAGTTCTGGCAGGGCCAGTCGGGTCGAATCCACGATCGGGTGCTCTATCGTCTCGACTCCGGCACCTGGCAGCGCTCCGAACTACAGCCGTGATGGACTGGGGCCCGCATATGGCCCGATAGCGGGTCGCTTTGCACTCTGGCGGCGTCTGTGGCAACCTATCCTTGCTGGGCGCCCGTAGCTCAACCGGATAGAGCATCGGATTTCTAATCCGAAGGTTCCAGGTTCGAGTCCTGGCGGGCGTACCATTCAATCGCTAACCTTTTCACATGGAGAGGATTTCAATGAAACACTTCATCTTCGCCCTGGTGTTGGCATCTTTCCCGTGGTTGAGCCTCGTGGCGACTTCAGCGATGGCAACCACGCCCGCCGATGAATTCCGCCTGGGAGCTCCAGTACGCCTGGAAGCCAACGGGATTCCCATCGATGTCACGATCGGCCATGCCGCCCCTTACGTTATCGATTTCGATGGAGATGGTGTCCGAGATCTACTGGTGGGGGAGTTTGGCAAAGGGGCGTTCCCCAAGAAGCGCCTGCCCGAACGACTTCGCGAAAAAGATATGGGCTTCGACGAGGGCAAGTTGCGCATCTATCGCAACCTCGGCACCAACGAGACTCCTCTCTTCAAGGATTTCGAGTACCTGCGCGCCGGTAGAGAGTATGCATCGATCCCGACGACGTGATGCATCTGCTTCTGTCCACAGTTTGTGGACTACGACGCAGACGGTGATCTCGATATTCTCTCCGGCTCCTACACCGGTGAACTTTACCTGTTCGAACGAAAAGCCGATGGTAGTTTTGTCCAGGGTCGTTATCTCCTCAACAACAAGGGAGAAGACCTGAAGGCGAAGGCGCTGTCGGTGACGGTCGAGGCGATGGACGTCGATGCGGATGATGACCTCGATCTGGTGCTGGGAACTCGCAGTGGTGCGGTGGAAATCTTCGAGAATGTCGGCACCCGTGCCAAGCCGGCCTATACGGGTGAGTCCCGTCCACTGATGACCGTCGATGGAAAAAAGGTCAAGGGATCCAACGCCCACCATGCTGACTGGGACGGCGACGGCCTACGCGATCTGGTGCTCGGCAGCGAATACGGCGGAGTGCACTGGTATCGCAACGAGGGCACCAACAACTCTCCGAAGTATGGCGCCCAGCAATCTCTGCTCGATGGGAGAGATTGGGAGAAGCGCCAGGAAGCCGACGGTCCCGTGGGGGCAGGATCTCGCACCAAGGTGTTCGTCACCGACTGGAATGGCGATGGCCGAGCCGACTTGCTGGTCGGGGATGTACAGTGGCTCTACTACACACTACCGCCCCTGACCGCCGAGCAAGAAGCCGAGAAACTGGCGCTGACACCGGCCTACGAGCAGGCGAATGCCGCTCTCGATAAGATCTACGACGAGCGCAACTCCTATGTCGGCAAGCCCGGTGGCATTCCCGAGGAGGTGCTGGCCCGGGTCAAGGCGGTCAATGATGTGTGGAGGCCGCTGGCCAAGAAGATGGGCAAGTTCGACCGCACCAAGTCAAAGGTGCACGGCTGGGTGTGGCTCTACCTGCAAGAGCCGGCAGTCGAGGGGCAGTAAGCCCTCGACATTCAACTCCGTCATCCATCAACCCGGGATCTGATCGCGTTCCAGCAGTTCCTGGAACGCAGTCCCCGGTTTCATCAACTCTTTGGGCGTTCCTTGCTCGACAATTCTTCCCTCATCGAGCACCAGGATTCGATCGACATTGGCGATGCTGGAGACGCGGTGGGTGATCACCAGGGTGGTCGCATCCCGCATCAACTCGGCGATGGTGTCGCGGATCTGCCGATCGGAGGCGAGATCGAGGTGGGCAGTGGCCTCGTCGAGGATGAGGATCTTCGGGTTTCTCAGCAGTGCCCGGGCGATGCCGACTCGTTGTCGTTGCCCGTCCGACAACATCTCGCCACGCTCTCCGACGATCGTCCCCAGTCCATCCGATTCGGGTCCCAGTGCCGCCGGCAGTCCAACCTTGACCGCTGCCTGCCGCACCTCCTCGTTGCTGGCGACGGGTCTTCCGAAGTGGATATTGTCACGGATGGTGCCATGGAAGAGGAAGGTATCGGTCGGGACCACGGCGATCTGGCGCCGGTAACTGGAAGAGTCGATCTCACGCAGATCGTAGCCCTCGACGCTGATCTTGCCCTGCTCAGGATCGAGAAAACGCAACATCAGGTCGACGATGGTCGATTTCCCGCAACCGCTGGCCCCGATGAGCGCCACCGTCTCGTTCGGTTCGAGCCGGAAGGAGAGTCGTTCCAGTAGTGGCTGATGGGGCTGATAACTGAAGTAGACCTGCTCGAACTCGATGTCGCCGGAAATGGTCCCGATGCGCACCGCTGTGGCCGCCTCGGGTACCTCGGGGAGTTGTTCGCGGATCTCTCGTACACGCTCGAAGGCTACCTTTCCCTGCACCAGTTGCAGGTACAGTTCCACCAGTGCATGAAGCGGTGCGAAGGCGATTCCGAGATAGAGGCCCAGAGCGACCAGTACACCGAGCGACAGTTCTCCGCGCACCACCATCAGTCCGCCGTAGCCGTACAGGATGGCACTGGAGACGACGAGGCACAGTCGAGGCAGTCCCGAAGCGATCGCGCGAGTGCGCTGAAAGGTGAGGATCTTGCGCACCATCCGGTGGCCAATGCCGAGAAAGCGGGCCAGTTCGCCACGTTCGCGACCGTGGGTCTTGACGGTGCGGATCCCCGACAGGGTTTCCATCACCTGCGAGGCGAGGTCGGCGGCCAGTTCGCGTAACTGCTCGGTCAGCCGACGGATGGGGCCGCGATAGGCGAATCCGATCGCCAACGCGACCGGAAACGGGATGGCACAGATCAGAAACAGTTTCGGTTGATAGATGAGTGCCGCGACGACGACCCCGACGAGGGTCAGCAGATGGGTGATGAATCCGAGCAAAGCTCCGGTGGAGAGTTCCTGCAACTGGGTCAGATCACGGTTGAGCCGGATGATGATATCGCCGAAGCGAGTTCCGCTGAAGAAGCGTGGCGACATCCGCTGCAGATGTTCGACGAAGTCGACGCGCATATCGAGCAGCACCCGGGCGGTGACCGCGGCGTACATCGTGGCATGGGCGATCCCGAGGCCGAAGCGGAGTACGGCGATGCCGATGATGGCGACCGGAAAAACCCAGATCAGCTGCTCCTGTCCCCCCATCAGCACCCGGTCGATCAATTGCTGGATGAAAAACGGCTGCAACAGGCCGAAGACGGTGGTCAGGAGCAATACGGCGAGCACCAACGCCAGTGACAGACTGTAGGGCCGCAGGAAGCGGATCAGTCCGTATCGAATCGGTGGCGTCGGTGGGGTCTGATCCATCGGTCCTCTCCGCAATTTGATCGATCCCCATGAGAAGCCGCAGGAGACCTCGATGCGAGGGGCCAGTCACCTTCTCGGGGGTTGCCCGGTGACTGGTTCTGGGATACCAAGAGACGTTCATGGAGGTGTCAGGGGCAGTTTGCTTCAGTAATTGCTCCTGCAGCGGCCCAGATCCTGGATGCCTCATCAGTGGTGATTCTTCGCCTGCCGGAGGAGCGCCCTGTTCTGCTTGTGACGGATCGGAGTACGCGGATGCGCTCAGCGCCGGATGTCTCTCACTCCGCGATGCAGAAATTGCTGGTCGTCGCCATCCTGGTGGTGGGGGCGGGATTATTCATCGGACAACAGGATGCTGTTTTTATCGCCAATCCCGGCGAATCCGAGACCATCTCTTCTGGCCCAACTGATGCACCGACGACCGAGATCGCTGCCGCATCAGCGGTGATGCCGGCACCTGCCTTGCTCGGAGCGGCTGGCCAGTACTATCGCGATCTCGTGGAGGGGAAATCTTCTACGCCCCAGCAAGAAAGCGAACAAGAAAGTGCGGACTCTCGAGATCCTTCGGTACAGGATCCGGTACAGAGTTCCGGTGAGGAGACCGAGCAGGAATCGGTCCAGCAGCAGGATCCGCCGCCCACTCGTCGCGGCGCTGGCGAGAGGCAAGGACGACGCGGCAATCGCCAGGAAAGAGCGGGCAGAGGTGCCGGTGCCCGAGGTGGACCCGAAGCCGAGGCCGCCCAGGGTGCTGATGCGCAAGCGACCGAGCAGAGTTCCTCCGACGGTGACGACGTTACAGCCGAGGGCGGAAGAGAGCGTTCCGGTGGAGATCGGTCCGAAGCGCGTCGCAAGAAGAAGCCCAGAGAGGGGATCCCGGTCCAGCATCCGCTGATCGAGGAGCGCTGCGTCGTCTGTCACGCCCGAGACGACGAGGGCAAGATGACGCGCATTTCCTACATGAGAAAGACACCGGAAGCCTGGGAGATCTCCATCAAGAGGATGGCGCGGCTCTACTTCGTTTCCCTCACTCCCGAGGAGGCGAAGGAGATAGTTCGATACCTTTCCGAGGAACACGGTCTGTCCCATGCCGAGGCGAGAGCCGCGATGTACGAGACGGAACGGCGAGTTCACTGGTCTGAAGAGGACCAGGACGATGACCTGCGTGAAACCTGCGCCGACTGTCACACGCTCGGCCGGGTGCTGTCGGAACACCGCGATGAGCAGGAGTGGAAACTACTCAAGGCCACTCACCTGGCCCTCTACCCGCTGGTTGGTTTCCAGTCCTTCCGCGATCGCGGTCGCGGTCGCGGTCGCGGATGGCAATCGGATGATGCGGATGATGAGGATGATGAAGAGGAGCAAGGCGATTCTTCCCCGCCGCGCTCCAGACAGAGGACTCAGCAGGATCGTGCCGACCGCGTGCTTGCCGTGCTGGCGAAGGAACAGCCGCTCTTCAGCGACGAGTGGCGCACCTGGAACCAGGAAAAACGAGAGGTGCCGCTGGAAGGTCGCTGGATCATCTCGGGCCACGAAGTGGGACGCGGGGATATCCGCGGAACACTCGATCTGAAACAGACCGCCACCGGCGAGTACGAGTCCAGTTGGCGCTGGCTGCGTGCAAATGGCCGTACCGTGGTGCGCAAGGGCACGGGACTCTTCTACGCCGGACATTCCTGGCGCGGACGCTCCACCAGTACCGCACCCGGTGAACTGGAATCGCTGCGCGAGGTGTTACTGCTCGATGAATCCTGGGTCCGCATGCAAGGGCGTCTCTTCACCGGCGAGTACAACGAAGTGGGTATCGAAATGGAGTTGCTGCGTGTCGGAGAGACGCCGACGATCTTCGCACTTCATGGCGCAGAGATGGCGGTCCCATCCGAAGGCAACACCATCGAGGTATTCGGGTGCGGGTTCCCGGAAGATCTCGGTGCAGATGATTTTCATGTGGGCAAAGGATTGACCGTTACCGCTGCCGAACGTCACGACGACAGTCATGTCACCCTCACCGTGGATGTGGCCGCGAAAACCCCGCTCGGCAAGCGAGCCATCGACTTCCGGATTCACCATGGTCCGCGCGAGATCACCCTCTATGACACCATCGATGGAATCCGTATCCGTCCGAATCCTGGTTTCTCTCGGATCGGCGGAAAGATGCGTCCCAAACAACTGGAACGATTCGAGGCGGTGGCATTCCACCGTGGCCCCGACGGCGTGCCCTACAACGATGACGATGTCGAGTTGATGACGGTGGCGGTGAAATGGCACCTCGAGGAGTTTCCGATCCGACCCGGCGATGACGATATCCAGTTCGTCGGGGAACTCGATGAAGAGACCGGGGTCTTCACACCCGCCATCGATGGTCCCAATCCAGAGCGCCGTTTCAGCGCCAACAACATCGGTGATGTCTATGTGGTGGCAACCTGTACCCTCACCGTTCCCGAGCGTAAGGAAGTCAAGAAAGAGCAAGACGATGATTCTGACGACGAATCCAACGGCGACTCGGACGAAGATTCACACGAAGACTCTGGCCCAGACTCGCACGATGACGATCCGGATCGGAAGGATCCACCCGTAGAGATCGTTGCCGACGATGGCCCTCCCAAGATGATCGAGAAAGAATTCCGGGCACGCGGTCACCTGCTGGTGACGGTGCCGATCTACGTCAAGTGGGATCGTTATGAATGGAACCAGCGATGAAATTTCATACGACACTCTTCCATCGATTCGAGAGTGACGGGGTGCAGTTTGCCTATGTCACCCCGACTGCAGCGGTGGTGCAGCTCGACGATGTCACAGCCGAGATCATCGAGAACTTCTCCGATCCCAGAGGAGCGGAACCGGGCCCCTGGCTCGAGACCCTGGAAGCGGAGCGTCAGTCGGAGGTCAGGGAAGCGTTCGACGAACTGGCAGCGATGGGGATGCTACAGCCGGTCGGTGCCCCGACAGCACCGCCCGTGCAGTCGCCGCCGATGCCATTTCCACTGGCAACGCTGGTGCTCAATGTCACCAACAAGTGCAACCTGTCGTGCACCTATTGTTACGAGTACGGAGAAGATCGGGTCTCCGACCAGAAAAAACCGGACGGAACACCCCGACTGCCGATGATGACGGAAGAGACCGCCTGCAAGTCGGTCGATTTCCTGCTGGAGAGTTCCGAGGGCAGAAGCGGAGTCTCCATCACCTTCTTTGGTGGTGAGACGTTGCTCAATTTCAACACCATCCGGGTTGCCACCGAACATGCAGTCCGTAGGGGGAGGGAAGTGGGAAGGCCGGTTTCCTTTTCTCTGACCACCAATGCGACGCTGTTGAGCGACGAGGTGATCGATTTTCTGGTCGAACACAAGTTCGGCATCAACATCAGCATCGATGGCAACAAGGGGGATCAGGATCGACACCGGACCTTTTCGAGTGGTCGCGGAAGTTACGAGATCATCCTGCCGAGGATTCGCAAGTTGCTCGAAAAGAATCGACCCCAGGGTCGGCCGATCGGGGCGCGTGTGACGCTCACTGCAGGGATGGCCCCGGTGCCAGAGACCTATCACCACCTGATCGATGAGATCGGCTTCGATTCGGTCGGCTTTGCACCGGTCACCAGCGCCGAGGATCGAGAGTACGCCCTCGATGGAGGACATCTGGGCACGATTCTTCGGGACTTCGAGGTGTTGTCCTCCGACTACGTCGATGCGGCTCTCGCTGGCAAGAGACACGGTTTCTCCAACCTCCACGATCTGATCCAGGAGATCCATCTGGGCATCAACAAGTCTCATCCGTGCGGTGCGGGACTGGGTTTGCTCGGGGTCTCCACCGAGGGGGAACTGGGGTTGTGCCACCGTTTCGTCGAATCGGGCGAGCATAGCCTCGGCACCATCGACGATGGAATCGATGAAAAGAAACGGCGCGAGTTCCTCGACAGCACTCACATCTCGAACAAGCTGGCGTGCCACAAGTGCTTTGCCCGTCCCCATTGCAGTGGCGGCTGTTATCACGAGGCGTATGTTCGCTACAAGGATCCTACAGCCCCGAACCTGCACTACTGCGACTGGATCCGTGCCTGGACCGATCTTGGACTACGAAGTTACGCGACGATCGCACTGGGCAATCCGGATTTCCTCGTGAATTACGAATCGAGACCGGTTCCCAAGTTGCCGGTGGTCGAGAAGAACGAGGGGATCTGATGAAGCACATCCGGGCCATCAACCAGAAGGCGAGGCTGATCGAGGAGCGGTATGCCGGTGCCCAGGACTCGGTCGGCCCGCTCGCTGAGAGGATTCCGTTCGGCTGCAGTACGCAGCTGGCCCCCGGCTGGGAAGTCGATAGTGGCGGTGGGACCTACGGTCTCTGCACCCCCATCGAACGAGACCTCTACGATTGCTACCACTCCTGTTACTGGCCGGCTCAGGTTCCCGATGCGCTCACCAACTTTGCCGACTGGTCTCGATCATGCGGCGCTCCCGTTCAGGACTGGTCCTCCATCGACCTGGTGTTCCCCTAGGAGGTTGTCGATGAAACGCTGCCTGTTACTGCTGTGGATGCTGTTTCCGCTGATCGCCGTGGCCCAGCAAGCCGAGCCCGATCCCCCCGCCGCCAAGAAGGCCTACTTCTGGCTCAGGATGTGGCCCGATTTCCTGGTCAAGTACGACATCGAGAAGGACGAGGAAGTGGCGCGCATCCAGGCCAAGCACGGCATATGTCACGGCATCACCTATTCTCACGACGAGACCCGCGCGTTTCTCATCACCGCCAAGAAGTTCAAGGTCGAGGTGTTCGATCTGATCGCCAACGAGGTGATCGAGGAGCATGATTTCACCGAGACCGGCTGGTTGATCCGGGTCGATGATGTGCGCGAGATTCCCGGTGGAAAGAAGTGGTACGTCAATATCGACCGCGTCAAGCTGGAGCCGGATCACTACAAGATCGAGAAGTCGCAGTGGCTCCTCTACGACACCGAGGAGAAGAAGGTGATCAAGCGGATGGAGGAACTTCCCTCGGCCATTCGCCGTGGAGCACAGATCAGCCCCGATGGCAAGTTCTGGCATGTTTTCGGCCGCGATTTTCAGGTGATCGATCCCGAGACGTTGAAAGAGGTCGGCAAGATCGATCTCTCCACTCCGCTCTATTCCGGAATGGGTCGACTACAGGTCGGGGGCCGCAACGATTTTTACCACCATCAAAAACCAGATCGCTACCGCTTGCTCTACACGATGACCGATCCGGTCCACACCCATCGTCGAATCGGTGGTGTCGTCGAACTCGATCTCGCCTCGATGGAGGTGATCGAACGGCAGGAGTGGGGTCCTCCCTTCTCATCCTGGCGTTTCTTCATCACCCAGGATGGTAAAGTTGCGATGGGGACTGGCAGTAGCGGAGGGCGCGGGGGACAGCAAAACGGCGTCGATCCCATCATCACACTGGTCAATTTCAGTCTCGAAGATGGTTCGAAAATCCTCGAGACCCGCGTACCGGTGCGCAATGGACTGGGATTCTCCGGTATCTCCCCAGACGGCAAGAAACTCTATCTCGTTGGACGAGGTCATGAAGTGGTGATCTACGATGGAGAGCATCAGTATCTCAAGACGGTGGAGATGGATGGAGAACTGGAGGGAAGTCTCCATCTCGTCTGGCAATGACTGTTCGCATCGCGCTTCTCGACAGCGGAGTCAACGGCAACCATCCGCACATCCGCGATCAAGGCCAGATCATCCACGGACCTGCCATCGATGATTCAGGAGACTGGAAAGACGATCCGGAGCCGGGTGACCTGCTCGGTCATGGCACCTGCGCTGCCGCTGCCATCCTCGACCTGGCTCCCGGTAGCACCATCCTGTCGCTGAGGATCTTCCGTGATCAACCCCGCTGTCCCTTTCCTCGTTTACTGGAGGCGCTCGATCACGCCATCGATGAGGGAGTGGACTGGATCAACCTCAGTCTCGGCACGACGCGGCCTTCTCGTTGCGACGATCTGGAGAAGATGCTCGAGCGGGCATCGGAAGCGGGCATCGGTGTCGTGGCTCCTGCGGCCATCGGCGAACTGGCATGTTATCCAGGTGCTCTTCACAGCTGTTACGGGGTTCTCGTCGATGATTCACTACCGCGATCGCACCCGCAGCAGCGGCCCCACGGAGATAAAAAGGTGTGGTTCGCCTCGGGGCGTCCGCGCGATCTACCGGGACTGCCCAGTGGCGCAAATCTGTCCGGGGTGAGCCTTGCCGCCGCCAACTTGACCGGTTTCCTCGCCGCTGGTGGCTAGTTCTCGATGAGCAATTCGAGACGGCACATCTCGCCGAGGATCTGCGCCAGAGAAGCGGGAGACTGGTCGATGAGTGCCGGAATGCCGGCTGCGCGCTGCTGCAGTTCCCGCATCGGCAACTCGTCTCCGATCAGGTCCAGAAGTACACCGGTCGGCACCTGGCCGACCTGGTCGATCGACTCCTCATCGCTGTGGGAAAGGCGGATTCCGGGGCGTGGAGCCAATCGATTTCCGGTGCGGATCCAGCGAGGTTCTTCCGTCAGTTCTGCAGCCGGTGTCAGTCGACCGGTGGGCCGGGTAGCGACCTGGATCGAGTCAGCGTCCAGTTGGTGCCGTGCTGCCCAGAATGGATGCTCACCAAAGCGGGTCTCGGCGTGATAGAGAGCCACTGCTTGGTGCCGGTGCAGGCGAAACAGTCGCATCTCCCAGCGCTGGCGCTGATCGACCATCGTTTCCAGGTCGGCATCTTCGAGCAATGTTGTCTGAGCTGCCAGGGCGGTCTCCTCGGCCGAGACGAGCGCCTTCTCCAGCCCCTGGCTGGAGAGGGGATCGATGGCGCTGATGGCATCTCCTGCGATCAGTAAACCACCGTCACTCTGATGGATCCTCGCCGTGGCAAGGGTACCCCGCGTGGGGGTTGCATCGATCCCTCGAGCGGCTCCCTGCGATTGGTTCAGAGCCGACTTCCACACTTCTTCTCGGCCTCGGGCACGAACCTCTGACGGGTCGCAGAAGAGTGCCACGCTGGCACGCCCATCGCCGAAGGGAAGCCACCAGATCCACCCCTCAGCGACCGCCTCGATCACCGAAGCATCTTCATCCGTGTCACCGCAGTCGACGATGGCACTGAGGGCAATCATCTCCGGCAAACGATGCCGCGTTGCCACCGGTAGTAGCGGAGGACCACTCGAGCGACCGGTGGCCGCGATGATGAGTCTGGCATCGACCACCAACGATTCCCCGTTTTGCTCGAACAACACCTCGCCGCCCCCGGACGGACAGAGAGTTCCACGGGCGCGAGCGCCTTCGATCACCTCGACCCCGGTGTGGCGTGCTCTGTCACGCAACCACAGATCGAGATCGGGACGCCGGAACCGCCAGCCACGTTCATCTTGGTGCACATCTTGGAGTTCGAGGGTGGGGTTCGACCAGCACCGGCCATGGCGCAGCGGTCCGGGGCTTGCGCAGGATCCGAGGGCATCCTGGAGCCCCAATCGCTCGAGGGTATCGGCTGCGCTCGGAACCACCGTTTCTATCGGCAATCCACCTTCGCGACCACCATCGCCGATGAGCAGCACATCACGTCCCCACTGCGCCAGCAATGTTGCGACGACGGAACCGGTCGGTCCGCCTCCTACCACCAGAACTTCCCGTTCGATGACCAAGAACCTCCTCCGTCAGGGACAGACGGGCAGTATCTCGCACGAGAGTCCACCGCCAGGAGTTCCGTCAGGGCCGCAGTCGGGATAGGGGGGTGGCAATGTCATGCCACCTCCAAACAGCAATGAAAGCAGAGCGATCGCATCGCTGATGTCGACGGATTCGTCGTCGTTGGAATCGTTGCTCAGCAAACACGCTGCACCTTGCCCCTGGAACAGGTAGCCGAGGATCGTCACGACATCGGCGATGTTGATGGTCCCATCCTGATTGGCATCGCCACGGATGAACTCCGGTTCGCCGGAACTACTACAGGCGGCGAGGTCAGGAGGGGTTGTCGGGGGACCGTCCCAAACAGACACGAAGCTATCCCAGTCGTCGCAGTCGACATCACCGTCGGAGTCGAAATCGCCGTAGAAAGCCATGGCGCTGCCGTAGATGGTGTCGGGGCAAGGCGCGGTGGGGCACGGACCGGTGAAGACGGCGCTGAAGCAGTCGTGATCGAGCATCAAGATGGCGCCACTGCTGTCGAAATCACCGAGGGTGGGATAGCCCTCGATGGGATCTCCCGGGGTCAGATCAAGACCGGCGAGTTGCGGTGCCGAGGCGTCGAAACGGTGGACGCGGAAGACGGTGTTGTCGGAAGCATTGGGGCTACTGGGGACACTTTCTCCCTGGTCGTAGGGTCCACCTGGACCGACAGGGTTGACGTAACGCCACGCTTCCTCTGCTGCTTCGGTGACCTCGAGGAAAATTCCGTGAGCACCATCGCAGATGAGGGTGTTGCCGTTGGATAGTCGCTGGACTCCACCGAGAATGCGGCCGAACAGATCTCCGGGAACGGGGGCCATGTAGGTCCACTCCAGATCGCTGGGCCCGTAGGCAGAACCCGGTGTCAGGATGTAATCGCCATTGGCATCGATGGGTGGGCTGAACTCGTCAGCGGATGATGCATTGCCGCCGGGACGGTTTACTCCGTTGTTGAAGACGATGACATTGCCCTCTCCCGGCAGCCCGGGTGATATCCACTCGGCGTCGTGCTGGAAGAAGAAAACCTGATCGGCGATGGTTCCGGCCTGATACGCACGTGGATTTCCCCATCGATAGAGAAGATCACCGCCGCGCCCGCTGGTGCCACCGGTGCTACCGGCTGCCTCGGCGGTAGTGGTGCTGTGATCGATGATCCAGACCTCGGCGAAGGTCGGGACACTCACTATGATCTGGTCGAGTTCGGCGTTGTAGTCGACGCTGTTGAAGTGCAACCAGTCAGCATTCGGGCTGCCCTCATCATAATTGAGGTGAATCTTTTCGGGATGATCAGCGACGACACCGAAATTGTCGCGAGTCGGGTCCAGTTCCTGGATGAGATGATCCCAGGCGTGCCACTCCCATCTGATGATGCCGCCACTATTTCCGGTCGGATCGATCTCGATGATGTGGTCGGGCCACAGTTCGTTGGCGGTGAGCATCGATGGATCGCGGCCGGCGGCGAGCGCTTCTGCTTCGGTTTTTAACTCCCAGGCGATCAGCAACACGTTGCCGTTAGGGAGTTGCTCGACATCGTGATGATGTTGCACCAGATTGCTGGAATACTCGAACTCCCATAAAAGCGTTCCATCCCAGGCGATTCGTTCGACTCGACCTCCCACACCTCCGGCAGAGATGGGCAGGTTGCCGGGGATTCGTGCGGCTCTGAGGATCTCTCCCCCCTCGAGCAGGTATGCCGCGTTGCCGGGGTTGAAAGCGCTCGGCCAGGAATGGACTACACGGCCGATTTCGTCGACAAGATAGGTGGTGCTGGAGCGGCCCGGAGCAAAGAAACTGTATCCGCCAAAAGAAGATGGCTGGCCATGGAACCAACCGACCGTCTGGTCTCCTTCTTCTGCCTGCAGGAATCCGGGCAAAAGAAGGGAAAACACCAGCATCAGAGTTAGATTACGCACAACCATTTCGACTCCTCCGATCATCACCCAGTGTACCCGTCTCGGCGAAGGAGTGAAGCGTGAGAAGGGTCAGGGTACTTGTTACTGGCTCTCGCTTGGTGATTAGAGGTTTGTTTTTCTTCCCAGGAACTCCGGTTTCAATACGCGGTTGAAGAACTCCCACTGCGTTCGGCTCGCACCACGTCCGAGGCCGTGTCCATTGTTGGGAAAGAAGCGGCTCTCGTAAGGTACGTCCGCCTTGTCGAGTGCATCGATCAATTGAAAAGCGTTATTGGGATGGACGTTGTCATCGACCATGCCGTGCAGGATCAACATCTGACCGCCCGCCTCCTTGAAATTCTCGACGTAGTCCTCACGTGTTGCTCGACCGATATCGTATCCATCGGGATTGAGTTGTGGGGTGCTCATGTAGCGTTCGGTGTAGATGGTGTCGTAGTGACGCCAATCGGTGACACCGGAGCCATTGACAGCAGCGGCGTACACGTCCGGATGTTTGAGAATCCCCATCGCTGACATGTATCCACCATAGGAGAAGCCAACGATGCCGATCCGTGAACCGTCCACGTAGGGCCGCTGGCGCAACATGCGAATCGCATCGGCATGATCCTGGATGTCGATGTCACCGAGACGCAGGTAGGCGGCTCCGAGAAATGCCTTGCCGCGGTTGCCGGTGCCACGGTTGTTGACCTTCACCACCAGGTAGCCGCGATTGTTCTCCGAGCGGGGAGTGGAGACATATCGAGCTGAAATCTCGTTGGATCCGGGACCACCGTAGAGGGCATTGATGACGGCGTACTGGTTGTCAGGATCGAAGTCGGTCGGTTTGTAGAGGATTCCGTAGATGTCAAAGCGATCATCGTTGGATCGGAACTTGAACATCTCCGCGATGTTGGCTGCGGAGGACGGATCTCCCTCGGCGAGTTTTGCGACCAGTTTTCCATCGGTGCTGTAGAGGGCAGTACTGGGAGGGGTATTGACCTCCTCGTACTGTGCGACGAGCCACTTCTTGTCGGGGGAGAGATGGAAATTGGAGTGGTGGAAATCGAGGCTCGTCACACGACGCTGATCGGTGCCGTCGAGATCGACGAGGTGATACTGCATGTAGTAGGGATTCTTCGGCGAGTTGTAGCCGAGGAACCCCATCTGGCCACTCTCCTCATCGACGAACTGGATACCTGACGACTGGAAATCACCCGAAGAGATCGAGTTGTGCAACTTCCCGTCGAGATCTCGCAATTCGTAATGGGTGTAACCGCTCTTCTCGGTGGTCCAGATGAAGCGGTGGTTGTCGGCCAGGTATCTCATGCCAGGACTGTTGCTCTGCCAGGTCTCCTGGCGTTCCTCGACGACCAGGCGGCCGTCTCCTGTTTCGAGATCGATGGCCATCACCTTGAGATGGTGCTGCAGCCGGTCGGTCCAGTTGACCAGCATGACGGCGCCATCGGGGGAAGTGCGAATGTTGTAGATGTACTCCTCGGAACCGCCGCCGACATCGATCCGGGTGACCTCCTGGCTGGCCAGGTCGTACACAAACAGTTCTGCTCCCGGGTTTTTCGCCCCCGCCTTGGGGTAGTACTCCGGATAGTGAGTGGTGTTGAACTTCGACCAACCTCTCACCAGATGGAACGGTTGCACATCGGTGTCATCGAACTTGTAGAACAGCAACTTCTGGGAATCTGGGGTCCACCACATGGCGCGATTCTGTCCCAGTTCTTCCCCGTAGACCCAGCTGGCAGTGCCGTAGTGGATATTCTCGTTACCGGTGATGGTGACCGCGATCTTTTCCCCGGTTTCCTTTTCCTCGAGCACCACATTCCAGTTGTCGTAGTGAGCCTCCCAGCGTTCGTTGGGGGAATCCACCTGGGTGTACTGGCGGCCGCGGGAGGGGCGTCCGACATAGGTTCCGGTCAGGCCGCTGCCGCCGCGAGATCGACGCGATCTACGCCTCTGGGTGCGCGGCTCATCTTCTGCGGAACCGAGAGATTCTGTTTCTCCGGTTGCCAGTTCGTAACGATGACGCTCTCCCTGGTTGGTGTAGGTCAGGAATTTGCCGTCTTCACTCCATTCGATACCGGAGACAACACCGGGTTGGATTGCCGACTGTCCCCTTTGCGCCTCGAGGGCATCGGATGTGAGCAAGGTGAGTGATAGAACGAGAATCAGTGGTAGGGTCAAAGGACGCGATGACATTTGTGGCTCCTTCGGCGATGGTTTTTTTGGATGGGATCGATCAATCATCCGTCCGGGATGGTCAGCCGGATTGGGCCTAGGGTCAAGAGTACGGTTGGCACTTCGGAGCCTTTCGTGCCCTCGCAGATGGGGTGGTAGACCGGTAAGGGGCAAGTTCGGGAACCAGGGAGCACCGGTACAACCCGGATCCGGTTCACCAACCGAGTACAGGGCTCAGGATCTTGTAGAAGGTCATCGCAAAAACGGCAATCTTGAGTGACTATTACCGAAGGTCGATGATCAGGGAGTCAGCAACATGGATTCGTTTTGCAACAGAGCGCTTGCATCCCTCTACATTCTCGCACTGCTCGGATTCCAACTTACCGCAGGGCACTGCGAAGATGTGCCGAAAGCAACGACCGCGACGCAACAGTCGAAGCCAGCGCGAGCGGTTTTCGCCGATGGCCAGGCCCAGGTGGTCGACGCATTCAGTGACTCTGAACAGTGGATCCAGCACGATCTATGGGTGGAGACCACGTTCGACACCGATGGCGATGGCAAACTCGACCGCATGCACGTCGACGTCACGCGACAGCGCCAGACCGACACGGAAGGTCTCAAAGTCCCGGTGATCTACGAGTCCAGCCCTTACTTCTCTGGAACCGGCTCGAACGACAAGAAGTACTTCTGGGACCCACGCCATGAAGTTGGCGCGAAGCCACCGATGCACGAAACTCCGCCCCGGATGGAACATCAGAGTAAGCGGCCACTGATGTCGGAGCGTCAGATCAAGCGCTGGGTGCCGCGGGGCTTCGCCGTGGTGCATTCGGCGTCTCCGGGTACCGGTCTTTCGCAAGGCTGCCCGACGGTCGGTGGCGACAACGAGTCGCTGGGACCCAAGGCCGTCATCGACTGGCTCAACGGGCGCGCCAACGGCTACACGACTCCCGATGGTGACGAACAAGTGGTCGCTAGCTGGTGTACGGGAAGGGTGGGAATGACCGGTACCTCTTACGATGGCACGATTCCACTGGCTGCCGCCACCACCGGTGTGAAGGGGCTGGAAGTGATCATCCCGATCGCACCCAACACCTCCTATTACCACTATTACCGATCCCACGGCCTCATCCGGCATCCGGGGGGCTATATGGGTGAGGACATCGACGTTCTGTATGACTGGATCAATAGTGGCTATCCGGAGCGACGTGATTTCTGCGATTGCAATGTGCGCGACCAGGAGATGCTGGAAGGCTTCGATCGTGTCACCGGCGATTACAACGAGTTCTGGGCCGGACGTGATTACATCAACGACCTCAAACCGATGAAAGCCGCGATGTTGATGGCTCATGGCTTCAATGACTGGAATGTGATGCCAGAGCATAGCTGGCGCATTTACGAGGCGGTTCGCGCCAAGGGCATCCCCGCTCAGATTTACTACCACCAGGGTGGGCACGGCGGCCAGCCGCCGATGGAGATGATGAACCGCTGGTTCAGCCGCTATCTCTACGGCGTCAAAAACGGGGTCGAGAACGGCCCCAAGGCGTGGATCGTTCGTGAGGATGATGATCGCAGCGAGCCGACTGCCTATGCCGACTTTCCGAATCCGAAGGCGAGAAAAGTTACGCTCCATCCGCGACCCAGCGATGGGGGAAATGGCACGCTGGTACCATCGAGCCGTGGCAAACAGGGTGTCGCGACACTCATCGACGACGTCTCGCACAGCGGCGAGCAGCTCGCCCGAGCCGAGCAGTCGGAGCATCGGCTGCTGTTCACGACGCCTGAACTGACTGCGCCACTGCATCTGTCGGGACTTGCCCGTCTCAACATCAGCCTCGCCAGTAGCAAACCAGCGGTAAATCTGTCCGTCTGGCTGGTGTCACTGCCGTGGGATGAATCGAGTAAAAAGATCACCAGCAACATCGTCACCCGAGGTTGGGCCGATCCGCAAAACCACGAATCGTTGACCGACAGCGAGCCGCTCGAACCGGGCAAGTTCTACGAGTTGAGTTTCGAGTTGCAACCGGACGATCAAATCATTCCCGTCGGCCAACGCCTCGGATTGATGATCTTCTCGAGCGATCGAGATTTCACGCTGTGGCCCGAAGCGGGCACCGAGTTGAGCGTCGATCTCGATGCCACTTCGCTCGAACTGCCGATCGTCGGGGGGAGTTCAGCATTCAGGAGAGCCTTCAGGCCAGGTCGAAGATAGGGTCCGGGATTGAGCCGATGCTTCGAACAGGCGACAATCACCACGCTAATTCCTCATAAAGGAGCGATTCATGGACGCCAGAACTCGGGCAAAGACCGTTTTAACCCTGACCGCTGTATTGATGACGGTATTGACCTTCTCCGTTCTTGTCGCAGACACTCCGAAGCCACTGCCCGATCCCGATGGCAAGCCTGCGAACATGGCCAAACCGGTCCAGGTGTTCATTTTGCTGGGTCAGTCCAACATGCTGGGCTTTGGTAAGATCGGCGCTGCTGACAAGCCGGGCTCCCTGACGCACGCGGTCAAGGAGAAAGGAAAGTACCCCTACCTCGTCGACGACGCTGGCAACTGGACCGTGCGCAAGGACCTTCGCAATGCGCGCGTCATGGGGAGCGGCACCGGCAACATGAGGGCCTTCAACAACGAGTGGATGACCATCACGAACAGCAACATCGGTCCCGAGATCGGCATCGGGCATCACGTGGGGCAGGTCATCGACGCGCCGGTGCTCATCCTCAAGAGCTGCATCGGCAACCGCAGTCTCGGCTGGGACCTGCTGCCGCCGGGCTCCAAACAGTTCGAACAAGACGGCATGATCTATGCCGGGTACAAGGATTCGCCTGACAAGTGGAAGAAGGGGGAAACGCCCGAGCCGATCGGATGGTACGCCGGCATGCAGTACGACGGCGATATTGCCAACGCGAAGAAAGTGCTGGCTGAGCTGGACAGATATTACCCTGGTGCGAAGAAGTACGAGGTCGCGGGATTCTTCTGGTGGCAGGGCGACAAGGATCGCTACAACGCCGCACATGCCAGCCGCTACGAGCAGAATCTGGTTCAGTTGATCGAGCAACTGCGCAGAGATTTTGGTGCGCCGAACGCGAAATTCGTCTGTGCCACTCTCGGCCAGACCGGCAAAGGCGCCGGTGGTGCGGAAGGGCAGATACTCGATGCCCAGCTCGCGGTCGACGGAAGGACGGGCAAGTACAAGCAGTTCAAGGGCAACGTCGCCACCGTTTACAGCAAGCCATTCTGTCATGGGGGCGCCTCCAACAGCCACTACGGTGGCAATGCCGAGACCTACATGGACATCGGTGAGGCGATGGGTCAGTCGATGGCCGAGCTGTTGGGCACCAAGAGTATCGGCTTCAAGAAACTCAAGCCCTACCTGGATGAAGTCACGACACCGACTTATCAAGCGCTCAAGAAAAAAGACTATGTGGCAGCCTATCTGTGTCTCAAGCAGCTCGAGAAACAACTCGCCGAGGACGATGCCACCGGGGTCGGCAGCGAGATCGCCGAGAACCGAGCGCTCGTGTTTGGCGTCGTCGAGGCAGAATTGATGGACGATCTGAGATCTGTGGTCACGGATGTCACTGCGCTGAAGAAGGTCGGTGATGTGTATGCGCTGAGTCTCATCATTCCTGATCTACACAAGAAGTACGCTGGAATCGATATCTACGACTCTGCAGCGGGCGATCTGGCACAGCAGCTCAAGTCCTCGGAGACCAGAACGGATATCGCAGCGGGCAAGAAGTTCTATCGATACATCGAGAATCTCGGCAAGTTCGAGGCGAAATCGAAGCAGCCACGTGACGATCGCACGGTGAAATCGATCCAGAAGTCTCTGGCCAGGATCGCCGACAAATACCCGGATTCCATCTACGCAATAGCGGCCGCTCTCGCTGCAGAAGAACTTGGAAACAGCGAGAAATCGGTTGCCAGGCCGAGAGACTATGTTCGCAGCGCGGCAGCGCAACCATAGCGATGCAAGACGCAATCGTGAGCTGAGGAGAACTCATTCTCAGGGGACGCGCGATGACGAAGATCCTGCCGGTGGGGAAGTGAGCCAGCGTTCCATTCGAGCAGGTGCGTCCGGCCTCAGTGACGAACCTGCTGTGTCTCACCAGAACTTGTA
>DCAA01000034.1:0-23081 GCA_002311345.1 Planctomycetes bacterium UBA1146 | reverse complement strand
TGAGGAATCTTCAGGAGTTCACCGTCCTTGATAGCGGACAGGTGAGCCACGATTCCTGCTACGGTCAGGTTGAGCGCCTGGGCGACGTCGATGAGGGGTTTTCGGTTTTCGAGGATCGAGTGGACGAATTCGTTCATGAGACGTCCGTGCGAACCGCCGTGGCCTCCAGCGGTAACACCGGGAGGCAAAGGGGTCGGCGTGACGTCGGGCAGCTTCTTTTCCAGGCCCTGGTATTTGCCATAGAAGGAGCCTCGCTGTCCGCGCACTCTGCCTCGTTCTCCATGGTCGCCTGGAGTGTCCCAGCTCACCGCCATGCGCGCCGTGCCGCCGTCACTGGTGCGGAGCAGTGCGATCTCTGTGCCAAAGGCATTCTTGTAGATGTTGTTCTGCGGCTGCAGACGTTCGAGCAGACTGGGCATCGCTTGACAGGAGACTTCGGTGAAACTGCCTCCAGTAACGCCCGTATAGTAGGCGTTCGAGTGAGTCGGGTACCATTGGGGCGGGAGACCGACCCGCCAGTTCTTGTAAGACGGGACTGCGCCGACGTTGTAGTGATAGTATTCACCCTCGGAGTAAATGAGATTACCGAATCCTCCAGCCTTGAATATCTTCCGCATGGCATAGCAGTCGGAACGGAAGTAGGACGTCTCGAACATCATATAATTGAGGCCGCTTGCTTTGACGGCTTCAAACAGTTTGTCGGCGTCTTCCAGGGAACCGAAAGTGGCGGGCACGGCGCAAGCGACGTGTTTGCCGTGCTCGAGGACGTCGATGCAGTGCCGGGCGTGGCTTGGGGCGTCAGTGGCCACGAATACCGCCTCGATGCTGTCGTCCTTGATCATCTCCTCGAGGGATGGATAGGTTTTTTCGCAGCGGCAGGCCCGGGCCAGGGCGGCACGCCGGTCTTCGAACAGATCGCTAACAGCCGCCACCGTGACATTTGGATGCTCCTGGAAGCTGAAGGCCGCGCCAAAACTGCAGGCCCCATATCCGACGATACCGACCCGGATCTTGCGGTCGGAAACAGGCTTCCACTCTCTCGATAAGTCGGCTTCGGCCGCAGTGTCATCGAAGCCTTGAATCTTCTTATCTTGACCGAGAGTCGTTCCGGTCAGCCCCAGTGCGGTGATACCGAGGCCCACGGAGTGGATGAATGAACGTCGCGAGGGGAGGTCGTTCATGAGGGCCGCTACTACTTCTTCTTTTCTTTCTTCAACTTTCTTTTTTCCTTCAGAGTCAGGGTGGGCTTTTTCTGTGCCTCGCGCTTCTTGTCCTTGTTGCCCTTATTGGCCATGGCTGCTGCTCCTTCGATCTAGATGGTCACCGACGTCCAACGCATGAACCTCCATCCTACTAGTTAGCCCTCCGCAGATCACGAGGTTCTAGCGCTGATCCGTAGCTCCGCATCCCCGACCACGATCTCACAGGGATCGTGGTCGGCCACCGAGCGATCGCCAGATGTCTCGTTAGAGAAGCGATCAAACGGACTCCCTACTTGCCAGCTGCTTTGGCTGCCTCGTCGATCCACTTGCCAAGCGTCGAGATTGCCGACGCGGAGGCCGGTCCTCGGACGTGCTCCTGGTGACAGAGATGTGCGCCGAATATCCGTTTCAGTTTCGGTGGACCAACGCACCGAGCGAGATCACAACAAACAGCACACGCTTGACGCGCTTCTTCCACCCCCACGGACCTCGTTTCGACCCCTTCGAACACCTCACAAGTTTAGGCTCTAATTGCATCATAAGTGATGAAGATTTGGTATGCTGGCTTCTGTGCGGGAGGCCCAAGGAATCGCTGGACCTCCACAGGAATCCCGGATTCTGGCGAGCCACATGCGCTTGTGTGTAGATTCGAGCCCATGATCTCCATTCGCTGTCTGTTCGTCATCCTGATGCTGTTTGCGCCGGGGATCTCTTCGGCGCAGGACACTCCTGACTCACTTTCTGACCTCGTGCAACGCATCGAGGCCGCTGAGCGGGACTGGCTGGAGGCCATCCTCACGCCGCCAGCGCTCGTGAGCCTGGGTGATTTTCCGGATTTGAGTAATGCCGGTACACAACTGACCCCGATTCTCCGCGATCGGTTGAAGCTGCTCGATCGAAAAGTGATCTCCAACCGGCAGTGGCAAGAACACTGGATCAAGCAACGTCGGGCTGCTGCCGAGGTGGAACCCCTTTACAGCGAGTGGGCAACGACGGCTGCCGGGGCCGAAGAGCGTGCGGAAGCGACGGCCAGGCAGACCGCTGCAAGCGACTGGGCCGCCCTCGCCGAGGGCAAGGTGTCGAACCAGGATGCCTACCTCACCGCGATCAAGACGGAGCGCGACTCGGTAGAGGAGCGGCTGGAAAGCACAATGGGATCCGCTGCGCAGCGGGGGGCCAAGCAGGCTGCGCGGGTGCCTTCCGTAGGCGCAACGCCCTTCGAGGAGAGAGCCGCGCACATTGAAGAACTGCGATTCCGCCAGGAGTTCCACAGTGAGCGGCGCGCGGTGGCCCGTCTCGAGTTGAAGCTGGTCAAGCAGCAGGCCGCGTCGAGCGTGATCATCCAGGGCGCCCTGGAACGAGACGTAGAGCTGGCCCACGAGGAGCACCGCCTCGCCAAGGCGCAGCTCCTCAGTTCCGACCCTGATTGGTCGGATCGGTGGCTTCCCATTGTCGACGCGTCTTCCACCAAGGCGGAGAAGGTCGAGCAGGAGTTGCATCTCAGCGCGGTGCGTCAGCACTCGATCGAGTTCGAGGTGACTCTCGCTGAGTCGAAGACGAACTACCTGGATCAAAAGCACGAGGAGATCGAGCGAGAGAGACAGGAGGCCGAGGCTTTCTCCGGCTGGTTTGAGGCGGCGCTCGCGACAACACGGCAGCGGGCGCCCCGTGTGTTAGGCGTGCTGCTGCTGATCTTGGTGGCCGGGCGACTTGCGCTATGGCTAGTGGGCTTCGTTTCGCGCACCCTGATGAAGGTGGTGGCCGACGACGACACCGAACACGTCAGTGCTATCGAGCAGCGTGCAAACACGATCGCGGACGTTTTCAGAGGTGTCGGCAAGATCGCTATCTACGTTGTGGGTACCCTGGTCGCCTTTGATGTGGTTGGCATCGATACCGGGCCGCTCCTCGGTAGTGTGGCCATCCTTGGTCTGGCTCTCTCGTTCGGTTCGCAAAACCTGGTTCGGGATCTGGTCAACGGCTTCTTCATTCTTGTGGAGAATCAGTATGCGGTCGGGGACTGGGTGAAAATCGGTAGCCACGAAGGCACGGTTGAGCAAATCAATATTCGCTCAACGCGCTTGCGTAGCTCGGAGGGTGTGCTGCAGATCATCCCCAACGGTACCATCGATACGGTCGAGAACATGACCCGAGATTGGTCCCGTTTCCGCTGTCACGTGGGTGTGAGCTACGACACCGACATCGACCTGGCCGAACGCATCTGCAACGAAGTCGGAGCAGCGATGTATGCCGATCCCGAGCTGCAGGGCAAGCTGATGGAGGCACCCACTTTCATCGGTGTGACCGATCTCGGCGACTCGGCCGTGGTGATACGCGCTCAGGCCAAGACCCAGCCCGGCTCGCAGTGGGGCCTGGAGCGGGAGATGAACCGACGCCTGAAGAAGGCGTTCGAAGACGCCGGCATCGAAATCCCCTTCCCGCAACAAGTGGTGTGGCACCGCAACAATCTCAGCGAATCGTGATAGTGGTCCACCGAGTATTGACGGCCATTTTGACACGAATCGACGACGTGAACGTGGGGACAAGCTGAGTGATCGCGATGACCGCTTATCCGTGTTCGAGAATGGACGGAACGGTAGCGGAATGATGAGCTGTTCGAGTGTCGGGATGAGGATGCGATCAGTTACGCGGCGTGCGGTCTGTGGGAGTTGTACCAGTCGACGACCAACTGGATCTCCTGGATCATTTTGTCGCGCCGAAACGGAATGAGAATCGCGCCTGCGAGCGTCTACACCGGGCGTGGTTTGGGGGTGATAGATCCCTTGCCCGGAGCGGGAATGACATGGAATTCCACGAACGCACCCAGAACGCTCTGCAACGACTCAGATAGGGACGCAAATTCGAAACGAACGATCTCACCAGGATCGTGGTCGCTGTGAGTGTTTCTCTATCTCCACGAATCTTCCCAGAATCTGTATCCAATTCGAACGCGAGAGTTCGCACAGGGGACATAATTGTCGCCTCCTAAACCTTTGGGAAGCAAAGGGTTAGGAGCGTGTGGGCACGGCTTTGAACGGCTCCGCTAGTGTTAGGAAATCAAACCGTCTTGACGTTATACGTCCTAGATGTTAGTTTCCGTGCTTCGGTGGTATTTGCCAATACCGCCGCGATGCCCCCCCCAAGGAGAGGACATTTGCTGTGTCAAGCGCTGCTCAATTATTCGGTGAGCACCTCCGGGAACTCAGGCGGGCCAATGGCAAGAGCCAGGTCGAGGTGGCCCAGGAGTTCGGTGCCTCGCGCAGCACGATCGCTCAGATAGAACTCGGAAACCGGAAAGTGCAGGCGGAGGAACTCGGTCGCCTGGCCAAGATCTACGGATGCAGCCCTACCAGCCTGCTTGTGATTCCCGAGCCACGCAAGGATCGAGAAGATGACGAACTGCTCGATGATCTGGGTCAATCCGTCCCGGAGTTCTCGATTGATCCCAGCGCATTCAAAGGGCTTCGAGAGGCAGTCCTTCTCTCCCGAGAGCTGACGCTGCTCGAGAAGGCGCTCGGACTCGAGGGGTACTCAGCGGGTCCCCCTGTCCACGGATTCGGCGCGCCATGCACTCGGTGGGAAGGTGCACACCAGGGATACGTGGCCGCCCAAGAAGAGCGCTGGCGGATGAACCTCGGTGACAGCCCAATTCGAGACGTTGACGACACACTGGCCATGATGCGAGTCCGCGCGACGCAGGCAAGTCTGCCCGAGGGCATCTCGAGCCTCTACCTTCAGGCTTCGGAGACGGGCACCTTGGTAGTCGTAAACGAGTCGCTGTCGATGGAAGAGCGACGCTTCCAATATGTTCACGGCTACGCACATGCACTGTTTGACCATGGGCACCGTTGGCTCGTATGCCGTACTGATGCACGACATTCACTTTCAGAGCTTCGCGCTACCGCTTTCGCGGGGAGGTTCCTGCTCCCGGAGACGGGTCTTCGTCGTTATCTGCAAAGCCTCGGTAAAGACACGCTGGGACGCGCAAGTGGCGCCACTCAAAGGCTGTTTTCGGAACCTGTCGGACCGAATGCAGACGAACCACCGGTCCGTGTCGATGGTCGCGGACGCAAGGGAGCGACGCCCATCGGCGCTTGCGACCTGACACAGATCGCTTGTTACTTCGGTGTCAGCCCTGCCCTGACCTCGCACAGTTTGCGCAACCTACGCTACATGAGCGACGATGAAGTCGCCGCTCTCACCAGCCAAGATGCCAAGGGAACTGTGGAGCGCACCAAGAAAGTACTGGATCTGCGGACGTTCAAGCAGATCCCCAAGCGCGATGCGTTTCGGTCGAGACTGCTGGCACTGGCCGTTGAGGCCGTTCGTCGAAGTGTCATCGATGTGCGCCAGTTCAAGCGTTCTGCAGAACTCGTTGGCGTGACCGCTGAAGAGCAACAAGTGCTACTCGATGGGATCCAATAGTGATCGAGCTACGAACGATTAGATCGACAACAGAGCGAGCGAAGAGCTATAGCTTTTGAAAAGTGCACACCAACTCAAGTGGAAACACTGGCGAAGGACCTAATGGATGAACTACCAGCTTCGACAACAAACTCAACTCACAACGGCTTGTATTCTTGCAGCCGGTACTGGAAGTCGGCTTCACCCACTGACGGAATCTATGCCGAAATGCCTAACCGAGGTACATGGGCGGTCGATTCTCGAGCGATTAGTCGCCAACCTGCGTGAACAAGGATTCAAGCGTCTTGTGTTCGTGCTTGGCCACCTTGAACATTGCATCCGAAGGTGGCTCGAAGTTCATGCCGCAGACTTTATAATTGAGTATGTCTCAAGTCCTCTATACGCCGAAACGAACAATCTCTACTCATTGTGGTTGGCGCGCGACCAAATCAAGGAACCCTTCCTGCTGATCGAGAGCGACCTGGTATTCGGCTCCCCGCTTCTGAACGCTCTCAAGTACCCCGATCGAATCGCAATCTCTCGCCAACTACCTTGGATGAACGGCACGACCGTGACCGTGGCTGAGAATCGGGTCTCCGCGTTTTTCGTCGGTGCCAACTCGAGCACCAATGAAGAGAGATACAAGACCGTCAATATCTGCAGCCTTTCCGAATCGTCATGGCGACTTGTTGTCGCACGGCTCGACCAGTATGTCTCTGAGGGAAGAGTGAACGAATACTACGAGTCGGTGTTCAGAGACCTGGTGTCGGAGGGTCGCCTGAACTTTCACCCTGTCTTGTTTGACGAGCACTGCTGGTATGAGATTGATACGCTCGAAGACCTCCGGTGCGCTCAGAAAACGTTCGCACGAACTGAAATCAGAGAAGTAGACACTCAGCTCTCCCCTGGTTTCCAGAGAGTCGAACTTCAGAATTCCACAGCGACAAGTGCCGGTGGTATAACCGCTGACTGTACTGATCCGAGGAGTGCTGCCATGAGTTCAAACATTTCGACAGTCACAAAGAAAGGCTTGAATCTGCATGGCAGATAACAATACGGCCACCAGAGAGCAACTATACGAGACGATATCGTCCCTGCACGGTGGTTACTGGCAGTATCGATTCGTTGACCATGCCTACCTCTACAACCTCTATTTTCCGCCAGCACGTTTTTTCGAACAGCTGACCCATCAGATTCGCGAACTTGTCTTGAGTTATCCCGTCGCCCAGAGTGCGCTGGCCGAGATGGTGGGCAAGATCATCGATCAACCAGCCGATTACATTGTTGTGGGCAACGGCGCTTCAGAACTCATAAAGATTGTCTCAGGCCACCTCGCCAAGACATTGATCGTTCCAGTGCCATCTTTTAATGAATATATCAATGCGGCGCCGGCGGAACGCGTCGTTGAATTTCACCTTGACCTGCCTTCGTTTCAGTTGGATGTCGATAAGTTCGCGGAAGAAGCGATTCGCTGCGGTGCCGACGTCGCGGTGGTCGTATCGCCCAATAACCCAACTTCACTGCTCGTGCCAAGGGCGGATCTTATCCGATTGCTGGTAAAACTGGCTAAACATGGCTGCATCTTGATTGTCGATGAGTCCTTTGTCGATTTCACCGAGGACCCTGAGCAACTCTCGTTAGAGTCTGAAATCGAGAGCTATCCCAACCTGGTGATTTTCAAGAGCATGAGCAAGGCCTACGGCATCTGTGGTCTGCGGATCGGGTACATGCTTACCGCCAACAAGACCTTCGCTGAAAGAGTTCGCCAAGGAGTGTCCATCTGGAATCTCAACGGCCTGGCCGAGGCATTTCTGCGCAGTGCTCCTGAGTACCGTGAGGAGTTCAAGATCAGTTGTGCCAAAGTGCGCTCCGATCGTGATCTTCTTTTCAAAGAACTTTGCACCATTGAAGGTCTGCTCGCATACAAACCGGATGCCAACTACATTTTCTGTCGTCTCCCCGACCATTCGCCAACCGGCCCTGACGTCACTCGCCAGTTGTTCGTGGAACACAATATCTACATCAAACATTGCCATGGGAAGACTATGGCGGACTCAGATAGATACCTGCGCATCGCCAGTCGCACACCGGAAGAGAACAGAACCCTCGTTGAGGTCCTGGGTCAAATCGTTGCAACGCGCAAGCACCAGAGCCTGGCGCCGCCAGCCTGAGACACAGAAATTCACAATGGATACAACCGACAGAGAAGATGAGCTCCGCCTCTTCAAAGAGACTGGTTTCTTCGCTGAGCAGGAACTTGCTCTCCAACACCTACGAGACACCGACGAGATTCTGTTTTCCGAAGGTGTGGACTACTGCATCATGTTCGGCACGTTGCTTGGATGGATTCGCCATGAAGGTTTCATTCCATGGGACGATGATCTCGACATCATTATCTTTGACGCAGACAAATTCGAGAGAAAATGCCGCCGGAGATTTGAAGAACGGGGGTATGTCGTTTACAGCGACATGCGCACGCTGGGCGGCATGGAGAGACGATGCGGATACCGACTACACTCTGAGCAGGGGCTACCAATTCCAGGCCAAGCATGGAAATTCCCGTGGTTGGGTATCTGGGAGCCAGACATCCAGTCGAGCATCATGACCTTGCCCCCCGAAGAGTTCAAATACTCGATCGAGGACTTCTTCCCACTCGAGCGACGTCCCTTTCTGGATCTTACGGTCAGCGTTCCTCGTCTATCAGATAAGATCATCAAGGAGTACTACGGCGAAGATTGCCTCGAGACTTGCATGCTTCATGGATTGAATCATCGCCAATACAAGCCGACCGGTTATCCTTCAACAAGGTTTCGCCTGGAAGATGTCATGGCATATCTGAGGGAGAACACTTGAAACGGTCCAAGTCAGCACCAGATCAACAGGTGCCAGAACAAAGCCAGTCCTCGGACGGCGGCACGCTGTCTCGAGACGCCGCCTACCCGCAGCTTGCCAAGAAAGCAAGCGATGGCATGTACTGCTATGTGGTGCAGCGCAGGATATCGCTCTACATTTCAACATTCTGTGTACGCAGGGGGATCTCCGCCAATGCTGCAACCGGGATCGATTTCCTCGTTGCGATTCTCGCTGCGTGGAGCTTGTCCCAGCAGCATTATATTGCCGGCATTCTTTTGATTCAGCTGTTTGGTTTATGGTCGTGTGTAGACGGCGAGGTAGCCCGACTGACAAAGTCAGGCAGTAAACTGGGTGACTTTTACGACACGATGACCGACCGATGTGCCGAGTTCTTGATTTTTGCGGGAGTGCTTTTCTCCATGCCGGAAAGTACCACTAGCCTCCAGTGGGGGACTTTGTTTTTCGGTTACATGGGGATGGTCTTCCTCCTCACGGCCTCTTCCGAGAAGTATCGTTCCGTCTATCACAGGAACTATGAGAAGAATGAGCACGAGCGTGTCTTTAGCTTGCTGTGTGCCGGCAGCGATACGCGTTTCTTGTATCTCAGCCTGGCAATTCTCTTCTACCTCATAGATGGTCAGACGGCGATAATTGAGTGGTTCGTTATCACCATGACTATCCTCCTTGCCATCAATCTTGTGTTTCGAATGTGGAAGATATCGACACTGTCACACGTGGCCAGTGATACATAGGAAGACCAATGGAAACCCAATCCTATTCTTCCTTGCAAGACTTTCTACGGGCTCTCGACGAGAACTGCCTTCTGCTCGCTCGGCACGGAGAAACTGACTGGAACGAGAGAAGGATCATTCAAGGGCAGCAAGACCGCCCCTTGACCATGAAGGGATTCGACCAAAGGAAGAATCTCTTCTTTCTGCTCAATCCGATTTCCCTGGACAGAATTGTTTGCAGCACGCTACAGCGGACGATACAGACAGCCATCCCTCTCAGTCTCGAAAAGAATATAGCTTTAGAAAAGAAGGCCGAGCTCAACGAAGTAAAATTGGGCATTTTCGAAGGGCAACACAAGGATGACTTTTCTGACGAGTTTTCCCGGGATTGCTACCAGGCCTTCCTGGATGACGAGGTCAACGTCATCCTGCCAGGCGGTGGCGAAAGCCTGGTTATGGTAGATGAGCGAGTTCGTCTGCTCACGCAGGACCTCCAAGAACGAGTTCTATGTTCCGGCCACGCCTTGGTAGTCGGGCACCGCAATGTTAACAAGATGCTCATCAAGAACTTGCTGGGGCTCTCATTGGAGCAAGGGTTTCAAGTCGAGCATGAGAACGACTGGCTGTATGTCTACGCACCGAAACAATCGAAGATCTTTTCAGCCCGAATCCCTGCACCCGGCGAACCTATCCATGTGCGCGCGGGCTTTGAAAAAGTGCAGTAGCTCAGGCATGGAGAGCCGTGAACGAATTGGGATGAGTTGTTTCAATCGGAAGCCAGAATTCGTGGTGTGAGTGACTGTTTCTCTATCTCCGCTGATCTCCCCAGAATCGGCGCCGAATTCGAACGCGAGAGTGCGCACAGGGGACACGATTGTCGTCATCTAGACTTGTGGGAGATGTGGGGTTAGAAGAGGGGTGGACACCGCTGACTGCCAGAGTTTTGATTTGTTACGGAGCAGTTACAGGCTGCTCTGGCGGTAGCTATTACGATACGGTTCGAGACGGGCTTACGAGCAAGGGCATCATGACCATCTACACGGACCGTCGGGGCGATCTGTGGTTGGGAGGAGACGGTGTCTATTAGTTCAACGGCGAGTCGTTCGACAGGATCCACTGACACGACGCGGAAAAGCTGAGCGCGGGTGAAGCTGTCGCTAGCGCGACCGAATACATCCCCGAGGGTCGCTACAAAATTACAACAGAAAGCGAAGAACAATGCGAAACACATCAGCACTTCAATCCATGAAATCAATCTTCCTCACCGGCCTCGCGCTGCTGCTGAGCCTGACCTCAACCACGCTCGCCCAAGAGAACCAAAAACCGGCGCAACCGCTCCGGGACGACTCGGAGATCCGTGCCCTGCACAACCCGGTCATCTCGGACGAAGGAGCCTGGATGGCGGCGGAGGAGCGTTCGGACCGGGGCGATGGCAACGTCCGCGTTTGGTCGACGGAACGCGACGTCACGTTCACCATTGAACGCGGACAGAACCCGCGCATCAGCCGTGACTCGCGTTGGGTGAGCGCTTTGCAGAAGCCGCCGCTCGAGGACTCGAGGACTGCCAGGCCGAAGAACACACGTGCGGGCCAGACACTGGTCTTGCTGGACACGCGGGATGGTTCGCGAAGGACGTTCGATTTTGTCCTGTCCCATGACTGGGCCTACTCCCATGACATGACCTACTTCGCTTCGCACTTGCTCTACTTGCAGTCACCGGAGACGAAGGCTGACGAGGAAGGGCCCTCGAAAGACGAGGCTACGAAGCCAGCGAAGAAGCCAGCCGCGAAACAACGCAAGGTGGGAACATTGCACGTGGTTCACCTGGAGAGCGACAACGTGGTGATCAGGATGGAAAACGTCACGGAATACTCCACTCATCCGACAACCTGTCGCGTCGCCTTTGTGGTGCACGACGAAGAGACAGGTCGCGATTCACTCCGCATCGCCGGGTTCTCACGGCAGTTCTGGGGCACCAACGGAGTATACGACGGCGAGAAGATCGAAGGTCTGTGCTGGGCGCGCGATCGGCGCGCGATCGGGTTCCTCGACAGCACGGAGACAACAGGCAAAGACGGGAAGCGGCGCGTGAACAGCGCGCTCTACACGTGGCAACATGGCGGATACCCGGGGACATTCACGCGGGTGGACACCCCCCAGTGACACCTTGATCCTTTCAATCAAAGGAACGAAACGGGGACGCACCTCTTTTCTTGAACGACCGAATTGTTGACCAACAGAAAGCAACGAAAATGCGAAACACATCAGCACTTCAACCCATGAAATCAATCTTCCTTCCCGGCCTCGCGCTGCTGCTGAGTCTGACCTCAACCACGCTCGCGCAAGAGAACCAAGAGCAAAGTATTGCGCAATTCGTGAGTGAAATTGACGAAAAAATGCCTCAGTTGCTACAGGACTTTTCTGTTCCCGGGGCAGCCATTGCGATTATTGAAAATGGAGAAATTGTATTACAGAAGGGCTATGGTTTTTCTGATATTGAAAATGAAGTCAAGGTCGATACAAAAACAGGTTTCAACATCGGGTCGATTTCCAAGACGTTCGCAGCTTGGGGAGTAATGAATTTAGTACAAGATGGAAAACTTGACCTTGACGCCCCAGCTGAAAAATACCTTAGCAGATGGCACTTGCCAGAATCAGAGTTTGACTCGAACGAAGTGACTATAAGAAGACTATTAAGTCATACCGCGGGATTGTCATTGCATGGCTACCCTGGGTGGTCTCCCACCGATGAATTACCGACTATTGAAGAATCCCTGAACGGTAAGAACAATGGACCTGGGCGAGTGGAAATAATCATGGAGCCCGGAACGAGATATAAATATTCGGGCGGTGGGTATACAATTCTTCAACTGATTATTGAGGAAGTTACCGGGCAAAAATTCGAGGACTATATGCAATCTCAAGTCCTGGATCCGCTTGGGATGACCAACAGCAGTTACAAAATAGACGACAAGATTATGACTGCATCCTCTTCTGAATACGATTCGTTTGGTGAAGCAATCGACTTTGAGCTATTTACAGCCCAAGCCGCAGCGGGATTTCATACCACGATCGAGGATTTTACGCGCTTTGCGTATGCCAATCTTTATCGAATTAAAGACCATGAAAAACACAACCCTGTAATACCCGGCAATATCATTGAACAAATGATGAAGCCAGTGCCGCAAGCGGAAGGACGTTATGGGTATGGGTTGGCGTATTTCGTGGAGTCCATTCCAGGGACTTCTGTAGTTTTAAGAGGGCATCGTGGAGCCAACACGGGCTGGCAAGCGATCTTTCATGTAAATCCAGAAACGAACGACGGTTTCATCATGGTCACAAATGGAGGCGGTGGCCAACGTGTTTACTATCACATATTTAGTGCTTGGGTGCGTTGGCAAACAGGAGTGCGACTGGAAGATTGGCACCGAGCAAAGCCCCCAATTGCAAATAAACTGAAGTCTATTATCGACAGTACAGGCGTTGATGACATTGCAGCGATTTACACCGAATTAAAGAAAAATCAATCTGAGAAATATGATTTCTCTGAGGGCCAATTGAATCAATTCGGCTACTACTACATGGGCAAGGACGACCTATCAAAGGCGATTGCAATATTCAAAATTAATGTTGAGGCTTTTCCAGATGCTTGGATTGTGTACGACAGTTATGGGGAAGCGCTTTTAAAGCAAGGTGCCAGGGAAGAAGCGATTGAAAATTACATGACGTCTGTAAAATTAAATCCAGGCAACAAAAACGGTGTCAAGGTATTGAACGATTTAGGAGTATCTACTGATGATCTAATCAAGGAGATATCGGTCGCCGTGGACGCCCAGGTGCTGGCCGGATATGTCGGCCGCTACAAGGTGTCGAGTGGCGGGTCCACCATGACGATTCAGACGCACGAGGGCGTGCTCACCGCCGAGTTGTACGGGCAGCAGATGAACCTGATCGCGGAATCCGCAGCGCGATTTCGCGTACTGGAGGACGAATCAACCGTCACATTTTTTACCGCGGCGACCGGCCGGAAAGGGCTCTGGACCAGACAGAGTATCTGGGGGAAGCTTCCCGAGACAACGGGGGTCAGCGGGAACGAGGAACCAGCGGACCACTCGGTGTTGGAAGCTCGTTCAGTGGGGGACTTCCTGATTTTTCGCAACACGCCGTCGTGGGGGCGCTCGACGGATTTCGCGGACGTTGTGGGCGAGCTCGGCTGCAAATATGAGAAGCGAGAATCCAGCGCGATGGCGGACGTCGATTTGTCGCCCTACGGAGTGATCATCATTCCGGGTGGACAGCTTAAAGATTTCTACAATGACTACATCAGCAATGCCGCGCGGTTCGACGACTATGTTGCGAGCGGAGGCACGTTGGTGCTCGAGCTAAACTGGGCGCAAGTCACGTCGATCATGCTTCCGCGCGGCGTCACCATGGCGACTCACGGCGCCCTCGAAAACGCGATCCTTGTACCCGACCATCCGATCTTCCTTCCTCTCTTGGGCAAGCGTTTGATTCAGGCGCACTGGGCGAGCTCCGGTTATCTCCAGGACGTCCCGAGCGACGCGCTCATCCTCGCAGTCGAGTCCAACGGCGAAGAGACGATTGTAGACCGGCCTACGTTCATCGAATACTCCCACGGCAAGGGCCGGGTGATCGCAGCCTGCCAGTGTTTTCACGATGTGGACGATTCGGGGCGCGGTCCATTGATGGAATCGGTCATCAGCTATGCCCTGGCCAAATCGTGGGCGGCGGAGAAATGAGAGCGGGAGATCGAAACCAGCGATGATCATTTCAGCCCGAATCCCGGCACCCTGCGAACCTATCCATGTGCGCGCGGGCTTTGAAAAAGTGCAGTAGCTCAGGCATGGAGAGCCGTGATCGAATTGGGATGAGTTGTTTCAATCGTGCTACAGGAATCGTTATCACCCCACGAAGGATAGAACTGAGACCGTCATGCCGCTCACGGTGCGAATGTGACGCCGACGGGGTAATGGTCCGACCATTGGCCGACGCTCGAATCGTCGGTGACGACGCGCGCTGACATCGCGCGCTTGGCGGTCGCCAGATCGGCGAATACGAAGTCGATACGTCTGCGTGTCCGATGGACCTCCTCCATGTCCTTGCGCCAGCGCGGGATCAGCGCCGGAGAGCCGAAGGTGTACTTGGCCGCGGGTGCGTGAGCATGAGTCAGATCGACAAAGCCGCTCTCCAGGAAAGTATCGGTGATCCGATAGTCGAAGGTACGCACGCCAGCAACGACCTTGCCGAGCTGGCCGTGCTCGAGTAGATACTCGTGATCGTGGCGGATCTCACCGTTGAAATCTCCCACCACTAGAACAGGTTTTCCATTCGACACCAGATCACGTGCGCGTTCGGCGATGTGCTTCGGTTCGTGAATCTTGCCCGGCCAGAAGTGAACGACAAAGACATCGAAGCCATGGGTACGCGCGTGCAAGTAGCCGTGATGGAAATCGGCGACACGACGTTCGACGACCTCGATCGGCGCACTGCTGGTGAGCGCCACCGGGTAGCCGCTCTCCTTGTGCATCACTGCGTAGGGATGGCCCCATTTCGCTGCAAGCTTCGCCAATCCAGCGGAGTCAACATGCAAGACCTCCTGAAGCGCGACCATTGCTGGCTGCTCGGCGGCGAGCCACGCAGCTGCCGAATCGGTATGCACCTGGTGATCGAACAGGTGGTAGGTGTTCCAGTTGACGAGTTCGAGACCCGGCGACAACGACGCTGGTGCCAAGGACCGGCAAGCGCAAAGACACAGGATGCAAAACAGTGACGCGGCACGCATCAGCGAACCCCTCCAGGCAACCCGGTTCGTTAACCGAAGAAGGCCATCAGGATCTTGTAGAAGATCATTGCGAATATGGCTCCGGCTGGCACCGTGATGACCCAGGAGATGGCGATGTCTCGGACCGTGTTCAGGTTCAGTGCGCCCATTCCCCGCGCCAGGCCAACTCCGACCACCGCTCCCACCAGCGTATGGGTGGTCGAGATCGGCAAACCGAGTTTGGTGGCCAGGACTATCGTGGTCGCCGCTGCGAATTCAGCGGTGAATCCACGAGATGGGGTCAACTCGGTGATGCGGCGCCCGACCGTCTCCATGACGCGCCAGCCCCAGGTCGCCAGTCCCGCGATGATTCCCAACCCACCGAGGGCCAGTGCCCACAGAGGGACCTCGGATTTCATCGCGACGGTCCCTTCTTTGACCGTTTGTACCACGGCCGAGAGGGGCCCGATGGCATTGGCGACATCATTGGAACCATGCGCGAAAGCGACGAAGCAGGCGGTCAGGATCTGCAGATAGACGAAGATCTTCTCGACTTTGTTGAGGGCAGGGGTGTCGGTGGGTCCCTTTTCCCTCTCCAATTTCGCGCTCAGATCTTCGGTCTTCTGCAGCAGGATTTCCACCTCACCCTGCACCGAGGGATCGGATACACCCTGAACCCTGCGAAGGTGCTTCTTCGCCTTGCTGAGAGAATGCGCCAGATATCGAATCCGACGGGAGCTCTTGGAGACCTCGTCATCGGAAATCTTTATCCTGCGCACGAGGAAAGCCGTGATGACAGCAGCGATGATCCCCACACCCATGGCGAGGGAGACCGCCGGTCCGAAGGTGAGATCGAGTTTGAGGTTTTTGAGTCCCTTGAAGACCATCGTCAGGGTCAGGATCGTCATGACGATGAAGGCCAAAAACGGGGCGAGCCTCTTTGTCGCTGCCAGCGGGTCGCTCTTGAAGAAGATGTTCTTCAGCAGCAGCCTGAAGGTGATGTAAGCGATCGAAGCACTCAGGAGCGGAGAAATGATCCAACTCGACAGGATCTGCCAGACCTTGGGCCAATGCACTGCCTCGATGCCACCGTACAACATCCCGAATCCGATGATGGCACCGACGATGGAGTGGGTCGTCGAGACGGGCCAGCCGAAATAAGAGGCGATCTGTAACCAGGCTCCTGCCGCCAGCAGCGCTGCTAGCATGCCACAGATGAATGCGGTCGGATCGGCGCTGAACAGATCGGTATCGATGATCCCTTTCCTGACCGTCTCGGAAACCGATGATCCGGCAAAGAAAGCTCCCGAGAATTCGAGCACTGCAGCGACGATAACGGCACGTCGCAGGGTCAGGGCGCCAGAGCCGACCGATGTCCCCATCGCGTTGGCCACATCGTTAGCACCGATGTTCCACGCCATGTAAAAGCCGAAGATACCGGCAAGCGTCAGGAAGATGGTGGGCTCAGTCACTGGCTTTGATTTTCATTTCCTCAAAAACAGGTGGAAAGGGCACTATTCTGGCCTACTTGATCTCCAGCGTCGTCCGGACCTTATCAGCCAGGTTTTCGCTGAGATCACTGATGGTTGCAATTTCGGACAGAATCCTCAGCCACAGGTGGAACTCCGTGTAACTGAGTTTGTCTTCGGAGTCGAACACGACGCGCAGGAGTTCCCGCTGGCACAGATCGACCTCGTGTTCCTTGACCGCTACTGCATGAACGAGTTCCCGGACCTTTTCCGCTTCCACTCCTCCGAAGCCGCTCTCGAGCAGTTCATCGAGTTCCTCGATGACGCGACGGGACAGTTGGAAGCACTCGGTAGTCTTCGAGCAGAAATCGAGGAACAGATCCTTTAGCGTATCCGGAACCGGAAGTTTTTTCAGGCCGCAGAGGACTCCGACGTTTTCTGCAGTATCTGCAATCTCGTCCTGGGTCGAGAGGATCTCCAGCAACTTGCCCCGATCGACAGGCAGAAACAGACCTCTCGTCATGTGATTCCGGATGTCGTTCTTGACCAGATCGGCTTCATGCTCCGTCTTGGAGATCCTGCGTGCGATTTCTCCGATGGAGTCATGATCCTGATTTATGAAAACCTGGAACAGTTCACCCACACCGTCGATGCATTCGCTGACCTTACGCATGTGCGATTGCAGTGGCACGAAAGGAGATTTCCCGAACAAACTGGCGATGGTACGCATCAATTCTCCTGCTATCCGTTACGAACAAACTCAGGACCAACTTCAACTGGCCCCAAGGAGAGGAGACGAGCCAACTCGCTCCCTGGTGGATTATTACAGAATTTCCCCCCGGATGAGAATCCCAACGTTGATCAGAAGTTGATTTCGAATCTCATGACGTAACAGGTGACATCGTTGCCGTATTCTGAGGCCTCATCGGGGGAAGCGTCGATGATGTTGAATTTCACCCGAACATTCGGATTCAGGTGCCAGTTCACGCCGATCGAGAGCGCTTCCGCGTTTTCCCCGGCACTCATCTCATCCAGGTCGATCTCCTGCATACGGACCGCCAGTTCGATGGCTCCCTTGCCGTTATCGCCGTAGTTGTTCAAGGGTTTGATACTCGAGAATGTACCCGCGGTTTTCTTGTAGGGTCGGCTCTCTCCGGTGACGAAGTAACTTCCCTGCACATACCAGGCGGATGCTTCGGTATCGTCATCGATGCTCGAGGTGACGAGTTCACCCTGGAGGGAGAAGGATCCCTGCACCCAGGCGGCCTCGACTCCGAAAAGATCGGCCCGATCCGCCGCGACAGTTGCGGAAACGATGTCCTCTCCCAGGTGAGCGAGAGAGTCGGAATCGTATGTGACACTTCCAGCGGAGGTGTCACGAGCACTGAAGGAAGCACCCAGGTGTAGCAACTTCTTACCGTCGTGCTCGTAGAGGGGCAGATAGGTCACCCGGCTGGTGACGGAACTCTGGTCCTCTTCCTGAGAGTTGGCGGAGCCATCGGCGTCCTTGAAGTAGCCGATCGAGAAAGTGCCTTGGTTCTCTTCGCCGAGTGCGTGGCTGGAAAGGATTCCGGTATTGCGCGAAGGGGTGAGAGCGGAGGTGAAACTACGCTCCAGGAATCTGATGTATTTGCTACTGGTGAGCGTTTCGAGTCCCATCGGTTCCTTCTGGTGTCCGATGTGCAACCGGCCGAGAAACCCTGCATCCTTCAGACCCACCCAGGAATCCTTGAACGCTACCTTTGCTCCCGCGAAATCGTACTCTGTCTTGAACTCGATATTGCCTCCGATGACACCAGAGACACCAAGACGTGCCCGGCGCATCTCGAAACCGTCTTGTTCAACGTCGAGGTCGTCCTTTTCGCTGAAGAAACCGTAGTCAACTTGAAGCCGTCCACCGATGGCGATCTTGATTTCGCCGTCAGGGGTAGAGAACTGGAGGCCATTCTTCCAGTTAACTTCCATCGCCTGCTTGGCGCTGACCTCCTGTGTTGTGAAGGTAAGAGACAAAATGGTCATGATGATCGAGACAGACAGGGTGCGGAGGGGCATATGTGGTGCTTTCCTGTTGATCAGATTTCCGTCGCAATTTGGATCGGTATTCTATGGTTGAATGCCATTTAGCCATACCTACGATGGTGCCAAAATAGAGTTGAAATGTGAAGTCGATCTGCCAGGAGGGTCGCCTGAGGATTTGCCGCTGATCCCCTGGAAACGCATATCTATCCACCTCGAAGTGGCGAAGGAAGATACCGACTGGCCCCGGCCCTGAGAATCGACGCTCTCCAGGCGTTCGTCTTGTCGAAAACGTCTCGCCTGAGTAGATTGAAACCGATGCCAAGAGATACCAACAGGATCCTGCGCGATCCCGCTTTAGTAATACCAGAGGTCCGGCGTCTACAACCTCGATCGGGATCATGATGCAGGAGTTCTACGCTTCAGCTATCCGTCAGACGGAAGGCGCGCTCTGTGATGAGTTGCGTGAAGGTGGATTCAAAAGTGTTCGGTTGAACCGCGGCGGGATCCCATTTCGAGGCGAATGGAGTGAGGGCTGGCGGGCCTGTCTCCAGAGCCGCATCGCACAGCGGATCCTCGTGTTGATGGGGCGAAGCCCGGTGACGACCGCGGATCAACTGTACGACGCAACTCGGGCGATCGACTGGACCCCGTATCTCACCAGCGAGCAGACGCTGTCGGTCAGTTGTGTGGCTGTCGGCAGCACACTCACCCACAGCGGTTTCATCGCATTAAGAGTCAAGGACGCAGTTGTTGACCAGGTTCGTGATCTTGAGGGGGATCGCCCGTCGATCGATAAGGATGACCCGGATGTGCGGGTTTTTGTTTATCTGGCCAACGACAAGGCATCCTTTTACCTGGATATGTCGGGACAACCGCTTCATATGCGCGGCTATCGGGCCAGATCTGGCGAAGCACCACTACGCGAAAGCCTGGCCGCAGCGATCCTGCGAATGTCGGGCTGGGATCGCCAGTCAGCGCTGATCGATCCGATGTGTGGTTCCGGCACGCTGGCCATCGAAGCTGCACTCTGGGCATCGGGTATGGCACCTGGACTGGCGCGTGATCGTTTCGGCTTTGAGCGCTGGGCGAGTCATGGCGAGAAAGAAGCCCTGGAAGTGCGTGCGCTGCGAGGCGCACTTCGCGCTGAAGTTACCGGACAGAAACCTGCTATCGTTGCTGCGGACATCGATTCCGGGGTTCTCGATATCGCTCGGGCAAATGCCAAGATCGCAGGGATCAAACTGGCTATCCGTGAGCAATCGGTGCTGAATCTGCAAGCCGACGGAGTCGCCCGAACGCTGGTGACCAATCCACCCTACGGTAGACGCCTGGAAACCGATTCGAATTTTCCGGATCAGTTGGGCACCGTCATCCGGCGTCTTCATGGCTGGCGAGTCGCCATCCTCAGCGGTATAGACGCCTACGAGAAGGCCATCCACCTGCCACCGAAGCACAAGATACCGCTCGTCAACGGTGATGTGGATTGCCACCTTCTGATCTACGAGATCGAATGACCGCGTCTCTCATCTCGGTGCTTTCCACTCGTTGATCGACTGGTGGGCGATGCCACGCAGGAACTCGGTCCCTTCATGATCGAGACGCTTGAGCCCCCGGATGGGTAGAGGTTCCGGATCGCGCGAACGGGGATCGGCTCCGGAGATGGTGGCCTCGATCACCATCAATGACAGGTACATACCGGCAACGCTGGGGTGTTCTCGGTCTCTTGCGTACATGTCGAGATCGGGTTTTATCGACCGAGAATTTCTCCATGCCAGCCCGACAGGGGCGACCTCGACCTGTAACTCGGCAGACATTTTCCGATGGGCGTCGATGATCTCGTCGAGTGAGATCCAGTTGAGACGATCATATTCCCACGCCATGAACAGGATCGGCCGAGCCCCGACATCACGGACCGCTTGCACGAATTTGTGCGAGTATTTGCGGAACGAATCGACATTCGTCTCGGGAAGATCTTCCTGCAGGATCACCACGTCCCAGTTGCCGGTAGCGATCTGCTGTGCGGCATCAGTCTGGGTCCACATCACCTCGAGAGAGGCTCCTCCACGGACGACAGAGGATGTTTCATATCCCAGCGGAGGGGTCATGGCATCGGAGAGGGCTTTCATGTGCCTCGACAGCCCACCGCGCCAGAAGGTAAAACTGTTGCCGACAAACAGTATGCGGCTGGGCTTCTTGACTACAGGGGAGATGGATCGATCCGGGGCTACCGTCTTGCAACCCGCCACGATCAAGGCGATCACCGCCAGCAGCAGGAAGCCACGAGAGAATGACCCAGGAATCATCGGACCTCCCGCCTCGAAAGATGGCAGGTTCCAGCAGCAGAACAAGGTCCAGATAGCCGGAGGAATCGGTTCCTGGAGTGGGGTATGCTGCCGACAAAGGGGAAGGGGACCCTCGGATGTCACGGTTTCGCGACTGCACCATGACGCTTCGACACGATTCCTTCCCAGAGTTTCGAATGAGTCAGGTCTCGAGATACAAGAGCCCAGAGCACTTCCTCCGTCGATGCATCATTCCGGTATGCGGGTGTCCGTGTGGTTAACGCTGATTCCAGTCAGGGACTAACGGATCTGAAGGTCGATGTTTCTCTTGGAGGATGAGATGGGGTCGGGTGATCCGGTAATCCTGGCAGTTCTGGAACAAGAAATTGAGAAAGCGATGAACTTCAGCCGGTATACGGCCGATGAGGAGGATGAGAAGTAATCAGGCGGTGCAGGGATCTGTCTGCTGGACTTGAATTTGCGGGAGGCGACGACGATGGCTGCCGAGAGTGCATCGAAACTTGACCCGGAGATAATTTCGGGAGTTGCGCGTACCTATTCCGAAAGACATGGTTTGGCCGCTGCCACCGAGATGTGGGCTTCGCATCAGTGGGGCGGTGATCGTGAATTGCCGACCCTTCACCTCGATGACGTTTCTGGGATTCCCTTTCTCAGCGGTGTCGAAGGAGTGGATGAATACCAGCACCGGGCCCGGGTTCGGTGCGGTGATGGCGATATCTTCGCCACCGTCACAGAACCTGCTGCTGGATACGAAGATTACTGCCGCCAGTACCTCGGTCTCGGTGCGCCCGAACACGTCTTCGCACATCCCGAAAATAGCGCCCTGGAGGTTTCGAACGGGTGCGGAGTTGGAGCGACCTACCAGCGCCTCATCGAGAGAACTCGTGAGTCCTCCGGATTGTTGATCGAGCCTTACATGGGAATCGAAGATGTATGGCAACTGGCCCAGCAGATCTCATCCGATTCCGGATGCTGCGTCCAGATGGTTTCACCTCCCCCGGAGGTGACCTGGGTTGCCAACGATAAGACACTGTTCTCGGAACTGGTCGCGGATGTACTGGGAGAAGAGGCGCTTGTCGTCACCAGGACCGCACACGATGTCCCGACGCTGGTTGGTTGTATCCGGGAGATCTCCTCGGGAGTGCTCCGGGTCGCCATCAAGCGACCGCGTTGTGCTTCCGCCATGGGGAATCGACTGCTTCATGTCGAGGATCTTGTCGGTCTTCCTGATTCGGCGCTGGAGAAGTTGATTTCGGATGCTCTCGCCTCGATGGACTGGCCCGAGGGAGAGGAAGTGATCGCCTGTGTCTGGGAAGAGACCGATCTTTCTCCCTCGACGCAATGGTGGATTCCTCCCCGGGGCCATGGCGCTCCCCGGATCGACGGGATTTACGAACAGATCCTCGAGGGGGAAGAGAAACTGTTCGTTGGAAGTCGGCCGTCGAATCATCCGAAATCCATCAACGATGCCCTCGTCAGTCAGTCACGCGCCGTTGTCATGGCCCTCCAGGAACTCGGTTACGTCGGGCGCTGTTCCTTTGATCATCTGATTGTGGGGGATCCCGAGGACGATCCTGTGCTGAGGCTCACTGAATGCAACGGACGCTGGGGAGGAACCAGTACTCCGATGCATCTGGTCGATCGGGTGATTCCTGGCAAACGGCCGCCGTATCGGGCGCAGGATTTCATCCACAAGGATCTGATCGGTGTTCCCTTCACGGAGATCTGCGATCGAATCGGAGATCATCTCTACGATGCTCGTACCGGTGAAGGTCAGTTTTTGCTCTATAACGTCGGACCGCTGCTTCTGTCGGGAAAGTTCGACGTGATCGGAATCGGCAACAACGCAGCCGAAGCGGATCAATTACTCACCGAGGTGCTGCCCGAACTGCTGGGGGTTTGACAAACCGATGAGGATTCCTACAAAAAAACTGCCTTGCCGGTTCAACCGGCGAGGCAGTTTTTCGTGATGCGTCTGTGGGCGAAAGGGTGGCTAGAGCCCCAACTCCAGCAGTTGCATCATCAAGTTGAATCCAGCGAGTGCCTGCGGCAGTTCTTCCAGTACGAAGATGTTGCCCTGGTTGTTGGCCGGATCTGGACCTGGCGCCTCGAAGGGTGCCGGTGGCACCGCGCCTTCATTGAACAGGTACGCGAGTCCGAAGATCGCATCGCTGATGTCGACCACACCGTCACCGTTTGCATCGGCAGCTTCTTCTGGAATCGATGCCTCGCCACCGTTGAACTGGTGGCTCAGGTTGGCGATCACATCCGCGATGTCGACGGCGAGATCACGATTGAAGTCAGCGCGAATGAACCAG
>DCAA01000029.1:209614-210225 GCA_002311345.1 Planctomycetes bacterium UBA1146 | reverse complement strand
CGTGAGACAGGTCGGTCCCTATCTATCGTGGGTGTACGAGATTTGAGGAGATCTTCCCCTAGTACGAGAGGATTGGGGAGGACGGACCTCTGGTGTTCCTGTTGTCGTGTCAACGGCATCGCAGGGTAGCTACGTCCGGGAAGGATAAGCGCTGAAGGCATATAAGCGCGAAGCCCCCTTCAAAACTAGATCTCGCATGAGACTCCTGGAAGACCACCAGGTTGATAGGCCGGATGTGCAAGGATGGCAACATTTTCAGCTAACCGGTACTAATAAGTCGATCGGCTTGACCGCTATTTCTCATTTGCACGGGTATGATTTTCTGCCCGTTCACAGAGAGTGAGAATGTGCGCTCGGGAAGAATCGATGCATTGCAGTCCTCACTTAGACCAACCACCACTTCTGAAATTCATTCGATTTCAGGATCAGACGCCCAGCGTCTGAATTCTGCAGTCGATGAGAGTTTCCGGGTGATTATAGTGGGGGGGCCACACCCGTTCCCATTCCGAACACGGAAGTTAAGTCCTCTACGCCGATGGTAGTGGGTCAAACCGCGAGAGTAGGTCGTTGCCCGGTTTTTGAAATACTTCGGGCTGTTGCGTCTTCGGACG
>DCAA01000029.1:149817-209467 GCA_002311345.1 Planctomycetes bacterium UBA1146 | reverse complement strand
GCGTGTACCGAATCGATCACACTGCGCAACTGGTTCTGTTGCTGTAGTTTGAGTAATCGATGCAGATCCTGGCGCCTTCCCATCGTCGATCCGATGATCTGCTGATTCCTGAAAAAGAGCCGTTTCAACTCGATGGAGACGTTGGATCCGCTCGTGGCTCCGCAGGTGACGATTCGTCCACCCGATGCCAGGGAACGCAGGCTGCTCTGCCACGTCGCTTCGCCGACATTCTCGAAGATGACATCTGCGCCGGATCCTGAAGTTAACTTTTTGAGAGATCTCCACCATTCATCATCGGTGCTATCGAGCGTCTCTGAAGCACCGAGGTCTTCGGCGAGTTTTCTCTTCGCTTCGGTACTGCCGGTCGCGAACACCCGGGCGCCGAGCAAGACACCCATCTGGATCGCCATCGTGCCGACCCCGCTGGCACCGGCGATCACCAGCAGTGTCTCGCCACGGTTCAAGTTCGCTTTTTGCAACATCGACCAGGCGGTCAGCGCAGACAGGGGGAAAGCTGCACACTCCTGCCAGGAGATTCCGGCAGGACGAGCTAGAAGTTGTGCTTCGGGCACGACCACAGCCTCCGCACAGGTGCCATCGCGGGTTTCGCCGAGGATTCCGTATTCAGAGCAGAGCATGTCGTCACCGGCTGCACAGCGGGCGCAGACTCCACAGGAAAGACCAGGAGCGAGCACCACTTCTGTGTCCAGATGGGTATCAGAAACCCCTTCCCCGATCGCCTCGACGATTCCTGCTCCATCGCATCCGGGGATCAATGGAAGCGGGAACTGGTGCCCGGAAACTCCCTTTCGCACCCACAGGTCGAGATGGTTGAGCGCTGCGGCCTTCAGTCGTACTCGCACCTCGCCGGGACCGGGTTCGGGGATTTCCGATTGTTCGAGCAGAAGGTGATCCAGTCCTCCGTGCTCTCGTACTCTTGCGCATAACATCGTCATCGTTGGCACTCCTAGAAGGCGACGTCGTCGGGTCCGACGAGCCCCTGTCGTTTGGCCCACCGAGGTGGTCGTTTGCCGAGGAAGGCCTCCACTCCCTCCCTGGAATCGGGATGGGAGAGAACCTCTGCCAGGTAGTCCTGTTCGATTTCCAGTAACTGCTGCTCCCAGTTTCCTCTGCCGAGGCGATGAAACTGACGCATGATGATGGCCAGGATGGAAGGACTCATGGCGCAATAAGATTCGATTTCTTCCGAGACGGCAGCATCGAGATTGCCGTGATCGACCACCGTATCGATGATCCCGTCGGACTGTAATTCTCGTGGATCGACCGGTTTTCCCGACAGGACCAGGCCGATAGCGCGACCGTAACAGCGTCGAGCCAGCAACTGGACGATCCCTGCCGGTGGGTAACAGCCGAGTCGGATCTCCGGTAAGCCGATGACAGACGATTCATCGGCCACAATCCGGTCACAGGCCAGTGCCAGTTCAAATCCGCCACCCAGGCAGTGTCCCTCGATGGCCGCGATCACGATGGCGTCGATGTTGTTGATCGCCCTGAGGCAATCGTGAAATATCGGCAGCAGTTCGGGCATCTTCTCAGGGGTGTGCTCCGAGATGTCGGTGCCACTGCAAAATTCACCTTGTGCGCCGCAGACGATGACGATTCGGGCCTCGTCGTCGGCTCGGACGGACTGGAGGATTTCTCGCAACTCGGTGCACATCGTGCGATCGAGAACATTGAGAGGTGGCGATTGCAGGCGGATTTCCGCAATCACCAGGCCTCCTTGGGTTTGTTTCTCGAGCGTGACCGGCAATGGAGTACCTCCTGGTTACTTGCCCTGGAATTCAGGTGGGCGCTTTTCTCGATTGGCAGCGATTCCTTCATGGGCGTCCTCGCTGTCGAAGAGCCGCTGCTGCAGTTCTCTCTCGAGTGCCAGTCCCTCGTGGATTCCCATCTCGGAGCCACTCTGGATGCTTCTCTTGATGAGACCGACAGCGAGCGCTGCCTTGCGCGGCGGGCAGAATTCGAGTGCGTACTCTTTCACCGCTTGACTGAATCCGGTGGCGGGCAAGATCTGATCGAGAATCCCTTTCTCCAGTGCCTCGTCGATGGGAACAACCTTTCCCTCGATGCACCATCGCAGGGCTGTGGATTTTCCCAGTAGCCGTGAGAGCCGCTGGGTTCCGCCGGTCCCGGGTAAAACTCCCAGTTCGACCTCGGGAACTCCGATCTTTCCCGATCCTGAACATCCGATGCGGAGATCACAGGCGAGTGCGATCTCCAGACCTCCCCCGACACAGTGCCCTTCGATCTGGGCGATGACCAGTTTTGGAGTTTGTTCGAGTCTTAGCAGCGTTTCGTTGGCGTGCAGGCAGAAGTGATATTTCCATTCAGGAGAGACCTGCTGGAGCATCGAGATGTCTGCTCCTGCACAGAAGAACTTCTCTCCCTGGCCGCGGATGATGATCACGTGTGTTTGTTCGCAGAATCTTGCATCGATGATGGCTGAATCAAGTTCCTTCATCATCTCGAAGGAGTAGCAATTTGCGGGCGGATTGCAAAGAGTCAGGTAACAAATCGGCCCGTCTTGTTGATGGGTAATAAGCGCACCAGGACTATCGTTATCGGTTCGATCTTGTTGGTTCATGGGGCTCCATATGATCATGAGGACCGTATCGATGATTGCTGGCTCTCGGTTATCCTGCAGCCAGTCGGGAGGGTCGCACCTCTTCTTGTTCGAGGCAACCGCACTCCACTTCTCGAAGTGAAGCGCTTGAATAGGTTCTTCAAGAGGGGGATCGATGGTAGAGCGCGTCACAGTGATCGGGGCCGGGACGATGGGACTGGGGATCGCCCAGGTCACTGCCATCCATGGCATCGAGACGATCCTCTGTGATCTGTCCGAAGATCTGCTGTCATCGGCGTGTTCCTCCATCGCGGCGAGTGTGGAAAAAGGCATCGAGAAGGGAAAGACTGCTCCCGAGGCTCGAGAAAATGTACAACAATTTCTCACCACATCAGTGACTACCGTAGAGGCTTGTGCCGAAAGCAATTTCATCATCGAGGCGGTTCCGGAAAACCTGGAACTGAAATCGAGGATCTTTCAGGAGGTCGAGGAGGTCTGTGATTCGGCAGCGATCCTCGCCACCAATACCTCGTCTCTACCGATCAGTGAACTGGCCTCAAATCTGAAAAATCCGCAACGCTTTATCGGTATGCACTTTTTCAATCCGGTTCCGGTGATGGCATTGGTCGAGGTTGTTCGGGGAAATGTAACCTCACAACAGACCGTGGATTCGGTGGTAAACCTCGCTCGCCAGCTCGGTAAAGAGCCGATTGTTGTCCGGGATAGCCCTGGATTTGCCACAAGTCGTCTTGGCCTGGTGATAGGTCTCGAGGCGATCCGGATGCTCGAGGCGGGAGTGGCGTCGGCCGAGGAGATCGACAAGGCGATGGAACTGGGATACCGCCATCCGATGGGACCTCTTCGCCTCACCGACCTGGTGGGTCTCGATGTGAGGCTGGCGATCGCAGATTATCTTCATGCCGAGATTGGCGAGCAGTTTCGTGCTCCCGATCTGCTGCGCGAATATGTCAACAAGGGACGGTTGGGTAAAAAGTCGGGACGTGGATTCTACGACTGGAAGTAAATCGTCACGGTCTCGTCGTGTATTCAGTTTCCTCGTCTATTCGGGTCCCTTTTGTGTACATCCTGTCTGCTCCATTGACAGTGCCTTTCAGCACAGTAACGATGAACGTTGGTTGTTTCGGTATGCAATTGGGAGTGCTCCTTATCATCGAAGGAGGGAGAAAGATCATGTTGTGGAAGTTCCATCTTGTGCTGGCCTTTTCATTTCTTGGTTTCTCCGGTCTCATCTGTGCTCAGGAGGCTGCTGTATTTCTTAGCGGCGGATCTGGAACTACGGATGACGTGGTTCAGTCCCATGTGACGCTCGATGTCACCTTTGTCTGCCAGGGGTGGTCGATGGGAATCTGCCACGATACCGCCAACCTGGAACTGCTCGCGGTGATAGATGGTCCCACCACGATGATCGTCAATGGCGGCGGACCTCCCGATTTCAACGAGGTGAACATCTTTCCGGAAGGTGTGACGGTGGGTGTGGTGATCTCGTTTGTCGGAGCCGCCGAACTTGAAGCGGGGACCGGCTACGGCCTGCTCGATATCGACTATCGTCTCACCGGCGTGCCGAGTCCTGGTGGTTTCCCTATCGATGCGGAAGTGAACTTCTGTACAACACTGGGTTCACCTCCGGTCGATGTGGTCATCGTCGGTGGTGGGCAGAGTTTCGTGCCGGATCAGACCAACGCGATCATCCAGATCGTTCCTCCTCCCGATTTTTGTCTCGATCTCAGTTGTGAGGGTGGCGTCTCCGATTCGATTCTCACCTGGAGCGAGTGCACCCCCTTTGACTACGTTCTGGTTCATCGCGATGGCGAGTTGATCGCCATGCTCGATTCTGGAACCGTCGAGTACGTCGATGCGGGGCTTGATCCTGGAAGTTACACCTATGCACTTCTTGGTGTTGTCTTTCCCGATGTCAACTCAACTCCGGAGGTGGTCAGTGCACTTTGCCAGGTAGAGATCATTCCGGTGACCGCTGAGGGTGTGACCCCGACCATGGGGCATTATCTCGGAGGGGCAGAGTTGACAGTGACGGGGACTGGTTTCCTGGCTGCCACCGATACACAGGTGACCATCGACGATTTTCCTCTGCTAGAACAAGTAGTAGTCGACGACACGACCATCACCGGAATTCTTCCTCAAGCCTCCAACGGAATTGGGCTTTTCGATGTCCGGGTCACCAATTCACTCGGTGAGGCGACACTGACAGAGGCCTTCACCTACGGATTCATACGTGGAGTGGTCAACGGAGACACCCGTCTTGATATCGGGGACGCCATGTTTCTTTGTTACTGGCTCTTCAACTTCGGTCCGGGACCGGATTGCCTGGAGGCCGCGGAGGTCAACGGAGACAACTTGATAGACCTCGCCGACCCGATCTACGTTGTCATGTACCTGTTCAGGAACGGGCCACTACCGATGGCTCCCTTTCCGGAGGCGGGCCTCGATCCAGATGCGGTCGACGGGTTCGGATGTTTTCCATGCCCGGCATGTGATCCTTAGCACTCGCTGTGCAGGAACCGGGGTCAGATTGACCCATTTCTGGCGGCCCGGTATCCTTTCTGGGCTTCTTCGAGAGGAAGATGTGAGGCATCTCCTCCGGATAATCAGAAGATGAAATTGCACGGGGTGTGGCTCAGCTTGGTAGAGCGCCACGTTCGGGACGTGGAGGCCGGAGGTTCGAATCCTCTCACCCCGACCAGAACCAGGGCCGTGCGGGAATTCCTGCACGGCCTTTTTACATCCTCTGTCGATGTATTTGGTTGTCGATTTGTATCATGTCCTGGACTATCGCGACTCCATTGTGGCTGTGGTTCGTGTACCTTCTGTGATGATGACTGGAGGAACCGTTGAATGAGGAAAGAGCGATGGATATCGAGGCCTGCCTCGATCGTTATGCCGAACTGATCGTTCGTAAGGGTTGTAATGTCCAGCCCGGGCAATCGCTCTATCTTGGGGCCGATTCCTTTTCTTGTGATTTCGCGGTGAAGGTCGCCGAGGCTGCATACGAGGCAGGTGCGCGCTATGTGCAAGTCGATCTAGTCGATGAGCGGTTCCAGCGAGCCCGTTTGAATCTCTCGCAGGAAAAGTTTCTCGACCATGTGCCCCGTCATGTGCCGATCCGGATGGATGAAGCCATCGATGACCAGGGCGCGATGATCCGATTGGTCGGCTCTGGTGATCCCGAGGTGCTCTCAGGGCTCGATGCCGAACGTTCCAACCGCTGCAGGCTCGCTCATCACAAAGCGGTGAAACGCTTCTTCGATGAGGGCATCGGTCGTTCCATGGTGCAATGGTGTGTCGCTTCAGCCGCCACCATCGGTTGGGCAGAAAGTATTTTCGATGACTCGAGGGGAGAAGAGGCTTGCCAGCAGTTATGGCGACTGTTGCTAAAAATCGTCAGGGCGGATCGCGAAGACTGTCTTCAGGCCTGGGACGATCACAGTGCTTCTCTGGCGCTCAGATCTGCTGCACTGAATCAACTCGAGCTCGATCACATCTTGTTTTCCGGTCCAGGTACCGATTTGACTGTCGGTTTGTCACCGAAAGCACGGTTCGAAGGAGGGTCAATTCGCAGCCAGCGCGGAAATGAGTTCATACCCAATCTTCCAACCGAGGAAGTCTTCACGACACCTGATTGGCGAAAGACCCAGGGTGATGTTCGGGTGACCCGTCCGTTCCTGGTCAACGGTACGCTCGTCAAGGATCTGCGCATGACTTTCAGGGACGGAGTGCTGGTCAATTTCGAGGCGAGTTCCGGACAAGAGACCTTGCGTTCTTATGTCGACAGCGACGAGGGGGCCAGGCGTTTAGGTGAGGTTGCCCTCGTCGGGATCGATTCTCCCGTGTACCAGAGTGGACATGTTTTCCGCGAAATCTTGCTCGATGAAAATGCCGCCTGTCACATCGCAGTCGGAAATGCCTACAAGTCTTGCCTCGATGATGGAGTGAATCTTTCCAAAGAGCAACTCGAGGAGATCGGCTTCAACGCCTCCTCTGCCCATACCGACATGATGATCAGCGATGAGGAGGTGGATGTGATGGGTGTTACAAGTGGAGGCAAGGAAGTGGAACTCCTTCATGGTGGGGCATGGGTATTCGGGAAATGAGAAGGATCACCTGCATCGATGTTGCAGCCGTAGATCTCGAGTTGATAGAACCCTTTTCCATCTCCAAAGGCGCGGCCACCGAGGCTGAGATCGCCGTGGTTCGTTTGACTCTCGAGGATGGCACTTCGGGATTGGGAGAGGCGGCTCCCTTTCGTGCCTACGACGGTCAGACCCGTGCCTCTGCACTGGAGGCGCTGGCAGAGGCGGCTCCAGCGATTCTCGGTGTCGATCCGCTACTGTCGGGACAAATTCACGATCGCATCAAGGCCTCCGCACCTGGATCGTCATGCGCGCTTGCCGCTCTGGAAATGGCAGCTCTGGATGCTTTTACCCGGCGTGAGGGAATTGCGCTGTGGCGCTATCTTGGTGGCAAGGATGTGCCGCTCAATACTGATTTGACGATCGTGGCGGGGGATCTCGATCACGCAGCGCGTTGTGCCGAGAAGGCACATCGAGCCGGATTTGGCACCCTCAAGGTCAAGGTGGGGCGTGACGGGGTCAGTACCGATCGACAACGTCTCGAGGTCATCTCCCAGGTTGCTCCGGGATGCGGTTTGATTCTCGATGCCAATGGTGGATACACAGTTGCTGAAGCCGAGAACTTGATGCGAGAGTGCTCGGGCGCTGAACTTCCGGTCGAGCTATTCGAGCAACCGGTGGAAGCATTGGACGATGAGGGGATGGCGCATCTGACTTCGCTCGGGATGTGGCCCATCTGTGCTGATGAATCGTGTCGCAGTGCCGCCGATGCTATGAGAATCGTCACCAACTCGATGGCAGATGTCATCAACGTGAAAACCCAGAAGAGTGGCTTTCTCGAGACATTGAAGATTATCGAGGTGACCCGGGCTGGAAGGCTCTCCCTGATGATCGGGGGAATGGTTGAATCGTCGCTGTCGATGAGTTTTTCTGCACATCTGGCCCGTGGCGCCGGTGGATTTCGATGGGTCGATCTCGATACACCGCTCTTTGTCCGTAAACATCCTTTCCGTGGTGGGATCGATATCGACGGTGGAAGCGTTACATTGGACCCAGATGAGTGTGGTCATGGGGTGCAGATCGAATCTGACCAGCTCGATTGGCAACAACTGGCTCGGGAGAATTCATGATGTTCTATTTGCCACTGCTTTTCTGGCTGCTGTTGGCGGCTCAGGATCCCACTGAAGCGAAGGATGTGAAGCGGGAGGAACGTGCGCCACCGATGGAAGTTCTGGTGCTGCTCCAGGAAGTCACCGGAAGACCGGGAAGTCCTGAAGAAGTGGTGGAACTGCAGCAGGTCTACATCGGATCCGATCGAATTTTACTCGAGGATCGGAGTCGTGGTCTGTATCGAATTCTGCGCCTCGACAAGCCTCAACCGCTGGTGTGGGAAATCTCGAGCGATGGCTCCATGTATCGGGAAATCACCGATCTCGCCAGGATCCAGAAGGACCGGCGCTTGCAGGAGGAGCAACTGGTGGAACGCACCCGGGATCTTCCTCCATCGGAACGAGCAGCACTGCTCAAGGCGAGTCATATTCGTCTCTCGTCAGAGGGCGAGATCGTGCGAGAAATTCATGTCGAGGAGAAGCCTGTCACCGGTGAGAGACTCGGCATGCCGGTGCGTCAGGTGTTGGTGCATGAGAATGACCGGTTGATCGCTGATTTGCTCGTTGCCGATATCACAACTCCTTTTTCTCTGGCCCGTTTTCATCGTGCCAGCGGTGCTTTCAGTGAAGAAGTGCTGGTGGCCCTCGAGAAGATCCAGGGATTGCCCCTCGAGGGTACGATCCAGGTGGTTACAGCCACATTGACCCATCCATTGGTCTTCAAGGTACAGCAGTGGGATCGAAAGGAAGTCGATCCGGCGATCTTCGACCTTCCCGCAAATTGCACGTTGATCGATGACGATGCATTCGTCCACTGCCCTGTCTGTGGACAGGAAGTGGAGCGAGAAGCTTCTGCAGCTCGCGCCCGAAAACGTGACGGAACCTGGTATTACTTCGATCGTCGCAGTTGTTTTCAGTCCTGGCGTCTCAATCGCCTCAAGGAAAACTGATCTACGGCCTACGGGAAAGTTCAGACATCGAGAGCCGCGTTCAGGTGTTCCAGATCGACAGGGTGATCAGCGAGAGACTCTCTGACGATATTTCCGATTCGTTTCAAGGAGTTCGTGGTCTTGCCTTCGATCCTCACAGTGAGATTGGCTGTGGTGTTGGATGCCCTGATCAGCATCCAACCGTCGTCAAAAGACAATCTGACCCCATCGAGGTCGATGAGATCGCCCCCACGAGAGTTGTCGGCGAAGTTCTGTTCGAGTGATCTCATCACCTCGGCTTTATCTTCCTCGGCAACGGCAATCTTGACCTCGGGTGTGTAGACCATCTCCGGAATGCCCCTGAAGAGGTCAGAGCAACTGCCACCGTTGGTGGCGATGATCTCGAGGGTCAGCAGGGCGGCGAAGAAGGCATCGTCGAAGCCGTCTCCTCCATGTTTGACGCAGATGTGCCCGGACAGTTCTCCGGCGAGAATGGCTCCTGTCTCCTTCATCTTTTCCTTGATGATGGAGTGGCCGGTTTTGCTGAGGATCGGTACTCCTCCTGCGGCTTCGATTCCATCCTTGATGTAATCGGAACATTTGACGTCGTAGATTACCTTGCCTCCCGGCACCTGACTCAGAAGATGACGGGCAAAGGCGAGCAACAGGTGGTCTGCGGATCGTTTCTTGCCGGTTTCATCGATAACACCGACACGATCAGAATCGCCGTCAAAGCCAAAGCCACACACGTAGTCGCCGTCGGCAACCATTTCACAGAGAGCCTTCATGTAACGAGGTACTTCCGGGTCGGGCAGATGATTGGGGAAAGTGCCATCGGGATCGGGATAGAGGGCGTCTACCTCGATACCAAGCCGCTCGAACAAGGGAATCGCTACCGGGCCTGCTGTGCCATTTCCGCAATCGATGGCAACCTTCATGCCGGTCGGAAGTTTGAATCGTCTGACCCGACTTTCTATGTAGGGCTCCAGGATGCTCGCCGCACTCACCGCACCATGTGAATCTGATTCCTGTGCAGTCAAAGCAGTCCGGCGAAGTGTTTGAAGTTCGTCGCCCCAGATCGGCATCAGTCCGCGAGTGATCTTGAGTCCGTTGTATTCGACGGGGTTATGGCTGCCGGTGATCATCACCCCGCCATCAGCCCCCAGATGCTCGACTGCCCAGTAGAGGAGCGGAGTTGGAACTTCACCGACTTCGATGACATCGAGTCCTGACTTCTGAATGCCAACACGAACACTTCTGGCAAAAGGAGCGCTGGAAGCACGGATGTCGTGGCCAACGGTGATCGTTCGTGCACCTTCGGCGCCGAGAAGAACTCCAAGGCCAAGACCGATCTGCTCGACGATCTGCTCGGAAAGGTCTTCACCAACGATTCCGCGGATGTCGTAGGTGCGAAAGATCCCCTGCGGTAGATCGGGTAAGTTCATTGGCGCTCTCGTTTCTGTGGCAGCAGGATGCATTCACCGACCCCCTCATGGCAAGCGCTCCCGCTGTCCTGGGGGATAAAGATCCGTTATCCTCTCGCACGGCAAAGCCTCTCGGGAAGTTGGGCGACATGGTCTTCAGAACGATCCTCACCCTGCTCGTATGTGTCCTCCTCATCGGAATCTCGACTACAGGTATCGCCCAAGATCGTCTCGTCGTTCTTCATGTCAATGACATGCATGGCCAGTTACTGCCGCGCAGGGGCAGTTCCGGTTCCAGCGGAGGAATGGCAGGAATTGAGAAGATCGTCTCCGCGGTGCGCAAAGAGGTCGGGGCCGATCATCTTCTTCTTCTCGATGCAGGAGACTGGTTTCAGGGCACTCCGGAAGGTGCCGACCGCGGAGGTCTCAATGTCATCCGTGCGATGGAGGCTCTCGGATTCGATGCCTCGACCATCGGAAATCACGATTTCGACTACGGGATCGAAAATCTTCTCCGTCTAATTCAATCGACCCGGATTCCCATCGTGGCCTCGAATATCTCCTACTCTGGTGGTTTGCTGAAGGAGGCGGTCCACGGGGAACACATCATCGAGAGGGGTGGTTTTCGAGTCGGATTGATTGGAATCCTGACTCCCGATGCCCCCAACATCATCGACCCGAAGGTGGGCAAGAATCTGGTGGTGGCTCCTCTGGCCCCGGTGGTCGAGGCGGCCAGGGATCGATTACGAAAGGCCGGAGCGGATCTGATCGTGGTCCTTTCGCACAGCGGTGTCCAGAATGAACGGCAACTCGCCAGTGAAGTCTCCGGCATCGATCTGATCGTCGGTGGCCATTCTCACACACTGGTCGATCCTCCCTGGGTCGATCCCACCAATAAAACCGTGGTCGCGCAGGTTGGAGCCAAGACCAGGCATATCGGCAGAATCGAGTTCACCAGGGGTGGCGATGGACTCGAGGTCTCATCCAGTGTGCTCGTTGTTGAGGCAGTGGAAAAAGCCGCAGATCCAGTGCTCGAGCAGTTGATCCGCACGGTCGAGACCCGGGTCGGAAAAAAAATGGATCGCAAGGTCGGGCAATCACCGAAGGCTCTGAAACCTTCCGGACACACGCAGAATGGCGCAGTTTCTACTCCACTTGGCCGCTGGATCTGTGATTCGATGGCGAATGCCACCGGTGTATCGGCTTCCTTCCACAATCACGGAGGGATTCGCGATGGTCTTCCTGGCGGAGATGTCTTGTACCGGGATCTTTTCGAGATTTCTCCCTTCGGCAACCGCGTCACTGTGGTGACCCTGACCGGCAAGCAGTTGAAACAAGTGATCAAGAAATCTCTCTCTTCAGAAGGTCGAGGCCTCGATTTTCATGGGGTTCAGGTGGAGGTTTCCTCTACGGATGAGGGCAACATCGAGGTGGGGGAGATCCGCCTCGGCGGCTCTCCCGTTGACGATCAACAGGAGATCCGGATCGCGACCAACAGCTACCTCGCAGCTGGTGGTGACGAGTGGGATTTGCTGGCTGCAGCTCCCCAGGAAGATGGCGGGGTCTCGGTTCTGGATGCAACGGAGCAATCACTGCAAATGGCCGATTCCGATCAACGGATCCTCGCCGCCATTTCAGGGCGGGTATATCTACAGTCTATTGAGGTCGAATCTGCCAGTGGCAAATCCACCGCTTCGTCGAGTGATCGCAGCCGTAGTTTGCTCGGTTTGTTGGTTCTCATCGGTCTTTGCTGGTTCCTCTCGAGTTCTCGCAAGGAGATTCGCTGGCGAACCATCTTGTGGGGCGTCGGTTTGCAGTTACTGCTGGCCGTGTGGGTGTTGCGTACTGCTACCGGGCTGAGTTTCACTTCTGGTGCCAAACAGGTCTTCCAGGGGATCCTCGACTACTCTGAGGCTGGAACCAGTTTCATCTTCCGTGGGTTGGCTACCGGAGCCGTCGATGGTGCAGGATTCCAGCTCGGGATCGTTCTCATCGGAACCATCATCTTTGTCTCGGCCTTGATGGCCATCTTCTATCACATCGGTGTTCTACAACTGGTGGTGTGGGCCATCGCACGCGTGATGCAGTTTACGATGAAGACCAGCGGCCCTGAATCCCTGGCTGTCGCAGCCAATATCTTTGCCGGTCAGACGGAAGCTCCACTGGTGATTCGGCCTTACCTGAAAAATATGACGGATTCGGAAGTGATGGCATTGATGACGGGTGGGATGGCGACGGTCGCAGGAAGTGTCTTTGCTGCTTATGTCGGCATGGGAATCGATGCCGGCCATTTGCTGGCGGCCAGTTTCATGTCGGCTCCGGCGGCTCTGGTAGCAGCAAAACTACTCAACCCCGAGAAGAAAGAGGTCGGAGACCCGAGTGCTGCGAAACTGGAGATCCACCGCACCGATTCGAATCTTCTCGATGCCGCCTGCCGTGGAACCAGTGAGGGGCTGATTCTGGCCCTGAACGTGATTGCCATGCTGATCGCCTTCGTCGCGCTGGTCGCGTTGCTCAACGCTAGTTTCGAGTGGATCACCCAGCACATCTCGTACTGGGCGATGGCCATCGGTCACACGGCTTTCGGTGCTGCTGAAGTCTCTCTGACCGATTCTCCCTGGTTCAATCTGACCGATCTTCTGGGCTGGATCTTCTATCCCTTTGCCTGGTTACTGGGAGTCGATATCAAGGACGTTTCGACGGTGGCATCTCTCATCGGTATGAAAACAGTACTCAACGAGTTCGTCGCTTTTTCGGCGCTTGCTGATCTTGCCGAGCCGATTTCGGAACGCTCGAAAGCTCTGACAACCTATGCTCTTTGTGGTTTTGCTAACTTCGCCAGCGTGGCGATTCAGATCGGTGGAATCTCATCGCTGGAGCCTGAGTTGAGACCGCGGCTGTCGGCACTCGGGTTGCGTGCTTTGCTGGGCGGGACGGTCGCAGCACTGATGACCGGTTGCGTTGCAGGTATGTTGTTGCCGTGAATGCCCCCCCCCTTCAGCCAGAGGCGATAGCCTGGCTCCAGGAGCGCTGGGGATCAGCGGCTCCCGATGTAGGAGTTGTCCTCGGCTCTGGTATCCAACTTCTCGATGACGATTTCCACGAAGAGGATCGGGTCTGTGTTAGCGAGATCCCATCGCTTCCCGAACCGACAGTGGAGGGTCATGGCGGCTACTGGATTCGCTATCGATTCGGAGAAAAGAAGATCCTCGTTGTGGGGGGGAGAGTCCATCTTTACGAGGGATACGCTGCCGATGAGGTGACGATGGGGGTGCGAGTCCTTGCTGGACTCGGCACTTCTTCACTATTGCTGACCAATGCAGCCGGTGGCATCAGGGAAGGATTCACACCCGGCATGGTGGTGGCCATCAGCGATCATATCCAACTACAGGGAGTCTCAGCGATGATGGCCACGCTCGAGCATCATGTCGAATCGGATCGTTTGTCCATCTACGACTCTGCATGGCTTGATCGGACTCGCACGCGTTACCAGATGTCCTGCACCGATTCGTTACAACAAGGAACCTACGCAGCGTTGACAGGACCGACCTACGAGACTCCAACGGAGATCGTCATGCTGAGGAAATTCGGAGCAGATCTGGTGGGTATGTCGACGGTACTGGAGGCTCTGGCGGCCAGGGACGCCGGCATGAAGGTGCTCGGATTTTCCCTGGTGACGAACCTGGCCGCTGGTATTTCCGGAAAAAAACTCAATCACCAGGAAGTGCTAGATGTAGGCAAAAATTCGCAAAAGAGGATGCTGCAGATTGTCCGGGCAGCCATCGAATCGATCGACTAGCGCTTCGGAATCTCGACCAGGGCATCGAGAGCCACATCGACGCAAGCGTCCTCGAGCGCTGGCTTGTCATCATGGGGGACGAACTGATCATGATGGCGGCGGCCAAAGACGGTACATACGCATCCTGCGCGCCAGCCTCTCAGTGAGGCGAGCGTGAACAGCGTCGAGGCTTCCATCTCCATGTTGGAAACGCCGATGCGGGCCAGTTCCTCGATGATCTGCGGGTTTCTGGCGGGAAACCCCTGGACCTCTCGTCCTTGTGCACCATAGAAGCCAGGCGCCGTGGCAGTGATACCCAGATGCACAGGGAAGTCTTTTTTTGTGGCCGAGGCGAGTAAAGCCTGAATGACATCGGGGTGGGCGACTGCAGGATAGCCTTCCGGCACGAAGGTGGTGGAAGTGTTCTCCATCCTGACTGCAGCCCAACTGACGACGAGGTCTCCCAGTTCGATGGCCGGATCGATTCCACCGCAGGAACCAGCGCGAATGATCACGGGATCCTCGACGATGGCGGATAGTTCAATCATCGCAATCTCGATATTGGCCGCCCCGATTCCGGTCGCCATCAGCGAGACCCTTTGGCCGCTCCATTGGCCGGTGATGGTGAGGAACTCTCTGCAGGTCCATTCACCATCGATCTTATCGAGCCGCTGGGAAGCTCGGCGGATACGCTCGGGATCACCTGAGATGAGGATCTTCGAGGCGACATCTCCGCGACCGAGGCCGATGTGATACTGGCGATCGTTATCGTTTTGGTGCTGGGTCATGAGTTCCTCCGCTGTCCAAGATAAGCAAATCGCCTCGATCCGTCACCATCGGCACGAAATTTCGCTCCCGATTGATCCTGATGGTGCCCGAGAGTGGCCCATGATACCTTGTATTGGCGTTTTTGCCCTGTTGATCCCCGATTGGTAGGATCGTGAAAAAGGTCTCTCTGGACCAAAATTGGTGGGGTCAGTTTTGCCGCGATCCGGCTCCGAGAACAGATGGAGGAACGATGACCAGTCACTTGCAGCGATCCAGGATCCTGCTCGCCATTTCTCTTGTCGCCATCTTTGGTGTCAGCCTTGTCGGTCCGCAGATTCTTGCGGAACCCACCGCACCGGGTTTCGATTCCAAGGAGATCAAAAAGTTAGCCAAGAGTTTTTCGAAAGCAGTGCGGGCTCAGCAATCGGACAATGCGATCAACATCGTTCGCCAGATCTCCGTCTACGGTTCCGAAGACGCGATGGAGACGCTTTATGACATGGGCTACAAGGAAGCCACCATCCCATCGATCTACTCGGTGATCTGCGAAGAACTTTCTCGCATGGATGGAATCCTAGAATACCTCACGGAGCGTTACGACAAGATCGACAACAAGAGTGACTTTCGCGAAAGGGTGTATCTTTCCGACATCCTGGCCTTCCCGACCAAGAAGCGTGGGGAGCTCAACGACGAGATTCTGAGAATAAACAGACGTCTGGTCGAGATCGAGCAAGATGGGCTTCCTCCCGGTGCGGATTCGTCGATTCCCGACCGGATGAAGCAACAACGTGACAGACTCAAGACGCAACTCGACCGTCTGCGCGGCGATCAGAATGACGATTTTCTGCTTCTACTGTCAAAGATGCTCGAGGATAAGTCTGCTTTCGTCCAGGGAGCCGCCGTAGAAGCGCTAAGAAAGAGTCAGAGTGCCATCGGAGTGGAACCGCTGATCACCTTGCTCGAGAAACTGGTCAAAAAGCGCAAGGACGTGCTCTATCACCATGTTCGAGATGCCTTGTGGGAGCTCACCGGTCAGGATTTCGATCTGATCGACGAATGGCATCTGTGGTGGGAGCCGCGCAGGGATTCGTTTGATCCGATGGATGAAAATCACGCCGGGAAAACCGGTGTCCAACGGAAACGACGCGGAAATGATCCCGAGTTCTGGGGCGTCCCGGTCGAGTCGAAGAACATCGTCTTCGTGATCGATACCTCCGGTTCGATGAGGTATGTCCACAAGGATGATATTCCCGGGCTCGCCCGAGGAGACGGTTCCGATGGGGGAGGATCTTCTGGCGGCGGGCAGATGACCCAGGAGCAACAGCGCCTGGCAAAATTCTGGACTCGCATGGAAATGGCCAAACGCGAGTTGCGCAAGGTCGTCAAGAAGATGTCCAAGGACGCCGCGTTCAACTGTGTTCGTTTCGATACCACCGTCAGCAAGTTCAAGAAAAATGCGACTCCTGCCAGCAACGGGAACAAGAAGTCTGCGATCAAATGGGTCGATGGTCTCAAGCACAACGGTAACACCAATACCCTGGATTCACTGATGGAAGCCTTCGGTCAGGATGCCCGGACCAATACCATCTTTTTCCTGTCCGATGGTCTGCCTTCCGTCGATGGAAAGGTCAATGATCCGACCGAGCCGATCCTCGAGAAGGTGTTCGAGATGAACCGGTTCCGAAAGATCAAGATCCACTGCTTCGGATTCCATCCGTTCACCCAGGGAGGTCAGCAGATGCCCGGCCTGGCGTCAGCAAATACGTGGCTCAAGCGCCTGGCGGAATCTACCGGCGGGACCTACACGAACATGAAGGTCGATAATAAATTGACCCCCGACAATCCGGGAGACTGATTCGATCGACAGGATTGGACAAAGGCAGAACGCCCGTACCGGTTGTTCCGGTACGGGCGTTCTCTTCATCGGGTCAGCGATCCGCTGTTATTTGCGGATAATACGGATCTGGGCCCAGTTTGCACGGTCGAGGATGTGGTGACCGGGCCCGAGATCGACAACGAGAGTAAAACTCTTGGCATCCTTCAGGGCAATCCGGAAGGGTGATGCTGCACTCTTCCACGACAACACACCGGCACTCCAGCGTTCATCTCCATCGACGAGGATCCGAAACTCGGCACAACCGATTCCATCCTGCTCATCGGGTGGACGACTGCTGATGTCCATACCTGCTATGCCGGTCAGGAACTGATCTCCCTCTTCGATGGAATAAGTCAGTCGAGATATGGAATGGACACCCAGACCCCTTTCGTAGACGACTCCGCCGATCTGCAGGGGATTCCCCAGCACGTTGCGGTCCTTTTTCCAGGTCCAGGGGAACCAGGTGGTGGCGGGCGCTCCTTCGTTCACCACTATCGGCTCTCGCTCTGCAAGCGCGACGACACGACCGAGTTCGAATTGGATATCGATAATTCTATCGAGCGAGATTTGACACTGTTGGCCGGTCGAACGAGAAAAAGTGGCAGCCTCTTGATCGATCTGAACGAGGTGCGCCCGGATTTGACTCTGATCGACAGTTCGAATCCGGATCGGAATGGTCCCCTCCAGGGGGGAAGGATTCTCTACCGGCACCTCTACCAGCCGGAAAGCAACCACCTTGCTCCATGGGATCTCCAGCGATCCAAACGATGGGTCATCGAACCGAACTCCTCGCTGGTTAAGATCCTCCAGGATACCGCTCAGGAGGGCTCCCTCTCGAGTCAGTAACTGATCAGAATCGGGGTCGGGTTGTGGAAACGGTACAACTGGTGCGATCGAAGTGGCAAACAACACCAGATCATCGAGCGAAATGGTCAGCGGCGATTGGAGGGAGGGTGTGATCCATTGCACCGTGTCCGCGGGCCTCTGCGGATCCAGCAGTATCTTGCCGGTCCATTGGCTCTGATTCCTCAGGATGATCCGATCTCGTGGTTGAGCTTCCCTCGCATCGGTGTGGAACCTGATCGACAGGATGTCCCGGATCGGGAATATGGTCCCGAGGATGGTGATCTCTGAGGATTCCGCACCGATCACGGGGATTTCGCAGCGGATGGAACCATCGATGGTCTCGACTTCGACGGTATCTTGCCCATACGCTCCAATCGCAACCATCGGTGCGTGTCCGCACAGAATGCTGGACAATGACATCCAGCAGATCCAGATCGAAGCCAGGTGGGTCATCGGGATCCTTCCTCGCGCAAGGGAGCCGCTACGGGTCGTGCTTCCACCGCTCATGATGCAGGGTCTGATCCGACAGTGCAACGCGGGCGTCTTGACCGCCTCATGGGGCTCCCCTATTCTCTTGGGAAGATGATCGTGTAGACGGGGAGGGAAGTACCGTGGGGAGACGTCGAGAAGATTTGAGCCTGTTCGAGTTGCTCAAGGACGAGGGTCGTTCAGGCGACCACGATGCGAGAGAGGGTCAGACCGAAGGTTCCAAGGAATCACGGATTCCTGGGGATCCAGAAGCGCTGTCAGCGGGGGGAACGAGACGAACAGTCGTTCTCGATGATCGTGCCAAGGAGGCCCCATCGAGCCGCCGGCTTCCACCGATTCACTCTGGAGTTTCATCCGAGACTGGCAGTTCCCTCTCGGGAATTTCGTCACCTCGAGTTTCCTTCTTTTCCCAGGTCGTTGAGGTCCGAATTTCCATGATCCTTGTACTTTCGATCGCTTCACTCGTCGCCATCGCCGTCGCTTTCATCTCCGGGAGGCAGTTCTCCGTTGCCGTTCCCGAGGGAAGGGCAGAGATGGTTCGGGAAGATTCTCTGTGGCCAGTGTTGGATCCGGAACCGGTGGCGAAACCGGCGATCCGCAACGTGAAGCAAGACGGGGTCGTCGACGTTGCTGATGCAGGAGTCGTTGCTGAAGAAGTGGCGGTCGTCCCCGTGGTGGTCGAGGCGTTACCGAAAACACTCTGGTCCGTGATGATCGGCCAGCACCTGAGCAAAGATCCGCAGGTGATCGATCAACTGGTCCAGTATGTTGATTCCGGATTGTCTTCTTCTACGGCGCGTATTCGTGTCAGTAACTCTCGAGGGGTAAGAACCTTCAGCGTCTTTGTAGGACCATTCGAGCAGCAGGATCAGGCTCGATCTGCATTGCGCGAGATCCAGACTCTTCGTCCACATCTTGGAGTTCGTTTCCGGGATGCCTATCCCACCAGGATGGTCTTTGATCCCGAAGAACTCGAGAAGTACGGCTTCTTTAACTGAAGCCGTGTCCAGGATCGTTTGCCAGTGTGACCCTGTGTACTGCGCCGAACTCGGTGTTCTGCACAGCGAGTGAGATTCTCCAGTCCAAATCGATACGGGATGACCTGAGGAGGCTCGGAATCCGAAGGGGGATCCAACAGACGTGGAAGTGCTCATGTCGATCGGATTCGGTTGGTGGAGATGCATCTCGGATGCAGGAAATTTGCTCTTTTTGCACGACACCACCCCGGCTCGCCATCCGCAGCGTCGCTAATGATCAGCCCCTGCTGCTCAGGTCTGGTCCTGGCGATCCCCTGAGAGTGTCCCTGCAGGGTGCTCAGGGAGTCGGGGAGGTGCTCATCGACCGCGGTGGAGGCCTGGTGTCCGGCCATGGCAGGCAGCCAGAGTTGCAGGATCGGCGAATTGCTGTTCATACGCATCGATTGACTTCATATCGGTCAAGTCCCGTCGCTACTTCGTCCCTGAAGTTGACACGCTGTGGTTAGCATTTTACTATTCTCCGACCATTTGCTGCTCCGATATCGAGCACAAGTGGGGATTCCACCGAGAGTCCGGTTCGTGCCAGAATCGGAGGGTGGGGAATCTTCCCGGTGGTCTTTCAAGAGGACCGCCTATAGTGGGTCAATGTGCTGAAGAATGGGGAAGGAGGGTCACCATGAAAAAAACGACTGGTCGCGACGTGAAACAAGCGGTCGATGAGTTTGCGAACTGTGCTTTGTTCGAACAGGTGATGCCCTGTCTCCACAAGTGTTTCCTCTGGTTGGTCGCTATTGGCGCCATCACTTGTGCGAGCATGCTGGGAAATCCAGTTGCTGGCCAGGATGCACCCGTACGTGGTGATCCCACACTTCAGCCCTGGGTCGGAAAAGTGAAGGGGAGTCTGGTCAATATCAGGACCGGCCCTTCCCTCAATCATTATGCCTTTCTGCGCTTGCGAGATGGGAATTCCCTCATCTCCCTCGGCGGTCAAGGAGACTGGATCGAAGTGGCGGTTCCTTCAGACCGTCCGGTATGGATACACAATGATTATCTGGTTCCCGAAGGGAACTATTTCAAAGTCAATGGGAGTCGTGTGCGGCTACGCGCCACGGCAGGAACGAATCATGCCCCGCTCGGTCTTTCCGAGTCAGGGCAAATACTTGTACCTACGGGTAACGTCTCCGGAGATGGGTCCTGGGTTGAAGTGCTCGCACCTCTCAATGCCCACGCATGGATTCATGGCGACTACATCCGCAGGACAGATCAAGAGGTGAATCCGCTTCACCTCACCAGATTGCATCAGAGCCTGAAAGGGCAAGGGGGCATCACTGGTGTCCCGGTGGCGATTGGTTCCCAGGGAAGTACTGCGAATCCGGGTGCCACAGTCGCTGATGAGGGATCGGATCCGGACGCTCCGGATACCGACCAGGAGGCTTCTGAGCCCAATACTGTCACGATTCCGGTCTTTGATTCTCCGAAGCTCAAGAAGCTATTCAATAGTTTTCGTGACGAGACTCTCAAGAATCCAGTTGATTGGAATTTCAGCGAGATCCTCAAAGAGGTGAAGGAGATAGAAGTCACCAGTGAGGATGTAGGAGAAGTAGAGGTCGTTCGCGATCTTTCGAAGACGATACAAGAACATTTCATGCCGCTGCATCGCCGTTTGGTGGAGATCCAGCGCCAGCAAGACGAAGCCCGGGCCAAGCGAGAACTTGTCCGGGTCAAAGAAAACGACATTTTGAGAAGGACGGGACACCGCAGTACCAATCCTGACGTGAAATACCAGGCTGTTGGTTGGGTCGTTCCACTGGGGAAACACAGGGACGTCGAGGCCACACACAAATTGCTCAAGGGGAATAAACTCCTCTACTACCTCGACGGCGGTGAAATAGAACTCGATCAATACGTCAATAAGAGAGTCGGTATCGTGGGCACCGTTGTAGAACAAAAGCCCAGCACAGGAGCTCGACTCATCCACATTCAAAAGATTGAGATTCTGTCACGGTAGCCATTTGAGTTACCCTTTCCTTGTGGTTTTTCCCCTGCAGTTCCTTCTGCGGGAGGGAAAAAGTGGAATTTGAAGAGTATGTAATTCCTGGAGCGATTCTGATCGCTGCAGCCGCTGCCAGTTTGTTGATGCTTCAGAGGTCTACATCCAAGATCCAGGAAGAACGACGTTCTCTGCTCGATGAAGCACGCGAGGAAGCAGACAGGCTACGCAAGGAATCCCGGCACGAAACCCAGGAATGGATCAAAGAACAGCGCGATGATTTCCAGAGCGAACTGAAAGGTGGTCGCGAGGAGATCAAAGATTCCGAGAGAGAACTGAGAAAACGAGAAGACGGTCTCGAGCGCAGGATGGACCTTCTCGGCAAGAAGGAGAAGAATCTTGGCTCGCTCGAGATCGACCTCGGAAACCAGAAGAAACAGCTTCAGGTGCGCGATGTCGAGCTCGATGAAGTGCTTGAACAGGAACGGGAAAACCTCGCTCGAATTGCTGATATGACGCGCGATGAGGCGCGCAATTCGCTGATCGAGAAGATGCAGCGCGACGTTGACCACGAGGGTGACGTCATGATCCAACGCATGGTCGAGCGCGTTAAGGATAATGGCGAAGACCGCTGTCGAGATATTCTCGCTTCCACACTGCAACGGATTTCTTCGAGCTATTGCCAGGAGTCCACCGTATCGAGCATCGAGATCGCATCCGATGACATGAAAGGGCGGATCATCGGCCGTGAGGGTCGCAATATTCGAGCCTTCGAGAAGGCCACTGGCGTCGATGTCATCGTCGATGATAGTCCTGGAGTGATCACTCTCTCTTGTTTCGATCCGATACGTCGGGAGATGGGAAGCCGTTCTCTCAATAAATTACTGGCGGATGGACGTATTCACCCCAGCCGAATCGAAGAAGTCGTTGCTGAAACCAAGAAATCGCTCAACGAGGAGATTCAGAAGTCTGGTGTCCAGGTGTCTTTCGATCTGGATCTACCGGGAGTCCACCCGAAACTGGTAACGATGCTGGGCCGGTTGAAGTACCGAACTTCCTACGGCCAGAACGTTTTGTCCCATTCCGTCGAATGTGCTCGGATTTGCGGAATGATCGCCGCAGAGTTTGGTCTTGATCAGGATCTCGCAAAAAGATGTGGACTGTTTCATGACATTGGTAAGGCCGTAGACCATCAATACCAAGGAGGGCACCCCGAGATCGGAGCGACCATCCTCAAACGGTATGACGAGGCCAAGGAAGTGATCAATTCGGCCTCCAGTCACCACAATGACGTACCTCAAGAAAGTATTTACGCGGTTTTTACCCAGGCAGCGGATTCGATCAGCGGTAGTCGACCGGGTGCACGTGGCGAATCTCTCGAGAGATACGTGGAACGACTGGAAAAGCTCGAGAACCTCGTCACCTCATTTGCTGGGGTATCGAATGCTCAAGCGATCCAGGCAGGTCGCGAGGTGCGTGTTTTCGTCAATGCTCAGAAGATCAGCGACAAGAAGGCGGTTCGCCTTGCTCACGAGGTCGCCAAGCAGATCGAGGAGCAATTGACCTATCCCGGAGAGATCAAGATCACATTGATCAGAGAGACTCGCGTGGTCGAATATGCACGATGATGATCAAGCAATTCGAATCCTCCTGATCGGAGATATCGTTGGCAAGACGGGTCGTAGAATCGTCAAGCAGAAGCTTCCAGGTCTGCGGGAGTCACTCGGCCTCGACCTAGTTATTGCAAATGCCGAGAATTCTGCAGCTGGTTCCGGAATTACTCCGAAAATTTTCTCTGAACTTCGGGCAGCAGGCGTGGATTTGATGACACTTGGTGATCACGCCTGGAAGCGCAAAGACAATCTGGATGTGCTCAATAACGAGGAGCTATGCCTACGGCCCAGTAATTATCCGGAAGTTGCTGCGGGTAAAGGTTGGGGTGTTGTCTCTACCGAAAGCGGTGTCCAGGTTGCCCACATCATCGTTCTCGGTAGGGTTTTCATGGACGCGGTTGATTGTCCATTTCGGGCTGTCGATTCGATTCTCGAGCAACTGCCCGATGATGTGCGGATCTGTATCGTTGAATACCATGGCGAGGCAACCAGCGAGAAACAGGCGGCTGGTTGGTATCTCGATGGAAGGGTCACCGCAGTGGTGGGGACCCACACCCACGTGCTCACTGCAGATGCACGCTTCCTGACCCAGGGCACTGCATATATATCGGACCTTGGAATGACAGGACCGTATGATGGAGTTATCGGCAGAGAAGCCAAACCTGTGCTGCACAAGTTCCTCACCTCCATGCATGCTCCTTTCACGGTTGCTGAAAATAATGTTCATATGTGCGGGGTATTGCTCACCGTCGATCCAGAAACGGGCAAGGCCTCGTCAATTCAGCCGATGGATATCGCCGAGGACGGTACGAGTCCTTTCTCCCATGATTTCCTCCAGGTCCCTGAATCCTCAGAATGATCTCACCTTCATATACTTGAGTTGTCGATTCCTGATATCATCAGGGAATTGCTCATGATTCTCGCCATGGAGGAAATTCGTGCGTGTACTGGTTCAAAGAGTCAAAGAAGCCCAGGTCTCTGTTTCTGGAGAGGCGATTGCTTCCATCGGTCCAGGGTTTCTCCTGTTAGTTGGTTTTGGCAACGGAGATGGTTCCGAGGAACTGACCTGGATGGCCAGGAAAATATCTGGGCTGCGAGTGTTCTCCGATGAAGACGGGCAGATGAACAGAAGTATCCAGCACACAAATGGCGAAATTCTGGCGGTGAGTCAGTTCACGCTTTACGGCGATTGCAGGAAAGGGCGTCGGCCGTCTTTTGTCGATGCTCTCGATCCTATCGAGGCAAATCAACTGTTCGAGGAGTTCCTGCAGCAACTCTCGGAACAGGGTGTTGATCGTGTTGAAAAGGGCAAGTTCGGTGCTGACATGGACGTCCAATTGGTTAACGATGGGCCTGTGACGCTCTGGTTAGCCAAAGAGCCGGGGGATTGATGAAAGGCTTTCGCGATCATTACCTGCACCTGGGTGTCGATCCAGATGCGAAGGAAGAACAGATCAGGATCGCATTTCGTGCAAGATTGCTCGAGATCCATCCCGACAAGTCGGTCCATCCGATAGATCCTGAGGAGATGAGATCGCTGCTGGAGGCTTATGACGTTCTTTCCAATATCGATACACGAGAAGCTTACGACAAACTCTGGAAAATCGTTTCTCCGCAGGATCCCGACAGCCCTTCACTGATTCCTCACGTTACTGAAAGCGAACGTCCTGCAGCCAGAGCTCGTTCTGTACTTTTTTTGCTTCTGGAAGAACGGGGAAAAGAGGCGTTGCAACGAATCAAAGGATTGCAACCAGGAGGTCGGTTGTATCTCAGGCAATATCTGACGACTGACGAATACATCGATTCCTGTTTTCTTGTCGGTGAGTTGTTAGAGGAACAGAAGAAGTGGGTTCATGCCCTTGAATGGTATGAGGATTTGATCCGCATCGAGGAAAAGCGAAATCACAATCGTCCCTGCTATCCCGAAGCAAGGGACAGGGCGCGAAGATTGTTAATGAAAAGAACCCGTGGCGATCTGGACCCCAGAGTTGGGCTTGAATATCTTCGCCGGGCAGAACTGCTTGGATTGGACAAGATGGGCCGTATCGAGGTAGCAAAGAAGCGGGCTCAATGCTATTTGCAGATGGAGATGAAGGTCGAGTCTGCGCGGCATCTGGGTGAGGTATTGCGCCTTCAGCCCAATGCACGAGGTATGGAACGCATTCTCGAAGCGCTCGAGGGTTACCTGGATGTTTGAATCTCCTCATGTCGTGATTCTTGCGGGAGGTCAGGGCCTGCGCCTCTGGCCGTGGAGTAGGAGTGGTAGATCCAAACCTTTTCTGCCGATGTTCGATGGTCGTTCACTCATCGAGGCAACACTTGAACGAGCTCTCTCACTCGTTCCTCCAGAGAGGATCCACCTGGTCGGTACAAGAGATGTGATCAGGGATCTCGGCCCATTTGACTGGATAGAAGAAAATCGAGCCCGAGACACAGCACCTGCAATTTTCGAGGCTTCCCGGGCGATCCATGATGCTGATCCTTCAGCGACGATTCTCGTGTTCCCGGCTGATCATAGAGTGATCGATGTGGATATCTTTCGCAGGGGAATGCGAGAGACCATCGATCGAGTCAGTGAGAATCCTGACCGATTTTGGGTTCATGGCACTCCCGCTATTCCAGAGGAATCCTTTGGTTTCATCGTGCCGGCGAATGATGCGGAAGTCTCAGAAGTTCTACGATTCGAGGAGAAGCCAGGACCGCATCTGTTTGACGACTTGCTGGAAAAAGGCGCATTGTGCAATACGGGAGTCTTTTGTTTCAAGGCTGGGCTCCTTCTTGAAGAGTACCGGCGAGTTCTCTCCAACGATGCCCAGATCGATCTTCCCGAGGTAGATGATGTCCCTGCGATCTCCATCGATCATTTCTTACTCGCACGTGAAGACTTCTGTCACCGATTGATGGTCAGGAAGATGTCACACAGGTGGTCTGATGTCGGATCCTGGCCGGCTTTGCGAGATGTCTTCAGAAGTGATAGCGAAGGTAATGTTCTCATCGTCGATCCTGATCGTCCAGGAGATGTTGTGCCAGCTCGCGGGGGAGATCCTGTATTGTTGCGGTCACAGGCGATCGAGATCGATGGCGACGGAAGTCGGCAGATTCTCTGTCTCGGGATCAACGATAGAAAAGTGCGGGTCACTCGAGATCATGTTTGGGTCTCTTCCGGGGAGATTTCTAGCACTGACAATGGACTGGTGGATTGTGCGAATCTGTTGGTTTTTGTGCAGGATGACGTACGTATATCCATCGCTGGAATTCGCGGGGGACTTGTCGCGGTGACAGAAGATGTGGTGCTCGTTGCCTCTGAGAAAGAGATCTGTTCAGGAGGTCTACGCGAGGTTATCGAGGCATTGTCTCTGCGAACAATAGGAGGACTCGATTGAGTGTGTGGGTTGGTATTGATCCTGGCGAAAAACGAATCGGTTGCTCCCGTGGCGATGCGCTGGGTGTTCTTGCAACACCCAGGGGAATCGTCGGGAGTCGCGATGAACTTGTTCAATGGTTGCGCGAAGTCGATGCGGAATATCAACTTGCAGGTGTCGTTGTCGGGATGCCTCGGAACATGGATGGCTCATTTGGTCCGATGGCAATTCGCTCGCTGGTACTGGTTCGCTGGTTGAGGGAACAACTGGATTTTACGATCTATCTCTGGGATGAACGCCTGACCTCTGTTCATGCTGAAGGAGTGGCAACAGATCGGGGCCTCGATGAGAAAGCAGCGGCCATCTTGTTGCAGTCGTTTCTCGACGCGGGGACACCCCAAGCGCCAGATCCTCCGGGACTGATCGAGGCTGCAGAGGCAGGAATTTGACGGTTATTTGGGCCATTTCGGCTTCACGGGCCACATTGTCTTGCCCTCTGGTGCTGCCAAGGTAGCATCCTCGCTTGGATTGGTGGGGCCGAGTGACGAGGAGTGTTTCCCGTCGGGAGTACCATCAAGAGACAGGGTTTCAAGTACTCATGAGCATCACTGCCCAACGCAAGACCGAGTTGATCGAGCAGTTTCGTACCTCCGACAACGACAAGGGATCGGTTCAGGTCCAGGTCGCGATCCTCACCGAGAGGATCCGGAACATCACGAAACATCTTCTCACCATGAAGAAGGATTACGCGGGTCGTCGCGGTCTCCTCGTGCTGGTCGGCAAAAGGACACGACTTCTCCGATTCCTGCAACGCAAGGATCGCTCTGAGTATCTCAAGTTAATCGATGTCCTGGGGCTGCGTCGCTAGCCGCATGGTCTTGTCGATTTCCGAGATGGTCTCCTTTTGCGAGATCCCGGGGTATTCCCCGGTGTGCCTCTGCTCTCACTCAAATCGAGGAGTTATCTCCTCGTTGCCTTCCTCTCCATGTGAACACCAAATCAGAAGTAATTTTAGCGTAAGAGAAACAAGTTGAAGGCGCATGGGCGTCACGACAGCCAACGCTGTCAGGAGGACAGATGAAACATGTCGTTTCACGAGAGATCGGGGGGCGCACCCTCACGATCGAAACAGGAGAAATAGCAAAACAGGCTGCTGGAGCCGCGATTGTCAGATGTGGTGATTGCGCAGTTTTCTGCGCAGTAACCTGGGGAGAGCCTCGGTGGGCAGGGGACTTTTTTCCGCTGACCGTGGACTACCGGGAAAACAACTACGCTGCAGGAAAAATCCCAGGAGGATTTTTCAAGCGTGAAGGCAGACCGACAACCAAGGAGATTCTGACCGCTCGCTGCATCGACCGTCCAGTCAGGCCGCTCTTTCCCGATGGATACATGAAAGACGTTTCGGTTGCAGCTTCGGTGCTGTCCGCGGATCGGGTGAACGATCCGGATATCCTCGCCATGATTGCTGCATCGGCAGCGCTCTCCATCTCCGAGTTACCATTCCAGGGTCCCATCGGGGCCGTCAGGATCGGGCGGGTCGATGGTGTACTGGTTGTCAATCCCGACCACGAACAGCGTGATCAGGGCGACATCGATCTCGTCGTCGCCAGCACTGCAGATGCGATCGTCATGGTCGAGGCTGGCGCCAAGGAGGTTCCCGAGTCCGACATCATTGACGCGCTCGAGATGGCCCACGAAGTGAACTCCCAGGTGGTTGATATGATCAATGAGTTCACCAAAATTGCCGGAAAAACCAAAGTTGAATTTGTTCCAGCTGAGGTTGACGAGGAACTGAAGTCAAAAGTCCATTCGATGGCCTACGATCAGCTTCGCCAGGTGATTCGCACAGAAGGAAAGATGGCACGCAAGGCCGCGATGGATGCAGTTTGCGACCAAGTTGTCGAGCAACTTTGTCCTAAAGATGAAGTCGAGGCTGGTACCTGCCCTGATCCCAAAGATGTCAAGAGTATGCTTTCGGGTGTCAAGAAAGAGGTCGAAAGAAATCTGATCATCCAGGATCAGATTCGTAGTGACGGACGTGGTTTTACCGATATACGTGATATCGATACCCAGTTGCAGTTTCTTCCCAGAACCCATGGTTCTGCTGTGTTTACACGTGGAGAAACACAGGCAATTGTCACGGCCACGCTCGGAACTTCCTTCGATGAGCAAAGAATCGATGGCCTCATCGACGAAAAGCGTGAGCATTTCATGCTCCACTACAACTTCCCTGGATATTGCGTCGGAGAATCCTGGCCCAATCGAGGTCCGAAGAGGCGTGAGATCGGGCACGGTGTTCTTGCGGAACGGTCCATCAAGGCGGTCCTGCCTGATCACGATGATTTCCCCTACACGATACGCATAGTCAGTGATATCACCGAATCGAACGGTTCTTCCTCGATGGCAAGTGTCTGTGGTGGAGTCCTCGCACTCATGGATGCGGGTGTTCCCCTGATGCGACCGGTTGCGGGGATCGCCATGGGTTTGATCGAAGACGGCGACAATCACTACATCCTGTCCGACATCCTCGGAAGTGAAGATCATAACGGAGACATGGATTTCAAAGTCGCCGGTTCTCAGAACGGGATTACGGCACTCCAGATGGATGTAAAAATCTCTGGCCTGAGTCGGGATCTGATGAAGAAAGCCCTCGAGCAAGCACGCGAGGGAAGACTTCATATCCTCAGAGAAATGCTCAAGAAACTGGATCGGCCGCGGTCTGAAGTTTCCCCACTGGCTCCGAAGATCATGCGAATAAAGATCGATCCGGAAAAGATCGGACTTGTGATCGGCCCCGGTGGAAAAGTCATCAAGGGGATCCAGGAGGCAACAGGGGCAACCATCGAGATCGAGGACTCGGGCACTATCACCATCTGGGGTAAGGACCAGGAAAGTGCTCAGGCAGCGCGTGAGCAAGTCGAGATGATTACCCAGGACGTTGAGGTTGGCGCTACTTACGACGGCAAGGTTGTTTCCGTCAAAGATTTCGGGTGTTTTGTCGAAGTTCTTCCCGGGCAGGAAGGACTCGTTCATGTGTCCGAACTATCCGGTGATTTCGTCGATGACGTTTCTTCTGTCGTCAAAAGGGGAGACGCGTTACGGGTCAAGGTCCTAGAAAGCGATCCTCAAGGTCGGTTGCGCCTATCTCACAAGGCCGTCCTCATCGACGAGGGTAAACTTCAACCTGCCGGTGGACCCGATGATGAAGATCGAGGTTCGCGTGGTGGTGGTGGTGGCTCACGTGGTGGTGGTCGTGACAGAGATCGTGACCGGCGTGGTGGTGGTTCTCGAGATCGCGGCGGAGACCGTGGTCCTCGTCGCTAATTAGCCTCATGAGAGGTTCGATCCTTGATGGGTCGAACCTCTTTTCAAGCCAGGAGGACCTGTGGGTGCCTGGTTACTGACTGGTGTCAAAAGGTACCCGGGTGACTCTCGTCAGAGATTCGATCTGCGTATCGACGACGACCGGATCACCTGCTGGTCTGGCGCTGGACAGGGCGACCGTAGATCGGCGAGGGTCCTCGATCTCGACGATTGCTGGGTGTTGCCAGGTTTTGTCGATAGCCATCTTCACCTGCTCTATTCGCTAGAGCATCTGCAACAGTGCAAGTTGGAAGGGCTCTCGCTCGATTCTGTAGCAACATCGATTGCTACCGGCCAGGCCGGTCCACGAATCGGCCACGGCTGGAAAGACCCGCTCCCCGCATTGATGGATCCTGATCCACGAAGGTTTCTTGACTCGATCACCTGTGACGATCCGGTGTTTTTATGGAATTCGGATCATCATCGGGCGCTGGTCAATTCTGAAGCTCTCAGGATTGCAGGAGTTGAAATCGAATCACATCAGGGAATCGTTGTGGAAGAGGCCGCTGAACACATCTGGTCGATGATTCCCAGGAATAGCGGTGGAGATGCAACGGGTGCTGCTCGATGGTTACTCGAACACGGAATCACCGCAGCCACGACATTTGATCGCGCCGACTCGATCCGGATCCTCAGCGAGGCCAGTTCAGACGGACAACTGGGTGTCAGAATCCGTCACGGATTGCCTGAAGACGACTTTCTTTGTGCGATCGATTGCGGAGAGACCTGTCTGCCGGTTGGTACTCGGGAGGATCCTTTTGCGATGCCCTGGGTCAAAATTTTCCTCGACGGGACTCTTGGATCGAGAACAGCGTGGCTGAAATCTGATTATTCAGATGATCCGGGCAATCGCGGTGTGGTCCGGAAAAGCGGTGAGGATCTGGATCGTATCGTCCTTCTGGCGGCACAGCATGGCTGGGCTGTCGCCATTCACGCCATCGGAGATGCTGCAGTCGAGGAAGCAAACAGAGCCATCTCCATCGTTCGTTCGAACCGGAAGATCGATCTTCCCGACCGGATCGAGCATTGCCAACTGGTCGATCCGGATGCTCTGGATGCGATTCGGTCTACAGGAGCGATCGCTTCACTTCAGCCATGTCATCTGTACCAGGATCGGCAGATACTCGATGAGAGATGGGGCAGCAGGGCCAGCTACGCATTTGCTCTTAGCAGCATCGATGCTGCAGGAATTCCGATTGTTCTGGGGACAGATTCTCCCATCGAGAGCGCTGATCCCTGGAGTGATATCGATGCTGCAGTCCATCGACTCGATCGCGACAGGAAGGGAACCTGTTACGGCCCACAGGAACGCGTCGGATTCGAATGCGCCTTCAATTGGTGTACAGCTGGTGCCGCGAAAGCGAACTTTCTGCCCCAAGATTGGGGCACACTCGAACCGGGAACAGCAGCAGACCTACAGATTCTGGCGGTCGAGAGCCCCGAACAGGTCCGTTGCCTCTCAGATGCAAACTTGATGGATGTCTACAGCATGGGTAGTTGGCGCCTCGAAAGATTCGGAGCAGCGGATGAGAGCTGATCTGCACGTCGATACCCTCTGGAGACTGGAGGAAAAGGGGGGCGGACTCACTCCGTTTCGTGACGATCTCCAAATAGATGCAAAACGTTGTCTGGAAGGTGACGTTCGTCTGCTGTGCACCGCCATTTTCACCGAAGATCAAAGAAAGGATCCCTGGGAACACTGCTGCAGATTGCTCGATGTCAAGGATCGGATATCTGACGATCCAGGCGAGCCTTTTCGTAGCGTCACCACTCCTGCCGAGCTAGCAGATCTCGATCAGGGAGTCACGGGCATGCTAGCGACGATAGAAAATGCTCGTTGTCTCGAGGGAGACCTGTCTCGTCTCGATGAGTTGCATCATCGGGGTGTTCGCATGCTCGGATTGACATGGAATGGTCAGAACGAACTTGGACAGGGTGTTCTCGCTGATCAACACCAGGGTCTTACAACGTTCGGTAAGGCAGTTGTAGAGAAGGCGGCTCAAATGGGCTGGGCCATCGATATCTCGCACCTCAATCACGAGGGTGTTGTGGATGTTTGTGAATCAGGGGCCCCGGTGATTGCCACACATTCCAACGCTCGTACCATTCATGATCATCCCAGAAATCTATCTGACGAGATCCTCAGACACCTGGCCGAGGTCGACGGTATGGTCGGGGTCAACATCTTTCCTCCGTTTCTTGCGCCTCCCGAAGAAACGGCGACTCTCGCTACGGTGGTTCGTCATGTCATCCATCTGATGGAGTTTCTCGGCAAGGGACATGTTGCCCTGGGTACCGATCTCGATGGCATCTCGAATACAGCCCGGGGATTTCGTGATCATAGAGATCTTGATGCCCTTGCCAACGCTCTCGATGGTGGAGGGCTGGAGTCCCAGGTCGTCTCCTCGGTGCTCGGGGATGGGTTCCTTCACTGGTGGAGTAACTGGAGTGCGCCTCTCGAATCATGAGGCGTCACTTGCGGCAGAATCTCCATCCTGGGTGGGAAGTATCCGATGGATTTGATCGAGGAAAGAGTTGCCGGTGGTCCGGTCCATCGGTTTCCATCTGCCTCTGGCAATACGAGACAAAATAGCCTCGTTGCTGTAGAAGGCGCTCGTTATATGGCGTCCGTTGACGGTGAAGATATGGATTCGCCCCTGGCGTCCCCTGATCACGACGGTCGATTCCTTGCGGTCGTGGAAGAGATCCTCGAGGTCACAGGCGAGAAGATCGGAGATCGCCGCCGAAGTGGGTCGATCAGGATCGCGGGACCTCTCCTGGGCATGCAGTGTCCTGCGTTGTGATCGCCTGCGAAGAGTTTCCAGATGAGATCTGGACTCGATCAGGAGCTCCACGACCAGTTCCCTCGAGGCCTGTAGAGAAGACCTCTTGCCCTTCTGTGACAGCCCACTTAGTTGTTGTTGCAGGTCATTCAATGAGGCTCTGAGAGAAGAGATCCAGTTGTACAGGATGGAACTTGTGCCGGTTCCAACGAGGGTTGCCAGATGATGGGGAGCAGGAACGTTCGAGATCAAGTTCAGTGAATATCTTGGAACATTGCGCCCTGCACGCGATTCGAGAATCAGGGCTGTGATCGCGAGTAGATCTGGATCGGAATCCGGCATCGGAAGTGGAAATCCTCCTGATAGAAGGGCTCCGACCGGGTGAGCAAATAGCGAATCATTGAGGTACTCGGGTAGGATATTTCCGAGTAAGTCGTCCTCACTGCGCCACATGATCACTGGACCCGGCGTTTCTCCATAAAGGTAGTCGATCTGTTCATCCTTCTTCTCTATGAGGACCGAAGTGAGATTTTTCCAGATGGGTACACCTGTAGGGGACCAGCCGGTGAGGACACTGTGATGATCGACAGGCATGGAGTGCTCGCAAATGGGCGCGTTGCACCAGTAGCACGGTGCATGCCCTGATCGATGTCCCAGTGCTTCCGTTTCACCCTGAATCTTTAGCGATTCGACCTGGGCCAGCAGAGACCGGGCGAAGTTTCTTGAATCATTGATCTCGTCTCGGTCCAGTCGAATCGGAACACGAAGATTTAACTCGATCTGGTCTGGCAGTCCATCGAGGGCCTCATTATTTTCACGTGTCAATAGAGCCTTGACCAGACCGACTAGCCGACGATGGATGGATTCTGCAGCGCGAGATCGAACAGGCTGGCGCTTCTTCTTTGGTTGTTTGTCCTGGTCTGCTGGGGTCATGATGATCAACTCCTGCTATGATCGTAGTGCAAAGGGTGTTCCGCGTCAGCCTTGAGATTTTTTGACACTCACACTAGGCTGATCGCAGGAGGGAATGGTCATGCGAGACAGAACTGATCTGGTGACAGACACCAACAACCTGTCCCTCCTTGATGAGCACAACGTGGTTGGATCACTGGAGGTACCCTCTCCGGGTGCCCGGCGGCCTTCGAGATGGCCACCTCTTTTCCTGATATCGGTGCTGCTCGTCCTTCAATTATTCCTTTCGAGTTCGACGATCGTTTTCGCAGGAGATCTCGCCTCCCAGTTGGTCTCGGAAGCAACCCGGTTAAAACTGTTGCAGAAGGAGATCTCTTTTTCTTTCAAACTTCCCGATGGGACCGTCGTCGAACATCTCTCTGATCGTGCGCGGGCTCCCGCCTCATGCATGAAGTTGATCGTTGCTGCGGCTTGTCTCGACCAGCTGGGTGCTCATCACTTGCTCCAGACCAACTTGATGCGTATGGGTCCGGTACAGGACGGGGTACTCGAAGGGGATTTGCTCGTCGTTGGAGGCGGGGATCCGGCCATCTGTGGCCGGGAAAACAAAGACGACCCATTGTGGGAATTGCGACCCTGGTGCGCGCAGATTCGATCACAGGGGATCAAACGGATCCGTGGACGGATTCTTGCGGACGTCCGTTATCTGGAAGGTCCAGCAGTTCATCCTGATTGGCCCGTCGAACAACTACTTCGCTGGTACTGCGCTCCATCCGGTGCTCTCAATCTCAACGACAACTGTATCGATGTCGTCATCGGTCCAGTCATCGAAGGTGACGTTCGAATCAAGATCCGGCCTCCTCAACCACTTGTCCGTGTTCGCAGCACGCTCGTTCCATGCGTCAATAAAAAGGACCACCTCTATCGAGTTGACCGGCGCGGTAATGGCTGGGAGATCTTTGTTTCGGGCAAATTCCTCAACACATCTGGAGTTCGTACCGAATGGGTAACCGTGCCCGATCCTGCAGACAACTTCGTGAGTATTTTTCTCCAGATGCTCCGCGACTCAGGCATTGAAGTTTCCGGGGTGAATATCCCCGGTGCTTCTCGGGCTGTCCCGATCGCAAGTATCAAGCATTCTCTTGGATCTCGATTGCCGGTGATGTTGAAGAATAGTCAGAATCTGTATGCCGATTCACTGGCGAGAGTCCTTGCCAAAGTGCGTGGCGGAGACGGTTCATTTTCTTCAGCAGCAGATGAATTACTGCGATGGATTCAAAAGCGCTTCAAGCACACGGATGAGATCGTTATCCGCGATGGATCCGGTCTGTCCCGGAATAATCGTCTTACCGCTAACGTTTTACGACAGGTGGTGGAACTGGGACTCGTTTCCGACTGGGGGAGTACACTGTTCGATTCGTTACCGCTTGCAGGCATCGATGGGACTCTCGAGAAGCGCCTGGTGAAGACTCCGTTACAGGGGAAGGTGCGAGCCAAGACCGGAACCATAAATGGCGTTGTGAGCCTCGCTGGAATCCTCGATAGCGATCAGGGCCCGGTTCCCTTTTGTCTGATCTACCAGGGCAGAAGGGGCCGCACCTCAGCAGCTCGTGACTGGCAGGATCGAACCCTGTTGAGGGTCCACAGAGCCCTACTGAACGCCACTCCTGGCCGAAATGAACAGTGACACCCCCCTGTAAAATCTTCTTTACATGTGCTTGTACCGTGCGACCATCGGGCTATCCCAGGACCCCGGTCCGAGTTTGAAGAGGAATTCGCCTTGGACGTGCCTGAGCATGCACGAAAAGGGAAATCGACCCGTTCCGCGTCGACTTCTCAGCATCTTTTTATCCGAGATCTTGCCGGGGAACGTGAGGTTCCCCTGACCGGGGATTCTGTTTCCATCGGTCGATCTCGTGATAACGACGTCGAGATCGAGGACATCTCATCCTCACGTCAACATTGTCAACTCAGGCGGATTCAGGGCCGCTGGCACATCGAGGATCTGCGCAGCAGAAATGGCACCATGGTCAACGGGATCCTGGTCCGGCGCCAGCCGATGATGGTCGGAGATCTGATCGAGATTGGCAAGACCCAGATCTTTTTTGGTGAAATTCCTGAACGTCATCGCAGTTCGAGCCCAGCGGGAGAGACTCTTCAACTGAGCACAGAGTATTTCCTCGAACCGATTTCTGAACAAGTAGCCAGTGATGATTCTCTGCGATTCCAGAAGGAGAGGGAAATCTTCCTGCGGCTACTCGAACTGACCCGAGATCTCTGCGCCATCCTCGTTACCGAGGAACTTTTCGAAGTAATTCTCCAGAACGTGATTGAAATATCTGGTGCCGAGAGAGGTTTTCTTATCGTGGAAGAGGAAGCCGAACTCAAGGTTGCAGCCTCCCGGAACATCGACAGAGACGTTGTACGTCGGGCTCATCTCCAGGTGAGTCATTCATTGGTCAGGCGAGTCATCGATTCTGGTGAGCCCGTGCTGACAGGTGATGCTCGTAGCGATCCAAGATTTCACGAGTCGGTTTCCATTGCCAACCTTCGACTCGAATCTGTACTGTGCGTACCGCTGCGATTGCGAGGAAACGTGCTCGGTGCTGTATATGTCGACAATCGTTTCGAGAAGCACTCCTTTCACCAGGGAACCCTTCGATTCGTACAGTTCCTGGCAGACCAGGCTTCCATCTACATCGAGAACGCGCGCCTGTTCGAGGAATTGCACAGAAAACAGGGGTCTCTACATACCGCCAAAGACCAGGTCGAGGAGCTCAATAGGCAACTCCAGGCGATGTTGCTGGCCAGGGATGTAGAACCCGAAGAAGTGAGGGAACTGGTTAAGAAGGGTGCGCGCCCCGGGCTCAAGCACTCCTTTGACCGCATCGTCACTCGTTCGCCCGTGATGCTACGTGTTTTTGAACTACTCGATAGTGTGATCGACACTGATATGCCGGTTCTCGTTCTCGGAGAGAGCGGTACCGGAAAGGAATTAATCGCGCAGGCTGTGCATCTGGGCTCGGGAAGAAATCCGAATTCATTCGTCTCACAAAACTGCGCATCAATTCCACAGAACCTGCTGGAGAGCGAATTCTTTGGCCATGTAAAGGGAGCCTTCACCGGAGCCATTCGCGACAAGAAAGGGCTTTTTGAACTCGCCGACAGGGGAACCCTGTTTCTGGACGAGATCGGTGATATGAGTCCCGATCTACAGGCGAAATTATTGAGGGTCATCGAGGACGGTGAATTCCGTCCGGTAGGTGGCCGAGACACAGTCAAGGTCAATGTTCGGATCATTTCCGCCACCAACCAGAGACTCGAGGAGATGGTTCGTGACGGAAGATTTCGTGAGGATCTCTATTACCGCCTCAATGTCTTGACGGTTCATCTGCCAGCTCTCCGAGAAAGACGTGAAGATATTCCATTGCTCGTCGACCATTTCATCGATCTGGCCTGTTCCCGGCTCGCCATGGAGAGACCAAAACTGGATCCCCGGGCCCTCTACGCGCTGTATCACAGCCCTTGGCCTGGCAATATCCGGCAACTCCAAAATGAAGTCGAACTACTAGTGGCCCTTTCTGGCAACGTCATCTTACCTGAAAATATCTCGCCATCGGTGCTGTCTCATCGTCCAGGTTCGACCAAGCGGGAACCTATGCGCGGGACTCTTCGTGAACTGGTTGCCGAGGCAACCGAGGGTCTCGAGAGGCAAGTTCTAACGGCCACTCTTCAGGAAAATAGTTGGAATAAGAGTCAGACAGCAAGGCAGTTGGGGGTTTCCAGGCCCACGCTGGACCAAAAAATTGAAAAATACGGCCTCAAGAGAGAATCCGAGGACAGGAAAGAGAAGAACGAATGAGTTCGAAGATCCTGGTTCGAGATGGCGGCCGCCAGACCATCGTCGAGATCGGCGATGATCCCATCACGATAGGAAGAGATCCTTCCTCCCGGATCGTCATCGAGGATCGGCTTGCTTCACGCAATCACGGACGATTCTACTGGGAAGAGTCGTGCTACATCTACGAGGACCTGGGGTCTTCCAATGGAAGTATGCACGGCGGTAAAAAGGTAGAACGTATTGCACTGGGTGATGGTGATTCGATCAAGATCGGGGAAGTCGAACTGCTGGTAGAGATGTCAGGTGTGATCGCCACTGATGACGTTACCCCTGTAGTCGTTGAAATCGATGATACGGGTGTTTCTCAAGAAAGTGTTCTCACCAGTGAACCTGTGGGGCGTCGACTTCGCATGGAAGTGGAAGGGAACATCCAGTGGATTTCCGTCTTCCCTGATCTGGTCATCGGGAGAAGCCCTGAAGTTGATGTCACCATCGATGATTCGCGAATCTCTTCCCGTCATGCCAGCATTATCGAGGAGGATTCTCGTTGGTTCATCCAGGACCTCGATTCAGGTAATGGGATCGTCGTCGGCAATCGCAAGGTGAAAAAGTTCGAACTTCAAGATCAGTTATCTTTCAGAATCGGAAAGGTCGAGTTCTTGGCACACGGTTTCGGCAACTCCGAGCCAGCACAGGCAAAGACATCATTGACGACGGCGCCAGAACTTGTTGTCAGTCGCACTTCCAATGTCGAGGTCGGGCCCGAAGGCTCGCAGGGACTTGCCACGATGGTCTTCGTCGGGATCCTGGCCCTGGTGTTCTATTCTGGATATGGCTTTTTCAAGGATCTCGCGACCAATCCGGACCTTGCCGTTTCCGAGGGAGATCGACTCGCTGGTGAGGGTTTCTTCGAGTTGAGGCAGCCAGGGCCGATTCAGGATTCTTCCTGGCAAATCGTCACTGGCGATGGAACGGTCCAGATCGTTCAAGGAGAAGGCGCGCCTCAGGGAAAAAAGTGGATGGTTTGCCAGGGTGATCCTGGCGAGAACGGTGTTTTTCGCGTGCAGTTCCAGAATCTTTTCGATGTCAAGGCAGGCCAGGGGATTCGAGTAAGTGGCCGTGTTGGTAATGAAGGATTCGATCGGGTCGGGATTTCCGTACGGTGGTTTGAACGTGGTGATTCCGGAGATGTTGTTGTCGCAGAAAACTTCACTGCACTTCGGACCAGCCGGGATTGGAGTGGAGTTGGCGCTGATTTCCCTGCGCCGGTAAAAGGAGCCGGTGGCTCGGCCCGGATCTCCATAGTGGGATTGGGGGATCGAACCGGAACACTTCGTTGTGATCAGATCATCGTCCGCACCATCGAATCAGTAGCGAACCGTCCTGCCACGATTACTGCTGGAGAAAACGGGCAAAGAATCAGCATCCTTGTTGACGAACGAGGCGTGGTTCAACTCTCCCGGGGCAAGACGGACCTCATCTTGGATTTGAGGGTTGCGCTCGGATCTCCGCGGCCGATGCCCTGGGGGCAATTGTTGCCGTCGAGGAAGGAGAAAATTGTCGTCGGAGAAGACGGATCTGTTCGTCTTGGCTTCGAAATCCACGAATCCGGAGAGAACGCAGTGATTCAGCAATTTGCCAGGTCGATTGGATGGCGGATCGCGACGACCTGGTCTCCGCAACGCCCGATCCCCATGATGCTGGTCGGGAAAATTCCATCACGTCGTGTCGATGAGCCTGTTCAGGTCTTTTCAGGCGATACCGCCGGGGTATATCTGGAGAAGATCTCGGATCTCCAGAGTTGTCGCGGAACCGAGATCTCTCTGGGACAGGGATCCTCTCAAATTGTCATTTCATTCCATGTTCCTGTCGAGTTCTCTGTCAGACCAGAAGCTGGAGGCCGTGGGCTGTTGCTGATTGCCGATGCGGGCCTTGTAGCTGTCGGTGGATCGGTAGATGTCTCCATATCGGCCAGTAGCGAACGCGAACAGGCACGAGTCCAAACAGCGTACCAGCAAGTGGTCGATGCCCTCGAGGAGCGACAGGAGGGAAGAGCAGTTCGGCTCATCGCTGATGCCAGGGAATCATTTGTCTGGCGAGACGACCTCCACAAAAAGTTAGACCTACTTGAACTTCAACTACAGGTCGAGGTCCAGGCTGCGCTCGATCAGATCGACGCGGTCCAGGCCGATCTCGAACGGTATGCCGGATCTCCGGCAGGGCAATACCTGGAACAGATCTGCCAGATGGCGCTATCTCGATTCGAAGGTCTCGAACCGGCAACCCTGGCGATTTCGATCATCGAAAATCGACAAAATTCAGCCCAGAGCGAACGGGACCTCCGGTCGGTCGGACGAATCGATCAGGTCCTCATCCATGCGCGCGAGGCCCTTGGTAAAGACCATAACGAAATCGCCCGCTTCTACTTCCAGTGGGTCATCGATCACCATTCGGAAAGTGATGGCGCGCAGGAAGCACAACAGGGGTTGAAAATCCTCGAAGCTAGGGGGGGCTGATGGCTTATCGAGGTCAGGTCACTGTACTCGAGTTCCAGTCTGAACTCTGGCGTGCCGCTTCGGTCGCCGGTGACGGTGATGGCGTGCATCTGGTCGAATTGGTTCAAGTACCCGCTCGTGATGAAGAAGAAATTTCTGACTGGGTGCGAGAAATCGGAACCCAGGGGTTCCGTATCGACAACATCGCACTGCTTCTCGATGGAGACAGCGCCTCATTGAGATATCACAGCGTTCCGGCGGTTCCTCCCTGGCGCCTGGAGTTGATCTTGCGCTACGAACTCGAGGAGATAGCCGAGAAAACCGGTGAAGTTCTCAGTGGTGGCCACATGGAACTTCAGGTTCCGGAGAGTCTGTCCGAGGATACCTTGCTACTACTGGGAATGGGTAAGGATGGACTCGTCCAGCCGCTGATTGACCGGATTCGATCGAGTGGCGGGCGGGTTCGGCTGGCCTTGCCAAGTTCTCTGGGCGTGTATCACGCTCACATCTCAGCCGGTGGTTTCAGCGTCGATGAAACGCTTCTTTTGTGTGATGTCCATTCTTCAGAGACGCAGATCCTCGTTGTTCGTGGTGATCGTTTGCTGTTCGCCAGAAGCATTGGATTCGGCACCCGCAATATGGAAGAACTGGTTAGTGATCGATGCTCCGTCAAGGCCAAACTGGCCCGCCTCATGGTCGATAACTTTGTCACGGGTGACTTGTTGACCGGAGAAGAATCCGTAGAGGCCTGTTATCGCGGTTGGAGCAATCAGCTGGTTCAGTTACTCACGTCTTCCCTGTCATTCTGCCAGGCTCAATTGAAGATGGAGGACATCGTTGTCGACCGGATCAGGATTTCTGGTTCGGGCGCTGCACTTGCTGGAAAAGGTAAAGATCTGGAAAATGCGGTCGATTGCAAGATCGAGATCGTCTCATTTGCTGGATCGCCTGGGCCAGAATGTACGATGCTCATCGGGACTGGGGCTGCAGCTCTCGACACTGAGGAACGCATCGTAGACCTCTTGCCGCATGATGAATGCAAGCGACGCACTTTCAGGGATCGCACTGTGTTTTTCTGGGGTGCGGTGGCGTGCCTTGTTCTTGCTCTGGGAGTTCAGTTCTTCGATGTGCTAATTTCCTCCAATCGTGCTTCAGCCGCCTCCAGTACGATTTCGTCCTGGAAAGGAAAAATAAGCGGTTGGAGTGCCGCAGAGGAGCAGGCACGACAAGAAAATGACATCTTCCGCAAACGAGAAGAACGAATCATCGGAGAGGTCGCAACCGGTCGCTTTTATGCGCGGATTCTCGATGAACTTCGAGACGGATTGCCCCAGGAGATTTCTCTCGACCAGATCTTGCTGAGGCGAGTCAGTGGTGAATCGGTCCTCGGCATCGAGATCGAGTTGAATGGAAGTGCGGACGATGCGAGAAGGAAGGGCCTCGAGTCGATCCAGACTCTCCAGAGGCAACTGGAAGGAATACCTGGTGTCGAACGCGTCAGGGTAACTCCTGAAGATCCTAAATCTGGCGCATACCCGTTCCAGATCATCGTATCTCCGGTGGAACAACTTCCTGATAATTCCGGCCGCAGGGGTCCTCAACGAAGATCGCCCGTTCCATTCGGGGGGAGAGGCTGATGCAAGAACTGTGGCAAAAGAACAAGAAGTTGCTGATCCAGGCGCTTGCAGCGATGGTCGTGTTCCTGATTGTTTCCAACATCGCCAGGAGCATTCGAGCCGATCACGAAAGTGACCTGGTACGTCATAGAGAAGATGCTCAGATTCTTGCCCAGAGGTTGCACGATCTCGATGGCATCGTTGATGTCGAACGGAAATCCAGGACCGCACTCGAAGAACGTAACAATGATCTCCTTTCCAAACTTTCGATCTCCAGGGTTTCCAGGCATCAACCACCTACTGATGTGGCTTCGGTGAGCACGGAGTTCAAGCGTGCCAAGGATCTCGTCTGGAATGACTTCCGCGAACGAGCGAATCGAATTGGATTGGTGACTCCTTCCGAGATTCCGAATTTCGACGAACGTGGCGATCTGGATCTTGCAAGTTGGACCGATCGCTTCCTTCTTCTCGAGGTCCTCGATAGATTCCTGCAAGTGTGTCTTCAGAGTGGAATCCCCAGAATCGATCAGGTGGTGCCTAAAGCCAGGGTTCAGGAAGCATTCAGAGATCAACAGAAGGTGCTGGTGCGGTATCCCATCGAGGTGAAGTTGCTTTGCTCTCCTGATCAGCTTTCGGATCTCATCGTTAGATTTCAGGTTGACGGTAGTTTTCTTTCGATCGAGCCGATCAGGGTCGTTACAGAAAAATCGAACACGGGACGACTCGAAGCCAGTATCCAGGTTGTGGGAATAGATGTTGAGGATCCTCGCGAAGAATCCAGAGGCAACCGTAGGCCCGGTACGCGTGGCCGGAGGGGGTTCTGATGCGTTGGAATGTCGAGAAGGTGTTTTTCTTCATATGTCTGGGCTTCCTCTTGCTCACGATGCTGGGATTTGCAAAGACGTTCATCCTCGGTGATCCACTGGCCGGATCCGATCTGTCTGCACCAGGCTCCAGCGATGGAGGAGCCGTCGGTGGAGTTGTTCGTATCGAGTGGTATGAGCCGGTCCCCATCGAAACGGCACGGAACCCGTTCCAGACCGTTTCCGACTGGCGTACAGCGCCGGAAGGTCCTCTCGGGGAACCTCCTCTTGGAGTGTTACCCCGACGGATTCCGTTACCGGCAACCGTATCGTCTGACCCGAGGGCGCGACTTCGAGTCGAGATCAGTCCTCCGGTATCCCAGGATGAGGAGGAATCTCGATGAAAATTCAGATCCTCTTTTACCTGCTTCTGGTCTGTTTCATCTGCTCACCAACACTGCGGGGTCAGGAAGATGAAGATCTGCAGATCCGTCCGCTTGACATCGTAGAACTGATCAACGGTAACCGTTTCGAGGGCAGGATCCTCAGCGAACGGACCGATGGGATTCTGTTGGAGATGGCAGGGGGGACCGCTACTTTCCTCAGATCTGATATCGCGCGGGTATTGCATCGCAATCCTCCAGAGAAGGTTTACGAACTGAAAGTCGCGCGCAGTCTGGATCCGGAATCCTACGAGAGTCAGGTGGAACTGGGGAAATGGTGCCTTGGACCTGATGTCAATCTGCTCGAGCTTGCTGTAGGACATCTGGAAGATGCCATCAGAATTGAACCGGAAAATCCAGCACCCTACGAGTTGTTGTTTCCGATATACGATGCCAGAGAGACGACCGAGATCTCCGACGAATCCCGTGAGAAATTACTTCTTGGCGAGTGCGACACCTTGCTCTCGGGTGTCCGTTCCGGTGTTTCGCTCGAGGGTATCGAAAAACGAACTGTTATCGCCCTGAAACAAGTTGGTCATCTCGAAGCCTCGGTACTGTTGTTGGAGGAAATGAGCCAGGGGGACGTCACGGATCCGACCGTCGCATGGGCGCTTCGAAATCTCGTCATCTTGCTGGATTCGCTCGGTCGTAGCGACGAGTCCCGGTCAGCTGCCTCTCGTCTACGTGACAGTGGTGGAGGCAGCGATGCCGAGGTGCTGTTACGAGAAATCGGCTGGGCAGCCCAGGATCACGCAGCGGGAGTTGAAGGGGCAGGAGATATACTCGACAGCCTCGTCGACGATCTGGTCGCCTCTGGAGCCGCTGCTGGTGAGGCATACCTTTATCGGGGATCAGCAAGGTTGCTCGATGACGATCTCTCCGGCGCTGAGCAAGACTTCAAGAAGGCGTTCCAGGCGGGAATGGTCGATGGCAAATCCGCCACCACATTTGCGCTCTCATTTGCACGCCAGGGGCAATTCGAAAAAGCTCTCGGACTTCTCGGTGCTGCAGCAGATAACGACGTGGTGCCTGTCGACTGGAGACTGGTCGAGGCATACGTGCTCGAATCCCAGGGAGAGAAGAGTGCTGCGCTGGCGCTGTATCAGGAAGCCAGTCGACAAGAGGGAGCTCTGTGGCAAGCAAAACTGCTCGCCTTCGAAGCTCGACGCAGAATCGAACCCACCTGGGATCCTACCAGTGCGGTGCAGGAGGTGATGAGGTCGGACGTATTGACACCGGCAGCATTCGCCGAGTGCTCGTTGATACTTGGAGATTATTCGCTTCGAAGTGGCAAATTGCCCGAAGCCCGGCGTTGGCTGGAATACGCCATCTCCAGCGGCCTCGATGGACCAGACGTATTGCTGCGTCTAGCACTGGCGCAGAGAGGTCCCGGTGGAGATCCCCAGAAGGCTCACGGCGCCCTCCAAAAAGTTGTCTCCATCGATCCCGAAGACGCTGATGCCTGGAACGCACTTGCGGAGTTCCAGCACCGGTCTGGGGATCTGTCTGCTGCAAGAGTTTCGATCGAAAATTCAATCGCAACCTATCCGGAAAAGTTACGTGATTCAGCCGCTCCTGACATTCCCGCTGCCCTCAGTTGGGCGCAGCGATCTTTGCGCCGTATAGACCGAACACTCGGAGAAGAGTACTGGTTCGACGATTTTCAGCGTGAGTCCGATAGCGCCATCCGCAACAACTGGTTGGAAGAAGAAGCCTTCGGAATTTCTGTGTCTCTGCATGATGGTTCCGTCTTCATGGACGGTGTTCAGAAATACCAACCGGATCGATTGACCACGATGAAACGTGAGATCCTGACGCCCAGGTTGACGGGGATTCGTTCAACGATCCGGCTGATTTCTGCGGGCGAAGGAACTCGAATCGCGATTCGAATCGAAGATCGATCTGGTGGCGGGTTGGTGTTCTTTCGCGATCCAGACGGAATGCTCGGATTCGCGATTCTCGGTGGCTCGGATGTCGAGATGATCCGTAGTGATAACGAGGAAATGCAGGAGGAATACGACCTCGTGTCGACCAGCTGGTCAGGCCAACAGTTGTCTCATGATCTCGAGATCAGGTTCACAGAAGATGGACGAGACGGTGCAGAGATCTGGTTTGACGGTATTCGTGTCGCCAGAGGTATCTCCTATCGACCCGCACGCAAGAGAGGTCTTGTTGGTGGACTTTCCGGACAGGCGCCACTCGACGAGCAGTGGGGGATCGAGATCGAGTCCTTCGAGGTATTTCGACGCAAGGAAACAGTGGCCCAGGAGAGAGAGTTCTAGATGAGATCAGATCATCAAAGAGGATTCACTCTGGTAGAACTACTCGTCGTCATTGCGATTCTGGGAGTACTGGCGGGACTCGGCACCCAGTTGATCGGTTATGCCACCAAGCGTAGTTCCATCGGTGTTGCCGAACACGAGATACAACGTCTCATTCTCGGTGTCGAATCCTATCAGATTGATTATGGCGATTACCCACCAACCTCGATGGAACAAGAATACGATATCACCGGGAACGGGCTGGATCTTGGCAATGAGAGTCTGGTTGCGCATCTGGCAAGTCGTGCCCGGGGACGAACCTATTTCGACTTCTCCGAGGAGTTCCTTGAAAATCTCGATGGTGATCGTCTGGGGAATGTTGATCTCTTCGAACAGATGCGATCCGTGTTCGGAGATGATCAGTTAAGGGAGTACCTCGATCCCTGGGGCGTTCCATACGTTTACATCCATAATCGTGATTATGGTCTCGAGTTTTCAGTGACCCAGGAAGGTGGAGCCACTAGGGTAACGTCAGGTACATCTGAAAAAACTGCCACCTTCCATGACCCTTTGCGCTTCCAGATCTGGTCTGCCGGACCGGACGGAATTCACCAGAATGGATCCGGAGATGATGTCTCGTCATGGTGATATCAAGGAATTACACCTCTACCGGTGTGACCTTGATCGAACTGCTGGTGGTCTTGTCTATTATCACCATCGTGCTTGGAATGTCGGTGTCGATATTTCGCTCATTCGGCGAGGCCCAGACACTCGAAGTAGCTGCCAGCGGTGTATCCACGACCGTTCGTGCGGCGCGTAACTGGTCCATCACATCCGGAATGCCGAGCCGTGTACTGGTCGATCCGGATCGTAGAAGAGTCTCTGCGTTCGGATTCGAAACCGTTGCTGCCTGGGATTTCGAGGATCTCGATGGGATTGCAGAAGGCTCGCCACTACAGGTGGGGAAGTCCATCTCGGGCGCATTCCGCGAAACAGCCCAGGTCACGGGGCACATCGAGGTTTGCAAGGGATCGATAGGATCCGCTGCATTGTTTGTCAATGACGGTGCAGCGATGCATGCGCGGTATCTGCCGCGTTACAACATGAAACGAGGTCTTTCTGCCGAAGCCTGGGTTCGTTTCTGGCAACCACCATGGCAGTCAGAGGACGGAGTCGAACCCCATGGTGGGTATTCAGATCCACGCCGGGAAATGAAATTGGCGGTCATTGGAATTCCTGGTTCGTTCGAGATGGGGTTACTGGCAGACGGTGCGGCGTATCTTGAAATTGGTGATCCTGATTCAGCCATCGATGGGATCTTCTTCAGAGCGCAAACCGAAGGCGCGCTGGTGTTCCCTGATCGGTGGGTGCACCTGAGGGTAACTTTCGATGGAATCGATGTAGTGATCGAAATTGACGGAGTCGAGCACTACTGGATCCCGGACGGTTTCGAGATGGTCGACCCGCAGGATTGGCCCATCACGCGAGGCGAGGTCCCGACTGGTGATGGAGATCTCTGGATCAGTCATCCCAACCGTTTCTTCCTCGGCGCCATCGACCAGATCATCCTTCGCGCTGCAACAGAACCCGTGACCATCGAACTACCGGTGGATATCGAGTTGCTCGGTCCTAAACAATTATTGCACCTGGATGGGCGTGGTGCCCTCGATCCGCTCAAGCATGATTTTCCGGCCGTCATTCATATCGCCGAGGTGGGGGGCTTTGTCGAGCTCGAAGCGACAGATTCGACGGCAGTCGTTGGCGAGAGTTTTCGTGATCAGTTGATGCGCAAACGGCGGGAGAAAGAAGATCAGGCCGCCGCCGTAGAAGAGGCTTTTGGCAGCCCTATTGCCGATCTCATGTTATTTCTCGAAACCTGGAAACAAGGGCAAGAGGACCTCGACGTCGACGTCAAACCCGAATATATGTTGCCGATGACGCCTGGAATTCATGTTGGAATTGGTGAAGTGGATGGGGTTTCGGTACTGAGGCTCCACAATGTAGTCATCGACTTGACGGGAGCTATTCGTGGTTAGTCATCCAGCAACCAATCCCGAGCGCGGTATGGCACTGTTGATGGTAATCCTCGTGCTTGCGGCACTGGCTGCCATCGGTACACCCTTTGTCATCTCGATGAGATTACAGGAAAAGGGAGCAGCACGCTCTGTCGCCCAACATCGTGCCAGATTGGGTGCCCTCAGCGCTCGCGACCACGCCGTGAGTAGCCTGTTCGATACACACCACAGTCGGGAAAGAGAGAACTGGCAACCGGGTTCTACGGCTCCGGATCTCGTTGATGACATTGACGAGATCTCGATCAATTTCCCAAGGAGTTTCTCATCCGATGCGCTCGGCGGCGAGGGGCCGTCCACGTTACAAGTGCGCGGTAGTGGTGAATTGATTCTCGACGCTCATGTCGAAGATGAGCAGGGAAAGATCAACCTCAATACTGCGATGCCAAACTTGATCGGTAACCTGCTCGCCGGCAGTCATCTGTCGGAATCGATCGCATACGATCAAGAGATCGATTCACTGCCGCTCGATGACACGTCTTCTTTTCCTGTTGACGATGATCCTGACACCATCGATGGAGTCGTGGTCATACTCAATCCTGTGTTTTTTACGGTCGAGGCGGTTTCTTACACGGGCAAGACCGAGAAAGCCCTGACGGGCGTTTTCCGGGGCCAGTACCTGTCAGGAACCTGGTCGCATGTTGAGGGCTGGCCCGTATTTGACCTGCGTGGGTTGAAGGTATTTCTGCATCGACTCAAAAACCTCTCCGATGGAGAGATTGCCGCTTTCCGTACCCCGCTCGGCATCCGACAGATCGCTGACTGGTCGGTGGTTCCTTACTTCCTCCAGACGCTCGCTGTTGTTGGACTCAGTTTTGACAACATGGCTGATTGGGGACTGACACCGGAGATGCTGGTCCGTGCAGGTATCGATCCTTCTATCCTCAAGAAGGACGACGAGGAGGTCGATGAAGCCGAGTACCGCAAGGCCAGAAAACTATTTCTCGATAACAACATTCCCCGGGAGGTTGTTGATCTGGTCGAATCGGTCCGGGGCAAGGCAGCGGTAATCGAAGCCTCCGTCGTTCTCGAGCGGCTCAATATCGATCTGAGCAAAGCACAGGGCAATGCGTTCAAGGGTGTCTACCAGACCTTCATCGCTCCTGAGTTGAAGAAGATAAAGAATCAGTCGAAGAAATATTTTCCAGGGGCTGTCGTCGCATTCCAGCAGATCTACGACATTCCAGGAATGGAAACCTTTTCTGCTCACAACTACGAACAGATCCGCCAGTACATCACGACCAGTTCAACCCAACCGAGGGAGTGGTCGCAAGAACAGATGGTGCAAGGAGAGATCACCAACAGTGCATTGTTGGGTGTTCCCCAGATGCGCCTACCACGCTACGACTTCTTCAATCCGGGAACTGTCGTGCGAATTCGAAGCATCTCGAATCCTTCCAAGGTCGAGTACGGTCTCGCCGCCGGTGCCTTTCCCACTCCCAGGGGTGGATTCCGTGGTATGGGCCGCGGCGGCATCTTTCAAGGTGGCGTGATCCTGAAAGAGCCTCTCAAGCATGAATGGGCAGAACGTGAAGCGATGGTCAGCGCTTCCTTGAGGCATCCTGTGAACATAAATACTGCACCCCGCAAAGTCGTCGAGGCCGTCATCACGGGATTGTCCATCGAACGCTTCGGCGAGAGGTTCAATGCAGTCACCGTCAAGGAAGCCCGAGAAGTGACAAATCTGCTGATGGAAGCGATGCCGATCGAAGGTTATGAGGCGTTCAGGGTGATTGTCGAGTCGGCGCAATCTGGTGGCCATCTCGATGGTCAAGACACCTCTGCCATCTTGCTCAATGCGCTCAATCCCAATCATCCGAGACTGTCGATCTCGACCACTGGTTTCTGTTTTGCGACCTCTGACATCTACACGGTGGAATCGAAAGGTGTTTTCAGAAATCCCGCCGGATATCCGGAAGCGACGGTACGTTTGAGAGAAATCATCGAAGTCGCGCCTCCAGACCCTCTCTTCCTGAGACTTGAGACCCAGGCAGATTGGGCTTCTCTTTATTCGACCAGAAATGTCGGCCGCGGACCCTTCTCCCGCTTCAACAGTACTTTCGTCCCCGGTCGTGCATCGAATCTTATGATCAGTGGACCGGTGCCTTTGAATCGCCGTCGCTTCACCGGACCATCACTCGATGAAGGGACTCTTCGAGGCACCACCATCTCGAACGAAATGGTCACCGGCAATTACGGTTTTGGTTCGCTGGGATTGTTCGAGGTGGAGCATTTCAGTGAGACGATCGAAGGCCACGAACTCGAAGACGGTCCCTGGAAAAGATCTGTTCTGATTCGGGATGAACCGGAGCAAGGTGGCAGAAACGGACAGGACGGCGTCAGGATCGTTGTCGGCCCTGGAGGTGTGGTGGTGAATCCTCCAGGTGCTTCCCCTGGTTTTGATCCAACTGGAGCTGCCGTTGCTGGACAACTGGAAACGCCCGAGGCTTTGACGACGATTCCGGCGATGATCGATTTCTGGTATCGCCCCCGCTGGGGATCTCGTAGCGGCAATAAAATCATCTTTGATTCCATCGGCGCGACCAACGAACCTTATCGTGACCGTACTCGCTTGTACTTCGATGGAGAGACCCAGGAACTGGTCTTGCAGGTTATCGACGACACCGGATCTGCTCTGGCATGGAGTAACAACGTCCTACCGGCTGCTGAAGTCCGTTATCAGGTCACGCCTACGACTTTCGCCGATGATACCTGGTACCACATCACAGCTGGCTGGAGATCGACGAGACCCGGCGATCTTGTGCTGTTGATCGACCGCAGGCCTGTGGGTCGCCAATCCTGGCTGACTCGCCTTGCTGGAGGTTGTTCGATGACCAGCAACCGGGTGCGCGTCGAGGATGAAGACATGGCTGCCCGGTTCCCTCCGACAGGAACCCTGCTTGTCGGGGCAGAAGCGATCGATTATGTCGGCAAAGAAGGTGCGGCCTTCATCGTCCGTCCTCCCGGCCCCAACGGACAACCTCCCATCGGTCGCGGCGCACGAGGAACGGTTCGCAATCAACATGCGAGGGGAACCCCGGTACGTTTGCTCGGATATTCACTGCCACTGGCCAACTCGGACGAGCGTCTCGGTGTCGAGGATTCGGGAAACCGGATCATCATCGGTCCCGGTGGCGCCTCGCTGGCTCTGGAGATGCCCCCGACGATGCAAATTCGATCATTCAACGCCAGCAATGGTGCGATCGAACTGGGACCGGCTACCTATGCCAGGGCCAGTACCGATGCCGGCTTCACGGCGCCGGGCCTCATCAGCACTCTCGAACTGGAGCCTTTCGGGGCCAGTTCCATCTCGTTGCTGGTGCAGACCCAGGGTAGCCATCCGTTCGAGCTTGGCTTTCCAGCGCACGGATACATCAAGATACGTCAGTACACCCGCAACGCGACCGGTGTCATGCAGCATGTCGCATCCGAGTTCGCAAAGTACTCGAGCATCACGCCTGGTCCGGTACCGGGATTGTATCGATTCACGGGGATGGGAAGGGCCCTCCTCAACTCCCAGGTAACTGACGGCACCAGCGCCAATCCTGGTGATACTCGACTGCTGGTGTTTGGTGTTTCCATCGAGGCGGACGCCACCAATCTTGATCAGCTCTATGCTCCTTCCGGGGTGGTGCAGATCGACCGTCCACCCGGAGTACTCCCTGGTGGTGTGCTGCTCGATGTCGAGTGGATTCGCTATACCCAACTCGCCGAGGGTAAGTATTTCATCTGTGATCCGGATCTTGCCGATGCATTTCGCGGATACACTGGTAATCGGTATGTCAATTCGTCTGATCCGTTTCGGCAAAATCGTCCGCGCTGGGATGAAAATGGTGTCGTTTTGCATCTCGCCGGCCAGGAACTGGTGCAGGTGGTCCGGACGGTCGGCGCTGGCGCAGGTTACATGGATGAAGTCATCCTCGGCGACGGCTATGGTGATCCGACAGCGCGACTGCGAGAAACTCTCCCGCTCAGAGTGAGAAAAGTTCGCGAAGCCGATACCGGGGTCTACCTCAGTTTCTTGTTTCCACCCGAGGGCACTTATCTGCCGGTTCAGGATCCCAGGATCCGTAAATTCCCGAGTGGCGGTTTGCCTGCGACTTCCGGCGGAGATCTTATCTTTGGTACCCCTGCGATTGTCGGCAACGGTATCGATGCTCCAGGAACGATCGACGAGATCCGCTTCAGTCGCATCGACGGGGTCGATGTGGACACCTTCGCCTTCCCGGTGAGGCCAAACGGATCGTATATCAAGGATTCGTTGCCTGGTTCTTCCAGCGTACCCGCCGGTACCCGTGCCGAGGTGCTGAGAAGCTCTTATGGCGCAAGTGACTCCGAGCAACCCGGCGGTGGACTCGACCGCTTGCGATTGCTCGCAAGGTCCCGTTTGATCCCGGCAGCCACTGGAGAAGGATTCGCCAGATCCTTCGCCCGAGCAGATCCAAGAGCTTTTGGAATGGGCAAGACTGAAGGACTGCTGCTGATCGATGAAGAAGCGATGCACTACTCCTTTGATCCTGGCCAGGTAGATCAGGACATCGTCATCCAGCTCACACAAGATTTGCCCAGGGATCCGTTCCTGAATGAAGACGCGCTGGCTGATGGGGTGATACTTCCGTACGACCCGGCACGTGATCTGAGAACTGAAGTGGTCAATATTGTCAAGGTCAATAGCACCCAGCAGTTGCCGCCAAATGGTGGATTTCTCGAGATCATCAGCGGAAGCAACCGGGAGATATTGTTCTACGAACAGGCTTCCAATGGAGTGCTGCGTAATGTGCTCCGTGGTCAACTCGGGACCCCCGTTGGCGGATACGTTTTTCAATGGAGTTACATCGATGCTTCCGGGCAAACCCAGGTCGTGACCAACACGATTCGAATGCGTCTACTCCCATTCAGAGATATCGACATTCTCACACGAGGCATGTTGGGCACCGAACGATTGAGCAATTCACTCGGTTACAACGCTCTGTTGCCGATCCCCGCCATCCCCATCGTGCGGCTGGCGGGAGCCATCACCGAGATCTCTCTCAGTACCCTTGGAAACCCGGCTGGATTTCCGCGTGGCGAGGGATATCTGCTGCTCGACGACGGAAATCCCGCCACACTCGACGAGATCGTGGCACACACCGGTCCGGAGGGGGCTGCCTTCGGGCTGTTCAGGGATGACCGATCCGGTCGGGGAATCTTCCATGGCCGATTTGGTACCCAATTTCGACAACCTGGCGTCAACACACCCGCTATCGAACTGGTGCCCCGACATCATGATCGTTACCAGCCGCTGGTCGAATCGAAGGATCTCCAGTATCTCGAACGGGCATGGACGATGCCGGGCACCATGTGGGATCGAATCGGTTGGGAAGTGGAAGAAGCGCGTAATCGCAGGACGATGGGCACCGTCCGTGTGCTGGCTCGTTTCGATGGTTATCCAGGCTGGGACTCCGAACCGACCAATCAGCCGGGAGGGCTATACCAGTTCGACGATCCGGATGCCTTGAACCAGATCGATAGGCTCAGCGATGCTCTCGAAATCCGCATCTACTACCGTCATCGTCCGGGCGCCTACGGTCCGCTCGGAAATGGTTTCTGGAACGACGAATGGAAACACCTTCCGGTGTTGCGGAATTTGAGCGTTGAACATCGCAAGGAATGGCGTGTGTTGCGGCATGAGGAGATCCCGTATTGATGCAGAGGGAACAGGGAATGACTCTGATCGAGATTCTTGTTGCCCTCGGCATCTTCGTGATGCTGGGAAGCAGTCTCGTCATGTTCCTTCGCGATGGAATCTCCACCTGGCAGATCGGAGAAGCTCGTCGAGAAGGATATGAACGAGCCGGTGCCATTCTCGATCCGATCTCCGAGGATATTCGGTCGCTCTTTTCGCTATCAAATCCAGGACCCGGGGGAGGACTGGTCGAGGTGCTGTTTCTGTGCGATCGAGATTCCTTCGGTCGCTCCAGGTTGAGGCTCGTCAGAGCGCTCGATGACGAGACCCGCAATCCCGTTTCCAGAATCGCCGGTTCTCTGACCGGCGGGATGGCCGACATCGATTACCGGAACGACGCGATGGAGGCTCGGCTAGGGATCTTGAGGGCACCGGGAGGGCTGGCTGAGGTTGCCTACCAGTTGGGTCCACAGAGTGGATCAGAGACGCTCTGGAGAGGTTTCAAGAGCCCCATCGGGGGCAACGGTTCGCTCTTCGACGAGATCAACCTGGCCCCCGACGTCGACGGGGCTCCTGCGCGCTGCCGGCCAATTGCCGATGGCATCCTCTACCTGGCTTTCTCTTTCTGGGGCGGGGATCGCAGGCGCTGGCTCGATGGGGTGATGCAGGATCCCGTTTCGATGTGGGATTCTACTCGAGCAATTCTCCCTGCCATGAGGGCGTCTGGATTCCAGTGGGATCCCGGCAGTCGCGACGATTACATCGACGACATCTTTCCTGATACCGTCGCAATCGTACTGGTCCTGCGGCCCTCCAGATCATTGCCACTCGGTCGGCTGAGCAACGATATCGATGATTCGCAGACCACCATCACTGTCGACTCTACCGCCCAGTATCCAACTGGGGCCGATTCGTTCATTCGAATCGATGATGAGTGGATCCAGGTCGGCAAAATTGTCGATCGAGAATTCACAAATTGCATTCGAGGAGTTCGTGGCACCAGTGCCGGTGTTCACCAACGAAATCAGCCTGTGGTTCATGGAACCACTTTCCATCGAACGGTCCGCGTTCCGGGCAGACGTGATGCCAGGGGCAGGCCATGAATCGGATCGTTAAAGAAGCCGGTTTCACCTTGCTCGAGGTGGTCATCGCGCTGGGGATTCTGACAGTTGGAGTGACCGTCGCGATTTCCCTTTTTACGGCCGGAACCGCCGCTCACAAGCGAGCGATTGATCGTGTTCGTGCCATCGAGGTTTCTGAACAGGTATTCGCGGCCCTCGAAGGGGCTTTTCGTGATGGAGCTACCGTCACCGATCTGGTCGCTCGACCACCCTGGCGAAGCACTCTCGATCGCTGGCCCGGCGTCAATGTCGAGGTTCGATATGGGGCGATACCCAAGGAGCAGTACATCGATGAGTTGCTGGTCGAGGTCCATGTACAGTGGATTTCACGGGGGGTGGACGCGGAAGAGGTGTTCCACCAGATCCTGGCCAGGACCCGCAGCGTGCGGTTGCCCACAGAGCAGTAATCTGTCCGTGACTAGACGCTCATGAGGGCTCGCTCGATCAACTCCTCGGGCCGGGGGCCAGCACCGGTCTTCAGTTGCCAGTCCATCTCTATGAGGGTCTCGATGACTCGCCGGGTCCGCTCCGGATCACAACTTCTATATTGCTTACGAATCCTTGGCAGGAACGGGCGAGCGATCCCGGCTTGTTCCATCACCTCTTTTTGACCGCCTCCCCTGGCAACGATGGAGTGAACAGCGCGAATTTCACGGGCTCTCTTGAGTGCCAGAGCCATGAACTGGAGCAGCAGTCTCTGGGGATTCTTGACCCGTTGATCCTTTTCGTCGAGAGACCCTCTCTCGAGGATATCCCACAGCACCTCCAGTGCCCTGGCCCTGTCTTTCTCGAACCAGGAATCGACCAGTTCAAAGGTCGATCCGTCGCCACCGGGGGCGGAATTTTCGATGATGATCTCATCTTCGATCCGGGTGATGTCGCGAGAATCGCAGATGGTGGAAATCTTCTCTATCGTCGCTGCTAGTTGATCCATCTGAGGCCCGACTCGATCGATCAACAGTTGTCCCACCTGGGGCGTTGCTTCGAGTTTCTTTTTGCGGAATCGATTCACCACCCAGGAGTTCATCTCATGTTCCCAGGGACGTGCATCGGGTTGCCATGGTGGGGGGCGGTGGAACGGTCTATCTGCGCAAACATGGAGACCGTGGGCGATAATCTTTTTGGAAACCTTGCTGCGGCCATCGAGACTATTGAGCGTGAGGATCAACATAGAGCCCGGCATCGGTGCAGAGATCAATTCACACCAGGAATCGGGATCCACCTTCAACCAGTTCTGGGCCTCGGAGAGGATGACGACCGGACCGGCACCGAACAGGTTCGGGGTTCGAATTTCGTCGAAGAAAGATCTCAACTGATGTTCGTCGGGAACCTTGTCTCCGTGAATCCTCACCACGCCATCGGGACCTGGGTCTCCACCGGGAAAGCAATCGAGCAGAGTTTCGACCGCTTCTCTGCGTAACAACTCCTCCTTGCCGACGATGGCGATCACTGCTGGAACTCCTGCCTTCAAGCGTGAGCCAAGAGCAGCCACGGTGATCTTGCGATCGGAAGTCTGTTTGCGAGAAGGAATCGAAGTCATGTGGATATCTTCATGCCAACAGCAGCACATTTCAATGTGGCCGATGGCGCCGAACTTGTCATCTGGCACCCCATCAATTGGCATCTGCCATCGATGTACTTGACGGTTTCTGAGGGCTGTGCGAGTCTCGCAGCGGCAGGAATGACCCGGGAGGACCGGGTCGGAAGTGTGGTTAAATTCCACCGCGGTGCCGCCGCTGTAACCGGGGACGAACCCTGCAATCCAGATCATTCTGGAAGTCACTACAGTTTTCTGTGGGAAGGCGCAGGGCGAGAGAGATCCGGGAGCCAGAAGACCTCCTGCCAGCCAGGTTCCTCGCAGGAACCGTTTCGCTCCGAGCAGAGGAGACCCGTGCTGCCTCGACTCAATCAGCGCTTTCTGGCCCCGGCAACTCGAGTTCGCTGGCTGTCGAGGTGCTCTGTGTTGTTCGTCTGGCTGTTGCTGTCACCCTCGGTGAACCTGGCACAATCCCCGGTCGCAGCCATCGATACAGCCATTGCTGGTTCACTGGTCGACTCGCACCCTTACTCGGTCATCATCGATGAGGTGACGATGCTCGGCTACGCGACGATCTGCGGAGATGTGGCCCCCTTTGGTGATCCTGCCGAGAAATTTAGCAACAACAAGGTGATCGAGTTCGATGCCAGAACCCTGAATGTGCTCCGTGTTTTTACCGTCGGGTACTTTCCGACCGAGATGATCCTGGCTCATGGTGATCTGTGGGTGACCTGTTCTACGGCCAGTCTACTTTTCCGAATCGATCTCGACGATGGGTCGTCCGAATCCATTCCCCTCTGCGACAGTACAGGCGCGCCCATTTCCTTTCCTTCCGGGCTTGAACTCGGACCCGATGGCGAGATCTATGTCGCCTCCAATGGAGGTTCTTTTGATGGTTCCGACGAGAATCTCGTTTCCATCGATCCTGTGTCCCACCAGATCCTGCACCATTACTCGATCTCCGGCGGAATCTCCGCCATCGCATATCTCGAGGACGATACCTTGCTCGTCCCGGTTGGATTTCCAGGAGATGACTTCACCGCTGCACCGGTTTTGTACTGGATCGACCCTCAAAGTGGTGAAGTGCTGTCAGAACTGCAGCTGGACGTGGATACCAGCGATTTCCCCGCTCCCAGCGATCTCGAAATCGTCGGTGATGGAACCGCCCTCGTGACAATTTTCGGCGGAAGTTCAGATGTTTATCGTGTCGACCTCTCGACCCGGTCTATCGATTCCATCTATGCGATCCCGGGCGGAGATACAGTTCAGACCTCGGTCGTCGTCGACACCGATTATTCGTTCATCGTATCCGAGTTCTTCTCGAACCGGCTTTCGAGAATCGACCTCGTCAGCGGAGAATTGCTGCAGACCTTCGAAGGAGGAAATCTGCCCAATCGGATTGCCGTAGCTGGTGGACGTATTTTCACCTGCCAGCAAGGTGCAGAGGTGATCTCCGTCCATGCCGGGTCAGGTTCATTTCTGCGTGGCGACGTCCATTTCGACCAGATCATCGATCTCGCCGACCCCATCGCTCTCTTGTCATATCTTTTTTTCGGATTAGAAATTTCCTGCCTGGATGCAGGTGATATCAGTGATGACGGTGTGCTCGACATCGGTGATCCGGTGCAATTGCTCACTTATCTCTTCTCGGGTGGGCCCGCTCCGGCGTATCCTTTTCCCGTCGTCGGGATTGATATGACTGACGACGCCCTGGATTGCTGGCGAGCCGATGAATGAATCGCGTCAACTCCAACTTGAACGGGGAATCCTTTTGATGATCCAAGCAAGAGCCATCTTCGTTTCGATGCTGTTTTTCTTGATTCTCTTTCCTGTGCTTGTTGCTGCGCAGGAAACGTGGTTCGGAGATCAACAGGGTCTCTGGAGTTACTCCAGTTCAGACCCGCAGCCACTTGCCGATCTATCTGTTGATATTCGCTGCCTGGCTCGTACTGCCAGTGGTGGAGGTTGGATTGCACTCGATGGTCAAAACCTGGTTCTTCACGTTGACGCCGATGGCTCCATCCTGCAGTCCATCGATACGGTGGTGGGGGTTCAGGCGCTGGTCGTCGATTCCCTGGGAAGAGCCTGGGGGACCAGACCAGGCATGGACGATGTCATCGTCATCCAATCGGGTGCTGGAATCGTCAACAGTCACCCGGTCGGTGCAGTGCCTTACGGGATTACCATCGATACCGGGGGGCGGATCTGCGTCAGTTGCTCCTATGCAAATCTGGTGCAGGTACTCTCGCCGGATGGTGAATTGCTCCAGGAGATTTCTGTTGGTTTCTTCCCTACCGGCATCTGCGCTGCCAGAGATGGCGGCCTCTGGCTCGCTGAAAAAGACGGATTGCGAAAACTCGATTCCAGCGGAGTCACGACATGGACAGGGTTGGCTGGAGTGTTCCCGATATCGGTGACAACCGATTTGATGGGGAGAGCCTGGTTCACCTGCCAGAACAGTCATCAGGTGGTCGTGGTCGGCCAGCAGGGGATCGAGAACATCATCGATGTACCCGCACGACCACTTGGAATCTGTGGCAATGGCGACGGAAGTGTCTCGGTCCTGTGTCGAAACGGAAGTGCGATCGTCCGAATCGGTGCTGACGGTCAGATCGAGCAACAAGTTGGCGCCATGTACCCAGTCGGTACCGGTGACCTCAACGGTCTCCAGCGCATTCTCATCGTCGATCCCGAGGGAGACCACGATGGCGACTCCGTGGAGAACGCTGTCGAAGCCCAACTGGGTTTCAATCCGTTCGATCCGGACTCTTCACCGCAGATATTTGTCCGTGGTGACGCGAATCTCGACGGGGTGGTCGATTTCACCGATGCGATAACCACGCTGGTCATCCTGTTCGGGGGAGGCACGACCACCTGTCTGGAGGCGCTCGATGTCGACGACGATGGCCGTCTGAACCTGTCTGACCCGATCCGGATCCTTGCTTACGTGTTGGCAGGTGGCCCCGCGCCAGAGGCTCCTTATCCCGACCTGGGGCCTGATCTGTACCCAGAATCGGGATTCCCGTGCTATCCTTGAACTATATGGGAGCAGTATCGCCAGTGGGGTTGAATTTCGTCAACTGCCCGTGCCATCATGTCAACGCCGCGTTTCTCCATAGGAGGAACTTCTCAATGGGATCCGATCGGATCCTCAACAAGCGCACCGAACTTGCCTTTGTTTATGCAATGGGCAATATCCCGGTCGCATTTTTCAGTAGAACTGGCTGCCGAAAACCGTGATCACGGTTTCCAGGTAAAGCCAGTACCCCATATCGAAGGGTGACAGAATGGATTCGCAGGTCGATCATGAGCACCAGATCGCCGTTTTCGTGGACCTCGACAACATCGCTATTGGTGTCAAAGAGGCCAAAATCGCAAAACTCGATATTTCCAAGATTCTCGACCGACTGGTCGAGAAGGGAAAAATCACCGTCAAGAAAGCTTATGCAGATTGGACCGCATGGCCTCAGTACAAGAGGCCTTTTCATGAATGTGCCGTGGAGTTGATAGACATTCCACGCCGTGCGATGTCAGGCAAGAACAGCGCTGACATCAAAATGGTCGTCGACGCGCTGGAATTGTCGTACACGAAGGCGCACGTCGATACTTTCGCTCTCATCTCGGGGGATAGCGACTTCTCACCTCTGGTTTCCCAGTTGCGAGCAAACAACAAAAAAATCATCGGTATCGGAGTCAAGCATTCTTCCAGCAATCTCCTCATCGACAACTGCGACGAGTTCATCTTTTACGAAGACCTCGTTCGCACCAAAAAGAAGAGGGTTCGGAAAACTACCAGGAAGTCGGCTGCGAAACTCACCAAGAATCAAGAAGCAGCATTTTCGTTGCTCACCGAATCCATCGCAGCACTCCAGCGAGAAAATTACGAATTGATCTGGGGTTCGATGGTCAAGCAGACGATGAAGCGCAAGCAACCGACATTCAGCGAGGAATACCACGGTTACACGCACTTCTCGCGGCTTCTGGAAGACGCCGAAAAGAACAAACTGATCAAAATTCACAAGGACCAACGCAGCGGCACATACATCATCGACGAGTTGATCGAAGAGGCCTAGGAACGGTCCGCAGCGTCTTGTGGGAATCGAGCAACTTGCAACAGTTTCTTGTCCTCGAGCCGCAGTGCCAGCAACGATCCACCGTAGACACAACCTCCGTCGATACAGTGATGAGGGCCTCGTTGGTGATATCCCAGAGTTGCCCAGTGGCCTGAAACGGTGTCATGGGATTGCCCCGACTTGCCGGGAAAATCAAACCATGCGCGATCTGGTTCAGGGATCCCGGCCAGTTTTCCGGTGTATTCGAGGAGCGGAACACCTTCAGGACTCAGTGCCCGCATCCTCGTCAGGATCTCGGCTGCCCACCCGATCGGTGTTGACTTGTTTCTGTACCAATCCCAATGCCCGTGCCGGATTGCATCGGAGAGAATCTCGCCATTACCGATCGTATCCTCGACAGACCAATGTGGATGAATTCCTGCATGGGTCATGATCCAGGGTCGGTCGCCGTCGGGTTGGGCAACATGAACCAGGGGGCGTGATTCCAACCAACCTCTCCAGTCCCAATCCAGACAGGTAAGTACTGGGTCCAGTTGATCTCCAGTGCGGGGTTGGGTGACGTTGTGACTGACAGCCAGAAGATGCAGATCGTGGTTGCCCAGCACCACTTCCGATCGATCGCCGAACTGGTGAACGAGTTGCAAGACTTCCAGGCTGTAGGGTCCCTTGCCAACCAGGTCTCCCACGAACAGATAACGGGGTCTGGAATCGATCGATTCGATCTGTTCTAGAATGCTCTCGAGAGTGTGGATGCACCCGTGGACATCCCCGATCGCCCAGGTGGTATTGGCATCGATAGGATCTATATCTGAAT
>DCAA01000029.1:130924-149770 GCA_002311345.1 Planctomycetes bacterium UBA1146 | reverse complement strand
CTCAGCCACAGACTAAATTGCGCCGGGAGCAACACTCCCGGCGCCGTTTCAAGCGACCCTGGCACGATTCGAACGTGCGACACCCGGCTCCGGAGGCCGGTGCTCTATCCACTGAGCTACAGGGCCATGATATCCGGGAATTGTGACGATCTCAGGCAAAGCCACGTCCCAATTTCTAGCAGATTCCCGACATAGAATCCAGACGCGCTGGCCAGTAGCGATGAGATCCTGCACAATCTACCGTGATGGTCGTGCTAACACTCCTTTCCACCATCAGATTTTTTTTCGGACTGGTCGCCTGTTTCGCGATGTCTACCTGGCTGTCCTACGCCTCGGGCATTCCAGACCCTGTGATCACTCCTACCATCATCGGTGTGTTGGTGGTGCTGGGAATGCTGGATCTTCTTTGCCAGTTGCCCTCGAAGGTGTACCAGCGATCGATTCCTGGCATCGTTGTCGTTGGGTTTTGCGTTGCTGGTTACTTTGCAAGAGATGACTCCTATCTGGTCGTGGGTTCCCTCATCGCCATCGGGACCTGCTTGCTGAGCATTTTCACATGGATGCTCGATCGAGTGCGCCGCGGCGGACCATTTCTTGTTTTCTTGCTCTTCCTGGTGCCGATGATCATCGGAGCCATCGTCTTGACATCGCCACGCTGTCACCAGGGATCAGCCCCGTTGAGTGGTGCAGAAGCGACATTCACCGCGATCAGCGCAGTTACCGTCACCGGGCTCACGGTGATCGATGTTGGAACTCGACTTTCGGTGGAGGGGCAATGGATTCTGCTGTTGCTGATCCAGCTGGGCGGACTCGGAATGGTCAGCATGTTCGCATTTTTTGCACTGGTGCTGGGGAACGGGCTGGGGATCCGGCAAGGAAGAGCCATCCGGGATTCACTGTCGGGGCTCGGTTACGGCCAGATACGGCAGTTGATGGCAACCATTTGCATCTCGACGATCCTGATAGAACTGATCGGTGCTGGATTATTGATGGCCTGTTCGGATTCTTCGGTGGGGATACGAGAGAACCTGTTCCATGCCGTCAGCGCATTCTGCAACTCCGGATTTTCCCTTTCTTCCGACTCCCTGGCGAACTGGGGGGGGGCGCCCAGGGCAGTGATGGCGCTGCTGATCGTACTGGGCGGTGTTGGTTTTCCTGTGATCCACGAGTTCAAGCGGCGAATCATAGACCACGATGTCGATCGAACCTCGCTTCAGGTCCGGTTGATCGTATCGGTCACCGGCATACTGCTGGTCGGGGGATTTCTGCTGCTGTTGGCGACCGGTGTCGGATTGGATTCCTGGTTCTGGTCGATCACCTGCCGAACGGCTGGTTTTTCTACCGCCTCAGCGGCTGGACTACCGATGGCGGCAACACTCATCGTGATCATACTGATGATCATCGGGGCTTCGCCCGGATCGACCGGAGGAGGACTGAAAACCACAACGATCGGGATCCTCTTTCTTGCAACTCGCGCAGAGATGCGAGGAGCCCAGAAGGTGGTGGCCTGGAAGAGAACGATCCCTGACGAGGTGATCAGGACCGCTGCAGTCCTTACCTTGCTGGGGGGGACGCTCTGGTTACTCTTTGTCGGGCTATTGCTTGTGGCACAATCGAAAGCGCTGGTCGCTGGAGAGATGTCGTTCGTGGACGTCGTTTTCGAGGTGACCAGTGCTCTTGGAACCGTGGGTTTGAGCCGTGAAGTGACCGCCACGCTCACAGAGAAGGGTCGCTGGATCATCGAATGCGCGATGATTCTGGGGCGTCTAGGACCGCTGGCACTCGTCATCGCCATGGCTTCATTATCGCCGAGACCCGCAAGAGGTGAGCGCCCACGAGGCAGGGTGATGCTGGGTTGATCGAAACTTCACTCTGCCGTGGATTCAATCAGGAGTTCGGGTCAGCCAACTTGGCCAGTCGGTCTCGCGAACCGAGCAGGTACAGGATATCCGTTTCCTTGAACGGGATATCGATTGCTGGTGCGAAATCATGATCGACGCCATCGTTTCGCGAGACGCAGAGCAGGTTGAGGGCGTAATTCTGGCGGACACCAATCTCTTTGATGGAACGGCCGACCCAATCGCTGGGAACACCAACTTCGATGATCGCCTGATCACTGTTGAGCGGCAGGGAATCGATGGCATTGGCGACCGTTAGTTTCCTGACCATGCTCTCAGCGGCCTTCTTCTCTGGTGAATAGATTTCTGTAGCGCCCAATTTCATCAGGATGGAACGGGAAGTGGGACCATGAGCACGCACAACGATGCGCTCGATGCCGAGTTCCTGCGCTATCGTCGTCAGCAGGATTCCTGGTAGCGGAGTTTCGCCGATCGCAACGACCAGGACGTCAACTTCCGAGAGACGCTCCCGGGTTGCTTCCTCGTCATGGATATCGAGTACGATGGCATCCTCGCACTCATCGGCAATCTCTTCGATTTTTTGAGGATCTTTGTCTATCGCAAGGACCTCGACATCGAAGCGACACAGTTGCCTCACGAGGGAGGTTCCAAACTGCCCCAGGCCGACAACAGCGATTCTGGTTCGCACCATGACGTCCTCCGCTCAAAAGCCTGTGCTCTTGACGATGTCCAGTTGCAGCAACCGCAATTCTTGGTCAACTTGCACAAAAGCTTGCCGGGAAAGATATGCCTTGTCACCATTGCGGTCGAGCCATCTTTGCCACGATTTCAAGGTCAACAGTGTCTCTTCACGATCCTCTGTAGGAAAGCCGACTCGCAATTTGGCCCGCATCTCGGAGATCCAATCAGAGAGTTCCCGCGCGGATTTTCCGGAGCGGGAAATCGAATCAGCACCCTCGGCAGCTGCTCTGGTGATCATGGAGAGATAGCCATCGATGATTCTCGAGTCTCTGGTAGATACCAGCCGTGAAAGGGTTTCAGGACCACCTTTCTCGAACCACATCAGCCACCGTTGATCGGTAATCGACTGATGTAGAGACAACATTCGAACGATATCCAGGGTGTCTGCGAGTGACCCGGAACTGGAAACGACTTCATCATGATTCCCGATGGGTACATAGATCTTGTCAATTTCAGAAACTGGTACTTTGACTTGCACTCCATCGAGAAGATCAAGGGTTGCTACTTTATCACCGATGCGTATCTCTCGATAAGGGAACAGGTCTCCGGAACTCAAACGTAGACGATGCAGTCCAGAGGGTTGTTCGCTGATCACTGCGGCCATCTGTAGTAATGATTGCTTGCAAACCCATTCGGCCCGTATCCGTTCCTCCGGCTCGGAACGCTCGGCCGGGTGATACAGATCTGGCAGCAGTTCCTGATCGAGTTCCCAGCGAGCAAGAGCATCGCGGACAGACTTCTGAAGATCTTCTGGCCACGGCCTGGCAGCAACGAAGCGGTCGGTTGCAGCAGGTGTGTTGTTGACGTCACTGACTGAATTCGTCGTCTCTTGTTCGACGTCTGTATCGACCCAGATCGGCGGACGGTCATTCAAACTCTTCAGGAGCACCAGTGTAGCGAACACTGAGGTGATGATGAGAAGTCGTGTCATGGTCGCGATCGCAATCCATCAGAATTCTCGGACCGATCCCGGAAATATCGTCGCAGGGTCTCGATGGCGGGCTTGCCTGCCGGAGTGTACCCCCGGTCAGTCTGGCCGCCATCTTCGTGAAGAGCATAGAACAAGATACCGCGAATCTGTTGGTCTCCAGAGAATGTCGCGATGAATGCCTCGTATCCACTTTTTTGCGTCTCCATGTCGACACGGGTGCCTCGATGCTGGTCCCAGGGCGTTTCCAGGGCCCGGTCGTGGGAGGGGTATCCCACCTCGCTGAAAAACAGCGGCACTTTTGTCTGCTTGGTCCATTCGAGCAATTGGGATCTATAGGGAAGGAAGCGCTGTATCAATTGCTCAAGACGCGGATCCGAACTCTCGGACAGGGGAAGATATGCATTCACCCCCAGCGCATCGAGTTCGGAGGCAAATGGTATTTCAGTCCAGGCATCCCAGTTTGCAGAATATGTAATCGGCCCGTGAAATTCGGAGCGAATTCGACGAATAATTCTCTGCCACGGTTGCTGATCCATCTGCATCGAAGAGAGTTCACTGCCGACATAGAAAAGATTCGCGCCACAGCTAGTGGCCAGTTGGCTCCAGGAGACGATCCACCGTTCATATTCTCGAAACCACTGATCCCTGTGCACGGGAACCAGTTGGCCACGCCAGTGAGGATCTGAAGGATCCTGTATCAGCAGGATCGGGTGGAGAGCCACCTTGAATCCCGCTGCCCTTGCCATCAGCACCGCTTGCTCGACAACCCTTCTCGACGGACTGCGATGATCTCGGATGGGCAATGTTGAAGAAGCATGATTTGCCTGGAAGGCGGGAAACATCAGCTGAACCCAGCGTGATCCGAGACGGGAGGCCTGGTGCAGATTCGCCTCGAAACGCCCGTCTGGATCTTCTCCCATCAGGAGAATGGTGATGCCGTAGGGATCACACCAGGGCACACGATCGTGGTGGGTGCTGGTGTCGCCATCCGGCCTCACCGGTAGTTGGAGCACCTCCGGGGTCAGCATTCCCGCTGGAGAGGTGACAAAGATCAGTAACAGCAATCCGGGAGCAATGAGCGAGGAGACGGTCTTTTGCACCTTGAGGCCACTCCTCTCGAGGATCCAGGGATGGACAGGGGCGATTCCGGGCTACAGAATCAGTGTCCGGGGTGCCAGACGTGGCATCCAGCGTTACCTGGAGATGGTGGTGTTGCCCATGCCGAGAGGTTCTTCGATGAACTCTGATCGAGTCGGTCACCTGTGCCTGTTGCTGATCCTGTGCTGCTGTGGGCCACTTCTGGGCCAGGATCTCGATTCATTGAAGGTTCGATTCAAACAAGAAAAGGGGCGTGACGTTCTCGAGAGAATCGACACCTTGCAGGCGATCGGGGTGATGGACACTGAAGAAGCCTCTCAATTCCTGGCCAAGATCATCGAGGACCCTTCGGAAGTGACATCGATCGCCGAATCCGCAGTTCGCATGGTGGCTCTCCATGGACATTCCGTTGGACTTCAAGCGGTCGTTGAACACGGCTTCAAGAATATGCCAGAGCGTTCCTACTGGGTCATCAGGGAGTGCTGGGATCGCGATCTGTCCGAGGCGGAGTCAAAATACATCGCCAGCACTGGTATCCACTGGGTGCCAGCGCTCTCGGTATCCGCCCAGTCGATCCTGCTCGATATCTCGCTGCGGGTGAAAAACCCCGAGATCGGCGAAAGTGCGCTCGAGTTGCTCGGCAATCGACGAATCCCGCCGCATAACCAGGCCTACATCGTTGATCTCGTGCGGATCCACCGCATCGCTTCCGCCAGCAAGAAACTTGGACGGTTATTTCGGGTCAACGATCCCAAGTTGCAACGAGCAGTCCTGAAGGCGCTCCAGCAACTGGAAGCCGAAGACCAGAGCCGGACCTTCCACAAGGCACTCAAGAGCCCTCACTGGACCGTACGTGCCTGTGCTGTCGATATTTTCGGTGACACTCGAGATCCGGAAGTGGTTCGCGCCCTCGTCCCTCTGCTCAAGGACCCCTTCCTCGAGGTACAGGTGTCGGTGATTCAAGCGTTGAGAAAGATCGGTGGGCGAGATGTCGTCGAGGCCCTCATCAAGGCAGTAAAAAAAAGCGAGGGTCGAGTTCTCGATGATATCTCCGATACGCTGCTGTGGTTGACCGGCAAGGACTTCGGACCCAATCCGATCTCCTGGAAAGCCTGGTGGGAGCAGGATGGGGATTCCGCCGAGATCAAAGGAATCACCCGTGAGGAGTTCGAGAAAATCCGTGCCGAATCCGCCGACCGAACCACGGGCACCTACTACGGTCTGAGAGTGATCAGTCGTTTTGTCACATTCATCGTGGATATCTCCGGCAGCATGGAAGAACCCTACTTGGTCGACAGCTTCAAGTTACCCGGCGGACGAATCAAGCGTGGCACCGACGTAGATGATGAACCCGGCAGCGGCCGTAAGAAGCGAGAAAAAGTCGCCAAGATCGAGGTCGCCCGCCGGGAGTTACTCCGGGTCATCGATGGGATTCCCAATGGAACCCAGTTCAACATCATCGCCTTCGAGAGCACATTTACTCTCTGGAGACCCGCACTCGTCGAGATGGGGGATGCGATCCGTCAAGATGCGATGGATCACGTCAGGGGCCTGAGCCCTCGCGGGATGACCAACGTTTATGACACTCTCATGTCGGCCCTCGATGATCCCGAGGTGAATACCATCTACTTCCTCAGCGATGGCGCTCCAACGATGGGCAAGATCATGGACGCCGAAGGTATCCTGGAGCAGGTCAGGATCAGAAATGCCGAGCGGAAGGTGAAAATCCACACCATCGGGTTCCACCTCGATCCGGCCGCATCGATATTGATGCGCCGACTCGCCGCAGAGAATCACGGTTCTTTTGTAGAACGTTAGCCACGATGCACTCCACGCAGGGGGTGTCACTGTGTGTGACGGTGGCTAGAAATAGACCTCGCAGCGGGCTTTCTCATAGCGTGCGGCGAACACGATGGTGACAAGAAACAACAGCACCGTTACCGCGATCAATCCATAATTCATCGTCGGCCCCAGTGCATCAGCGCTACCCGCTGAGTTCAATTGCATGAAGTAGAAAAAACCGAACAACAGGAACAAGATCCCGGGAACGACAGCTGAGAGGAAGGCCTTTTTCTCACTAGCTTTGGCCATTTCGAGTCGCTGGACTTCTCCGGCTTCCGGAACCGAACCACCATGCCCACATGCAGGGCAGGAGACATTCTTGGATTCGGACAACGTCACGTAGAGAAAATCGGTGTAGCACTCGCTGCAGACGACAGGGATCGTGCCTGATGGAGTCGGGGTGTGGGTGAGTCTTGGTTTGCTCTTCTTGGCGGCGCCTTTTTTACGACCAGCGCCTCTGCTTCGCTTTGCCATCAGTACCTCTCCAAATGCCTACAGGAACTGTGAATCCTAGCAATGGCAGATACAGGGTCAAGTGCGCTCAGAACGCAGCGTCGATACATTTTCAGCAGACACAGTAGAGATCGCCCATCCCGACAGGTCCCCTGCGACGTTGTCGTCGAGGCTGGGAAACTGCGGCTCACGAGCGTCTGTGCCCACTGGAGGCTTGTCTCGCGCCGGTGGTCGGGTCCCTGGACGACGCTGTGGGTGCTCCCCAGAGCGCTCCTGCGGGCGAACTTGTGGATGAGGCGGAGATCCTGGACCGGCACCATCTCTTCGCGACGGCCGAACTCGTGGTGGTGGAGAGCCTCCAGGTCTTCCTGGCCCATTGCCTGGCCCGACACCATCTCGACCAGGACCGGGTCGTCTGCCCCGGTGATCAGGGGGCTCGTCGAGGTTGCGTGGCCGTTTCAGGACCCGACGCAGGAATCTCGAGATCCCCTCCTTCTCTTCCTTGCTCAGTGCCTCCATCGCCTTGGCCAGTCTCGGGTGTGCTGGTGGAATCACTGCTTCTCCGATGAAATTGTTCATTTCATCACGATTCAATCGGTGAGCCAGGTGAAGTACCCGCTGGATACGCGGGGAATCAGGTGGACGCCTACGGTTGGAGCGAAGATCCAGCGTTTCCCAGCGGACATGATTTGGAAGTTTCATCAGGCGATCGCGCTCCTGCTGGGGCATCTTTTGCAACAACACGGTTTCCTTGTCATGGATCGCCTTGCGCAAAAACTCCCCTCTGGCCTTGGGAGCCAGGTGCCGGAAATGATCGCGTTCCGAATCGTTCAAATTCCATTTCCACATACGAAATGCGATCCTACGTCTGCGAAGTTTCTTTTGTTCCTCGACAGAAGACTTCAAGAATTGATCAATCTTGTCGATCAAACCTGTCGAATCGCCAGGCTCCAGTTCACGGACTCGGTCGATCAATCCTTCACGCCGTGTGGCCGGCAACTTCTGCAAAGCAGTATGAGCCTTGAGAATTGCTTTACGTTGCTTCGGGCTCAGTTGATTCCATCTCTCGATGGCCTTGACCAGCCTCGGGTTGGAAGATGGTTTATCATCAAGAACGGCCTGCCCGAACAGGCTAGAGCCACCCGTGATGAGCAAGGCACAAATCAGCAACAGAAAGATATAGAATCTGGTCATCAGTTCTCCTGCTCCTCTGTCACCAGTAGTTCGAGCGGAAGTGCCGCGATATCGGAATCGAACCCCTCGAGGGTATCGAAGTGGGATGGATCGAGCAGTGCGATCACGGAAGGTTCCAGAGGTGCCAGCACCTCCAGCACATCGAGCATCATCAGTACGCTACTGCCAGGATCTTCGATGACATCGGGGTTGGGTGCACTGCGATCAAACTGATCCTGCAAGGCCCAGCTCAAGACCCCGAGCAGGACCAGGGCTGCGGCGGCCAGCTGGAAACTACTGAGACCTCTCGACGAGGATGAAATCCTGCCACGAAGTCGAGCGAGGAAGAGATCACTGTCGACTTCGTTTACCAGTGAGCGATCCGCTTCGGCTGCGTCCTCGAGCAGCGCACTGAGGCGATCTTCAGGATCTGGTTTCAGGTCGTGATCTTGCATTTGTCCTCCGTTGTCTCACTCATCTGGCAGATCTTTTTTGTCTGCATCGATGTACTTCTCCAGGTCGGTCAACATCTTCTTACGGGCCCGGAAAAGTACTGATTTCAATGCAGCCACTGTCAATCCAAGATTCTCGGCAATCCTGGGCACCGGCCACTGCTCGAAGTAATGCAGGTAGATGACCTGCCTTGCCGGTTCACCGAGTTTTTCGATTGCCGCGTTGACCATCGCGATCCGTTCCTCTCGCAAAAGTTCTGCGTCCGGATCCGTCGATCTGTCCGATCCGCCGACCCAATCCACTCCTGGCGATTCAAACTCATCGGATCCGAGAGAAGATCGCGGCTTCCACCGCTTTCGGCTACGGGTCCGAATCTCATTCAGTGCAATCCGCGAGGTCATCGTCGACAACCAACCGCGGAACGACTTGGCGTGCCGGAACCGGTCTTTCGACTTCCACACCCGAAAGAAAACGTCCTGTGCGACATCCTCGGCACCTGCGAGATCACGGATGTAACGACGCGCCTGTCGGATCACGAAATCGAGGTTTCGATCGACCAGCATCTCGTAAGCGGATTCATCGCCTCCCTGGAAGCGACGCATCAGTTCTTCATCGTCTGCAACCATGAAAGGATTTCTCCAGCTTTCGAATTTCTAACCCCGGGTAGGTTCCCCGGTTGCGCCTGTGGGGTGTATTCTGGTGCTTTGAGACCAATATTGCACAACATTGACCGATAGAGACACGATGGAGGGGGAAATGGCGCAGCAGACCCCGAATCCGGACCGAAGCACCTACCAGCCGGGGTCGCAACCGATCGGCGATATTGAACTGGCTCAACTGGGCAGTCACTGCCAGATCATCGATGTTCGATCTCCCATCGAGTTCGAACAGGACCACCTGCCAGGAGCCAGGAATGTTCCGTTGCTCGAAGATCGAGAGCGTGCCGTTGTTGGCACCCTCTATCGAACCGAAGGCAAGGATTCCGCCAACGACTGGGCCCTGAAAGCGGTGCAATCTCGATCCGGCGAATTCTTGCAGGCCCTTCTCGACAACATCGGTCCGCAACAAGAACCCGTTATCTGTTGCGCCCGAGGTGGTGATCGATCGGGCAACGTCGTCCAGTTTCTCAACCATCATGAAATTTCTGCTCGTCGTCTCATCGGAGGTTACCGAAGCTACCGCAAGCAGGTAATGGAACGTCTCGACCTGATCGAGATTCCGCAACTGTGGATTCTCGATGGCCTGACCGGTGCCGGAAAAACTTGTGTGCTCCATGAAATCAGTACCGAGTTCCCTGGAAGAGTTCTCGACCTCGAATCCTATGCCGGCCATCGCTCATCAATTCTAGGGGATGTCGGCATGACTCCGACAAGGCAAAAGACATTCGAGAGCAGGTTGGTTGACGCCATAGAGCGACTCGAAGTCGATGCCCCCTGGGTTCTCATCGAGGGCGAAAGTCGCAAAGTAGGGGACCGACAGATTCCGTCGCTTTTATGGAACCAGATGCAGCAAGCACCAAGGATCGAACTGGTTCAGGATCTCGACACTCGTGCCCGATTACTGGTCGACGAATACCGAACCGACGAGGGTTGGGAGCCTCTCATCACTCGACTGGAATCACTGCGATGTTACGACCCGCTCGGTTCCAGCGGTGTCGATGAGGTGCAGCAGCTGCTGCGCGGCGCTCAACCGGTCGATGCGGCCAAGATCCTGTTACAGCGCCACTATGACCCTCGTTATCTCCATGGCAGCGAGCACAAGGACTACCGTTTCAGTATCGATGCGGGTTCGCCACAACAAGCCGCCCAGCACATCGTCGCCCGGCTCGAAGATCCCGGTTCCTGATCGCTTCGATAAAGGACCCGGATCCATCCGTCAGGGACGAGGCGCGTCATCTGAAAAGCGCCCTCGCAGCAGGAAGTGAATGACTTCCCGCTGGGTACGTTTCCTCCAGAACACGAAAGTGTGCGTTCCGGGCAGGATGATCCTGTCGGTGGCGCCCTCGAGATAGGTGCAATCGAGCGGCACCATGACATCGCTTGCCGCGGCGATGATCCCGGTCGCAGTGGCTGGAAGAGTGTTCTCCGGCAGCGGACCGCCGCCCCGATCCGACAGTTCCTTGATCGGGGCGACCCAGTCGCCCAGCACCCGTTCGAAGGTTCTCGCCACCGGAGAGCCCTGATTGGGCGGCGAGATCTGCACTACCCTTTTGACGCCGACGATCTCGGGGGTCGTGGCCCGAACCGAGATGATCGCTCCCAGGCTGTGGCCGACGACATGCAGGGGCACCCCCGGTTGTTCATCGACCAGCTGGTGAAGATGCTCCCGCAGCCCCTCGGCGAGAACGTCGACATCCTTGCGTGTCGATGGATAGCGGTACTCGAGCACCTCGAATCCGGCATCCTCGAGCGGGGCACGCAACGGCCACATCGCTCGATGGGTCCGGAACAGTCCATGAACCACGAGAACTCGTTCTCTGGCATCGAGATGCAAGTCGTCCTCCAGATCCACTGACGAGGCACAGCCGCTGACCGCGATGGCCAGTATCAGCAGCATGATCCTATCGAGTCGACCCACGGCCGGTCACCTTGGCTTCCTGGTCCTGCTCGCTGAGCAGGCTATGACTTCAAACGCCACTTCAAGCCCCAGAGGATCGTTGAATCACCGCTACGGGACAAGGGCCGGAATGAGAAAGCGAGCGGGGTCTGCCCGATGAAGTACAGGGCGCAGTGTCATGCGACTCTACGCCCTGCCTCGTTAAATCTGGTGGACCTGAGGGGGATCGAACCCCTGACCTCTGCATTGCGAAAAGTACAGAAGTAGTGTCACAGTAACACGTATCCTGAACAGTCATTCTATATCACGTATTGATCTCGGCATTTCGTGAAACCGGGCGGGCACTTAATACCCTCGCTACCCACAAGTGCCTGCTGGCCATCCCTGTGGCAAAATGCCACCAAAGGAGGACCGATGGATAAGAACAAAATGAATCCTTGGATGATCTGCACTCTGCTGCTGGGTTTGGCGGTGGGGTATTTGGCAGGTAGCAACACCCAGGGGGAGACTGATAGATACAAGTTCTATTGGAAGGCGGATGATACAGGGGTAGGAGTTTTGGTTCGTGTTGATCTAAGCACACCGGAGACTCCCGTTTCGTGGCACTACACAGGATTGCGTTCAACCAAAGGAGTTCCGAAAGGTTGGGCAACTCAAGCCGCCATAGAGGATGACGAGAAAGAAGACTAACCCCCATAGCGAATCACTGAGGAGTCAAGGAGGATTGATGGATATTGAACAACGACTCACCCAACTGGAGCGAACCAACCGTCGTCTGCGGACAGGACTGCTCTCACTCACCATCGCCATCACCACCGTCCTGATCGTCGGCCAGGCGAAACCGGAGAAAGCTCCCGATGTGATCCAGGCGAAGGCGTTTCAGGTTGTGAACGACAAGGGGCAGGTACTCGTGAGGATGGGGGCATCGAAGGGTCGCCTGGGTCGGCTCGGCATCTTCGACGTCCAGGGCCAGATGCTCGTGGGGCTGAGTGCGACCGACAATGGCCAGGGCGGGGTCACCACCTTCAACGGCAAGGGGCAGAAACTCGTGGGGCTGGGGGCGTCGGGGGACGGTAAGGGTATTGTCACCACCTTCAGCGACAAGGAGCAGAAACTCGTGAGGCTGGGTTCGAGTCCGAACGGCGAGGGTGCGGTCGTCACCTTCAACAACAAGGGGAAGATGCTCGTGGTGCTCGGTGGGCTGGAGGACGGTGTGGGTGGTGTCGTTACCTTCGACGGCGATGGTCGAATCACTGGTACGCTCGGTGCCGGATTGAAGTGACCCCGGGCGGTAAGTTGAGAACATGACCCCGGCTTCCTCTGTGGCATACTCGTCGCAGAAGGAGGGCAATATCCGCGCATGTATGTTTAGAGCCCGGAGATCAGCACTCCAGCGCTGGGCATGAAGAAACCCGCCAAGCCGTAAAGCCTGGCGGGTTCCCTACTGGGTATCTGGTGGACCTGAGGGGGATCGAACCCCTGACCTCTGCATTGCGAACGCAGCGCTCTCCCAGCTGAGCTACAGGCCCTTGGTTGTGCTTCGTCTCGAACCGGTTCGCTTATAGGGATCCATCGAGTTTTCAGCAAGAGATTACGACGATCTATTCAGCGCTCTCGAGGTTTTCCAGATCCCGTTCCAGTTTTCGGATCCTGTCGCGCAGTTCCGGCAATTGCGAGATGATGGTGTAAATCTTGCGCATCTGGCGCCCATCTTCAGCCGGCAGCCCCATCAGAACCTGATCACCGTCAAAGGAACGCAGCACTCCCGCCTTGGCGGCCACCTGGGTCCGATCACCCACCTCGGCGTGTCCGATCATGCCGCTCTGGCCACCAAACTCGCACCCCTGTCCTATTGTCGACGAGCCGGCAATCCCGACCTGTGCGGCAAAGAAACTGTGCGGTCCGATCACGACGTTGTGAGCGATGTGAACCAGGTTGTCGAGTTTGCAACCCTCGCCGATGACGGTATCCTCGAGCGCACCACGATCGATGGCGCAATTGCTGCCGATCTCGACGTCTCTACCGATCCGGACACCACCTCGATGCGGGATCTTGCGGGCACCCTCGTCTGTCGGTGCATAGCCGAAACCATCAGCCCCGATCACGGTTCCGGCATGGACGATGGTTCCCTCGCCGATGTGCGTGTTGCCATAGATCACCACGTTGGCATGAAGCGTGACACCGGCACCGATTTCAGAAGGTCCAAGAATCACCACCCCGGGATGAATCACCGATTCCGTGCCGATTTCGACAGCGGCATCGATGGTGACTGCGGGCCCGATGATGACATCGCCGGCGATGTTGCTATCAGGATGGATCCGGGCGGTATCGCTGATACCGGAAAACCGTGGTTCCGGTTCCGGGTGGAGCAACAAGATCGCCCGGGCAAAGGCTTCCTGAGGATTCTCATGGCGGATGATGGCGGGCACATCGATCAGTTCTTCACTTGGCCTGGAGGGTCCGACCAGAACTGCAGAAGCAGCGATGCCTGTCGGGATACTGCGGTTATCCGCAATCCACGCCAGATCACCATCTCCGGCGCTTTCCGGCGGTCGTACACAATCGATCAAGATCTCCGGACGACCCTCGAGTACACCCCCGAGACGGTCTGCGATCTCCTGAGCTGGCAGCGTCATCGCTTTGGTCCCCCGATTCGGATCAAGCCCAACAAGTCGATGACGAGTTCCTTCTCGTCAGCAGAGTCCAGTACAACGGTGATTTTACCGAATAACCCACCGGTTTTCAGCGGCAACGGATCCGCCACGTAAGCCCTCAACTCGACCGAGCCGTCATCCAATGATCGTGGGGTGACCGACACATCGAGCCCGGCGGGAGCTCTGGAAAGATCCACTCGCGCGGACAGAACCCGAACAGGTTTACCGTCGGCTCGCCGAATTTTCAGGGTCTTCTGGCAAAAGCCTGTTTTGTTGATCTGGTTGAGATTCCATGCCTGGGGTTCATGGATGACGTGTTGAAAGGCACGACCCCTCAGCGGAATGATGAAGGGCAAATCGTTGCATTTGCCGTGCACTTTTCCAATGATCCGACCCCGGGCAAACTCCGAAGAGGCGCTCACTTCGATGACAATCCGGTCCTCGAGTGTTTTGCCGAGGCGAACTTTCCAGCGCGGGTCTTCGGTACGTAGTTCGGTGATTCGAGGTGGGGGCCCGCCACTCTCGTTGAAGATCTCTATCGTCCGTCTGGATTCAGGGATTTCGAGCCCAACAGCGGTAGCGAACACCATCTCCAGAGCGGAAATCCGAAAACCAGGGTGGAACCGGGCCTCGACCGGGAGAAACAATGTGGCCTGCCCTCGGACCGAGACCTCGATCTTCTTGTAGAAAGACCCCCAGCCTCTTCCCAGCGAAACTTCGCAGCGATAACTACGAGATTCTGCCGGTCCCAGCGGGATCCTCAGGTCATGAGGAAGCATCTTCATGCAGCCGCAGGTGGGGCGGATCTTGTCGATCGTGATTTCCCCCTTGGTCTGATTGACGAGTGAAAACTCGAGAATCTGTTTGTGGCCGTGACCGACACTACCCAGGTGGATCGAGGCAGGCTCGAGCACCACCGATGAGGAGGACTGGGCGTGAATCGCGGTCACTGGCAGCAACAGCCACATAGACAGTAAAAAGGTGGGTAACGGCACGCGGCGCTCCATCGACGATCTCCTTGGCCCGCATTGTATCGACTTTCCGGGGCGAATGTGGCCTCTGGTGTCTTTCTTTCCTTTGTCATATTTTCAAGCAGCACTGACCCAGATAGAGAGGTTTGCATGGACGATTCGGTGATCGAACAGGTGTGGGGAATTCCCCGATCGGTGATGGAGCAACAACTCGGGGTGTTCCAGGGTTTTCTGCCAACTGATGGAGATCTCCACCTCAACTGCTCCCGACTGGAACCTGCAGGATCTTTCCGACCCAGAAACGAGGTCGAGCAGGATCCGGACTGGAAACAGGTGATCCCCTACATCGCCTTGCACAACGAGGGACAGATTCTGACACTGCGTCGTCTCTCGACCCAGGGAGAATCGCGCCTTCATCATCGCAGATCGATCGGAGTGGGCGGCCATGTCAATCCCGAGCCTGCTGCGGATGACCCGCTGCTGATCCGTGGCATGAAGCGGGAACTATCCGAGGAGATCGATCTCGAGCGAGCTGCGCTGGGGTTTCACATGATCGGCTGGATCAATGACGACGAATCTGAGGTGGGAAGGGTCCATCTCGGTCTGGCCGTCGTTGCACAACTCGACCACAGGCCCGCCATCCGTGAGACCGACCGGATGGAGGGGTGCTGGCAAGCGCTCGAACTGTTACAACCGGAAGACCCCACATGGGAGTCCTGGTCGCGATATCTGATCCCTCCGTTGCTCCAGTGGGCGAAATCCCTCGAGGGGACCAGATCGTCCTGAAACTGTCTGAGTGCGATTGACCCTACTTCGGCCCGCCGGATAGAATCCAAAACGGTGAGCGAGGACGCGAACTGGTTCGCGACAGGTCGTCACGTCTGGTGAAGCAGATAATCGCTACCCGGTGGTGTAATTGGCAACACAACTGGTTTTGGTCCAGTCATTCGAGGTTCGAGTCCTCGCCGGGTAGCCACTTGCAGCATTTTCACACGTTGCGGCGGCTCTTGCCCATCTGAACCACAGATTGGATCCGGTTGGCGGAACCTCAGAAGGCTTCGCACAATTCCGAGGGCGAACACGATAGGAATCCCGATGGACCAGAAATTTTCTGCCATCATCCTGGCCGCAGGACGAGGGACCCGCATGAAGTCGAGTTTGCCCAAACTCCTTCACAAGGTCCTGGGTGTCACGGTGCTCGATCGGGTGATTTGCAGTGTTCGCGACGCAGGTGCCGATGATCTCATCGTGGTCCTGGGTCATGATGCCAAGACGATCTCCGGGCAACTCGCAGACACCGACATACGTGTCGCCATGCAGACCGAACAACTGGGCACCGCACATGCTCTCCTTGCTGCCCTCGATCAACAACCGCCACAACACGATGACGTGCTGGTCGTCAATGGAGATCTTCCCGATCTCGACCCGGACCAGCTCGGTTCGTTGATGCAGTCGCATCGAGCATCCGATGCGGAGTTAACGGTCAGTTCATGTAATGTCGATCACCCGACGGGAATGGGACGGATCGTCCGCTCCACCGAAGGCACTTTCGAGCGCATCGTGGAGCAACAGGATGTGGATTCTTCCCTCGAGGCGATCTGCGAGGTCAATCTGGGCATCTACTCTGTCGGAGTCTCCCGCGTTCAACCAAAACTTCAAGAAATGGTCGATGGTGATCTCGGTGGCGCTGACTCGACCAATGAGTCCTATCTGACTGACCTTGTCGAGGTTCTGATCGAGGGCGGGATCCCCGTAGCGGCGTGCCCATCAAAAGGCCAGCAACAGTTCCTGCAAGTCAACGATCGTCTCGGCTTGGCACGTGTTTCACGAGTGCTGCAAGACAGGATCCAGACCCGATTGCTCACCGAGGGAGTGACCATCGTCGATCCGGTCACGACCTGGATAGAGTTCGACGTGGAAATCGGCACCGACACGGTGATTCATCCACAGACGGTCATCCGTAGGGGTGTCAAAATCGGCAGTCATTGTGAAATCGGACCCTTTGCCCACCTGAGAGAAGGCACCGTCATCGAAGATGACGTCAAGGTGGGGGACTTCGTCGAGATCAAAGATAGCACCCTCGAACAAGGTGTTCGTGCCAAGCATCTGGCATACCTCGGCAACGCATCGGTCGGCCGGAAGGCAAATATCGGCGCCGGTGCGGTGGTGGCCAATTACGATGGCAAGGTCAAATCTCCGACCCGGATCGGATCCGGTGCATTCATCGGTAGCGGCAGCGTCATAGTCGCTCCGGTAAATATCGGTGATAATGCGACAGTGGGTGCCGGGGCGGTGGTGCCGGCCGGGCGAGATGTCGAGCCCGGTTCGACAGTAATTGGAGTACCCGCTCGCAAGATCAAACGCCATGATGATTCAATCCCTGAAATTTGTGAGGAAGAAAGATGACTCCGATCACCCGGGAACTCTCTGACAGCATGGTGGTTCTGCACGGCAATTCGAACCATGCGCTGGCGGCTGATATCTGTTCAGAACTTGGGCTTGAACCCGGGCGTGCCCAGGTTGACCGATTTCCTGACGGGGAGATCGCTGTTTCGCTAGGAGAGGACGTACGTGGCAAGGACGTCTTCATCGTTCAATCCACATGCCCCCCGGTGAACGAGAACCTGCTGGAATTGCTGGTGATGATCGATTGCGTGAAACGATCATCCGCAGCCAGAATCACTGCCGTCATTCCTTACTTTGGTTATGCGCGCCAGGATCGACGAGAACAGGGTGCGCGTGTGCCCATCTCTGCCAAACTGGTCGCCAACCTGATCGTCACGTCCGGAGCCGACCGGGTCGTGACGATGGACCTCCATTGCGAACAGATTCAGGGGTTTTTCGACATCCCGGTAGACCATGTCTACGGAGGGTCGGTGATCATCGACCATTTCAATCAAAAGAAGATGACCGATCTTGTCGTCGTCAGTCCTGATGTCGGCGCCATCAAGATGGCCCGTGCTTACAGTCAGGGTCTCGGTGCCCGGCTCGCAACGGTCGACAAGAGGAGGATCAGCGGTACCGAAACCGAGATCGGGTTTGTCATCGGGGACGTCGACGGCCTCCATGCAATTCTCGCCGATGACGTCATCGCCACCGGCGGATCCATCACAGCTGCAGCCGGGATCATCCTCGAAAAGGGCGCCAAATCGGTCACTCTGGCCTGTACACACCCGGTCCTCTGCGGGCCAGCTGTCGAGAGGCTGTTGGCTTCTCCTGCCCAGGAGTTTGCCTTTGTCGACACCATTCCCGTGGACGGAAAAATTTCCGATGATAGGGTGGTGATACTGTCCTGTGCTCCCGCGTTCGCCAATGCGATCCGGAAGATCCACAAGTCAGCCCTGATAGGGCGTAGCAGCCTGTAATACGAGAGTTCCGGACCTCCCGGACACTGGAAGGTGATGAGAAGATGGACAAGTTTGTCTTGGCGGGACGTGCTCGAGAAACTTCAGAAGTAGGTTCCCGAGCGACACGCCGACTCCGTTCTCAGGGTCTCATGCCCGTCAACATCTATGGAGCCAGTAAGCCGAATATCACCGTCGCTGTCAATTCTTCTGACTTCTACAAGGCACTCGAGGACCATCATCAACTGTTCCAGATCGATTTCGATGGCAACTCGGAAACCGGAATCATCAAGGAAGTTCAATACGACTTATTTAGCGATTCCGCGATCCACGTCGATCTTTCCCGGGTCAAGGCCAACGATATCGTTGAAACCACGATGAGCATCCTCACGCTGGGAATTCCCAAAGGTGTTTCCGCCGGAGCCACACTAGATGTTGCTTATCGCCATGTACCTGTTCGTGGAAAAGTTGAAAAATTGAAGAACTCGTTGACCGTCAAAATCGATCACCTCGAACCCAACGAGGCGATCCGCGCCAAGGACCTCGAGATCCCCACTGGAGTCGAGTGTCTCCTTGCTGATGCGACCCAGATCGTGATCGTTCACGCTCGAAAGGGCTCCTGATCTGGCCCATCGGATGCAGGAGGGATTCTGTTTGCGATGATACGTGGATCCCATGATCGAATCCTTCCCCTCGCGATCATCGGTCTGGGTAATCCAGGTTCCGATTACGATGGCACCCGTCACAATGTCGGTTTTGCTGTTGCCGACC
>DCAA01000029.1:129768-130778 GCA_002311345.1 Planctomycetes bacterium UBA1146 | reverse complement strand
GAGCCGGTGCGCATGTTTCTCGAATCCCACCAGATGAAGGCCGATCAAATCCTGGTCGTGCTGGACGATATCGATCTCCCTCTCGGTTCGATCAGGATCCGTTCTGGGGGCTCCTCAGGCGGCCACAAGGGCCTCGAGGACATCATCACGGCCTTGGGAACCGATCGCATCGCGCGCTGTCGGGTCGGAGTCGGACGACCTTCAGGACAGGCCGAGGTGCACGATCACGTGCTCGATCGACCCTCAGCAGACGAGAATCCCATCATCGAAAAATCGATCGAATTGGCGTCCGAAACTGCACTTTGCTGGCTTGTTGAGGGTGTCACAAATGCCGCTCGTCGTTACAATGGGCCGCTTCCCGGCGAGGAGTCGAAGCCCTCGAATGGAACAGAAACTGAATGACCAAGTGTGGTTCTTCGCAGAGATTCCCTGTTCGGTCAGTGGGGGAGCGAAGCCACGAGAAAAAAACAAAAGGAGACTGGTTTGACCGAACGACTTTACGAGGGCCTGTTCCTCGTCGATGCAAAGGATGCATCTGAAGATTGGACTCAACTCGAATCGAGCATCCGGGGGATCATCGATCAGCACGGTGGTGTGATCGAACACGCCGAGAAATGGCCGGAACAGCGACTCGCCTATGAAGTCAATGGCGTCAAGCGCGGTGTCTACTATCTCACATACTTCCGCAGCGACTCTCAATCGGTCGTATCGATTCGTGAGGATTCTCAACTTCTGGAGAAGATCATGCGACTGCTGCTCATCCAGGAGCCGTTCCTCGAAGAAGAGATGACCAAGCGCCAGGAAGCTGCAGCACGTCGTGCCGCAGCACCAGTTCCAACAGCAACCGAACAGACCGACAAACCGTCATCGATCAAGTCCGACAAGGATGCGGCGGATTCCGACGAGCCTGCCGAAGCGAAGGCCGCAGATTCGATGGCCGCTGATAGTGATTCGGACCACGACGACACGGTTGAAGACTCCGTACCAGAGGAATCTGAACCAGAAGAATC
>DCAA01000029.1:85002-129678 GCA_002311345.1 Planctomycetes bacterium UBA1146 | reverse complement strand
TCCGAGCCAGAAGGATCCGTGCCAGAGCAATCCGAACCGGAAGAAACTGAACCAGAGCAATCCGAACCGGAACAAGAAGTCGCCGAGGAGGCGGAGGGAACAGGGGAAACCGATCCGGTGGAAGATGTCGCTGAGACCAAAGAAGAAAACTAACTGAACAGGAAGAGGTCCTCATGATGGAACTCAACAAGGTATTTATCGTCGGTAATTTGACACGGGATCCCGAACTGAGAATGACTTCATCGGGCACTGCCGTGTGCGACCTCGGTCTGGCTTCCAATCACCGTTGGCGAAAACAAGGGGAAGATCAGTTCCAGGAAGAAACGTGTTTCGTTTCCGTCACCGTGTGGGGCCGTCAGGCGGAAAACTGTAACCAGTACCTCTCCAAGGGCAGCGGAGTGCTGGTCGAGGGACGATTGAAGTACGACCAGTGGGACGACAAAGAAACCGGCAAGGCCCGGAACAAACTGACCGTCGTTGCTAGCAGTGTACAGTTCATGCCTAAAAGCGGTGAAGGTTCGGGCGCAGGGCAAGGTGGCTCAACTGCGTCGCAGGGGCAGCAAGGCTCTCGCGAAACGACGGTAGAATTCGAGCAAGGACCTCCTTTAAACGATGAGGTGCCCTTCTAGGGCAAGAGAGTGAATCCAATATGTTTATACGCAAGGACAAGAATTTTCTCGTCAAGGATCTCAAGTACATCGATTACAAGAATGTCGACTTGCTCCATAAGTTGCTCGTCGGAAATGGCAAACTGGCTGGCCAGCGCCAAACAGGTTGCGATACCAGAACTCAGCATCAGATAAAACGAGCAGTACACAGGGCCCGATTCATGGCCTTGCTCCCGTACGGACAGTAAGACGCAGTCAGACCCTTCAACTGGAGTGTTACCGATGAAATTGTTTTTGAAAATGGACGTCGACAACCTGGGAAGTCTCGGAGATGTGGTCGAGGTGAAGTCCGGATTTGCCCGCAATTACCTCATTCCAAATGGCATTGGCGTCGAGATAGGCCAGGCAAATATGCAATGGATCGAGGCTCAGAAACGTCGGTTAGAGGTGCACGAACAGGAGAGAATGGCCGGACTCAAGTTGTTGGCTGAATCGGTCGATGGTTGCTCCTGCACCCTGATCGCCCGGGCAACCGAAGAAGGACACCTGTTTGGCTCCGTATCCGATCAAGACATCGCAGATCAGCTCCATGCTGACGGGATCGAACTGGATCCTGCCTGCCTGGAACTCGAAAAACCCATCAAGGAACTCGGGATTTACAATCTGGTCGCCAGGATTCACCCGGAGATGGAATGCACTATCAAGGTATGGGTCGTCAAGGCGGACGACGAGGAGGACGATTCTCAGGAAGATCCCCCCGCTGGGGCCTGAGGGGGGTCTGATTGGACCGAGGAACTCTCCTCGGGCCGCCCGTCTGAAGCATCCGGGGAGCCCTCTTTCCTCCCTCAACAGCCTCCGGTAGTTTCAACGTTCCTTAGGGGGTGATGATTTCCCGGGCCCTGTTGCAGTGGTTTTAGCCTTGTCGACGAAGCGAGTTCCTCATGCCAGATATCAAGAACACACCAAACAGCCTTCCCAATAACACCGATGCCGAATCGAATTTGCTCGGTTCACTGATGCTCGGTGGAGGCAACATCGCCAATATCGTTGACAAACTTCGAGCTGATGACTTCTTCCTTTCTCGCCATAAAATCATCTTCGAAGAACTGCAAAGTCTTTATTCGGCTGAGGGTGTTACTGATGCGATCGTTTTGATCGACCGCCTCGAGAGCAGTGGCTTGCTCGACAAAGCTGGTGGCAGAGAGTACGTGATTGAACTGACGACACGAGTCCGTACCAGTTCCAACGCGATTGAATACGCAACCATCATCGAACAGACCGCTCTTCGACGCCGTATGATCGAATTGTGCCAGGACTTGGAGTCGCGGGCTCGGGCAGGCTCTGGAAATATAAATGACATCGTCGATGAGGCTGGTGCAAGAGTTTTGAATCTTGCCAAGGATGACGGCAGGATCGGCATTCATAGCATCCAGGAGAGTCTCGATGAAGGCTTCAAGTTGCTCGACCAATGGGAGAAGGGCAACCTCGGTACCACCATGACGGGATTCAGTGACCTCGATGAAATGACCAATGGTCTGCACCCTCAGGATCTGGTGATCCTTGCTGGCCGACCCGCCATGGGCAAAACGACTCTCGCGCTCAATATCGCCTGTAACGCCGCCTCAGCAGTTGACGGCAAGCACGTGGTCTATTTCAGCCTCGAGATGAGCCATGCTCAGTTGATCATCAGAATGCTCTGCGCGCTGTCCGGCGTCAGCGCAACCAGGTTGCATAAAGGCCAACTCAACTCTCAGGAATGGACAGACCTGATGAAGGCTTCCGACAAACTCAAAACTGTTCAACTCACTACCGACGATTCTCCGGAATTGAATGTCATGGCGATCCGATCCCGAGCACGTCGCCTTCATCAAAGGCACCCTCTCGGATTGATCGTGGTGGACTATCTTCAACTACTCGAGATGGGCGGACGTGCAGAAAACCGTCAGCAAGAAATCACGCAGATTTCACGATCCCTCAAACAGTTGGCCAGAGAACTTTCTGTGCCGGTCATGGCCCTCTCCCAGCTCTCGAGAGCCACTGAACAGCGAGAAGATCACAGACCGCGCATGTCTGATCTTCGAGAATCTGGTTCCATCGAACAGGATGCAGACCTCATCATGCTGATATATCGTGAGGAGGTTTACTCTCCGGACAAGGATGAGGCGAAGGGTATCGCTCAAGTCAATATTGCCAAACAAAGAAAGGGTCCTGTTGGAAAGATCACACTTTCGTTCCAACCAGATCGACTGAGATTTGAAGACCTGAGTCACACTGATATGGTCGAGCACGGGCACGAGCCTTTCTGATCAGAACCGGGAGTTTAGATATGTCATCAAAATTCGATCTCAAATCCGCCTGCCTTGTTTTCCTGGCAATCTGTGCCGCAGTTGCCGTCGGAAACAGCGTTTCCGGCGTTCCCTACCAGCTGGAATCGCACCGGATCGGGGTCTGTGACGTTCAGGTCGTGCTCGATCAGATACCGCAGGGGAAATTGCTCACTGCCGAGTTCAATGCTCTGAAAAATCGCATGGAAAAGGACCTGCTGGAGCGGGAAAAAGCGATTCGCAGGCTCGATCAGGAGGCTCAGCAACTACAACCGGGATCCGAGGGGCGTCGTGAAGTCGAGAAGAAAATCGCCCTGAGCAATGCAGAGGCCATCTGGTTACGAGAGGACTTCGAGAAGGAGTTTGCTGCCAGTTTCAAGACTCGCCGAGACAGCCTCGTCAAGATCGTCAGGGACGCCATCGAAGAAGTCGCCAAGGAAAGAGAACTCGATCTGGTCGTCAACAACGTCGCCCGGGGCGCTGATTTCAAGGTCTACGTCAGTGTATGGGCCAAACCGGAACTCGATATCACGGTCGATGTGATTTCCAGGGTTTCTGCCAAGGCGGGTGGCCGTTGACCAGTGCAATCCAGCAGACCATCTGCGGAGAAACAGTCCTCGAAGGGATAGGGCTTCATTCCGGCGTCTCCTCGACGATGAGGCTGCTCCCGGCTGATCCTGATTCAGGCATCGTTTTTGTCAGGACCGATGTCGATCCGGAACTCGAAATACCACTAGGTCTCGATACTCTGAGAAAACAACCGCGCCGCACCACCTTTGGTGTCGGTGACGTAGAGGTTCACACCTGTGAACATCTTCTCTCCGTTCTCCATGTACTGGGAATAGAAAATCTCAGATGTGAAATCGACGGCCCCGAGATCCCGGGGCTCGATGGCAGCGCCTTGCCTTTCCTCGAGGCCATCGGAGAAACTGGGCTCGCAGAACAGGGTTCGCGTGGGCGCACCCTGGCGATAAAAACTCCTGTATCTGCCCACGAGGGCAAGGCGAGCGCGGTCGCTCTGCCTGGAGATGGCTTCAGGGTCACCTACACACTGCAGTACGATGTCGATCCAGGTTTCAGCCAGACCGTCGATATCGTGATCGACGAGAAGAGTTTCCGTGAAGAAATCGCGCCCGCCCGGACTTTCGTGCTCGAATCCGAGGTCAAGGATTTACAGGTACGGGGCCTCGGCAAGGGGGCGACAAAGGACAACACCATAGTCATCGGTGGAGACGGGAAAGCACCCGATTTCCGTCTGCCTGATGAGCCCGCGCGCCACAAGATCCTCGACCTGATTGGCGATTGCTATATTCTTCGGTGCTCCCTCTCAGGACACATCATCGCTCATCGTAGTGGCCATGGTCTCAATGCCGAACTCTCCGCTCGCATCGCAGAAGCCCACGTGAGGGAACGCGAACTCGAGGACGTTCTCATCAAAGCCCCACACGGTCTCGAGATTCGTGATATTCAGAAAGTACTCCCACATCGATATCCATTCCTGCTCGTCGACAGAGTACTCGAGGTAGAAGAAGGAGTCCGTGCAGTTGGGCTCAAGAACGTTTCCTTCAACGAAGAGTACTTTCAGGGGCATTTTCCGGGTCAACCGGTGATGCCCGGGGTCCTCCAGCTGGAGGCTCTGGCACAACTTTCTGGAATTCTATTACTGAGGAGCAGTGCCGACTCCAACCGCATCGCATATATTCTGGGCATCGATGATGTCAAATTTCGTAAGACGGTTGTCCCCGGAGATCAACTGATCCTCGAAGCGGAATTGAAGAGACTCCGGGAGAGAACGGCGCAAGTTCAGGTCAAAGCGACTGTGGACGGTAAAACGGTAACAGAGGCTACGATCAGGTTCATGATCGTTGATGCAAACTGAGGAGGCTCTGTTTTGATTCATCCGTCCGCTTTCATCGATCCAGGTGCAGAGATTGCACCCGATGTGGAAATCGGGCCGGGAGTTTACATCGGTCCCCAGGTATTCATCGGATCCGGTTGTGTGCTTCACCACAACTCTTCAGTGATCTGCAACACCAGGATCGGCGAACGAAATGTGATCCATCCTGGAGCGGTGCTGGGAGGCGATCCTCAGGACAAGAAGTGGGATGGTGAAGAGACCTGGGCAGAAATCGGTTCTGATAATCTATTTCGTGAGCATTGCACTGTGAACCGGGGAACGATGCAAGGTGGCGGAGTCACCAGGGTCGGCGATGCCTGCCTGATCCTTGCCAGTTCCCACATCGCCCACGACTGTTCCGTTGGGAACCGGGTGATCATGGCCAACGGTGTACTCCTGGGCGGCCATGTCGTCGTGGAAGATCAGGTCGGATTCGGTGGCCTGGCCGCAGTACATCATTACTCGACAGTCGGCAGGCTCGCTTTTGTCGGAGGTATGACCAGAGTCACCACCGACATCCCTCCGTATCTGATCACCGAAGGAAATCCTTCAAGGGTCAGGGCGGTCAATTCAGTTGGCATGAAGAGGGCAGGCATCTCGGAAGAAGTGTGCACCTGGCTCAAGGAAGCCCAGCGTCTGCTCTATAACAACAACATGATTCGCCGTGAAGCTTTCGAACTGTTAGAACGAAGAGGCAATGTCCCCGAGGAAGGTATTCATCTGCGCACGTTCCTCCGGGCTACTGAAGAAGGTCGCCAGGGCCGTGCTCGTCAGCCCTAGGAGGTATCCGGCATGAGAATCGGTGTGGTCGGTGTCGGTCACCTGGGGAGCGCTCATGCCAGAATCTGGCGCGAGATCCCCGAGGCAGAACTGGTGGGGGTGTTCGACACTTCTCGCGAAAAAGCACAGGAAATCGCCGACCTCCAGGATTGCCAAGTATTCCCTTCCATCGAATACGCACTCGAACAAGTCGATGCCGTTAGCATCGTGACTCCGACTCCGTTCCACCTGGAAACAGCCCTTCCATTCATCGAGGCTGGCAAGGCGGTGCTGGTCGAAAAACCTCTTGCGGCAACCCTGGAGCAAGCGGATCGGATCTGTCAGGCTGCCAGAGATTCCGGATCTGTCCTGCAGGTGGGACATATTGAACGATTCAATCCAGTTATCCGTGCAGCGATTCACCTGGTAAAAAGACCCGTTTTCATCGAGTGCGACCGGATTCACCCATTCTCTCTTCGTTCCACTGAAATCAGCGTCGTCAATGATTTGATGATCCACGACATCGATATCGCTCTTCATCTCATCGACGATGATCTGGTGTCCGTCGATGCTCATGGCTGTGCCGTCCTTTCACCCTATGAAGACCTCGCGCATGCAAGGCTCAGTTTTGCTCGAGGAGCAACCGCGATCGTGAAGACCAGCCGTGTGGCACTCAACAGGGCTCGCAAGGTCAGAATCTTCGGTCCGAATCAATACGTCAGTCTTGATCTGGTTCAGCAACAAGGATTCCACGTCTCTCTCGATGCCAACTATGACCCCTCAGACTTTCTCGATTCTGCTGGCAGAATCGAAGCCCCTGATGGGGTCGAAGACTTTCTCTCTGAACACCTTCAGCAATCTCCTCTTGACATCGAACCCACCGAACCATTGCGGGCCGAACTGGAGTCATTTCTCGGGGCAGCCACGGGCCAACGCCAACCAGCGGTCACTGGCACTCAGGGCCGCAGGGCCATGGAAGCAGCCACCCAGGTGATCGAGAGCCTTCGCGACCGCGGAAATCGCCTGGAAAAAGCCTGATACGGCCCTCTGGCGGTCCCTCGACCACTTTGATTCGATTGATGGCTGATCCTCCGCTGGCTATCTTGTGGCTTCCGAGGGACTCCTCAATGGCGGATCTCTCCTTCCTGGGCGGTTCTCAGGTCGTATTTTCGCTTACTTGAAACTTTCACTCCGTGGGTTACCTGCCGAGAGGGCCCCTCAGCGGAGCTACGAAAGGACCCGCAATGTCCGGAATGCAGATCCAGGAACTCATCGAAGCAGGCGTCCACTTCGGTCATCGTTCCAGCCGCTGGCATCCTGCCATGGCTCCCTACATTCACCAGAAACACAACAAGATCCACGTCATCGATCTTCGTGAAACTGTTCGCGGGATCGTTCGGGCGCAGCACTTCCTCGAGCATATTGTCGAGGCCGGCCATGAAGTGGTCTTCGTCGGAACCAAATCACAGGCTCGCGAAGTTGTCAGAGAGCAGTCTGCAAGATGTGGCATGCATTTTTGTGTTCACCGCTGGCTGGGGGGGACCCTGACCAACTACCAGACGATTCGAAGTCGCCTGAGGCGTCTCGAAGAACTGGAGAAAGAACTTTCCGACGAATCGCTCTCCAAACGTGGCAAGAAGGAAATCGCCAAGATGGAGCGGGAGCGTCGCAAGATCTTCCGAAATCTGGAAGGCGTCCGTAACATGACTCGCCTCCCTGGTGCTCTCATCGCAGTCGATGTTCTTCGTGACCAGATCGCGGTCAAAGAGGCCAGAAAGCGCAACATTCCGGTCATTGGTATCGTTGATACCGATTGCGATCCAAGACTTGTCGACATCGCCATCCCAGGAAACGATGACGCTTTCCGGAGTATCGAGGTCATTCTTAGCCAACTTGTTGATTCCATCATCGCAGGTAAGGACAAGTTGGCGGCGCGTCAAAAAGAGGAGGCCCAGAAGAAAGCAGCAGAGGAACAAAAAGCCAAAGTGAAGGAGAAAGAACGAAGCACCACCGATCTCAAGGAAGCTCGTTCCAAACCCTATTCTGCTCCTCAACCTGCTCCCGGCACCAGTGAAGCCGAGTCAGAAAAATCCAAACCGACAATTGTAGTCGGCCCCGACAAGAAAAAATCCGAAGCCAAAGGGACCAGTAAATCTGGCGACGATTCCACGACAACCGTCGGTGACAGCGCAGAGACGAAGTAATGGTCAACGCCGATCTTCAAGATCCTGGCGGAACGGGAGTAACATGAGTGACATCGACGCCAAAACCGTGGCGGAATTGAGAAAAAAAACCGGCGTGGGAATGATGGAATGCAAGAAGGCGCTGCGAGAGTCGGAAGGTGACATAGAAAACGCCATCGACCTGCTCCGCAAGAGAGGTGTCCAGATGGCCGCTAAAAGATCCGGCCGGGCCACCACTCAGGGTTGGGTTGGGTCTTACGTCCACTCCAACGGCAAGATCGGCGTGATCGTCGAAGTCCTCTGCGAAACAGATTTTGTTGCAAAGAATGAGCAGTTCCAGGTGCTCATCAAGGATATTGCCATGCACATTGCTGCAATGAATCCTTCAGCATTGACCCCTGATGAACTCGATCCGCAATTGATCGCTCGAGAGCGAGAAATTTACACCGAGCAGGTCAAAGAAAAGCCTGAGAATATCCGTGGCAACATCGTCGAGGGCAAACTCCAGAAGTACTACAGCGAAGTTTGCCTGATGAATCAGGCTTTCATCAAAGATGACAAGAAGTCCATTCAACAACTTCTCACGGATGCCATTGCTGTCATCGGGGAAAACATCCAGATCACCTGCTTCCATCGCATCCAGATTGGTGAGTAACCGGCCACAGGTTCCTGATCGGGCAGGGGTAAATGGCAGAGAGTAAACCGAGGCGTGTGCTGCTCAAATTGAGCGGAGAATTGCTCGGCGGGGCATCGGGTTCTTGCCTCGATCTCGACGCGTTGACGATGGTGTGCCAGCAGATTCTCAGGGCCTCCTCCACTGTCCAGATCGCCATAGTCGTCGGAGCCGGCAACATCCTGCGTGGCTCCGACTGGGCCAAGCAGCGTGTTCACCCGACAGATGCCGATGCGATTGGCATGGTTGCCACCCATGTCAATGCACTGGCCCTATGCGCCCATCTTCGCTCGGGAGGGCAAAATTGTGTGGTGATGGGGCCACATTCCTCTGTACCCCAGGTGCAACTATTTGAATCGGGTTGCGCACGCGCACATCTGGCTCGTCACGAGATCGTTCTACTCGCAGGAGGCACTGGAAATCCCTTTTTCACAACCGACTCCTGCGCGGCCCTGAGAGCTGCTGAACTCGACGTGGATGAGCTCCTCAAGGGCACCAAACACGATGGAATTTTCGACTCCGATCCCGCCAAGAGTCCCGATGCCAATAAGTTTGACCACATCACCTTCGATGAAGTTCTGAGCAGGGGGCTTGCAGCGATGGACTCTACCGCTTTCACTCTTTGCAGGGAACAAAACATTCCCCTGACAATTTTTGACATGAAACGACCCGATTCCATCTTCGATGCGATCATGGGGAATCCGGTTGGTTCCAGAATCAGTTCCTGAGTTCAACGAAAGGTTTACCCATCATGGTTGAAGAACTCATAGTCGATACCGAGGACCGCATGCGAAAAGCCCTGGATTTCATGAGAGATGAATTTCGTGGTATGCGGACCGGTAGAGCTCACCCAGGTCTCGTGGAAACCATCCGAGTTGATTATTACGGAACCCAGACACCTCTGAAACAACTCGCGAACATCTCCATCCCTGAACCGGATCAGATTGTCGTCAAGCCGTTCGATAGCTCCGCCCTGTCTGAAATCGAGAAATCAATCCACACCTCTGATCTGGGAATTTCGCCCCAAAATGACGGAAAGTTGATTCGACTCATCATCCCTCCACTGTCGGAGGAGAGAAGAAAACAGCTGGTTTCGCGCGCCAAGGAGGTCGCTGAAGAATCCCGGGTGTCGATACGAAATATCCGTCGAGATGCCAATAAGCACGTCGACGCTTCGAAAAAGGACGGAAATATCTCCGAAGACGACCAGACCCGGTCGAAAAGCAAGATCCAGGATGTGCTCAAAACCATCGAGGATCAGATCGATGAGGATCTCAAAAGAAAAACCAGTGAATTGATGGAGATCTAGTTTTGCCCGAGCGGAAGATGTTGACTGCGTTTTGTGCCATCGTTACATTTCGTCGCTGCGTGGGAGCATAGCTCAGTTGGTAGAGCAACGCCCTTTTAAGGCGTCGGTCGTTGGTTCGAGCCCAACTGCTCTCATTTTGAAATCAGGCCCCATCGTCTAGTCAGGTCTAGGACATCAGGTTTTCATCCTGAGAACAGGGGTTCGAATCCCCTTGGGGTCATTCTGATACAGGAGGGGGCTGGTGTTGTCCTGCACCGGCCCCTGTCTATTTGTGATCCCGGCCTGGTTTCTGTCCTCGTACGCTGAACTAACGATCTGATATGCTGTCCGTCACCTCCTGGATTCAATTCTCGGAGGACCAAATTGTGGTTAACCTCATGGATGAATGAACCGGAAGCCTGGATCGAGAGAAGGACTATCGATGGATAACTTCGAAGGATCTGATTTTTACATCCTTGACGATTTGCTGACGGAAGAACAACGACTGATACGAGACACCGTCCGCGACTTCGTCGACGATCAGATCATGCCAGTTATCGAAGATTCTTTCATGAACGATCGCTTCCCCGACCAGGTTGTGCCCACTCTTGGTGAACTCGGGCTGCTCGGAGCCAATCTCGAGGGTTACGATTGTGCGGGTCTCGACAGCACTGCTTATGGTCTGATCATGCAGGAACTCGAACGGGGAGACAGCGGGCTCAGGTCCTTCGTCAGCGTCCAGGGTGGCCTGGTAATGTATCCCATCCATCGATACGGTTCGGAAGAACAGAAAAAGAAGTACCTTCCCGAACTGGCGGCCGGTCGCAGCATCGGTTGTTTCGGACTCACCGAGCCCGATCATGGCTCCAATCCGGAGGGGATGATCACCAGCGCAGTCGATGATGGCGACAGTTACATACTCAACGGCAACAAGATGTGGATCACCAACGGATGCGTCGCCGACGTTGCGTTGGTCTGGGCAAAACTCGATGGGCGTATACGAGGCTTCCTCGTCGACAAGGGGACTTCTGGATACAGCACCACCAAGCAGGGGAAGAAGTTCTCCCTGCGTGCATCCACAACCTCCGAACTTCACTTCCAGGATTGCAGGATCCCGAAGGACAATATTTTGTCTGGAGCCGATGGGCTTGGAGGACCACTTTCGTGCCTCACCCAGGCAAGATTTGGAATCGCCTGGGGGGCCATCGGATCCGCGATGGCCTGCTTCGAGACCGCCAGGAAATATGCCACCAGCCGGATCCAGTTCGACAAACCCATCGGTAGTTTTCAGTTGGTCCAGAAAAAACTCGCCGACATGCTCACGGAGATCACGAAGGGACAACTTCTAAATCTCCGTCTCTCTCAACTCAAAGATTCGGGTAAGATGTCTGCTCAACATGTTTCACTCGCCAAGAGAAACAATGTCTACTGGGCCCTTGAAATCGCCAGGTCAGCAAGAGATTTGCTTGGAGCCAACGGGATCACTCACGAATATCCTGTTGGGCGCCACATGTTGAACCTGGAATCGGTCATAACTTACGAGGGGACACACGATATTCACACCCTGATTCTCGGCCACGAGATCACCGGTATCCCCGCATACAAGTGATCAAATAGCTTGCAGACACTTCCACTGCAGTGCCTGCCGAGTGAACTTTTTTTGTCATTGGGTTATGATTTGAACCAGGTCGGACAAGGTGCCCGTCCCGCTAGATGAGAGCTGTAGCCAATGGCTTCAGATCATTTCGACTTCTTGAATAATTTCCGTCGATCTTCTCTCGATCGTTTCCAGATGCGACAGAGGATTCGCACGTTCTCTGGATTCATGGAAAATTTCCTCTCGAACCCTTATCCGTACCTGCGCAACTCACCACGATACCTGTGTGATATGTTCGAGCATTATGGTTATGAGGACGTTCAGCGGACTGGGATTGTCGATAGACGCTGGAACTTCTTCGATCTCGAATTCGCGCGTTCCGAAGATTCACTTATTGCTCAAGAACCGGTACAGAATGCTATTTACAACAAGTTGAGGCAGTTTGCCCGCAACGGTCAAGCAGACCGTCTCATCCTCCTCCATGGTCCCAACGGATCGTCTAAATCGACAACCGTCCAGGCGATCATGCACGGAATGACCGACTACAGCATCAGTCCGGAAGGCGCCCTCTATCGCTTCAACTGGGTCTTCCCGGAGAAGTCCATCGAAGGTGGGCGGATCGGTTTCGAAGAAGATTCTGACGACCAATCCGGTTCTTACGCCTTCCTCAAGGAAAAAGCTATCCGGTGCGTCATCCGGTGCGAACTCAAAGATTCTCCTCTGTTTCTCATTCCCAGACGAGAACGCAAAGATCTGATCGAGGAAGCTCTCGAGAGGCATCCGGATCTCACCCAGAAGGACCACTTCAATTATAGCTGGGCCATCCATGGGGACCTTAGCCAGAAGAACAAGTGGATTTACGAAGCGTTACTGTCAACGCACCAGGGAGATTGGCTAGAAGTGGTGCGGCACATTCAGGTTGAACGCTTCTTCCACTCCAGACGCTATCGTATCGGCTGTGTCAGCATCGAACCCCAGGGCAATATCGACGCCCAGACCAAACCGATGTCTCACGAAGGGGCCTCCTTGCCGGCAATCCTCCAGGGGATGTCCTTGTTCGAGATAGAGGGTGAACTGGTAGACGCTAACAGGGGCCTTTGCGAGTACTCGGACTTCCTGAAAAGGCCTCCTGAAACCAACAAATATCTGCTCACGACTTCCGAGAAGGGAACAATCCAGATACCGAATTACCGAGCGCATCTGGATGTGGTTCTCACCGGGACCGCAAACGAAAAACAACTCAACCTGTTCAAGAAAACTCCCGACTTCTCTTCTTTCAAGGGTCGCCTCGCTCTGGTTCGTGTTCCTTACCTGCTGGAGTACTCCCGGGAAGAGGAGTTATACCAGCGCCATATCATGCGACACGCCTCGGGAGGCTCTGTAGCGCCTCACACAGCAGAAATGGCTGCGCTGTGGGCGGTCCTCACTCGCCTGCGAAGACCCTCCCCAAGTAACCATTCAGCTGAACTGGCACCCGCAGTTGCCCGATTGGCCCCGTTGCAAAAAGCCCTGCTCTACGACCATGGTGAGGTTGCTTTTGACATCAAAGACGATCAAAGAAAACTGCTGCAACAGAACATCCTGGCTCTTCGTCAAGAGCATGATGAGTCAGAGGGGGAGTTCGAGGGCATCTACGGCGCCGAGTATGAAGGGAGACGAGGTGTTTCACCCCGCGACATGATGACGCTGATTGCCACCGCAGCAGAAAATCATTCGTGGAACAGTCTTTCGCCCCTGGCGATATTCCCCGAGCTTGAACTTCTTGTCAAAGAAACGAGTATTCACGAATTTCTGAGAGTCTCTACCGACAACGGTTACCACGACAACGCTCAGTTCATCGGAGATGTCAAAAAACATTATCTAGGAATTGTTCGTCAGGAGGTCTTTGAGAGCATAGGAATCGTCGAAGAAGGTGAGTTTGATCGAGTTTTTGTCGAATATTTCCAGCACATCAAATCCTTCAATAGCGGTCAGAAGTACTGGTCTGAAATTACGGGAAAATACCAGGAACCTTCACAGGATCTGATGGCACGCGTTGAACAACTTCTCAGTATCAGTCATAGCATCCCTGAATACAGATCCGATCTGATGGGCAGAATTGGGGCCTATGCTACCGAGAATCCCGATCAGCCGCTCGACTACCAGGATGTGTTCCCCGAGATTTATCGAAAACTCAAACATTCGTTCTGGCGCGAGAGAGAATCGACCCTCGATAGTTTGCAAAATAACATTCTCCAGTATTTCACCGATGAACGAAAAACATTGACCGACGAGGAAATTGCTGGAGTTGAAAATACTCTCGAGAAGATGATGAATAAATATGGATACGATTCGAAGAGTGCGCGTGACGTCATTTCGTTCGTGGCCTCGAATCGGTAACGGCTAGGATTTCTTGCGGAAGAGTGGTGTGGTTTCAGCTAGTTGCCCTAACCATCTGCGTATGTTTCCCACCTCCGAATTGGTCGATGACGTGGACTCTTCGACCCGGTCTCCTATCGCAGACAAAATCTTGAACAATACCTCGTCCGGACTCAGCCCTTCAGCTTCAGCGTGGACACTGAGTCCTAATCGATGTCGAATCGCCGGAAACAGGACCGTGTTCAGGTCGTCATCAGAAACCGTATCCCTTCCATCGAGAGCAGCGCAGGCCCTGGAGGTGGTCAGGACCGCCTGAACTCCACGAGGACCGGCACCGTGTGAGAGTAACTCGGTAGCGATCTCGGGTGCGTCGTCCTCGCCTGGCCTCGTCGCTCGAACGATCCGGGTCGCTCGCTCGAGCAGGTGATCCGGAATCACGATCTGCTGCACCTCATTCAGGGCTTCCGTCACCCAGGCCCGGGGAATCACCGGATCCAGAGGACCCTGGAGGTGGGAAGTGGTCATCGATACCACATCCAGTTCTTCATGGGCCTGAGGATAATCCAGTGCCACCTGGAAGGTAAATCGATCGAGTTGAGTGATGGGAAGCGGATAAGTTCCCTCCAACTCGAGCGGATTCTGAGTTGCCATCACGAAGAATGGATCGGGAAGCGAGTGCCTCTGTCCCATCACCGAGACCTGGCCCTCCTCCATCGCCTCCAGCAGTGCTGCCTGCGTCTTGGGCGGGGTGCGGTTGATCTCATCTGCCAGTAACAGGTTTGCGAAAATGGGTCCCTCACGAAACCGGAAACTGCGTTCACCCTGCTCTTCGTCCGAGGAGAGGATGGTTGTACCAGTGATGTCCTGGGGCATCAGGTCAGGAGTGAACTGAACACGACTGAAACGAAGATCGAGAAGTTCTGATAGGGTCCGCACGAGCAACGTCTTTGCCAGGCCTGGAACACCGATGACCAGGATGTGGCCGCCGGCAAAAAACGCTGTCAGAAGTTCCTCGACAACTGCCTTTTGTCCGACGATGCGTTCGGAAAGTCCCACCATCACGCGGTCTCGGAGGTGGCGAATGCCCTGGTACTCTGCGTCCATCAACTAGACTCCTCGTCGGTATCTTCCAGCAATTTGCCCTCCTGGTACCACTCTTCCAGTCGAGCCAGGTCGACCTCCTGACCCGGTTCGAGTCGCCGGTCTACATGAGCAAATCTACTCTTGAACCTGGCGAGAGAATCAAGCAACGCTTGTTCTCCATCGATACCGAGTTTTCGACAGACACTCGATACTGAAAAAAGCAGATCTCCCACCTCATGGTAGCACTGGTCTTCTGTCCCTGAATCGATCGCGATTTTCAATTCGTCGAGTTCTTCTACCACCTTGTCTATAGCACCCCGCGGCTCAGGCCAGTCGAACCCCACTTCCGCCACCATCTTTCCAATCCTGTCCGCCCGGAGCAAGGCCGGCAAGGAGGCCGGCAGGTTCCTGATCGTTGAAGGCTTATCACCAGCCTCGCCCTTTTCTTGTCGTTTGATCCGTTCCCAGTTCTCGCGCACCTCATCCGCGTTTTTGGCGTTACTTGTGCCGAAGACGTGGGGATGCCGGCGAATCAACTTTTCGGAAATTTCGCGGGCCACATCCTCGAGCGAGAATGATCCTGACTCCTCCGCGATCCTCGCCTGCAGGTAGATGTTCATCAGCAGATCACCAAGTTCTTCGCAAATCTGATCCGGGTCTCCCGAACTGATCGCCTCGGCAACCTCATGGGCTTCCTCCAGCAGGAATGGTCGCAAAGTATCTGCGGTCTGCTCGAGGTCCCACGGACAGCCTCCGGGGGATCTCAACTGATCGATGATCTTCTTGAGACGAGACATCTGTTCCATGGGGACTTCCGTTTCGCTGGCATCTTCGGACATGGGGGACTCTGACATGAAATGAAGATCCTTCTCTGGTCTCCGGAAACGGACGAGTGACGACCGCAACCCCGAAGTCGGTCATCGAGGGGCCAAACCGCAACAGCAAACCACCGAACCGTGGGGAACTACCATGCCTTCATTGGCATGACGATTGCTCGTCCATGACTTTCTCAGATCTTCACCCTGGAGCAACCACCAGGGTGGGCCTGCAATGGAAAGGACAGTCGCGGCTGGCAGAGGGGTCGATACCTTTCTCTCCAGGGGATCCTGCGAATCAGGAGCGAGTCAGTGCTCGCTTCGTACCAACAACAACAGGGATCGTCTCGCCAGAAGATCCGTGATTCGCAGGTTATCCCTCGCTGCTCTAGTACTTTCTCTGGATGGAAATCGCTCTGGGTGGAATTTTTCCGCCGCGTAGATCCACCAGCCGGATGACCTTGTCGGTATCCTGAAACACCAGAGTGTAATTGCCGGAAGTACCGTTCACCTGGATCAATTCACCGAATTCGGTCGGGATGGTGCCCGCTTCGGTGTATCTCCATTTTGGTTGCTTGGCCGATTGGGCTGATGCGATCTCACCGGCGGTAGGGGCAGGTCCAGTGATCTCAAATGCCACCAGTGCGCTCCAGAACAGCCCCATGATCGCTATTGTGGCGACAGAACCTGTAATGATCTGTTTCACATCTATCTCCTTGTCTTCTCCATGAGCGATTTATTGCGTTTCCTCAGCGTGAGGACTTTGAACTACGCCTCACCTCCACTATAAAATGCAGCCGGTCACCACTCGACACCTTTGTTGTCCAGGAAAGGGCCTCCTTTGCGTCAATTCAATGTTCAGATCGCAGATCATGCCCAGAAGTATCTCGATGTCGAGGTCCCAGATCTCGCCGACCACATCTGTGATCCTCCTTCCGCTGATCTCGGGGACCTGTCGCTACCATGTTTCCTGCTGGCCAAGGCGCTCGCGGAAGCTCCTACCGCCACTGCCGAACGACTTGCTGGAAAAACCTGGGACATACCCTGGGTCGAGAGTGTTTCGCCAGCAGGTCCATATCTGAATTTCAAATTTCAAGCCGACAAATTTTCCCGCCAAGCCCTGGCCCAAGTACTGGATCAAACCGAAGTGTGGGGCAGCAGTGAGGTCGGTCAAGGAATTACTGTCCTCGTCGAGTACTCCTCGCCGAATATCGCCAAACATCTTGCCGTTCACCACATGCGTTCGACGATGCTCGGGCAGTCGATAACCAACCTGTTGCGATGTGCAGGATTTTCAGTCACCAGCTGGAATCATCTCGGCGACTGGGGAACTACATTTGGAAAATTACTCGCCGCATGGGAGCTGTTCAAAGAACGAGATGATCTCGATTCCCCAGCTCTAGAAGAACGAACCGATGCGATATCTGATCTCAATTCCCTCTACGTCGCCTTCAACGAGGCCACCAAAGAAAACCCGGAACTGGAAGATATCGCCAGGAAATGGTTCAAGAAACTCGAGGATGGCGATCCACAGGCTCGTGCGCGTTGGGAAAGGATCCGCAACGTCTCACTGGCTAGATTCAACCTGGTCTATGATCGTCTCGGTGTCCATTTCGACCGGGTCATAGGGGAGTCGCACTATCAACAGGGTATGGTTGATGTCGTCGAGCAACTGACAGAATCGGGCCTCCTCGAGTTGAGCGAAGGGGCCGAAATTGTGAGGCTATCCGACGACATTCCACCGATGTTGATCCGCAAGCAGGATGGAGCCACCCTCTACAGCACCCGTGATCTGGCCAGTGCCATCGAGAGGTATCATCAGGTGGCATTTCAGCGCTGTCTGTACGTTGTAGATGCCGGACAGGGTTTGCATTTCCGTCAACTTTTCGAGGTCCTCAAGATGCTCGGATATGACTGGGCCGATGATCTCGAGCATACCGAATTCGGGATCATGAGACTCAATATAGAGGGTAACTGGAAGAAGGGGAAAACCAGGGGCGGCCAGGTGGTTCTTCTGGAGGAAGTCCTTGATCAGGCGGTCGAACTTGCCGCCAATATCGTCAAAGAGAAGAACCCCGACTTACCCGATCAAGAACTGGATGAAATCTCCGAGGCGGTGGGTGTCGGCGCAGTCGTCTTCAGTGATATGAAAGCCGCACGACGAAAAGACGTAAATTTTGATCTGGACAAGATTCTCTCATTCGACGGTGAGACCGGCCCCTACCTTCAGTACACGCATGTCCGTTTCTGCAGCATCCTCAGAAAAGCTCAGGAGCAGGGAATCGAAACGGGGGACGGATCTCGACTGGATCAACCCAGCGAGATCATACTGTTGAAGAGAGTACTTCGTTTCCCTGATGTCATCCTACGAGCCGCTCGTGATGCGGAGCCCTCACAGGTATCGCAGTATCTGCTGGAACTCGCCAGCGAGTTCAACACCTATTACGCCAAACACCGAATCATCAGTGAAGATCTGCAACTTTCTGGTGATCGATTGGCATTGATCGAGGTTCTGAGATCTACCATGAAAAGTGGCCTCGACCTGCTCTGCATCCGGCCGATCGAACGGATGTGATCCGGTTCAAAGCAATTCGAGCAATTGAAGATTCAACCACGCCAGCCGTCCATAGAGCTGGATCAGGTTCATCCCTTCCTTGATCTCCCAGATCCAGCCCCAGCACTCCTCATTGAGTGAAGGTTCGTTGTCCTGCTCTTTCTGGATCGATTGAATCAGATCCCTGTATCTGGCCAGGATATCGTCAGGGGCCGGATGGGTGCCCTCGGCAATGATGCGATCCAGACAATCGCGCTCGATCTCGATCGTCTCCTTCAAGAACTGGATCAGTCGTTCTTCAGTGAGTACCGACAAAGGCCCCTCCCTCCAATCCCGGTATAGAGCCCCTCGTCTTCCAGGTCAACGATGCCCCGGTCTTCTTGCCTATCGAGGCACGGGTTTCTAGGATGGCGGCAGGGAAAGACTCAACGATACCCATCGACAGGGAGGCCCATTGGGCAACGACGACGCAGGAGTGATGCAAAAGATTGTTTCTCTCTCGAAACGACGTGGCTTCATCTTTCAGTCCAGCGAAATCTACGGTGGGATGAATGGCTGCTGGGATTACGGTCCGCTCGGAGTCGAGCTCAAACGTAATGTCAAGGAATTATGGTGGTCGGACATGGTCACCAAACATGATGACGTATCAGTTCTCGATGGAGCCATTGAACCTTTCGAGATGACGGGACTCGACTGCACCATCTTGATGCATCCGCAAGTCTGGAAATGCTCCGGACACCACGATCTGTTTCATGACATGATGATCGACTGCCGTGAAACAAAACGAAGATACCGACACGAACAGGTCAGGGGTCGCTGGGCCAGAGCAAAAGAATCCCGGATCTTCGTCACCGTCATCTCTGATCCCGAACAGGAACAAGAGCTCCTCACCGCCCGTGCTCAGAAGTTCTTCGGACTACGCGCCAAGGAACGAGACCAGATCCAGTGGGACGGACCGATCGTCTCGCTGGTAGAGATCGATGATTTTTCCGAAGTGCTCGGCCCGGACGCAAAAGAAATCGCCACCCTGACGGAACCTCGAGAATTCAATCTCATGTTCAAAACCAGCGTCGGGGCCCTGCGTAGCGATGACAACACCGTTTATCTGCGACCCGAAACCGCTCAGGGGATCTTTCTGAACTTCAAGAACGTGGTCGATTCGTCCCGAGTCAGGATTCCCTTCGGAATCGCTCAGATTGGAAAGAGTTTCCGTAACGAGATCACTCCGAGGAATTTCACCTTCCGTGTACGGGAGTTCGAACAGATGGAACTCGAGTTTTTCTGCCACCCAGATTCCTCCCAGGAGTGGTACCGCTACTGGCGAGACAGACGACTGCAGTGGTACCAGGATCTTGGCCTCAGCGGTGAGCATCTACGTCTGCGTGAACATGATGCTTCCGAGTTGAGCCATTACTCGACCGGAACCGCCGACATCGAATATGCCTTCCCATTCTTGCCAGAAGGAGAGTTCGGTGAACTGGAAGGTGTTGCCCATCGGGGCGATTTCGATCTACGCAGTCACATGGAAGGAAAACTGGATCCCTCAACTTACCCGCTCGAAGTCCAGAAAGGCGATGACGGAAAACCACTCTGGAAAGGCAGTGGAAAGGACCTCTCTTATCGAGATCCCGTTACCAATGAACGATTCATGCCACATGTGATCGAACCTTCCGCAGGAGTAGACCGTGCGGCACTTGCATTTCTTTGCGAGGCCTACACAGAAGACATGGCTCCCGACGAAAAGGGTCAGATGCAGGGTCGTGTTGTTCTTCGTTTCCATCCTCGCATAGCACCCATCAAGGCGGCCGTTTTGCCGCTGGTGAAAAAGGACGGGATGCCGGAGTTTGCCAGGGATATCTATAAGGACCTGAAACGTGAGTTCCCCGTCTTCTATGACCTCAAGGGCGCCATCGGAAGGCGGTACCGGCGTATGGACGAAGCAGGCACTCCATTTTGCATCACCATCGATGGAGAAACTCTCAGTGACGAAACGGTTACTCTCAGGGAACGTGATTCGATGAAGCAGATCAGGATGTCGGTTTCAGAAGCAACCCAGGCCATCCGGGAAGCGATCCAGACTTGATCCTGATTTTATTCCTGTCCCTCTTGCACACGCCTTGCGATGGATCCCTTGATCAAGCCATCCGTGCCAGGGACACAACAAGCACCATAAGTCGGATTCGAGAACTCGTCGAAGAGCACGGAGTTGCAGCCTTCTCGACTGTCGCAGACGCGGTCGCCGATGTCGAATCCGTCGCTGATGGTCAATGGTATGTCATCGATCGCCATCGGGTATTCATCACATCCGTAAAGGTATTCTCCAGGGTCAAAGACCAGGGTCTTGAAAAAGAAATCGCCAGGGTCCTGAAAAATCACAACCGATGGCCAGCTCGTGTTTTTGCACTCGAGGTCTCTCTCCAGAGAACCTCCATCGACTCCGTGCAATTGGCACTTTCGGCAATCGATGACGTGGCCCCACAGGTTGTCGCGGTGGCGGCCCGGATCCTTGCCTGGAGTCAGAACCTCCTGGCGATGGAACCATTGATCTCTGCGATGTCACGTTGGGAACTGGCCTCGACGAGAGACAAGGTGGTCCGGGGTGGACGTGAGGAGTTGCAGAAAAGATCTGGTGACCGCGCCTGGCTCGCCTGCCGCGACGCACTGGAGAGATTGACCGGTATCTCGCTTCATGCTGCCGATCAGTACAAGAACTGGATCTCGGCCCATCGAGACCAGATCGATCCCTCCAAGGTCGATCTCACCAAGCCCAGAGAGAGAGTCACCGGGACTGGCCTGTTCGGACTCGATATCACCGGTAGAAATATCGTCTTTGTCATCGACATTTCCGGCTCGATGCTGGCCACTGACCCTCCTTCCGAGGAGGAGATGCAACGAATCCAACGCACTACAGGAATCGGGGATTCCATCGAGGAGAAGATCCGGCACCTGATGGAGGGCCGTCGCCGCATCAAGCGGGCTCGCACCGAACTCCGGCGAGCCATCGAGAGCCTCGGAGAGGACAAGAACTTCTCCATCATCTCATTCTCGTCATCGGTTCAACCCTGGAGCGATGTACTGGTTCCTGCTACCGGCAAGAATAGAAAATCCGCGATTCAATTCATCGAGAGATTGCGTGCCCATGGAATCACGGTCACTGACGAAGCCCTGTTCGAGGCTCTTTCCGATGCCACGGTCGATACGATCTACCTCATCACTGATGGAGCACCGACTCATATCGGCAGCGAGGGTGACCAGATGCCTGTTGACGCAGCCAGTCTGATGAAGAGGATCCTCGAGGATACCAGGGCCATAAATCATCTCCGGGGCGTTCGCATCTTCACACTTGGTTTCATCGGAGCTGAAGAAGAATTTCTCGAAACGCTGGCCAAGGATAACCACGGCCGATATGTGCGAATCAGGTGAGCCCAGGGAAGGCGGATCTCTTTTGAGCAGAGATGTCGTGATCGTCGAAGGCCTCAGGACCCCTTTCGTACGGGCAGGGGAGGATCTCAGGGAGGTCCCTGTCGACGAACTGGGACGCAGTTGTTGCCGCGATCTACTCGATCGCTGCGGGATTTCACCCGCAGAGATCGACGAGTTGATCCTCGGATGTTGTGCTCAACCGCCTGATCGTGCCAATCCAGCTCGTGTCGTTGCGCTCCGGTCCGGACTTCCCATCGAGACCCCTGCACACACCGTGGCCAGAAATTGCGCCAGCGGCATGCAAGCGGTTTCAGACGCGTTCGACCGCATTCGTGGCGCTGCGGCCACCAGCGTACTGGCCGGCGGCGCAGAATCGATGAGTAGAATCCCGCTGCTGTTTCCACTCTCCTTCGGTTTCAAGGTTGCCTCGCTCGCCAGGGCCCGTTCCTTGCCAGAAAAGATGGCAGGACTGTTCAGTTTTCGCTGGAAGGACCTCAAGCCAAAAATCGGTTTGCTCGAAGGGCTGCGCGATCCTTTCAGTGGCGAGATGATGGGAAACACCGCCGAAAGACTGGCCAGAGAGTGGGGGATCTCCAGATCGGATCAGGACCTGTATGCTCTCGAGAGCCATCAGAAGGCGGTCGCCGCTACTGATCTGCTCAAGGAAGAGATCAGTAGTATCGCTATTCCTCCACGCCTTGATCAGGTGATCCGACAAGATATAGGGCCCCGCCCCAATGCCAAGCTCGAGAAGATGGCCCGGATGAAGCCCTATTTCGATCGAAAACTGGGCTCCGTGACGGTGGCCAACTCGTGTGGGATCACCGATGGGGCCGCCATGCTGCTGCTGATGGATTCAGAACGCGCGAGCGCTCTCGGGTACAAGCCGCTGGCCCGTGTGCTGGCTACCGCTTTTTTGGGATTGGATCCGCTCCGGATGGGGCTCGGGCCGGTTCATGCGCTCGCCAGAGTCCTCGACGGCAGCGGATTGGTCCTTTCTGACATCGACAGGGTTGAACTCAATGAGGCGTTCGCGGCCCAGGTACTGGCCTGTCAGGCGGCGCTCGACGACGAAACCTACAGCACCGGGGTTGGCTTTTCGGCGGCTCCTGGTTCGATCGCTACCGAACGACTGAATGTCCAGGGAGGTGCCATCGCACTGGGACATCCAGTGGGAGCCTCGGGAGCCCGACTGATCCTGACTCTGGCACGCCAGTTACAACGAGCAGGTGGCGGCCATGGCATCGCCACGATGTGCGTCGGCGGCGGTCAAGGAGGTGCGGTACTGCTGGAAGGGATCGCATCATGAGCCAGTGGAAGTTGATCCGCGCTCGTGGCTGGGACGGAGCCATCCCTACCGAGGATCCTGATGGTCGTTGGCTACATCTGATCATCGACAGCGATTCCAGTGCCAATGTCCTGAAACGATCGGTGCTCGAGGATCTCTCCGATCGGATCGAAGAAATTCCGCAACAGGAAGGCATCGAGGCCGTCATCGTATCGAGTGCCAAAGAGTCCCACTTCATCGCAGGAGCCGATGTCAGTTCCATCGGTTCTGCGCAAGATCGAGATCAAGTCATCGACCTGTGCCGGATGGCCCAGGACCTGTTTGGAACCCTTTCCAACTTGCAGGTACCCAGCATCTGTGTCATTCGCGGTACCTGTCTCGGCGGAGGTCTCGAACTGGCACTTGGATGTTCGGCTCGTATCGGCGTTGATTGTCCGCCTACTCGAATCGGATTCCCCGAGGTAAATCTCGGGATCATCCCGGGATTCGGCGGGACGGTACGGACCACGCAACTACTGGGATTGCGCGGTGCGTTCGATTGGATTTTGCGAGCCCATCGTCTTCCTGCACCGATTGCGCTTCGAAAAGGTCTACTCGATGCCGTGGTTCCTGTTGAAGGATTTCGGACACTGTCATTGCAATTGATCGAAAAGATGCTCGAGGACGATTTACGCGCGGTACAGGCTCGTCGCAAAAAACGCCGCAAAGGATTCGTCAACTCCTTGCTCGATGGCACCGGAATCGGCAGAGCGCTTACTTCCCGCGTAGCCCTCAAGAACGTCCGTCACAAAACCATGGGAAATATGCCTGCTCCCGAATCTGCCATCGCGGTTGCGCGGTTCTCTGCTTCACACGATGCGATCTCTTCTTTCAAGAAAGAAGCCGCTGAAGTCGCCACCCTCGCTCTGGGTCCTGTCTGCCGCCATCTCGTTTCCATCTTCCAGGACTCTGAAGTGATACGTCGGGGCGCCCCTCTGGATCCGCAAGGGGTCTGGCCCAGCAACAGGAACCTCCTCATCCTGGGAGCCGGAATCATGGGCTCGGGAGTTGCGACCGTGGCCATCGAGAAGGGTATTCCGGTGCGTCTCAGGGACATTTCGGAAGACGCCCTCGACTCGGGGCTCAAGGCCATCGGTAAGGCCATCGCGACAAAACGCAAACGCAACAGAATCAGCGACCATCAGCAATCCGAGATCCTTTCGCGGCTGGGTCATGGCACCGATCTGGCCGGAGTCAGTCACTGTGGTGGGGTCCTCGAAGCAGTGGTCGAGCGGCTCGATGTCAAACGTGCTGTTCTTGCGGAGATTGGCGCCCATCTGCCAGAGGATGCCATTTTCGCGACCAATACCTCCGCATTGAGCGTGACTCAAATTCAGCATGAAAGCCCGGTCGCCGAACGCGTGGTCGGATTGCATTTCTTCAATCCTGTTACCCGCATGCCTCTGGTAGAAATCATCCCCGGAGAGTTCACGGATCCTTCCGCGGTCGGCCAGGCACTTGCGCTGGCCAGAAAACTCGGCAAATACCCCATCATCGTCAAGGACTCGCCCGGATTTCTGGTCAATCGACTGCTGTGTCCTTACCTCGATGCCGCTTCCGGGTTGTTGCTCAGGGGGATCAGCGGCACAACGATCGATCATGTCGCTCGATCACACGGATTACCGATGGGACCCTTCCGCCTGATGGATGAGGTCGGACTGGACATCGGCATGGAAGTTCTGGAAACCCTGTTCGCTGCCTTTGGTGACAGAGCTTCTGCTTCTTCCCTTCTCTCGACAAAAAATGTAACTGATAACAAAGATGAACATCTTTTAGCAGCGATGGTCGATCGCGGCTGGCTCGGAAAGAAATCGGGGACCGGTTTCTATCTACATCACGGTAGGAACGCAGTGTGGAACCGAAAACTTGGAAAATTGATCGATGCCCCAGCAACCACCATCAGCCACCAACAGATCATTCATGAACTGCTGGATCCGATGGTGGATGAGGCGGCCCGTTGTCTCGAGGAACAGGTCATCGACGATCCGGGCTTTCTCGATCTCGCCATGGTGATGGGAACCGGGTTCCCACCTCATCTGGGAGGTCCACTGCGAGCCGCCGATAGCGAGGGGATCGCTGCGCTGGTGGAGCGATTGCAGTCGGCTCATCAGGCCGGAGCCGCCAGAACACCGTGCGCATTGCTGACAGATCTGGCGCGAAGGAAACGTCCATTTTATTCACTTCGAACCACCACTGGATCGGTCTAGAGATCTCGAGGACCACCGTCGCCAGCACTTGATGGTCCGATTCAGGCCACCTTGACCATGTAAAATCCGCAACAGCACTGTCAAGTTTCTTGGCGATTTCGAGGAATCCTAGTAATCTGATCGGGGAAGGAGAATCGCTTCGATGACCATCTCGACAACCCTGGCCATTTCGTGGTTATTGCTGACGGGGCTGCAGGATCCGGTTTCCGATCCGTCCGGCACTGCTTCCCCTGCACCCGTCTCCAGCGATATCGAATTGCTCGAGCGGTTGAAGAATCCGGACCAGAAAATCCGACAGGAAGCCCTGCAGTCGATCCTGAACGATCCAGATCCAGCGCTACTTCCGGGTCTCATGGCGATCCTCAACGACCCTGATCCGCTGCTGCGGCGTCAGGTCACCATGCTGGTGCTCAAGAGTTACCCCGACAGTTCTTTCGTGTTTTTCCGCCAAGCTCTGGGGGGACAGGGGATCCCTCGGCGGGAAGCGGCCGCCTATGCACTGGGCCTGATCGAAGATCCACGAGTGGTGCCGCTGCTGGGCAGCGCCGCAGAGGATCCAGATCCCACCATCCAGATGGCTGCCTTGCGCGGACTTCAGTCGCTGATTCGGTCCGACCTTTCGGTCGCATTCCGTCGCGTCGTCGGATCTCAGATCGCAGCAAAAGAACGTTCTGGGGAGATCCGCAGCCACGCTCTGGCTGTGCTCAATCAACTGGCTCGTTCACAACCACAGGACAAAAACCTGCAAATCGCGCGATTGCGGTGCCTCGATTCGAAATGGGCGGCGAGCAATAGAGATTCATGGTTGGCGAGCCTCGTTCTGGCCGAAGGCCGTATCCAGCAACTGAAAGACTTCTTCGCCACTGGCGAGGGGTGGCTCGGAAGATCGCTGCCACCCAAGCCTCTGGGCTACCAGTTCTCGATGCTCAACGTCGTCTCCGGTTCCAGCAAGGAAATCGAGATCGAAGCAAAGGTCGCTGACATCGAAGCCCTTCGAGCACTGGACTACGATCTTGATCGAGTCATTCACCTACGAATCGCATCGGATCTATTTTTCAATATCCCCGACTCACTGGCGCCCAGGTTCGATTTTGCTGGCGACAACTTCGATATTGCTTTCGATATCGAACGTTTTCCGGCACGACATGCCGGAATCGGCTTGCTCAATATCTCCTACTGGGAAAGTAAAGTCTTCGAGGCGGCGACAGCCCATCTTCGATTCGACACCAACTCTTCCAGACTGATCGAGGAGATCATCAAGGATGCCAACGGCAAGGTACTGTGGAAACTCACTGTTTCATCCTGGTTCGATGGAACCAGATCCATGCCGAAACAGATCGAGATCGACATCCCGGGGGGGCGTGTCGGGGCAAAAACTGTTCACCTCAAACTGGACCTGAAGTTCCAGCAAAGGGCGGATCAGTGGTTGCTGCAGGAGGCGAAAACCTCGGAGGTTTCTACCGATGGCGAACAGGTCCGTGCCTACTGCGAGGTCACCTTGGGCGCTCTGGAAGCGGATGAGCGCTCGGGCGACGAAGTTGGCCCGGGCAAATCCAGTTCACCGGCCGGCTCATCGGCTGAATCGGACTCTGGCCAGGGATCACGTGCCGGCTCATGGCCCAAATAGAGCGCCTTGTTGACCTCCAATCTCTTGACGATCTCACCCCGACCCGCCTTGCGGGCGGCTTCGATAGCCGCCTGCTGCCACTGCAGGGCTAGCGGAAATCTGTTCAGGGCTGCCAGCACCATCGCTTTCGTCTCGACGTACTCGAGGGCCTTTTCGTTGGCAAGGAGTTCATCGATCTCTCCGAGCGCCTTCAATAATTGATCCTCGGGAGTCGCCGGAAGGCAGGCCAGAATACGTCCCTCGAGACTGACGAGCCTCGGATCGTCCGCGGTCGCCTGTCTTCCCTGTCGACAAACCTTCAACGATTCATCGGCTCTATCGATTCGTAAATAACAGACCGATTCGGCCAACCAGGCGAGGCTATTACCAGGACGACTGATCCGCACCTTTTTCATCTCATGAGCGGATTCCTGGTACCTCTTCTGGCGCCTGAGCGCATTGGCCCGGTTGAACAGCGCCTCGTGCATCCCCGAATCGTTCAGTAATGCCTGGTCGTAACAATGGATCGCTATCGGATCATCACCCTCGGAGGCGTGAATCACTCCCAGATTGAACCAGGCAATCGACGAACCCGGATCGAGCCGAATTGCTTCCTCGAACTCGGGGATCGCCTGCTGCTCCCGATTCAACTTGACCAGAGCAGACCCCAGGTTCAGATGCGAAGAAGCAGATTCCGGAGCCGATCGAACCGAACTCCTGAACAGCTTTTCCGCCTCCACGTAGTAACCCTCCTGGAACAACGAGATGCCGCGATTCAATGGAATACGCGCCCCGACGGGCCGACTCCGAACTTCCTCGATCCACGGATCGCTGACCCTCGCAACAGCGTCACCCCGGGCTTCCATCTGTTCCAGGGCCTCGTCAGTTCGTCCCAGATCTCGCAACGCCAGCCCGTAGGGGTAGCGCAATCCAGATGCTCCTGGAGACAGGTTCAATGCCTCCTCGAGGCTGCCGAGAGCCAATTCCGGGTCGCCTTGTTGAAGCGCGATCTTGCCCATCGCCGAGAGTGCCGGCACACAGCGTGGGTTTTTGAAGAGGATCGCGCGAAAAGTCTCCTTCGCGATGTCGAGATCATTGAGTTCTAGTTGCAACTCACCGAGGGCCACCCGCGTTGGCAGATGATCCGGATTGACAAGCGACAACTGTTCCAGATGAGCCCGAGCTTCTTGCAGATTTCCGATATCAATCTCGATCCTTGCCAGCAAGTACCGCCAACGTGGATCGGACGGATCGAGTTCCATGGCACGGGAGTAACATTTGCGAGCCATCAGAGGAAGGTCGTAAGCGTGGTAGGTCATCGCCGCATCACCGAATGCCATTCCCAGTTCGGCACCGACAAGTTCCTTGCTGGAGTGTTCGAGATTCTTGTAAGTCGCATCCAGATGATCAGAAACCTCTGCTTCCATGGCCAGCAGTAACGGAGCCTGTGGAAGGTCCGATCCGGATTGACAGCCCGAGACCGCAGCCACATACAGCGTAAGAAGCCCAGCTACGGGCAATCTCAGCGACTTCATCGCTCAACCGTCCCGGAACCCTCGATCAGTTGCTGATATTTACCCGTTTGCTCGATCTCGAACTTCTCGGTGTTCCCTCCTGGCCAATGGACCCGAACAACGCAGCCTCCCTGGTAATCTGCCAAACCAACGACGATTCTGGGATCATTGCTACAGAGGAATGATCCACCGCGCCGAGATCGTCTGTGCAGGATGGATCCGGTCGCATTTTCGATCTCACAACGTGTATTCACGGCCACACGCCCATCGCTTCGCCGCAGATCGAGACCCAGCCATGAGTTGTTCGATCCGATCTTGTTCTGCAACAATTTCGAGAAACCACAGTTATTGGTGACCAGGATATCGATGTCTCCATCGTTATCGATATCACCGAAGGAAGCACCTCGACCTACTGCTTCGTGCTGAAGGATGATTGCCCGACCTGGTGCGATTTCCTCGAATCGGGAATCGCCCAGGTTGAGGAAGATCTGATCGGGCTGACTCAGCGGATACGGATCTCCTGCAGCGATCTTCTCCTCCATACGCTTGACGGCTCCGTTGGTCACGAACAGATCCAGCCAGCCATCGTTGTCGAGATCGAACCAGGCTGTCCCGAAACCGGTCCATTTTCTACTCGGCAATCCAAGACCTGATCGAGCCGAACGATCATCGAAGATCCCGTGACCATCGTTGACGTAGAGAGTGTTAGTTTCTGACGATAGGTGAGTGAGGAAGATGTCATCATCCCCATCGCCATCGAAATCAGCAAGGTCTGCACCCATCGAGGCTTCCGCGCGGCCATCCCGATTCACTGCACAACCAGCCAACAAGGCCGCATCCTCGAAGTGGAAACCTTCCCCCTGTAGCCACAGACGGTTGGCCATTCCATCATTGGCCACGTAGAGATCCAGTTGGCCGTCACCATCGATGTCCGAGCTGACCACTCCGAGTCCAGCACCGGGTTTTGCTCCGATTCCGCTGCTGGAAGTCACATCTTCGAAAGTTCCATCACCGCGGTTTCGATACAGCCGGTCGGGAAGTGGGGGGTAGGAACTCGGACCGCAGTATTCGATGGCACTGCTCTCGGCGAAGCATGGTTTGTGATTCTGAAGGGTAAAATCGACGTATGAACAGACGTAGAGATCTTCGTCACCATCGGCATCCAGGTCGACAAAGATCGCACTCGTGGTCCAGCGGTCGTCAGCTATTCCGGCCTCGCTGGCTCCTTCGTGGAAATTGCCTCGACCATCATTGATCCACAACTGGTCTCTGCCGAAGTTCGTCAACAATAGATCCGGATCGCCATCACCATCGACATCACCGACAGCACAACCCATCGCGTATCCATCGGCCTTGATCCCGGACTGCTCCGTGATATCGACAAAACGAGGCATTCCGTACCGGTCATTGCCATCGTTCCTGAACAGTCGACCACCCATCGGAATCTCGTGGGGAGGCGAGATGACCCTCGCAGGAGCAGGTCTGGTCGATTCCAGCATATGGCCCTGGGGCAGAAAAACGTCGAGATCTCCGTCCAAATCGAAATCGAAAAATGCCGAACCCGCCCCGACCACCTCACAGAAGTAGAGTTGCCCGGTCATGCCATTATCATGCCAGAAATGCAATCCCGAGTGACTGGAGATATCCTCCAGCACCTGGGGCACCTCAGGAGCCACCTTCTTCGAGCAACCAGGGGCACAAATGAGCAACAACGACAGCAACAGACAGTTGCTGAAATGACTATTGGGGAACCAAAATGAGATCACTGGTGTTACCCCAAGGGCCCCAGGAGCCATAGCCATGCCTGAATGCTCCTTTTCCCACCGGTTCGCACGTCGGCACGCCGACAAATACGCTGGAATAATTGCCTCACTAGGCGAAAATCAACCGTCAGGTTTCCCTCGGAAGGATACACGTTGATGCCCATCTCGTCAGCAGTAGGTCTGATCAGATCACCCCGCCTTACTCGAGCCCTGGCGGCCCTGATCATGCTAGTACTACTCGGCTTGCCCTCGGATCGCTGTCATGCTGACATTTTCCATCTGATCGATGGAAAGACAATCGAGGGGACAATTATCCGCGAAACGGGAGATCTGATCAGCATCCGGGGTCACGATGGCAAGATCACCACCATCGACCGCTCCAGGATTCAACGTATCGAGAAGAAATCGACCTCCCTTGATGAATATCTCGAACGATCCGCATCGATCAAGGTCGACGACCTCAAGGGAAACCTCGATCTCGCCAGATGGTGCCTCGATGTCAAACTCGCAGCACAGGCCCAGAAGCATTTGAAACTGGTCCTGGCCATCGACCCCGATCATGATGAATCCCGCCGCATTCTCGGATATGTCTGGCTCGGTGGTGATTGGTACATCAAGGGCTCACCCGAAGCGATCGAGCGGCTCGAGGAACTCTCTTCCGACCCCGAGGTTCCTGTACGCGACATCCCCGAACAACTGCGACTGCCCGATTGGGATCAACAGGATCTTCCCGAGTTGCCCGAACTTCCACCGCTGGATGATGCTGGTGTCGAAAAGGTGGTGGTCATCGTTGATGAGAAAATCGGGCGAAAAAAACCGGAGCGTTCAGGAATGATCTACCACCTGAGACGGATGGGGGGGAAACTCCAGTTCGTGCCGGGCAAGGATGATAAAGCCAAGATCATCGTCAAGGTTCGAACTCGTTGTTATTTCGTCAAACTCCAGACTTTTTTCAGTGCTCCCATCGCAAACATCTTCCAGGGAGAGGCAAGAGCCCAGTTCTACGAGAGAAACTCTGCGGGCAAGTTAGTTCTTCGCAAGACCACCACCGTTAAAATCCCCTTTTCCTCCAGTGTCCAGCGTTCCAAGGAAGTTGCCTTGCAATATACCTACTACATCACTCTCGAGACGATCGCGGCAAGGATTTCGCGATGGGGCTGGATGAAGCAACGCGGTTCACGGTCACTTCCGATGCCCAATACCCGATGATGATCACACCCCCTTCAGACCCGACCGTTGACCACCCACTACCGAAGCCTGGCGCCAGGGCCATAGGCATCGTCTATGCTCAACTGCTGATGGGAATCCTACAGGGTCTGCTCCAGTTGTTCCGGTTGCCGCTGTTCCTGTTCTCGCACCAGCGCATCTGTGATCAGATGACCGATCTGATTCAATCCTCCAGTGATGTCTCTTCGCGAAAATCGACTACCCCTAAATAACCGGGGTTCGAGCGCAGCCGTGGCCCTTTCCCGCCTCTCCACTGGGGGGTAATCTTCGGCGCAGACAGCCAACATCGGTCTCGGGAGAGAAGGAATCTTGCGTTCGATCCAGCAGTTGTATCCCGTGTTGAATCGAGGTGACCCGGTATTTCTCCGGGCTGATCTGAACGTCCCGATGCATGAAGGATCCATCACCGACCACAACAGGATCGATGCCCTGATTCCAACTCTCGACGGCCTGCTGCAGAGGGGGGCCCGAGTGGTCGTTGCAACTCATCTGGGGCGACCTCGAGGTCGAGATCCCGATCTGTCTACCGCCATCGTTGCCCGGGCACTCGAGCAGCGCATCCAGGCACCTGTGATGCACGTTGGAGAGGTCCCCTTCGCACCCGACTCCAGCGAAGCCTTCTCGTCCATCCCGAGCGGTGGGGTACTGATGCTCGAAAACCTGCGCTTTGACCCCGGCGAGAAGGACAACGATCTCGATTTCGCCACAGCATTGCTCGAACCGGTCCAGTATTACGTCAACGATGCTTTCGGCTGCTGTCACCGAGCCCACGCTTCCATCGTTGCAGCAGCAAGTCTCCGACCAGCATTCGCAGGACTACTCATCGAGCGAGAAGTCGAATTCCTGGCACGACTTCGAGATCATCCTGCGCGCCCTTTCTGGGTCATCGCAGGCGGCGCCAAGGTCCGGGACAAGATCGGCGTACTGGCCCACCTCTCCAACCGTCTCGACGGGATCATCTTTGGCGGCGGACTGGCCAACACGATTCTGGAAGGCCAGGGGATTCCGGTCGGAGCCTCAAGGACCGAACCTGCTGCTTTTCGCGAGGTCCAGGATCGTCTCGGTAACGGTCCCGAACTGGTACTTCCGGTCGATTTTATCGCCGGAGACGATCCCAACTCTCCATCGACCATCTCTCGAGTGTGCGTTGGCGATCATCCACCGAAAGGATCGATGTTTCTCGACATCGGTCCCGATTCCATCGACTTGTTCAGACACAAGCTTTCCGCTGCAGCGACAATTTTCTGGAACGGCCCCCTCGGCGTCTTCGAAACGAAAGCTTTCGCCGGAGGTACCGAGGCGATCGCCAGGATGCTGGCGCAACATTCTGCGGAGGTGGTGATCGGGGGTGGAGACAGTGCCGCTGCGGCGCGCAGTCTCGGGATCGCCGATGATGTGGCCCATGTTTCAACCGGCGGTGGTGCTGCCCTCGAGTTTCTCGAGGGAAGGACTTTACCCGGACTCGAAGCGTTGCATTACTCGAAAGGCGCGGAACCGCGGTGACACTATCTCCAGAACTCGCCCTTCGCCTGGAATTCGGTCGACAGGTTCTTGGCCAGCTCTCCACACTGGTTCGGGACCGATTCCTGCAGGGCAGATCCGCCGATGTCGAATCCGAGCAGCTATTCCGGAGCGAGGTCGGCCGTAGTTTTCCCGAGGATCCAGTCGAGGGAGAAGAACTCGGTTCTGATCCTGGCGCCGAACAGGACGGCTGGTTGATCGACCCGCTCGATGGGTCCACCAATCACGGCCAGGGGATCCCTCTGTTCGCGGTCTCGATCGCTTACCGGATCGCAGGAACTGCAATGCTCGGGTGGGTCTCCGATCCGATGCGGGGGGAATGGTTCGAGGCTGTCCTTGGCCAGGGCCTCGACAGCGGTGGAAATGTACCGACCAGTGCTACCAGCCACCAACCGCCAATCATCTGCCTTTCGCCGCGCTGGAGAGGTGTCCACTGCTGTTGGCGCGACCACCTTCCCCGGGGCATCAAACAACGATCATTCGGGACGATCGCCCTCGAGATGGCCTGGATTGCCACTGGGCGCCTCCAGGCTGGTGCCTGGTACAGAACCCACCCGTGGGACGTATGTGCCGGGGAACTGTTGATTCGGGAATCCGGCGGAGAGGTGATCGACGTGACCGGCGGTGGCCCCGGCGAAAAAATTGCACGGGCTGCTGGTGCCACCGCGTTACTGGAATCACTCCAGGCAACCATCGCTGCCGGAGGGAAGGATGCGCCAAACAGCGATCCGGTCTAGAATCAATCTTTCGGGGGTACCGATGCAGGAAGAAATCATTGAAGTCAAAATTCAGAAATTGATCGGACTCTCCCCGAACGGTGCGGCCGTATTCCTGCAATGTCCGGAGAAGACCTTTGTGATTTTCATCGGCTCTTACGAGGGAGAAGCGTTGGCCCGAGCACTGCAAGCGGAAGAAACGCCTCGCCCCCTCACGCACGACCTGATCCGATCCATCCTGATCGGTTTCAATCTCGAAATCCGTCAACTGGTGATCTCACAAATCATCGACGGGGCTTTCTGTGCCACCTTGATCCTGAAAAGATGCGATTCAGAATCAGATGAGTTGGATAACGAGGTCAGGATCGATACCAGGCCCAGCGACGCTTTCGTGCTCTCTGCACGGCTCGACTTCCCCATCCACGTCACCCGGGAGGTGCTGGACAATGTCGAGGATCTGACCAACATCGCCGATTCACACATTCAACTTCCCGACCCCCCGGATTTCCCCGGCCTCGGTACTGACAGCAGCGACGAAAGCGCGCCGGGATGATCAGTCAACGCTGTTCATCTCGATCAATACTGGCGATGATTGCCATCGTGCTTGTCTGTGGTGGTTGCGCACACGTTCCCGATGTGGATCGCCATTTCAAACTTCATAACGCCTACGAGACGGTTCGCTACTTCCGTTACGCCATCGATGCAGGCCAGTACGGAGCGGCTTACCGGTGCCTGTCCCCCGAGAGTCAGCAGCAGATCTCCAAGCTGGCCTTCGAGGCGATGCTGCGCTTCGTCGATGTTCCCGAACTGGGAGGCATCGGTTTGAAGAACCTGCTGGTCGATTCCACTGTCGATTCGCATGTCGAGGTGGTGAACTCGGGTCAACCCCAGAAGTGGGTCACGCTGATCTGGTCTTGCGATGACCAACTCATCGAATACTCGCTGATGGTGTCCCCGGGTTCATCGAAGAGGTGGCAGATCGATCTGCTTTCGGTTCGGGGGATCGACCTCCAGGGAACCTCCTGATGGACACTCGTTACCTCGATTACAACGCCACCACGCCACTCCATCCGGAACTGGCAAAACGACTATCCCAGTTCCTGCTCGAGAACCCGACCGGCAACCCATCCAGTCTTCACTCTCGGGGACGAGACGCTCGCAAGATCGTCGAAGATGCTCGTGACAAACTCGCTTTTTTCCTCGGGGTGGATCCGGCAGGAATTTACTTCACCAGTGGTGGAACCGAATCGAATAATCTGATCATCCATGGCCTCTCGCCGCTCGATTCGCCTCTGCATGTCGGGGCCACCGAGCATCCATCGGTGCTAGAGCCGGCGCTTCGACAGTGGAAAAACGGCCGTCCTGGGTCGACTCTCACGGTCGATCAAGAGGGCAGAATCGACAATCTCGATGCTGTCGGTGGGGGGCTTGTCTCCATCCAGTGGGCCAACAATGAGACCGGGATCGTGCAGGATCTTCCCTCGCTTGCCGAACAGCTCCATCAACGCGACGCGATCCTCCACACCGATGGTGCTCAGGGGTTTTTTCGGCTCCCTCAGGTCATTCCCGATCTTGGCATCGATGCAGCAAGCCTCACTGCACACAAGTCTTTCGGCCCTCCTGGCGTCGGTGCGTTGTGGATTCGAAAAGGGCTCCTCATCGATCCGGTCCTTCGTGGTGGACCTCAGGAGAAGAAAGTACGACCGGGAACCGAAAACCTGCTCGCCATCTATGGCATCGGAGTGCTGGCAGAGATCGCCCTTCAACAACCTCTTTGGCAACTTGATCCATTGCGGGAGGCCAGGTCAGGCCTCGTCAGTGTGCTGCAGGATGTGCCCGATTGTCAGATCATCGATCAACAATCCTGCGACTGGCCCGGGTGCATCAACGTCAGTTTTGCAGGGGTTCACGCCGAGACATTACTGGTTCGCCTCGACATGATCGGGATCTGCGCATCGAGTGGTTCGGCTTGCTCCTCGGGGGCACGGGAGTTGAGCCATGTTCTCGATGCGATGGGAGTCGAAACCGAGAGGATCAGGAGTTCGATACGGATCTCCATCGGCCCTGATAACACTTTCCAGCAGATGCAAACTACAGGTGGCCATATCGCTTCCATCGTTGCCGATCTGCGCCAATCCAATTCTCGATAGGCAGGTCTTTGATCCAATACAAGAAAACCGGGATCCCAACAAGTGAGATCCCGGTAAAGAAGGGGATGAGTCTATTTTTGCTAGCAGATCCTAGTTCCGGATCTGGTTCCAGTATTCCAGCGGCATATCCTGAGCCAACTTCAATGCACCCTGGGCGCCCGTAAACACCGGATCGTCAACGATGATGACACGGCCACCGCCGAGTTCATCGAGTCCAGATTCCAGAGCATCTTGCAATCCGAAAACCTGAGACCCACCGCCACTGACGATGACCTTGTCTCGAATCTTGTGCTGGAATTCCGGATCAAAGGTGGAAACCAGTTTCTGGATACCGGCGATCATGCTCGGCACCAGTTCAGTTACAGCAGTACGGATCTGATCGGTGATATCGATCTTGGTTGGACGACCCTGTGCTGGGAAACTAACGATCGCTCTTTTTTGCGTATCAACCATGCTACTGAAGCGTTCTTTGGCCAACTTGATCATGTTGGAGGTGAACTGAATTTCTGGATGCGCCTCGTGGATTAACTCGCACAGCCGCTGATCGACGTAATCACCGGCCTGAAACAGGGTGACCTGGTCTTCATCACAGGGAAGACTTCCGGCCATCCGGCACAGATCGATGGTGCCGGCGCCGATATCGATGACGATGGCGTTTTCCAGAGCATCGAGTGCATAGGCGACTGCAAATGGTTCTGAAACCACCATCACACCATCGATGCGGGCTTCTCTGGCCAGATCGATGATGGCTTCCTTGTTTTCTCGGGTCGCCTCTGCAGGAGCACCGATCACGGCGCAGACCGCCTGACCTTTCTGAACCCTGGCTGCCTTGCGCAAGGCGGCCAGCAATCTGACACCAGCTCTTCGAGAGACCTTTCTCTGGTCACCTTTTAACTGGGTGAAGGCAAGATTTCCGTCTTTGAGAGGGAAACAGCAGTTCAGGGCCAATCGATTCTCGTGGACACGATCACCAACAACCACAGTCCTACCGAGCACCTTGGCCGATACAGAATCTTTCGGCCAACCGACCAGGCTCGCCATCACCTCGCGGGTACCATTTGAACTTGCGATGGCACTCCGACTGGTACCTAGATCGATCCCCACGTGGAGGATTCCGACCTTGTCCTCGATCATCGGAGTCGCAACATCTCTTGCCTCAGGGCTCTGGGCCTGCTTCTTGGCTGCCATGGTTACTTTCCTTCTCCATCTCGTGAGGGCGAGATTCCCTGACTCTGCCCCTGAGAAAGGGCACGCAGAGCCACATTTGCCTGGAATAGTTGGTCCAGGAGTTCTGATTTCTTGTTATCGAACGGGATCGTGATTTCTGCAGGTTCTTGGCGCGACTTTGCATTCGTCTCCAGTACCTGATCAGTCGCCTGTAGAGCCATCGTCAGTTCCTGAATCCTCATCTCGAGCCTTTCTACCTGGGCACGCTGGGAGTCTCTCACCAGCGCCAGTTCTGATCTCCAGTCCTGTGCGATCAATCGCGAGAGCTGCAATAGCAACGCATTTTCGCGTTTTCCGAGAGGAGATCCCGGGGCCTTTTCATCGACCTCTGGCGCACCGATCGAAACGTCTGCTGACGGATTCGAAACGGAGGGAATGACCAGTGGGGAGGAGACATGGATCTCGGCTACGGGAGCCAGTTGCTGTTCTTGTGGAGCTTCGATTTGTTCCTTGTACTGTTCTTGTGGAGCTTCGATTTGTTCCTTGTGCTGTTCTTGTGGAACTTCGATTTGTTCCTTGCCAAGAATTTTGGCCGCCCGGATCCGAAGTTCCTGACGGACTACATCCGGGACATCAAGACCATCGAGTGCTTCAAGAAGCGCGTGTGCCACCGCCTCCCTGGCAGTTTGTTTCAACTGACTCTCAGAGATGATGCGAAGTTTTCGAATTCCCTTCTTCTGCAACTCCTCCATTTGATGGATGGAACTGCCCGGAAATGCCATCGGGTCAGGTTGCTGTTGTGGCTTCATCTCGGTCCTTCCTGCCCGGTTGCTCGGGAAGATCGGTGTGACGAAAGGAAGGATGCAAATCACATGCCCACATCGATCGAAGCAGAAGTCGCGCAGAAGGTGCTGGTGTCGATGGCTCGGTACCGAACCGGGAATCATCGTCCGGAATATTGACGATCTAGAATCTGTCTCGATGCGGGGGTCCCCGGAAGCGGTTGTGGTGCTACAATCGTTCTATCTGACCGGTTTTCCGCATGGAAAGCAGGGTCCAGGCGAGCGAGGAGTTCCTTTCCGTCACGGCTGGAATCTCCTCGAGTCCGATAATTACCGGATACCCGTGAATCCACTGGATGGAATCCGGCTTACCGGTGGGCGACCTTGTTGTCGCCAGATCAGGAGATCTCCGATGCGAGACCAGAAATTGATTCGAACTTTCATCCTTCTCTGCTCGATGCTGTCCTCGGGTTGGCTCGTCGAAGCCCAGGATCCCGGATACATCTTTCACTTCGATACCAGCGATACTGGCCCCTCGGGTTCCACTGTCCATGTTCCCGCGCTGCTGGATAACCCCGGTGGAAATCTGGCCGGCTGGTCGATCTCGGTGTGTCAGGATGCAAGTGTCGATGTCGTCAGTCTCGAAAACGGTTCGGCTCCTTTGACCGCCAATGCCGGTGGACCGGTTGATTTTGTCGAGAGCACCATGTTTCCCGGATTCGGTCTTCGTCAGGGAGTGGTAATCCACTTCATAGGTCTCAATGAACTCCCGATCAGCACCGATCACGAGATGCTCATCATCGAATATCTCTTGCTGGGTGCAGACGACACCTTCGCCCAGATCGAATACTGTGACATCTTGTTTCCCGGCGATACTTCCATCTCTGAAACAATCGCTGTCGGACCCGGTGGCATCGCCATCACGCCAGTCGTTATGCCCGGGGTGATCGAGATCGGTGGACTTCCGCCTTTCTCACTCTCGGCGGTTACGTCAGCACCGACGGTCGAACAGGGCGCATCGATCGATGCGTTCGTGCTCGTCGATGCACCTGTTCCCAGTTACGGCTTTTCGTTCGGGCTTGCTCACTCAGGCGCCTCCTTGCTGCTCGTATCGGCCGAGGAGGGTGCGGCTGTCAGCGCACTCAACGGCGGCGCTGGCCCCGACTTCCTCGTTATCGATATCGACCCTGAAGGTGCAGATGGGCTGATCGTTGCCTGTCTTGTTTCCCTCTCCAGCGATCTCAATACGTTGCCGGCAGGCGACTCTCAGGAACTGACCATCGCCCACTACCAGGCCAACTCCACCGCGCCGGTGGGACTTACCACGCTCGACTTCTCCGAGGAACTGGTGCCTCAGTCTCCTTCTCCGCCGACCCAGATCGTCTTCTCACTGGGATCCACCTCTGCGATCGTGACGACCAGCGGAGCGACCATCGAGATCACCGAGGTACTGGGAGTGCAGTTCACCCGGGGAGATTTCGATGCCAGTGGAGGCGTGAACCTGGGCGATCCCATCAATTTGCTCGAATACATGTTCAACGGCGGACCGCCACCGAGCTGCGAAAAGATCGCGGATATTGACGACAGCGGTAGCGTCGTGCTCGGAGACCCGATTCTGTTGCTCTCCTACCTCTTCTCCGGAGGCGATGCACCGGCGCCTCCCTTTGACAGCTGTGGGATCGATCCGACCGAGGACCTCCTCACTTGCGATGATTTCGACGCCTGTCCCTGAGAAGAATCTACCCGCGGCCAAATCCACACCGATCTCTTTCCGGATCTCCATTCGGGGGCTAGGATCTTTGCCGGCGGGGAGGACCGGAATCGATGGTAGAACCGGGAGCAATCGCGATTCGTTGGCCGATGCAATCGATCGATGACCACGCCGCTGGCGGCCACAGCCCTGCTCCAGCGGATCATCCACCAACCCTGCTCGAATGGTACGTGCGCGCCGGTGAATCGATCCACAAGGACCAGGAACTGCTCCTCGTCGGCCGTGGCACATCTCTGCACCCGATGACCAGTCCCGTCGATGGCACCCTGCTCGTACAGTGGTCGGAAGCCGGAGAAGTGGTGGGGGCCGGAGAGACTCTCGGCTGGATCCGGCCCGATCAGCCGCAACTCGATCCGTCTTAGTGGAAAATTAATGACCACTCTCGCTCGATCCGCGATAGCGGTGATCATTTTCCTTTCGCTTCTCTAACCTTATTCACTCAATGTAGTTAGGGTTCCGTTTTCGGTCCTCGCCGAAACAGCGGCCAGATTCTATCCATCTGTCACTTTGTGGATCCCAGAGCCACATCCGCTCGCTTGTCCTAACTCACTACCTTTGAAGAGTTTGTGAGGAGACGCTCGAGTCAAGCCGGGATTGGCACAGCAGGTGCTTTCTATCAGCGGGCTCTTTGGGACAGGGGAGTCGATGAGGCGCTTCTTCGGAAGACCTCTAACGCAAGGCCACCGACCTGCAAATGGTCCGGTGAGTCTCCCCGGGACAGCGCAGCTGTCCTCCTTGCTTCATTTCTTTCCGAGGGGGCGCCATTTCCCCGATGGCGCCTCTTTTTTTGTCTCCAAAGGGTACCCGGTACGATCGATCAGGCGTCGAGCCTCGATATACGGGAGCGAATCGGACGGTTGCGGACATCGGAAGTCCCTTTTTTCAGACCGTCCGGGTGGATCACCTCGACCGGTCTTCTGGCGATCGCGATGACGATCCCGATCGCTGCCAGCGAGACGCACAGGGAGGTTCCGCCGTAGGAGATGAAGGGCAGGGGTAATCCGGTCACGGGAACCAATCCGACTGACATCGCCTGATTGACGATCGCCTGGAATCCGATCTGGGCGCAGATCCCGACTGCCACAAGACGGCCAAAGGGGTCGCGACAGTTCCAGGCCACTCCGAGCATCGCAAAGATCAAGATCAGAAAACCGATCAGAACTGAAATTGTTCCAACAAGACCCCATTCCTCCCCGATGACGGCAAAGATGAAATCGTTGTGATCCTCGGGCAAGTAGCCCAGGTCATGATGGCTTCCCAGATAAAGCCCCTTACCTGTCGGGCCACCGCTTCCGATGGCGATGATCGATTGAGCCACCTGGTAGCCGCCAGTCGTTTCCCGAGAAATATCTCCAATACCGAGATAGGCCAGCACCCGATCTTTCTGGTATTCATGCATCAAGGGAAAGGCCGCACCGGCGATCAACGATCCCAGCAGCATCAGAACAACAAAATGGCGCCCGGATATTCCAGAAACCCACATCATGGCAGCAACGGTCGGGACGAAAACAAGAGCGGTACCCAGATCCGGTTGCAATGCTATCAGCACGAAGGGAAGCGCGGCAACAGCGACGATCTTCAGCATTGGTTGCCACCCTTGCGATTGCTTGGCTGGACGTAACAAGCGCGCCAAAAATAATATGGTGGCAATCTTGGCCAGTTCCGATGGCTGTAATCCAAAACCTCCGTACCGTATCCATCGCACAACGCCGCCCTGTAGCAATTTCCAGGTCAGCATCAACACCAGTACGCTGATCGTTCCCCAGAAAAAGAGTGCAGCGAAGTTTTCGATCTTTCTGGGAGAGACACAGGAAATGATCGCCATGAGGATCAACCCGACCAGGATCTTCTGCAGGTGGCTCACGGCATAGGGGCCTGGGAAACCAACATCGGGTCCATCTGCTGCGCTCTGTACAAAGATGGTTCCCACCGTCAGTAACCAGATGCTGGTCACCAGCAGCAAGAAGGCGGCACCTGCCCATCCTTCTCTCCATTCGTCGAAGGCGCTGCTCAGGAAGCTTCTCAACGCAACAGCTCCATTTCACGGTTCTCGACCAACCAGTCGAGCATCTTTGACAGTAAAGGAGCGCATATTTCACCACCGTGGCCAGTTACTCCTTGTGCCGAGATCGCGAACGCGATGCGCGGTTCCACAACGGGGGCAAAGCCGATGATCCAGGCATTGCTGAGCTGAGATGATCCGGTGATGGACGCGGTTCCTGTCTTCACGGCCACATCGAAACGGCCGAGTCGATATTCGGGTTTCGAAGCGGTACCTGCACGATCACGAACTGCAGACACCATGCCATCGATCACGGTCTCGAAATGTTTGGCATCGATATTCGGCCTCAACCCCTCCGGTACGATCGAATCGATCAGGCGGATCCCGGGAGTATTTCCACGATGAGCGATGCTCAGTGCAACCTGGGCCATCTGCAGTGGGGTGGTGGTAAAGCCCCGCCCTATGGCAGTACCTGGAGGATTGGAAGTGGGACTGATCCCCTGAGCCTCAGAGGGGACTCCGCAGTCGGTCCGCTTCCATAGCCCGAGTTGGCGAGATCCTTCAACAATTCTGTCGATACCGAGCCGGTTCCCGAGGTGATAGAAGTACACGTTGCAAGAGCGGGAGATGGCCAGTGGAAGGTCCAGTTCAAGGCCTCTAGGGTGGTTGAAACATCGATTATGATTCGGTTGCGACCGATCCAAAACACCATCACAGATGATCTTCTCGTCGGGTTGTACCACTCCCGCCTGAAGAGCCAGCAGTGCAACCACCGTCTTGAAGGTCGATCCCGGATCGATCGGCCAGGAACTGACGCGATCAAAGAACCAGCCCTGGTCCGATCGAGTCCGCTGGGCATAGAGATCTCGATCCCGATAAACTTCCATCCCCTGGGCCGGCAGAGAACACCACCCGAATGCCTTGCCACTGGGGACGTCGATGATGACCGCGGCACCCTGTTCGATACCTGCCTCGAGGAGGAAACGTCCACACTGTTCACTGAACTCGAAATCGATCGCAAGGATGACATTTTGGCCCCGCTCGGCCGGAGCCACCTGCAGAGGCATCCCGACCAGACGGCGACGATGATCGAGAATCCGGATTTCGGCTCCCGGTTTGCCCCTGAGGATCTCCTCCAGGCTCATCTCGAGCCCACTGCGTCCGACTCGATCAGCACTGTGGTGGGCAAAGGGACGCAAAGCCTCGAAGGTTCGCAGATCGCGAAGCGCAATCCGATCGATCACCGGTTCCTCACGTTGCTTCCAGCGACGAATCTCCCGGTCTGTGGGGAGTCCGGCATTGCCGAGCAACTGCCCGAGGTAGGGGTCACGGGGGTGGACTCGCTTGTGAGCTTCCTCGAGATGAATCCCTGGCCAATCCTCCGGGTTCTTGCTGATCTTGACCACCAGGTGATCTGGCACCTTTTCGAGCAACGAATGCCGATGCCGACGAAAGATCCATTCACGATCCTGGATCTCGATCTGTGGATCCTGGACCCGCTCGTACACCAGTTCGACACGTTGCCACAGATCGCCGGGGGGCAGGTTCAGTTCCCGCTCGAGACTCCGAATCCCAATTTCCCCGGCGAATAAACGCATCGGATCGATGAAAACCGAACAGGTCTCTCCAGCTTCTTCGACACGTATGCCTGGAAAATCCTCGGGTCGACTTGCGATGACGGCCATCAGTTTCCTGCCGCTTAGCAGATCGAGGTTCTTCAACCAGGCATGCTCCGGGAGCGATTTGCCGCTTCCGAAGTCACCTCTCAACTGACTTCTGGCCTTCTGCAACGATGACCAGAGCTGGTCCGCGCCCCAGGGGAACGCATCGGACGAATTCCCGATGACTCTCGCCAGCCGGCGAGCAACCCACCGCACCGGTTCCAGTTCAGACAGGACGAAAGTGGCACGGATTACGGGCACATCGCCGGCAAGCAGCCATTCGCGAGCGTCCCGAATCTCACCTCGAGGCGCAGGAATGTATCGTACCGATCGATGAATACTCGCAGCTCGCAAAGCATGCTGGCGCCACTCCACCGCCTGGAGTTGAACCAGGCGCCAACCGACGATCATCGCCAGCACGACGATCAGCAGCGCCAGGGACAGGATACGCCTTCTTTGCATCGATCAATTCTCCTGACAGGTCCGGTCCACAAAAACTCAGAGAGGATATCGCGCACTCCTCAAGAGGGGTGTCATGAGGTCGAGAATCGGTAACAAGAGGCCAGCGATCACGACCGAGAGCAACAGACTCCACAACACCAATTCGGTCGCCCCGACGAGGCCACCCGTCAGCAGAATCCACTGCAGGATCACCCCGACCAGCAATGCCGGGATCAGAATCTGAAATCTTTTCAACGGATGATAGGGGTCCAGATACTGTCTCAGCAGTCGTACCGAGACGATCACTGCAAGCAGCGGAACAAAGGTGTCGGGAATCTCGGCAATCCCGAACCAGATACGCAGCAAACCGATGATCGTCATTGCGACGAAAATTCTCGGCATTCGGTCGATCAAGGCCAACCATGCCAGCAAGACCATCGCAGGATCTGCAGTGGCGATGGTGGAATCGAGTAGCGGGCGATAAGCGGTGGTGGTCATCAGTGCCAGCAAGCAGATCGTCACGAGCCACATCAACCTCATGGCGAACCTCCGACATCGAGCGGAGTGAGCACCAGAACCTCCTGGCTGTTATCGAGTCCTGCTGGCAATCGAATCACCGAGTCGCGCGCGGGGATACGTGATTGATCGACGATTCCGATGTAGATGGATGGCGGAAAAACTCCGCCCGATCCATCGGTATAGAGAAGATCACCCTCTGCAAGTACCAGTGGGTCCAGCCTCAACTTCGGATACCCGACACCTCGGCCAGGACCTCCTGCGAGAATCCCACGCATATCTTGTTCATCCTGGAAGGGGACCACGAAAGCTGGGTCATCGGCGAGTTGGATGCGGCTCCAGCCGTTTCCGACCTGGTAAATCTGACCGACGATTCCCTGGGCACCGATGACTCCCATGCCAGGCGCAAGTCGTGATTCCAGTCCACGATCGATCACCGCCGAGCTACGAAGTGGTGACAGATCCCTCGACGGAATCATACGGGCCGGTACCAGTTCGAAGTTAGAGGCCTCCGGCAGAAACAGATCGAGCAGTAATTGACGATCGACGATGGAGGCATTTTCCGCATCGATGAGCAGCGACTTCTGGATGATCCGTTCCTGGAGCATTCGCTGTGCATCGCTCGATCGCCGGGGGGTGACGAGAGGCTGCAGGCCGTAGCCCAACAACGCCAGGCCCAACCAGCAAGATACCGCCCAGTAGGCGCTTTTCTTGCGCTTCACACCAATTCCGATCGATTCGCA
>DCAA01000029.1:78777-84954 GCA_002311345.1 Planctomycetes bacterium UBA1146 | reverse complement strand
GGGGAGCCCCTAGAAATCGTCCTCGATTGAATCCAGAACCGAGGAATACTGGTCGAGTTTCTCGAGGAAGACCCCTGTTCCCCTTGCGACACAGGTCAGGGGATCCTCTGCGATACGCACCGGCAAACCGGTCTCCTTGCGGATCAGTTCATCGAGGCCCCTGAGCAGGACTCCTCCGCCACAGAGAACGATTCCCCGCTCGACCAGATCTGCGCACAGTTCGGGACTAGTTTTCTCCAGCGTATCCTTGATGCCCTGAACGATTTGCTGGGTCGTGTCGGCCAACGCTTCGCGAATTTCTTCGCTGGTGATCTGCACTTTCCGGGGCAGATTCCCGATCATGTCGCGACCCTTGACTGTCGCCTCTAGTTCTTGCTCGAGTGGAAATGCCGAACCGATTTTGATCTTGATATCTTCTGCCGAATTTTGTCCCACATGAATGTTATAGGTCTGACGAAGATACCGAATGATCGCTGTATCCATTTCGTCACCGGCAACCCGCAGTGAAACACTGGTCACGACATCGGCCAGCGATAGCACTGCCACCTCGGTGGTTCCACCGCCTACATCGACCACCATGCTGGCAACAGCATCCTCGATGGGAAGTCCCGCCCCCAGTCCAGCAGCGCGAGGTTCCTCGACCAGGTAAACCTTGCGCGCTCCTGCTCTCTCGGCGGAGTTGTATACCGCTCGTTTTTCGACCGCAGTGATCCCGCTCGGTACGGCAATAACGACTCTTGGGCTGAAGAATCTCGATCGATTCTGAACCCTCGTGATGAAATACTTCAACATCGCTTCGGTGATCTCGAAATCCGCGATGACGCCATCCTTGAGCGGCCGCACCGCTTCGATGGACTTGGGGGTTCTCCCCAGCATCTCCTTGGCGGTTCTACCGACGGCGAGACCATTCATGAGGACCTGGTTGGTACCTGCTCGAACGGCCACCACGGATGGTTCATTGATGACGATACCCTTACCTCGAACACAGACGATCGTGTTCGCGGTGCCCAGATCGATACCCAGATCAGTAGAAAATTTACCCACGACCCGATTGGCCATGTTTTGTGCGATGCGGAAGACCAAGCTCTTTTCCCCTCGCTCGACCGGAAAACGCCTGGCGCGAACCTCCGGATCGAGTCCCCCGTGAAGACCTACGGCCTTCACTCCCTCGACACTGCTTCCTGAAAAAGAACCGGAAACGTGCGATTTCCGATTCCCCCGCGATCTTGCATCGCGGATGGAACAACGGATCCATAGGATCCGTCCGGCATTCTAAGCATGGAAACAATAGGAGGCGAGTGGTGGGCTCAAAAGAAATGGGCCCGCTTCCTGAGACAGAAGCGGGCCCATTCCTTGATCTGGCGAGCGGCAAAACTGTCTAGCCCTCGTCATCCTGTTCGAGTTCAACGTCGGCAAAAAGGCGATCCGCCTTGCGCGTCATGTTGTTCAATTCGCCTGATTCCCACGACTTGGCGCTGGTGGTGGGGGTCTTGCCCGGCAGCGTCAATTCCTTGAGACGAACACCCAGTAGCACCGAGGCCACGATGAGACACACAGCCGAGATGGCCAGCAGACTGGTAGCCAGTGGGCTCGAATCCTTGCGTTCTACGATAGGTTGATCGTACACGGTCATCCTCTCCTAGCTGGTCAGGCGAGTGGAAGCCTTGTGTCCCTCGCTGATCTTGGTGCCATCCTCTTCGAACAGGATGGTGCATCCTGACATGTCATCGAGAACCTTGGTGACCTGAACCTTACCGATAAAACGGTCGCCATCGTAAATCGTGAACTCGTACCCGACCTGGACATCGTCATCCTTGCCGACGGAGAGAACCACGATCCCTTCCTGCACCCCGACCACCATTCCATCGATAGGAGGAGCGGTGGTGACACCGATGTCAGGAAGACGGATCCCTGAATCCACGATCCGGGAGATCAACAACTTCTGGTCATCGAAATCCTCGCGCAATGCAGTGATTTCCTTGTTGAGTGCCTCGTTCTGCTGAGCGAGCTGTTCCTTGTCGAGCAGAGCCCGATTGCGCATCCTCTCGGCAGTTTTCTTGGCTGATCCGGCATCGTCGATCTCGGTGGTGAGGCGAGAGATCTCACCTTCGAGCCGAGCGATGTTCGAGTCCTTATCCTGGATATGCTCATCCTTCTGAGCAATCCGACTCTCCATGTCGTCAATCCTGGTGCTCAGACGAGCACCTTCCTTGCGAAGGTCCCCATTGGAGTTCTGAAGCTCGGTAACCTTGGTCCCGAGTTGCTCGGTTTCCCGCTTGAGAGAGTCGATATTTTTTTCCTTGATATCGATCTTTCCCTGCAGGTCTTCCTTCATCTTCTCTGCCTTGGCCAGCGTGACATCTGCTTGATCCTTCGATTTCTCAGCAGCGCCTTTCCAGTCTTTCTGTGACTGGAACAATGTTGCGCTCACACCGAGGAAAAAGAGGGCCAGGACGAGATTGATCACCACGAAAAACTTGGCGAGCCCACTCATCTCCAGTTCCTTCCGTTCGAGATTCCTTCAACGATCACGATATATCCATCGCTCGCGCTCAAGGTGGCGGCCGGACCGCCTCTCATGTCAGTTTCTCTTCGATTGCACGCCCGCTCTCCCCGGAGCGTACGACGACCAACGGGGCCATCGCGGATGCGATCGATTCGAGATCACCTTGAATTTCAAACTCCCTGAAACACGACAGCGCTGTCACGCCCCAGGACCCATCGAAACGACTCCCATGATAAACCGGACGACTCACCAACAAACCTCTATCGTGCCACCCCAGCAGCTATCCAAGCGACCTCTCGAGGAGCAACAACGGGAGAGATAAGTACCGCCGTACCGACTTCTCGGCACACTTAGGACCCATTCGCGATTCCAAGTGGGGCATGGTATCCCGCTCCCGGATGGGGGTCAAGTTCCCCAGACCACGCCTATTGGCTATCGAGAGACCATTTCGAGCCAGTCTTACGAGTACGGTTCACTGGCGACTTCGAGGCCACTCCCGTAGCATTCACAGCGGCGGGAGGGCCCCTTGTTCACCGGCATCATCGAGCGTGTTTCCAAGGTCGTGGAACTCAACACGGTCGCAGGAGGAATGCGCCTGAAAGTCTTCTCAGAGGCAGTATCCTCCACTTCTGGCATTTTAGCCCCGTGGCAGGATCTTTCCACAGGAGAGAGCATCAGCGTCGATGGAGTGTGCCTGAGCCTCATCGAAACTGGCGATTTTCTCGCCTTCGATGTCATCGAGGAGAGCCTGCGGCGAACCTCCCTCGGCGATCTCCAGTGCGGCGATCTGGTCAATCTGGAGCGATCACTCAAAATTGGTGACCGGCTCGGCGGCCACTACGTCACCGGCCACATCGACACTCGCGGCCGGATCACCGCCCAGGAGGGGGACGAAGAGACGATGTGGCGCATCGAGCACGACCGCGAGGCCCCCTTTCGCACCGTCTCGAAGGGTTCGGTCGCTGTCGATGGTGTCAGCCTGACGGTGGTCGATTCCGCTGCCGATCACTTCACCGTGGCGCTGATTCCTCACACCCTGGCGGTCACCAGTTTCGGCACCAAGACAGTGGGAGACCTGGTCAACCTCGAGATGGACCATTTCGGTCGCTGGGTCGAAGCTCTGCTTGCCGATCGAAGGGGGACCTCGTCATGAATCGATCGCCAGCACGAGTCCGGATCGCCCCCAGTCCGACCGGTGATCCCCACGTCGGCACTGCCTATGTGGCGCTCTTCAACTGGACCCACGCCCGTCAAACGGGCGGTCAATTTTTGCTCAGAATCGATGACACTGATCGAACTCGCTATCAGGCAGAAAGCGAAGACAAGATCTACCGGGCGCTGCATTGGTTGGGGATCGACTGGGATGAAGGCCCGGATAAGGGAGGCCCTCACCAACCCTACCGCCAGAGTGAGCGTTGCGATCTCTACCAGCAACGCGCCACCCAGATGATCGAATCAGGAAGTGCCTACCGTTGTTTCTGCAGCCAGGATCGCCTCTCACAATTGAGAGAACAGCAGAAGCAAGACAAGGCGCGGCTCGGCTACGATGGCACCTGCCGCGATCTCGATACTGAAGAGTCTTCAGCCAGAGCAGCTGCTGGAGAAGCGCACGTCGTCCGGCTCAGAACACCCGAAGATGGTGAGACTCGTTTCACCGACCAGATTCGAGGTGAGATCGTCGTCGACAATTGCGAAATCGACGACCAGGTCCTCGTCAAGACCGACGGATATCCCACCTATCATCTGGCCAATGTTGTCGATGACATCGAGTTTGGTATCACGCACGTGTTGCGGGCAGAAGAGTGGCTGATATCGACCCCGAAACATGTCCTCATATACGCCGCGCTCGAGCAACCGTTGCCACTCTTTATCCATGTTCCTTTACTCAGAAATGTCGACAAATCGAAGATCTCCAAGCGCAAGAATCCGGTCAGCCTCGAGTGGTTTCGCGAGCAGGGATTCCTTCGCGAAGCGCTGCTCAATTTCCTCGCCCTGATGGGCTGGTCCCCACCTGACGAGGAGGAGGTGTTTGACCTCCAACGCTTCGAGGAAGCGTTCCGCATCGAGGATATCTCGACCGGCGCCCCCGTATTCGATATGGTCAAACTGGACTGGCTCAATGGCATGCATATTCGTCGTCTCGATCCCGGAGCGCTTGCCGACCGGCTCGAGCAGGAGGGTTTCTTACCCGAAGGAGCCAGCCGCCACCAGGTCGAGCAAATCCTGCCGCTGGTCACCGAACGAATGGTCCGGCTGTGCGAGTTTACCGATCGTACCCGGTGGTTCTTCACCGAACCCGAGCCTCCTGCCCGCGAAGATCTGATCCCGAAGAAGGGCACCGCCGAGAGTTCGAACGAGGCGCTCCAGGCTGCCGCTCGGGGGCTGGCGGAGCTCAAACCGTTCGACAAATCGTCGATCGAATCGTGCCTGAATTCGATACTCGAGAGCAACCAGTGGAAGAAACCGTTGCTGTTCATGCCACTCCGATTCGCTCTGACCTCGCGCAAGGATTCACCTGAACTCATCGATGTCATCGAGGTTCTAGGACAGGACACGGTCCTGTCTCGTCTCGACAGAGCCATCTCCGTCCTGGCTGGAACGCAGTGAGACCACCATCACGAGTAGATCTCCACCTTCATACTCGCTGTAGCGATGGGGCTCTGACTCCCCGCCAGGTGGTCGAGCGCGCCAGCGGAATTCTATCGACGATATCGATCTGTGATCACGACACTCTCTCCGCCTATCCGGGTCTGGATGTTCCTGAGAGACTGAATTTGCTTCCAGGAATCGAGATGACCTGTCAGGTAGGGGACTCTGATTTGCATCTGCTGGCGTATTTCCCAGCAGGTCTTTGCTCTACCATCCACGACTGGGCACTGACGCTGGAAAATGATCGCCGCTCCCGGGTCATCGCCGGCGTGTCTCGCCTGCGAGAATCCGGGATCCCGATCGGCTGGGACCAGCTGGAAGCGGAGTTACAGGGAGGCGTTCCGTGCCGCTCCCATGTTGCTCGGGCGCTTGTCAGTGGTGGGATTTGCACTTCTCTGGGCCTCGCCTATCGCCAGTGGCTCGGCCCCGACAGTTTTCGCCGACCGGAACTCGAAGCCCGTGCAGCGATCGAACAGGTTCATCAATTCGACGGCCTGGTTTTCTGGGCCCATCCGTTCGGCGACGACGTGGTCCAATACGGTCAGTTGCTAATCTCCGCCGGCCTCGATGGAGTGGAAACTCTGTCTCAAAATCTGAGTCCGGCAAATCGCCAGATCGCGATAGATTTTCAACGAGCTCATCGACTTGGAGAATGTGGAGGATCAGATCTACACAGCGAGACTCCGCGTCGAAAAATCGGCCAATATGCTGTGGAGGAGTCACGCATCGACGAAAGGCTGATCGAAGCGTCGAGGGTGAAATGATCAGTTACCCAGAGAGTGGAGAAACTCCTGGTTGTCTGCGAAGGCACCGACACGCTGAGTGAGCAATTCCATCCCCTCGACCGGATTGACGCTGGTCAGAACGCGACGCAACTTCCAGATCTGTTCGATCTCTTCGGGGCTATAGAGTTTCTCTTCCTTACGAGTGCCCGACAACGTCACGTCGATGGCAGGAAAAACGCGCTGGTCGGCCAGTTTCCGCGACAGCACCAGTTCCATGTTCCCGGTGCCCTTGAACTC
>DCAA01000029.1:73553-78728 GCA_002311345.1 Planctomycetes bacterium UBA1146 | reverse complement strand
CTTGAACTCCTCGAAGATGACCTCATCCATGCGGGACCCGGTCTCGATGAGAGCGGTCGAGACGATGGTCAAACTGCCACCACCTTCGACATTCCTGGCCGCGCCGAAGATCGCCTTGGGCTTCTCGAGAGTCTTGGCATCGACGCCCCCTGACAGGGTGCGACCGCTGTGAGCGGTCTCGAGATTGTAGGAGCGACCCAAACGGGTCAGAGAATCGAGCAGCAGTACCACATCGCACTCGGCCTCGAGCAAGCGATGGCACCTCTGTAGCACCATCTCCGAGACCCGAACATGGGTCTTGGAGGTCTCATCGCTGGAGGAGGCGTAGACTTCCGCCTTCACCGAACGTTTCCAGTCGGTGACCTCTTCGGGTCTTTCGTCGACCAGCAGCGCCACGACCATCGAATCCGGATGAATCTCGATGACCGCCTGGGCGATCTTCTGCAGCAAAATGGTCTTGCCAGTACGAGGAGGGGCCACGATGAGAGCGCGCTGGCCCTTGCCGATGGGGGCAATCAGATCGATCAGCCGCATCGAGATGTCCCCGGTTTGGCCGAGTTTGTAACGTTCGAGCGGATCGATACTCGTCATCTCCTTGTAGAAGATGCGATTCTTGACCGATTCGGGATCGTCCCCATCCACCGATTCAAGTCGCGCAAGGCTCGGGCCTCTGCCTTTTGGAGCTCGGCCTCCAACGACTCCGACAACGTAGTGTCCTGTTCGAAGACCGAATTTCTGGATGAAGTTCTTGCCGACGTGGACATCGTCTTGCTGGATTCGAAAGGACTTTTCTACCGATCGAAGAAATCCGAAACCCTGGTTCCCGACCTCGAGAATCCCTTTGACCACACTGCCATCGGGAATGGTACGGATCGGGCCGGAGGAATTTCTGCGCGCGAAGTCGCCCCCGTGGGAATCGTCTCGACGACCTCGAGATTGACCCCTTCGATGCCCTCCAGAAGAGCGGCGCTGATTCGAGCCATTGCCACTGCGAGAGCGTCCGCCGCGGCGCTTACGGCCGGCCCCGCTGCTATCAGAGGAGGAACGTGACTGATTCAAATGATCTCCCTGGTGTGCTTGCTCACCGTCGATCTTCCCGGTGGGGGAGGCTCGATACACACCACTATCCTGGGCTTCTGTCCGCTGACGGGCGGCAGTTGAAACCGTGCACCGGATAATCCGATTCCACGGCGGCCCCAGACAGGAATGCGCTGGAACCTGGATCTCGATTTTGACTTCGCGGTCGCCCGACCGGCCTGAAGAAAGTTCTCCGGCTGGTGCCGGAATAATTCAAGCGTGGAATCTACTCGTTCTTCACCAACCTCGACGTAAATCAGACGCCTTCGGCTTCATTTCGCAAATCGAGTGGGTTCCCGGGTCGATGACACTCCGGATCATTGAGTCTCCGGATCAAACTAATCTGAGGGAAAGATCCGGACCGGAGATCTCCTCTTCCTGTCTCATACCCCTGGTGGGCATGGCGAAAGCGAAACCTGCCATCCGGACAACCCGGATGATACCCTTCCGGCTCTGCGTTACCAGTAACTCTCAATTCCTTTCCGGAGATTAAGATGACTTCACCTCAGTTACCTAACTTGCCTTCAGGGTGGGTTGTGGTGACAGATCGCCAAAGTGTGCTGGATCGGATCCAGCAAATCGCACCGGAAAAATACCACCTGGGAGGGATCGAAATCCGCCTCGATCTGTGGCACGGCGGACAACCAGAACTGGCCCCACAAACTGGATTATCGGTCCTTGTGACGGACCGTGGAGGACTCGATTCACCGCAGAGAAGTCACCAGCGAGACCATTTTTGCCAGATTCATGGTGGTTTGATCGACGTCGACCCCGTTACGGATGCTCCGGCGCCGGCACATCAGCCGTGGATCTTCAGCAGCCACAGAACTGAAAGCACTGAAATGTCACCACAACAGCAGGTGGAGCAGGCCCGTGAAATGGGCGCGATAGCTGCCAAAATCGTCATGCCGGAAGTCAGCGAGGAGAATCTACGGATCGCCCGCGAACTTCCCCAATCCGCTCCAGATTTCCCGATCGTATGTTTCTGCGCCGGGGAGCTGGGGACGAGTGATCGCATCCGGGCTCTCGATGCAGGACAACCGTGGGGTTATGCCAGACTCGGCGAGCACCCGCACCAGATTCCAGGCCTGCCGATACTCGAGAGTCTCTACTCCTAGCACACGATCACTGGAGCACACTGGTGGGGTAACGGGTGAATCTGTCGTCCATGCGTAAGTCCGATAAGGTACATTATGGGAGAATTGGAACGGCCCTAGATGTTACGCAGGCACGGATAGCGCTTTTTGCCCCCCTGAGGCGGGATCCTACTGGCGTCGGTAGCGCACTTCTCCACCGACGATCGTCAGGTCGACCTTCGCCTCGAGAATCTCGGCTGCCGGGCAGGTCAGGATGTCCTTGCTCAGGACCACCACGTCACACAGTTTGCCGGTGCTGATCGAACCCTTGAGGTGCTCCTCGAAAGCCGCGTAGGCGCAGTTGATGGTGTAAGAACGCAGCGCCTCCATCCGCGTCATCTTTTGCTCTGGATAGAAGGAAGTTCCGTCTTCCAGTAACCGTGTGACGGTGGAATGGAAGCAACGGATCGGATCGACATCCTCGACCGGACAGTCGGTGCCATTGGAGACGACCACACCACCGTCGATCAGTTCACGCCACAGATAAGCACCACTTTCGCTCCGTTGGGCTCCCAGGCGATCGGCAACCCACGAACCATCGGAGGTGCAATGAACCCCCTGCATCGAGGCGATCAAGCCAAGTTCAGTGAAACGCGGCACATCGTCGGGATGCAGGTGCTGGGCATGCTCGATGCGCCATCTTCGTTGCTTGCCGTCATCGACGCTGCCAAGGGCTGTTTCGTAGATATCGAGGATTTCCCGATTGGCGCGATCGCCGATGGCGTGAACGCAGAGTTGCAAGCGATGGGCGACCGCCAGCCGTGCGGTTTCTGCGATGGTAGCCAGCGGAGTGGTGTTGAGACCGGTCGATTCCGGTTTGTCAGAATAGGGCTCCAGTAGCCACGCGCCGTGCGATCCAAGAGCACCATCGATGAGTCTTTTGATGCCTCCGACCGTCAGATATTGATGGCCGACTCCCTTCACATCGAGAGCCGGAAGAGCCGCTTCGAGACGCCGGTTGGAGTCGCTCAGCATCACCCACAGTCGAACGCCGAGGGTTTCTTCCATAGCCATCGTGCGGAACAGTTCCACCGTCGACAGGGGAGATCCTGCATCCTGGAAACTGGTGATCCCCTTCGAAAGACATTCCCTCGTCGCCAGTTCGACGACCTTGCGCGGATCGGCAGATGATGAGTTCCTTCTCGCCGACGCCAGCAGGCCCGAGGCGGTCTCGCGGAAAACACCGATCGGGTCGCCCTTGTCGTCCCGGACCACCTCGCCACCGCGCGGATCGAGCGTTTTCCGGTCGATTCCGCACATCTTCATCGCGTATCGATTGGCAAAGACGGCATGGCCCGATGCATGGCGCAGGATCACCGGGTTGTCGGGAGAGATAGCGCTGAGGGAACCGTGATGCGGCAGGCCCTCGAAGGCCAGTTCGGGTGGCTGGTCCCACTTCTCCTGGTGCCAACCTCGACCGCGGATCAGTTCCCCGGGCGCGGCCTTGGCGACCGCCTGCTCAACCAGAGCGACGACCTGCTGCCACGAACGCGCCGGGCGTAGATCGAGTTGCAGAAGAGAAGTGCCAAGGCTCATGAAGTGGCCATGACCATCGATGAAGCCAGGAACCACGAGCCTTCCGTCGAGATCGATGACGCGGGTCTCTGGACCGATGAAGGCGGCGATCTGTTGCTCGCTGCCGACGGCGACGATGATCTCGCCGCTTGATGCCAGCGCTGTCGCCTCGGGCTGATCGGCATCTACGGTGACCACCTTGCCGCCAGTGAGAACCAGATCGGCAGGTTTCTGGCCAGCTAGCGGTAGTGAGACCAGCACAACCAGAGGCAAAAGTAGGTACAGCCGGGCAAGCACGGGAAAATAAATGGTGACCTCCATCCGGCCGGGCACATCCCGGCTCCACCACCAACATGTACAGGTCTACAGGTCAGAGACCGGTTCCCCTCATTCCTCAACAGCCGGAAACGGCATCTCTTCCAACGGAACGTCGCGGACGTGGGTACCGAACTTCCATTGATGGCCCTCGGGGTCGCTGGCGGTGTAGACGCGGTCGCCATAGAACATGTCCTCGGGCTCCTGGATGATTTTCGCCCCTGCGGCCCGGGCATTTTCGCAATGGCCATCGACATCGTCGACGTAGATGTACATTCCCGCCGTCATGGCACCGTCAAGGTTTTGCGGGCTAGTTTTCTTCTCATCGGGACAGGCGTGACCGACGAAGATGAGACCGTCCCCGATCTCCAGCTCCGAGTGCAATATCTGCCCCTCCGGACCGGGAATCTTCAGGCGCGTCTTGAAGCCGAAAGCCTTCTCCAGCCACTCGATCGCAGCCGCCGAATCCTGGTAATACACTCCCGCGGTGATCCTGGGCATCCCATCCGGGGGGTTCTTGACATCCTCGGCCATTATTGACACCTCTCTCTCACAGCATGGAACCCTAGGCCATTGCCCCTGGCTTCGCCAGCACCCTCACTTCAGACGATCTTCGAGCAACTGCTGATATCGATCGTGGTAAGGACATGCCACTTCATGGCCCTCGTCAATCGACTCCATCGGCGGAATCTGTTCGGCACAACTCGGCTGGGCGATGGGACAACGAGTGCGAAACCCACACCCGGACGGTTTGTCCATCGGACTGGGAACATCTCCCTCGAGCATGATTCGACCGACACGCTCGAGTTCTGGATCGGGCCGCGGAATCGCACTGAGCAGGGCGCGCGTATACGGATGGGACGGGTTGCCAAAGATCTGTTCGGTCTGGCCCACTTCGACCAGGTTGCCGAGGTACATCACCGCCATCCGATCAGCAACGTGCTGAACCACCGAGATGTCATGGGCGATGAAGATCAGGGTTAGACCCAGATCCCGCTGCAACTCCTGCATCAGGTTGATGACCTGCGCCTGGATCGAAACATCGAGGGCACTGACCGGCTCGTCGGCGATGATGAGCCGGGGCCGTGTCGCCAGTGCTCGTGCGATCCCGATGCGCTGGCGCTGACCACCG
>DCAA01000029.1:53161-73455 GCA_002311345.1 Planctomycetes bacterium UBA1146 | reverse complement strand
GCGGTGATGCACCCGTAATGGTTCATCGACGATCTCCTCCACCGACAGACGTGGATTCAGGGATGAATACGGATCCTGGTAAACCATCTGGATCTCGCTGCGGTAGGGCCGGTATTCCCTGCGGGAGAGTTTCGTCAACTCGACCGCTTCACCGCTGATGGACTGAAACTGGATCGAACCCGATGTCACCGGCACCAGCCCCATCACCGCCTTGCCCAGGGTGCTCTTTCCGCAACCGGACTCGCCCACCACACCGAGAGTCTCGCCCTCTTCAACTCGAAGGCTGATGCCGTCGACCGCCTTCACATCGGCGATGTGACGGGCGAAGACTCCGCCATGGACCGGAAACCAGACCTTCAGATCCTTCAGTTCGATGATCGGTGCAGCGGTGGTCGCAACTCCCGGGGTATCGCTCATGAGTCACCCCCGTCCTCATCATTGACGAGATGGCACCGCACCTCGTGTCCCTCCCCCACCTTTTTCAATGCCGGCTCATGGGTTCGGCAGCGATCCTCCACCAACGGACAGCGGGTACAGAAACGACACCCCTTGGGCCAGTCGAAGATGTTGGGGACCATGCCGGGAATCGTCTCCAGTTGTTCCTGTTTGCGATCCAGATCCGGTCTCGGCAGGCTGCGCAGCAAACCCTGGGTATAGGGGTGCTTCGGTTGACGGAAGAGTTGCCGCACCGATGCCACTTCCTGGATCTTGCCGCCGTACATCACCACGACCCGGTCACAGGTTTCCGCCACCACCGCCAGATCGTGAGTGATCAGCAGGATCGAAGCGCCTTGTTGCTGCTCCTTCATCTCCAGCATCAACTCGAGGATCTGCGCCTGGATCGTCACATCGAGCGCGGTGGTCGGTTCATCGGCGATCAGCAGAGCTGGCTCCAGAGACAGCGCCATGGCGATCATCACTCGCTGGCGCATGCCACCGGAGAACTGGTGCGGATAGGACGACATTCTCGCCCTCGCATCGGAGAGCCCGACCTTTTCCAGCATCTCCACCGATCGTCCGATGGCCTCTTGCTTGGAAACCCCGGTGTGATGCTGAATCGCTTCACGCATCTGAAAACCGATGGTAAAGACGGGGTTCAGAGCGGTCATCGGCTCCTGAAAGATCATCGCGATCTCGCGGCCTCGGATCGATCTCATCTCATCATAGGTGAGAGACAGCAGATCCCGTCCCTTGAAGATCGCCGATCCCTTCTCGATACAACCGGGCGGATCGGGAATCAATTTCAGCAGGCTGAGTGCGGTCACCGATTTGCCACAGCCGGATTCGCCGACCAGACCGAGCACCTCTCCGGCATGGATATCGAAGTCGACGCCATCGACCGCACGCGCGGTCTGCCCCTCGACCGAAAAGGATGTGTGAAGATCCTTGATCTGTAGCAGCAGTTCTGCCGATTTCGAAGGTGGATTTGTTTTGGGTTCCATAGCCATCACCTGAGCCTCGAGAAGACCTTGGGGTCGAATGCTTCACGCACTGCTTCTCCGATGAGCACCACCAGGAACAAGGTGATCGCCAGCGCCACCACCGGTAGCAACACCAGATGCGGATAGATCAGGATGAACTGGAATCCCTGATTCAGCAGGCGTCCCCACGATGGGTCGGTCGGTGGTAAGCCGAAGCCGAGGAAATCGAGAGATACGAGCGCACTGATGTAAGTGACGAATGAAAAAGGTGCTCTGGAGATCACCGGGACCATCGAGTTCGGCAAGATGTGACGGAGCATCACCGTGAAGTCACTGACACCGCTGCCGATCGCTGCCTGGACGTAGTCTCTGGCTTTTTCACGATAGAACTCGCCGCGGATCTGATAGGTGATCGCCATCCACGATCGCAAGACCACCAGCAAGATCACCAGCATCCAGAAACTGGGATCGATGATGCTGGCGATGATCATGATCAGGAACAAAAACGGCACCGAACCCCAGATTTCGATGAAACGCTGCAAGAGGATGTCAGTCCAGCCGCCGTAGTAGCCCATGATGGCTCCGGCGAGGATGCCGATGAGGTAACCGACCCCCAGCACCATCAGTGCAAAACCGACGCTGACACGGAATCCGTACAGAAGAAGCGGCACCACATCGATGCCGGAATCGCTGGTTCCCAGGGGAGCTTCCCACGTTTCCAGGAACCGGCTCACCAGTTGTGCTTTGTCGGGGAAAATCTTGCCCTCGCCTTGCGCGAGAACTTCTGCAGTGCCATGGAGCCCATCGGGATCGACCTCCCTGACGAGCAGGATCCCGAGAACGTCGGTGATCCTTTCGTCCGCATCTTCTTCGATGACAAACAACTTCAGTCCCTCTTCGAGCGGTTTCCCGTCGACGGACCCTACCTGGTATGTGGGTCTTCCTCCCAGCAACTGTTCGTTGCTGCCGAGCAAGATCGCTGAACGATAGCGCGGTGTGAGGCCGGGGATCGGAAGGGACGGCCCATGGGGTGCGGTACCGGGCAAATCGAGTCGGTTCTTGTAGGGGCCGTGGCGGTACAACGGCCAGATGATGCTCGCCCCTCCGGAGGCAAACAGCTGCTGGATGTCACCGAGTTCCGCGATCTGGCCGCGTAGTTTCGTCAGGTCGATCCGTGCCGCCTGCAGATCCTCGACGAGCCAATCGTCCGGCTCTTCCCCGTCAGCGATCAATTCATCGATCTCCTGCTGGGTATCGCTGATCTCCTGCTCCAGGGACTTCACATCGTTCCTGAGCCCCTCGGCAATCGGTCCAAAAGAACCGGTCGGATCGGCGACGATCTTGCCGAAAGATTTGTAGTCGAGAGGTCCATCTCCTGGAATTCCAAAATCTCCAGAGCGATCAAAAGTCGAAAACGGTCCATCCCTGAAGAAGATCCAGGTGTTGAACAGATCCCTCACCGCCGGATAGGCGGTCTGATCGCCATAGCGAATCATGACCGGTCGATCATTGACCAGCACTTCGAGGAACATCGATGTGGTGAAGCAACTGGTCACGATGACAAATGAAATGTATCCACGTCGAATTGAACGAAATCTCCGAAGACGTTTCTCCGTGACAGGACTGGTCCGGACATGGATGCCACAGATGCCCAGTGCCATCCGAAACAGCCAGGGGATGCCCTTCTGGGTCAATAGAACTCCAGCGGCAAGTACCAGCAGGGTGAGTAGGAAGGTCATATCGCCGCCTTCCTACTTGAACCTAATTCTGGGATCGATGAGTGCCCAGATCAGATCGCTGAATATGTTGCCGGTCAGACGGATCAGTACCCCGATCACGAGGGTGGCGAGGATGATCGGATAATCGCGCCGGATGATGGATTCGTAGCCGAGCAATCCCATTCCGGGGATGTTGCACACCTTCTCGATGAGAAAAGAGCCGGCGAAGAGCAAACCGAGGAAATGGCCGATTCCGGCAGTGATCGGAATCAACGAGTTGCGCAGGGCGTGAACGTAGATCACTCGCCGCTCGGTCAGCCCCTTGGCAAATGCGGTCCGAACATAATCGGCACCGAGGTTATCCAGCAGCGAGTTTTTCATCAGTACCGTCATGCTGGCAAAGGACCCGACCAGGTAGCCAAACATCGGCACCAGGGTGTGCTTGATCTGATCGATGGCACAGGTCAGATACTGGCCCTGTTGCCACCATTGATTCCAATCCGGGGAGCGGAAGCCACCGAGCGGCACCAGATTCCAGTAAGACCCTCCACCGAACAAGACCAGTAGCAACAAGCAGGCGACGAATCCAGGGGTCGCATAGCCGAGAAACACCAGCACGCTGGTTGCGGTGTCGAAGGCACCCCGGTGGCGGATCGCCTTGGAAATTCCCAGCGGGATACAGACCAGCCAGGTGGCGAGGTAGCCGATCAAGCCGAAATAGATGGAGATGGGAAACTTGGAGATGATGACGGTGAGAGCGTCCTTGTTATAGGTGAAGGATCTGCCGAAATCTCCCTGGAGGATGCCGCTGAGAGCATTCTTCACGTGGTAATAAGATCCGTTACGGTTGGGCTCGATGTTCAAAGGCAAGAGATGCTGCTGGAGAGACCGGTAGGAGTCCTCCTGCACCAGCAACTGGCGTTGACACACTGCGGCAATGCCTGCTTCACCACTTTCCTGTGTGGTGATCGGGCGCATGAATCGAGAACCCGACAGTGACCAACCGAGACCGGAGAGCAGTCGATTCAACTGCGAGCGACTCGAGACTCCACCGGCAAGTAATTGATCCGCCTGGTTCAATTTTTCCGGGAAACGACTTCTATCAGCAGCGGTCACCTCGATCAGAATCGTATCGCCACTGACAAGAAGATCGCCGTCGATCAGTGACTGTTGAAGTCGATGCTCCGCCTCCCTGTAGTCATTCCACAACTGCTGCGACTGCTGCCAGAAATCGGCATCGTCGCGCCGATATTCGAGGGTTACCGGCGTCCTGGTCTTTTTCGGATAGACACCTAGCCATTGCAGATACGCCAGTGGAATCGGCTGATCGAGGTTGTAGTAAGCTTTCAGTTCATCGCGCGCCTTCTCGTCGAGACCAACGCTCTCTCCGCCAAGGCCACCACCGCCACCACCGGCTTCCCCGGCGGCAGCAGCTCGCATCTGATTTTCCAGCTGTTGGATGGGGCCGCCAGGAGTGATGCGTAATACCGCATACACGATGAAAGTGATGACGATAAAGGTGACCGGGACCAGCAGTAACCTGCGGGTAAAGTAAGTCCACATGCCACTCATCGATCAGTGCCTTCCCGGCGCACGGATTTCATCGAGAAGACCCTATTCCTTGACTTCTCCGCCGGCCTCCATGCGAGCCTTGACGCCCCATGGATCGATCACATCGGGACCGACGGGAAGATCCGTCCCGTCCTCCTTGGCCTTGGCCAGGCGTTGCTGCATCTCGGGGGTGGTCCACCAGTATCTCCAGAGGGAATGGTCGTCGCCGGTCCTCGACAGGACCTTTTGGGGCTGGCCGAAATGATTCCACGACACAATTCGTTCAAACGGACCGTACCAGGTCAAAGCGACCGGATGTTCCTTGAAGATGAGGCCGTCGATTTTTTGCATGAATGCGGTCTGCTCATCGATGTCGAAAGTACGGTCGTACTGCTCCATCAACTGATCCACCTCGTCGATGGAGACACCGGAGAGGTTGTTGTTGTAGGGTTCATTGGCCAGATCTCCATGCCACGACGTGATGGGATTGGGAAACAGGATCCCGCGCCAGGATTGCATGTGAACCGTGAACTGACGTTCGCTGATTTTTTTCATCAGAGTATTGTAGTCGATCCGCTTTAGTTTCATGCGGATACCGATCTTGAGCAACCCCTCGGCGATCACCTGGTGAATCCTGGTCGAAGAAGGAAAGCCGTATTCGATGGTGAACTGGAGCGGCTTGCCGGTCTTCTCGTGCACCCGGATGCCATCTTCATTGCGTTGGGTGTATCCAGCGCGATCGAGGAACCGTTCGGCACGGCGCGGGTTGTAGCGAATCTTGCGGTTGTCCGGATTCCCCCACCGACCACCCGGGTAGTAACTGTCGATGTACTCGTACTGGTTGAAGAACAACTTGTCGAACAGCGTTTTTCGATCGACACCGTAGCAAAATGCCAGCCGCACGTTCTTGTCGTCGAAGGGCCATTGACGCATGTTCATCATGTATCCGGAGAAGGACTGTGGCTGCTCGTTGTAGATCTTCTGCTTGCGTATCCAGCCGTTGCGGACCGCCTCGAAACCGGTCTCCTCTGCCCAACGCTGCGCACGTAGCACCTTGTAGTAATCGAGTTCTCCCGCCTTGAACTTCTCGAACGCCAGTTCGCGGTCACGCACCACCACCAACTGGATCTCATCGAAGTTAAAGAGGCCTCGGGCACCGCGTGTACCCCAACCCCACCAGCCTTCATTGCGGTAAAGAGTGACCGAAATCTCCTGCTGGATGCTGTCGTCGCGTAAAACGTAGGGGCCCGCTCCCGGTATCATCTTCCAGTTGAACTCGTCGAGATAAACATCTCCCGGGATGCGAATCTGTTCGGCCGGATAGATGACGAGACTGGCAGAAAAGTACATCATCAGACGCCAGTTTACTTTCTTGGTTTTGACCGAGATGGTTCGTTCATCGTGGACCACCGGTGTCTCGTACATATCGTTGAACAGTTTGGTGCTGGCGGGATCCTTGATATCCGGATCCATGATGTGCTCGAAGGAGGCCAGGATATCGTCGGCGGTAACCTTGGTACCGTCGGAAAATCGAGCCCGTTCATCGATGCGAAACCAGAACACCTGGTGATCTTCGTTTTTCTCGATGATCCAGTGAGACGCGAGTGAGGGAATCCACTCGAGAGTTTCCGGATGGATCACGAGCAGTCGGTCGTGGGTCAGAGCGTAGATATCGGTGATGGTGGTCAGATTCGAGTTTGGTCCGTCATTGCGCAAAGTCGGTAGAAAAATGGGAATGCTGGTGCGGAGTTTGCCTCCGTGAACTGCATCTGGACTGCCCAGCGGTTCGAAGGTGGTATTGGTGGTCCAGATCCGACCATCGATCTCGACCTGGTCGTAATCGGCCTGGAGCGGATCACAACAACCGAAAACCACGGCGAGCACGACGAAAACCATGCTGGTCAGACGAGTCATGGAGACCTCCGGGAAAGGGGATCGTTACACGCAAACAGCCCAGACGCGAAGCGACCGGGCCGAACAAGAAATCGCGCGAAAGTTGCGGAATACAGAAGGAACGGGAGCGGAGTCCCTACTTCTTCTCCTTTTCCTTCTCCTTGTCCGCTTCGCCCTCGGCACCAGCTTCGCCCTCGACACCATCTTCGAGCAAGACTTCGACTTCTTCTGTCTCTTTCTTTTCCTTGGCGCGTTTCTTTACCTTGAGAACCCGGGTCTTGGGGAGACCAAATGGGTCGTCTTCACCTTCGGTGAATCGACCTTCTGCTTCGAGTTGTAGAATCCGCTCGTAGCGGGTGAGGACGTTTCGGGTGCCCTTGAGGGCACCGGTGTTTCTCAGGGTTCTGTGAATCGACATCTTGGTCCAATTTCCTCTGGAATGGGGTATCACCCCGACCGATCCGCTGGCTTCGTTCTTACCGAAAACTACTCGCGGACAGTGACCAACGGAGAGTTTCCACGGCTTCAGCAGGATAACGTTCGACCCCTCCAACAGCAAGCAAAGCAGGGCCATCGGCCGAGGCTTGCCCACAATGCCCCGGGGGCGCATCATTCGCGGCGCGGGAAGTGGGGAGAAGATGTCGGTGCGGGGGTTGTTGCTACTGCTCAGCATGGCGTTTGTGGCCATCTGGTTGGGATCCCTGATCCCGGATGCACTGCCGGGTCGAGCCGATCTGGTCATCGGGAATGGAACAGACCCGGGCAGTTTGCACCCCCACCGCGCCACCGGCATCGCCGAAGGAAGGGTGATTCTAGCCCTTCACGAGGGCCTGCTGTTGCTCGATCCTGCCACTCTCGAGCCACTCCCCGGCTGTGCTGTGAGCTGGACGGTGTCGGCCGATGGCACTCTGTGGCGATTCCAATTGCAGCCACAACTTGCCTGGAGCGATGGCTCGCCTCTCGATGCCAGCGATTTTCGCAGGTCATGGCTCGACCTTCTCGATCCGACTCAGGGGGCTCCCTACGGCGATCTACTCGAAATTGTGGTCGGCGCAAGACAGTGGAGAAGAGGTCAAGGAAGTCGCCAGCAGGTTCAAATTCGAACCGAGGGAAGCAACACCCTCGTCGTCGAACTGATCCATCCGGCACCGTGGTTTCCGTACCTGTGCGCGCAAACTCCACTGCAACCGGTCCACATCAGTTCCCGCGGCACAGCCGGCGTCGATGTGCCAACCAACGGACCATGGAAACTGCAGCAATGGCGATTACGCGACAGAATCCGCCTCGTACCCAATTCTAATTACCGCGGGCCTGCTCGTCCGGCGCTCGAGATCATCGATTTCCTTGCCGCTGAATCGGGCAACACGATGCTCAACCTTTTTGTTGCCGGAATGTCAGACTGGGCGGTTCGCGTACCCGCTGCCGCGATTCCGGTTCTGCGTAGCGATCCCGACTGGTCTTCGAAATGGCGAGCCGACCCCTATCTTGCGATATCTTTTTATCGACTGAATCTCGAGCGCCCTCCCCTCGATGACGTGGCGGTACGCCGCGCCTTGTCACTGTCGATCGACCGCATGCAACTGTGCCAGGATGTGCTCGGTGGTGATCCCGAGCCCGCCCATGGATTCGTCCCCTGGGCACCTGCGGCGATGGAAAGACAGCGTCGAAAATTGCAAAAGCGTGGCGTATCGACGGTTCTGGACGATCCTCTGCCCGATTACCAGGGTGCCACTCTCACCGCACAGGGTGTCATTCCGAGCATCGAGGTGAGCGCCGAGCAGTGGCCAAAGATTGGCTACGACCCGCAACTCGCCCGTGAGTTGCTGGCAAAATCGGGCTGGAAGGTGCCGGGGATGGCTGGTGGACGATCATTACCTGCCATCGAGATCCTGCTTCCTTCCGGCGGCACCAACACACTGGTCGCCGAGTGGCTACAACTGTGCTGGAAACGTGAACTGGGACTGGATACGAGGATTCGCGCGATGGAATGGCGGAGTTTTCTCGACGCACAACGTTCCGTCGACTATGACATCTCGCGCAGCAACTGGATCGCAGATTTTCCCGATGTGGCCACCTTCCTGACTCTCTTCACCAGCGATGCGCCCAACAACCGCACCGGTTGGTCCGATGCGGAATACGACCGTCACGTCGCTGAAGCACTGCATCACACCGATGTAAAGCAACGTCAGCGTTCCTGGTATCTGGCCGAAAAGATCCTGCTCGAACGCGGACCGATCCTGCCGTTGTGGTCGATGACATCCGGCAACCTGATCTCACAACAGATCACCGGATTTCATGCCAATCCACTCGATCAGCATGATCTACGCGGTCTCGACAGGGGGGCGCCCTGAGTCAGTTATTACTGCGCCGATCGATCACTGCTGTCGTGACCATCTGGATGGTTTTCACTCTATCCTTTTTCATCATCAGGGCGGCCCCGGGTGGGCCCTTCGATGAGGCAAGAGACCCCCCCGCTGAGGTCAAGAAAGCGATAGAGGCACGCTACAATCTTGATGCTCCGCTCTGGAGCCAGTACCTCGATCAGCTCCAGGGCTGGCTACTACTCGATCCGGGGCCATCGCTGAGACAACCGGACCATGACGTAGCGTCGATCCTTGGCGCAGGTCTGCCGATCTCCATCGTGCTGGGGACTCTGGCACTGGTGCTGGGAACCACCATCGGCATCCTGCTGGGCCTACTGGCTGCGCTGCGCTCGGGGAGCTGGATCGACCAGTTGGTGGTGGCCTTCGCCTCCATCGGCATCTCACTACCTCTCTATGTGATCGCCGGCATGCTGGTGCTGGCCTTCTCCTTTGGCCTCGGCTGGGTCCCGCCGGCCGGTTGGGAGACACCACGGTCGCTGATCCTGCCGGTGACGTGTCTGGCGCTGGCTCCTGCAGCGCAAGCAGCACGCTTGATCCGCAGTGGTCTCATCGAGATGAAAACACAGGAATTCGCCAGGACCGCGCGTGCCAAGGGGCGTGGATCGTTCGACGTTCTGCTGCGCCATTGCCTGCGGCCAGCGATGATCCCACTGGTCTCGGCTCTGGGACCGACTGCTGCCGCGCTGTTGACAGGTTCGCTCGTCATCGAACAGATCTTTGCCATCCCGGGAGTCGGGATGCACTTCATCCAGGGAGCGCTCAATCGAGATTACCCGCTGGTACTGGGAGCGGTGCTTCTCTACACCGTATTGCTCCAGTTGCTCACCCTGCTGACCGATGTGCTGCTGCTGATGCTCGATCCGAGATTGAGGGAGGAAGCGCCGTGAAACCGCTGGTTACGACCCGGTCTCCGGTACCGTTGCTGGGTCTCGGATGGTTGCTGGCAGTGCTGCTGGTATCGATCCTGGCACCGCTATTGCCCATCTCCTCGCCGGAGTCTGCCGAGCCCTCGCTGGCCTGGAGTGCGCCCGATAGTCATCACCTGATGGGAACCGATGCGCTCGGGCGCGACCTGTTCAGTCGCATTCTGTGGGGTTCGCGCGTGTCGTTGGCATGTGCACTCGCTGGTGCCGCGACCGCACTGCTGCTGGGAGTATCGTGGGGACTGGTCGCCGGAGGAGGTTCTGGCAGGCGTGACGAACTGATGATGCGTGTTGTCGACCTGCTCGACTCGGTCCCGCTGGTGTTCCTCGTCATCTTGCTGGCGAGTATCGCGCGCGGATCTTCCTGGGAGGCGGCCGGAGGAGGGCTGGGACTCTTCTTCCTCATCCTCGGGATCGTCTACTGGACTCCGATGGCGCGCGTGGTTCGAGGCGAAACACGTTCGCTCGCCAGACGAGAATGGGCCGTGGCAGCGACCGCTCTGGGGACCCCTCGAAACCGGATCCTGTGGCGCCACATCCTACCCAACCTGATCCCCACCATCCTCGTCACCGTCACCCTCATCATCCCCCGGGTGCTGTTGTTCGAGGCGTTCCTCTCCTTCCTCGGTCTGGGGGTGCAGGCACCGGCCGTCTCGTGGGGAACGCTGGCACGGGATGCTTTCGAGGTGCTCAATCCTGTCCGAACCGCCTGGTGGATGGTGGCGTTTCCATCGATCGCACTGGCGGTGACGCTGCTGGCTCTCAATGTCGTCGGCGATGCACTACGCAATGATCTCGATCCGAAACGGCAGCGCTAATCCTTCATCTTTGGATCGAAGGCGTCTCGAAGCCCGTCGCCGAGCAGGTTGAAGCCGAGCACCGTGATCATGATGGAAAGACCGGGAAAGATCCCCATCCACGGCATATCGACCCAGTACTCCTTGGAATCGACCAGCATCCGTCCCCAGGAAGGAGATGGAGGAGGTAAACCGATGCCAAGAAAAGACAGCCCCGCCTCGGCCAGGATGTTTCCGGCGATCATCAAGGTCGAGACCACCACCACGGGACCGAGGCAGTTGGGCAAAACATGTCCGATGAGAATACGCGTATCACTTTGGCCAAGCGCCCTCGCCCCGAGTACGAACTCACTACCCCTCAGTGAAATCACCTGACCACGCACGATCCGTGCCACTCCTGGCCAGCCAACAACTCCGAGTGCGGCAAAGATGACAATTTCGTTGGGTTTCTCGAACACTGCAAGGATGCCAATCATCAGCAACAAACTGGGAAAGGCAAAGAAGGTATCAGTCAGACGCGAAATCAGCGTATCGATGCGCCCGCCTCGGAAACCAGCGATGCTCCCGAGGATCAGACCGATGAACAGCGCAACCAGTGTGCCCACCAGTCCAACCCTCAGAGAGATACCAGCGCCATAAACGATGCGAGTCCACACATCCCTGCCCAGTTCATCGGTCCCGAGCGGGTGCCCCGGGATTCCAGGTGGCTGCTGATACTCGTGGGCGCCGCGGAACTGTTCAGCGAAACCGTAGGGTCCTGCGCCGTCGGCATGGGAGGGCACCAGCCACGAGGGAAAGAACGCCAGCACCGTGACCATCATCACGACCAGTGCCCCCAGCATCGCCAGTCGATTGCGCCGGAGACGCTTGAAGGCCATCTGGGTCGGGGATCGTCCTCGGTTAGTTGCGGTCATCACGCACCCTCGGATCGAACCAGGCATACGACAGGTCTACCAGTAGATTGACCCCGACGAACACGAACGACATCAACAGGATTCCGCCGGTGATCAGCTCCCGGTCACGCTGCTTGATCGCCTCGACCACTTCTCGTCCGAGACCCGGCAAGGCAAACACCGTCTCCGTCAGAACCGCTCCCACCAGCAGATACCCGAACGAGTTGCCGACCACGGTGACGATCGGTATGGCGGCATTTTTCAAGGCATGCTTGAGCACCACCACCGCCTCCCCCAGCCCCTTCGATCGAGCGGTACGGATGTAGTCCTGGGTCAGTACGTCGAGCATCGCCGAACGGCAAAGGCGGGCGATGGTGGCCGATGAGAGCAGGCCCAACGCCGCGGCGGGTAAGATCAGCGAACGGAACATGGTGTACGCGTCGGTGTCATCGAAGCCGGTCCTGGGCAGCCCGAGCACTGGAGCCACGTAGATGATCATCAGGATGCCGAGCCAGAAAACCGGCATCGAGACCCCCATGATGGCGACCAGCATCGAACAGTAATCGATCCACGTACGACTTCGCACCGCCGACAGGATTCCGGCGCCGATGCCAACAACGAGAGCGATGAACATGGAAAATATGGCAAGGCGTATGGTGACGCCGAACGCCTCCTCGAGGATCTCGTTGACGCTCTTGCCCGCCTTGACATCCGATTCACCGAGATCGAAATCGGTGAACAGTCGCCACAGGTAGCGACCGTACTGCACCGGCAGGGGATCGTTGTATCCACGTGCCTCGTTATAGGCATCGACGGAGGCCGGATCTGCCCTCTGGCCCAGACGGATTCTTCCTGGATTACCGGGGATGGCAGCGTTCAGGAGGAACACGATCAGCGTCACCAGCAAGATGACAGGAATCGCCTCGAGCAGTCTTCGCAGGGTATAGGAGACCACTTGACCTCGTTATTGCGTGCCCACGTTATCGATCTGAACCAGATGCCAACGGACATGGTTGCCCTGGACATCATCACACATGCCGGTCGGTGTGAAGTTCTTCACGTAGGGTTTGATCAGGATCGTCTCGCGTCCAAATAGCAAAAACAGCCATGGATAATCGTCAAGGATCTTGCTTTCAGCTTGCTGCAATAACCTGATTCTTTCATCCATGTCGGTAATCGTATAGGAACGATCGATCAGAGCGTCCACTTCAGGATTGTCGTAAAAAGCAACATTGCCGTTGGGTCCCTTGTTCTTGGAGTGGAACAAGAAGGCGAGAAAGTTCTCTGGATCGGGGTAGTCCGCCACCCAGCCGAGCCGGAAGAAGGATGGTTCCCCTGCATCGGTCGATTCGAGGAAGGCACCCCAGTCGAGCATCTTGAGGCCGATGGGGATCCCTACCTTGCGCAGATCCTCCTGAACCGACTGGGCAATCTTGGCGTTGTCACCCTGGGTGTTGAACCACAGGTCAACGGAGGGAAGTCCCTTCCCCCCGGGGTAGCCTGCCTCCGCCAGCAGCGCTCTGGCGCGTTCCTGATCGAGGGGATAGGCGGGGCGATCGGCGTTATGCCCGAGAATGCCCGGTGGCAAGATGCCGTTGGCGGCAAAGAAACGACCTTCCAGCAACACTTCACCGAGGAACTTGCGATCGACCGAGAGGTTGACCGCCTCGCGCAACTTCCTGGCGCTGTCGGAATCGCCGGCGTAGGGAGATCCTTGCTTCTCCAGATTGAAGCCGTAGTACTGCACCGTCAGCGAGGGCCACGACAGCACCTCATCAGCTCGATTGGAGCGACTCCATTTGGGAAAGACCCCCTGGGTCACTGCCATCACCTCGAAATTACCCGCCTTGTATTCCTCCAACTGCGCCAACGGCTCCGGGATGACCCGGTACAGGATCCCGGCCAGTTTTGGAGCGCCCTCGAAGTAGTCGGGATTTGCCTTCAACAGCAGCGAGGTGCCCTCTTTCCATTTTTCCAGCACGAAGGATCCGGTTCCGGTTGGCTTGCGCGAAAAAGCATGACCATGCTGCTCGACCAATTCGCGCGGCACCACGGCAGTGTTGACCATCGCCAGGTGATAGATGAAGGGTGCGTAGGGCTTCTTCAGCGTGATGCGAAGCTGGAGATCTCCCAGCACCTCGATACCGGCGATTTCGGGCGCATCCTCCTGAGAACTGCGCGCGGACTCGATCGCCTCACTGGCACCGAGGATCGGTTCGATCAGGTTCGGTCGCTTCGAGCGCACCGATGCCAATCGCTGCAGGCTGTACTTGAAATCGGCAGCGGTGATCGCCCGTCCGTGACTGAACCTCACTCCGGCGCGGATGGTGAAGTCGTACTGGGTGCCGTCAGAGGAGATCTCAGGCATGGAAACGGCGAGACACGGTTCCAGTTTCAGCTCGGGATCGTAGTCGAGCAGCGTGTTGAAGATCTTTGATGCGACGCCATCGGATGTGGTGTCAGAGACGAGGATCGGATCGAGATCGGGCGGATTGGTCATCAGCGGGATGCGGAAGATCCCGTCCGAACGAGGCGCCGAGATGCTCTCGATCTCGAAAACGGTATCTGTACCCGATTCCATCCGGGCGGTGCACCCGGGTGCCACCATCGACAGGATCACCAGCCATGACATGAACACAGAGGTCCGGGACAAACATTTTGACATGCGACGATTCTCCTCTGAAAGAACACACACCGATTTCATCACTCATTGAAGATGTGGCACCGTATCCGAAGTACTGTTCCAGTTCGAGCCTAGCCATCGATGGCGATCGACTGCTGGAGGGCTCCGGAACCAAAAACCGACCCATTTCCAGCGAGTCCGATCGCTCTGAAACCCCGAACATCTCGGTTCCGGGGTGTCCCAGCACTTCCGACCGGGTCCGGCTCATTGCCGCCCTCACGGCCAAGATGTAAGTTATCGTCTCCATTGACATTGGAGCCTGACATTGGTGCCACCGGGGATCCCATCTCAGAGCTGCCCCTGAGCCCAGAAGAGGAAACCATGAAATTGAACCTGTGCTGTCACCAACATCGATCATCGACCTACACCAGCCTGAGATCCGCTGCGGTCGCGTTGCTGCTGCTGCCGCTGCTGGTATTGATGTTCTCGAGCAGCGGGTGTTCGGGAGAGAGCACCACGAAGGTCGCCTCCGACAGGGTATCGATGCGCCGTAGTCTCCGTCAGCCGGAGCCAAAACCAGACCTGACGATTCCTGTCGGAATTCCGACACCGGCCTTCGTGGGAGAACTGTCGGCCGATGCCATCGTCAAGAATCGTACCGGTACCTACGGCGGGCGAATCGTCTACGCCATCCTCGGCGAGGTGGATACCTTCAACCCGGTCGAGCCGAAGGGGGCCACCGACCAGGAGATCCGCGCCATCGTCTTCTCCGGGCTGGTCGACTACAACAACGGCAACTGGCAGACGGGTCCGGAAGTGGCGAAATCGTGGGACGTCTCCGACGACAACCTCACCTGGACCTTCTACCTGCGCGAGGGAATTCGCTGGAGTGACGGCGAGCCGGTCACCATCGACGATGCGCTGTTCTCATTCCAGGCGGTCTTCCACGACCAGATCGCTACCAGCATCAAGGATGGCTTCAAGCACCCGGAGACGGGAGCACTGCCCCAGGTCAGCATCGATCGAGATCGAAACGCCCTCATCTTCCAGTTATCGCGCGTCGATTCCCAGTTCTTGACCCACATCGGCAACGTGCGGCTGATCCCTCACCACAAGTGGAAGGATCATCTGCAGGATGAGAACCCGACCCTGCTGCAGCAGATGACATCCAATGCTCCTCCAGAGGATCTGGTCGGCTGCGGTCCCTTCGTGTTGAAGAACTACGTCCCCGGCGAGAAGATCGTCTACCAGCGCAACCCCTACTACTGGAAAAAGGATGCCCGAGGTCAGCGACTCCCCTATCTCGACGAGGTGGTGATCCTGCTGGTCAAGGATCTCAATCTGCAGTGGCAGAAGTTCGAGGCGGGAGAACTGGACATCTTCATGGATCTCCCCGCCGACCATTTCAGGGAAGCCGCGGCGATGGAGAAGGCGGGTAAAGCACACCTGATCCGTCTCGGGGTCAGTCTCAACAGCAACTGGGTGTGCTTCAACCTGCACCCGGGCCAGGATGCCGAGACCGGTGAACCGTTCGTCGATCCGGCCAAATCGTACTGGTTCAACAAGCTCGAATTCCGCAAGGCAGTCAATCACGCCATCGATCGAGACGGCATCCAGCGCACCGCCTTCCAGGGCAGGGCCACCCCGATCTGGTCGAGCATCACCCCCGGAAATCGAAGCTGGTACCACAAGGAAGTCCCGACCTATCCGCACTCGATCGAGAAGGCGAACGAATATCTCGACGGACTGGGCTGGAAGGACAGCGACGGCGATGGGGTGCGCGAGGATGACCAGGGTCGTCCCATCGTTTTCAATCTCAACACAAATGTCGAGAACAACCTGCGCCAGCAGGTCGGCAATCTGATCATGCAGGATCTGAGAAAGGTCGGCATTAAGGTCAATTTCAAACCGATCATCTTCAACGATCTGGTCACCAGCCTGAGAGATAGCCACAGGTGGGACATGATCCTGCTCGGCTGGGGATCTGGCGTTCCGCCCGACCCTGCCAACGGTAAGAACATCACCCTCTCCAGCGGTCGTCTCCACGCCTGGTACCCGCAGCAGCCGGAACCGGCCACCGCATGGGAAGCACGCATCGATTCTCTGATGACGATGATGGACGCGGAACTCGATGACACCGTCCGCAAGAAATACTACGACGAGGTGCAGGAACTGATCGGCCAGAACATCCCGATCCTGTATCTGATCGCCGCCAACTCGTATTGCACGGCGAAAACGAACCGGCTCGGAAATCTGTGGCCGAGCCTGTTGCGCCCACAACTGACCTGGAACCTCGAAACCCTGTGGATCCGAGACTGAGGATGGCAAAGAAGAACCGTTGCTGACCTTCACCCTCCGTCGGTTGTTGTCGATTCCGCCGCTGGTACTGGTGGTCTCCCTGCTGACCTTCTTGTTATTGAAGGCAGCACCGGGAGATTTCTACAGCCAACAAGAGGCAGATCCGGCTCGCTCACTGACCGAGGTGCTACGACAAAAGGAATCCTCAGGCTTACTGGTGCGTCTGAGTCAAACCCAACTCGAGGAGTTCGGAGAGTTTCGAGACGATGGCTCGATGTGGTCCTTTCGTGACGACGGGGAAAAGGTGCCGACCATCCTGCGCGATGGAATCGTCGTCAGGGGACGCAGTGCCAGTCGCAGTCTGCTCAACTTCCAGATCGAATCGACCAAGTACCAGTGCGATGACGAGGGAGTGGTGTACCGCAAGGTCGGCCCCATCGAGAGTTTCTTCTCCTGGTTTTCCAATGCCGCAAGCGGCGATTTCGGACGCTCCTACAAGTTCAATCGACCGGTCTTCGGCATCATCGCGGAACGGCTCTGGAACACCCTGATCCTGTCGATCGCGGCGCTCTTGATCGCCTACGGCCTCGGCATCCCGCTCGGCATCTTCGCCGCGGTCAAACCGAACTCACTGGTAGACCATTCGGCGGGAATCCTCGCCTTCATCGGGCTGTCGATTCCGACCGTTTTCTCGGCACTGCTGGCGGTGCTGTTTGCCACTTACACCGGATGGTTTCCCATCGGTGACATGCGCTCGCTCGACTACGATCTATTCGGGTTCTGGGGCAAGATAGGAGACAGACTGCACCACCTGTTCCTGCCCGCCATCGTGCTCGGCACCGCTGCCATGGCCGGCTACATGCGCCAGGCGCGCGGCAACATGATCGAGGCGCTGGGACAGGACTACGTCCGCACCGCCCGCGCCAAGGGAGTCTCCCACAACTCGGTGCTCTTCAAGCACGCCTTCCGCAACGCCGTCAACCCTCTCGTCACCTTGTTCGGGTACTCGCTGGCGAGCCTGCTCAGCGGCAGCCTGCTGGTTGAAATCGTCATGAACTGGCCCGGTCTGGGAAGACTCGTGTTCGAGGCGATCAGTGCCAAGGATGAGCCACTGGTACTGGCGAGCGTGCTGATTTCGACCCTGCTGCTGGTGTTCGGCAACCTGGTGGCAGACCTGTTACTGGCACTGGTCGACCCGAGGGTGAGATTGTCATGACCGACACCCAGTCACCACAATCCAAATTGCCCCCACCACGTGGACCGTGGGAGATGTTGTGGCACCGGCTGCGCAAGAACAAGCTCGCCATGAGCGGCGCGGCGATCCTCCTGGTTCTCTACCTTATCAGTTGCTTCGGCGGATTCATCGGCCCCTACGGCAGCAACGAAATCAACAAGTACACCGTCAAGTACGGCCCGATGCTGCTGGGTGGATACGTCATCGAGAAGATCGCCGAGGTGATCGACCAAGATGAAAACTTCGAGGAAATCATCCGCGATACATACAGCCGCAAGTGGGAGTGGTTCGAGGGCGGCGTTCATTTTCATGACACCGCTGGCAATTTCACCCTCCGTCCCCACGTTCATCCCCTGCGCGAATACGTCTCCTGGGATGCCTATGGTGAAACGGAATACATCCTCGCCGAGGATCGATCGATCTCGGTACCGGTGAGTTTCTTCATCGAGGCCAGCGAGCCGCACGAGATTTTCAGCCTGTGCGGATTCTTTCCCATCCACGGCAAAACGCATCTGATGGGCATCGCGGCCGAAGATCACCCCACAGGAAAGGACCTGCACACCGGTCTGTTCCTGCTCGGAACCGACATCCTGGGTCGCGACCTGTGGACGCGGATCCTCTACGGCGGACAGATCTCGTTGTCGGTCGGCCTGATCGGCATCTTCATCAGCATCTCCATAGGACTCGTCATCGGCGGGATTGCCGGTTACTTCGGTGGCCTTGCAGATTTCTGGTTGATGCGGCTGGTCGAATTGCTGCTGGCGATTCCCGGGCTGTACCTGATCCTGACGCTTCGCTACGCCATTCCGGACGAACTGAGCCCGCGCCAGACCTACATGATGATCGTCGCCATCCTGGCCATCGTCGGCTGGGCCAGCATCGGCCGGATGATCCGGGGAATGGTGCTGAGCCTGCGGGAAAGTGAGTACGCCCTCGCCGCCCGGGCGCTGGGTGGATCTTCGGCCCGGGTGATCATGCGCCACCTGCTGCCCAACACGGCCTCCATCGTCATCGTCACCGCAACTCTCTATGTCCCCTACTACATCCTCGGCGAAGTGGCGCTGTCCTTTCTCGGTTTCGGAATCACCGAACCCGATTCTTCGTGGGGATTGCTGCTCAAGGACTGCCAGGGCTCCGAGGTACTGAAGTATAATCCGTGGCTCGTGACACCGGGCCTGTTCATCTTCCTCGCTGTGCTGGCTTACAACTTCCTCGGCGATGGTTTGCGCGATGCAGCCGATCCGAGAGCGTTTCTCGGCGTGTCCAGGAAGGAGAAGTCTTGATCATGGCACCATGGTTACTGCTGGTCGCGCTCACCACGAGCAGTCCCTGTGTGAGTCCGCCCGCTGATCCACCCCCTTCGATCCTGCTGATCGTCGTCGATGATCTGGGCTGGGCCGATCTCGGTTGCACAGGAAGCAGTTTTTACGAGACTCCATCCATCGATGGTCTCGCCGCTCAGGGAGTGCGCTACACCAGTGCCTATGCCGCTTGCCCGGTGTGCAGCCCGACTCGTGTCAGCATCCAGACCGGGATTCATCCGGCACGGCTCGCGACCACCGACTACTTCGGAGCGGCCGGTCCCGAGCGCTGGAAGCGCAAAACTCCATCTCTGCCAGCGGCCTATCTCGATCGGCTTCCGCTCGAACAGTTGACCATCGCCGAGATCCTCAAGTCGAATGGTTACGCGACCTTCTTCGCCGGCAAGTGGCATCTTGGACCGGAGGGGTTCTGGCCCGAGGACCAGGGCTACGATGTCAATCGAGGTGGTGTCACCCGGGGAGGCCCCTACGGTGGCAAGAAGTACTTCTCCCCCTACGGCAATCCGCGCCTCAGCGATGGTCCCGAAGGAGAACACCTTCCCGACCGGCTCGCCTCCGAGACGATCAAGTTCATCGAGCAACATCAGCAACAACCGTTCCTGGCAGTGCTGTGCTTTTACTCGGTGCATACGCCGCTCATCGCTCGTGAAGATCTGGCCGCGAAATACCGCAAGAAGCGCGCTGATCTCGACCTCGAACCGAAGTGGGGAAAGGAACGCCAGCGCAAGGTCCGACTCGTTCAGCAGCACGCCGTCTACGCAGCGATGGTCGAGGCGATGGATGCTGCGGTGGGACGAGTGCTGCAATCTCTCGATGATCTGGAACTTGCTGAAAAGACCATCGTCATGTTGATCTCTGACAACGGCGGACTCAGCACCTCCGAGGGTCATCCGACCAGCAATCTGCCCTTACGCGCCGGAAAGGGCTGGATGTACGAGGGTGGCATCCGGGTGCCTTTCATCGCCCGGGGACCCGGGATCGACGGCGACGGCAGAAGTTGCTCGCGCAACATCCAGAGTACCGATCTGCTGCCCACCTTGCTCGATATGACAGGCCTGGCGAAACCGGAAGGCCGGGAATTCGACGGAAACTCCTTTTTCGCTTCCCTCAGGGCTGAGGAAACGACCGCGGCTCCGCCCCTGTACTGGCACTACCCCCATTACGGCAACCAGGGAGGCAGCCCGGCCTCTGCGATCCTCGATGGCGACCTCAAACTGATCGAACACCTCGACGACGG
>DCAA01000029.1:6149-53052 GCA_002311345.1 Planctomycetes bacterium UBA1146 | reverse complement strand
TAGCGGCAGTTGCCGATCGAATCGAGCGCTTCTGGATTGGCGATGCTAGACAGGTCGCCGAGATCATCTTCTTCCAGATGGCGAGCTCGAATCAACCTTCTGACGATCTTGGCGCTTCGAGTCTTCGGTAGATCATCGACGAAATAGACCGCACGGGGTCGATCGACCTTGCCGAGTGCCACGACCACCTGATCGACGAGTTCCAGGCGCAGCGAATCGCCCTCCTTCGTGCCCGGGTGCAAGACGACGAAACAGACCAGTTCGGTCCCTTTCAGATCATCAGGGACCCCGATGGCTGCCGCTTCGCTCACCGCAGGATGCCCGATGAGAGCCGATTCGATCTCCCCTGGACCAACGCGACGTCCCGCGATGTTGAGGGTGTCATCGGCGCGTCCCAGCAGGAACCACTGCCCTTCCTCATCGACGAGCGCCCAGTCGCCATGATTCCAGACACCCGGGAACTTCGACCAGTAGGTTTCAAGGTACCTCTCATCGGCATTCCATAGCGAGCGCGTCATCGACGGAGCAGGACTCTTGCAGACCAGGTAGCCAACCTCCCCTTCAATACTGTTACCGTCCTCATCGAAGACATCGATGTCCATGCCAAGACCCGGCGACTGGAGCGAGGTCTCAACCAGCGGAAGGACCGGCAGCGGCGCGAGAAAACACCCGACGATATCGGTGCCCCCGGAGATATTGATGATGGGAAGTTTGCCTTTTCCGACCTTGTCGAAATACCAGCGATAACTCTCCGAATCCCACGGTTCTCCCGTTGACCCCAGAATCCGCAAGGTCTCCATCGGATGGGCATCGGCAGGCTCTGACCCGGACCGCATCAGTAGACGAATCGCCGTCGGACTGATGCCCAGATGGGTGATGCCGTAGCGCTCCACCATCGACCAGATCCGATCAGGACCGGGATAATCAGGGGTCCCCTCGAAAACGACAAAAGGGACCCGGTTGAGCCAGCAGCCGATGATTTCCCACGGTCCCATCATCCAACCGATATCGGTGAACCACCACATCAGGTCGTCGCGAGCGCCCACATCGAAGTTGTATCGCAACTCCTTGCCCATCTGGACCATGCATCCGGCATGGGTGTGGACGGTGCCTTTCGGTTTCCCCGTGGTACCACTGGTATAGATCATCAACGCCGGATCCATCGCGCCCATTATCTCGGACACCGCATCGTCATCGAAGGAAGCCACCGCTTCATGCCACCACAGATCCCTGTCGCTTTTCATCGATGCGAGAGTATCTGCACGCTGGAGCACGATCATGTGTTCAATCGTCTCGACACCATCGACCGCCAGGTCTGCCTGTTCCTTGAGCGGAAATTGCTTACCTCTTCTCATTCCGAAATCCGCGGTGAACAACAGACGAGATCCAGAATCGACCAGTCTTTCTCGTACCGCCGGAGCAGCGTAGCCGCTGAAGATGGGAATGAAGATGGCTCCAACCTTCATCGTCGCCAGCATCGCGAAGACCACCTCGCCGACCATCGGCATCAGGCATGCAACGCGATCGCCACGTTCGATGCCCAGGTGCCGCAGCAGATTTGCCAGACGGTTGATCTCCTGTGAGGCCTCGAGAAATGTCCAGCGACGAGCATTTCCACTCTCGTCCTCGGCGATCAGCGCCAGTTGATCCGGCACCTGTGTCGCAGGCACATCGATGCAATTGAGCCCGATGCTCGTCTGCCCCCCCACGAACCAATCAGCTCTCTCGGGTCCATTGGTGACATCGACGACCTGTTCATAGGGACGCGACCACACGACACCGAGATCTTCGAGTACTGCTGGCCAGAAGTGGTGAGGATCTCGCTGGCTCCAGCGAACAAACTCCCGGATCGATGAATCGACTCGCTGCCGATCGATGGGGCGCCCCGACGATTGCATCAATTTCGCGATCCGGGTCTGTTCCACCATATCGGGATCGGGCATCCAGATCGGTTGGGTCATCGGATACGCCCCGATATCTCTGCGACGATCAGGTCCTCGTAACGCTGCTGCAGCCGACGACTCCAGGATCGATCCTGTGGACTCCTCAGGAGCCGCTGCTGTATCGAACCGATCGGATCCACTCCACAGATGGAACCGGTCAGGAACGCTTCGTCCGCAGCGAGAAGATGCTCGAGGGGATAATGGCCCGTCTCGAAATCAATCTCACCGTCCTCGAGAAGCCAAAGAATTTTCTTACGGGTGATTCCGGGAAGTACCAGGTCATCGGAGCAGGTGTAAACCGTACCATCTGCGATCCAGAACAGGTTCGCTGATGTCGCCTCGGTGACAATTCCATCGAGAGAAAGCATGATGGCGTCCTCGGCACCCGCGAGTTGAGCTTCGCTCCTGGCCAGAATCGATGCGAGATAGTTACCGCTCTTGACGTTGGGATCGAGACAAGCCGGTGGTATCTTTCTTCGCTTGGCCACCAACAACTCGATTCCGGTGGAGCGTGAATCGGTACTCGAATCCACAGTCGTACTCATAACCACCAGACGAGGAATGGACGAGACGATTCCGATCTCGCCGTCGATCCGATCACCTCGCGTCAAGGTAATACGAACAACCACATCTTGCTCAGGTGGATGATGGGTGAGGAGCTCATCGATGAATTCTCTCAGAGAATCATCGGCGTACTCAAAAGGCAGCCGTAATCGATCGGCACCTTCACGCAACCTCTGGAGATGATCATCCAGAAAGATCGGTTGCAGTTTCCGGGCCAGCAGAGTCTCGAAGATGGAATCGCCGTAGAGAAAACCGCGATCAAGGACGCCGATACTGGCACTGGTCGTCGGCATCACCTCGCCTTCGATCCAGGTCCAGGAACAGGGGCGCGCGCTCGGTTTTTTCATCAGGCGGGATCTTCCAGCAAACCACCAACTTCGCCTGCGAGGGTTATCTCGAGAGCATCGACGAGCACGACGGAACCGGCTTCTCGACGCAGCAGGTGATCGACCACCGCCAAACCGGTAGAACCGGCTCCTACGACGAGATAGTCGCAATTGAGGGGCTGCAAGTCGTCTCCTTTCGCCTGCCGGTCTTGGCTGGGAGCCTATCACCTCCCCTTCCGGGGCTCCACCTCACTGAGACTTGACCCGGCCTTCAGAATTCTCAAGGATGTACGCAACCAAACAGCCCGTTGTGAGGAGAGAGGAGTTTCATGCTCGTCAGGATTTTTGCTACCGATCCGCGTCGCTTCCCGCTGTCGATCATGCTGGTTCTGCTGGCACTTTGTTGCTGCTCGTGTCAGAGCGGTAACTTGCGCAGTTCTGACGGCAGCCCCTGGCCGAATCTGTATGCGGAAGATCCTGTCATCAGGATCCAAACCATCCACGCCATCCTGGGAACCCGCAATCGCAGCAATGTTCCCCATCTCTTTCCCTTGCTCAACGATTCCGATCGCTGGGTGCGCTTCAATGCTCGCTCTGCCATCCTGATGCTGGCGGGAGATCGAAGAGATTCTGCCCCTCCTTATGACTACCTGGCTAAGCCACAGCAGCGCAGAAAGTCGACTGAGGAATTCCAGAAGTGGTGGAACGAGGTGTTCCTGGTTCCAGCTTCCTGAAATAACCCTCAAGTCGCTCCCCTCCCCGGTCGAAAGAAGAAAGAAGGTGTCATCTTGCCCAAGCGGGCATCGAGGTGCATCCGTCCGGTAGTGCCAGTTGCGGGGAGAAATCGACAGATGAGCAACGAATCACCACTCTACCCAAGATGGCTGACAACCTTCGGCATGATCTCATGCCTGTGCCTCGTCACCGTGGTCTTCTCCGGACTCATCGCCCCCCCCCACGCCAGCGGGAACTCGGATTCCCTGACCATCCTGCTCGATCATGCCGCTTCATTGCGCCCCGGTAACGAGATCAGTTTCCGTGGTGTTCCGGTCGGAACGATCGAAACCCTGGAACTGATCGGTCAAAACGGCCAACAGATCGCCAGGGCACAGTCCAAGGCCAGTAGTAACCCGCAGAACAATCCACCGATGATCAAAGTCGTTGCGTCTTTACAGAGTGGGATTCGTTCCCTCATCACAGACGACAGCAGACTGGAAATCCGTACCGATGCGAATCGTGAGAGTTCTCTCGATATCCGACCAGGAACCGGGACTCCCATCTCTCGAAACGGAGTACTTCGAATGCAGTACGACCCCACTGGAGGGGCTGATGCAGAGTACTTGAGCACACTGAACAGTTTACGCCACACCGCCGAGGCGATGACCGCACTATTCAAGATAATCACTGGAGAAGATGGGTTGCACGAGACGCTCAGAAAGCTCGGAGATGCCGGTCATAGTGTTCGTGACACAGCAGAGGAATTTCGCATACTGATTCGAGACGGCCGGGCTCCAATACTGTCCTCGATGCAACAAGCAGAAGAAATTCTGATTGAACTCCGGGCTCATAGCCAATCACTTCCCGAGTTGATGGATTCCATCTCCCGGGCGGGGAAAAAAGGAGAGGACCTGCTTCTGAGCATCGATCAAGTCCTTCACGAGAACCGGGCACCATTTCGTTCAACCATCGAAAACCTTCAATTCACCAGTCATAACCTCCACCAGTTAGCAGCCGAGTTGAGACGTCGCCCCTGGAGAATCCTCAATGCTCCTGGCGACCGAGAAAGCGCCTTCATCGCACTCCACGAGTGCGCCAATCGATATGCCGAGGGTGCGCTGGAAGTGCGCAGAGCCACCGAACAGGTGCGCGACCTCCTCGACAGGAGAGGCGAGGACAGGGATGTCCTCGAGAAGTTGGAAGGGGCTCTGCAGAACCTTGGCGAGCGCCTTAAACGGCAGGGCGATCTGGAAAATACCCTGCTCGAACGTACGCAAGACCTGGCGGTTCCACGCTAGTTTTCTCGGCCTGATGCCCGCGTCCATTTACGCAAATGCGTCAGTGTCTCCCTCAGTGCCTTACCAGTATGGCTTCGGCGGGATTGCACCAGTTGCTCAGGGGTTCCCTTTGCCACCACTTCACCACCACCGTCACCCCCCTCAGGACCCAGATCGATGACATGATCAGAAGCAGCGATCAGATTCAGGTCGTGTTCGATGACGATGACCGTATCGCCTCGATCCACCAATCGGTGCAGCATCTTCACAAGCAAACTGACATCAGAGAAATGCAGACCGGTAGTGGGTTCATCCAGGATGTAAATTCGGCGGCCTCGAGATCGACGCCCCAGTTCCGACGCCAGTTTGACCCGTTGCGCCTCACCCCCTGATAGAGTGGTCGCCGGCTGACCCAGTGAGAGATAGCCCAGACCCACGTCTCGCAGCGCTCTCAACATCGTCGCAATCGAAGGAATGTCCTCGAACAGGTCCAGCGCCTTCTGAACGTCCATCTCCAGAACATCGGCGATGTTGTGTCCCTTCCACCGAACCGTGAGTGTTTCCTTTTCGTAGCGTTTCCCTCGACACCCCTCGCACTGAATCCAGACATCACTGAGAAAGTGCATTTCGATGAGGTGGCCACCTTTCCCCTCACAGGATTCGCAACGACCACCTTGAACATTGAAGGAGAAACGTCCGGGGCCCCAGCCGCGCATCCTGGCAAGTTCTGTACGTGCGAAGAGGGAACGGATCGGAGTCATCACACCGGTATAGGTGGCTGCGTTGGAAGCAGGTGTTCTACCCAGTGGTTGCTGGTCGATGACACCGAGACCATCGAAAACTTCATACCCATCGATGTCATCATGGGCAGCACTCGTAGGCCGAGCTGCGGCCAAACGAGTTGCCAGTTCACAAGCAAGGATATCCATCACCAGGGTCGACTTCCCGGATCCACTGACACCAGTGACGGTGGTGAACTTAGCCGTTGGGAATTCAACATCGATATTCTTCAGATTGTGTGCACGTGCTCCAACGACTCTCAGAACCCCACCATCTCCCTCTCGACGTGGACCGATCTCGCAAACGACTTCACGTCCTGACAGGTAATTGCCAGTGACCGATGCCTCGACCTTCTCGATTGCAGCGGCGTCGCCAACGGCGACCACCTCACCACCGAGGATGCCCGCTCCGGGACCAAGATCGATGACGTGATCGGCTCTTCGTATGGTGCGAGAGTCGTGCTCGACAACCACGAGAGTATTGCCCTGGTCACGAAGAGCCTCGAGAGAATCGAGCAATCGATCGACATCCCTCGGATGAAGCCCGATGGTCGGCTCATCGATCACGTAGAGCACCCCTACCAGCTGGTTGCCGATCTGTGTCGCCAGCCTGATCCGCTGCGCCTCACCACCTGAGAGCGTCTCCATCGCACGATCAAGCGCCAGATATTCGAGCCCCACCTGGTCAAGGAAACGAAGTCGACTGGCCACTTCGCGATGGACCTGGTCTGCAACTTTCTTTCGATAACCGGTGAGTTCCAGTTGGTCGAAAAAGATAAGAGCCTCTTCGACGGTACGACTGCACACCTCGGAGATATTTTGTCCGGCAATCCTCACTTCGAGTAACTCGGGTTTGAGACGACCCCCATCACAGCCTGGACAGGTCGAAACACTCAGGTGGTCCTCGATCGCCTTCCTCCAGCGCGGAGAATTGGCTCGCTGGTGCCAGATGTAGACTCGCTTGACGAGTCCTTCCCAGGTCGACCCCGTCACTCGTCGAAGTCGTCCGCTGCCGCGGCGAGTCCTGAAAGTGACCGGGTAGGAGAGATCGCCGGTTCCCTCCAGGATGATACGCCACCCGTCATCTCCCAGATCGACCACCGGATCATCGGGATCGAACCCATGCGCGCTGAGGGCGGCATCGATCACCTTACGAACCCTGCCACTCTTTCGACCGATCCAGGATCCAAGACGGTGAGCCATGGCACCCTTGAACAGCGGCTTCGAGGGATCGGTGATGAGCCGTCGAGGGTCTACCTGCTTCAGGACTCCTAGCCCTGAGCATCTCCTGCACGCCCCCGAGTGATGATTGAAAGAGAAGAGCCGGGGAGAGAGTTCCTCCGCCAACATCATGTGACCCGACGGGCACGACGGTCTACGAGTAAAACGATGCAGTTCAACCCCATCCGCATCGGCGACAATCAGGCGATCTCCACCGCGTCGATAGGTTTCCTCGACGCTTTCAGCAACACGTGCCCGTCCAGATTTACTGGGGCGAAGTCGATCCACAACGACCTCGAGTTGCTGAATCTCTTCGTCGGGACACTGATCAGCGAATTGTTCGATCCGCAGCACAGTTCCGTCGACTCGAACGCGAGCATATCCTTCACGAATCAGTTCCTGAGCTGCTGGAAACGGTTTGTCGAGGGGTGCCAGCAACAGTGTGGGTGCTTGCTCACGATGCTCGAGAATCGTCCGGCTCGCCGCCGCGGGTGTCGAGGCCTCGAGTTCGGAACCGCAGGTTGTGCAACGGGCCATACCTGCTCGCGAGAAGAGGATTCTCAGGTAATCGTATATCTCCGTCGAGGTCGCCACCGTCGACCGGGGATTGGAACCTCGGTTCCTCTGATCTATGGCGATGGCAGGGGCGATCCCCTCGACGCGATCGACCTCTGCTCGATCCATCTGCCCAATAAATCTACGGGCGTAGGTGGAGAGACTCTCGATGTAACGTCGCTGCCCCTCGGCAAACAGGATGTCAAAGGCAAGAGTGCTCTTCCCTGATCCACTGGGTCCGGTGATCACGGTGAACTCACCAGCCGGAATCTTGACGCTCACATCCTTCAGATTGTGCTGTCTGGCTCCCTCGATCAAAAAGTGCTCCGCTGATTCGCCAGAGCCCGAACCACGTTTTTTCCCACCACGTATCGCCACTCGTTTGCGCAGCCCGAGTTCTTCGGCCAGCGCCTTACCGGTGGCGGTGGATGAACGGGCCACCTCCTCGGGAGTACCACTGGCAATCACCTGACCCCCAGCTGCACCTCCGCCGGGCCCCAGGTCGATGACATGATCGGCCTGTACCACCACGTCCATGCAGTGCTCTATGATCAAGACGGTGTTGCCCCGATCCACCAGGGCATGAAGACACCCCAGCAATCTCTCGATGTCGGCAAAGTGCAAACCCGTGGTGGGTTCATCGAGCATATAGAGGGTATTGCCCGTGCCTCTTTTTCTCAGTTCAGTGGCCAGTTTCACTCGCTGAGCTTCACCTCCGGAGAGAGTAGTGCTCGGTTGACCCAGGGAGACGTATCCGAGGCCAACTTCCAGCAAGGTGGCCAACGTGCGGTGGACTTGCGGGATGTCCACGAATAGTTCAGCGGCTTGCTCGATCGAGAGCGCCAGCACCTGCGAGATGTCATGGCCTCGCCAGTTAACAGTGCGGGTTTCTTCGTTAAAACGAGTACCACCGCATTCATCGCAGACCACGGAGATGTCCGCCATGAACTGCATCTCGATGTTGATCACCCCTGCGCCTTCACACGCTTCGCAACGGCCACCCTTGACGTTGAAGGAAAACCGTCCTTTTTTCCATCCTCTGGCTCGAGCTTCCGGGGTTCGCGCGAATAGATCGCGTATGTCATCTAATACCTTCGTGTAGGTACCAGGATTCGATCTTGGAGTGCGACCGATGGGACCCTGATCGATTCGGATCATCTTGTCGATCTGGTCGAGACCCTCGACCTGATCGTGATCTCCGGGAGGTTCTGTGACGAGGGCAAGATGTTGTGCCAGTGCCGGTTGTAGAATCTTCTGGATCAAGGTGCTCTTCCCCGATCCGCTGGCTCCGGTAATCGAAACCAAGGAACCGAGCGGAATTTCCACGTCGATATTCTTGAGGTTGTGCATCCTGGCACCACGAATGGTGACAGACCTCGAAGACTGGCGACGTTTTTTCGGTATCTCGATTCGCTTTTTGTCTGTCAGGTACTGTCCCGTGATCGATCGCTTGACCTTACCGATCGCCGAGACCGAGCCCTCCGCGACCAGTTCTCCACCCTCTATCCCGGCACCGGGGCCGATGTCGATGATGTGATCAGCACTTGCGATGGTTTTTCGATCATGTTCCACCACCAGTAACGAATTGCCGAGATCACGCAGACCGCGAAGCATCTCGAGCATCGCCTGGTTGTCGGCAGGATGTAGACCGATAGAAGGTTCATCGAGGACATAGAGAACTCCACGTAATCCGCTTCCGAGCTGGCTGGCAAGGCGAATCCTCTGGGCTTCACCACCTGAAAGAGTGTCCGCTGATCGATCGAGGGAGAGATAGCCCAATCCAACCTTCTCCATGAACTCGAGCCGCGTCTGTATCTCTGGAAAGAGTGACTGGCCGATTCGCGCCTCTTTCGGGTCCAGTTCCAGTCCACCAAAAAACTCCAGCGCCTCACTGACGGTGAAGGCACAGACCTTATCGATTCCAAGCCCTCGGAACTCAACGGCACGCGGGACCGGTTGGAGGCGACTACCCTGGCAGGCGCTACAGGTCCTCCAGGGCATATATCGCTCCAGTTCTCTTCCACCCTCGAGGTCATAAGCATCTTCCATCAAGGAGATGAAACCGCTCCAGTGAGTCCGTGCTCCGACAGCCTCTGAACCTTCCAGCAGTAACGTGCGGGCACGCGAGGAGAGTTTTTTCCAGGGCCGATCGAGTGGGATTCGCTCGGCACGGGCAACTTTTTGCAACTGTGACCACGGCACCGAGATTCCCCGGATCACTTTTCCTTGCCGACGAAGTACCAGTGCCCCCTCATCGATCGAGACGGAGGGGTCCTTGACCAGGGTTTTGTCGTTAGGCGACCGTCTCCTGCCGAGACCGTCACAGCGAGGACATGCGCCCTGAGGACTGTTGAAGGAAAATAGACGCGGTTCCATCTCCGGAAACGACATCGAACAAGACAGACAACCGAAGCGACTCGAAAAAATCTGTGACGTATCTCCACTGACAACGTTGACCAACCCGTCAGAGATGGAGAGCGCCTTCTCGACCGATTCTGCAAACCGGCCTCGTTTCCCCTGCAGCAATTTCAATTTGTCGAGGACTACCTCGATGGTATGTCGCTCGTAACGTGCAAGAACGATATCCTCGCTGAGGCGAATGACTTCATCGTCGATACGGACGCGGGCAAACCCCTGACCTCGCAGATCCTCGATCTCCTTGCGATACTCGCCTTTGCGCTCCAGTACGATCGGAGCGCATACGAGCACCTCCGTGCCCTGATGATGGTCCCAGGCATGACTGACGATCTGATCGCGGCTACGGCCTTCGATCGTCTCGCCGCAGCAAGGGCAATATGGAATCCCCAGACGCGAATAGAGAAGACGCAGCATGTCGAGGATCTCCGTGATGGTTCCAACCGTGGATCTCGGATTTCTCGAGATGGTCTTCTGATCGATGGAGATGGTCGGGCTGAGTCCCTCGACCGTCTCCACTTTCGGTCGATCGAGGCGACCAAGGTACTGGCGAGCATAGGCACTGAGACTCTCGACGAATCTTCGCTGCCCCTCCCGGCAGATGATCTGATGAGCCAACGTCGATTTCCCGGATCCGCTGACGCCCGTCATCACAACGAAGCGCTCTCGAGGAATCTCGACATCGAGCGAACGAAGATTGTTCTCACTCGCTCCACGTACGATCAGGGGTCGAGCTCGCCGGGAAGTCATCAGTCCCCCACTTCTCCAGTTTCACGAGCCGGTGGAGTTGCGCGACTGACCTCCTCCAGCAGTATCGGATGAAGGGAAACCGAGGAGGCAACGATGCTTCCTCCGGTGAGCCAATCATCTCCGCCTCGCGAATCGGTGACGATCCCTCCTGCCTCCCTGACCAGCAAGGCACCTGCGGCAACGTCATGAGGAGCCAGATAGAACTCCCAGAAACCCTGAAATACCCCGGAGGCGGTGTGTGCCAGATCGAGGCAAGCGCTACCGCCGCGGCGAATCTCCCGTGCGCGTCGAAGCAATGATTCGAACACATCTAGCGCTCCGTGATCCAGTTCACGTCGCTCGTAACTGAACCCGGTCGCCAGCAAAGATACTCCCAGATCCTCTGAAGAGTTGATCGTCAGCGGCTGTCGAGTTCCAGTTCTGACATCGCGATGCCAGCAACCACCTGCTCGAATTGCCGACCAGGTTTCCCCCAATACCGGGGCATGGGTCACTGCAGCCAACGGCCCTTCAGCATCGATGAGTCCGACAGAAACGGAGAAAAACGGATGACGGTGTGAGTAGTTGGTGGTGCCGTCGAGGGGATCGACCATCCAGCACCTTTCTCCTCCGCTTGCAACGTCACCCGACTCCTCGGCGAGAATCGAATCGGCCGGGAATAGTCGCGACAATCCAGCGAGGATGTGTTTTTCCGAGGCACGGTCGGCTTCGGTGACCAGATCTCTGAAACCTTTTCGCTCGACATGGAGAATTTTGCCCTGGTACTCCAGCAGGATCTGACCAGCACCCTCGATCAACTCGATAACAGCCTCGATATCCCCGGTCGAGGGGATTTCAACTGGCACTGGCAGCACCGCTATGCCGGACAAGATGCTCGTGAACAGCAATGTCGACCATCTTGCGAACCAGATCTGGACCATTGATCCCCGTCTTGCTGGCACAGAAGGGCAACAGGCTGTCTTTGGTCATGCCGGGAACCGTATTGGTCTCCAGGTAGATCGGGTTGTTTTCCTCATCGAGAATCAGATCGGTCCGACTTGCCGTTCCCAGTTGTAATTCCAGATGCATCTGACGCACCTCACGTGCCAGTTCGTGCCACAACTCTGGATCCAGTACTGCCGGGCAAATCGCCTTGTGATCGCCGTATTTCAGCTCATTACTGAAGATTCTCTCTCCTGGTGGCAAGACGATCTCTACCGGTTGGAGGATCTGCGGCAAGACTCCCTGTCTTCCACCGAGACAAGGCACCGAGATTTCCCTGCCGACGATCATCTTCTCCACCAGGGCCAGTTGTGAGAACTCGAAGATCTTGTCGATCTCTTCGATAAGTTCTTTTTCATCATTGGCATCGGAGACACCCTCGGAGGATCCGCCCTGTGGATATTTGACGATACAGGGGTAGTGAATCTCTCGATCGACCCCAGCGAGAACATCTCTTCGATGACGACCCCACACCTCTTGGTGCACCACGGCTCCGGTCGGAACCCTCAGGCCGATGCCGCGCATTCTCTGACGAAAGGTGATCTTGCACGCTGATACAGCACCGCCGGCAACCCCTGCCCCGGTGTGAGCCATGCGAAACAGCGTCAGGATCGCAGCGAGAGTTCCGTCCTCGCCCGCCCCTCCATGAAGGCAATTGAAGACCACATCTACGTTGTCACGACTCAGACTCTGGAGTACCGCGATGGGATCAGATAACTCGGCACCAGATAGTTCTTCGAGATCGTCGGGAGTGGTACAGATGAACCAGCCACATTCATCCCAGCGCACGGGAATGGGATCGTACTTCGCCTCGACAAGCCAATCGATCACCGCACGAGCGCTGCAAATCGAAACTTCTCGCTCGCCCCAATCACCCCCGAAGATGACCGCAATCTGATTTGATGGATTCAATTACCTGTTCCTCTCCACTGCAAATCGAGCGATGCTGGCGAACTGATCGCATACTTCGGACGACATCCCCGGCGTCTCTTTGAACAATCGAATCCCCTCCTGGGCACGGGTTCGAGCCTGTTGACGGGCAAACTCCACCGAACCACACCGATCGAAAAGGTCGATGACCCAACCCACATCTTGATCTGAGGTTTGCGCGCGATCCCTGGCCATCACCTCGACCAACCTATCACATTCCGAGACGGAGAGATCGCCCTCTTCGAGGGCATGGGCGTAGAGGATGGATGGCTTTCCTTCACGGATATCATTGCCCACCTCTCCTGCTCGTCCCTTACTTCTCGTCATGTCGAGAAGGTCATCCTGAATCTGAAATGCGGGGCCCAACTGGTCACCAACTCGCCATAGGGAATCGATCGTTTCCTCATCGAGTCCTGCAACGATGGCACTGGCGACCATTCCCAGTGCCAGGTAGCGACCCGTCTTGGCCTGGACTGCCTGCTCGTAACAACTCAGATTGAATGCAGGATCGCCACGACCATCGAGATCGAGTTGCTGACCGACGACGGTTCTGCGGTGAACGTCCTGGACCGATCGAAGCAACCAGGCTCGGCAATTTTCATCCACCTCGATGCGAGTTACCTCCTCGTAGACGGCGGACAGAAGCCAGTCAGCAGCATTGAGTGCGGTCGGCACTCCATGGCTCTTCCACAACGACTCACGATCACGGCGCCACTGGTCTCCATCCTGGATGTCGTCATGAATCAGAAAGGCGCTGTGAAGCCATTCTGTGAGACAGGCGATCGGTTCTATAGCCTCAGCCGGTACACCGAGGGCGTCACCAAACCACATCGCCAGTGATGGACGAAGCCGTTTACCGCCGGAAGTCGCAGCCACAACGGCCCGATGCAACGAATCCGGCCTCAGAACCTCGATCCGGGCCAGGATGAGCTGCTGAAGACGCTTCTGTGGTTGCAGCAGACAGTCCGGGAAATCGCCCGCCGAGCGGGTCTCGCGATCTGCACCAGATCCTGCCTGATTCACACAACCCCCTTCCAGGGTAGCAGTTATGTCACCCTGGCGCGGTCAGAAGTGGGCCCAACTTGTCGATGGGAGCGCACCGGCAGGCCACCTGTTCACGAATTCGGTGGTCCTGTTGCACGACCATTCCGGATGAACCTAGGTGTGCAAGGATGCCATGTCAAGGGTGGCAAAGTCACGGAAACCTCCCCGGGGCGCTGCTTTACACGCATCCGGGGGCAGTTAGAATCAAGGGGTAGGACCGTCTCGTACTCTTCGAGGAGTCGGGATGATCCGCCCCCAAGAGCCCATGACCGATTCGCATCGGTCCTCGACAGGAGTGTGCTCGTGGCACGCCATGTGGATGCAGAACGTCGCCAGACTCCATCACCTTTCTGGCCGCACAGATTGCTCGACCAGGGCAAGGGCGTGTCCGTCTTGTGCTGGCTGCTGTTGCTGTGTTTATCGAACGGGTCGATCGAAGCCCAGGTCGCCGCCGGCGGTATCGATGGACCTGTCATCGAACTGGGCGATGCGATCATCTTGCCTGGTGAAGATCACGCGCTTGTTCCCGTCTACATCACCAGCGACGAGGATGTTCTCTCCTGGCAGATGGGTCTCGAATACGACGAACTGGTTCTCGCCTTCGATGGGATCGAATACACCGGAACCGTCAGTGAGAACCTCGATCCAATTACCATCACGAGCCCCAACTTTCCGCCGTTTTTCGGTCTCCAGGTGATCTACGCCGGAGGACTTCCCCTTCCTGCTGGAAGTGGTGTTCTCGCTGCCTACCTGAAATTATCTCTGATCGACGGGGATTTGATCCCTGAGGGAGGATCAGTAGCGACCGGGGTCGGCGGTGTCTCGAACGAAGCCAGCCCGATACTGATCACCTCGATCTACGGCAACAACGTGATTCCCGTGGTGATCCCGGGCGAAATCATGCTCTACAATTTCCCGCTCTACATGATCGAGAGTCGCCTGGGTACCGCCCTGGATACGACTCTCAGCTTACCGATACGAGTCTGGACCGATGCTGCCGCTACCACCTTCTCCATGGGGCTCGAGTACGACGAATGGATCCTCTGCGAGATCCTCATCGACGGTTCTGACTTCGATGACGCCACACAAGGTGAGTGGACTCTGCTCGAGGAGAGCACTGACAGCGGAATTCAATTGACGCTCGAGTCGACGGCAGGTCCGCTCCCCTCGCTGTCGGGAGCCATCCTGGGCGTACTCATCATTGCACGACCTGTCAGCGCACCAGGCTCCTGGAACTTCCAGCTGACCGAGGGGCAATCCTTCATCGATCAGGTGCCGGTCGAAAACCTCATCGATGCCAGCGCCACCTGGGTAAATCACTTCATCCGAGGCGATGCCAATCTCGATGCAGTCATCGATATTTCGGATGCAGAAACGATCGTAGCAGGTTGCTGGCAGGGGATTCCGTTCCCCTGTCCCGATGCTGCCGACGCAAATGATGACGGTGGCCTCGACATCTCTGATGTGATCACGGTACTACAGCACCTCTTCTCCGGTTCTGAGCCTCCGCCAGCTCCGTTCCCGGCAACGGGTGAAGATCCGACCGATGACGACCTCGGTTGTCTTTGATTGACGGTATTTCTCGCCAGATGCTGGTTCTACAGTTTGAACAGAAGTCCCTGTCATTGATTTCCCGAGGGCGAGTCAGATCCGTCTGGTCCTCGATAGTTGATTCGACCTATTTAGCCCTTTAGGCTCCGGTATTGGGGACATTGTTGTATCCCTGTTCCAAGCAGACAGCGTTTCAAGAGGAGAAGTCGATGGCTTTCCAGTTACCAGAACTCACCTACTCCTTCGATGCACTCGAACCGCACATCGATGCGCGAACCATGGAGATTCATCACGGTAAGCACCATGCCGCCTACATCAGCAATCTCAATGGCGCACTGGCAGATCATGCATCACTACAGGAGTGCGATATCTCCGACCTGTGCCGCAACATCCAGGAGGTGCCCGAAACGATCCGGGGCGCTGTCCAGAACAACGGCGGTGGACATTTCAATCACGATATGTTCTGGAAATCGATGAACCCGAACGGAGGAGGGACGCCCACCGGAGATCTCGCCAGTGCCATCGATGGCAGTTTCGACAACTTCGAGGGCTTCCAGGAAGTCTTCGCCAATGCTGCGAAGACACGATTTGGAAGTGGCTGGGCGTGGCTGTGCCTTTCAAGCTCAGGCACGGTTGCCGTTTGCTCGACAGCCAACCAGGACAACCCGCTGATGGCGGGCGTTGTCGATTGTGTTGGCACTCCCTTGCTCGGTCTCGATGTCTGGGAGCATGCTTATTACCTCAACTACCAGAACCGCCGGCCGGATTACATCGCAGCTTTCTGGAACGTGGTCGACTGGAACACGGTCTCGGCGAGGTACGAGACAGCGCAGGCCTGATTTCACCACCAAATAAGAAGCCCCTGTCCGGGGCACGGGGGGAGCAACTATGGAATGGGAAGCTGCTGGATCAACCATCCTCGAGGTGGTCCCTCCGACCCTCGATAGCGGGCTGGAGGGACTCTACAGTCGAATCTCGAGAGTGCGTAGGTTGGTCTCCGATGGCGATTTCGATGCCGTCAACATTCCAGAAATTCACGATGAAGAGAACCGCAATGACCAGGGAATACGAACCCGGCAGTATTCCCCCAGGATGCAACCGAGAGAACTGGGCAGGCGAATTCAGGACGAACTGGGCCTGCCGGTCATCATCAATCACGTGGTCTCCTTCAAACCGATCGGGGCGTTGATGGACTGGATCCGTGAGACGGTTGCCGGATATGGAATTCGCAACATCGTACTCGTCGGTGCCCCTCATGAACGCAAGCCCTGGCCCGGCCCTCCCGTGCCCGAGGCCAATGCTGCGATCCGGACCGAGTTCGGCAAGGAAAGCCTCAAGATCGGCAACATCTGCATCCCCGGTCGCGAAGGCAGCCCGATACCCGAGTCAGTCCGCATGGAGCAAAAAGCGCTGAGCGGCGCCGATTTCTTCACCACTCAGATCATCTACGACCCGACGGAGATCATCGAACTGCGCCACCAGATGGTCCGGGAGGCTTCGCCTGCTCGATACTGCCCCATTCTGGTCAGCCTGTGCCCGGTCCGAAGGCACCGGAATCTCGCTTTCCTTCGCTATCTGGGGGTAAAAATTCCAGACGCTCTGGAACAGGAACTTCATGCGCTCGGGGAGCCAGAGTGTCTGGAACGGTCGCTGGAGATCCTCAGGAGCATCCAGTCCGATCTGATCGAGGCCCAGGGAGATCCCGCTGATGTAGCCCCACTGGGCTGGAACATCGCCCCCGTCGGCCAGATCCCTACTGCCTCCATCCGGGATCTGATGGCTCGACTGTCCGGGTCCGTTCGTTCCTGAGCCTGGCCATCGACCTGACTTCGCAACTGGTAGTTCCTGCCCGGAATTCCTTCGAGTTCTCTTTCCCCGTTCCCCCCGTGGAATAGAATCTAATCGCAACCAGATGTGGAGGTTCAGTGATCGACGCGCTCATCGGCAACGCTGCTAGTCGGGAGGTCATCATGCTCCTGGCTGCTGGAGAAAGCAGTGACCTGCTCGCCATCGTAGTCTATGCAACGTTGGCCATCGTCGTGGGCCTAGGAATGCTATTTCTTTCGGAGGTGCTTGGACCACGCCGAAAGGATTCACAGAAGGAAAGCGTCTACGAGTGTGGTGTCCCGCTGCTCGACAGCGCTCGTGAGCCCTTCACCGTCAAGTTCTACCTGGTCGCCATCCTGTTCATACTGTTCGACATCGAAACCGTATTCCTGCTGCCCTATGCGGTTGTTTACCAGCAATTGGGGGTGATCGGACTGGCCGAGATGGGCATATTCATCTTCGTGCTGGCCGGGGGATTATTGTATTTGTGGAAGAGAGGAGCTCTCGAATGGGACTAGAGAGTCTCATGGGTGGTGAGGGATTTCTTACCACAACCGTCAATGCCATCGTCAACTGGGGTCGCAAGAACGCTCTGTGGCCGATGCCTTTTGGTACCGCCTGTTGTGCCATCGAGATGATGGCCACCTTTTCGGGCCGTTACGATATCTCCCGCTTTGGTGCCGAGGTGGTGCGATTCTCGCCAAGACAGGCAGATCTCCTCATCGTCAGCGGCCGTATCTGTATCAAGATGATGCCGGTCCTGCAAAAGATCTACCGTCAGATGCCGGAACCGAAATGGGTCATCTCGATGGGTGCTTGTGCTTCTTGTGGTGGAGTTTTTGACACCTACACGATGATTCAGGGTGTCGACCAGTTCATGCCGGTCGATGTTTACGTCCCCGGTTGCCCACCGAGACCGGAGTCCCTGCTGGACGCGCTGTTCGAAATTCAGAAGGTGGTCGGCGAAGAGAGAATCGATAGCGGAAAGCACGGAAGTTGACATGTCCGAGCAATACCCGGCACACGCTGCCCTCCCTCCCTCCCTGCAGGACTTGATTCTCGATACCACTGAGCACCGGGGCCAGACCCAGCTCAGTTGCAAGGCGCCCAACCATCGGTCACTGCTGGAAAACTTCAGGCACGAACAGGGTTACGACTTCCTCGTCGATGTCACGGCGATCGACTATCTCGGTAAAGACACACTCGAACGGTTCGAGGTCGTTTACGTACTCCGTCGACTTGGCGCCCGCCGCGACCAGTTCCGGCTGCACGTCTGGCTCGGAGAGAGTGACCCCACCCTCTCCTCGGTGGTGGATCTGTGGAATTCAGCACGCTGGGGTGAACGAGAAACTCATGACATGTTCGGCATAGTCTTCGAAGGCAATCCAGATCTTCGGAGACTGCTGATGCCCGAGGATTTTCCCGCCTTTCCGTTGCTCAAGGATTACCCCCTGACAGGTCGCGGGGAACGGCGCCAGTTCCCGCGAGTTGTCCCTCGTGGAGATCAGATGGTCGAAGAGGAACCGACGGACTACCCGACCAGTATCGGGCGCGGGATGCACACACCTGAATACATCGAGGAGGTCGAACGTGACTCCAAGCCCCGCAAGTGAAGGGCGAGACACTCCCGTCCCAACGGTAAAGACAGTGGAAAAGGAACTCGCCAAGGGCTGGCGCGATTACCGTTCAGGTATTTCATCTTCTTCGACGGTGCAAATCGTCGAGGATGAGGGCGATGGCAAACTGGTCATGAACTTCGGCCCCCAGCATCCGGCCACTCACGGGACGCTTCGGAGCATCTTCACTCTCGAGGGCGAAACCATCAGAGAGGCGGACGTGGAGATCGGATTTCTTCATACCGGCTTCGAAAAACTGGGGGAAAACTTGACCTACCAGCAGTGGGTCACTGTTTCCGATCGGATGAACTACCTCTCGGCGATCAACAACAATGTCGGCTATTCGGTCGCTGTCGAGGATCTGCTCGGCATCGATGTTCCCCCTCGCTGCGCATCACTTCGGGTTATCATGTCAGAACTGTCGAGAATCGCCGACCACATCCTGTGCGTGGGATTGCAAGGGATGGACCTGGGAGCCTTCAGCATCATGCTATGGGCCTTCGAGAAGCGTGAACTGATCTACGACATCATCGAAGCAGTCTGCGGAGCTCGGTTGACCACTTCCTGGACAAGGGTCGGAGGCATCATCCGGGATGTACCGGAGTTCTTTCCCGACCTCGTTTACTCCTTCCTCGATGAGTTCCCACCGCTGATCGATGAAATCCATACGATGCTCCTCAACAACAAGATCTTTGTCGACCGCGTCAAGGACATCGGGATCGTCAGCGCCGAAGATGCTCGTTCCTGGGGTCTCAGTGGGCCCGTCGCACGCGCCAGCGGCCTCGACATGGATGTTCGCCGGGATATGCCCTACCTCGGATATGAACAGTACGATTTCAAAGTGCCGTTGCAGACCGAGGGAGACTGCTTCTCCCGCTACATGCAGCGCATGGAAGAGATCGAACAATCACTCGAGATCATCCGGCAAGCGATGGCGACTCTTCCTGACGGTCCGGTCGTCCACGATGATTTCAAGACCAGCCTTCCAACAAAAGATGCGGTTCACAACGACATGGAATCGTTGATCCACCACTTCAAGTTAGTGATGCTAGGACATGGAATCCAACCGAAACCTGGAGCATCCATCTACAGCGCAACCGAGGCACCCTGTGGCGAACTGGGTTACTTCCTCTGTTCCGATGGAACGGATACCGCTTATCGACTCCGTGTTCGCCCCCCTTCCCTCTACAACTACGCGATCTTCCCACGCGTTGTAGAGGGCGGGATGCTTTCCGATGCGGTGGCCATCCTCTCGAGTTTCCACGTCATCGCTGGCGAACTGGACAGGTAGGATCACCTTGGCCCAAACCCCCTCCTTCTCCCGCGAGGCGATGAAACAGTACAAGTGGTTTCTATCGCGCTACCCGACTCGCAGGGCAGCTCTGCTGCCCACTCTTCGTCTCGCCGAACAGCAATTCGGCGAGCTCGGTGTTGCCGAGATGCGTTATGTAGCCGATCTGATGAAGATCTCTCCTGCCGCTGTCTTCGGTGTCGTGACCTTCTATACCCACTATCGCCGGGCCGGAACCGGCAAGTTCCATCTGCAGGTCTGTAGCACCCTTTCCTGCGCTCTCCGGGGCTCCGAGGATGTAGTCACCAGGATCTCCGAACGACTCGGAATCAGTCCGGGCGAAACCTCCGAATGCGGTCTCTTTTCGCTGTCGAAAGTGGAGTGTCTCGGCTCCTGCGATACAGCACCGATGTTGCAATGCAACGATGATTATCACGAGGGACTCACCCTCGAGGATGTCGATCAGTTGATCGAGCAGTTGCGCTCCGAAGCATCGCAAGGAGTCAACGGATGAGATTCAAGAAGATCTGCACTGCTGACATCGGCAAGAAGAATTGCCACACGCTCGCCTTCTACAAGAAGCAAGGCGGCTACAAGCAGGCGGCAAAGGCGCTCAAGAAATGGGCTCCGGATGATCTGATCGAGGAGGTCAAGGCCTCGAACCTGCGCGGACGAGGCGGAGCCGGCTTCCCCACCGGGGTCAAGTGGGCCTTCGTTCCCAAGAACTCCAAGAAACCGAAGTACCTCGTCGTGAATGCAGATGAGTCGGAACCGGGAACTTTCAAGGACCGGCTGATCATGGAGAAGAACCCGCACATCCTGCTCGAGGGAATCATCATCTGCTGCAAGGCGGTGGCCATCGAGCATGCTTACATCTACATACGCGGTGAGTTCGTGTTCGCCACCGAGAGGTTGCAGCAGGCGATCGACGAGGCCTACAAGGCTGGAATCCTCGGCGACAACTGCCTCCGCTCCGGCATCAAGATCGATGTCACCATCCACCGGGGTGCTGGCGCCTACATCTGCGGCGAGGAAACCGGCATGCTCACCTCGCTCGAGGGATACCGAGGCGAGCCCAAGTTGAAACCTCCCTTCCCTGCTGTCGAGGGCGTGTTCGGGTGCCCCACCGTGGTCAACAATGTCGAGACGTTGGCGAACCTGCCCTACATCCTGGAGGTCGGCGCCAAGGCCTACCGTTCGATCGGCCCGGAGAAGTCGCCAGGGCCGAAACTGTTCTGTGTCAGTGGCCATGTCGAGAAACCGGGCACCTTTGAACTGCCGATGGGGATCCCCTTGCGAACTCTCATCGACAAACACGCAGGAGGGGTCTGGAAAGGCCGCAAACTGAAAGCGGTGATTCCAGGAGGCACTTCGGCACACGTTCTTACTGCCGCGGAATGTGACGTGGCGATGGACATCGATTCCCTCGCTGCTGCCGGGACGATGCTTGGTTCTGCAGGAATCATCGTGATGGATGACTCCACCTGCATGGTCGATGCATTACTCAACGTGATGCGTTTCTATCATCATGAATCCTGTGGCCAATGCACTCCCTGCCGGGAGGGTACCGGATGGCTCGAGAAAATCGTCCAGCGCATCGCCCACGGTGAAGGTCGAATGGAAGATCTCGAACTGATTCACGATGTCTGTGACCGCATGCTCGGAAAGACGATCTGCGCTCTGGCCGATGCAGCAGCATTCCCTGCCCAGTCGATAGTGACCAAATTCAGTGATGACTTTGTCGCCGCCATCGAGAACGGTGGCAGCCCTGCCTGGAAGAAACGCCACCTTTCTACGGTGGGAGGAGGAGCATCTCATGGCTAGAGGCGACACACCGATGACGCGCTGGCTCCTCAACGGTCAGGAAGTAGAAAATCCAACTGGCATGACCATCATGGAAGCGGCCAGGGAACATGGTGTGGATATCCCCGATTTCTGTTACCACCCGGGTCTCTCCATCGCCGGCAATTGCCGCATCTGCATGGTCGAGAGCAATCGCTCGCCCAAGCCGATCATCGCCTGTTCCGAAAGAATCGCGGACGGGCTGGAAATCAAAACTGACAGCGACGTGGCCGTCGAAGCGAGGAACTCCGTCATGGAATTCCAACTGATCAACCATCCTCTCGATTGCCCTGTTTGCGACAAGTCCGGCGAATGCATCCTGCAGGATCACTCCTACACCCACGGACCGGACCGCAGTCGCTTCGTCGAGGACAAGAACATCCGCCATACCAAAGAACTGGGACCGACCATCTCGATCTGGGGCAATCGCTGCATCGTTTGTACACGGTGCGTACGGTTCTGTGATGAGATCAGCGGTACCGGCGAACTGTGTGTGGTGGAACGTGGAGACCGCGCAGTGGTCGATGTGTTTCCGGGGATCCCCATCGACAACGCCATGGCCGGCAACACGGTGGACATCTGCCCCGTGGGTGCGCTGATCTCCGAGGACTTCAAGTTCGAAGCCAGAGTCTGGAACATGGACCGAAGGGACTCCGTTTGTGGCGGCTGCGCTCGTGGCTGTAACATCGAGGTCGAAACGCTCGATGGCTATGTCAAACGCCTCTTGCCAAGAGAAAATCTCGAGGTCAACGACTGGTGGATGTGTGATCACGGAAGATACGGCTGGAGACATCTGTATTCGGAAAATCGCCTCACCACTGCGAGAACCGCCAACCAGGAGCTCGAAGACGACAGTGCCACTTCAACACTGGCTGATTTTGTCAGCCGTGCAAAAAAAGTCGCATTCCTGATCGATCCGTTCCTCACCTGTGAGGAACTGTCACTGATTCACGGACTTTCCAGTTCGATTCCAGATTCGATCGTCGGCGGTTGGTTGCCACCGAAAGGGACTGCCGAGCAGTTCCCCTCCGGATTCACCATCAGTAGCGCCAAGCATCCCAACCGACGTGGCGCCGAAAAGATCTTCGGCTCCAAGGTTTTCGGCAAGGACGGCAAGGATCTGCTCAAGGCCCTCGACTCGAGAAAGGTCTCCACCTTGATTGCCTTCTGTGGCGGACCCGCAGAGGAGGGTCCTGGATCCAGTTGGAGCGAAGCTATCCGGAAGGCCAGGAAGCGCATCGTCTTCTCGGTGATGGATGGTGACTGGCTCAAGGGAGCATCTCTGGTTGTTCCGGCTACCGCTCCTCTCGAGAAGGAAGGAACCTGGATCAACGAGGATGGTCGCCTCCAGCGGGCCCGTTCGTGCTGGAAACCGGGCGATGAGCCTTTCTGTCCCGAACTGGTCCGATTGCAACAGGTGCAGATGGCTTGCGAAATCAGAACTCGGTGCCTGTCGGCCGCTGGAGTCTTCAGGGAACTCGCTGAAAACATCAAAGCATTTTCCCAGCATAGCCACAGCGATCTAGGCGATGGTGGACTCCCCCTTTCGAGACGGCGCGCTCGCGTCGATTCGAAGGGAGGCACCAGATGACCACTGCAGACACAATCTTCTGGCCAGTCATTCCGGCACTGAAGGCTGTCGTCATCTTGGTTGTGATCCTGCACATCGTTCCGGGCCTTGTTTACTTCGAGCGCAGGATCTCCGCGTGGATCCAGGACCGGATTGGACCCAACAGGGTCGGGCCGGTCGGCTTGCTCCAACCGCTTGCCGATGTCATCAAACTCGCATTCAAGGAAGATCTGACTCCCCAGGGAGCGGACAAGTGGATCTACCGCATGGCTCCGTTTCTGGTCTACGCTCCGGCGGTCATTGCCTTCTCGGTAATCCCGGTCGGTATCGACCTGCAGGTCGCTTCCTTCGGGGTAGGAGTGATCTTTCTGCTGACCATCTCAAGCTTTTCGGTTTACGGATTGGCATTCGGCGGTTGGGCATCCAACAACAAATATTCGCTGCTCGGCGGCCTCCGCGCCTCGGCGCAGATGATCAGCTACGAGGTCGCGATGGGACTATCCATCATCGCGATCTTGATGACAGCCCAGACCGTGGATCTCAACGAAATCGTACGGCAACAATGGGGAGCAACGACACTGGGACTGGTGCAATGGAACCTGTTCCAGCAACCGATCGCTGCCGTCGTTTTCCTGGTCGCCGCATTTGCCGAAACCAACCGGCTTCCGTTCGATCTTCCCGAGTGCGAAGCGGAACTGGTGGGCGGTTTCCACACCGAATACAGCGGTTTGAAGTTTGCCACCTTCTTCATGGGTGAATACATAGCGATGATTACGATGTCAGGGCTGATGGTCACCATGTTCCTCGGCGGCTGGAGCGTCCCCTGGATCGAGATTCCAACCTCTCCGACCTTTGGAGACGTAGCGCTGAGCGTCTTCATCTTCACCGTCAAACTGACAGTTTTACTGTTTTTCTACATCTGGGTCCGTTGGACCCTACCGAGATTCCGCTATGACCAATTGATGAACATCGGCTGGAAGGTGTTCATTCCCTTTTCGCTATTAAACCTCGGCTTGACTGCAACCTCCGGGGTGATGGGCTGGAACTGGTTGATCCCCTTACCCTGGTAAGTAAAAGCAAGAACGGAGTTCGCATGGCCAACCATGATGATGCCAGCGAGAAACAAGACGAAACCCGCACCGGGACCACTGAACCTCGTAAGAAGGCGAGTTTTGCACTCCCCGTTATCAAAGGACTCGCCAATACCCTGGCCCATGTCCTGCGCCGGGAGCCCAACACGATCCATTACCCGGAGGAGAAGAGAACTCCCTACCCCGGATATCGTGGAGAACACAGATTGAAAAGAGATGAGCTCGGTCGAGAGAAATGCACTGCTTGTTTTCTGTGCGCCACTGCCTGTCCAGCATTCTGCATCGAGATCGTCGCCGAGGAAGCTCCCTGGGATGACCGAGAAAAGAGACCACGGATCTTCAACATCGACATGATGCGTTGTATTTACTGCGGAATGTGCGAGGAGGCGTGCCCCTGTGATGCGATCGAACTCACGCCTATCTACAACATTCCTTCAAGAACACGTGGTGAAAAGATCTACGACAAAGAAAAACTCCTGTCCCTCTGATGTCCTTGAAGGCATCGGGGTGCAGAGTAGGGGGATGAAGTGCTGAGCCCTTGGCTAGAACATCTTGTTTTTGCTACCGTTGCCGCCGGCGCGGTCATCAGTTCGCTACTGGTGGTCACACGACGCAATCCGATCTACTCGGCGCTGTTTCTCATCGTGATGCTAGCGACTGTGTCTGTGATGTTCATGCTGCTCGATGCGCCGTTCCTTGGTTTCATGCAACTGCTTGTATATGGGGGCGCCATCATGGTGCTGTACCTGTTCGTGATCATGTTGATCAATCCGCGCGAGGGAAACCTGCCCGAAGAAGGCGGAGCCATTGAGAGCGCCTTCGCCGCTGGCGTGGCGTTGCTGCTCTTCTCACTGCTGGCGTTCGCCATCTCCAACTCTGCGGAAGTGAACAAGTTCGCCATTGAAGGAGGGATTCCGGCGATGGCAGAGATCCCCCTCTCTCATGGAAGCATCGCTGCGTTCGGACTCGAACTATTCCATAACCATCTGCTGGTCTTCGAGGTCACATCGATACTGATTCTGGTCGGGATCATTGGTGCTGTGCATCTAACGATGCGAAGAAAGAGTAGCGCGAAAAACTCACTACAGTCCGAGGAAGGAGCGGTGACCGCCGATGTTTAGCCTCCCCTCCATCCTGTACCTGAGTGCTCTTCTGTTTTGCATCGGAACATACGGAGTTCTCGCCAGGCGCAACATCCTGATCGTTTTGATGTCGCTCGAGTTGATGCTCAATGCGGTCAACATCGCACTCGTTGCATTCGGTCGCGTCCATGCTCTGGGCGCGCCTGCAGGAGAACACGGAGGTCAAATCTTCACGCTGATGGTGCTAGCAGTCGCTGCTGCTGAAGCTTCCATCGGCCTGTCGTTACTGCTTGTCATCTGGCGACGCTGGCAATCGATCGATCTGCGCACACTGTGCCGGTTGAATAACTGAGGGGGGGCGATTTGGATACCAATCTGCTCTGGATAGTGCTTCTCCCCTTCCTCGGCTTCCTGATCAACGGATTGCTCGGTCGCAAACTGGGGCACAAGACCGTCTCCGTCATCGCCTGTCTTCTACCGGTGCTGTCCTTTGTCGTCTCTTATGCGGCCTGGAGCCGACTCGTTGACGGGGCCAATGCACTGCACTGGAATGGATTCCCCTGGATCTGGCTCGAAGGGACTCTCGAGGTTCCGTTCGCGTTGCATTTCGATGGTCTCGCGGCGGTGATGTGTCTTGTGATCACCGGGGTTGGTTCTGTGATCCACCTTTACTCCATCGGCTACATGAAGGGAGATCCCGGGTATCACCGCTATTTTTCATACCTGAATCTCTTCACCGCCTTCATGCTGTTACTGGTACTCGCCGACAACTTGCTGTTGATGTTCATCGGCTGGGAAGGCGTAGGTCTCTGCTCATACCTCCTCATCGGATTCTGGTATGAAGATGATGCCAACTGCGCTGCCGGAAAAAAGGCGTTCATCGTCAACCGTATCGGTGACCTTGCCTTCCTCATCGGAATGTTTGTGTGCCTGCAACACTTCGGAAGCCTCGATATTTCCATGCTCACCTCGGCAGAAGAGATCACTCGTGTCTCGGCCGAAACCCTGACCTTCCCCTGGGGCGCCGCGTCTGTGGTGACCACCATTGCGGTTCTACTGTTCATCGGAGCCACCGGAAAGAGCGCGCAAATTCCGCTCTTTGTATGGCTACCTGACGCGATGGCGGGTCCAACACCGGTCTCGGCACTGATTCATGCAGCCACCATGGTGACCTCGGGGGTCTATCTGTGCTGTAGGCTGATGCCGCTGTTTGAGGCCAGCCCTGCTGCCATGGGCCTGATCGCTGCGGTGGGCGCCTGTACGGCTTTACTGGCGGCATTCATCGCCTTCACCCAGAACGACATCAAGAAGGTACTGGCCTACTCCACCATCAGCCAACTGGGCTACATGTTCTTTGCGGTGGGAATGGGTGCATTTTCTGCAGCACTGTTCCACCTGGTCACCCATGCGTTTTTCAAGGCCCTGCTGTTCCTCGGATCCGGTTCGGTCATCCATGCCATGCATCACGAGCAGGACATGCGCAAGATGGGAGGACTGAGGAACCGCTTGCCGTTCACCCACATCACCTTCTTGATCGGGACACTTGCCATCGCAGGAGTCCCCCCACTGGCCGGTTTCTTCTCCAAGGACGAGATCTTGTTTGCCGGTTTCCAGCAAGGCTTCCTCAACGCGGTCGGATCCGCGCAATTGTTCTGGCTGATTTCCTTCCTCACCGCAGGAATGACAGCTTTCTACATGATCCGCTGTGTTGCGATGACCTTCTGGGGTGAAAGCCATGTCGAGGAGAGCCTCGAAAGAAACGTGCATGAACCGGGTGGCTGGATCGGTTTCGCACTCTTCGTTCTGGCCATCGCCAGTGCTCTGGGTGGATTCCTCAACGTCCCCGAGTTTCTCGGTGGACATGCCAGCCTGGGTCATTTCACTGGACTCCATCACAGCACCAGCGACCTCAGCGTGGACCAGTTGAGATCGCTCCATGTTTCAGAGTGGCAAAGCATGCTCCTGAGCGTGCTCATCGCCGGTTCGGGGTTGATGCTCGGAATCCACTGTTATGGCAAAGGACGCGATCTGAGAACTTCATTCAACGATAGTTCCGCCGGCAAGGCTCTCGGACGACTGTCCGCCAGCAAGTTCTATGTCGATGAGATTTACGATCGTATTTTCGTACGGCCCTTCGAAACGCTGAGCCACCTGCTCTTCATCCTGATCGACCGGATCATCATCGACGGAATCCTCGTCAACGGGCTCGCGTTACTCACGCGCAGCACTGGAAATGTCTTCCGCCGGATCCAGACCGGATATATCCCTGGATACCTGCTCACTTTCGGCTGTGGAGTACTGGTACTCATCTTCATCCTGCTGAACTTCCTACGGGAAGGCGGCGCACAGTGATTCCGGAATTCGATTCCTTCAACCTACCGATTCTCAGTCTCATCGTTTTGACACCGGCATTGGTAGCACTGGTATTGTGTCTGGTCGACCGAAATAACCGGGCACTGATTCGTCAACTGGCACTGATGGGCAGCTTCCTGACCCTCCTGTTCTCACTATTGATGGTCGCTAATTTCGATTCGAACCTGGGAACGATGCAACTCGAGGAACAACATAGTTGGATCGAATCGCTGGGGATCTCCTACCACCTGGGCGTCGACGGCATCTCGATACTGCTGGTGCTATTGACCTGCTTCACGATGCCATTCGTGTTCCTGAGCACATGGGCTGCCATCGGTGATCGGGTGAAGGAATTTCACATCGCCTTGCTGTTGCTCCAGACCGGCATGGTGGGCGCTTTCGTCTCGCTCGATCTGATCCTGTTCTACCTCTATTACGAAGCGATGCTGATCCCGATGTATCTGATCATCGGAATCTGGGGCGGTAAGGAGCGGATCTACGCGGCATTGAAGTTCTTCATCTTCACCATGGTCGGCAGCCTGCTGATGTTCCTGGGAATCCTCTATCTCTATAATCATGCCGGTACCTTTGATCTTCCGGTGCTGATGGAGAGACTCCGAACCACTCATCCGCTCGGTTCTGACCAACAACTGTGGCTTTTCCTCGCCTTCACCCTTTCTTTTGCCATCAAGGTTCCCCTTTTTCCCCTTCACACCTGGCTTCCGGATGCGCACGTTCAGGCTCCGACGGCTGGCTCCGTCGTGCTGGCGGGAGTATTGCTGAAGATGGGGACATATGGCCTGCTCAGATTCGCCATCCCGTTGTTTCCTGAGGCGGCATTCGATTTGCAATCGATGATGGCCTGGCTGGCGATCATCGGTATCGTCTTCGGGGCCTGCATGGCACTGGTTCAAAACGACATCAAGAAATTGATCGCCTACTCCTCGGTAAGCCACCTCGGGTTCGTCGTGCTGGCTTGTTTCATTCCCAATCTGGAAGCTCTCACCGGTGCCATTCTGCAGATGGTCAATCATGGTCTATCGACGGGAATGTTGTTCCTGATGATAGGGATCATCTACGAAAGACGTCACACGAGAGAACTGGCGGACTACGGAGGGATCTGCAAGGTGGTCCCGATCTTTACCATCTTCTTTCTGCTGGCAGTCCTCTCCAGTATCGGGCTGCCCGGGCTCAATGGCTTCGTAGGGGAATTCCTGCTCCTCTATGGCGTCTTCAGTTCGGTCCCCCTGTGGGGCTGCCTGGCCACTACCGGGGTGCTGCTCGGCGCTCTGTACATGCTGAACATGGTCAAGAAATTCCTCTTCGGACCGCTCGTCCACGAGGAAAATCACCACATCGAGGACCTCAACACCCGTGAACTGATCTACCTGATACCGTTCGTCGTGATGATGGTGTGGCTGGGCCTCTACCCGGCCCCCTTCATCAAGATGGTGCAGCCGACATTGACCCTCTACGTCGAGATGTTGCAGAACTAGGAGCCGCTGATGGAACTCACAATCTCTCGAGCTGAGATTCTTGCCCTTCTACCAGCGGCGATTCTCTTCTTCACAGGACTGATGCAGTTGTTCCTTGACCTGGGGAAATCCTCGGCGAATACCCGTTCCGAAAAAACTCACCTGGCGATGATCGGAGTCACTGGAATCCTGCTGGCACTGGCCTCCCTCTTCATCCAGGGAGTGGAACCCTCCTCGGGAGCACTCTATGCCGGCGCCATGACCGATGACCTGTTCGGCAGGATGGGTGCTGGAGTCATAATTATAACTGCTCTCTTCTGCTCCTTGATGGCAGGAGGCTACCTTGCCAGCAGTGGCAACAACCGGGCCGAATTCCATAGCCTGATCTGCTTCAGTGGCGGAGCGATGGTATTGCTGTGCCAGGCGACCAACCTCATTTCGATTTTCGTCGCGATAGAAACCCTGTCACTGGCGGTCTATGTACTGGCGGGTTATTTCAAGAATCACCAGGCCTCCAGCGAAGGCGCTTTCAAGTACTTCGTTCTGGGTGCATTTTCGAGTGGATTCCTGCTGCTGGGAATGGCGTTCGTCTACGGAGCATCAGGAGGTTCGATCTCTCTGGCAGACATCGCTGCCTCGGCAACTCATGACGACACGCTCTTCGCTGTGGGTACTTTCTTGATGGTGATCGGGTTCGGCTTCAAGGTCGGTGCGGTCCCCTTCCACTCCTGGGTTCCTGATGTCTACCAGGGAGCTCCTGTCCTTTCAGTCGGTTGGATGGCAGTGGCCGTAAAATCGGCGAGTTTCTTCGCCCTTTTTCGATTTGTACTGTTCACCGGCGGAGGTCAAATCCTTGCCCAGATCCTCGCCGCGATCGCCGTGGTTACGATGTTGCTGGGGAACCTTGCCGCGCTGAACCAGTTGAGCCTGAAGAGGATGCTGGCCTACTCCGGCATTGCCCACACCGGATACCTGCTGATCCCCCTGGTGCTTGCCGTTTCTGGCTCAGGAGCGATTGCAGGAGCCAGCATACCGTTCTATCTGATCTCCTATGCCGTCACCACACTTGCGGCCTTCGGTGTGATTGTCGCCATCAGCGTGGCAACCGATCGCGATGACGTCCAGGACCTCAATGGGCTGGCAAGAACCCGTCCACTGCTGGCACTGGGCTTCACCGTGGCACTGCTGTCGCTGGCGGGAGTACCACTCACCTCCGGTTTCATCGGAAAGTTGATGATCTTCAGTGATGCGATCGAGGGTGGCTTCTTACATCTGGCCCTGATCGGCATAGTCGCTTCCTTGATCAGTATTTACTACTACCTACGACCAGTGGTCGCGATGTGGTTCAAAGAACCCAGCACCTCATTCGACCTGATTCCGGCTTCCTGGGGCGTCCAGTTCACAGTGGCGGTTTGCGCCATTGCCACAGTGGCACTGGGCCTGTTCCCCGACTGGCTGGTGAATCTCTCGAAGTTGTCGGTTCATGCCATCCTCGGATAACAATCCCCAACTGGCACGGAGTCCATCGCCGGCCTAGAATACCCAGCCGCAAAGCCACCCGGGGGTGTCGAGGCGATCATTTGCACTGACCAGATGAAACACCAGGGAGTAGAGGTGAGATGCGTACATTCATACTGTTGATGATCATCGGTTGTGGAATCTGGTGGGGATACACCCGCTGGTATTCCAGCGATCCCGCAATTACTAATCCTATCGAGAACAGTGAGGTTTCCGCTGACACTCCCGAGCCTGTAGCTCCCGAGGAGATCGATACCAACGGCTCGAAAGTAATTTCCCATCAACAGTTCGAGGTCCAGTCATTACGCTCTCAACTGGCAACGGACCCCGATGATGGAACCCGTATCCGCCTCGCCCAGGCACTTCTGGCTACTGGCGATGCGGACGATCGCGGACAGGCCATCGGGTTACTCGGTTCTCTCGAGAAATCAAACAGCGAACTCGCAGGAACTGCTCGTGCCATCTTGATGCGCGAATCGAGTGATCACCTGCAATCATTTTTCGCGCACAAGATCTTGTCGACGGGAACTAACTCTCCAGGATATGGAGAAAGTTGCTACCTTGTAGCAGAGGAGATCGGCATTCAGGACGACGCCTCTGCCGTCAAGAGCTGGAAACTACTCTCCGAGGCCTACAACAGTTCTGATGAGAACTCGTGGCGGCAACCGATACGGATGCGCCTTCGTGATCTGATTGAACACTGGGTGCTCTCGCATCGGCTATTCACGATGTGCTCGATGGCGACAGTGGTCAGCGGTGATTCTCTCTTCAAGATCGCCAAAGAAAACAAGGTCTCGATCGACTCTCTGCGTTCGCTCAACAACATCCGTGGTGACACCATTCATCCGGGCCAGAAGTTGAAGTTCCTCACCGGTGAGGTATACGCCGTGGTGGACAAGAGCGACTTCTGGATCGATATCTTCATCGACGGGAAGTGGCTCCTTGGATATCCAGTGGGCCATGGCAAGGACAACTGCACACCCTCAGGAGTATTCAACGTTGACATTCTTCAGAAAAAACCGATGTGGCAGCCCAGGGACGGTCGCACACCGCTCGAATATGGCGAGGAGGGGAATCCTCTTGGCGAGCGCTGGATCGGCTTCGAAGACTCAGCAACTCATTACGGACTGGGGATCCATGGCACTGACGATCCAGAATCGATCGGTTCCGAGGTTTCCGAGGGGTGCATCCGTCTCAAGAATGAGGATGTAGTGAACGTCTTCCCCTGGATCCGCATGGGAACCAAGGTCTACGTCCAGGATTGAATCCGGTCACACCCTCTGGTCAGGTGCGTAACTTCGCCTGGAGGCGCTCCTCGAGCCTCTCGATCAACCCCTGGACCGTCTCATCGACTTCTTCATGAGTCAGGGTCCGATCCCCGGCACGAAATGTGAGATTGAAGGTGACGCTCTTGTGACCCTTGGGCAGCTGTTTTCCGCGATACAGATCGACGAAGGTCAAATCCTCCAGATTTTCGAGCTGGGCAGCCTCCACCTCGGTCGAGATGTCTCGCCACAGAATATCATCGGAGATGACGATGTTGACATCCCGGCGAACACCAGGCTGCCTCGAGAACTCCTCGTATCGCAGATCGAACTGTGCGTAGTCGAGGAGAGTTCCAAGATCGAGCTCTCCACACCAGGTTTCTCCGCTGACTCCGTCCAACTCGACTGCACCGACAATTCCCAGTCGCTCGGTGGAAACGTACAGGGAAGCAGACGAACCAGGTAGCATCCCGGAATCATCAGGGACTGGATTCCAGGTGGCGGAACTACGGACATGCTTGTCAATACGAAGCAGATCCAGAACCGCATCGGCTACCCCTCGAACCTCGCGGTAAGCCTCGGTCCCCTCGACTCCATCGAAGCAACTATGAACCCAGGCGAGGTGAATTTTTTCGACCGGACGGTCCATCCCCTCACGTCTGTGGAAAACACGGGCCACCTCGAAAAGTCGTACCGTCTCGACACCATGAAGACGATTTCCCCGAACACAGGAGAGTAACCCTGGCAAAACGCTACGACGCAGGATTCCCTCGTTACTACGGACGGGATTTCTAACGATCCACGGTTCTCCGGCACACCACCAGTTCCCGATCTCGACAAATTCTCCGGCAGTTCCAAACGAAAAGGTCAAAGATTCGTGATGGCCTGTCCCTTCCATCAGCGACTTTACCCGCTCGGAAAGTTGAGCACTGTCGGCCTCGGGAACAGTCCGTACTTCCATCTGACGATCAGGGACCCGGTCGAGTCCGTGAATCCTGCCAACCTCTTCGATGAGATCAATTTCACGGCTGCAATCAGCACGCCAGGAGGGAACCGACCACTTACCAGCAGCATCCCCCTCGGTCTCCTCGACGAATCCCAGTCCGGCCAGGATCCTGGTGATCTCCTGCTCGGAGATCGCTTCTCCGAGAATCAATTCGACCCGCTCTGGACGAACGGTGATGGGTGGTACGGACAGCAGAAGATCCTCCCGCATCGTCTCGAGACAGCCTGCCAGAACCTGAGTATCGGTCTCTCGGCACAACAGATGGAAAAACCGGCGAGAAGCAATATCGGCTCCATCGACGTCTACTCGTCTCTCGAATCGATGGGATGAATCACTATTGAGGAGCAATCTACGACAGGTCTCCCGCACAGGTACCGGCTCGAACCAGGCACTCTCCAGCAAGATCCTGGACGACTTACCACCGACTTCTGTCCGCGATCCTCCCATCACTCCGGCCAGGGCGACAACTCGTGCTGAGTCGGCGATGACAAGATCCTCGGCATCCAGTTCGTGATCACTCCCATCGATAGCAGCAAACTTCTCACCGCCCAGTGCTCTGCGGATGACGACTTCGTCTCCTTCGAGAAGATCGAGGTCGAAGGTATGTAGCGGCTGCCCGAGGTCCATCAATACAAAGTTGGAGAGGTCGACCACCAGATTGATGGATCTGAGCCCGATCGCCTCGATCCGTTGGCGCAACCAGGGGGGACTCGGCCCGGATTTGACATCCAGAGCGACCCTGGCGACATATCTACCGCAACGATCCTCGTCATCGACGACCACTGCTACAACTTCGTCGAGATTCCTGCCATCGGGGTCCTTCTCGATCACCGGATAATCGAGTTTCAGCGGATGCAGTGGTAGCCCCAGCAAGCAGGCCAGTTCCCTGGCAACCCCCCGGTGACCCAGAAGATCAGGCCGATTCGACGAGATCTCGAGTTCGAGCACGTGATCGTCTCCGTGCTTCTCGATGCTCTCACAGTTGAGCCCGCACATCGTCAACTTGAAGGCAACATCCTCCACCGGAAGATCCACCTTCACATGATCCTGGAGCCAGTTGAGAGAAACCTTCATCTAGATATCTCCGGTTTCGATTTCATCGGTACCTTGTCAGGAAAATTGTTGGAGGAATCGAACATCATTGTCGGTGAAGTACCGGATGTCCGGGATGTTGTAGGATGCCATCGCAACCCGCTCGATACCCAACCCGAATGCGAACCCGGTCCACCTCTCTGAATCGATCCCGACAGACTCCAGTACATTGGGATCCACCATTCCGCACCCCCCCATTTCCATCCAACCATCACGCCAGAACAGATCCACTTCGGCACTGGGTTCAGTGAAAGGAAAAAAGGAAGGCCTCAGTCGAAGTTTCATCCCCTCGTCTTGCAGCAATTGCTGGAAGAAGTCGAGAAGAGTGGCCTTCAGATGACCAAAGGTGATTCCCTCGTCGACGACCAACCCCTCGAGTTGGTGGAACATGTACGAATGAGTCGCATCGACGGTATCAGGACGAAACACCTTGCCCGGAGCGATGATCCTGAATGGCGGTGGAGTACCCTCCATGACCCTGACCTGAACTGTCGAGGTCTGACTCCGCATCAGCAGATCGTCCTGCAAGTAGAAGTTCTCGGCAGGATCCCTGGCGATGTGATCGACAGGGATATTGAGTCCGGTGAAGTTGTGCCACTCATCCTCGACCTCGGGGCCATCGGCGACCTCAAAACCCAGGTTTCCGAAGATCCGGATCATGCGTGAACTAACCAACTGGACCGGATGGCGACTACCTCGGTGCACCTCTGAACCGGGGAGAGTCACGTCAGCACTCAGTCCGCGCTTATTCTTACGGGACTTCGGGGAAGCGCCTGAGAGCCGCTCCTTCGCCTCGCTCAGCGCCGCTTCGACCTTCTTCTTGACGACATTGGCCCGTGCTCCAAAAGCGGGACGGTCTTCCACCGGTAGGGAACCGAGGTTGCGAAGGACATCTTTGAGGGAGCCCTTCTTGCCCAGCACACCGATGCGAACCGCCTCGAGGGCAGGAGCATCGGTGGCCGATTCGATGGCCTTCAGTGCCTCTATTTCCAGGGTCTCAAGATCCTTCGAGGATCCTTGGTTCATGATTGGTCGCCGTGAGCGATTCCGACGAGGGCCACGAAGGCCTCATTGTTACGAATCGCCAGTTCGGAGATCATCTTCCGGTCCAGGGCAACATTTGCGCACTTGAGACCGTGGATGAAACGGCTATAGGAGATGCCGTTTTGACCACAAGCAGCAGAGATTCTCGTGATCCAGAGACGACGGAATTGCCTCTTACGATTGCGGCGATCTCGGGTTGCGAAGACTTCCGAGCGAACAATTGATTGGCGAGCAGTTTTGTACTGGCGACTTCCTGCTCCGAAGAATCCTCGTGCTTTCTTGAGGATTCTTTTGTGTTTTTTGTGACGTGCGACGCCAAAACGTACGCGTGCCATCCTGATCCCTTTCCAGAGGACATCAGCCGGGAGGAGTCCTTTTCGACTCGCTAGGGGCTCATCAGCCCGTCTACCCCGTCAACGTCGGCCGGTGCGCCTGCTGGCGCCTCGATACTGTATTACAACAAATCGAACACAAACAAAGACAGCCATGCCACCTGATCGACCAGTTAGCCAATTCCCAGCAGAAACTTGATCACCTTGGCATCACAACTCGCGCAAATCTCGGCGCTACGACCGCGCCGGACGCGTTTGGGGCTCCAGCTGTACATGCGGTGACTCTTTCCGGCCCGGTGACGCTTCACCTTGCCTGTCCCTGTCACCTTGACCCGTTTTTGCAAACCCTTGTGAGGCTTGTAAGTCTTCCTGGCCACGTACGGCCCCTTTCTACACCGGGCACATCAATGCGAGCGCCCTTCTCGTTTTACTTCTTTTTCGTCAGCACCATCGCCATACGATTACGCGCTTCTTGCACAGGCTCTCGTTCCATCTTTGCCAGATCTTCGAGATCCGCAAAGAACCTCATCAGGACATCACGTCCCAGTTCCGGATGCCTTTGCTCCCGTCCCCGGTAAACCATCGTCACGAGCACCTTGTGACCTTCCTCGAGGAAGTTACGTGCCCGACGAAGCTTGACATCAAAATCATGCTTCTCCGTCTTCGGGCGCAACTTCACTTCCTTGATCTTCCGAACCTTCTGAACTTGCTTCGAATTCTTGGACTGATCGTACTTGAATTTCCCGAAGTCCATGATCTTGCACAGCGGTGGATCTGACTTCGGGTTCATCTCGACAAGATCGAGTTCCTTCTCATTGGCAAGATCCAGTGCCTCAGTCACTCCCATGACCCCTACCTGGTTACCCTCTTCGTCAATGACGCGTACGGAGCCAGGTCCGGGTCGATCGATCACCCTGTACTTGGTCTGCTCGGCGATGTCGGTACCTCCTTTACGATCCCTCCTCGAAGAGCAACCGGCTTGCACGAGCGCAGCAATTGCCTGCCCTCTCGCGGCTGTCGGATTGCCAGTATTCATGATTCCGGGCCATCCGAAAGGCCAGATCAGGTCCTTAGGGTTCCTGGAATCTCCGATGGATACACTGGAGGAGCCCCCGATGGCAAGCCGGAAACGTTGATTTCTTGAAGAGATGTACGGAAATTCGCCAATTCCGGCGAGTCGGCAGCCCCATGACCCCTTTCTCAGGATGACTCGTCGGGCTCGCTCTCTTCCAGTTGCAGTCCCACCTCCGAAAGTTGCTCCCCGCTGACCTGCCCCGGCGCTCCCGTCAGCAGGCATGTTCCTCGCTGGGTCTTCGGAAATGCGATCATCTCACGAATCGAATCGACCCCTGCCAGGACCATCGCCAGTCGATCCAAACCCAGAGCGATGCCACCGTGAGGAGGAGCTCCGTAGCGCAGAGCATCGAGCAGGAAACTGAATTTTTCCTGTGCCTCTTCCTGATTGAGGCCGATCGCCTCGAAGACCCTCTCCTGCAACTCTCGCTGGTGGATCCGGATGCTACCGCCAGCGACTTCGAATCCATTCAGGACCAGATCATAGGCGAGGGCACGGACCGTCAGGGGCTCATCCTCGAGTCGTTCCAGATCATCCGGATGGGGTGCAGTGAAGGGGTGATGGCAAGGGGTCGGACGGCCACTTGCTTCATCCTCAACGAAGAGGGGGAACTCTTTCACCCAGCAGAACTCCAGAGCACCCGGCTCTATCTGCTCCAGGCGAATCGCCAGTTCCTTCCTCAAGAACGACAGTGAACCGTTCACCACCTTGTTGGACCGATCTGCCACCAGGCAGCACAGGTCTCCCACCTCCATGCAAACTCTATCGAGAAGTTGCGAACTGGCTTCTCCTTGCAGAAAACGAGAGATGGAGCCTGCAGTTCCATCTTCGGTGCGCTTGAACCAGGCGAGCCCTCCGGCGCCCTGATTCTTGACCACATCCTCGAGTGATTCGATCTGCTTGCGCGACCATGCGCCTCCCCCGGGAACCCTGATGGCTCGAACCGATCCCCCCTCCTCGATGGCGCTCGAGAAGACCTTGAATCCCAGTTGAGAGACCAGATCGGACACATCGACGAGTTCCAGATCGCTGCGCAGATCGGGTGAATCTGTGCCATATCGTTGCATCGCATCGGCATAACTGAAGCTCGGGAACGGGGTCGCAACTTCCTTTCCGGTGACGGTACGGATCACATCGACCACCAAACCCTCGATCAGAGCGATCACATCTGATTCTTCGACGCATGCCATCTCTATGTCCAACTGCGTGAACTCGGGTTGACGATCGGCACGAAGGTCCTCGTCGCGAAAACAACGAACCACCTGCATGTATCGATCGAATCCAGCAACCATGAAGATCTGTTTGAAGATCTGTGGCGACTGGGGCAACGCGTAGAACTCGCCCGGGTTGAGACGGCTCGGCACCAGAAAATCTCGAGCCCCTTCCGGAGTGCTCTTGGTGAGTATCGGAGTCTCGAGGTCGATGAAATCCTGTTTGTGGAGATGGCAGCGGATCGCGTGCTGGAGATCGGAACGCAACTGGAAACGCTGCCTCACCTCATCTCGTCGCATGTCGATGAAGCGGTACTGGAAACGGAGCTCCTCGTTGACCTGATCTCCTCCGGAGGGATCGAAAGGTAATGGAGGACAATCGCCAATGATCGTCGCCGTGATGGCGACCACCTCCACATCTCCTGTATCGAGACGGGGATTCTTCATTCCATCGGGACGAGCTTCGACTTTTCCCTTCACCTGGAGCACCTGTTCTGAACGAAGTGAATCGAGCGATTGTCCGGCAAGGGAATCGGGGGACACGGTCACTTGAATACAACCGTACCGATCGCGAAGATCGACGAAGCGCAGACCACCGTGGTCACGGATCGCATTGATCCAGCCGATGATGGTGGTCTCGTCCCCAACATGCTCCGCGCGCAGTTCGCCGCAGGTATGGCTTCTGAGCAACTCGATACCCCTTCCCCAGAGGAACCCTCCGTCCCGGGGATTCTACGCCAGTGCTGCGTTACGGCCACCATTCCCGGGAACTGCTTCTGAACCGAGCCCGCCAACGCCCAGCAACAGAGCCAGTTGCTTCCAGCGAGTGCCGGAAGGACTCCTTTGTTGCCACCGATCGACCTCGCGCAGCGCTGCCTGCCTGAGCCTGGCTCCCGATTCAGCATCTCCACAGGCTTCGCGGGCCTGTGCCCACCACAACAGGATCGCTGCGTGGCCCTCGCGAGATTCGATGCCAACCACTCTCTTCCAGACGCTACAAGCAATCCGGTCACGCTCCCGGGGACTCAATTGCTCGCTTCTTTGCAGCGTCAACCAGGCCGACAGTGGCTGGGCTCTCAGTCTCAGTACATCCAGGGCAGCCGCCTCCAGGTAACTGTCGGCTTGTTGGGGGTCGCCACAACGAAGCAGCAGGGTTCTGCGTCGATCGAGAGCCTCTCTGGCGCGCCGCAATCCGGACGGCTCGGGATCAATTCCAGGCTCGGCAATCGATCCTGGGCAGATCCTACGTCGTTCCGTCTGGGCCTTGGCGGTATGTCCGAGTCGTTCGAGAATCCTCACTCGTTCGTGACGTAGGGGAGATAAATCGCGCGCTGTCCCGCGCAGTCGCAGTATTGTGATGCCGCGGTCGATGATGGCGAGCGCCTGTTGAGGCTCTCCACTGGAGAAAGCGCAGCGACTCTCCAGGATGGCGTGGCGCGAGTGAACATCGACACACTCACTTTCGTGCGGCGCGCCTTCTGAAGCAGCCGAGAGGAGGATTTGACGGGCCGTGCGGCATCGACCTGCAGCCCACTCGGAAGTGGCCACAAGCAGGTTCCCTTCCCAGGCAACAATCCCAGCGGGGCCATCGAGGGCAAGAGCCTCCTGAAGACAAGAAGAGGCGGTCCGGATCCAGCCGACTCCGGCTTCACACCGAGCCAGCAACAGAAGAGCTCTCGGTAATTGACCAAGACATCGTTGACGTGCCTCGGCGACGAGCGGAGAGATCTCGGATCTTGCCAACTGCTCGCATCCTAACCGCATCGCAGACTCTGCCGACTCGATCCCAGCAACCACAGCCGCCTCCCACAAGCACGACCTTCGACTGAGGAACTCATGAAGGCGACTCCAGATTCGCAACGATCGGAGATCCTCTCTCGAGCGGGCTCTTAGACATTGAGCCTCCACGATGAGACGGCCATCGCCACCGCACTGCTCGATCACCAGATCAGCGAGATCAGCAGCTTGAAGTCGCGCTCCCCTGGCGAGAGCACAGCGGCACTTCTCCAGAAGAATTTCATTCAGCAGTGCTCCCCGATGACTGGGCTCCTCGAGAGTCGGCACCGGTCCCTGACCCCGTCTGGCCAGCGTTCGCTGCACCCGTGAATACTCGACGGCGATTCGCGTCTTTTCATCGCATGCATCGGGGCATTGCAAATTTTCGAAATCCGAAATCTCGTCGAGGATTCGAAGGGCTTCGCGGGGATCGCCATCGCGTCTTGTAGTATGAGCACGCCAGCGGGCAAGCCGGAGCGCAGCGGTACTGGCACAAGTCAGCAAAGAGGAGCAGATGCGCCAGGCGCGATCTCGACGCGCCGGGTTTCCGAGCAGGTCTTCGGCTCGTCCGAGTAACTCGGCCAGAGGAGCCTTCAGGTCGCCGTCCACGACATCGACCAGGGGAGTGAGAACCTCGACAAGATCCTCGGTATTTAGCCGCAACCTTGCTTCGTCATGCAACCAGGGTTGTAAACAATTTGCTGCAGATTCAGCGTCTCCCGAACTCAACAGGTGGCGAGCTTTCGCGAGTAGATCCAGACTGTTCAATCGAGAGGCGCGTCGATGAAATTCTTTTCTGGTCGAGGCGCAGATGCCACTCAAGATCCCATACGACTGGAAGGGCTCACACCAGTGAAGATCACCCTCGATACGTATCCAGCGCTTCTGTACCAGTCTCGATGCCAGAGCCGGCAGTTTCCCCCGCTCGATACCCGCCACCCGGAGCACATCAGAAGGTGTTGCTGGAGCCCTCAGGATCGAGAGCGCACGCAGGATTGAGAGTTCATCTTCAGGGAGATGCTCGGTTTGCTCGACAACGCGGGCTCGCCAACGATCCTCGGGATACTGGTCCAGATCTTGCCAGCACCAGCGAAGACCGTCGTGCGTCAATTGACCCGCCTCGATCCGACCGATCAGCACACGTTCCCAGATGGCCGGGCTCCCCTGGCCCCACCGATCGAGACGATGGCGCAAATTGGAGGGGACGACGGCGCCGGGAATCGCCCTTGCGAGCCAGTCTCCCAGGTCCATCGCTTCGAGGGCATCGGTCTGAATCTTGCGAGTCGGTCGTTTTGCAATCACCTCTCCCAGATAACCGGAAGGAACGCTGGAGCAGTTGACCCACCAGATGATTGTGCAAGATCCAATCTGGCTACATTCGAGAGCAGAGCGGAGTTCAGCACTCCCGAGTCCAGGTTGCTCGACCACCGCGATGGCGACTTCGGTGCCGGAAACGACCTTCCTGGCTACATCTTCGCCAGCAGTCGCGGAATCTGGATCGATCGCAATCACCGGGATCCCCCGGGCCATCAGGTGGGTACGGACCGACCGTGCGATACGCCTTCGATCTCCGCCCCTGCGGTGCAGATGAACAACGATGCCCCCATCCTGGCCGCCCTCGACGGTTTCCATCAGTGCCTCGAACAGGGCATCGGTCTGAACGCGAGAAGGTCCGCCGTATCGCACCTGAGATGCCAGCGATGAGCACGACTCTGCTCGAAGTTTGACCCCCAAACGGCAGCAAACCTTATCGAGTAGATTCCTCACTTCGCCCGCATCTTGCGGCCGATCGTCAGGACGTTTCTCCAGCATCTTCTGCAACCACTCGATCACCTCGGCGGGAAGACCCGCTCTCAATTGATCCAGTGCTGGCGGATCTTCCTGGAGATGAGCACGTCCCAGCCTCGAACGCTCGTTTCCGGTGAACGGGAGACGTCCACACCACAACTGGTAAAAGAGAATCCCGGCAGAGTAAACGTCGCCGCGAGAATCGGGTGGTTCACCAAGCCACTGTTCCGGTGGCATCGAATGCGGTGTACCGAGGATCTTGTGCTCTTGGGGATATCCCTGGAGGTGACTGAGTCCGAAATCCAGTAGCACCGGATCGAGCGGACTCTCGTCACGAGGCACGTCTCTGAAACGGACATTGTCCGATTTGATATCGCCGTGAACCCAGCCATTTCGATGCAGGAATGCCAGCGGACTCAGTATCCCTTGGCACATCTCGAGCCACCGATGGAGCGAGAGGTTGCCGGCGAGTTCTCCAGAAACCGGGCCCCGGAGCACTTCGGAACTGAACCACCTCGCTCCATCTCTGTGGTCGACGCCGTAGTCGTATACCTGCAGGATCGAGGGATGTCGGAGACAGGAGAGATTCAGATACTCCCTGCGGTGGCGTGCTCCCACCGGCCCCATGGAATCCTCCGGGGAGACCAGTTTGAGGGCCACTTGCGGTCCGCTGACCCGTTCGCGGGCCAACCAGACCTCCCCCATCGCGCCACGCCCCAGCAGCGAAACGGGAGCAAATCTGCCAGCGATAGAGGAGTTGGGTTCGCAGTGACTCACGGGGCTCCTCTTCCACGGGGAAGGGAACGACGGGTTCCCATTCAATTCTACGACGAATTGGTGATTTCGTCCGCTCGCGAGGGGAGCCGTGGGCCGAATTTGACCCTGTTGTCGCTCTCAGACGATAGGATGGGGCTGCCGGGGCCACTTCAGTGGCTCCATCTCTGCGATCGGCTAAGATGCCCACCAGCGCTCTGTAGTCCGCCCACAATCGGTCCGCCCGTCGGAAGGCCAGGTTTCCTCATGATGGGGATTATCGTGGACACACACCGCTCTCCCTTTATCGGACCCTGCTTGTCCAGCCAGCGTCTGCTGTTGTGGGTGTGGTTATTGCCTTTGCTCATCGTTGCGCCGCCGCTTGCGGGTCAGGTTTCCGGAACCGTGCTCGACAGCACCACCGGAGTTCCCATCGGTGAGGCCCGGGTCACTCTCCAGGCAACGGTGCAACACACCACCGCAGCATCCGATGGCTCCTTCAATCTAGCAAATGTCAACGGGATCGGTCTGGTCATCGCTGGAGCGAAGAAGGGCTACTACAACCAATCCGTCACGGTCACCACTCCTGCAACAAACGTCACCATCTCGCTCGATCCGGTCCCCCGCTCCGATGATCCGAACTACAACCTCATGAGCCCCTTCCAGTGTGCGTCCTGTCACGATTCACAGTTTCAGCAATGGGACACTTCCCGGATGGCATCCACTGGCCTCAACAGTTGGGTCTACGACCTCTTCGATGGAACCGGGACGGTCGGCGGATCCGGTGGTTTTGTCTACACGGAGGATTCAGTTCATGCGGTTGACGAGCCCAGTGGTAGTTGCGCCTCGTGCCATCAACCGGAAGGTTGGTTGGCCAACCCATTCCAGCCGCTCGATCCCCTTTCAGGCTCCCCCACCGATGCGCAACTGAGAGGAGTCTCGTGCGAGGCATGCCACAAGATCGCAGATGTCGATGTGGCACAGATCGATGCCACCGGTTTCATCGCCGGAGCCGTTACCGTGACCCGCCCTGATTCGAGCGGCCTCGTCGAGCAGGTGATGTATGGATTGCTGGGAGATGTGGATTTCGTCATCTCCAACGTGATGCGGGGTAGTTTCCAACCGCAACTCGCTGCTGAAGTCTGTGCCGTATGCCACGAGTACAATAACGATCCCGATCACGACAACGATTTCAACGAGTCCAGCAGCATCCCGGCCCAGGAAACCTACTCGGAATGGCAGAACTCACCGTACGGAGACCCGAACGACCCTCTGTACCAGAGTTGTGTCGATTGCCACATGCTGCCCTTCTCCAGCGTCCCGATCGAGGCGTGCCAGGCGATCTTTCCGGCGCTACTTCGCGATCCCTCCACCGTTCATGGTCACGACATCCAGGGTACTTCTGCGACATACCTCCAGAACGCTGTCACTCTGACGATGAACACCCAGCAAGTCGGTTCGCAGTTGCAGGTCGAGGTGGAGATTTTCAACGATCAGACCGGCCACTCGGTACCGACGGGGGTCACTCTTCGCAACATGATTCTTCGTATCACGGCGAGCGATTCTGTCGGCAATTCGCTGGTCCAGATCTCGGGAGACACGATCCACGATCTCGGTGGCATCGGAGATCCCACCCTAGGCAACTTCGCGGGGCTACCAGGGAAATTATTTGCCAAGATCAATCAGGATGCAGCGGGCAACCAGGGCATCGTCTTCACCGAGGCAACGAGCATCAGTAGCGACAACCGGATCATTGCTCTCTCCACCGACACTACATCCGTCTCCTTCGATGTCTCCGGCCTCAACGACGATGTGACCGTCCAATCACGCCTCATCTATCGAAGAGCACCGAAGTACATGGTCGATGCCAAGAACTGGACCATCGGAGGTCTCGGCGATCCACTTCCGGACGCGCAAGCTCCTGATTACGGATTCCTGATGGAATCGGATTCGGCCACCATCAGCGTCAGTTCAGGAAATCCTGGCTTCCAGTTCCAGATCCCGGCACTGGTGGTCAGTAACGAGTGGAATGCAACGATCGAGATCGAGCAGACCAGCGGAGTGGTGATCGAATGTGGAGCCTTTTCGATGGGGGTCGGCAATGACCCCAACCTGCTCAGTCCGTCGCTGGTCACAGAGGCTCCTGCACTGGCGGACCTCAATGGCGGCAACGGCCCCGTCTTTCACGAAATCAGTTACTTCCCGCAAGGATTCACCTCGGCGGTGGTTTCCGATTTCTTGCTCCAGGAGACGCTGTCCTTCGCATTGATGACCCCTGTGCTGGTCGTCACCTATCTGCAGGGGACACTCGATCCGAACCAACCTCCGGCAGGCGATCTGCTCTACTTCAGCGATGATCTGGGCACCCCCCCGGTGCAGAATCTGGTCTCCTCCAGCGGCGGCCAGGCGTACGCACCCTCGTTCGCGAATGCTTCCACCATCATCTTCGACAACCCAACTTTCACCCGCGGTGATTGCAACAACGACGGCGGGATCAACATCGGCGATCCGATCTTCTCGCTCGGAATCCTGTTCGCTGGCGGCGGACCAGCCGCCTGCGACGATTCCTGCGATGCCAACGATGACGGCAACCACGACATTGCAGATCCGGTTCGGATCCTCTCTTTCCTCTTCTCCGGAGCCGCTCCGATGCCAGAGCCGACTTATCCGGCCTGTGGCAGTGATCCGACCACTGACTCGCTCGAGTGCGACGATCCGATCTGTCCCTGAACACGCGATCAGCAGCAGCAGAGGCTCCATGCTTTGAGTAACCTCACCGGGGACCAGCCGGTCACTTCCAGCAGGCGCATCAGATCGTCTCCATGCTCTTTCATCAGGCGAGACAGTTCCTCCTTGTCACGAGAGTGTGAGTCGAACGGCACGAACCCGGCCAGGATCTCCAGGATGTCATCGCCATCTGTCACCAGATGAGCGCCGTGGCGGATCAAGTCGTGACAACCTTCGTGTCCTCCCCCGTCGATCGACCCGGGAAAGGCGAACAACTCCCGGCCCTGGTCGATGGCATAACGGGCAGTACTCATCGATCCTGATTTCCTGGCCGCCTCGACCACGATCACGCCGAGACTCCAACCGCTGATGAGGCGATTTCGGCGCGGAAAGTGACCCCGCCGCGGAGGAGTCCCCGGAGGGTATTCAGTCACCAGCGCTCCTCCTGCAGCGATGATCCTCGAAGCAAGTTGTCGATTTGCAGCCGGATAGATGTCGGGCAGTCCATTTCCCAGCAGTGCCAGTGGCTGGCCACCTCCAAGAAGTGCCCCCTCCAGTGCCGCGGCATCGATGCCGTGGGCCAATCCACTCACCACCCGAAACCCTGCGCGAGTCAACGCGGCAGCGATCTCGAAGGACATTCGCCGACCACAAACCGAGGCCATGCGACTGCCGACGATGGCCAGTGATGGGCGCTCGGAAGCCAGTTTGCCACTGAGGTAGAGGGTTCGAGGGGGAAAAGGAATGGTATCGAGAATGACAGGCCAGCACGCGTCTCCAGGTCGCAGCAGCTGTGGTTGAGGGATCGAGCAAAGATCTGCCATCCTCTCTCGATCGCTCGAATGCTGCACGGCTCCTCCTGTGCCGATACGGTGCATCAGTTGTGGAAAAGTGCCAGTGCAACGATTCACCAGGTGTCCGCTTCGAGTCGCCCGGTGCTGGTCAGTGCCCACAGAAGCAACCAGGGCACCTCGAGCGAAGATCTGATGTCGAAATTATCGTCTTGGTGTATCCTGCCGGTGGGCGTTGCCGCCGCCCACAACAGCCCACGGAAGGATCGCCTTCATGGTCCGTACTTCGAGAGTGGCCCCCTGTCTGTTCCTGCTGACTCTTTTGATATCGCTTCTGTCGATGGGACTCGATGCCAGACACGTTTCTCAATTCGACGAACTGTTCCACAACATCGATCGTCAGGATCTGGATCCTCAGCAACGGATCGCCATCCGCGCACTGCGCAATCGCATCCGCGATGAACAGGTCCAGATGCCGACAAACTTTTCCACGCAATCACATCAATTCGTCAGCGAGTTCTTGCTGTGCGCCTCCGGGATTCTCGACGACCAGCAATTTCACAAGGCCACCGGAAGGCCGAAGAGCCCTCAACAACAACTCAGATACGAACTCAGACAGTTGCACGCTGAAATCATGCGACTTCAACGCCTCACTCGACATCTGAATCGTTAGGAACAGCAAGTGACTGCAGCGCCCGAGTACCAGGGCTGTTTCACCACCACCACAAGCACACTACTGTGGTTACACTTTGTGCTCTTGCTTGTGGTCGGCTGCCAGTCAACGCCTTCCCCTGCTACAGGCGCCAACCAGTTCGAGACAGGCTCTGGCGAGATCCGTTCGGAACAAACTCTCTGGAGCCCGACTCTGCACTGGGCGGGAGCCCGCTTCCGCTTCGAACTCCATGCGGACGAGGAAAACCATAAACCGCAAATCGAGCGGCGCCAGGAAACGGACATCCTGCGGGTCGGAGATCTCGAAGTGGAACTGGTAAGAACGCGGTTTCGCATCGCAGGAGTGATGTACCGCTGGCAATCGGACAGCATCATCTGGATCCACAGGCCACCTCATCCGGGTCGTCCCTTTTTCCGCCAGGAAGGTTTGCTGCAACTGACCTGGATCGGTAACGGAGTCAATCCGGTGGTCGAGGAGCAACGTGCTGACGGCTCCTTCATCTGGACGATCGGCCCGGCACGCGTTACCCGCGAAGCCAACGGCACCGTCCAATATCAGGGTCGTAGTCGAGACCAGACCCGAGTCGGTAGGTGGAAGATGTTGATCGATCCCGCCGGTAGGTTGATCGGTGGAACATCGTGACCGAGACCCCC
>DCAA01000029.1:0-6068 GCA_002311345.1 Planctomycetes bacterium UBA1146 | reverse complement strand
CTCGATGGCCCACCTGCTGACCTCGACCAGAAACTCGATGGCTGGTGTCAGCAACGGGGTCTTCCCTCCTATCGTGCAGCGCAGGTTCGTCAGCACCTCATCGACGGCCGGGTGCTCGATCCCCGGCAGATGACATCCCTTCCCGAAACACTACGAGAGCAACTGGGTCAGCAATTCCTGGATCCACCTTTCACCGACACCCAACTGCAACGCTCGAGCGATGGAACCCAGAAATTTCGCTTCCGCCTGCGAGACGGATTTTCCATCGAATCGGTGTGGATCCCGAGTGGCGATCGAGGAACTCTCTGTGTCTCCAGCCAGGTCGGTTGTGCAGCAGACTGCACATTCTGCGCCACCGGCACCATGAAATTGTCGCGCAATCTGCAACCAAATGAAATCATCGGGCAATGGCTGGCGATCGATACAGCAACCGTCGCCGAGGGACTCGTCGGAGTCACCCAGGTGGTGTTCATGGGAATGGGTGAACCGCTTCACAACTATGATGCCGTGTCACGCTCCATCGAGTGGCTGTGCTCACCGGTCGCTTATCAGTTCAGTCCCCGTCGAATCACTGTCTCCACCGTCGGTATCATCCCGAAGATCCGGGAACTGGTGAAAGATCACCCCCAGGTACGACTCGCTGTCAGTCTGCACAGCGCAATCGAGTCGACTCGAAACGAGATCGTCCCGATCAACTCGCGCCACGGTCTCGAAGAGTTGAGAGACCTGCTCGATGAGATCCGTGACGATACTCGTCGCATCAGTCTCGAATATGTCGTGTTACCAGGGATCAATGACAGCCCGGAAGAAGCGCAAGCTCTGGCCTCATTTGCCGCAAGATCCGCTTCTCACATCAACTTGATGCCGTTCCACCCGTTCGAGGGAGCCCCCTACAAGGCGGCCACCGAGGCGGACGTGGCGCGGTTCCTGGCGCTGGTCGAGGCAAAATACGATGGGCCGGTGACTGCGCGACGCAGTCGAGGACTCGATATCGACGGAGCCTGCGGCCAGCTGGTTCTCAAGACGCGGCCAGATCCGCCGAACTAAAAAACAAGGGGAAACCGCAAAGCGGTTTCCCCTTGTGATCCAGAAGGCCGGGTACTGTTACGACTAGCAGCCGTCTAAACCCAGTTTCGGGTCTGGTTTCGGCTTTGGATCTGGTTTCGGATCCGGTTTCGGCTTCAGGTCTGGTTTCGGCTTCGGATCTAGCTTTGGATCTGGCTTTGGTACCGGTACCGGTTTTGGCTTTGGCTTCTCCCACACCGGCTTTGGTTTCGGCTTCTCCCACACCGGCTTCTCAGCGTCGCCGACTGCTTCTCCCTCGGCTGCTGCTGCCTTGGCGCGGGCCGCATCTCGATCTCTGGTAACCTCCGCAAAGGATCGACCTTCAGGACGCCCGAATACTGTCGAGGAGACTCCGGCGTTGAGGGTGATTTCGTCGTAGTTCACCTCGAGGCTCAGTTCTCCATCTTCGAAGATCTTCTTGGAGGTAGCAGTCTTGATCCAACGATTGCGATCGTCGCTGAAGCGGATTTGAGCGTAATCGGCGAAGAAGACTTCCTTTGTCACCACGGCTGGAGGCTGACCTTCACGCCAGGCCTTGCGCAGGAGCAATCCGTCTTCCTCGGAAAAGGCATAGGTCAACACCTGATTGCCGGCGAAAGACTTCAGTTCAACCAACTTACAGGGCTTGTCGCGGACAAAACCATCGCCCTTGAGAGTGGCGGTGTACCCATTCTCCTGGAAGGAGACGAAGAAGTCATCGATGTGCTTGTCCCACACGAAAACGATGAGCGTCTTACCAGCAAGCGGCGAAACAGCCCCCATCGCCTTGACCCAGGCTTTCTCTCCGTCGTAAACCTGGGTGAAGTTGAGAGGTTCATTGTTCTTGGTCAGGCCGAGTCCTGGAAGTTGCCACTCTTCCCGGATCATCAGCGTCCCTTCTCCCGTACGTTTCAGGAATCGAGACATCTTCATGATATGTTCCTGGGTCGGATCGATCTTCTTGTTGCGGAAGCGCTCGACTCGATCAGCGATGGCACCCATCGACTCTTGTCCACCGACTGCTTCGATGTACCGTGCGATCACCTCGAGAGCCGCCGGATCACTGGAAGGGATTCCGAGGTCACTGCCGCCGAGCACATCGTCGACCGGGATCGGATCCTGCTTGGCTTCCTGTTTGGCTTCTTGTTTGGCTTCGCCGTCTGGTTTGGTCACCGGAGTCGGATCCTGTACCATCGAGAGCGCGTTCGCATTCTCGGTCGGGAAACTCCAGCTGAGGACTCCCAGCAATGCCATGCACAGGAGCGATTTTTTGACGAGAGATCCAGGTTTCATCAACTTGTGTCCTTCCAACGAGCCCTCCTGGGGCCCACATCCCTACCGATCACCATGGCCGGTCCATCCGATGCGGGAGTTCCCAGCGACGATCGTGCCGCGGGAACAAATCAAACCGGGGAAACTCCTCATTCACAGGTACCCGAGCAGGGCAAGAATTCGGAATCTCCTACTGTCTCAGGATAACCGTAGCGGGCCTCCGGGTCAAAACGACCCGGAAACTCCATTTCCGGTGTTTCCCGAGCTATCCGAGGCTGGAACAGGTCCTATCTGCGGATTCCTGATCAGGTAGGCGAATCCCTCACGCCGTAACCAGGAACGCACCGTCTGAAACGGTACAAAAAGGCCCATGTGTGGAACCACCATCGGAGATCGCTTGCCATAGGTGTAGATCATGCTGCTGATCCCGATCAGTTGTGAGTCTTTTGCCCGGAAGATGCCCCCTCCGGAGTTTCCGAAATATGTCGGGGCATTGACCATCCAGTAAATCTCTCCTCCGACCGGCTTGTACTGCGATGAGATCTGTCCGAGCGTCGGCAGCGGTTGATTGCCGAGCGGACAGCCGACCGCATAGACAGGCTCGAAGACGGACAGGGAGTTACAGACCGATTCGGCAGCCACGATGGCGGTGTAAGGCCAGGCAGTGGCACGATCGACGCGAATCAACGAAAGATCAGATTCCGGCAAGGATGCAACTTCGAATCCATCGTATACAACTTCGTCGAGCCTACCGTGTTCCGGATCAAAGAAGCGCAGTTCCCGGATCACCACTTCTTCGCTGGTGAGATCACGCACTTCTTCAACGACGTGGTATGCGGTCACGATCCAGGTTTTCCAGTGCTGCTCTCCAGCGAACTCGCAACTGAGTACGACTCCACTACCGACGGTTCCATTGCCACGCAGTTGAACCACCGGATAGATCATCCTGACGACCTTGTCGTGATTGTTCGTGGTGATGTTATTGCGCAGCGCTGGAGTGAGCGATGGAAGAATCGACTCGATTCTGGAATCGAGAGCTTCGATCTTCTGCTCGGTACGGTCGATCTCGCCTCCGACCCACCGACGGAGCCCTTCTCGACGCGAATTCAGTTCGCTGACGATCCTCGCCCGCTCCTGTGATAAGAGATCGGCGGATACATTTGCCACCATCGGTTCCAGTGGCGAGGAATCATCGGTCTCCACGGGCGATACCCCGCTCGAGAGGAACCACAGCGGATCCTCGTCCCATCCGGACAATTTGTAGTGGTCCGGTACATCGGGAATCAGCATCGCATCGCTTGTGGGCGCTGTGGCCAGGGCGAGTTCATCCTTCGAGACGAGCGTCGGGACAACAATCCCGTACAATCCGACGATGATCACGGCAGCCAGAAAGTAATTTTTGTGAGTTTCGAAGTTCATCGATCCCCGTTCCAACGTCGGCCTTCCCCGGGCCAGGATGGGCTGATCCAACAAGATGGAGCCCACAAAGGAGAGTACGATGAGCCGCAATTAGTGGCCAAATCACCCGGGTCTAACTGGCTGTTGTGCTCGGGAAAAATTGCCGCGCTGATGGCGACGGGACCGGGCCATGAGTGCCAAAAACCGCACTTCTACCGGCTTCAGGCCTGCTGTGGAGAACTCTGTGGAGAATCTTGTGGAGAGTCTTGCGGAGAGTCGTCGGGCGGATCCTCTGCCGCGGAATCGGGCGTTGTGGATTCATCGCTGAAGAGAAGTTTGAGCAGCCGATCCGGCACATGCACGACCCGATCAGCGGGCTTGCCGCCAGTTATCGATTTTACCGAATCCAGTTGCAAGGCGAGATCGATGATCTGGTTCTTGGGGGTATCGAGTTCGACGGTGAGACGATCGACGAGTTTCTCGTTGACGAACACGGCGAGTTCGACATCAGTGGGTTGCAGCAGTTCTTCGCTGTGCTCGGGCCACGCTTCTTCATCGAGATTCCCCTTCTCTCCGATCCCCTCCCACAATTCATGAGCCATGTGCGGAGCAAAAGGAGTCAGCAAGATCACGAAGGTTTTCAGTGTCTGTCGATCGACTTCCTCGGGGGTCAATTGATCACCCCGTAGCAACTTGACGAACTCCATGAAAGCACTGACCGCCTTGTTGAGACGGAAGTTACGAATCGCCCGACTCACTCGACGAATCAGAAGGTGCTTGGCGACAAGAACATTGCGGCTAACAAAACGACCCTCTCCGACCCTCGACAGAATCGCTTCGTGGGTGCGCTGAAGGAAACGAGCACAACCTCGCAAACCCTCCTCGTTCCATTCGACATGATCTTGCGGAGGCCCCATGAAGAGCAGGTGTAATCGCAGTGCATCGGCTCCATGCTTGTCGAGATAATCGCCGGCCAGCACTCGTGGACCGCGAGGACCAAATCCGTCTTGAGGGTCGTCGTCACTACCAGGAGCGCGGATGCGTCCCTGGTTGAACAGTCTTCGATAAGGTTCTTCTCGATGAGTGACGCCCAGATCCGCCAGGAAATGACTGATGAACCGCACGTAGAGCAGGTGTAACTCAGCGTGCTCGATCCCTCCGACGCAAAGATTGACCGGATTCCAGTGGCCAATCAGATCCGCAGCGGCAATCTCATCGGTCCCGGAAGGATCGAGAACTCGCAGATGAGCCCAGCAGGAGGCGATCCAGTCCGGCATCGTATCCGTGCAGCGAAGTGCATCCGCACCGCAACCGGGACAACTGGTTTTCAACCAATCCTCGCAACCCGCCAGCGGACTGGCCCCATCGACCGACTCCGGCAGTCGCTCCACATCCGGAAGCCGAACCGGTAACTGATCCTCGGGTACTGGTAACTGACCACACTCCGGGCACTCGATGATCGGAATCGGTTCTCCCCAGAAGCGTTGCCGTTCGAAGGTCCAATCGTGCAATTTCCAATCGATGTGTGACTCGACCAGATCCCGGGCTTCCAGAACAGCCTGAATTGATCGACGTCCCTCTCCACCTTCCGAACTCCTGCCTCGACCTGTTCGACGACGCCTTCGTGTAGAGGGAGAACGACCAACTGTCGTCGGAAGGCCGAACCGTTCGGCAAATTCTTTGTGCGCGTGGTGAACCCCGGGAATCCCGAGAATGGCACCGAAATGAATCTCCGGAAGAACATAACTGCTGACCCAGATCGGCATTCGATTCAAGGTGACCGGGTTCAACACATAAGCACCTGTGGGCACCCCGTCAGCGGTTCCGCGGCTGGTGAGACGTTCGCGATCGCTGAGAGCCCTGGCACGTTCCTGGTAGTCCCGAACGTCCTCTTCCTGCAATGAATCGACGATATTTTCGAGCAGCGCGTGTTCAGGACTCAATACCACGAAGGTCGCCTCGGCCAGCGCATCGATGCGCCAGGAAAAGACATCCACTTCCTCCCAGCCGTCATACAGTTCCGAAGAGGCCTTGAGAGTCAAACGGGAACCCTCACGACGACCGATCCAGTTGCGCTGCAGTGTTTTGGTCCTGGGCGGCCATTTCAGTTGCTTCAGTCCCGAATGAAGCGCCTCCGCATAATCGGTGATCTTGATCTTCCAGCCATCGTCATGAAGAACCAGACCCCGTTGGTGCAACTTCAAGAACAACCACTGCGACCAGCGATACGATTCCGGATCGGAACTGTTCAGTTCATGATCCCAGTGAACCAGCGCGCCGAATCCGAGCAACTGCTCACGCATCTTCTCGATGCCGCGGCGAACCACCTCTTCTGGATGAATGCCCGCCGAGCG
>DCAA01000037.1 GCA_002311345.1 Planctomycetes bacterium UBA1146 | reverse complement strand
GCCAACGACGATGGTGTTCTGAACATGGCGGACTCCGTTTTCCTGCTCAACTGGCTCTTCAAGTTCGGTGAAATACCACCGGCACCGGGACCTTACGACGATGGACCCGATGCGACGGACGACGACACGTTGCCGGTCTGCGATAGTGACGACACCGATTGCTAGTTATTGATCAAGTGATGCAGTTATTGAAAAACCTGGAGGGATTCGATATGTCATTCAGAAAGTTGGTTTTGGCGGCGTTTTTCGTCGCCTTGGCCGGGAGCGTCAGTGGCCAGGACCCTGACTATGTTCTCACGATTTCTGACGGGACCGTCGCCGTTGGAGGTAGTGGCAGCATCACCATGGGTATGGACAGCACCGGAGCGGATATTCAGGGCTGGTCTTATGGAGCCTGTAACGACACCGCATTCATCACCTGTACCTCAGTCGAAGACGGCGCCACCACGGCGACCGTGAATAACGGTGGTCCTCCTGGTTTCAACGAGGTGAGTGTCAATGACGAAGGCTTCACCGTCGGAGTCGTGATCTGTTTCACCGGCTGCGCTGTTTTGCCATCTGGGAGCGGTTACGAACTCAACGTGGCGACCTATACCGGTAACGCCGAGGGCACCACCGAGGTGTCTTACTGCGGCTCCCTTGGCTCCCCTCCTGTGGACACTGTAGTGGTGGTTGGCGGCCAGTCCCTCATCCCGACTCAGACCTCTGGATCTGTCGACGTGGTGGGTGTGGTCGCGCACATCCGCGGCGATGCCAATGGCGACCAGCGGGTGAATATTGCTGACGGAATCTGGATTATCAGCGAACTGTTCCTCGGTGGTCCGGCGAGTACCTGTCCGATCGCTCGAAATGCCAATGGCGATTCCTCGGTCGATGCAGCCGATGCGGTATACATCTTCAATTATCGCTTTTCCGATGGACCGCAACCCTCGGCACCGTTCCCCGATTGTGGTCTGACCGATAGCCAGACTCCGTCGGATTGTTCCAGTTCGGGTTGCTGATAGCGGGTAACTTACCTGGAGGCTTGCGTTGATGAATTGAACGCAAGCTCTGAGACCTGACAATAACAACCGCTGCGGTGAGACTCTTCACCGCAGCGGTTGTTTCTCGTTCAACCTGATTTCCTCAGCATCCCAGACAGGTTGCTCCCACGACATACCTCCCCTTGCGACCCATCGTCAAGATTTCCGGTCCGGATTTGTTCACAGACCTGATCAGTAGTCCTAGGTACGTCCCGTCGAGTCCAAGGCGGGTTTTCTCAAATCGATACGATTTTGCGAAACCCGAGAAAGGAGACAGGAGATGTCTACTCCTCGTCGAGTCCCCAGTACTGGATCGATGTCGAAACACGAGTTTTGCGGATTGATCCCCAGGTCGCTGCTGCTTTCGTTGGTCGTTGTGGCGCTTCTCTCCTTCCAGGTCCAGGGAACCGCCCAGATCGCGCTTCCACCCCCTCAGGTGCTCGAGAATCCGGATCCGAAGGCCGACGATGCCTTTGGCACCTCGGTCTCCATCTCGGGAGGGGTCATGGCGATCGGTTCGCCAGGACCCCTGGCTGGCACCTGGGAAGAAACCGTCCATCTGTACGAGTTGGATTCGTCGACAGGCAATTGGATAGACGCGACCATCGATTCCACAATCTCCGGATCGGTGCCGGGAGAGATCCCCAATCCTGGTATTACTAATCATTCCGAGTTCGGATTTTCGGTGTCGGTCTCTGAAGACGTGCTGGCAGTTGGAGCAAACGATTTCATAAATGGAGTTGGTTGCGTCTATCTGTACGAGCGGTGGGATACGGGGGAATGGAAGCCTGCGGAAATCGCTTTGGCTGCGGCCGGGCAGTTTCCGGGACAGATACTGAACCCGAATGGTGATTACGACAAATTCGGCTATTCGGTCTCTGTCTCGGGGAATCTGCTGGTCGTGGGAGCTCCTGCCACCAGCACCTATGGAATTCCCCAGACCGCCGCTGGCGGAGTCGCGTGGCTATTCGAACGCAACCTGGCGACGGGAGAATGGCAGGAAGTAGGACCATTCGTCAATCCTGCCGGACAGATTAACCATACGTTCGGAATTTCAGTTTCTGTCAACGATGTTGATCCCGGTTTCATAGGGGACAGGATTGCGATCGGTCAGGCGACGTGGGATGGGGAAGTCTCTATCTACGAGCGCAATCAGTTTGGTGTATGGGTCGCGGGGCCAACGCTCTTCAATCCCAACCCCTCCGGGTCGCCGACCGTTGGGGATAGGTTCGGCTGGTCCTTGTCCCTCTTTGATGGGGTGCTGGCGGTCGGTGCCATGACGGACGACCCGAACAACACCCTGGATGCCGGTAGTGTCTACCTCTACGAGCGCGCTCAGGGTCCGGTGGGTGGAGCACTTTGGGTTCCGGCGGAAATCGATCTCACCATCTCTTCAGCGGTGGCAGGAGAGATCCCCAACCCGGATCCGAAGCCGTTGGAGCTCTTCGGGATGTCGGTATCGGTCCGGGGCGATCTGCTGGCGGTCGGTGAGCCCGGGGCTCCAGGCTCGATTCCTGCCGATACAGGTCTTGTGCACCTCTTCAAACGCAATCAAGCGGGTCAATGGCAACCGCATGTCGAAGTCGAGCCTTCGAGCCCATGGCTGACCAGTGATTTCGGCTACTCGGTGGCGATCTCCAGCGGCACGCTGGCCGTCGGAGATCCGTACGCGAGTGTTGTGAACAACGGCATTTTTTATGAGGAAGCTGGCAAAGCCTACCTCTACCTGTTGGAGGCTACATTCCGGCGCGGTGATTGCAACGGCGATGGGGGCTACAACGTTGCCGATGCGGTCTTCACGCTGGGGGCGCTCTTTGCAGGTGGCCCACAGGGCACCTGTATAGATGCATGTGATGCCAACGACGATGGTGCAATGAACGTCGCCGATGCGGTCTTCACGCTGGGGGCACTGTTTAGCGGCCTGCCTCCGCCTTCAGACCCGGGGCCGGTCAACTGTGGTCCGGATCCGACCGTCGACAACCTCGATTGTGTTTCCTACGACTGCCTCTGATCCGTCGCCAGGCAGCGCACCGTTCCGATCGACAGAGCCCCCTGGCGCCATGCGCCGGGGGGCTCTGTCTATCTGGTTAACATAGCGACAGAATTCGGCGGAATTCAGGCCAAAATGTCTTAACTAACTTTCCTTACTTTCTTGCATAACTCATGATACATGTCTAACCGTTCGTTCCTCCTGAGCGTTTGAATCGTCCAGGTAGAGAATCATAACCTGTTGTATTTACGCTGATTGTAGACTTCTATTTCAATTTGCTGATGCGTTGGTCCACATTTCAAAATATTTTGACTTGCATATAGGACAGAGCGAACAGAAGGGTTATTATTACTTTTCTTGAATAGTTGACTTAGTGTGATTTGGTGCATTTGAGTTATTTATTGGTATTCGTATTCAAACGGTCTTTGGCGCTCTTCTCGGTGCAAGTTTCTGCGACGAGCCAGACACCAGGGACGGGTCTACAACCGAACTGTGAGGGGTGAGGTTATGGAGCTGCGCAGAAATCTGCTGCTAATCATCGGGATGCTGCTGGGTGCTTGTGGTTTTGCCGCAGCCCAGGAGACGCTCTCGATCAGCGACGGCAATTCAGTGGGACTCTCGCCCGAGATGCTCAGTATCACCATGGACGCATCTTTTGCGGTTCAGGGGTTTGTTCTCGCCATCGGCTATGACGAATCGCTGGTCACGGCAACCGATCTTGCCACCGCCGGAAGTGCTGAAGAAGCGGAACTCATCATTCCGGAAGTGCTGGCCGGGGGAGTGACGATGGGGGTCATCATGGATGCAGAGCCCCCGTTCGAGGGGCAAACGATCGCCCCTGGTGGGGCGATACTGATCGCGGAATTGACGATGACCCCGGTCGTTGTCGTTTCCAGTGAAACCCTTGCTTCCATCGACTTCGTCGACGGTGTTCTCAATTCTCCCCCTCTCAGCAACGTCATCGTCCAGGGTGGACTTTCGGTCGGAGTCGGGGAAGGTCTGGAACTCAACGGCGGGACACTGACCATCGAGGTGCCACCTCCCGCCATCTTGAAGGTGGAAGATTCATCGGCATTTGCCGATGGGCTGGGGACCACGGGCGATATCAGAATCCTGCTCGATAATAACCTGGGTGACGTTCAGGGATTCGTGACCGCAATCGCGCACGATCTCACGGAGGTTTTTCTCGAGGAAATTAGCCTCGGCGAGGCGACAGAACTCGCAGGGGCCGAGTTCTCCATCACGAACCTCTACGAGAACGGCGGAACACTGGGGGTCATCCTCGACTTCACGGCCCCCTTCGACGGTCAGGCGATCCCCAATGGGGTCGATCTCCACATCGCGACCTACACCTATTTCTGCGTCGGAGAGAACATCTACCCCGAAGGTGACCCGGCTCCTCCCGCAGCAACGAGTCCCATCACCTTTGTCGATGGTCTGCTCGGTTCACCCGCACTCTTCAACGTGATCGTCATCGGTGGATTCTCCATACAGCCGCAGAAACAAAACGGGGTCTTTACCTGCGTTCCATTTCCCGTTCCTGCAGAAGACACCGTCTTGTGCATGGAGACCATCTTCGACCAGGACGAGGGCAACTACGCTTATCATGGTCAGACGGGAGATCTGTGCTTTTGCTATTCCGATGAAGATGACTACATCCAGGGTCTCACCATGACCGTTTGCTACGACTGTGACCTGACGGTCGGTTCCGAATGGTACTGGGGTGGATCGATCGTCGAGCAAGTGGGGGTGGAGTACCTCGCAGTTCAAGTCGATGACAATCCCCTCGACGGAGATGGCTGCGAGATCGTGATCGCAATCCTGCTGGATGCGTTGCCACCGTTCGAGGGCCAGACTCTACCTCAGACCACCGACCTCAACGAAGGCCATCTGCTGATCGGTTGCTTGCCTGTTACCGTGGATAACTCTGCCGAGTGCGATGAAGATCAGTTGATCTACTGGTGCGACGACATCAACGGCAACGGTGACGTCTTGCTCTACAACAACTTGGTCATAGATTACGAGTCGATTCAGGAATACGAGCGACTCGACACCTCGGTATTCGTGGTACCCGAAGAGATCTTCCAGCGTGGCGATTGCAACAGTGATGACAAGGTCGACCTGGCCGATTCAGCGACGATGCTCGCCAATCAGTTCAGTGGTCTACCTGTCCTGTGCCCCGATGCCTGTGACGCCAACGACGATGGAGTTCTGAACCTGGCGGACTCCGTCTTCCTGCTCAACTGGCTCTTCAAATTCGGTGAAATACCACCAGCACCGGGACCCTACGACGATGGACCCGATGCGACCGACGACGATATGTTGCCGGTCTGCGACAGTGACGACACCAATTGCTAATGATTGACCCAGCGATGCAGTTATTGAATCAAAAGGAGTGAGTGATATGGCATTCAAGAAGTTGGTTTTGACTACGTTGTTCGTCGCCATTACCGGGAGTGTTAGCGGCCAGGATTATCTTCTTTCGGTTTCGGATGGGACGATTTCCGAAGGGGGTAGCGGCTCCCTGACTATCAGTCTGGATAACAACGGAGCTGATATGCAGGGTTGGTCCTTTGGGGTCTGCAATGACACGGCTTCTTTGGTCTGTACCGATGCGGTCGATGGTTCGACCACAGCAACTGTGAATCAAGGTGGTCCTCCTGGTTTCAATCAGATTGGTATCTTTGACGAAGGTTTCACTGTTGGTGTCGTGATTTGCTTTACAGGCTGCGCGGTTCTGGCTCCAGGTACCGGTTACGAATTGAATGTTGCGACCTATGATGGAATTGCCGAAGGAACGACCTCCGTCGGTTTCTGCGACACGCTGGGCACTCCGCCAGTCGAAACCGTTGTCGTGGTCAACGGAAGCTCGGTTACTCCGACCCAGAATTCCGGATCGGTCGACGTGGTTGGTGTGCCCGATCCCGAGTACACCTACAACGCTGGTGAAAGTTCTGCCAACTACAATCCAGCCGATGGCAATGCCAGTGCATCTGTCGCCATCAGCATCGCCGAAACCGACAATAGCGGACTCGGTGCACCGTTCCCGAACGAGACCCAGGGTTTTTCGATGGGTATATCGAACGGTTCGGAGGTAACTCCTACAGCCGTCAACCTGTCGCTGCCCTTCTCTGCTGACTTTGCCGAAAGTAACCTGTTGAGCAACGGTTGGACCATCGGAGTGGTCTACAGTTTTACCGGAGGGAACACCTTACCGTTCCCGGTCGAGACCACCGTCATCAACGCTGACTACGAAACCGGTGGCAGCATGGCCGGTGACGAAGACGGAGCGACCGTCGCGCTGACCTGGGATGACGGGCTCGGAAGTCCACCGGTGGCCAACGTGGTCGTGGTGGGCGGCGCTTCCGTGGATGCGAGCCTTGACGATGGCTCCATCACCTTGAATGCGGTGGTAACCATCGATTTCGTTCGTGGCGACGCCAACGGCGATGAGAGGGTCAACATCGCTGATGGCATCTGGATCATCTACGAACTGTTCCTCAGTGGCCCGGTGAGTACCTGCCCGATTGCTCGAGATGCCAACGGCGACTCCCAGGTCGATACAGCGGATGCGATCTACGTCATCCACTACCACCTCCTCGATGGTCCACAGCCAGCGGCACCGTTCCCCGATTGTGGTCAAAGTGATGGCCAGACTCCGGAGGATTGTTCCGATTCCGGCTGCAGTGATGGTGGGGGATCGGCACCGGTGACCTTTTTCGATGACATCCAACCGTTGTTCTCGAGTGCCTGCACTCCGTGCCATTCACCGGATGGTTTCGATGGCAATGGCCCCTCGATGGGGTTGATCCTCACCGAGAATGCATACGATAACATCGTCGATGTGCCCTCGTTCGAGTGCAACGTTCTCAACCGTGTTCATCCTGGAGATGCCTCGATGAGCTGGCTGTATCGCAAGGTGGCAGGAACTCATGTCGATCAGGATATTCTCGATCTAGGTTGTTGCGCAGACACCGATGGAGATGGAGAGCCGGATGGGTGTGGGGCCCAGATGCCAGCCTTCGGTAACTGCTGTCTCGATGAAACTGACATAGAATTGATCGCTGCCTGGATTGATGGAGGAGCAAACTAGGCTTTTTCGGGGCGGGTATTCCCCTCTTCGGAATCGAATCTGATCTGGCCGGTGTGGCGAGACTCTCGCCGCACCGGTTTTTTTCAATTCCCGGGCTTCAGGGCGTCTTTGTCACTGGTTGAGGGCAAATGCCTCCTCAACTTGCTGCACAGAGTTCCACCGTTCCATTTTCTGCCGTTGGCAGTCCGATGTATCGCGACTCCTCTGATCACGTCGAGTCGGTGAAAGTCGAATTGCTGGTCACGATGCTCGTCATGGCCCCAGAAGTTGAAGAAGCGATCCAACCAGGCTGACAACTCACTATTCACATCTCTTTATGTGAAGTCGTGACTTTCCTCCCAGACGTATCAATTGCGTGTTTTGTATTTTCTATTCATTTCTAGCACCAGATGATTATTGCAGTGGTTATCGGCCCGTTCAGCGCTATTCTCCCCTTGATTGATTATGTGACTTTTCTATCAGATGGTTCGTTAGGTTAATTTCATTCTATGTATTCATTCGGTCTTGAAATCGCTCGCTCGGAGCATTATTCGACGGACTGAACTGGTGCCTATCGCGTGACGATTTGCACCTGGAAGAGGGCGGTGTTATGCGTCTCGGTATTCTTATCCTCTCGATTTGGTGTTGTCTCCTCGGATTCACCCTGGATGTGACTGCTCAGCAGTCCTTGACCGTCAGTGACGGCTCGACCCAGGGACTCAATCCCCGCACCCTGGCCGTCACCATGGACGCGGACCAGGACGTCGAAGGCTTTGTGCTGGCCATCACTTTCGATGGATCGCTGGTGTCTGCCAGTGACTTCACTGCTGCAGGAGTCGCAGCACAGGCAGAACTCATCGTTCCCGAGATCTTCCCGGCCGGCGTGACCATCGGCGTCGTGATGGATGCAGAGCCGCCTTTCGAGGGGAACACGATTCCAGCTGGATTCGATACGATCATCGTCAATTTGACGGTTACACCGAGTACGGTCGTTGCCAGCGAGACGGTCGTCGCCATCGAATTCTCCGACGGGGTGCTCAATTCCCCGGCTCTCGCCAACATCCTCGTACAGGGTGGGCTATCGGTAGGATCGGGACAGGGACTGGGTCTCAATGGTGGTGTACTGACTCTCCACGAAGGCCCACCGATGACCCTGATCGTCGAGGATGGGTCCACTGCTGCTGATGGCACAGGATCTACTGGTGAGGCCAGAATTCTGCTCGATAACAGCTTCGGTCCAGTTCAGGGCTTCGTCACGATCGTGGCTCATGATGCGGCCATGATCACCCTGGAGACGATCACTAACGGGGTCGACACCGATGCCGTCGGTGCCGAGTTCGTGGTCCCAAATCTATACGAGAACGGTGGGACCTACGGAGTGGTGCTGGATTTCCAGCCACCCTTCGATGGCCAGTCGATTCCAGAAGGAGTAGGGATTCACCTCGCTTCCTTCCACTACTCCTGCGACAACGAGAACTTCTTCGTCGACGATGGCTCCACCCCTCCCCCGGCGGCGGATACCAGCCCCCTGACGCTCGTCGATGGGCTGCTTGGTGATCCGCTCCTGAACAATGTACTGGTGGTCGGAGGGCTTTCCGTCGATCCAGAACTGCAGAATGGCACCTTCACCTGCGAAC
>DCAA01000042.1:55346-65719 GCA_002311345.1 Planctomycetes bacterium UBA1146 | reverse complement strand
AACAACTCCGGGTTCGCTTCACGGAATTCCCTGGCGATACTGGCCGTGATCTCGGCTGCCGTCGACCGTCCCTGTTGGATGAGTGGATTTCGTGCTGCGCTGAGTTGCCGGTAGTTGGTGAAGTCCTCGTCCTTCATTCCCGCCGGCGGATCCTGTGCCATGCGGCTGAAGGTCAATTCCAGTTCCTGTGCGTTGGAAGCGAGCATCGACTTCTGAAGAACGCCGACCGCTTGTTTCAGCGTTCCCCGGTTGAGTTTGTTCGAGATCACTGAGAGTGCCGCATCGACGGCGCGTTGCTGCTTCTTGGAGGTCGATACCAGCGACTTGAGGTTCTTTCGCCACGATGCGGACCCGGTAAACGACGCGTTGACGATACGAAAGTGCGCCATCCAGGGATGGAAGGAGCCCTTGTTCGCCGACTTGCTCGCTTTTTGTGCCTGTTTGATGATGGAAGCGTGGGCAGATTGCACTTCTTCGAGGAAATTGACCACGGTGTCGATGGTGGCGCGAAGTGCCTTGCCCTCAGCGCCCTTCATCCGTTTGGCGAGGCTCTTTGCCTTGTAGGCTGCTGAGGAGACGATTTCCAGGTCGGGAGAGTCCTTTGCCAGTTCGCTGAGAGCGACGCTCAGTGCCAGTTGAGGGCTGTCTGCATTGACCTGGTCGAGCCAGTCGAACATCTCGGCGACCTGGGTTGGCAGCGGCCAGTGGCCGGAGCGTTCGGTCAATCCCTCGACGATGCTCATCTTGATCTTCTTGTAGCCCTGTTGCTTGTAGATCTTCTCGGTGCGGTAGGCGCATTCGACCGAGACCACCGCGTCGGCTTTTCCGTGCAGGATGCCGATGGCGACCTTGTCCTTGGCCAGTTTGTTGTGATTGACGCTCAGCACGTTGCCTGCGTGGGCGACGATTCCATCGACCAGCTCGGTGTAGGCACCGGCGAACCAGTAGCAGAAGAACGCCCCCTGGCTGTGGCCGTAGACGTAGACCTTGTCGATGGGGAACTTGCTCCTGAAGTGACGGATGAGCCCGGCGATGTGATCGCCATCAGTCTTGCCCTGGATGAAGTTGAAACTGTCGCCGCCACCGGGGGTCATCCCCTCCGGCGCGATGACGATGTCGTTGCCGCGAAACCGGCCGTTGCTGATGGGGTAGTTCCAGAACGCCCAGCCCCACGTCAAACCGGTGCCGTGGAGCATCAACACCAGGTTCGGCGGTTTCTTTGGATTGATCTGGTGCGGCAGCCGATACCAGTACGACTTTCCTTCGGTGGAGGTCCACTCCAACGTCTGCCCCTGCGGCGCAGCCATCGATGGCGCCACCTTGTCGACTTCGCCGTACTTCTGTGCCGAGGCGCTGCCCCCGAACAGAAGGATGCCCAGCAGTCCGGCCAACAGAACCAGACGATGGAAGGTAATGTTCATCGGTTCTGTCAATCAGTCGACTTCGATGGTCGTCTTGATCATCTGCAGCGGTTCTGTAGTGATCCCGCCTCCAGATCCCCTCTTCTCCAGTTCCTCGATCACAGGCTGCCCCTCGGTCACTTCACCATAGATGGTGTGATTGTCATCGAGGTGAGGAGTGGAGGTGAAGGTGAGAAAGAACTGACTTCCATCGGTACCTGGACCGGCATTGGCCATCGACAGCAAACCTTTACGGTCATGACGCGCTGTGGGGGAGAACTCTCCGTCGAAGTGATAGCCAGGTCCTCCCATGCCATTGCCACTGGGACATCCTCCCTGGGCCATGAACCCGGTGATGACGCGGTGGAAGGTGAGATTGTCGTAGAACCCCAACTCCGAAAGGTACATCGTGTTGCGCACGTGATTGGGAGCGACATCCGGCATCAGTTTGATCTTGACGGTGCCGAGGTTCGTCTCGACGACCCAGTAGATTTCCGCATCCGCGGCAACTGCGGTTTCGGGGAATCTCGGTAGGGTATTTTTCCAACCGGTGGAACTGGTGTCGATTTCACCGGCTTCCTTGAGAGCGGTGATGGCACCACGCATCGCGGCTACGGTATCTGCGCTGCTACTCATTGTTTCTCCTTCTTTTCGGAGTCCTTCTTTTTCGGAGGCTTCTTCGCTTCAGGTTTCTCTAGCGAAGGCTTCATCTCGATGGAAAGCGAGGCTTTTTCGATGACCACTCTCTCGGTTGTTCGACCTGAGCGTGATCCCAGCTTTTCCAGAGCAGCGAGGGTGACCAAACTGGCCGCATGGCCGGAGCGGACCCGTCCGAAGATGGTGTGCTTGCCATCGAGATGGGGAGTCGAGACGAAAGTGAGGAAGAACTGGCTCCCATCGGTGCCAGGACCGGCATTGGCCATCGATAGCACACCCTTGCGGTCATGCCGCACCTGGGCATCGAACTCACCCTCGAAACGATATCCTGGATTGCCCCGTCCGCTGCCCTGAGGGCAGCCACCCTGGGCCATGAAGCCCGGGATCACCCTGTGGAAGACCAAATCGTCGAAGAATCCCAGTTCGGTCAGGTAGATGTAGTTGGCGACGTGGTTGGGAGCCACTTTCGGCAGAAATTCGATTTCGATCTCGCCGTGATTGGTCTTCAACTTCCAGACGTATGTGGCCTGCTCTTGAAAAGTGATCTGCGGAAATTTAGGAAGACGTGACTTCCAGCCGGGAGTGTCCTTCTTGATGCCACCGGCAGCGGTTTGTTCGACGATGTACGCCCGACATCCCTTGATGGCTGGGTCATTTTCGAAAGTCTTCGCGTCATCGCCATCTCCCGATGGAAGTGCGATTCCTGCTACGGGAATGAGCAGCAACATCAATAACAACAGACTCAGAGTCATTACGGTTTTCAAATCATCCTCCTTGTCGAAGGCAATTTCGTTAAGAACCAGAATTTTCCAGGGTATCGATTTCCTCGCGCACCATAGAGATCAGTTCATCGAGGGTATCGCGGGAAAAATCAAATCGAATTCCCGCGGCCTCGTAGAGTTCGGGCAATGATCGTGTATTACCCAGCGATAATCCTTCACGGTAGAGTCGGATAGCATTATCCGGGTCCTGGCGATGGTTTCTCCACACCTGAAGAGCGCCCAGTTGAGCCATCGCGTACTCGACGTAATAGAACGGAACTCCGAAAAGATGGCTCTGTCGCAACCAGCGATGGGCCCGGATCTCCTCGATTCCGCTCCAGTCCATATGCCCGGTATTGAACCGATCCATGATGGCGATCCACGAGGTTCTTCGCTGCTCTCGCGAGTGCCCCGGGTTGGTATAGATCCAGTGCTGGAAGGAGTCGATCATCGCCACCCAGATGAAGAGGCTGATGATCCCTTCGAGGTGCTCGATGCGTGCCCGGGTGATCTGGGATTCATCGTCATAAAAGACATCCAGGTACGGGTTACCGAGCAGTTCCATCGCCATCGAAGCGACCTCGCAGAACTCGATGGGTGCGCCCCGGTTGGCGATCAATTCGAGATCCCGTGACTCGATGAAGTGGAAGGCGTGCCCGCCCTCGTGCAGCAGAGTTTCCACATCACCTTGCTTGCCGGCTGCATTCATGAAGATGAAGGGTTTGCGGATCTCGTGGTAGGTGCACTGATAACCGCCGGGCGCCTTGCCACTGCGGGAGTCCAGATCGAGCAGGTCGCCGTCGATGAGAATCCGGAACATCTGGTCCAGATCGGGATGCACTCTTGCGAAGATCTGACGGCAGCCATCGACCAGTTTCACCCCCCCCTCGAGAGGGCGAAGTGGCGCTCTTCCCTCGGGATCGACCGCCATATCCCAGGGGCGAAGTGAATCGATCGCGAGCATCTCCTTGCGCTTCTTCTGTCGCTGGGCGACCAGAGGCTTGATCACCGCCTCGATCGAATCGTGGAACTGGAGACAGTCTTCGGGGCCGTAGTCGAATCGTTCCAGTTGCCTGAAGCGAAGTGCGCGGTAGTCATCGAATCCCGCGTTCAGCGCCATCTGATGACGAAGTTCCACCTGGCGGTCGAAGATTCCCTCGATCTTGTCCTGGTCCTCGAGGATTCGATCCCAGGTGGCCCTGAAGGACTGCTCGCGTCGGTCGCGATCGGTCTCTTCCAGGATCCTTCCCATGTAGGGTAAGGTTCTTGCTTCACCGTCGAACTCGATCGACATCGCACCGATCGTCTCGTCGTATTTCGCGTCGAGTTTGGTCTCTTCAGTCTGCAGGGGAATATTTTCTTCACGAAACAGTTCGACACTGTTATTCACCGATTTCACCCAGATTCCGAATTCTTGCTCCGGAAGTTGCTCGATGGCCGGTGAGGCGATGAACTTTCGGTCCATGTCGAAACTGATCTTTTTGAGGCACGGCTGGATCTTCTCGATCCATTCCATGTAATTCTCGGTGATTTCCGCGTCATCGGTGTAGCAGGTGTGCTGGACGAAACGTCGAGCCCCTTCCTCGCCAATCGTCGAATCGACTTCACTCCAGTCACGGCACCAACTCTCGAGCGATTCAAGGTCAGAGATCTCACGTTCGAGCAGCGCCTTGTAGACCTCCTCGATGGAATCGAGATCCACAGGTTTGAAATCCATTTTGAGGTAGCGGCGGGGATAGGCAGTTTGCTCGGTCATCGAATTCCCTTCGCCGGGGGGCAACTTGACGGTTGCCCACACCCGTCTTGAGGGAGATTCTAACCGCTGCAGGAGTTGGAATCACCGAGACCTGCGGAAAGGAAGAGTCAGAATTGCGCAGAATTGACTCCGATCAGGGCACTGTCGAGGTAGTTGAGCACCGATCCAAGTTGCTCGAGGGGAACCCGCTCGGGGACTCTCCCCGGCGTCAGGTCGCTGTCTGGACTCCTCCCGGATATGCCCCCGATGAAGATCGTCGTTACCCGCTGCTGGTCGACCTCGCCGGATTCACCGGAAGCGGTTTGAAGCACACCGGCTGGTCAGCCTTCACCGAGAACTTACCGGAACGACTCGACCGTCTCGTCTCTAGCGGTCTGATGGCTCCCTGCATCGTGGCGATGCCGGATGGTTTCACCGCTCTGGGCGGAAACCAGTACATCGATTCCCCTGCGGTGGGTCGATGGGCTCGTTACCTGGTCGAGGAACTGGTGCCCTTCGTCGATGGTCGCTGGAAGACCATCGCTTCTCGCGATCATCGCGGTGTGTTCGGCAAGTCATCGGGTGGATACGGGGCTATCGTCCATGGCATGAAATATTCCGACACCTGGGGGGCGATCGCCTGTCATAGCGGAGATATGTACTTCCCTTACGGTTACCTTCCCGATTTTCCGTCGGCACTGGATGTCCTGCGAAAATGCGGTGGACGTGACCAGTTCCTCGCGAAGTTCCGTGCAAAGGTCAAACATCGCGATTGTGATGTGATGACCCTCATGACTCTCGCCATGGCAGCTTTCTACGATCCGGACCACGAAAATCCGGGCGAGTATCATCTTCCCTTCGATCTCGAGACCGGAGAGATCATCGAAGAGCGATGGCAATGCTGGTTGGCGCACGATCCGGTTCAGATGGTGGATGAGTATGCCGAGGCACTGAGATCGCTCGAGTTGATCTTCATCGATTGCGGTTTTCGTGATCAGTTCAGACTCCATCACGGATCGAGAATTCTATCGAGGAAGATGGAGAAACTGGAGATTCCTCACGTCTACGAGGAGTTCGATGACGATCACTCTTCGGTCGACTATCGCCTCGATGTTTCCCTTCCCCTGCTCGTCGAGGCACTATCGCCATAGGTGGCAACACGGTATGAAAAAAGAACGCCTCCACCGTCGATTGACGGTGGAGGCGTTCTTGTCGTGACCTCGATTCCCCTCTAGCAGCCGTCGAATTGCTGGCAGGTCAGGTTGTCGATGGTGTCATCCGGACCGCAGGCTCCATTCGGGGATGGCGGGATCGAACCGCCCTGGAACAGGTATGTCAGCAGAGCAATGGCATCGGTGATGTTGATCAGGCCATCATCGTTCGCGTCGAGGGCGTCCGGACATTCGCTCGGATCCTGGTTCGAATCGAACAGCAATAGCAGCATCTGGGTCACATCGACCAGATTCAGCGATCCATCAGCGACGACTTCGCCTCGGATGAAATCGGACCCGGTGCCGGCGAGATTCGCCGAAAGCAGGTAGATGGTGCCTGTATCTCTTCCCACCAGATAAGAAACCGGCCCGGAGAAGGGTCCCGATTCAGAGCTGCTCAGGCTGACGATATCGCCCGAGTTTGCAGACGGAGCCAGATCGAAACCCAGGCCCACTGCTGCTCCATCGACCGATCGCTCGACACGAGCGATGCCATTGTCCAGGGCTGAGCCCACTGCCACGTCGACAACAAGACTCATCGAATTATCTCTGGCGGTGATTCCACCGAGGAAAGCCGCGCGGCCAGTGGTGGTCGAGGGGGGTTGCATGAGGAGGCCCCCGGTGCCTCCACCCGCGTCGAACTCGAAGAGTTCGAGCGAGGAACGATCGATTCCGATGTAACTCCCGAGGAAGGAGGACCAGGTGATCTCACCCAGCAGTCCACCTGAAGGAGCCTGCAGAGTTGCCGCGGATAGTTCCAGCCCCGACAGATCGGTGATCCGCAGATCGCCACTGTCAGTGAGCCAGGCGAGAGTATCGTTGGTTGAGTTCCAGGCCATTCCGACCAGTGTCATCGGGTTACTGAAAGGACCCGGGATGCTGCCATCCAACGTCAGGTCCTTCTGGTACAGCCAGGCAGTGAGTCCGGATTCGTCCGCGACCAGCAACTGGTTGCTGCTCTCGATGATCGTCGAAGGTCCAGCGGTACTGCCTGCATGTGGAGATGAACCGAGCAATCGCCCGAATCCAACCACGACACTGCATGTGGCGGCGGGAAGATCGACTCCACTGGCGGGTACCGGTTTCACATCATAGATGTGAGTGCCTGAGTCGAGATCCTCATCGAGGAAGAATTCGGTGTCCGGTCCCAGTTCAGCGATTACCTCACCGTCACGGGAGACGCTGATGCTGGAGTAGGTGATCGGATTGATCCACTGGAGGGTGACATTGTCGTCGCTATCTGCCGTGCAAACGAAAGTCGTGATGGATGGCGCATTGGGATTGGGAACCGGCACCTCGACGACGAGATTGTTGTCCAGATCGACGATGAAATCACTCGGACCGCCCCAACTGCCATTTTCGGTCCAGGCGATTCCGGTGATGTAACCGGTCAGCGAGTTGATGCTTGCCAGCGGGAAGAAAAGGCCTTCTTCGGCACCTGTTTCATCGACCCTGACGACTCGACTGGTTCTCTGAGCTGAGGGTGGTCCAACGGCGAGGTCGAGCAGGTACTCACCGGTGATCGGATCGAGCACCGAGGTCAAACCGAGACCGAAGGCTCCTGCTCCGCCGCCGCTCGCTTCGGGGTTACTGAAACTGGCTCCCGTGAAGGTTCCGTCCGAGAGCAGTTCGAGATAGGTATCGTTCTGTACAGCGTTGGTCCAGTAGTTACCGGTCGCCGGGTTCCAGGTCAGTCCGCTGATGGTCGGAACCCCTACCGGCACCGAGATGGCGGTCTGGGAGATCAGGATGCCTCCAGAACTGGAGGTGACGAGATAGCGTGTACCCTGATCGTTGACGAGCCAGTAAAGAACATCCTCGTCGGAGTTCCAGGTCACGCCAAGGTAGGTGGCTGGACCGAGCGGGCAAGCATACGAAGCGGATGCATTCAGCGAGGTGATCGCAAACTTGTAGAAGAGCCCGCTGAGGTAATCGGAGACGAGTACGCTCGATTCACCATCGATCACTGTCGTCGCGTAGGGGAGTTCCCCTGGGTAGAAACCGGTTTGGATGTAGCAGGTTCCGTAGGAGGGATTGCCTGGATCACAGATCACCTGGCTGCTGCACGGAATCGCACACGCAAGCACAAGTACAATCCAAGTACCGATAAGAGCCCCTGAGGGTCGGACTCGGTCCTGGGTCAAACGAGAACTATTCGTCTGGTAAAAGTTCATTGTCCGTCTTTCTTCGATGCCTCGCTGGGATAGCACCGTTGATGATTCGAAACACCTTGATCCGGCAGATCCATAGGCGGGTCATTCCAGCAACACAGATCCCCGAAAGGGACATGAAGGAACGACCAGAAGCCACGGACGCGGGATCGGTCGCGCAGTCTGCACAGAATCCGGGCGATGAAATACCACCGAAACGGTCGAAGGAAGACCGATGAGGAGATCCCAAAGTCCAGAAAAGGAACCTACCCGGGGTCACAATCTTCAATTTCATCACCATTAGGAATTCTATCCGGGAGAGGGATCGTGTCAATCAGGGCAAATGAGTCGGGGGCATACCGGAAACATTTCCCTGTCAGGGACTGAAGGGAGAGGGTTGTTCCGAATTACGGACCATCTCTTTTGCACCAAAATGACGCCCCACGGCGCGCCGGGCACGCACCAGGGAGTCTGCCACAGCTTGCTGCGATACATGCAGTTTCTGCGCTATTTCCTGCTGCATCAACGATTCTCGGTAATAGAGTTGCACTACTTGCCTCTGACGGGGAGTCAGCATCTCGATGTTGTCGAGCATGACATTGACGGTTCGAATTCCCATGAACAGTCGCGGAATATCCTCTGCGTCGACACGTGCTTTTTCCATACTCGGCAGCAAATTTTCGATCAGATCACAGATTTTCTGGCATCGATTTCGGATCGGGCAAGAGTAACAGACCGGTCCGTATGCCTCCGCAACAACGGGGCTCACACCATTCATATTGCTGGATGGAGTCGATCTGCTGCGCCTCAAGAGGATGTCTTTCACGATCGAGTGACTCGAATTAAAAGTGTTCTCCTGTACTAGCATACACCATCGATGCAGCCTCGACATCCTCGCGCTTTGCCGATGTATTCGCGCCGAAAAAAAACGAACCCCGCGTGATAAAAAACACGCGGGGTTCGGCAAACTTACCTGTTGTTTAAACTGCAGTTATCTAGTATGGCGAATCGATACAGTCGAGAACGTCATCCGTTGTATCCAGTCCTGGGTCGGGAAAAGGAGCCGAGGGTGGAACGGTCGGTGTCCCTGCAGCACTCAGGTAGTAGAAGATCATCAGCATCGCGTCGCCGATGGTAACGATCCCGTTATCATCGAAATCCGCAGAATCAAAACAAGTCGGCTCTGGACCACCGACGAACAGCCAGTTGAGAACCCAGATTCCATCTGCGATGTCGCAGTTGGTGTCCGAATTCGCATCTCCGCGCAGGAAGGATTTCACGGAGCCGGAACAACTGGTCGAGGTGGTGATCCCATCGGAGTGCTCTCCCCAGATCCGGTACGAGTAAGTACCTTCAACCGGAACCACGTTGATCTGACTGGTCGCGTTACCCGAGATCGAAGAAATCAGCACACCGTTGCGTTCGATGTGAATCGTGTCGTAGGAGGCGCTATTTTCCCAGTCGAGATGGATCGGAGCACCGAAGAAAGTACATGCGAGGTTGACCGGCGGTGCCAGGATGGTCACCGAGCAGGCGATCGGAGCGGTCTGGGAACCTGCCAGTGTGGCCACCACTTCGTAGTCATAAGTACCCGGCCCGAGTGGGAAGTCAGTGTGGCTTTCCTGATCGCCATCGACGATCCCTGCCAGCGTGCCATCCCGATAGATCTGAACCATGTCGTAGGTCTCACCGTTGGTCCAGGAGAGATCGTTACCATCTCCGAAGGTCGAACAGGCAATTCCAGACAACGGTTCCGGAACCACGATGTCGCAACAGACGGTGGGACCAGTCCCATCGCCGATCCGGACGATCAGGCAGTACTCGTAAGTTCCAGGACCAGGAGTTTCAGTGTTACTGGTCGAGGCGCCACCGAGGGAGCCGATCAGTTTGCCGTTTTGAAACAAGTCGATAGAACTTCCAGTAGCGGGAAGGTCCCAGGACATATTGACCTGAGTTCCGCCAGAAAGTGAGCAACTCAAGTTTTGCGGAGTCGAGGGGACGACTTCCGTACAAGATGCTGTGGCGGAAGTGGACAACTCTCCGAGTTCTGCGTAGAGCTCGTAGGTGTGGCTGCCGTGGGGTTGAGCCGCATCTGTGAATGAACTGGTATCACCGGGCAGGATCGCCAGCAGGGCGCCGTCTCTGGTCAAGGTCAGGGTGTCGTATTCGTCATCGTTGGTCCAGCCGAGTTCGACATCTCCGGAGACGGAGAGGCAACTGAATCCACTCGGCGCTGCGATGACTCGCGCGGAACAACAGGTTGTCGCACTGGTTCCAGAGCCGATCGTGTTGACGACGCAGTAATCGTAGTTACCCGCTGCTACACCGGTGTCATCGAAGGAAGTGGCATCGCCAGCCAGGGTTGCGATGACGGAGCCATTTCGACTCAGTTCCACCGCGTCTCCGGGCGCCGGCAACGTCCACGAGAGAGATACCGTGGAACCGAGAGCCGAGCATGC
>DCAA01000042.1:26640-55218 GCA_002311345.1 Planctomycetes bacterium UBA1146 | reverse complement strand
CAGTAGCGCCAGTAACTGGCCATCACGATTGAGCGTGAACTGACCGTAAATGTCATTGTTGGTCCAGGTGATATCGACTTCTCCACTGACTGCAGCACAATTGAAGTCGGTCGGATCCGCCAGTACGCGAGCGGTTCTGCAGATCGTCGGGCTGGTGCCGTCTCCGATCCTCACCGTCCAGCAGTACTCGTAGACAGCCGGGCTCAGTCCGGCATCTTCGTGGGAGGTCTGACTGATCGGCAGGGTGGTCAGCGGTACTCCGTCACGAGTCAGGTCAACCTCGTCACCCGGTCCGTTGTGGTTCCAGGTGAGCGAAACCGTAGAGGCAAGCGCAGTGGCAATCGGGTTGTTGATGGCAGCCGGGACATCTTCTGTGCAGGAGACGGTCGCGGAACTATTGCCCTCGATCGATCCGCTCAGGGTGTAGGTGTGGCTACCTGGCCCCGCTGCAGAATCGGTGTAGGAACTGTCGGTTCCCGCCAGCACGGCGATCACGTCACCGTCCTTGAGAAGGGTGAGATCCTCATAGGCGTCGTTATTGGTCCATGCCAACTCGACATCTCCAGATACGGACAGACAACTGAAATCGCTCGGTGGTGCTGGCACGATCAGGGTGCAGCAGGTAGACGCACTGGTCTTCTCGCCGTCACCGTGAGCAAACACATTGACCACGCAGTACTCGTACGTCGCCGGAGCGACTCCCGCATCGGTATAGCCTGCGCTTGCAGGATCGAGTTCGTCGATCAGGGATCCATCGCGATAGACACGGATGCTCGTGGAGGGTTCGGTGTTCACCCAGGTAAGGACCGAGTCGACCCCGCCGGAGACAGAGCAAGCCAGATCCGCTGGCGGGTAGGGTACGGTGACCACGCAGGATAGATCGGTGGAGACGAAATCTCCGATCCTGCCTGAGACCGTGTACATGTGAAGTCCAGGTCCGGGATTCGAATCGACATAACTGGTCACGCTTCCGTCGAGGAACTCGACGATGGTGCCACCGTCTCTCTTGAGAATCACGGTATCGTAAACTTCACCGTTGCCCCACATGATGGTGGCGATGGCAGAGTCGACGCTACATGCGATGCTGTTGGGTGGGATCGGCACGATGGCATCTTTACAAATATCAGTACTGTAGTTGTCTCCAATGCGCGATCTGACGCAGTAGTTGTAAGTGCCAGGAGCCAAATTCGGATCGATGTAGGAGGTCGAGGTTGCAGGAACGATCGCGATGGCGGATCCATCCCTGAAGATCTCGACCGACTCCACGTCAGTATCGGTAGGTGCCCATGTCAGCAGTGCGTTGGTTCCCTCGAGTAGATTGGTTCCGAGGGTATTGACTGGCTCGGGAATGACCGTTTCACAATCGCTGGAATCACTACGGCTAGAACCGTGTGTTCCTGCCAGTGAATAGGAGTATTCTCCCGGCGATCTTCCCGTGTCGACGTATTCGGTGTCATCGCCAGAGAGCGTTTCAATCAAATCGTCGCCACGACGCACCTCGATGTTCGTGTATGCAGTCGCAGGATTATCCCAGGTGATGCGGACTTGATCCGCCTCGCCACGACATGTCATGTTCTCCGGGGAGGCGAGCACCCTGAGACCGCAAGATTGCGGTGCGGTGACTCCGAGGCGGAGTTTCGCTCTCAGGGAATATTCGTGGTCCCCGTAGGGGACCTGTTCGTCGGTGTAGGTTTCGAGTCCGCCGGATATGGTGTCGATCAACAGTCCATCTCTGCGAACAGCGATGGTGTCATAGTCGCCTCCGTTGGACCAACTGAGAGAAACGGTAGTTCCCTGTGAGGAGCAACTGGTGGCTCCGAGAGGGAACGGGACCGAAAGGGTGCAACAGGTTCTTCCACTTTGTCCGTTGAACTTTTCGCCACGGACACAGACGGTATAGTCACCGGCCTCAGTTACCACTGTCTGGTAAATCTCCATTCCTCCAGGGATCAGAGCGATCTGTACGGGAGGAGAGGAGCCGTCCGCGGGACCGAACTCGATGATGATCTGATCGTACGCGTCGGTGTTGTTCCAGGTGAAGGTAACGTTGTGTACATCGGCGGAACAAACGAGATTTTCAGGGGCGATCGGATCGGTTACTTCACAACTGGCACGAGCGCTTGTGGCGCGCCCACCGTCAGCGAGAGCCTCGATTTCGTAGACATACCTGCCCGGGTCGATGATGTCGGTGGTTGATACCGCATTCCCCGCAAGCGTCTGTAACAGCGATCCATCTCGATAGATCAGAATTTCTTCATAGAGAGTGTCTGGTCCGTTCGACCAGTCCAGTTGGGCAACGTTTTCGTTGGTTACCGGATCGGGAGCTGCAGAGCAGAACGCCAGGTATGGCGGCTGCAATACAATGATGCTGCAGGATGAAGGCAGGGTGGTTGTACGATCCCCGCGCTCGACCAGCTGGTATTCGTGGTTTCCAAAAGAGACGTCCGCATCGATGAACATCTCGGCGGTTCCTGCAAGTGTGGCGATGACGGTGCCGTCTCTGTAGACATCGATAGCTTCGTATTCGGTGTCCTGATTCATCCATGTGAATGTGACCTGACGCTGGTGCGAGACGCATTGCAGCATATCAGCAGGGTCCAGAACCCGGATACTGCTGCTCTTCTTGACGGAGGTAACAGTGCGGCGAGTTCCGTTGACCTTGTAAGTGTGGTTACCTTCTGCCACGTTTTCGTCCGTGAAACTCTCGGCATCTCCTGGCAGCGTGGCATGGTGGGAGCCGTCGCGGAACAGATCGACTTGATCGTAAACCGCACGATTGTTCCACGAGACCGATACCGTCTGGCCAAGTGCTTCAGTTTGGACTTGATTGGGGGAGCGCAGGGAATGCCCGAGGAAAACATAAAGGGCTCCCGCTTCGCTACGACCGTAAGGCTTGGTTCCCGGCGCACCGATCATCATGTCATTACCGCGGTCGTCGTTGAAGTTCCCGGCAGCTCCAACAGAATATCCGACCTTCTGATCTTGCCCCAGACCGATGAAACCTCGACCTGAATGCTGGAGCAGATCCAGTAACTGAGATCCACCGAGATTCTGGTCTCCATCCACTCTGTGCGCGATGCCCTTTTCCACCTCCAGCAGTACCGAACGAGGTATTCCCACGATGTGGTCATCGACGCCGTCACCGGTAACGTCATAAGTACCGTGGGCCGATTGGCCTTCCTCTTCGTTATCAAAGAAGGTGTCATAGCGAGTGACCATGGGATGCGACTCTGCGAGATTGATCTCCTCATCCGGATCGGAACTTCCTCGAATGAGGTAAGCGACCGTCGCAATCGTTTCTGGGTCGTGATCATCGAGCGAGCGAGTGACGAGGACTTCTGTGTCTCCATCGGCATCAGCATCGCCGGCACAACTGATGGACTGTCCCACTTCATCGTTGGCTACTGGAGTTCTGATGGTTACTCCGGAGAGCCCGCTGTCAGAGAGTTCGTTCAGATTTATCTCTGCGGAAGGCGTGCTTCCACCGAAGATGATCCATGCACGACCGGCTGCGGGGTTAGCAGCATCTCCGAAACGCAGAGAGGCGATGGCGATGTCGGTATGCCCGTCGCCATTGAAGTCCTCCAGGTCTGCCACTGAAGATCCGACTCTATTATCGTGGCCGCCGGTCTTGAACACGGCGACACCAGATTGGGCGGTGCTGAAATCCATCCAGGATGAAAGTGAAGGGCCTCCCAGAATCAGGTATGCAGCCCCGGCGTCACCATTTTGGTTGTGCTCTTCATTGGGAGCGCCGACGAGCACGTCACCATATCCGTCACCATTGAAGTCGCCGGCACCCGAAACTGCAGATCCGAAACGGCCGTCTTCTTGGCCACCGATCATCGTGATCCCGGCACTTCCGAGGCTCGAGACATCGATGGTGGGGGGGAGGTTGGGCGATCCATAGATGATGTAGGCTCTGCCTGTATCCGGTTCGTGGTGAATCGGATCGGTACTGACCGCACCCGGAGCACCGACGATGAAATCATCGATGCCGTCGCCGTTCACGTCTCCGGCATTGGAGACGGAGAATCCAAGTTGGTCTCCCGGGGTTGCCCCCTCCAGAACTACTACCGAATCAGAAGGCGGGAATTTCAGATCGATTTCGGTATCGACATCCGCAGATCCCCTGATGATATAGGCGTTTCCACCGGTGTTATGAGACCGGTTATCTGCACCCGGAGCTCCGACAACGATATCTGAAATCCCGTCACCGTCGACGTCCCCGGCTCCCGAAGATGATGCTCCAAGATGAGATTCCTGGTTTGCGCCGAAGATTTTTACCTGGGCGGTATCAATGAATACCTGGTCCGAGGCACCTGAAATGACGGTAACGACCAGCAGTACGGTGGCGGTAGAAAGAACCCGGAGAACTGTGAGGGAACGGGGGGGCATAATCTTCTTCCAATACATATAAGACTCGATAGGCCTGCGGAGAGATCAGAACTCTCCGTGAAGTTTGGACTACCGATACAACCTCTTCACCCCCGCCTTTGGCGAGGCTAAATACAAACGAATAGACCTCAAGAATATGATTCAGAGGGGAATCCTACAAGCGTTGTAAATGGATGTTTGTGATATGGGAGAGGTACGATATGTGAGTAACGGGCTTCTTCAATAAGAGCAAGGGGTGAGGTGCCCGGTAGGCACCTCACCCCTGTTGGTAGCGATAATAGCGTAGTTCGAAATTCTGTTCAGGAATTTACGGTCACACCGGAACCAGCAGTTACGGCATTACTGTCTGCAGTGACATTCGTGTCATTACTGACATTTTCTTGCCAGTTGATCACATTGATGTTCTCGGTGTTGAGCACACAGTAACTGCAGGCATTCGAGAGGGTTCTACAGACGAAGTATCCGCAGATGCTTACGAAGAAGGGGAAGAACACTGGCGCGAAAGAAGCGGCGATGCTGGAGGTGCTAGGAGCAGAGAAGAAAGCTCCGGCACTAAAGATCGCACAGGCGACCAGGAAACCACGCGCAGCGGTGTTCCAGAAACAGTAAGCCTCGACGATGTTGTCGACCTTGCCGGTGAAGATCTGGAAGCCGTTCTTCCACATGTTGGCGGTGCAGGCAGCGAAACAGGCGACAGCCGCAGTCGCAACCACCGACAGTAATATGTTCATGTCGAACGCGGCGTTGACCGCGTAGTTGGTTGCGATGGTGCAGAGGGCGAGGAACCCGAGGATACCTGTGACGACGCGAGCCGTCGGGTAATTTGCGATACAACAGTTGTTGCTGACGACGTTCTGGTTAGCAACATTCTTGTTTGTCTTGGCGTTCATTGCCTGACCTTTCCCGTATGGTGGCCTCTGTGGGCCTTTTCTTCTGGCCCGCAGGCCTTGGGCACGGTCCATCCGGGCCCACCGGGTACATCGGCTCGGGAGGGATTCGAACTTTACTCAATCCGGGTTTTTTTTCCTGGAAGCGGTCAGATACTGGCCAGGGAATGGTCCAGATCGTCCAGCAATGTCCTCACGTGTAGTTTCACGTCGAAAGCCTCTCGGCTGTATTTTTTCGCCCCATCGGCGAGATTCCGTCTCAGATTCTCGTCTCCAGCGAGTGTGAGGATCGCCTGTGTGAGGGTTTCGTGCTGCTCATCCTCGAGCAGGTAGCCTCCAGTGGTGGGAATCAGTTCTGGCAACAAGCCCCGGCGACTGGCAATTACCGGAACCCCACAGGCCATCGCTTCTCGCGCGGCTCGACAGGTTCCGTCAGAGCCGGGAACCAGAAAGACGACCATGTCGAAGCCAGCGAGGTGCAGTGGATATGAACTCGGTTCGATGTAGCCCGGAAAATGAATGCGATCACCGAAGCCAGAGTCTCTGGCAGGATTTCGTGCGAGTTCGTCCTGGTGGGATCCTCGACCAAGGATCTCGAGATGCAATCTGGGATCTATACGTGCGGCTGCAACGAACGAATCGATCAAGTCAGGAAATCTCCGGTGCTTCTGCATCCGGGCGACTACACCAATTACGATCTTGTCCTTCATCGTAGAAGCAGGGGGTTTCGAGGGTTCCGTGTGTGAAGTTGGTTTGAAACGCTCGAGGTCGAGTAGCGGAGGGATGATCCGAATTTTTTCACGGGATCGATTTTTTGATGACGCGAGTCTTTCTGCGGCTTGTTGGGTAGGCGCGATCCAGAGGTCCGTGTGCCGTGCGATCCAGGTGGCACGCAGGCCTCGCGGGGGATCGAGATCGTAGGTGCTCCGGATCAAAAGCGGGCCATCCTGAGTGCGCGCCAGTGCACCCACGAGATGATCACCGTCGAGATGAGAGTGAATGAAATCGGGTTTCTCTTGCGCGATCAGTGTTCGTAACTTCCGTACATCGGAACGCAAACTCGAAAGATGGAAATGCTTGGGCATCCGCAAACCGTGGAAAGTACGAAGCCCCCTCGCCATGGCGGATTGATCGAGAACGTTCTCGGCTTGTGGATGGGTGCTGGAGATGAAACGGATCTCGGCACCGGCGGCAGCCTGAGCCGTTGCGAGTACCATCGCCGGATCTGAAGGTCCTGTGAACTTGTGATTGGCGAAGAGGTGGAAGATCTTCACTGGTTTGCTTCCGTCACTTCAGGAGGGCGTCTAGGCGCTCGCCACTCAGGACCTCGGTGATGGCGAGGCATCGAATCGGGATCGATGCCTCGTCTACGGAGAGTTCGTCTTTCCCACAGGCAGGCATATTTGAGGAATACGGAAAATGCTGCGATTGATGCAAGAATGAAACCTGCGAAGCCGTCCTTCCAGCCTTTCTTGAACAAGTACATCCGGATGAACTTCCAGGGTGCCCTGAAGAACATTCCAAAGAGGTGACCTCTCTGACCTCGAACATCGTTTTCGCGAGCTGCGATTGAGGTGAAGAAATCGACTCTATCTATGTGTTGATGCAGGTCTCTGTATGAGTAGTGCAGGATTTCCCCCGCCAGGGCGCTGGCTTTGCCGTCCAGTTCGATGTGGTCGTGAGGGTTGACTCCAGCCCAGCGTGCCTTGCGTCGATCAAAGAGCCGGATCTTGCGGTCGGGATACCAACCGCCGTGACGGATCCAGCGTCCCAGGTGCCAGGTGAGTCTTGGCATCGAAAACCCAGCGGATCTTGGTTCCGACGAGAGCAGTTCTTGTACTTCTCTGCGCAACTCGGGAGTTACACGTTCATCGGCATCGAGGGAAAGGATCCAGTCGGTGGGTGCGAAATCGATGGCTCGGTTCTTTTGCTGGATATGGCCGGGCCAGTCGGTGACGTACACGTGTTCAGTAAATTCTTTGGCGATTTCTACGGTGCGATCTGTGGATCCAGAATCGACTACCACGATATGAGGTACCCACTGAAGGGATTGCAGACAGTCCCGGATGTTATCCTCTTCATTGAAGGTGATGACGGTCGCAGTCAAGTCGGTCATCATCGATCTACCTCCAGGTACCGGGGATACCAATCTCGATCGAGTCGAGGGTCAATCTCTGCGCGCAGACGGTGGAAAGAGACCAGCGCTTCCTGCTGCTCCTTGCCCAGATGGTAGCAAATGCATCGGTGCAGGTAGTCACTGGCAGCAGATCTGTCGAAAATTTCCGGATGAGAACGGCTGAAGTCAGTTGCGATCTGGTCTCTCGCGGCGAGCCCCAGTCTTGCGGCTTCACCAAGGCCCGCAACGACCCATGTTGGTAGTTCGTCTCGGGCTAGCCACACTGCGAAGACGAAAGGGAGGCCGGTTCGTTCCTTCCAGGCCTGACCCAGATCGATTCGCTCGAGCGGGCTCGAGAGATGTCCCAGAGCTGCATCTCCGATGAGCAGGATCGCCTCGGGAGGGTTCGGATTTTCAAACAGTGAAAGGTCGGAACGGGTCTCCATCAGTTCCAGAGGAGGGAGTCCATCGAGATGGCGCAGTACTTGAAGAAGTGCAACGGAGGAACTGCTGGCCTGATCCACCGCAACGACCCCCAGATCTCGCCATTCCTTGCGGCAAAACAGCAGGATCGACCCCACCTCGCCATCACAGGAGATGCAATGTCCGGGAACGATGCGGTAGCGAGCATCACGGCAAGCTTCGACCTGAGGTACTAGCCCGACATCGATTTCCCCGCTCTTGAGGTGGTTTGCCAGTTCGCTGGGTAGAGCTTCGACGATTTCCCAGCGGTCATCCTCTCGCGACAGTTTGTCGCATAGTGGCAAGGCATTCAGGAAGTCGATGGTACCGAGGCGAATTTTCATCGTTTCCACTCCTCGGAATCCAGCAGTTGTCGTGTTTTTTCTAGCAAACGTTTCAACAACTGACGCTTTCCGCCGGTTACGCCGTGCATGAAACGAAAGCCCTCTCCTGGTTGTAGAGTCGGAATCTGGTTACACCGGGATTTCCGGTATGAACGGACCAACCTTGTCAGGTTAGCGAGTCGATCTGTAACCGGACCGAGGCCGCCAGGGTCGAGATCGACGAGGATCGTTCGGTAGGTCCCGGTGTCTTCTTTCTGTATCAGGATGTTCATCAGATTGAGATCTCCATGCAGCCAACCTTGCTCATGGAATTGATGTATCGTGCTGGCGGTAGTCTTCAGAAACTTCTGGCGTTCGCTTGCTGACAGTGATCGATCTGCTAGCAAGTCGAGCAGCGTATCGACCTCACGTTCGAGACAGATCAACATCTCTACCTTGAAACCGATTCCTGCAGATGTGGCAGCAACGGCGATGATCTGTGAGGTAGGGATGCCCTGCTGATTGATGCAGTTGCACATCTCCATCTCCTGTATGAAGCGCTTCGGTCGCCAGTGCCTGTTGCGTATGATGCGAGCGAGCCAACCTCCACGAAGGCAACTCTTCCACATCAACAGTGCACCGCTTGAATGAAGATAAACTGGATGTTCTGTCCGGCCGGACCGATATCCCTCGAGAGGCAGATTGACCTCTCCCTGGATGAATCCGCTCGATTCGACCTCAGCAGTTCGTGAAGAGAGCCACCAGGTAGTACGGGATCCGCACCGCTGGACCTGCGGTGCATCGATGGTCGGCTCAGGCACGGTGGTTTCAGGTGGTGAGACGGGATCCTGGATCATCAAGTCACTCATAACGCAGGGAAACGCAGGTAGGAGAAAAAATGGTCGGACCGAGTGGATTCGAACCACCGACATCCACACCCCCAGCGTGGCGCGCTACCAGACTGCGCTACGGCCCGACCTGAGTCATCCATTTTGCTATCGATCCGATGCTAGTCGGAGGGGACTCGTCGTCAAGCCCTCCGATCAATCTCATTCTTCCATATCTGCTGCGGAATCAGCCCCGGACGTTTTTTCGGAGTCCGGTACCGAGTCCAATGGGACCTGGTTCGGTGGCAAGATGACACCGCCAGAGATGGTGAACCGCAGTACCTCTTCGACGCTCAGGTCGAGAGGAATAATATCGACTCGTGGCACCAAAATGGTGTATCCGGTGATGGGAGTGGGGCTCGAAGGGATGAATATCGCCACCACGTCCTGTCCGGCGACCTTTACGATGTCGCGGAAGCCCGAGCTGGTGACGAACCCGAGTGACCAGAGCCCCTTGCGCGGATATTCGACCGCGACGGCGGTCTCGTATTCGATCTTGTTCTTCTCCTCGAAGAAGAACTGTGTCACCTGTTTTGCATAGGGATAGATCACCTTGATGAGAGGGATCTGTTGAATCATCGCCTCGATGATCTTCAGCAGTTGTCGTCCGAGGACCCCCCTGAAGATGATTCCAACGGCGAGAACCAAGAAGATGGCCATGACGAACCCGAGCCATGCAGGTGTCAGAGTAGCCACGCGTTCAGAGAAAAGGGTATCGTCGGTTCGTTCGGGAAAGTTGGTATCGTCGACGACTTCATCCAGTTGCCAAGCTGGAAGCCCGACCATCCCTTGCCAGAACTTTTCCTTCATCAGTTCGGATGAGAGTCCCGTGCGCATCATGGTGGTCAGGGGGGTAGCGATTTTCTCGTTGATGAAGTTGTAGGCGATCACCAGGATGAGGATCGTGAGAATTGTCGGAAGAAGAGTTCCGAGTCCGGACAGGAATGCCCGGCTGATTCGACCCCGCTTCTTCTTGTTCTTCTTTGCCAAGGATCCTCCCGGATCTGGTGGTCAGAATGCTGAAAACACTACGCTGGGATCGAAACCGTCGCATCCTCTGCGAAGCAGGATCACAGCAAAAGGGCCTGCTGTCTAGATTCTGAACAAACGAGACCCGGATCACAAGTTTCGCAGTCCGTCTGGAGATGGTGGCGGGTTTCGTTACCCTGTCCTCACCGTTGCCGTCACTGGTGCCGCACTGTCGGCAGGAGCAAGTCATGGGCCTGATCACACTCTCTGGACTCACTCCGAGTAACTCCGGGATCCACCTGGGGAATTATTTCGGGGCGGTGCGGCAATGGATCGACCTGCAGGATCAGGGTGGGGCCCACTATTTCATCGCCTCCTACCATGCGCTAACTACCGTCAGGAGTGCGGAAGTTCTCTCTTCGAATATCTCCGGGATCGCAATGGATTATCTCGCTCTGGGGCTCGACCCTGAAAAAGCAGTCATCTATCGGCAAGAAGATGTCCCCGAGGTTTGCGAACTGTCGTGGATCCTGTCGACGGTCACACCGATGGGGCTTCTCGAACGTTGTCACGCCTACAAGGACAAGGTGGCGCAAGGCCTTTCGGCGGATCATGGTTTGTTCGCCTATCCCGTGCTGATGGCTGCGGACATTCTCATCGTGCGATCCCATCGCGTGCCGGTTGGCCAGGACCAGAAACAGCATGTCGAGGTGACCAGGGACATCGCTGGCAAGTTCAACCAGACATTCGCAGAGGTGTTTCCGATTCCCGAACCGCTCATCTTCGAAGGGCAAGCCGCCAAGGTGCCCGGAATCGATGGGCAGAAGATGAGTAAGTCCTACGGAAATGATCTTTGCATCTTCGACAGCGAGAAAAAGTTAAAGAAAAAGGTCATGTCCATCGTGACTGATTCTCAAGGAGTGGAAGATCCCAAGAATCCGGAGGGCAATACCATCTGCGACCTGTACAAACTCGTTGCCACCGAGGACCAGGTAGCAGAGATGGACGACAAGATGCGCGCTACTGGAATCGGTTACGGGTACGGCCATGCGAAGCAGCAGTTATTCGATTCGTTGCTGGAGTATTTTGCCGATGCCAGGACTCGTCGTGCCAAGCTAGAGGCGGATCCCGAGCAGGTAGAAGAGATTCTTCACGAGGGGGCGCGCCGCGTACGACCCGTCATCGAGGAGACGATGGATGCGGTTCGCTCGGCAGTGGGTGTGAGGTCGACTCATCTGACGCGGGATTGAGATCCTCCGGAAGAAGACCAGCCAATATCGGTCAGATCCGGGTCGGGAATCCCTGGCACAGTTCCCGTACATCGGCACGGATGCTCTCGATGCGATTCTCGTCAGTGGGTTCTCTGAGGATCTCGAGGATCCAGTTTCCGATCAGGTTGATCTCGTCGCTTCCCATGCCGCGACTGGTGATGGTCGGGGTGCCGATCCTCATCCCGCTCGGGCGTCTCGGTGGCGCGGGATCGTAGGGAATCATGTTCATGTTCACCACGATTCCTGCCTTGCCGAGCGCTGCCTCGGCGATATCTCCGGTCAGATCCATCGATCGCAGGTCGGCGAGTATCATGTGATTGTCGGTTCCTCCGGAGACCAGACGCAGGCCCCCGTCGGAGAGAATCTCGCCGAGATGAATTGAGTTCTCGACGATCTTCTGTGCGTATTGACGGAAGGCCTCGGTCTTGGCTTCCTGGAAGCAAACCGCCCGTGCAGCTACGAGGTGCATCAGTGGTCCACCCTGGCCTCCGGGGAACACCGCCGAATCGATCTTCTTCGCCAACTTCTTGCGACAGAGGATCAGTCCGCTTCTGGGCCCTCTCAGGGTCTTGTGAGTGGTGGTGGTCACCACGTGAGCATGCGGGATGGGACTCGGGTGCACTCCTGTTGCAACGAGACCGGCGATGTGAGCCATGTCGACCATCAACCTGGCACCGACTTCATCCGCGATGCGACGAAATCCTGCAAAATCGATGATTCGTGGATAGGCGCTGGCACCTGCGACGATCAGTTTCGGTTGGAATTCCCTGGCCAGTTGTTCGACGAGGTCAAGATCGATCATCTCGCTGTCGGCGTTGACCGGGTAGTGCTCGAACTGGTAGATCTTGCCGGTGAGGCTGACGCGCGCTCCGTGGGAAAGATGGCCACCATGAGCCAGATCCATGGCGAGAACCTTGTCCCCTGGCGACAGCAGAGCGCCATAAGCAGCGATATTCGCCTGGGTTCCCGAGTGGGACTGCACATTTGCATGCTCGGCCCCAAATAGTTCCAACGCCCGCGATCGCGCTAATTCCTCCGCCTCGTCGACGACTTCACAACCACCGTAGTACCGTCGACCCGGATAACCCTCGGCGTACTTGTTGGTCAATACTGAACCCTGGGCCAGGAGAACCGCGTCGCTGACGATGTTTTCGCTGGCGATGAGATTGACCTCTCCGCGCTGGCGCTGCTCTTCGCGAAGAATGATCTCGGCGATTTCAGGGTCTGTTTTCGTCAGAGGCTCCATCGCTTTTCTTTCCTTACTCGGTGGATTGGTCTGCTCTGGTTTGATGGCGTAGCCAACTCTCGATAAAAGGTTGGAGGTTTCCATCGAGTACATCGTCGACGTTACTGGTTTCATGTTCGGTTCTATGATCCTTGATCATCTTGTAAGGATGCAGGACATAGGAGCGAATCTGGCTGCCAAAAGCGATATCGCTCTTGGTGCCCTGGAGTCGATTCATTTCTTCCCTGCGTTGGCGCTCCTGTGCCTCCAGGATGCGAGAATTGAGCACTCTCATCGCCTGGGCCCGGTTGGCGTGCTGAGAGCGTTCGTTCTGGCATTGCACGACGATCCCCGTGGGGATGTGAGTGATCCGGACCGCGGAATCGGTGGTGTTGACGTGCTGTCCTCCCGCTCCGCTGGCTCTGTAGGTATCGATTCGAAGATCGGACTCAGCGATCTCGACAGTGTCAGAAACGTCGGTTTCCGGTATCACTCGGACCGAGGCGAAGGCGGTCTGGCGTCTCGACTGGGCATCAAAGGGCGAGATCCGAACGATGCGATGTACTCCCGATTCAGCCTGGAGATATCCGTAGGCATAGTCACCGACGACGTGAATCGTCGACGATTTCAGCCCGGCTTCCTCAGCGAATTGCTCGTCGATGATCTTGGTGCGGAATTTCTGCTGTTCCGCCCAGCGTAGATACATCCGCTGGATCATCAGAGTCCAGTCACAGGCATCGGTGCCGCCAGCTCCGGACTGGATCTCGAGATATGCACTGGCCGAGGCGTATTTCCCAGAAAGCAAAGTCCTCAGTTCGAGCCCCTCGGCCAGTTTGAGCAGACGAACGCTATCGGTATCGACCTCGGCGAGGGCCTCTCCGTCATTATCCGCTTCGGCGAGTTCGTACAGTGCCTGGGAATCTGACAGTTCACGGGCAAGATTCTCGATGCTCTGCACCGATTCCTTGACCTTCTTCATCTGCTCGATGATGGTCTCCGCCTTTTCGCGGTCATCCCAGAATCCCACGGCGGACATTTCTTTCTCGAGTTTGGTGAGACGCTTCCTTTGCTCGTCATGGCGCGTCGCGTCGCGGATTCGATCGAGCAGTTGCTCGATGGAGCGCAATCGAGTTTTGACCTCAGCGTTCACGACTCTCCGCCATTCCCTTGGGTGTGACCATCATGGTGACGACACCATGGTGCCGCCGGGAGGCCTTTTAGCCAAGTGAACTCTTGGCAGCGTGTGGAATTGAAGAAGGGCCCGGAGGGGTTCCCTCCGGGCCCTGTATCTACCAGGTGGGTAAGGCGGATGGTGCCGCCTCCCCCGTCAGGGGAGCGGGCTAACGCACCCACCTCCTAGTAGAGCCACGGACAATCATCAATGGACCACCTCCTCTCTTAGGTTGAAGTTTCCCGGCCTCAAGCGGGCGTGACACCCGCAGCCGGGTACCGTCCCGCCTGGCGGCGTCCCACCAGGCTTCTCTCTATCGACCCGGGCGATTCACGCCGGGGTCGCGGATCTGGCACCAACAGGGTGCTCCGAATCCTGTGATACCATTCTACCGGCCGAGGGTTCAGTGGGGAATCCTGGAAAAGAATCGACCGGCAAGGTCCGATCCTGGCATGTTTGTGAGCAATTTACCCGGTCACCTCAGCGCTGGAATGGGAGTTCGATGGAGCACCACAAAATCTCCCCGGTGGGTAGGTTGGCCCCCAGTCCGACAGGTGTCCTGCACCTGGGCAACGCCAGGTCGTTCCTGATGGCGTGGTTATCGATTCGCAGTCGAGGAGGAATTCTGCGCCTCCGGATCGAGGACATCGATGGGCCACGGGTTCGGTCAGGGGCGATCGAGCAAACCATCGAAGATCTGCAATGGCTGGGACTCGACTGGGACGGGGAGCCCGAGATCCAGACCGAGCATCTCTCTCGCCACGAAAAGGCTCTCGAGGTTCTTCAGCAGCAGAGACTCGTCTATCCGTGCACCTGTTCTCGACGCGAAGTGGAGCAGGCAGCCAGTGCTCCGCACGAATCGGAGGGCATCGTGGCCGAGACGATTTACCCGGGGACTTGCCGTGACCGCTGGCAAGATGAGAAGCATGCACGCTCAGAGACTGGGCGAGATCCGGCGCTCCGGTTGAGGGTGATGGAACCTGCCGTTGCCTTCGATGACCAGTTTACCGGTCCCCAGGTCGGAGAGTTATCGGGCGACTTCGTGGTACGAAAGCGAGATGGAACCCCGTCCTATCAATTGGCAGTCGTGGTCGACGATGCAGCCGCGGGGGTGACGGAGGTATTGAGGGCCGATGACCTGCTCTCATCGACACCGCGCCAGTTGTTGCTCTATCGTCATCTGGGTACCGCAGCACCCCGCTTCATCCATCTTCCTCTCATCGTGGGGCCTGACGGACGGAGGCTGGCGAAACGGCACGGGGATACGAGTTTGGCTCGTTATCGCCGAGAAGGAGTATCGGCCCAGTCGCTCGTCGGGACTCTAGGATATCTCAGTGGCCTGGCTGACGAGGGCACCTGCTGCCGGCCCGAAGACCTGCTCGATGGTTTTCAACTCGACCGGATCCCCAGGGAGCCTTCCGTCTGGGATGGTAGGAGTCACCTGGAAGCGGATGATTGAACTTTCAGCGCAGATCCGGCATAGTCTGGGAGTCCTGGAATGCCGCTCCGGGACCAGGGTCCGGAGTTCCGTTCGATGAGATTTGCCTCTTGCCGACCGCCATCGGCAACCTACACGCGGCCCATCACCTTGTGGCGAGTTCGATGTCTATTTTTGGCGCTCTCTGTACTTCTGTTGGGTTTTTCGACCGCATCGGTATCTCTTGCATCGACCCTCGATATCTCCCTTCTCCAGGGAAAACTGCGGACTGATCGACCGCTGGTGGATACAGATGTCATCTCGGTCACCTTGCCCGAGGCGCAAGGATGGAGAAGGGTAGACGTTTGCCTGGTTCATGCCGGCTGCGAAGTAGTGCTCGCCTCTATAGATGTCGATGGCACTGCGGCGCGCCTTTTCTTCTCCGACGCTGAACTTCTCGGTCCTGACCCTGGAAGGGTTCCGGCCGGAGAAATCCTGGTTCGGGTCACTACTGAGGATGAAGAGCCGACACTTCATCGAATCTCTTCGGCAGTTGATTCCAGTCCGTGGTATCCCGTAGGTGGAACGCCCGTGGATGTTCTCGAACGTGCCGCACGAAATTTGCGGGAGGGAATGCCTGCGCGAGCGGCAGAGGAACTCGACAGTTTGCAGGGTGTCTCGTTGGAAGCAACCCTGGCATCGAAGTGGATGCGTCTCTCCTCGTCGGTTCAAAATAAGTTTGCAGAGGTAGATCGTGTGCACCAACGTAGTGCCAAGCAACTTCTCGATCGGGCGGGAGATCGTGCTCCGATAGGTACGCGAGCAAGAGATCGATTTCTTATCGAACGGGCGACTCGCAGGATACAAACCGCGGCCTTCACAAATAGTGCTCAACTTTGGCGAGATGAATTGAACTCTGCACTTGCAGATTCTCGATCCGCATTTTCATCGGCGACACTTCGCGGCGATCGCGTCACCGCAACGCTGGCCCTCGTGACGGTTGCTTCGGCAGCGTCTCGACGCGGTTGGGTCGAGGAAACGATCAAGGTGACGCGGAACGCTGTCGATCTCTCGGGCGACCAGGAAACGGTCTGGAAGTGCGCTCTGGCGCGTGCACGGGCGTTTCTCAATGCAAGCCGTCTTCAGCAAGCAAGACGGGAGGCTCGCCTGGCGCTGGCCACCGTCGAGCAGATCCGCGGCTCGCGGCAAGACGATGCGGCCGCACTGTCACCCCGGCGAGAACCCGCCGTGCTACTTGCGCGCATCGAGGCGCGCCTCGGGAATTCGATGGGAGCTTTGTTGGCAGCCGAACACTCGCGGGTGCGGGGACAGGGTGTCGAGCCTCCGACGGTCGCGCAACTGAGTGAGGTTGCAACTCGAGCCAAAGACAAGGCTACCGTGGTCGTGGTTCTCGATACGGGTCCGGAATTACTGGTGTGGACCACGGATGAAGGACACTGGAAGGTGCGCCGCATCGATCAAGATCCCGGAGAAGCCATCGTCAAGGCGTTGAGTCTCCATGAATCGCGGGGAACCGATTCAGACTCCGCTCGCTGGCTCGCCTCGAGGATCTTTCCTTCAGGAGTGAGCGTCAACGATCGTCTGTTGTTGGCGCCGGTCGGTGGCATGAGAAGGGTCCCGTGGGGAGTTCTTCCCATCGACGGAACGACGCTGGTAGATCGCTGTACCTGGAGTTTGCTCCCCGCAGTGGTTTCTGCCTGCCGTGCTCTCGATCCATTACCACGGGAAGGTTGGTTGACTGTGGTCGACCCCGTTGTCGAGGGTCGCCGTCCACTTCCAGGAACACGCATGGAGGGTATGCAAGTACTGGAGTCTTTGCCCGGATCGATATTCCTTGCGGGAATCGATGCAACCGAGTCGGCGGTGCGCAAGGGGGCCGAACAAGCGCGGGTTCTTCATATCGCCTGTCACGGAGACTTCCATCCGCATGATCCTGGTACCTCCTTGTTGGCGCTGGCACCCGACGAGCAATGCGACGGAGAACTGACAGCTGATGAGATGTCGGGTTATCGCCTGACTGGGTGCCGTCTGCTTGCGCTGACCGGTTGTGAAACTGCCATCGGAGGCGCATCCGGGGCGGACGATCTGGCCGGTTTTGCTCGTGCAGCACTGGATGCAGGCTGCCAGGCGATCCTGGGCACCCTGTGGCCAGTCGAGGATGCGGCCGCAGGTCGTCTGTTCGGATCAATGGTGCAGGCTACAGATGGCCAAAAGGGGCCTGCTGAGGTCCTGAGATATGCTTGTAGGCAATTGAAGGGAAATAGTATGGATCGTCACCCATCTGTGTGGAGTGGTTGGGTTGTGGTTGAGAATGGCTGGTAACGTGCCGATAATCTTTGGAGTACTGATCGGGAGTCCGGTTGTGGAGTTCTCCTGGATCCAGCACGGGGGAGGCCTCGACAGGTTATCCGGTCAGGGTCGACGGGGGAATAGTGGCCAGGATCCCGGATCCCGGGAACCCGGTCCACGACCTGGTCGTGTACCCGGGGGCGAGTCGTCGCAACCGGGTCGAGGAAAGCGGAGAGGAGCGGGAATCCTGAATCGATTGAGGGAAGTGATTCCCTGCACACTTCTGTTTTCGGTCATCTGCTTCGTCTCGGTGTTGTTCCCGTTGGCCGGGTCCAATCCGGTTCTGGCCCAGGTTCCCAATTTGACCTTCGTGGAATTGTTTCACATCGAAGCCGAGGAAGTGATCCAATTCCTGCGCGAGATCCCGACTCTCGCTGTTTTCGTCGAGAACGGCAGCGTCACGATGATCGCCAATCGAAAGCACTCATTACTGGTGACCGCGGATCCACCGACGACGGAAGCCTTGATCCGGACCATCCGGGACTTCGAGAGTCTGGAGGTGCGTGATCGCCTGATCCAGAAAGCGATCACCATCCGGTACGCCGGCATTCAACTGGTTCTCGAGGCGTTGGCAGCGAGCAAGGTGTGCCAGGTTTACCATCGGACCGAAGAGGTGAAGAACGATGTCGTCAAGCAGGGCAATCGCACCATCACCCACACCTACAAGAGGGCGGTTTATTCACGCTATAGCGCCGCCTCCGAAACGGTGTTGCCTTCATGGAATCTGCCGGAGTACCCCTACATCCTCGAGATTCCCCATGTCGATCCGGTCGAACTGCCGCCGGTGAATCTGGGAAGTGGTATCGAGGATTCCGCAATGTCGCTCACCTTCCTCGAATCTCCTTCGACCGAGGCCCGAAATCGATTGCTGGCGGTCGGTACCGAGAAAGATATCGAACGGATCCAGGCTTTCATCGACCAGATCGACGTACCGGCGAAACAGATCATGATCGAGGTTCAGATCATCGAACTGGAAGCCGATGCTCTGTCCGATCTCGGCATCGACATGCTTGCGGTCGAGAAGCGCCGCAACGTGATCAATTTCGCCTCCCCGTTGCCCGGGGAGGATATTCCTCAACCGAGCGGGAACTTCAATCCGATCGAGCAGGCAGGGCTGTCCTTCCTCTTCGATGACACCACCGAACGGTTGTCAGGACAGTTCCTGGCTGGAGTCCATGCCCTGGTTCGTAAAGGCGATGCGATCATCAAGGCGCGTCCGAAACTCTATGCCCTCGATGACCGTCAGAGCCAGTTGCACCTCGGCGAGAAGATTCCTACCTTCATCTCGACCGAGGTGACTCAAACTGACATTGGCAACACTTATGTCGCAAACGTCAACAAGGTTGGAACCGTGCATATCGGTACGACTCTCGTCATCAAGCCGCGGATCAGCGGACCCGATGAGAACGAGGTCTCGATGCTCATCGACATCACCGTCAACAATCTTCAGGGACGACAACGAGTCTTCGCTGAGGATCTGCTTGGCATTCCGGAGGTGGCCACTCGCAACTTCCGTGGCCAGGCCCGCGTAAAAAATCACCGGCCCCTCATCCTCGGCGGACTGATCAAGGAGAGCGAATTCGAGTCCAGCAACAAGATCCCACTGCTGGGACAGATTCCGTTCCTGGGTGACTTTTTCGGTCGTAAGAGTTCACAACAGCAGCGCAGTGAAATCATCATCGTGCTCACACCGCACATCCTCAGCGAAGATGGAGTCGATCCCATCTCGACGCCGAAGGAGAGCCGACATTTCGACACCTACAACAGCGTGCTCTTCAATGACCGCTACATCCTGAAGGGGAGGGATCTGGTCGGACTCGATCCGATCGGGCGCACACCTGTGGAGGGATTCACTCGCCAGGATGTTGTGGACCTGACCCTGCTGAGCATCGTCAAGAAGCGTGAACTGGTCAGCCGTCTCAAGATCTTCGAGGACTATCTTCCAGAAGCGTCAGACTCGCTGAGCGTGTTCAAGAGGAGACACCCCGAGAAATCGATCAGGACCTGGACCAAGAAAGAGCGGCAGATTTTCTTCCAGGCTGCGGCGATCCTGGTCGAGAACATCAAGAGTCTGAATCCTGATCTCGATTACGATGATGTGGTCTCTCCCAGGCGAGAGATTGTGGTTCCGACCAGCCCGTATCATGTCAGTCTCTCCTACGACAAATTGCGCACCTTCTATGAGAAGGGCGATATCGTCGTCTTGCGTGGTGAAACGGATCTTTCCGAGAAGACTCTCGAGAGACTTCGTGTACTCGGAGACCGAAGCCTCAATGAGTTTGCAAAGTTCGTCGAGTTGCAAGCCCGTACTCAGGAACAACATGGCCACTTCAGGAAGTTGCTCGAGGAGCAAAGAGGAAGCCTGTTTCCTGAAGCAGAATCACCGGAGAATCTTTCCTACACGGAACTGCTCACTGAACTCGGTAACCGGGGCCTCGATTTTCTCGCCATTACCACTCATCTAACGGTGCGGCTGCGGGATGCGGTCTCCGAAGGCGAGATTCCTCTGGGAACTCTCGAAGATGATCTCGCTGCCTTCGAGTTGCGCACCATCACCCTCGATGAACTGGGGGATCACTTGCAGGATCTTGATGAACGCTGGGAGTACCTCAACAGTTCTCCGCTACGGCCGATGAGAGGATTGTAATGAAATATCTGCAGAGCGCGAATTATCGCACCATCGCTACCTTGCTGATGATCTCGAGTTTGCTGCTGACAGGATGTCAGCCGCTAGAAAAGCGTACCAAGGCCGATGATGTACTCCAGGACATCCGTAACACGACAGTGATTCCAGATCTTGGTTCCTACGACCCGATGCTCCAGAGGAAGTCATTGAATCGAATTCTGTTGAGTATCGAGAAGGCTCCCGCCATCACGAGGAACTTGCTGGTTGCTACTCTCGAGGACTCGATGATCGATGCGAGGACCAAGCGGGTCATCTGTACCATCCTGGCACAGGAGGGTGATCTTCGAGTGCTGGTGCCGCTGTCGAGAATGTTGGCGGAGGGATCGTTAGCAGAGGACGATCTGCTCGAATCAGCACTCGTTCAACTCGGTGAAAGATCTGTTCATTCAGTGGCACGGGTTCTCAGCGAGGGCAACGTCACCGCCCGGCGAAATGCTGCCAGCGTGCTGCTTTCTCTCGATGTTCCCTATGCGCTGGATTCGTTACAGGATCGCTACCAGATCGAAAAAGATGCCGAAGTGCGCTTCCTCTGTGTTTGCGGTCTGGTCCAGGATGCTCGCATCGAATCGCTCTCGATGCTGACCCAAGCACTCGAGGATATCGACCTCGAGGTCAGAAAAACTGCCTGGGGTGGTCTGGCACGCAAAGTTCGCCCGCCGCCATCGATCCACTACGATCCCTCAGCAAAACCGGGGATCCGTGCGATTCAGGCGGGTCAGATTCGCGAATGGTTGGACAAGACAAGATCTGAAGGGCACGCCCTCTAGGTTTTTGTGTAGTGGCATCAAAGAGGGCCAGCAGGGGGTATCCCCTGCTGGCCCTCTTGTGTCGTGATCCACTCACCTGTGGCGGCGAGGTCAGGCTTTCTCGCTCTGTTGCTCGATGAACTCCTGCCAGAAGTCCTCGGGCATATCGAGGGCGACCTTGAGAGCCCCGTTCGAGCCGGCGTATTGTGGCTCCTCGACCTGGCGCACCTTACCTCCACCGTATTCCACAAGTGCGTCCTCGATGGCACGTGAGAGACCGGTGATCTGGCTTCCACCTCCACCGAGTAGCACATGATTGCGCATCTTTTGCTGGAACTCTGGATCGAAGGTGGCGATCAGGTCCTGCAACGCTTCGACGGTCGGAGGGACCATTCCGAAGCAGGCTTCGCTCAACTCTGCTGTGATATCGAACTCGGTAGGTTTCCCCTTTACAGGAAAAGTGACCTTGACCGGATCCATGTGAGTTCCGACACACGCGTAGTTCTCCTTGATTTCCCGGACCATGTTGTTGGAGAACTGTGCCTCTGGATGATTTTTAGTCAGGAGTTCGGCGAGTCGAGCGTCGATGGCATCGCCTGCATAGTGGTGGGTCCGTTGGTCTTCCGGCTTTGGCATCGTTCCGTGAACTCTGCACAGGTCGACGGTACCGGCACCGATGTCGACGACCAGGGTGTCTGAAAGGAAATCGAGCCCGTAGGCGACGGCGAAAGGTTCTGAGCAAACGATGATGCTGTCCATGAACTCCGAGGCGGTAGATAAGATGAGTGCCTTCGAGTCGACACTCGCTTCAGCGGGCGCACCAATTACACCATAGATGGTGCTTCCACTGGGGATGCTCGCCTCGTCAATAATGTGCTCGAGTAGATCTCTGACCGCTTGCCGGGATTCTTCGTCGTCGAGGATCAGTCCCTTGTCGAGAGGCCTGACCAGGTTCACCGCCATGCGGTTCTCCACTGCTTCCTCGCCAAATACCTTGTCGCGTCCACCAAGATGCTTCCTGCTGACGTGGTCCAGTGCGTATCCCACATAGGACCAGACCGTGGTCCTCACTCCGGTGGATGTTGTTATGGAAGTTCGGCTGGTACCGAGATCCATTCCGATGAAAACGGTGTCACTCATCAATTCCCCTCCCCCTAGAAGTTGCCATTACCATATCAGGCAGGACCCTTCTCGGTGACTTTGAGTTTTTTGTTTTCCAGACTGATCTGTTGTCGAAGATCGCGATTCTCCTGCATTAGATCGAGCAGCAATGCGCGTCGTCTCGAGGCGTGCTGGTCATCCGGGGCGGAGGGCTGGATCGCGTCGGCCGCACCGATAAAAGGCGCCTGAGAATTTCTTGCTTCTGCCCTGCGAACGATTTCCAGCGCCTGGTCGCGGTCGGTACGGGCGTCATCGAGGCTCTTGGCGAGACGCTGGATCTTCCGCTCCAGCAGATCGATGTTTTCGCTACGAGCTTTTTCCTCCAGGGCACGAACTCGTTCCCGCTCTGAATCGAGGCATCGTTCCATCACCACTTTGAGTTCGAGTTCCAGGGAGGGACCAATTTCGCTGGATGCGACGGCATCGTCGATGATCTTCTCGAAGGTTTTTTCGAGTTCGCCAAGAGCATCTTCTGAGAGCGTGAATCGATCTCGATCCACCTCCCTGTTCCGTTCCTGGTTCAGCAAATCTTGAGCTCGGTCCAATCGAGTCGAAAGCCCCTGAATTCTCGATTGGAGATCAGCTTTTTCATTCTCGAACTGGACGAGGCGTTGCTGGAATCCTTTTTCGGATTCATCGAGCAGTTCTTTCAACTCCGAATCATCGAGCAATCGGCCACTCTCGCGGAGCGCGTCCTCTACCGCATCCTGGATCAACTCCGTGACCGCCGATAGATTCAGGACACGAACGCTATCGCGTTGAGCAGCGATGGTGGAGGTCCTCACCAGTCGCGATTTAGATCGTAATGCCGATTCGATGTCTGGGTGGTTCTGAAAGGAGGTGCTATCCGAGAAGAGCCGTTCGAGTGCTTCCAGTTCCCGGGGGTGCGATGGTTTCCATCGCATCAACAATCCGGCTTTGCTTCTGTTGGTAACCTCGGCGTGAACCAGGTCTGCAGAGCCGTCGGGTCGTTCGACGATCAGTTCGTATCGGTCGCCGATCTTCAAACGCACCGGGGTGTCGAGGAGAACTTCCCTCTCATCGATGCGGGTCACCGGAAGGCGCAGGATCCCTGCTTCGACCTCGACCACGATGCTCCAGCGGTTCTGTGCGGATGGACCTGCTGGCGTAACCTGATCCGGCTCGGGACTCAATAGAACTCCGCTCGTGACAGGGGCGTGGGTGAGGTTCCTGTTGCGAGTAGTAGTCGAAGGCTAGCGGTAGCGGCACATTCCTGCAAGGTCAGTAGGGTAGCGGGCCTCCAGACGGCTGCAGGGACGGAACCGGGAGACCCTCGATAGCGTCAAGAAGGTGGAGAGGAGCACGTATCTGGCCCGAATCCGTGCCATCTACCTCATTGCCGGTCCGTTGGACAAGGCGAGGTGCAGATGAGATGATCCCTGCTGTTGGAGTTCTTCATGTCTTCGAGTTGTTTCCTTATCGTCATCACCGCAGCCCTCTATGGGATGCCAGTGGATGTTCTCCCCGGTAGCGAACCCTCGGCGGAGGATTCGATCCCGATCGGTAAGGCTCGGTATCACCCATCTTCGCGCAGTATCGAGGCGGATGGTTATCTCAATCTCGTCAGTGGCTTCGTCGAGTACCTCGTCTGCACACCCGGGACCAAACCTCATGAAACCCTGGTCGCACTCGATTGTGACCCTGCCGATTTACAGACAGCGTTACTGATGCTAGGGATCGCTCAAGCCAGGAGTCCCGAATCAGAAATGGATCTCGGACCTCTCACCGGAGGAGACCGTGTCATCATTTCACTACGTTTCAGGGTTCAGGATCCGGAAGGCCGAGAGAGAATCCGCACGATTCGCGCAGAAAGGTGCATCATCAACGCCCCGATGGCCCGAGAGATGAGTCGATGCGGATTTGCCTTCACCGCTTCGGACTTTCTCATGCTGGATCCGCCTCCAGGGGCACCCGAGGGGACAGTAGCGGCGGAAGAGTTCATGGCTCGCGTCACCGGTGAGGTGATATCTTTGTGTCACAGACCCTGGGCGATCCTCGACAATCCGCTAGCATTACCGTACCCGGACGGCGACTATTTCGCCTATTCGGAGGTGTTGCCCAAACATCGCAGGGATGACCCCCCCGAGGTCACCGTTGTGTTTCGGCGTGCTGTTGCTGCAGATGTGGATTCATCTGCGATCCGGATGGAACTGCCGCCTCGTGAAAAAGATCCCGAGATCGATTCCGGTGGTACCAACGGTGCCAGGGAAGGAAGAAAGAGATGAGCAAGAACATGGGCTCCGCGTCCATTGCTTGTTTACTGATGACGCTCTGGTTGCTGCTGGGGGTAAGTGGCCTCTCGTCGCTACCGACTCAGGCAAGAGCCGACGACCAGGTCGAGGATTCTGCCAGCAAACTCGATCGAGATTCCATCAAGGAGATGATCGATCGTGGCGCCAACTGGGTCATCGATCATCAGCGTCCCGATGGCTCCTGGGGTTCCTTTGCTGGTGATCCGGGGATCACGGCGATGGCATTGCATGCCATCATCGATAGTCCACGTGCTTATCGGGAAGAGGATGGTCCGTTCATCTCTGCAGCGGTCCAATACCTTCTTTCCCATCAACAAAAAGACGGTGGCGTATATATTCCCGATCAGGGACTGATGAACTACAAAACCTCCGTCACGATTCTGGCTCTGACCGCTCTCGATGCCGGTCGGGACAAACCTCGCTACCGAGCAGAGGTGGCCCGAATGCGAGATTACATCGCAGGGATCCAGTGTTCCGAGCAATCGAAACCGATTGCATATAATCGTTCCGCTCACATCAATTCCTTCGGAGGCATCGGGTACGGCAGTGATCGACGTCCCGATCTCAGCAACACGCAGCTGGCTCTGGAGGCGCTACGGGCCGCTGGACTCTCCGAGGATTCGGATGTCTGGCGTCGGGCAAGCGTCTTCATCTCTCGTTGCCAGAATCGAAAATCTTCGAATGACGCACTCGATGGAAAGAAGAAAATTTCCACCGAGGACGGCGGTTTTTATTACCATCCCGGTGAGTCCAAAGCTTCAACAGTGGTGAACGATGATGGAAGTAAGTCTTTTTCCTCATACGGGTCGATGACCTATGCCGCAGTGAAATCGCTCATCTATGCCGGACTGGAACGGGACGATCCACGAATCGTGGCGGCCATCGATTGGATTCGTGAACACTGGAGTGTCGATGAGAATCCGGGAATGGCGACGGCTTTGAATGCTTCCAGAGGTCAGATGGGTTATTACTACTACCTGGCGGTGATGGCTCGCGCCCTGGAAGTTCTGGGTGACTCGACCTTCACCGATTCCTCGGGACAGAATCATCGCTGGGCAGAGGAGATCGCCGGAGCGCTGCTGAAACGACAGGCGGTGGATGGTTCCTGGTCCAATGAAGTCGATCGCTGGTGGGAAGGGGATCCTGTCCTCGCCACTTCGTATGCACTACAGGCACTGAATATCTGTTACCAGAATCTGGAGGACTGATCCTTGCCCAGAATGAGAGCGATTCGAGCCATACGAGTTCGACCAGATGTGTTGGATCCGGGGGAAGTGATCTGTCCTCCCTACGACGTGATCCCGCCCCAATTGCATCGCCAGTTGCTGGACCACTCTCCTCACAATGCCGTGCGCTGGATTCTCGGTGAGAATCCGGAAGCCCCTCTCGGTGAGGATGTCTATCGCGGTTGCGGGGCAGCGCTGAGATCCGCCCTTGCCGATGAAAGGTTACTGCGGGAGGAAAAGCCTTCCTTGTACCGCTACCAGGTCAGTCATCGTGGTAAATCGGGAGAAGAGTATCTTCTCAAGGGGATCCTCGGCGCGGTCGAGGCTTTACCCTGGGGGGAGGGAGTTCTTCGCCACGAGGAGATTCGTCCCCACACTCTGGAACGTCTGATCGAGCAGGCACACTGTACCGGCATCGATACCGGAGTCGTGATGTTGGTCTGTGATGGACTGGAGAAAATCCTCTCGGAGATCGGTGCCTTTCCCGAAACTGGCGAACTGCAGTTCGAAAAGCCGGACTGGCAGGGGGATGTCCACAGTTTGCGCCGGATCGATGATCCGGAACTGGTTGCCCAGATCGAGTCTCGATTGGAATCGATCCCCTCGGCGATGGCCGATGGCCACCACCGGTACACGACGGCGTTGACCCTTCGTGAGGATCCAGAGTTTCCGGGTGCCCGGCTGGTGCTGGCGTTCATCTGTGATCTTCATCAACCGGGATTGAAGATGCGGCTCACCCACAGGGTTTGGACCTGGGACTCGGGCCGGAACATCCACTCCCGGCAGGTGAGAGATCGTCTCGTCGAGGTTCTCGACGATGGTGATGGAGACCCCTGGAGCATCGAGATACCCGGTGGGGAGGTGGTGGATCTGCATTGCCGTCAGGACGCATCCCGACCGACCCTGGCTCGTCGTCTTCGGCAGGTCATCGACGAAATCGGGAATCTTGGCCGGGCACAGACCCCTCATCAGGTAGAGGAGGGCAGGAAGATCCTGAACGACAGCGAGATGGGCGTATTTTGCCAACTTCCGCCAGTGGGGCGAGATGAGTTCTGGACCCGCGTCCTCGCCGGAGAGATATTTCCTCCCAAAACCACTTTCTTCGAGCCAAAGATATCGACAGGATTGATCGCCAGGTTCATCGACGAGGAGGACCAGAGATGAGAGCGATTGATGATCACCCGGTGAAGCGAGACGTGCCACGTCTCTTCATCCCCGGTCCGGTCGAGGTAGAGCAGTCGATTCTCGATGCGATGACACGTCCGATGATCGGTCATCGGTCACCAGAATTCACCGCTCTCGGCGAGGTTCTCCACCGAGACGCTCAGAGGTTTTTTCACACCCAGGATCCGGTCTACGTGCTGTGTTCTTCCGGTACCGGAGGGATGGAGGCTGCGGTTCGCAACGGTGTTCGTGAAAAGGTACTTTGTTTCGTCAACGGTGCCTTCAGTGAGCGTTTCTACAAGATTTGCGTCTCGAACGGCAAGGATGCGACCCGGATTGATCTAGCGTGGGGGCAGGCGGTCAAGCCCGATCAGGTCCGTGAGGAACTCTCACGCGGAGACTTTGATGCCGTCACGTTTGTTCACAATGAAACCAGCACCGGCGTGATGAGTCCTCTCGAAGAGATCGCGGAGGTTGTGGCACAACAAGATGATGTGTTCCTGCTCGTCGATGCCGTTACCAGTGCTGCAGCAATCCCGATTCGACTCGGGGATATGGCTCCGGTCGATTACCTGGTGACCGGGAGCCAGAAGGCGCTAGCATTACCTCCTGGTCTGGCACTGCTGGCGGTCTCTGAGAGAGCTCATGATCGGGCCGCAACCATCGAGAACCGCGGAACCTATTTCGATGTTCTCGCCATGAACAAGTCCTGGAAGTCCAATCAGACCCCAAACACTCCGCCGATCGCACTGATGCAAGCTCTCAAGGATCGGTTCGCCATGATTCTCGCTGATGAAGCAAACTGGTACCGAGCACACCAGGAAAAAGCGGAATTGACCAGGGATTGGGCGAGAAAGCAGTTCCAACTTTTCCCCGAGGCTGGGTTCGAATCGGTCTCCATGACCTGTATCGAAAACAATCGAGGGATTTCCGTTGCAGACCTCAACCAAACACTGCGCGATCACGAGATGTTGCTCGCCAACGGATATGGACATCTGAAGGAAAAAACCTTCAGGATCGGTCACATGGGAGCAGTGACCCTCGATGACACGAAGGAGTTACTCGGGTTGATCGACGATTTCATCAATTGAGTCGGTCTCGATTGGGATTGAAGGGGGATTCGTATGGGGGATTTCGTAAGAGAGATTGCCATGACGTCAGGGAACGTTTCTTTCGGTGGAGGAGAGATGGAGCCGATTATTGCCGGAATCGTGCCGGTTGCCGCAGGCTCACCGCCATGGTTCCTGGTTCTGGTGGTGGTGCTGGCGCTCTTGTTCATCTGGAAGAAGTCGGTCGAAAATACCGTTAGCGGCACTTCAACTGGCTCCATCCCTACGGTTCCATCCGGGATCGCTACTCCTGTGGCTACTGTTGAGGTCGATTCGAGTCCGGAAGGCGATTACCGCGGCGTGGATAAAGAGCTGCCGGAGACTGTGGCGAGCGCAGAGGATCTTGACGAGCAGCCGATCAGACGATTCCAGGTCGAAAAAGTTGTGACCACGGGAGGGGATTCCGTGATCATCGATGAGCCATGCCAGGTGGATGGTCCGGTGGGTGAAACCGTGCTCGCAGATGGTCGCAGTAACGATGAGATAGCGACCCAGGCCCAGATAGAGCAAATGATCGCCGATGGAGCAACTCCACAGGAGATCTCTGTTGAGACCGGTATTCCTGTTGGCGAGATCGAGATGATCAGCGGTTTACAGCGTCGGAGATCCCAAGAGTCCACTTGACGCTCTGGGCCGGATTGCTTAGTTTCGGCTCTTTGATTTCGTAGTTGCGCGGGGTGGAGCAGTTGGCAGCTCGTCGGGCTCATAACCCGAAGG
>DCAA01000042.1:0-26594 GCA_002311345.1 Planctomycetes bacterium UBA1146 | reverse complement strand
TTCGAGTCCTGCCCCCGCTACCAATTTTCGGGAGCGGTCGACGGTTGACGTCGGCCGCTCTTTTTCTTTGTTCTGATCCTGAAGATACGACCTCTCAGCGACAACTTCGGTGTCAAAGGACTGCTGGGAGAACTTCCGAGCACTGCCAGACACCTCGAATGACCCCGGAGAAGCGGCACAAACGCCCCAATTCCTGTCCTGGAGAGTTCATTAGTCGGTTTTTGCCGACTCACAGCAGTGATAAGATCGGGAGTGTGTGTTCCCGGTAGAATTGTTCATCCGGAGTTGTGTAACGTTGGTCCGCCTTATCTCAATCGGGTTGGTTGATGGGCTCTGTCAAGCACGTTGGTTCCCCAGGAGGAAAATGATGCGATTTTTATTCGTTCATCGGTCTGCATTTTTCGTTGTGGCGTTATCGATGATCTTCGGGTTCTCTACCCAGCTCGAGGCTCAGATCGGGCCCGATGTGATTGTCGGAGATCTACCCGCGACCAATGCGTACGGCTCCAACACCATCGCTGGGGAGTCGATCTTCGCCTACTCCGTGGCCACCACCTCGTGCAACATTGGTGACGCGAATCTGGCATGGGAAGCCAATAACAACGAGCATCCGGTGATTGCCCAGGATATGTGGCGATTGCATGATGGACGCTTCACCCAGATCGGAGCGTCGTGGTTGAAACACGGCTTCTGCGCCCTGCAGAACACCGGTCTTTGCAGCGGTTGTAATGGTGGAGGTGGATGCCTCAGTTTTCTTACCCCGGGTTGTGCGGACCCTTACTCTGCAGGACTCAACGGCAACCAGGGTAATCTTGGTCCTCGTTCCCAGGTCAACGCTTTCACCGGCTTTTTCCCTTATCCGTATTCGGCACCGCCGATCCCGGGCGGCCAGGGTACGGTTGGAAGAAGAATGCAGGTAAAAGGCGATGATCTCACCACGGGAAATTTCCCGGGTGCCCTCTACTTCGTCAGTGGCCAGTACGTGGCTCTCGATGATGCGAGTTTCGGAAACCAGGCCAACAATGCCTCCTATCGACGTGTCACCGTTTCTCAGACGGGTAGTCACGGCCTCAGTTTCGTCGGCGGCACCGAGATGATGTCTCCCCCGATTCAGGCGTGGCAGGACTTCCAGCCGAGTGTCACCCTGATCGATGTCGAGGTACCGAACGAGGGACTCTTCATCGCTGGTTACGATGCGACAGACAATGGTGACGGTACCTGGAACTACGAGTACGCGGTCTACAACATGTACTCGGATCGGTCCGCCAACAGTTTCATGGTGCCTTTTCCAGCCGGTGCAACCATCCTCAGTCATGGTTTCCATGACATCACCTGGCACAGTGGTGAGCCACATTCCGGTACGGACTGGCAGGTCACCGAAGTTCCGGGGGTCGGGATCACCTGGGCCACGGAATCTTTCGCCGCGAACGAGGATGCCAATGCTCTGCGCTGGTCGACGATGTACAACTTCTACTTCACCTGTAATGCACCTCCCGATCCGAACACCGCCACCCTCGGACTTTTCAAGCCGGTCGCCGGTCAGCCAGATTCGGTCAGTATCAGCGTGTTAGCACCTAGTGGTAATTTCCTCCCGGGTGTTTCGAATCTTTCGTGCACTCAGGTAGGAGAGCAAGTCGATCTGGGTTGGACCAATGGCGAAGTCTACGACGCCATAGAAATCACTCGTGACGGCTCTATTGTTGCGACCATCGCCGGTTCCTCTACTTCCTGGACCGATGCAAGTTCCACTCCGGGTACGCATATTTACGCAGTCAATGGGACTCAAGCCGGTGTGCCCTCCGGTCCTGTCACTTGCAGTGTCACCGTAACCGCCGCTCTGGACATTGCGGTTCTCGGCGGAGATCCTACGCTCTTCGACCCACTCGGTGGCGATACCTTCGATGTCACCATCACCCCCGTTGCTGGTTCGAGCGTTCAGGCCGGAACCGAGTCGCTCATGGTCGATACGGGTACCGGTATCGAGACGATTCCGCTGAGCTTCCTCGGTGGAGTCAATTACGAGATGACTTTCCCCCCGATTACCTGTGGCAGTGAGTTCGGCTGGTGGATCGAGGCTCAGAGTACTTCCGGGCAACTGGTTTCTTACCCAGAATCCGGACCGGCACCAGGATTGAGTGCCTTCGGAATCAACACAGAGGAAACCGATTTCGAACAGCCTGCAGGCTGGACCGTGGGAAGCCCCAACGATGCAACCACCGGGACCTGGATTCGTGGAGATCCACTCGGGACCAATGCTCAGCCTGATGATGACAACACAGTGGCTGGTACCCAGTGCTGGTTCACCGGTCAGGGTAGTGCCGGTGGAAGTAACGGCGAAAATGACGTCGATGGGGGATCCACGACACTCTATTCAGCGGTGATGGACCTGTCCGGTTCTTCCACTCCACAGATCAGTTACTTCCGCTGGTACTCCAACGATACGGGTGGCTCGGAGAATGCGGACATCTTTGAGATAGAGATCTCTGATGACGGGTCATCGTGGGTCGATGTCGAGACGATCGGGCCGACCGGTGCAGGAACCTCTGGAGGTTGGATCGAGCACAGTTTCCTCGTCTCTGATTTCGTGTTGCTCTCGAGTAGCGTACAGGTTCGCTTCATTGCAAGCGATCTGGGAGGCGGTTCGATCATCGAAGCCGCTATCGATGATTTCCGCGTCGAGGATGTCGACTGTTCGGTGCCGGACTGCAACACCAACGGAATCCCTGATGCCGATGACATTGCAAATGGGACCAGTATCGATTGCGACATCGATGGGGTTCCCGACGAGTGCTCCACTAGCGATGGCACCGTGCCGGACTGCAACGCAAATGGCATTCCAGATATCTGCGATGTCGCCGCCGGAGCCGCTGATTGTGACCAGGATGCGGTTCCTGATTCCTGTGAACCGGACACCGACAATGATGGCACCATCGATGATTGCGATGACGACCTAGACGGAGATGGAATTCCCAACAATTGCGATGTGGACCAGACAGCGGGTGCTGATTGCGATGGCAACGGGCAAGACGACTTTTGTGATCTCCTCGCTGGAGCAGATGACTGTGATCTCAACGGTCAACTCGATGTCTGCCAGATAATTGATGATCCTTCCATCGATTGCGATACGAGCGGAACGCTCGATCTCTGCGATATTGCTGATGGGACTGCCCCCGACTGCAATGCCAACTCGGTTCCTGATTCCTGTGACATCGCCAACGGTACCAGCCCCGACAATAACAGTGACGGAGTACCGGATGAGTGCTTTGTCCAGGATTGGGTGCGTGGTGATATCAATGCTGACGGGCAACATGACATCAGCGATGCGGTTTCCAGTCTTGAGTATTTGTTCGGCGATGGCGGTGTTCCTTGCGAAGCCGCTGTCGACGCCAACAACGATGATTTGATCAACATTGCAGACACCATTTTCGTACTTTCGTATCTCTTCGCGGGTGGACTGCCACCTGAAGATCCCTTCTCTGCTTGTGGACAGGATCCAGCGGGCTCCGCGCTCGACTGTGCTTCCTTCCCGGCGTGTCCATAGAAGGGCTGACTCAGGTACGCAGGAACTGACCTGTGACAAAAAAAGAAGCTCCCGTGACCGATGTGGTTGCGGGAGCTTCTTTCATTCTGGAAGAAACGGATTTACTTCAGGAAACGGTTCCACGATTTCGAATCAAATTTTCGATTTCTTGTTTGAGTTTTTCCAGGATCTCATCGTAGGGAAATGAACCGAGGCTCTCTGATCCTCTCTTCAGATTGACGAAACTGGGAGCGCACCAGAGTCCGAGGTCCGCGTCATCGGTTTCTCCCGGGCCATTTACCCGGCATCCCATCACGGCGATGGTGAGCTGGTGATCGAGGTAGTTCTTCGACAGTTCCTTCACCTGTTGAGCCAACTCGACGAACGCTCCATTCTCGACTCGCGAGCATGATGGACACGAGATGATGTTGGGACCATCGGTCTGGTACTGAACCACGCTCCGCACCCTGCCGCTGGCGATGTCGTCCAAGATCTCCCGTCCTGCCTGGATCTCCTGGTATTTTTCTTCATTGGGCACGGTCAAGGAGACCCTGACGGTGTCTCCGATTCCCTGCGAGATCAACTGTTCGAAGGCGATTCTGGTTTTGATCACACCATCAGGAGGAAGACCCGCTTCTGTGACACCGAGGTGAAGAGGGATCTCGGGCCGAGTGGAGGCGAAGTTTCGATTTGCCTCGATAACCAGGGCGGGATCGGAATCCTTGAGCGAAACGGTGTAGCGAATAAATCCGATCTCGTCGAGCAGAGCGGAGTGTTCCAGTGCACTGGCGACCATCGGAGATACAGAGTCTTCCGGCGGCCAGAGTTGTTTCTGCGCGGGATCAACGGACCCACAATTGACCCCGATCCTGAGTGCGGTATCACCTTCCGCTGCCCAGTGAGCAATTCTCTTCACCTTTTCTTGCCAGGGCAGGGATTTTTCGTGGTGATGGAGATGCCCTGGGTTGTAGCGGATCTTGGCAACCGATGGTGCCAAGATTTCTGCGAGCCGCCAGTTCTCCTGCAGATCGATGCAGATGTTGGCATCAACTTGCTGGCAGATCTCGATGGCGGCCTCCGCATCTTTGCGCGAGTCGACAGCGAGTCGGACGATTCCGGCTCCCGCATCTGCAAGGGCTTGCACTTGCCGGGAGGTATCTGCAATGTTCTGGGTCGGTGTTGCGCACATGCTCTGAACCAGTATCGGATTCTCTCCGCCAAGGCGGGCGGTGCCGATATCGATGACGCGTGTCTTGTTTCGCTGGATTCTCTTTGAATCGCTCATGGGACCTCCAGGGTGTCGACTCCGAATCGATCGGCGCTGCTCGATGGTCCCTCAGAGCCGGGCTCTCGGCAAGCGGAAGAAGTCGCCTGTGATTGAGACTGGATTGCAGTAATTGCTGCTATATTCTTGCTTCCTGGAGAGAGGGGCAGATTCTGTGCGCATGGGGCGGAAAGAAAAGATAGCGCTGATCCCTCTGATTCTCTGTGTGCTTATCTGGATTGTTCCCGATCAAACCACTCCTCATGTCTCCTCTTCATCTCGGATGGAACTTCCCGAGGAGATCACCGAAACATCGCCTGCCATCTCCGAGGCACGTTGGCAACCGGGCATCGAACTTCCGTTACTGGGGGTGATGGCTTCCATTGCTATTTTCTGCCTGATGAGAATTCAGGATCGGCTTCAGGATCGTGCTCGCCAAGTGTGGTAAATTTGCCCCGTTTTCATACATGCAAATACACGCAATAATGGCGAAATCTGATACGTCCTTACTCTCCTGACCTGCACCTCTTCCCTCATCTGCGGTTACATGGTCCAATGGATGAACAGTGAAGTAGTCATTCGAGTAATACGCATTCTGGTTCGTGGACGGGTTGTTGACTGTGGAACTTCTTGTCGGAAGGAAGTAAACGTTCTTTTCGGTGATGAGACGGCCTGGTTGGGGAAATCGGTGGGTTCATTTCCTCACGGCTTTAGTAGGAGGGTTTCCAATGCAGCGGTTGATTCGAGGGAGAACTAGCCTCTCGATTTTTTCACCCGCGGTGGTGATTTTTGCGCTGCTGTTGCTGGTCCCTTTTTGCACCGTCGTTGCCCAGTCCCACCAGGTCATTCAGGTTTCGGCTGTGAGCGATCCAGTATTGAATCCCTCGATCCATGTCGACGACAACTGCTCTGCTTGTGTTCCACAGCAGGTTTCTCTCTGTGCAAGGACCGAGAATGTAATCTACTTTACCGGATCACTGATCGATTTTCAGTCGATGCTTCCGGTTCTGGACTCTTCCGGAGTCGTTTTCTCGCCAGTCCTGACCCAGGGTCTGGTAGCCAGTTACTCCATCACCCTGGAGCAACAGTTGGCTGCGGGTCCACGTTCGATTTTCCTCATCGAAAGCATTGCGTCAGGATTCGGCGAACCGATTCTCCTCAGTTCTGGAACCAATGATTGCTCTGATTCTTCCGTGGTCGTTCTGGGCAGTGGCGACCGGGTGATCAGCTGGACCCGCTCGACGAGTACATCGAACGAAGTGATGATGAAGTTTGCTGATCAAGATCCGGTGCTGTGCGGAAACGGCGGGATGAGCAGGGTTCTCTCGATATCAGATGAATCGGTTCTGGTCCTCTGGCGAGAGGGGACAATCCTCAAGGGGTTGGTTTCCGATGCCAGTTCTCAAGGTGGAGTCTTTGACCTCTACGATATGCTGATTCCCATCGATCAGTGGGATGCAGCAGTCCATCCGGATGGATCCATCAGGTTGGTTGTCGATTCCTCCGATGAACTCCATTTACTCACTGGATCTCTCTCGGGAGGTATCGACAGCCAGCAGATCATCAGTACTGGAGCAGGAGCGATCTCCGATCTTGCCCTCGGTTCGTTGAGTACCGATCGATACACCATCGCCTGGATTCAAGATCAACAGGCGCATCGGTACGCCGTCGAAAGCGACACCACCCCGGTCAGCGGAGCTCTCGAGGGAATTGCAGGAGTCCATACGGAATTGGATCTCTCCCTGGATGCGCTCGGATACGAGCACTTCATAGTGATCTCGGATGGAATTGCCTTCTACGCCCACAATACGCCGATTCCCGTGGCGGAATTCACCATCACCCCCGAGGACGATTCTACAGCAGCCCGCACGGTGCTCTTCGAGGACCAGAGTGTAGGAATGATCGAGACCCGCATCTGGGATTTTGGTGATGGTGAGATCAGCAATGAAATTTCTGGTGAGCACACTTACATCGAGCCCGGAACGTACAACATCTCCCTCACGGTGACTGGCCCTGGAGGCACCGACACGAACTCGCTACCGAATCCGATCGTGGTGACAACTCCAGAGAATGCTTTCGAAATGGCCGACATCTCGGTGTTCGGAGGCCAGCCAGTAATTCATCCGGTGCTGGGTACTCATAGCGATGCACTTCAAGGATTTCAGATCTCTACGACCTACGATGATCTGGTCATCACCATGAACGAGATCTCCATCGATGGAACCCAGGCCCAGTCACTGGCACCCGAGTTCATCGCCTCGGACATCAATACGTCTGGTTCCGATGCATTTCTTTACCTGGCGGTGATCTTCGACACGTTGCCCCCCTTCGATGGCAGGACGATGACTCCCGGGACAAATCAGACGTTGTGTACCCTCAACTACACCGTGGCTCAGAATACTCCTCTGGGTACCACGACCATTCTTTATTTCCAGGACGATCTGGGAGATCCACCGATCAACAACATTTTTGCCATCGAAGGTGGTTTCTCGGTGATTCCATATTTCATTCATGGAACTGTTACGGTTTCCGAGCAGGCCCAGTTCCTGTTTATCCGTGGGGATTCGACCTACGACCAGAGTGTGAATATTGCCGATGCGATTTTCGTCCTCGATTATTTATTTTCGGGAGGTCCGTTCACGGTTTGTCCCGATGCAGCCGACGCAAATGACGATGGGGCGATCAACATCGGAGATGCCATCAGTCTGCTGCACTACCTCTTTTCTGGCGGTGAGACGATTCCGTATCCCTATCCTGGATATGGGCTCGATCCGACACCGGATTCGCTGGGCGATTGCCTCCCCTGAGTACCTGACGCTGGCCCATCTCACTCATATCTGATCTATCTGGAGACCGATCTTCTGGAGTGGTGTCCTGCTGCTGTTTCTAATAGGCTTGTCCTCTGGTTCACATCAGTGAGTGAACTGATCGGGGAGGAAGGACGAGGATGAAGATCCTGAGAAGTCATCTGCTGGGGAAATGGTCCGCAGGCGTTGGAGATTCCTTCGCCCTCCTGCACGACCCGACTACAGAAGATCCGCTGGCGAAGGTATCGAGTGCCGGGATCGACTTTCGGGCTGCCATCGAGCACGCACGCTCGAAGGGCGGGTCTGCCCTGAGGGAACTCTCTTTTGCTCAGCGAGGAGAGTTGCTCATCGCGATGTCAAAGGCGATTCATGAGCACAGAAAAGAACTTCTGGAACTCTCCATGAAAAATTGTGGGACTACCCGTAAGGACTCCAAGTTCGATATCGATGGTGCAACAGGCACTCTCTATCACTACGGGGCACTGGGTAAGGAACTCGGTGATGGATACGTCTTGCCTGATGGACCCGGCGAACAACTGGGCCGGTCTTCCATATTCTGGGGTCGGCATGGTCGTGTCTCTCGTGATGGTGTCGCCATACACATCAATGCATTCAACTTTCCCGCCTGGGGGTTCGCAGAAAAAGCCGCTGCCGCGATCCTTGCTGGAATGCCAGTGATCACGAAACCCGCAACGAGTACCTGTCTCGTTACCGAACGATGCATCGAAACCGTGGTGGAGGCCGATTGCGTTCCGGAGGGAGTGCTGGGGCTCATCTGTGGTTCTGTGGCTGATCTCTTCGACCATCTCCACGGTCAGGATGTGGTCGCCTTTACCGGATCCGCGCGCACAGCCCTCAGGATTCGTTCGCACGAGAACCTCCTTGCTCGCTCGACTTCCGTCAACATAGAGGCCGACAGCCTCAACGCTGCATTCCTTGCTCCCGATGTGCAGCCGGAATCAGAGGTCTGGAATCTCTTCATCAAGGAGGTCTGTCGTGAGATCACCCAGAAGAGTGGTCAGAAATGCACTGCGGTGAGGAGAATTTTCGTGCCTCAGGAGCAACTCGCAACTGTCGAGGAGGCGATGTGCGAGGAACTCTCCGGGCGCGTTACAGGATCTCCATTCGCTGACAAGACAAATGTCGGTCCCCTTGCGACTGCAGATCAACTATCGAGCGTCCTCGAAGGAGTCACGAAGTTGCGGGAGGTCGCGGATCTGGTTCATGGAAGCGGAGAGAGGGTCGACGGTGTCGGGGCAGAACCGGGCAAGGGATATTTCTTCGCACCGACGCTCTTGAGAGCCAGAGAAGCCGGTGGTTCTGATCTGATTCATGATCTCGAGGTATTTGGTCCCGTTTCCACCATCTGTCCCTTTGATGGCGAGGCACCCACGGCGGCCTGTCTCAACAGCAAGGGCGATGGGTCGTTGGTTACCTCGGTCTACAGTGATAGCGACCAGTGGACCTCTGATTTTCTCAGGCGTTGCGGGTCCTGGAGTGGACGCTTCTACCTCGCATCGGAGAAGATGGCGAGTCAGGCGCCGGGATCAGGTGTTGCACTTCCTTCATCGCTACATGGAGGGCCAGGTAGAGCTGGTGGTGGAGAGGAACTTGGCGGGATCAGAGCGCTCGAGCTCTATAGCCAGAGAATCGCCCTGCAGGGGTCTCGCAGAGCAGTGGAGCGATTCATCGGAGACTGAGTTCAAGAGGGAAGTTGTCGCCAGAACCGACGAGGACCGCATCTAACTCTTCAGTTCCAGTTCATTCCTGTACGAGGCGATCAGATCTTCCTGGACTCCGCGAGGAGCGGGAGCGTAGCGGTTGAACTCCATGGTGAACTCCGCTTTTCCCTGGGTCGCCGAACGCAGAGTCGTGGCGTAACCAAACATCTCAGCCAACGGTACCTCGGCATCGATTCGTACATACCCCTCCTCGTCCAGAGTACCCTTGAGGATTCCTCGTCGCTTGAGAAGAGTGCCGACCATGTTGCCCTGGAATTCGCTGGGGCCCTCAAGACTCACCATCATCAGTGGTTCGAGAACCTCGGGTTTGCCATTGTTGTAGTATTCGCGGAAGCAGTTCCTGGCTGCTGTCTGGAATGCCATGTCTGAAGAGTCGACCGCATGGTGGCCACCATCGAGAAGGACCACTTCGAGTCCGTCGACAGGAGCCCCGATCAGGAGTCCCTTTTCCATGCACTGTTTGAAGCCTTTTTTTACCGAGGAGACGTATTCGCGCGGAACGTTACCACCTCTGATCCGGTTCTCGAAATGGAAAATACCCTCTGGATGGGGTCCCATCGTGCCGATGATACGGGCGTACTGGCCTGACCCACCGGTCTGCTTCTTGTGGGTGAAGTCGAATTCGATAGGGTGACTGATTCGCTCATGAAAAGCCACCTGAGGTGGACCCGTCATCACCTCTGCCCTGAATTCTCGTTTCATCCGTTCGATGTACACCTCGAGGTGGAGTTCACCCATCCCTGAGATAACGGTCTCGTGGCTCGCGGGATCGAAAGCGACACGAAATGTCGGATCTTCCTTGGTGAATCTCTGGAGGGCCTTCGCCATGTTGTCTGAAGACTTACGATCAATGGGTTTCACTGCCAGGTGGATGACTGGTTCCGGGACGTGCATCGAAGCCAGGATGAGATTCGTGTTCTTGCAACGGAAGGTGTCTCCTGAAGCACAATCGATACCGAAGAGGGCGACGATATCGCCGGCTTGGGCGCTGTTGATTTCATCCATGTTATCTGCGTGCATTCGCACGATACGGCTGATCTTCACCTTCATTCCGGTACGTGCGTTATAGACGAACTCTCCCCTGACCAGTTTTCCCTGGTAGATCCTCACATAGGTCAACTGTCCGTATGGTCCATCTTCGAGTTTGAACGCATAACTGAGCAGGGGATCGTCAGGGTCGTTGGTGACGAGGAACTGTTCTTCTTCGTTATCAGGATTGAAAGCGAAGTTCTCGACATCGACCGGACTGGGGAGATATCTGTTTACCGAGTCCATCAACGGTTGCACACCTTTGTTCTTGAAGGCGGATCCGCAGTACACCGGGCAAAGTTCGAGCGTTGTGACGCCCTTGCGAGTTGCTTCATGAATCAGTTCTTCTGTTACCCTGTCCTCGAGCATCGCTTCCAATAACTCGTCGCAGTAGTGAGAGACGGCATCGAGCAACATTTCACGACGTTCTTCAGCGACCTCCATGAGATTTTCTGGGATCTCTTCTCGCCGGACAATCTCGCCATTGTCCCCATCGAAGTAGATCGCTTCCATCGTGACCAGATCAATGACACCCTGGTGGTTCTTCTCCAGCCCGATGGGGATCTGGAACATCACGGCATTCAATCGTAACTTTTCACGCAATTTATCGCAGACCCTGAACGGATCCGCACCGGTTCGATCGCATTTGTTGACGAATGCTATCCGTGGAACATTGTACCTGCGCATCTGACGGTCGACGGTGATCGATTGACTCTGGACTCCCGATACCGCACACAGAACCATGATGGCTCCATCCAGCACGCGTAATGCCCGCTCTACCTCCACGGTAAAGTCGACGTGTCCTGGAGTGTCGATGATGTTGATGTGGATTCCATCCCACTCGATGTAGGTTGCAGCGGACTGGATCGTGATTCCGCGCTCACGCTCGAGTTCCATCGAATCCATCGTTGCTCCCCGGCCGTCCTTTCCCCGGACCTCGCCGATGGTATGGATTCGATCGGTATAGAAGAGGATCCTCTCGGTGAGGGTTGTCTTGCCACTATCGATATGGGCACTGATGCCGATATTTCGCATATCGGCGATGCTAGGCGTCATCGCGAATACTCCACGGAATAGGGTCCCGTTTGACTCTGGGTGTCGCCTGGCCGGGTCCTCCGCCGTGGAGGACTCTGATCGGCCAAGCCGGTCGATATGTCTGAGGATATCGCTCGGCACCTCCCGTGTAGACTGAATCTGGCGGGATGAGCGGTTCTTTTGCGGTTCTGGGGAGGTTGGAGGCTCGGATTCACTCCTTCGAGGGGGGGATAGTCCACTGATCGGGCGCGATGACGTTCTTTCCGTGCCGCTTGGGCTGGTGCCGTAGTCTCTCCAGAATGGTTCCGCACAGGATCGGGCCAGAGAATAGTTCCTCTGCATCTTTGGCGGTGACGCTACCGTACCAGGATCCGTCCGGTTCGATGGCGACCATCGGTCCGTGACCACACTGGGCGAGGCACCCGGATTTCACGATCCGGATCTTATCCGTGAGCCCTGCTGTGGATACCGCTTCACGGAGCGCTTCGCAGGTCTCCAGCGATCCCTGTCGAGGACAAGTGCGACCGTGGATACACACCAGCACGACTTTTTCATAGGGGCGACTGATGAGACCTCCTCCGATGATCACGAATTATCGAGGAGGCGTTTGATGATGGACCGATAGAGTCCTGCATCCCAGAACATCGGGTCAATAACTTCCCAGCGAACAATTCCTTCCGAATCGATCGCCATCAACAAGGTGCCCCCATGCGCAACGAGATGGCGTTCGAGGACCCCTGCTTCCACACCCGGTTGTACCCCGAAGGACCAGCCGAGTTTTCTCTCGATGGCGATCTCGGTCATCGCATTTGCCTCACGAGGGGCGCGCTCAGCTCTGAGGACGCTACTTAGCCACACGACTCGAAGCCCCTGAGAGGAATATTCATGTTCTAACTTTCTCAACAAGTCGATGAACCGAGACTGTCGATTGGACGCTCGGTTTGAGTCGCAGAAGAGACGTAGTTCCAGTTTCTTGTCCTCGTCAGATTCAGGTGGGGCCTGGATCCATCGCAATCCGTCGAGGGAGGGAGCAACTCGCCCGTGCAAGACGTCGATTCGATGAGACATCGGTAACGATTGGAAATCGAGATAGGTCTTGGTGGCCATCGAGATCGTCTCGCCGGAATTGATTCGCTCGTAGAGTTGATCGTTGTATTTGACCAACGCCTGGAGTGCGGCATCTGAATTTCCGAGAGCGAGTTGATAGAACGCTTCGTAGAAGCCCGCGCGGTCCGCCATCAACTGGAAGTCCCGTTCTTTCCCCTCAGGCACCTGCCATTTGTCGGTGGATCCAGGCATCTCGATCTCACCACCGAGTGCACCGGCGCTGAGGACCGGCCCCCAGGTACGCCACAATTGACGCCCATCATATAGAAGCCCCAGATGTCGATGCGCCTTGTGTGTGAAGTAGACCAGGTGAGGCAAGAAGCGGCTTCTCGGATCGTTCTCCAGACAATCTTTGCCAGCTTCGAGCATCTCTTGATAACGTTCAGCAATCTCGAGGGCCTCGATCCGCTTGATCTTCAACTCGGGGAGATCGATCTTGGAAGTGTCCAGTTCCAGGGCCTTTGAGAAAGCATCCGCTGATCGAGAAGACTCCCGCATCTTCAACAGACAGTCGCCGAGGATCACTTGAGTTCGGCACCTCAAACTGGAGGAGATCTCGGCTGCCAGAGCGATTTCGCAGTAACTGACCACTTCAGCCAGGTAGGTGAGTAGTTCCTGTAGTCTCTGATCAGCACTCAGAGGGGTGCCAAAGATCTTCGCTTCCTCGTCAAGGGTTCCGAGGTGTCGATCAACATTGAGAATCAACAATCGACCGAGATCGCAGCAGACTCGAGGCATCGCCTCTGATTCGGGAAACTCGGCGACGTATCTGCGGCCGGCAGCGATTCCCTCGTCGAGGATCTTGAAGATACGAGGCAGATCGGCCCTTTTGAGAGACCTCGGGTCCGGGATCGATTCCAGTTTGGAGGCAACCAAGTCTGCTAACTGGACAGATTGGTCCGCTTTTGGTGTCTCCTTTGTAGTGTCATCTCCGGCAGGTGCTTGCGACTCGGTGATGGGTTCAGTGACGGGCTCAGTGACCGGAGTCTGATTCCCTGCGAGGACTGATCCGGACAGCCAAAGGACAAACAGGATCAGTACAAGACCCGCTGCTGAACGACGACGGGCCGTGAGAGAGCCCGGAGGGGTTCTGAAAAGTGCAAGGGTCATGTCAGGGCAATCCTCACTGGCGGGTCCTGGCCAGGATCGGAGTTCTTCATCGCCAATGCCACCCAACTGTGGTGAGACTGCGATACCAGCAAAACGTGATACGGGGATAGTACCATGTTGCTGTCAGTTGTCGGAACCTGATTCGAGTAGCGACCCTGTTGTTGGCCGATGATGGTAAGATGCTGGTAGAAACGGAGTTCCCGAGGATCTGCCTCTCGGACTCCCAGCCGCGATCACAAGAGAGGTCGTTTTGAATGGTAGCGCTGTTGCCGGTAATTTTTCTGAGCCTGAATCTCTCCATCATTCAGGGATTGCAGGAGCCTCCCGTGGTTGCTCCCGAATCGCCAGCCCCGGAGGAGAAGAAAACTCATCTGGCCGATCCTGCCAGCCTGCTGGAAAAGCCATCTCCGGCCCTGGTTTTGGACGATATCGATGGCAATCCCTTTGATCTCTCCAACCACTCCGAAGATGTGGTGGTTCTGGAATGGACCCTCCCGGAGTGTCGGTTCAGCCAGCGGCTCTATTCCCAGCATCGAGTCACGCCGATGATTCGTCGCTGGGGCAAGCAGGGAGTGAAGTGGGTTTCCATCGACTCTGCATTTTTCGCCCATCCGGAGAAGATTCGACCCTGGCTCAAGAAATTTTCGGTCGAGCACCCGTACCTCATCGATCTGAATGGACGTCTGGCCGAGGCCTTCGGAGTGAAGGTCAGTCCTACATATCTGGTCGTGAATCGAGGCCAGATTGTCTACCACGGGGCCATCGACGATGATGTCTGGGGAAAGAAACTCGAGCGAAAATTGTACCTCGACATGGCGATACGTGACGCGGTCGAGGGACGAACCGTGCAGAATCCATTGACCCGTCCATATGGAATGGTGATCCGCACCCGGCGGGTCGAGGATGAACGGCGTGCTCGGATCCAGGAAGCCAGGGAAGCGCGTGAGCGTGACGAAAAGAACCAATCCGATTCGACCTCTCAGGGTTCGAACACCGGTGGGTAACTTTGGTGAGTGATGTCAGTGCAAGACAGAGCAGAGTATTCGTCCCACCTTTCTTGACGTGATTCCGGCGGCTATCCTTCCGGGGGATCCTCCGATCGGGAAGGATCCGGGGGGGATGTCTCAGTGCTCTACTGGTTGGGTCAGCAATTCCAGGATCTCTGGGGCCCCATGCGGCTGCTCCAATCCCATCTCATACTGAGTGCCCTTGGAGTCGTTTTCGCTGCACTCGGGTCTTATGGGGCACTCAAGTGGTGGCGCGGGGTTCTTCCTACCGACCGGGGTAGAGACCATGCCATCGATTCCCCGGATTCGATCGGCAAGCCGACCGGTGCAGGCGCCCTCTTCATTCCGGTCACCATCGTGATCGCCTTGCTGGTGACACCATGGGATCCGTTTCGGGGCGTCATCTTGGTGGCAGTTCTGTTCGCGATGGGTGCTGGATTTCTCGATGACCGGAGTCCGGACGCGTGGGGTCGCTTGGCCAAGGGGACGATCGATCTGCTGCTCTCCATCGTGGTTGCCTGGGCGATGATCGGTGGCGAGTCCTTCGTCGAGATCTGGGTGCCATTCCACGCCCCGAAGATGGGTGCTGAAGCAGCCCTCGATGGAACCGCCGGAATGCTGGCTCCAATTCTCCTTACTTCCTGGGAATACGGGATCATGGCGACAGCCCTGCTGTGGTTTTCCATCAATTCGACCAATTGTTCCGATGGCGTAGATGGGCTCTCCGGTAGTTTGCTGGGGTTGGCATTTCTTGGTCTCGGAGGAGTGCTATATGGAGTGGTGGGGCACGTCGAGACCGCGCGTTACCTGTTGGTGCCTTTCTATGAAGATGGAGCGAGTTGGTTCATCGTGGTTTCGACGACCCTCGGAACCCTGGCGGCATACTTGTGGTTCAACGCCGAGCCAGCCCAGTTGCTGATGGGAGATGCGGGATCTCGGGCACTTGGTCTACTGCTGGGGGTGTTCGTGCTGGCGACCGGAAACCCTTTTTTATTGGCGGTCGTCGCTTTGCTGATCCTGGCCAATGGGGGTACAGGATTGTTTAAGATCGGGTTGAAGAAGTATCTCAAGATCCGGATTTTCCACCACATTCCTTTCCCCCTTCATGATCACTGCCGCAAGAATCTGGGCTGGTCCAAGGCCCAGGTTCTGGTCCGTTTCGTGATCGCTCAGGCGCTGCTGGCTCCTTTACTCATCATCCTGCTACTCAAGATCCGCTGAGGACCATTCCGGCGCGATTCGGGAGAGTTTCTCATAAAAAAGAAGGCCCTGGACGCTCGAGCGTCCAGGGCCTTCTTTGATCCGGGTCAATAACCGCTAGTAATCTACCTGACGGAAGGTTCCACCATTCATGGCAGAGAGGTTGATGTAGAACGCCTCTTCGCCGGAGTAGAACGAACTGGTGAAGTAGATGGTGTGGATCGGCAGATTCTCGAAGTTTGCTGCCGTGATCGACTCCAGACAGATGTCGGCGTAGCTGCCTCCACCGGAACCGTTGCAGTAAGGTTCGCGGGCGCCGCAGACGATGACCTGCTTGTAGGCACCAGGGGCTTGCTGTGCAAGACCGAGTCCTGCCAGAGCTGCATCGAGCAAGCAATGGTTTTCAATCGGAGCCAGCGTACCCATCCACGCCTGAGCCGAGGCCTTGTGGGCCGGCGAGGCATTGCAGCACTCGGGCCGCCAGATGTAAGTGGTGGAGTTGTAAGCAACGATGGAAAAATCAACGGCAGCTGAAAGCTGGTTGAGTGTCTGGGCGACTTCCTGACGAATCATGTCGAAGATGACAGTCTCTCCGCAGAAACCGTAGGCCGGAACGATGAAGACGAAACAATCTCCCTCGAACTCACTACCATAGAAATTGATCGCTTCAGGAGCGTCTTCTTCATCGTCGTCCACGCCAGCTCCTCCGGCTGGGAGATCGAGCGGCTTGCGAAGACCAATGTCGTCAGCGCTGAAGAGAGTGCCCACTGCAACGGGCATGAAGATCAACAACAACCCCATAAGCAGCAAAACTTGAACGCGGTTCAACATGTTTTCCCTCCTCCTGAGAGGTTTACTGTGGATGGTCGACACCCTGAGGCATCAACCCGACACCCAGTACGACGCCACCCGATTCCCGATTCCCTCACGGAAAATCCCCGGGACGGGCCCACTGCTCACGCATCTGACTCCAGTGTAGTGGAGTCGGTTCCAGGATACCAGTACCCAATTGGGCCTCTTGCCTCCGATTCCCGGGCAGATTACCGTGAAGTGGAGTGGCACCCCGGATGGGCATGGAATTCCCACATCCCCTCGAATTTGGACAATAAGGCCGACTTTTTTCTTATCGGAGGAGATTCTCGATGCGTTCACGCCCCTGGACCGAGAGTGCTTTGTGGAAGCCCCTTCTTGTACTTCTTTTCCTCGTCCCCCTGTCTGCCGTCTCGATGGAAATTCCGGTACAGGAGGAAGAGACGAAATCGGCCAAGGCCGTCTGGAGCGTCGAAAGAGTTCGCGGCGAGGACACGGTCCAGTACGAGGTGACCATCTACCAGATCCCTGCTCCGGGTGGGCATCGGTGGGTCTGGAGAGCAGTCGCATCAGATGGTTCGTTCCCGGGTGGTTTTCCCATCGGTTCGATGTTGATCCAGGGAACGGGGAAACCGAGACCGGAACTGTTCGATCCTCTTTCTCCTGGTGTGATGGAGATGTTGCTATCGGTCCACGGCGCCGGTGGCCATGAGAACGGACTCGGCTGGGCTGACGGAACCCCGGTGGGATTTCGTCGCCAGATTCCCGTAGAGAGAAAAGAAGTCACCGCTGCAGATGGCATGATTACTCAGACTGGAATTCTTGCCGGTGGCGAGATCGTGGTGCGCGGAGGCGTCAGGACTTTGAGGATGACCGAGTTCACGGAAATTCTTCACATGTCAGCGGGCGGATCCCTCAAGTCTGCAGACTGGGTTACCACGCTGATTCGTGGCGAGGACGACAATGCCCGCACCGAGAAGCGCCAGCTCAAGGTCCAACGCCTCGAGGCTGGCCTTATCGACGCGGAGGAATCGCGGGAAGTTCAGAGCGGATACGAGTTTCTCGCACCCGTGGTGAGGGTCCTGCGCAAGGGAATGTCCCTGGCTGCGGTGGAGATCGCCGAGAAGATGTTCAACGAGGATCGCAAGGATCACGAGAAAGGCCCCCTCGGTGACGTGGTGAAGGAGGTGGCCGGACTGCTGAAGGCGAGCAAGAAGGTCGCCGCGCAACCGCTCGATCCTGACGTGCGAGCACGCAAGATGATCGGCAAACCTGCACCCGCTTTCACCCTCGATGACATCGACGGGAATCAGGTGACACTCGAAGACTACAAGGGCAAGACGTTGCTTCTGGCCTTCTGGGGTTATTCGTGAGGTATCTGTCGTGCGGAGTCTCCGTACCTCAGCAAGATCCAGCAGGAATACAGGAGCCAGGACGTCGCCGTGCTGGCAATTAATGCCGACAATGACAGCAGAACCCGTATCCGTGAGTTCGTGCAGGAGAAAAACCTCCAGCAGAGGATGCTGGTGCGAGGGGACGGCGTTGGTTTTCAGCAGTACCATCTAAAGAGGCTGCCGACGGTCTATTTCATCGATCGCAAGGGCAACGTTGTGTCCCGGGCACCTGGGTATCAGAGTTACGATCAACTGGAAAAATCGCTGAAAAAAGCGCTCGGGCGCTAGCGCCGGGAAGTCCCTCCCGCCCCGGACCGATCGGTGATCGGAGTGAGATATGAAATCGAACATTTTGCTGAAGAGTATTGCCACGGTAATGCTGCTGTGCATGACGCTAACCACATCCTCCCTGGAGGCGCAGGGGAATCCAGGCGGTTGCTTCATCACCACCTTCCTGACTGTTTCCGATCAAGACGATGTGGTCATGGAGATCGATCCTGACACGCTCGCGGTGATTTCTGAGACTCCGATGTCGATCACTGGCGCCGTCGAGGTCGATGGGCTGAGGGGGATCGCAATCCATCCCAGCACGGGCAACTGGTTCATGCTCGCGATGCTATCGGCACCGCCATCTCCGGCGCCTTCGCCGTGGTTGCTCGAATACGACCCCATCAATCTCACCTTGAATCTGGTCGGATTTACCGTGCTCGATTTCAATGATCTCGAGTTCACCGAGTCCGGCGAACTTCGTGCCATCACGAATACCCTGACCACGGGAGACTCCAATTACTGCGAGTTGAGCACCATCACCGGTGGGCCACTCGATCTGTGCCAGTACAACGGCAGTGACGGTGGAGATTCCATCGCTCTGGGTGCTGGCGAAGAAGTGTTCCGTGCCTCGGGAGGGTGGACGGTCGGATCAACACCACAGTTCGAGCGCCAAGATGCCACTGGACCCAACAATTGCGATTCGACGATGATTCCCCTGTCGGCCACTCTCACCGCGCAGCCGATTCGCAGTCTGACCTACTGGGATGACGAGGATGTCTTCATCTGGGTTCAGGCCAACGACTTCCCCGCCTATCTGGTCGGTGCCGATGGCCAGGAGGAGTTGTTGGGAACATTCCCCAGCGACGTCAATGGAATCGCCCTGCTGACGATCGCCACGCCCTGCCCGCCGGGTGATGCTTTTATCCGCGGCGACTGCAATCTTGATCTGGGGGTCAACGTCGCCGATGCAGTGTTCCTGCTGTCGAGTTTGTTCATACCCGGAGCGACTCCACTGGGGTGTCGCGATTCCGGCGATGTCAACGATGATGGCGGAGTCAACGTTGCGGATGCGGTGTTCTTGCTCTCGAGTCTGTTCATTCCCGGTGCCACGCCGATTCCGGAGCCGAATATTCAGAGCGGTTGCGGCCCCGATCCGACCGATACCGATACCCTTCAGTGTGATCAGACCAGCTGCCCCTAGGGTAGAAGGTTGGAGAAGAAGGAAGATCGAGATGTAGATCCCGTCTGGGTCCGGGTGTAACCAATCCCCTGATCGGATATCCTCCCCGTGTCCCGGGTTGCCGAGTGCGGCCGGGTTGCTGGGAGGAGTTCGATGAGCGTCGCGGGAAATGGGTTCGAGTTTCCTGAGCCACACCCGTCTCCTGATTTCCCCGCCCTCGAAGCTCAAGTACAGAGTTTCTGGGACGAGAACTCCATCGAGCAAAAAACCCTTGCCGCACGCTCCGGAGCCGAACGCTACGTCTTCTTCGAGGGCCCACCCACTGCCAACGGGATCCCGCACCCTGGCCATGCAATGACCCGGGCGATGAAGGATCTGTTTCCACGCTACCAGACGATGTGCGGGCGCCTGTGTGAAAGAAAGGCCGGTTGGGATACCCACGGTCTGCCAGTAGAGACCGAGGTGTGCAAGGAGATCGGGATCCACTCCAAGGCAGAGATCGAGCAGTACGGCATCGAACCGTTCGTGCGTCGCTGCCAGGAGTCGGTTTTTCGCTACGTCAAGGAGTGGGAATCGATGACGCGTCGCATCGGTTTCTGGGTCGACCTCGACCAGTCCTACGCCACCTACCACAAGAGTTATGTCGAGAGCGTCTGGTGGTCTCTGAAGCGTCTGTTCGACCAGGGGCTCCTGTACCAGGGGGACAAGATCGTCTGGTGGTGGGCCCAGGGGGGCACGGGGCTTTCGGCGGGAGAGGTGGGAGAGGGTTATCGCGAGGTCGATGACCCGAGTGTGTTTGTACGCATGCCCCGGCTTGCTGCCGATGGCTCTGCAGAAGGTGCCTCCTTTGTCGTCTGGACGACGACGCCATGGACCCTGGTGTCGAACCAGTTCATCGCTGTTCATCCCGAGGTGCAGTACTGCGTCGCGGTCGATTCAGAGACGGGAGAACGGTTGATCCTTGCCGAGGAACTGGTCGAGACACTGGCAGGGAAGTTGAAGCATGAACTGACCGTCGAAAAGACGATGCCCGGTGCCGACCTGGTGGGAGTTCGTTACCAGCCTCCCTTCGATTCCTACTGGAAGGATCTGGCAGAATCACGGGTTACGACCCGATCAGGCCAGGAGATTCCGACGATGTGGCGAGTGGTCGCTGGTGATTTCGTCACCACGGATAGTGGTACCGGTGTGGTTCATCAGGCTCCCGCCTTCGGCGAGGTCGATCACGAGTTGCTCACCGCCGAGAGGAAGCAACTGACCGATCCCGAACAATTACCGCTGCTATGCGCCGTCGAGCCGGACGGTTCCTTCTCTCAGGTGGCAGGCAGTGACTTGCAGGGTCGCTGGGTGAAAGATTGCGACCGTGATCTGATGCGGCGGATGAAGGAGGACGGGACTCTCCTCCACCAGGAGGTGTATCGCCACGATTACCCCTTCTGTCCTCGTGCCCGCGAAGATGCGCTGATCCAGTATCCCAGACGCTCCTGGTTCATCCAGACCACTCGATTCGTCGATCAATTGCTGGCCAACAACCAGCAGATCCAGTGGCTACCCGAACACATCCGGGATGGACGTTTCGGTAAGTACCTGGAATCGAACGTCGACTGGACCCTGTCGCGTGAACGATTCTGGGGAACTCCGCTGCCGATCTGGGTGTGCGAGGAGACGGGAGAGATGGAGGCGCTCGAGAGTTACGAGCAACTACTCGGCAAGGATGGTGTTTCGGGGCAGGAGATGTTCGAGTCCGCCAAGGCGGAGGAACCGGAACTCGATGATAACCTCTGCATCCATCGTCCCTACATCGATGCGGTCACTTATGCTTCCCCCTTTGCAGAGGGTGCGCGGATGCGTCGGGTTCCCGATGTCATCGACTGCTGGTTTGATGCCGGTTGTATGCCATTTGCCCAGTGGGGGTTCCCGCACCAGAATGTCGACCGCTTCGCGAGCCAGTTCCCTGCCGATTTCATCAGCGAGGCGATTGACCAGACACGTGGTTGGTTCTATGCGTTGCTGTCGATCTCGACCATCCTGTTCGGCCCCGATGGGGCCGCCCGTGGCGATGATCGGATTCCGGAGCAGATCTTCGGTGACTGGCCTCATCCGTTCCGATCCTGCATCGTTTTGGGCCATATCCTCGGTGAGGATGGTCTCAAGATGTCGAAGTCGCTCAAGAATTATCGATCTCCCGATTACATCTTCGAGAAGGAGGGTGCCGACGCGATGCGCTGGCTCTTCTTCGCCGGTCAGGCTCCGTGGACCAGCCTTCGATTCCAGGAGAAGGCGATCACAGAAGGACAGCGCGAGTTCCTGCTACGCTTCTGGAACGTCTATTCCTTTTTCACCATCTACGCGCGAATCGATGGCTGGCAGCCGAAGGGAGATCTGCTTGCGGCTCCCGGTTCCGATCTGAAACTGTCGGAACTCGATCGCTGGGTGCTGGCGGAACTGCATTCGACGGTGGAAAAGGTGCGCAACGCTCTCGATGGGCTCGATAATCTCACCGCATCGACTGCTCTCAACGACTTCGTCGATGCTCTTTCGAACTGGTATGTACGCCGCGGCAGAGATCGCTACTGGAGCGAGGGGATGAACGCCGACAAGGAGGCCGCCAATGCGACCCTCTACCACTGCCTGGTGACGACGACCCTGCTGGCAGCACCGTTCGTACCTTTCATCACGGAACATCTCTACGGTGCCCTGGTCAAACCGCGTGGGGACGATTTCCCCGAATCGGTTCACCTCTGTGATTATCCTCGATCCGATCCCCAACGACTCGACGACGCGCTCTGTCGTCGCATGACTCTGATCCGTGAGATCACATCGCTGGGACGCGCCTGTCGATCGCGTGAGAAATTACGGGTTCGACAACCGTTGCCGGCGGTCCGCATCGTGCTGGCAGATCAGTCGATGGTTGCAGAACTATCTGCAGATTCCGATCTGATTTCCGAGGAGCTCAACGTCAAGGGGGTCGAGTTCGTCGAAGATGCTTCCGAGTACGTTTCCTACGTGGTGAAGCCGAACTTCAAGACCATCGGTCCTCGCTTCGGCGCCGATGCCCGTGCCATTGCCAGTGCCCTGGCAGAGCATCCGGATCCCGCCTCCATCGTTCAGGCGGCGAGCGCGGGTGCGTCGATCCCGTTGACTCTCGATGGAGACCGGGTAGTGGTCCTCGAGGCAGACGATCTCGATGTGCGAATCCACCAGAAGGAGGGCTGGAGTGCCGCCGAAGCTCGCGGTGTAGTGGTCGTGCTATCGACGGAGGTGACCCCCGAACTTCATCGTGAGGGTCTGGTGCGAGAAGTGATCAGTCATGTCCAGGGGATCCGCAGGGATCTCGATCTTGGATACGATCAGCGCATCCGACTCTCCATAAAGACGGAGGGAGATCTCGCCCAGGCGATCGACGAACACGGCGAGCACCTGCAAAAAGAGACCCTGTCGGTGGAGATCTGCCAGACGACCGACGACAGCAGCGAAATCCGCGATATAGAGATTGATGGAACCACTGCACGAATCGGTGTACAGCCGCTGTAACGACGTCCCTTGCAGGGTTGATCCCGAGTCTCGTTCGACGGAGACTTGCCATGGCTCGCCATCGGTGGAGAGCCGAGACGGATCCAGTGCCTCAACTCGCAGTAGTTCTGAACTCCTACCAACAGAGAGGTGACGCGATGGGTTGGCACCAGAGTTTGGAAGATGCAAAAACGGCAGCGGCAGTGGATGAACGACCGATTCTGGTGATCCTCGAGGCTCCTGGCTGACTGGGGTGCAAGCGCCTGGATGCCGTGACGTATCCAGATCCTGATTTCAACGGTGCCATCGATGAGTTAGTGGCCCCTCTACGGGTCAACGTTGCCGATCGCCATGAAGATTTTCGCGATGCGACGGTGATGACCAGGATTTCCTTCTCACCACGCTTTCGTTTCTTCAGTAGCGATCAGAAACGATTGTTGCGGGAGTGGACCGGTTGGATGCCAACTGCGGAGTTGATTGCCGAGATGCATGTGGCTCGTGCCATCGATCTGCATGACAGGAAAGATCCACTGGCGGCTGTCGAGGAATACGACCGAGCGCTGGAGGCGGCTCCCGAGGGCCCTGCCGTCGCTGAAATCCTGTACCGCAGAGGCATGGCTGCGTTTCTCGGCAACAAGTTCGACATCGAACTATTGAAGATGGACTGGCAAGCCGTGCTCGAGAATCATCCGGGTACACGCTGGGCCCTTCATGCCAGCGTCCTCGAGGACGCATCTGACGGATCCTAGAGGCAACCCTCCGAATTCTGCTCGCAACCGAGGGTATCTTCGGTCGGATCGACTCCACAGTTGATGGGTCCCGGGGGTGCCGGTGGTGCGCCGCCATTGAACAGGCCATCGAGCATCGAAATCCCGTCCCCGATATCGAGACTACCGTCATCGTTGCTGTCACAGGCATCGGCACATAGCGGATCATCCCCAGAGGAGAACAGGAAACTGAGCAGGAAGATCACATCGGCGATGTCGAACAGACCATCCTGGTTACACAGACCTCTACGAAACAGCGGCTCGGGCGGAGCGGTCGGAGGTGTGGCCACCTCGACCTCGATGTATGGAATTGCAGAAGGGGAGTGGACACCGAGCATCGCCATGCCGGTTTCCGGTGCAGCATCGGCATCGAAGCCAAAATTGTAGAGGAATCCCCATCGGATCGGATTCGCCAGGGCGCCGCTGGCGTGGTCCGTTGTCGCCCAGGTGATCCCTTCCGCATCGCGAACTGCCGACCAGTTGTCGTTGGAGAAGGAATAGCTGAGAATGGTCGGAGCGAAGAAATCGATGTTGCTGACCTCTACATCGGATGCGACCGGAATCGAGAAGGAACCTGCATTACGTCCCATGTCGTGGTTGTAAACCGAGTACTCGTAGTGCCAGGTGCCATCCCCGTTATCGGTGACCTTGTGAGCCAGGTAGCAGCGGCCATCGATCTGCGGGACCGGTTGCACCACCTCGATGGAGGCTCCTGGCCAGGCAGCCTGCACCGTCCCCAGTTGGCTCGGGGCGGACATGTTCATCGACCAGTTGCCGCCGGGAGATCCCGAGACCCCGATCGGTTCCCAGGCATGGTTGGTGGTGTGGTCGATATCCCCGGGATGGACCACGGAGACCTCGGAGATCCAGATCGATCCGGGGTGCAAGGCCGGATCGAGATCGTCATCCTCGACCCAGAGGCGTTCCTCGACCTGATCCCACGGCCCCGCATCGGACTGCAGGTAGGAGCCCTCGTAGACGAAACCGCCACTCCAGGGATCGATCTCACTGCGCGGCCCCATCGTGTTCTGGTTGGCATTGCCGCTGGCGCCGTAGGTGTCGGAGCAACCGACTCCGGTATAGGTACTGGTGGGGCTGGGGTTGCAGCCGAATCCGCAGGCATCGGCCTGGGCCGATGACCAGCCGTGCTTGACCCACGAGCCACCGATCTGGATCAGACGATCGGAATCGAGGCGAAACATGTTGAAGGCCATCATCGGGTGTCGAGGATCGGGGTTGGCGAACCAGTCGAGCGGTTCGGTACCCCCGTTACACATCACCGACTCGGAGCCAAAACTGGCCTGCGAGCCCTCACGACCGACCATCACCAGGTTGTTGGAGTCTCCGATGATCAGGTCTTGCCCGCTGGTGGGAACTGGTGCTGTGTCGTAAATCCGCAGACACCACTCCTCGAGCATCCCCGTTTCACCCGTCATCTCGTCGGAGACGGTGAGAGTCCAGGAACCGATGGGGTTGGAACCCGTGAAGGCTGAAAGATATTCAAAGGGTTGCATCCAGCCATTGCCATCGTAGGGCGGCTGGTTCGGGCTGCCATTTTGCCACCAGGTCAGATCGATCCCCCCGGTAGCCCCGATCGGTTGGTTGTGCAGTGTCACGGTGATGCCATCGGGGGAGGCGATTTCGACCAGCAGTTGACTGGCATCGGGATGATTGATGTGAGCCTCAACCTGGACATCCCACATAACGGTGCTGGGATCGCCGCTGATGTCGATGAAGGATTCGATCGGCTCTCCGCCATCGGGTATCGCCAGTACCGGCGCGCTGCAGCCCTCCAGAGTGATCGGCCCGGTGACAGCGACTTCGTCGCAGAAAGATGTACCGGGGGCACTTCCGATTTGCGGCGTGGCGCAGACCTCGATCATCGTCTGGATAGACGATACCGAGAGCAATGCTGTGACGAGGTCACCAGCGACAAAAGGACCGTTCACGGTCACCTGGCTGGGGCCCCCGACCCCTATTGCGAACACCACTGAATCACACGGACCGGAAACCAGTGCCTCGCAATCGATCTCGGCACTGCCGGGTACTGAACTGAGGGTCAGTGAGTCGATGAGCGCTTGAACAAACTGAACATTGACGTTACCGGTACCGGTTTGACCATCTCCCCAGCCTCCAATGCGGATTAAATATTCCTCGCCGGAGGACACCTGCAGAGCCTCGACGATCGATGCGAACCAAGAGCCAGTACCTTGCACCAGGCAGCCTGACACGTCGCCACTACAGGCGACTTCGATCTTGGATGTGCAGTTGCCGCGGTAGATGACCAGGTCGGTATCGAAGTTGACGATGTTACACATGCTGACAGTGAGAGAACCCTCACCCGGTGCGGTCCAGTGGTACCAGACATCCTGATTCATCACTCCGAGAGCACTGCAACCGGTGGAACTACTGTAGGGATCGGTGCTGTCGCTGGCGGAGGTGGTGTCGATGGGGTTGTCTCCGAGCACTGCTTCGATGGCGCCACTGCACTCGTCATTTTCAGGGGCTCCGGGTGGCGGAGGTGGGGCGTTGACCATCGAGATGTCGAAGGTACCTCCGCCAATGTCATAATCTGCATAGCCGCCGATGCGAATCAGAATCGTCTCGCCGACAAAAACGGGCACATTTTCAAGGATGGTATTCCAGGAGTTGGTGGTTCCCTGGACGAGGCAACCTGCCGAGTCGCCGTGGCAGGCGATGGGGCTCAGTGATCCGCAAACACCGCCATAGACGATGACGTCAGTATCAAAATCGATGGTGTCACAGGTGGTAATGGTCATCAGACCATCTTCGATGGGAGTGAAATTGAACCAGACGTCGGAATATATTCCCCCGAGAG
>DCAA01000021.1:60936-61125 GCA_002311345.1 Planctomycetes bacterium UBA1146 | reverse complement strand
ACTCGCGGCTGGAAGATCGGGCAATGCCTCGAACAGGACCTGCTTCGAGTTTGCATCCCAGCGCATCAGGAAGGCATCGGAATAAACCTGATCGGCATCGGAACCGCCCACGACGACGATGCCTCGCGGTGTCGATGTGCACGATGCGTAGGCCATCGGCCGCGGCAGCTTCTGTCCGGTGAGCCATTG
>DCAA01000021.1:58007-60683 GCA_002311345.1 Planctomycetes bacterium UBA1146 | reverse complement strand
CGGAGGATCTCCTCGACGATTCCGGTGGCCACTGCTTGATGCTGCGTGGCCTCGTCGACCCGTCCCGCCTCGAAGGCATCGATGACACGACGATAGTGGGGAGCCATGAAGTTGTAAGTGCTACCCACCGCCCCATCGACTCCCGCCATCAGTCCCGACAGCAACAACTCATCGCATCCAAACAGGATGTTATAGCGCCGCGACCCGTACTCGACACACGCGGCCAGCTCCTCGAACTGCGGAGCGCTGAACTTGATGCCAGCCAGCGTCGGCAGCGCCTCCGCTCTCTCCAGCAACTCGACCATCGATAAGTCGACACCGGTGATGGGTGGGATGTGGTAATAGAAGAGCGGCACCTCCGGGGCACCTTTTGCTATCTGCTGCAAGCACTCGACCAGCACATCGACTGATGTCAGGGGGAAGTAGGAGGGTGGCACTACAGCGATGGCATCGGCGCCCAGTTGCTGGGCGTGGGCCGCCAGCGTGCGCGCATCGCTGAGGCTGTTGTGTCCAACATGGACCACCACCGGCACTCGCTTTGCCGCAGCCTCGACGTAGGTCTGCGCCACCAACATCCGTTCATCCAGGGTGAGGGAGGGGGACTCGCCGGTGCTGCCACACACGAACAGGCCATCGACTCCCTGCCCCAGCACGAAATCGCACACGGCAGGAATGCGCTGCAGGTCGATGGCACCATCGCCATTCATCGGCGTGAAGGTCGCCGCCACCAGGCCGGTCAGTAGCGGTGTTACTGCCTCAGTCATCGGCGATACCCACTCTTACACCGATCATGACGACCCGCCTCCGGAGTCGGAAAACCACTCCACCCCACACTTTGAGCAGAATTTCATCGATCCCCTGTCTGGATGCGGCCACTTGCGCCGTCCCACCCACGCGTGGCAAACAGGACAGCGGTTTTCTCTGAAATTGTGCCCTAAAAGCAACATAACGCTGAGAAGAAGCGTTCCCACACAGAGGAACTGCACAATTTCAGTGGTCGCACTCTCACTCGATGGGTCGCGGATGACGAAGATGATCATCACGATCAGGGCAACAAAACTGACCGAGATGATGCGCCATCGAACTCGGAAATTTTCCCGACACTTCTCGGCAAACTGGTGCTTTTGGTCCTCGTTGAGTTGTGCCTTCAAGCCTCTACCTTCGGCACGATGTCAGTCTGTAGCTCGGGCATCACGGCACGGATGGCGCTGGTGGGCAGTCCCAGCTCAGCTCGGATGATGTTGACCCCCTGGGCGATGGCGGTCGCCTTGAAAAAGGCGATGTCGCGGTTGCAACCCTGGCGTCCAAAGCCACAGTCGCTCGAGATGATCAGCTGCTCCGGCGCGATGTACTCGAGGGCATGACGGATGCGTTCGGCGATCTGTTCGGGGCTGTCGACCTGCAGGTGGCGATGGCTGACGACTCCTATGCAGACTTTTTTCGGCAGTTTGCCCTTACCAGCACCGAACAGCTCGATCTCGCGGAAACCACGATCCGTCATCTCGACGGTCCAGACATCGCCCTTGCATTCGTTCATGTATAGATCGAAGGACTCCTCGTAGCTGTCATTATCGATCACCCGCTGCATGTTCGGGTTTCCCCAGCAGGTATGGATCCACAGCTCGATGTCATCGAGGCCTTCCACCTCACGATTGAACGCCTTGAGCATGAACTGGACCTCGTCGCTGTCTTTACCGTAGGTGTTGGCCCAGAAGTGCAACGTCGGCTCCTCGATCTGGATGCACTGGCAACCGGCATCTTTGAGCGCGTGCAACTCCTTGTTCATCGCCACCGCCATGTCCCAGATCAGTTCCTGGTTGTCGCTGTAGTGAGGGGTATGGATGTCGAGGAACAGGCCCATCACCTGCGAGCAGCAGGTGCCAAAACGCACCGGCTTGTCGGTTTTGGCCTGGGCCATGCGCCAGATCTTGTCGTAGTCGAGGGGGCGGTGCTCGATCTTGTCGACCACCCGGGGCCAGCGCCAACCGGTATAGATCTCGTTGAGCAAGGTGCCGGGCGGATAGCGCAACCACGGTGAACGAGTCTCTTCTGATTGCAGGTGGTCTCCATCGAAACCGGCCCAGCGCTGCAGCGGGTAGTGATGCCAGGAGCGGCCCGCCATGTCGTTGTCGCAGTGCAAATCACCGTGAGTGAGGATATCGAGACCAGCACGGTCCTCATCGCTGATCACGGTGGCGAGCGCATCCTGGTACTTCTCGCGAAAGTTGGTGTCCATCATGCAGGTATCAAGCGGTCGCCCCCACATGCTGTCGTCGAACCACTTTGGCCGTGGCCATGAGCCGGTGACGGTACAGGGCAATTGGATGTCCTTGGTGACGGTATACATCGAGCCTCCTCACGGTGTGGCAGGATCTGCAACGAAGTGACCGTACATCGCAAGCCCGGAGGCGGTCAATGATGCAGGTGGCCGGAGGAAGACAACTACTTGCGTTTCCTGACAACAACGGTACCGGCGAGCTTGTCGTGCCACCCCTGTTTCCTTTTATCCAGACCGACCCACAGGATTCCCAGGCCGAAGGGAAGGAGGGCGATAAAATAGCCAAGATAGCGACCGATCATCTGCCCGCCGTTGGGGGCTTCTCCAGAGGTCGCGTCGACAATCACCGCCGAGAAAACCATCTTTCCCGGTGTCGCCTGCTTGACGATCCAGAACAC
>DCAA01000021.1:57445-57764 GCA_002311345.1 Planctomycetes bacterium UBA1146 | reverse complement strand
ACCAGCCAGTGATTCAGATGGGCAAGGGGCCACAGGAAGACCACGAATCCGGTAGCGGTGACACCGTAGAAGGTCGCGGCGATGGTCTGATACACGACCTCGATGTTATTTCTCGGTGCTCCTCCGGGCAACCCCTGGATGGCATCGGTGATGCCCCATGCCAGGCCAAAGAGCAGCGCAGACAGGTAGAGGGTCAATAACGACATCGCCACCCGACCGGCCAGGGGGAAGCGGTATACCGGCCGGTAGATCATTCCAGCCATGACTCCGATGATGGGTGCACTCGCGAGAGCGCCCCAGAATGCAGCCCCCCTGAAAT
>DCAA01000021.1:55859-57281 GCA_002311345.1 Planctomycetes bacterium UBA1146 | reverse complement strand
TTGCCCCTCAGCAGCGCCATCGCCCCCCCCAGCGACACCAGACCCAGCATTGTGTAGCCGGATCGCCAACGAAATTGCTCCGAAGGATCCGAGGCTTCTGCAGATGCGAGAAAACCGTACACGCAGAAGAGCGCCAGGGCGAACAGTAGCAGTGCCAGCAAGATCTTCATCGGTAGCCTTTCCTGGCCAGAGATCGAGGTGATTTCCGTTTACCGTGACCCATCAGGACAGATCGACCTGGACCATCCCGCTCAGCCAACTCTGGCAGCGCCCCAGCAGTGTAACCCGCTCGCCACCGACGATGCAGGTCAGCACTCCTCCCTCCGGAGACCACTGTTGCGCCTCGAGACGGCTTTTGCCGAGACGCTGCTCCCACAACGGAGCCAGCGCCGCGTGGGCCGAACCGGTGACCGGATCCTCGACCACACCGATTCCATCGCCGCCGAACCAGCGGCTGACAAAATCGACCTCTCCATCGCCGGCAGCGGTGATGACGATGCCGCGCATCGGAAGGGTCTGCAGGAAGTTAAGGTCGGGCGAGAGTTCAGATACGGTCCTTGACTCCCGGACCGTGATGATCAGATCGCGGGAGAGATGGACCGACAGCACATCGGCCTCGTCGATCCCCAGCGCAGGTAAAATTCCCTGCGGCGCTTCCGATTCCTGCGGGATGTCGATGGGAAGATCGAGCACGAGGCGTTCATCATCATGAACATCGACGGTCAGTTCGCCGGAGAGTGTATCGAAGATGACGGGACCGCAGGCGAGGGATTCCTCGAGCAAATGATGGCCGGCCGCCAGTGTTGCATGGCCGCAGAGATCGACCTCTACTCCTGGAGTGAACCAGCGCAACTGCCAGCGCCCATCACCCTTGTCGAGCAGATAGGCGGTCTCCGAATCGCCATTGCGCCTGGCAAGCGCCAGGAGCACCTCGTCTGGAAGCATCTTCTGGAGCCGTACCACCGAGGCGGTGTTTCCTGATTGAGTGCTGTCACCGACAAAAGCATCAATTCGTGCGATCGGCAACTCGAGTGTCATCGACTCCTCCAAGCCAGGTTCCTTACCAGCGGTGGGGGTGTGGCTTCACATCTACTGGCATCAAACGGGCGATTCCAGGACTCGGCCAAAATAGAGCCAATCGGTCTGGATCTGGTCAATCAAAACATTTTCATGGGTGACGGGCTCGATTCGTACATCGTCGAAGGTCGCCGCCATCGCATCGGCAAAGGGTTGGTTCTCCTCGTAGGACCAGATGCCAAGAACTCCACCGGGAGCCAGATGGCGCCGGGCCTTTTCCAGACCCTCGACGCTGTAGAAACTCGCATCCACCGCACCGAGTCGATCATCGGGAGAGTGATCGATATCGATCAAGATCAGGTCGTAGATCGATGTGGGCTGCTGCCACATCTTGCGGTAGCCATC
>DCAA01000021.1:17712-55752 GCA_002311345.1 Planctomycetes bacterium UBA1146 | reverse complement strand
AGCCCGCCGATCAGAACCTTCAGTCCCTTGCCTCCATGCATCTCGACACCGAACCGAGCCAGCGCCTTTTCCGAATCGGTGTGGTAGCTCGACATCAAAAATTCATGGTTGAGCGTGACTTCGGTGACAACCATACCCGGCATCGACAGCAACTCCCGACGTCGCAAACACAGGATGCCCAGCGGTGTTTCTTCGTAGGCGAGTATTTCGAGTTCTGAAGCCACGCTGTACCTCTCTCCGCCTGGGCCGACTAGGCCACCGATGATTCGGGGATGGGTGGGATGGCCCGCAACCGTCGCAGGAAGTAGATCCCACCGCCGATGAAGAAGAGGGTGGTCCCGATGGAAAACCAGATGGTCATTTTGCGGAAGAAGACCAAGGGTTCCATATCTCCAGCCAACAAATCCTTGCCTACCATCATGCCGACACTGCCGGTGTATCCGACCGCATCGGCGAGACAGATGGTGAAAACCGCCGTGCCCGGAAAGCGCGTTGCCGCCATCACTCGCTCAAAGAGTAACGACCCGAAGGGGACATAGGCGAGATAGGCACCGAGTCCCACCATCACCATCCACTGCAAGCCGTCGATCTTTCCGGCATCGAAGAGGGGCACCGATACTCCCAGCATCGTGGTCCCCAGCAGCAACAGACCAAAGGAACAGATGAGGCCGCGACGATGATCTCGAACCAACGTTAGCGTCACCAGGGTTGCCAGCACCCCGAAGGCAACCCATAACTCCGAACGGGAGAAGATCGCCGGCGTTTCGGCGTATCCGAGACCGGCGAAGATCTCGACGCCGAAGTTGTCGCGGTAATCGCGATAGACGGTCAGCAGCAGATACCCACCCAGAAGTAGGACCATGCCCGGCAAGAACTCGAAAAAGAACCGCTTTCTCCCCTCTCCCGCCATCGGGGTCCGCTCGTTTCGATCCAGTTCATCTCTTTTGTCGGGATCTGGAATCTTATCGAGCAACCACAAGAAGAACAGAAACGGTGCCAAGAAGATGAGGCCCGTCACAAACGGCATCCATGCCTCGGAGACTCCCTGGGTCATCAGCCAACGCCCGACATCCTTGACGATGCCGCTGGCGATGATGAAGGAGCAAGAGAGGCCCGCCAGCAACAACTCCGAAGTGCGTCGTCCCTCCAGGTACCGAGTAACCACCCCCCATACCGATCCGAGAGCCAGCCCGTTGAGGAACATGGCGACGACTTGCCAGCTCGAGGAACCAAACGCCAGCAACAACAGCGCCAGTTCAGCAAACACGATCAACCCGGCGAGGAATGGTGCACGATGCTGACGACGCAGTTCGGAACACACCTTGATGCTGATGAACTTGGCCGTGGTGTATCCGAGTAGTTGGCCGATGACGAGTGCCGACTTCAGGGTCAGGCCGCCGACCATCTCGTCGCCCCAGCCAGCAGCGGCGAACGGCTTTCTGAAGGCATACATGCAGAAGTAAACGCAGAAGGAGGAAAAGACCGCGACGAACGCCGCCATCGTCGGAGCTGACTCGAGCCTGCCGGTGATGGAGTTTTGGGGATAATTCTCGCTAGCCATCCAGAAGAGCCTCGTGCAACGTATCTCCTTCGGGTCCAGGGCAACGCCTGATCTTGCAACGGAACCACTCTCTGTCGAGTGTCCGCCAGAATCAAGGAAGCGCGGCCACATCACCTGTCTGATCGAAGAAAAAGGAGCCCTTGGTGATCGAAGACATCCACTGGAATGGCGGAATCGACGGGATACTGGTCCTCCAGAGCAAACGGGAATCGCTACAGATCGATCGCCCCGGCGATCTCGTATCGCGAATGATGCAGGAGGAGTGTGAGCCGGAACTGCAGGCCGCCACACTCATCTACGGCTACAGCCTCGCCACCCAGGGAGTGCTGCTGCCGCATCTGATCCGGCAGGTGCTGCAAAAAACCGGGGCGTTTCTACGTAGCGTTTCGATGGACTCGATGCCCCTCTATCGGGCCATCGAGCACTTTGACCTCTTCTTCAAGGAGTCCGCCCTGGAAGGGGAAGAACTGCGCGAGGCTGTGCTTGCGGAAGCGACTCGCTATCACCAGGAACTGGTGAGTCGCTGAAGATCTCTCGACAAGCGACCCGTTCCGGGTTGCGATGTCCCCATGAGCGACCAACCGCAACAGGCCCCTGAAGAAAAACAGCCAGAAGCTCCCCTGGAAGCCGGGCTGGATCGCCCGCGTGCCGGACTGTTGTTCCTGACGACCATAGGAGCAATTCTGACTGCTGACTTATCGACGAAATACGCCACCTTCAAGTTCCTGGGAGCTTCGATTTTTACCGCTCCCGATGGAACACCGGCAGTCACAGCGTCAGATGCGTACCCCTTGTTTCCCGGACTCGCCCTGGAGGCGGCGCTCAATCTGGGCGCCTTCAACGGCTGGTTCGCCCAGATGCCCTGGCTGTTGATCGGGATCTCAGCGCTAGCTTTTCCCATCTGCGCATACGTGGTGCTGAAGGCGCCGCATCGCTCGATCTCGCTGGTCCTGTCGCTGGCATTCATCGCATCTGGTGCACTCGGCAACCTGTATGACCGGCTGCTCTATGGGGGAGTGCGAGATTTCATCCGCTGCTCCATCATGATCGGAGAGCAAGAATGGGTCTGGCCCAATTTCAACATCGCCGACAGCGCCATCGTGTGTGGTGTCGCCCTCATCCTGCTACGGGAATGGAATCTCTCGCGTAACGCTCGCACCACCAGTGGCGGCTGAGCAACGGGAGCAAACTGGCGAAACGCAGGAGTCCCCGCAAAGGGTTCACGGAGTGCCCGGGTCGATGATCAGGGTTCCATCCCCATCGGCGCGCAACCTCGAACCCTCCGGCAACCACAAGGTGGTGGTCGAAGAGATCACCAGAGCTGGCCCTTCCAGAGTCTCCGAGCCACTGATGGAGCCATGGTGCACCCTCGGGACCGTTATCGCCTCCGCGCCGGCCTCGACGATGACCCGGGTGGTGGTGGCTGGACCTTGTATTTCGGCCGGAGCCTGTAGTTCCCCCGCCGGGGCGAGGGTCGCCGAGACTCGGATCGCTACCGCCTCGACATCGCGTTCTGGCATCCGATAGCCATAGCGTTGCTGGTACAGCTCACGAAACCCCTCCTCCGCCGAAGCCCCGGGAGAATATTCCATATCATGGGACTGTCCAGCATGGCGCGCCCTGAGAGTCATCTCGATCCGGGCCTGCTCATCATCACCACCAGCTTCTTTGATCCGGCCTCTGGCCACACTTGCCAGTTGCTGTTCCATCACCTGCAGACGCTCGTCGAATCCAGAATCGATCGTCTCGAGGAGCACTTCTTCGAGCTCCTCACCCCAGGGCGCTTCCAGCATTCCGATGGCGCTCAATACTCCTGCTGCAGCCGGCAAGCGGATTTGCCCCATTCCGCAACTACGAGCCAGAGAGACCGCATGCAGTCCACCCGCCCCGCCGAAACAGACCATCGCCATCCCGCGTGGATCCACCCCTCGTTCCTGACTCACTCTCCGAATCGCACGCTCCATCTCCGCATCGACCACTTCGATGATGCCTGCTGCGGTTTGCTCGATCGTCATATGCAATTGCCGGGCGATGGTGCTGACCGCCTCGCGTGCTGCACCCAGATCGAGAGAGAGTGTTGCTCCAAGTTGCAAGTCTTCGGGTAGTCGCCCCAGCACGAGATGGGCATCGGTCACCGTCGCCCCGACTCCCCCCCGGCCATAGGCAGCAGGGCCTGGATCAGCACCTGCGCTGCGAGGACCGACTCGCAGGGCTCCTCCGGCATCGACCCAGGCAAGAGACCCTCCGCCAGCCCCAACGGTATGGACATCCAGCAGAGGCACCGACAACGGGACGCCTCCGATGATGGAGCGTCGATTTCTCGCCACTGTCTGGTCGCCCCCGACCAGCGTCACATCGGTACTGGTCCCCCCCATATCGAGGGCGATCGCCGCACCGGAACCGCTGCGGGCAGCCGCAGCCACCACACCACCGGCAGGCCCCGAAAGAATGGTCCGCACGGGTCGGCACGATAGCCGTTGCCACGGCACCGCAGCGCCAGCGGAATCCATCAACTTGAGACGCGCGGGAGAGAGTCCAGCGGCCAGTCGTTGGAGATAACGTTCCATCACCGGAGTCAGGCAGGCGCTGGCGCACGCGGTGGTGAACCGCTCCCATTCCCGTGGTTCGGCAGCAACTTCTCGGGAGATGATCACCGGGATTCCCGTTACGGCCAGCAACTCGCGCACCCGCTGCTCGTGAGCACCCTGTTCGGTGCTATGAAGAAGCCCCACCGCTACCGCCTCGAACCCTTGCGCACCGATTAGTTCGCCCAGGCGAACTAACTCTTCGTCATCGATTTCCTCGAGAATCTCCCCGCCCGGTCCGAGTCTCCCGGAGATCTCAAATCGATCTGCGCCAGGAATCAACGCAGGAACAGGATCCGGATGGAGATCGTAGATTGCAGGTCGCCGTTGGCGGCCGATGTCGAGCAAGTCGACAAAACCACGATTGGTGACGAAGGCAGCTCGTGCCAGCTGCCTCTCCAGAAGCGCGTTAGTGGCCACGGTGGAGCCATGGATCACCTCATCGGGGGTCAGGGAGTCGAGCGCAGCGAGGATGGCTCTCGCCGGATCATCGGGAGTCGAGGGCACCTTCCTCAACACGACACCGTCTGCTGAATCGATGACGATGTCGGTAAAAGTACCGCCGCTGTCGACTCCGATCCTCAACTTGACCTCCCGCACTTGCACCACCCGATGCGCCCCTTCAAGATGCACATCGGAAAGGGAATCGATGGAACTCAGGATGTGCTTCCAGCGCCATCATTGTGCATCGCCTAGCTGCCGGATGCGCCTTCTCGTCGCATTGATGCTGCTATTGTGGATCATTCCTGGCTGTGTAAGTCCCTCGTCCCGTAAGTCTCCGACCGCAACGCCTACCAACCGGCTTGCAGCACGCCAGTGGCAAGTTGCTCGGACCGCCTGGTTGCTCGATGACGTCGCGGCAGCCCAGATCTCCTTTTCACGTTTTGCCGAACAGAATCCGACCGATCCCCGCCGAGGTGAAGCACTCCTGAGCGCCGGTATCTGCGCTCAGCGCCGTGGCAGAATCGATGAGGCCGAAGGTCTGCTGCGGGAAGCTCAGTCATGTGGTGGTGCCGTCTCGGCCAGAGCGTTGCTCCAGAGGGGCTACCTGGTTGCTTCGGCTCGGCCATTCCTGGCAGTGCCCCGTTTCCAGGAGGCAGCCCGACTGGCCGTCGAGATGGAGACGCGTGCCGAAGCCTGGTTGCAACACGGCATCTCTTTGCAACGCTCGGGACGATTTCAGGAAGCACAAGAACCTCTGAAGATGTGTGCGGGTCAAACTGCTGCCCCGGGTCTCTCCGCCAGAGCCCGACTCCAGTTGCAATACGATCCGTGGTTCACCGTGCAAGTGGGGGCATTCCTGGAAAGCTCTTACGCCATGAAGCAACTTCAACAACTGGAGCAGGCAGGATTGCCGGCAGAACTTCGGTCTCCCGGGCGCAAGGGATCCCCGCTGCACCGGGTGCTTTCCGGGCGTTTCGCTCAGCGCGAGGAAGCGACGCGCCACGTTTTACGAGTCCGTGCGGCCACCGGCGTTGACGATGCGAGGGTGATCCCATGATACCGAACAGACCGCACGAGTATGGATTCAGCATGTGGATGGTCGCGGTGTTGGTGGTGTTGCTGGTGATAATTGGACTACCGGCGCTCTTCTTGAGCATTGCACCGATGGCTCCGATGCCGCCGGTAGCGATTCCGGTTACAGGATCGATGCCACAGTCGACGATCGAAGAGTTCATGGCCTCCGAGGACCTGATCGCCGACGAAACACTAACACCTGCAGACAACGATACCGACAGGCCGAAGACACCCTGGATCGGCTACGTAGGAGACGCTCTGGCACGCCCGATCGCGGGCGCCCGGATCACTCTGAGGACCAATCCGGAAGAAGGAGCCGCCTCCGCCATCACCGATGACCGCGGCAAGTTCGTTCTGTTGCTGTCGGCCGATCAGTTTCCCATCGTCACCATCGAGGCCGAGGGTTACTACCAGAGCACCGCGGAACTGGAGGAGGGGGAATCGGGCACTTACACGCTCTTTCGCGGCGGAACACTCCGGGGGCAGGTGCGCGGACATATTTTCGTCTTGAGGGGGCAAGAAGTGCCTGATCCGGAGCCGATTCCGGGGGCTCGCCTGGAGATCGCCGGGATCAATGGATGGCATACGAAAATCCTCGCCGATGATCACGGCAACTATCAGATCACCGTTCCTCCAGGGAAACTGGTGGCGACGGTTCGCTCTCCCCTTCATGCCGATGCGCGCTTCGTCGACCTGGAAATCGGTCGCGATGAGGTTCTTGATCGCGACATGATCCTCGCCGCCGGGGTCATTCTCGATGGCTTCGTGCTCGGAAAAGAGATGACCCTGGCCGGAGCTCGAGTGCGGGTTTTCAACGATATCCGCGATGAGGCCGATGCCATCTCGGCGGAGCGGGGCATGGTGAAAATCAGGGGGCTTGCCTCCGGCATGGCCAAGGTCCACGTGGTCCATCCGGGGTACCAGGAAACGATGTGGGACCTGATCATCCCCAGCGACGTCATAGGGTTTCGAAGGCCCTTCCCTCTCCTGCAGTCACAACCATTCCAGTTGACTGTGACCGACCCGCAGGGCAACGCTCTACCCGAGGCCAGGGTGCGAATCCGGCGGCAGGGAATCACCATCGTCGACACCACCGCCTCGGATCAAGAATGGCTCTCGGTACTGGCTTCTGGCAAGACCTATCAGGTCGAAGCGCGTCACGCCCAGATCGTCAACGGATGGCATACCCAGTACCCACCAAGGATCTTCCGCTACACGATGCCCGCCGAAGGGTCCGGAGAACTGACCATCGAGTTGCGGCCCGGCGGTAGGATCACGGGTGTAGTGCAGGCCCCGAATGGTGCGCCTGTACCCGGTGCGACCATCCTGGTGAGGGCTCGAGATGTGCACCCCGACGAGGCTTCACCGCCACGCTTGCTACAAACAAACCGGGCTGGCGTCTTCAGGAGCGAACCGTTTGCCACAGGTAGGTGGGGTCTGACCATCAGTCACACTCAACTGGGTACCATGACCACCGAGGCACTCGTCGAGGAGAACAAGACCAGCAGCCTCGGCGAATTGCGTTTTCCTCCCCGGTAGGCTCACTGCTCCTGAAGAAGCCAGTCAGTCACGAAGATATTGAACTCTTGCGGATCTTCGTCATTTCGTTGCGAGATAAAAACGAGCCGTCGGCCATCGGCCGAAAAAGCAGGGTCTCCATCAAACCCTGGTGAAGTGGTGACCTTCTCCGTCACCTTTCCATCGAGGGTAACGCTGTAGAGATCGAAACCATCTCCGCCGAGGTTCGATGAAAAAAGCAGGTGTTTCCCGTCCGGAGCGAAACAAGGCTCGCAATTGATGGCCCCATTGCTGACCACCTCGGTCACGTCAGAGCCGTCCGCGTTGCAGATGTAAACATCCAGGTGATCCGGTTCTTCGCCACCTACTGGCACAGATCCAAAATACTGCTTCACACCAGCGTCGAGTTGGCCCCCATCTCGATACCCGTGAAAACAAACCCGCGACCCATCGGGAGAGACCTCGGCGGCAAGCCCGACCTGATCGTGGCTGGCCCATCGCTGTTGTTCCTGGAGATCCTCGGCTCCATCCCCTGTGATCTGAATCAAACCGCTCCCGTCTATCGCCATGATGTAGCGCTCGATGGAGGAGTGTGGGGGACGGATCGACGAGAAGGTGAGATGTTGCCCTGTCGGACTCCAGGAGGGCTGGCGGTTATTTCCGCCGTCAGTGAGCTGGATGATGTTGGCGAAGTGATTCTCTCCGGGAAGGTTATCGATGAGACGGGGTAATGGATCGACGGTGGGAACCCCGCGCGTTGTTGGAGCGGTGGTCGGAAAAGGGCCTCGCTCGGCACACCCTGATACAGACATGATCAATATCAGCGCCAGAACAAACGTGTAGATCCGCATCCTTCTCGATTCCATCCAGGTGCCCAGTGCGAGAAGATTCTGAAAGGAACTGGCTTGCTGATCAAGACGAGGGTGCTACAACCGCCTGGAAATGGGTAAAAACGTGTACGGAGAGACTTTGACCTTCGAGACACCGGGACGTGGGCTGCACGAGATCACCCATCCTCTCGCAGAAGCCGTGCGCCGTGCCGATGTCGAGACCGGCCTCTGTTCTGTCTTTCTCCGACACACCAGCGCCAGTCTGATCGTCACCGAGAACGCAGACTCTTCTGTCCTACGAGACCTTGAACGTTGGCTGGAGCGCCTCGCCCCCGAGAATGATCCGGACTACACTCACACCGCGGAAGGTCCTGACGATATGCCATCTCATCTGCGGGCGGCGGTCACGAGGACCTGCGAAAATCTACCGGTGAAGGACGGCCGACTTGATCTGGGGCAGTGGCAGGGGCTCTTCATCTTCGAGCACAGAGCGCGCCCTCATCAGCGTTCCATCAGCGTGAGGGTGTGGGAATAACAAGTCCGGGGATTGCGGACCAGCAGCCAGGACGGGCAAGGTTTTCGTTCAGTGGGGACACCAAAACCAGTGGAGTGATCAGATGGAGTCATTGTTAGTGATTCTGGCGCGGCTGGCAGAGGATGACGATGCCCCCGCGGCCTCCTTTTTCGATCAGTTTTTACCTCCCATCGTTAAATTCTGGGGCGAGCTACCCGGTCTCGCCCAGGCCGGGATCGCCATCGTCGTGGCGATCATTACTGCGAAACTGGTCGGTTGGCTACTTGCCGGGATTGTCGCGCGCTGGGTCGGGAAAACCAAAACCACCCTCGATGACCAGTTCGTCCAGTTGATGCGGGGCCCCATTTTCATGGTCGTCTTGCTGATCGGGCTGGCCTCGGCTGCGGCGCTCGCGGGTATGCCCCCGAAAGTGCTGGAAATCACCACCGCCCTGCTCAAAACGATTGGCATCGTCGTTCTCGTCATCTTTTCGATCCGTGCTTCGCGCCTGATTCTCGATGCGCTCAGCAAGAAGCGCGATCACTATCAACTGATCCAGGCCCGCACCGTACCGCTTTTCTACAACGCCTCGATGCTCTTGATCATCGGTGCTGCAGTCTACTTTCTGTTCCTCGCCTGGAAAGTCGACCCCACCGCGTGGCTCGCATCGGCCGGGATCATCGGTCTGGCGCTCAGTTTTGCGGCCAAGGACAGCCTGGCAAACCTGTTCGCGGGCGCCTTTATCCTCGCGGACGCTCCCTACAAGATCGGCGACTTCATCATCCTGGACTCCGGCGAACGCGGGGAGGTGACCAACATCGGGCTTCGTAGTACAAGGCTGCTAACGCGCGACGATATCGAGATCACCATCCCCAACTCGGTGATGGGAAACACCAAGATCATCAACGAGAGCGGTGGGCCTTACGAGAAGGAACGCATCCGGGTCAGGGTCTCGGTGGCCTACGGATCCGACGTCGACAAGGTGGAAGAGTTACTCCTGGGCATCGCTGTATCTCACCCGGAAATCCTCGAGGACCCGGAGCCGCGGGTTCGTTTCCGAACCTTCGGAGAGTCTGGTCTCGATTTAGAACTGCTCAGTTGGATCCGCGAACCGATTCATCGAGGCAGACTTCGACATCTGCTCTTCAAGGAGATCTACAAGTGCTTCGCCGATGAGGGAATTGAAATCCCTTACCCCAAGAGAGACGTTTACTTGCACGGCAGCATCGAAAGATCTTCGGGCGAGTAGGTGATCCGACTCGAACCAGCGAGAGATTCTCGCTCCCGAGATCAATTCCGCCTACACTCAAGGACTGACGGCCCTTTTCTGCCCTCATCAACTGTAAGGATTCAGCAATGACCGGCCCAAAAGTACTGGTCGCTTGTTTCGATGCGGAACTGCGCTCGAGTTGCTTCAATCGTGTCTCTGCCCTCGGTATCCGAGTCGATGCGGTCGGAGACCAAAGAGGCCTCTCTCGAAGGCTAAAGAAAGACGAATATGCTCTCGTTCTCCATGATGGAGGGCTGGAGTTGCCCGCCGAGATCTCGGAATCCGCCCAGTTGATCGAGCCCGGGAGTGCTCTTGATAAGGCTCTCGAGGAACGGGTCCGTGAAATCCTCAAGGTTCCGGAAAGAGTCCCTGAAGAAGAAGAGGGGTTGCCGGAAGGAAACCGGCCACCATGGGAGAGGCACCGCGGCCGCAACTGGTAAGCCGCTCCCCGAGGCCGATCTGCCGCTGACCCCCGATCAGGACTCCAGGCTGGCAAGCCACCGCGGAATTCTCACCGCAGTAATTTCCTCAGCAGACCGCAATTCCGCCGCCAGTTGTTGCAATTGATCTGTGGGTAGAGGATGGCGCCAGGTGGCAGCATCTTCGATGTAAAGCACTCGCGGGTTCTTCAGCCACACCTCGACCCGGATCAGGTGAAGCGCCTCACCCTGGACCTGCGGTGGCAACTGAAGTCGAAAGCCGGAAAATTTCGCGGGCCTGCCCAACTCCTCGAAGTTTCCCCCATCAAGGGCAAAGGTGTGCTGCGACAACCAACTTGACGCTTCACCCCCTCCAGGCACCTGGATCAGAGTTCGGTGGGTCCTGGTTCGAGCCACGATCACGGGCAGGTTGACCCTCTTGCGCAGAGAACCCACCACCTCCTCGATGCGCTTCCCAAGAATTTCTGAGCTGGTTGTGGCCCCTTCTTCCTGAAAGACCATTCGGTCGCGACCGATGGTGACGCGCGAAGCGCCTCTTTCTTCATTGCCAGTGGTTTCCAGGCGAGCCCCTGTTCCTTGCCGGATAAAATTCTCGTATCCACAAGGACCGGAAACCTCGACATAGACCTCGCGAAGTTGGTCTGTTGTAGCCTTTACGGGGAGATGAACCAGTTCGACGGCCACCCCCAGGGTGCTGGGATCGGGTGCCGACATCGCATCGGTCAACTTGAATCCTTGCCGGAAGATCGCAGCCTCAAGGCATCATCCTTCTCGATCCTGACCAGCCAGCCCTCATCGCGGAGCTTGGTGATGAAGCCTGGCTCGAGGCCGTCAACATCTTGAAGAGCCACCCCGGCAATCAGGATCTCGCCACGACTGAGTTCTTGATATTTAACCTTCTCCCCTGCAAGTAGCTCGCACAGAGATTTTAGTCGGTCAGGGCGCAATCCGGAGAAAACCATCGCCGGTCGTACCTGAACCCAGTCCATATCCCGCCCCCAGTCGCGAATGGAAACCGCAACCGTTTCCGGCAATGGATGGGCACTGGCATCTTCGAGAATCTTGCGAATCTCATCGATATTGAGTCCTGATCGTATTCCGGAACGCATCGATTCGGGAGTGGCGCGGTATCGGCGAACCCTCTCGGCAGAAATCCGGTCAGCAAAACGCGCCAGTTGCAACTCGAGACGCATCCCGGCAACCCCCTCGGTGATGAGCATGATCTCGAAATCCGGATTCACCAGGATCCGACATTCGCCAGGATCGCTTTCGTGTCCGAGCTGTTCGCGGCCAAGAGCTGTTAGCCTGAAAACCGCCAACGATCCATCGATGAGCCCAATTTCACACATCCCCAGGCAGAGCAAGCGGTTGACGATCCAGTACGCCAAATCGGTTCCCAGCCTCGAAAAGGGGCTCTGCAGACGTTCGCGAGAGAAATCTTCTTCGCGTCGTTGTCTCAGCAGGCTCGCAACTTCTCTTTCCTCCAGTTCGAGCAGATAGGTGCTCACCGTGTAGTCGATCAACACCTCGAGAGACATCCAATCCTCCTGCACCCGGGCGCGCAGGGTGTCGAGCAGAATAGATCTCAGTGATTCCTGATGAAAAGACCAGCGGTTTCCAGCGCTTTCATCGAGGAACTTCTGCAGAAGCACTTCGACCTTGCGATTGTAGTCGAGATTTCTCCACGCCTTGAGTCGTTCCCGGTTGGCTTGTAACTCTCCTGCGAAGTTCTCGATGATCCCCAACCGGAGCGCAACCCGAAGCACGCGTGTTACCGTGTCTCCCTCGAGATGACCAGCCAAGCGTTCCAGGGCCATCGCCTGCCTGAGTTGCTCAGCGAGTCGCTTCGGAAAATTGCCGGACCGTGTCAGCCTCACGGGATGCTGCTCAACTTGAAGCGCCAACGTTTCGAGGTCGATGAAAAGATCGACTCCTGCCTCGAGTAGTTTATCCGGCGCTGTTTCTTCCTGGACTCGCGAACGCGAACGCAATTGAATCCATTCCTGGAAGATGACCAGTGACGGATCAGGGATCGCGATTCCGAAGTCGTGCAGACTGATACTTCCGATGGTGCCGATTCCTGCGTCTTCCAGAGAACTACGCCAGGAGCCAAAATCGTCTTCTCCGACACCGGCATCGACCATGAACTCGACCTCGTCATCGCCAGAAAGATCCAGAATCCCACGCTTTTGTAGAGCCCAGCAGCACAATTTTTGCAGCACCGCGCTGTCCAGTTGCTCAATCCGATCGTCCAGATTTTTTTCCTCGAAATCGATTTCAAAGGGCAATCTCTTCTGGCTGATCACATCAGCAGCGGAAACCGGATCTCCATCGACGACCAGCACCCGAGCCAGATGGTCAGCGAGCTCCTGGGGGATTTCCAGTATCTCGGAACGGCGTCCGTCTCGCTTCTTCTGGCGAGAAATAAAACCTCTCTCGACCAGCTGGCGCAGGGTAGATTCGACCTCGACCCGGGATGCGCCGCTCTGGGCCAGGGTTTCCTGTAATTCCGGAAGAGCCGCGCGAGGTTTCGGCTTCGCCAACACCGCCGTGATCAAACGCCGTTGCGAATTGCTAAGACGAGCTACCCGTTCTTCAACTCCGGCTCCCCTTACCAGCGCCGCGGTCACGCGTTTGCGAAGTTCATCGGCTCGATACTGGACAGACTCCCCGGGAAGCCAGAACTGATGGATGGTCTGGAGCTCGGCCTTTTTCAAACCTCGGAGGGTTTCGCTGACAGCACTCACTGCAGCACCTCCTCTTGCTCCTCGATTTCGTACTGATATCCCTGCTCCATCAAAAACCGTTGGCGCCTCTGCGCAAAATCCTGGTCGCGAGTATCCCGGGTCACGAGAGAATAGAAGGTAGCCTCGCGCCCATCTGTCTTGGGGCGCAGAACCCGGCCGAGCCGCTGTGCTTCTTCCTGCCGGGACCCGTAGGTCCCCGAGATCTGCACTGCCACGGATGCATTGGGAAGATCGACGGCAAAGTTGCCCACCTTGCTCACGATGAGCGTCGGAACATCCCCGCTGCGGAAAGCCGCGTACAGCCGATCGCGTTCGTCCTGCGGCGTGTGTCCGGTGATCAATGGTGCCCCAATCGAACGGGCGACCTCTTTGAGTTGTCGCAGGTACTGGCCGATCACCAGAATCCGATCTCCAGCATGCCTCTTTAGAATCTGGCGCAGACGTTTCAGTTTCATCGGGTTCTCCGAAGAGATCCGGAACCGGTGACGTCGGTCTGCGGCGAGATACCCCTCTCTTTCCTCAGCAGGAAGATCGAGCCGTACCTCCACGCAACGCACCCTGGCGATAAAGCCTTCTTTCTCGAGATCTCGCCAGGGCATATCGTATATTCGAGGGCCGATCAGCGTAAAAACCTCGTCTTCGCGCCCATCCTCTCGCACCAGGGTTGCCGTAAGGCCCAACCGACGACGAGCTTGAATTTCTGCTGTGAACCGGAATACCGGAGCCGGGAGCATGTGGACCTCATCGTAGATGATGAGGCCCCAGTCGTGGCCAGAGAACAATTCAAGATGGGTGAATTCCTCGGTGTTCGAGCGTCGGTGAGAGGTAATCTGATAGGTGGCGACCGTGATGGGGGCGATGTCTTTTCTCACGCCCGAATACTCGGCCACATCTTCTTCGCCCAGGGTAGTCCACTTGATGATTTCCTTGCGCCACTGGCGCACACTGGTGATGTTCGGAGCCAGAATGAGGGTCTGACACTTCAGTTTTTCTATCAGCCCGATTCCCACCATCGTCTTCCCCGCACCGCAAGGAAGAACAACCACTCCCGAACCACCTCCCCCTCCCTGGTTGGAGAAGAACGAATCGACCGATTCGTTCTGGTAATTGCGTAACTCCAGTTGAGAGTCCGGACAGAATTCGACTTCAACCGCGGCCCCGGTTCGAAACCCAGCACGATCTACTATGGGGAATCCATTGCGAATCATGGCGATTTTCAACAAGCCGCGATGTGCGGGATCGATACGGTAGGCATTGTCCTCTACCGGATTGGTCAAGATCGTGGCAAGGGATGGTCTGGCCGAGAGCAGTTCCAGATGCTCATCGGTTGGATCCTGTGGGCGCAAGATTAACGTTTCACTGTCTGGCAACCGGACCAACTCGAAACGCCCAAAACTTGCGAGCGCTTTCTTGATCGTCTCGACGAGTGCCTTGGGTACCGGGTAGCGGGCGTTGTCTTCGAGAAGGGAGAGTATACGTTCTTCGCTCCAGCCAGACTGGGCAGCATTCCATATGGAGATGGGGGATATCCGGTACTCGTGGAAGTACTCGGGGCTCTTCTCCAGGTGGGCGATGGCGGCCAGCTCGTGGCGCAAGCGTTGCGCCGAAGGATGATGAACCTCCAGCAGCAGCGTTCCATCACTCTGTACGATAAGCGACTTTTCGTCAGTATTCATCTTCGGGCGTCGGGCAGGTCGACCTCGACTTCGAGCCGGCGCGGAACCCGGGACTCCTGGGCCCTCGCCTGCTACCATCGAAATGCCAGACAAATCTCCTAGCAGAATTCAAGTTCAGACCAGAACCTGCGAGAGGAACGGATCTGTACTGGATTTGGTTCGGTATCCATGGCCACGTATCCGGGATTCCCCGCCTGGATACGTTCCCCTCGATGCGGCGCGAGGACCCCTTCCTCACGCCACCACGACTGTCGATGCCCTTATCCCCTTTTCCCCACATCGACTACACGCAAGTCTTCAGAATCATGTCTTGAACTGCGAGCCCATGCCGTTCGTACTTTTGGATCCCGAACTGGCTCCACAGGATGGTAACTCAACTCAGCCATCGATTCGGATTGTACGATCACGGATGATATGCCATGAACCAGGGGAAGAATCTACCACCCAGTTCCAGAGAGTTTTTCCACAACTAGTCCTGTGTGGAGTCTTGTTCTGGGTCCACTGTTGCCGTCTCGACGAGTTCCATGCCGATGACCACATCTCCATCCTTGACGTTGATCAGTCGAACTCCCTGAGTGTTTCGTCCGATAGGCCGAACATTCTCGAGAGAAATTCGCACCAGCATCCCGCTGGAAGTCATCAGCATCGCATCGCAGTTTTGAGAAAGCGCGCGAGCAGCAACCACTTTTCCGTTCCTCTTGCTTGTGCGGATGTCGATCAGCCCTTTTCCACCCCGTTTCTGGGAGCGGTACTCGCTGAATCGGGTTCGTTTGCCATAACCATGCTCACAGACCGTGATCAGAGCACCTTCATCATTGGCAACGGTCATCGAAACAACGCGATCGTCAGCACTTAGGGTAATCCCGATAACGCCTGCAGCATCGCGCCCCATCGGGCGAGCGTCTTGCTCCGAGAACCGAATCGACATACCCGAGGCGGTGGAGAGGACCACCTCATCGTCACCGGATGTGATGGTGACTCCGATCAACTCGTCATCCTCGTTGATCTTGATCGCCTTGATCCCGGTCCGCTTGGGACGGGAATACGCCACTAGAGGCGTCTTCTTGACCTTCCCCATACGTGTTGCAAAGAGCAACTGGCGATCATCAAATTGCGCGACCCGTATCATGCGTAGAATCTTCTCCTCTTTTCCCAATTCGAGAAGATGTACGACCGGCTTTCCCCGAGCAGTTCGCGCCAGATCAGGAAGCTCGTAAACCTTGAGCCAGTACACCTTGCCCCGATCAGAGAAGAGTAGCAGCGTGTCGTGTGTACCGGCGACGAAGAGACTCTTGACGAAGTCATCTTCGCGCACATTGCCGCCCGAGACCCCCTTCCCTCCTCGTCCCTGGGATTTGTACGTGGTAAGCGGTGTTCTCTTCACGTACCCCTGCTGGGTCAGGGTCACCACCACATCCTCCTCGGTAATCAAGTCTATGTAATTGATCTCTTCCGCGTCCTCTTCGATTGCGGTCCTGCGCCCATCCTTGAAACGATCGCGCAGATCGTGGATATCCTCACGGATAATCTCCGTCACCACGTTGTCCTCGGTGAGAACCTTGCGGTGGTATCCGACTTCCTCACGTGTCTCGCCCAGATCCTCCTGAAGTTTCTCGCACTCGAGACCCGTCAGACGGCGCAACTGCATTCTCAAAATCGCATCCGTCTGGATTCTGGTCAGCGTAAACTCTGACATCAAAACATTCCGCGCGTCTTCTTCGCTGTGGTTTGCCCGGATCAATTCAATGACCCGATCGATGCTATCGGTCGCGCAGATAAGTCCTTCCAGGATATGTGCCTTGCGTTCTGCCTTGATCAGCAAGTGGCGCGACCGGCGACGGATCACTTCCCGGCGGTGATCCCTGTAGGCCTGGAGCAACTCCAGCAGGCTGAGTGTGCGAGGCCTACCGTTGACGAGAGCGATTTGCTGGATGCCAAAAGTCGTTTGTAGTTGGGTATGCTTGAAGAGTTGATTGAGAAGCACCTGTGGGTTCTCATCCTTTTTCAATTCGACGACCAGACGGATTCCTGTCCTGTCAGACTCATCCCGGATATCTGAAACCCCGGTGATCCTGCCGTCCTTGACCAGCCCCGCGATGTCCGTGGCAAGCTTGGCCTTCGTTACCTGATAGGGAATTTCTGTGATGATGATCGCTTCTTTTGTCTTGGTCACCTCCTCGAAATGGGTCTTGGCCCGCAATGTGAGCAGGCCGCGGCCCTTGCTGTAGGCATCGAGAATACCCCTGCGACCGCAAATCACGCCCCCGGTCGGAAAATCGGGGCCCTCGACTACCTCCAGCAGGTCTTTCAGTTGAACTTCGGGGTTATCGAGCAACAACAGCAAGGCATCACAGGTTTCCTGCAAATTATGTGGGGCAAAGTTGGTCGACATCCCGACAGCGATTCCCGAGCCACCATTGACGATGAGATTGGGGAACTTACCTGGCAGGACTGTGGGTTCATCTCGGGTGTCATCGTAGTTACGGATGAAGTCGACCGTTTCCTTATCGATATCAGCAAGCATCTCCGTGGAAGCCTCGGTCATCCGTGCTTCGGTATATCTCATCGCCGCAGGGGGGTCTCCATCGATGGAGCCGAAATTGCCCTGCCCGTCTACCATCGTCTGGCGCATGTTGAATGGCTGTGCCATCCGGACCAGAGTGGGATAGATCACCGATTCGCCGTGGGGGTGGTAGTTTCCCGAGGTGTCTCCGGCAACCTTTGCGCATTTTCTATGCTTGGAGCGGGGCCCCAGGTTGAGATCGTTCATGGCGACGAGAATCCGTCGCTGGGACGGCTTCAGACCGTCACGCACATCCGGTAATGCCCGCTGGATGATCACACTCATGGCGTAGGTGAGGTACGAACTTTTCATCTCTTCTTCGAGAGACAGGGTTTGGATCTGCTGTTCGTCTGTCATCGGTTTCGGTCTCCTGATCCACCGGCACCGAGGTGCCCCGGTTCTCTAGCTGGCTGCCTGAGTCATCTCCATGTCGCGCACCAGTGCCCCCAACAAGCGGTTGGCTGGCGCTTCTTGCCCATCCGACTCTGCGATTCTCACTACCGAACCACAGACCCACTCCATCTCCGTAGGTCTGCCCGCATCGAGATCCTGCAGGGTGGAGCAGCGATTCGTTGCGGTATCTCGGCACAGATCCCTCAACGCCTGTTCCGCGTCGATGGCTGTCAGGTCTACCCCGGCAGCGATGGCTACCCCCTGCACTTCTCTGGCAGCCTCGACGCAAAGAGCAAAGGCGCTGTGTGCTGGCAGGTCACCGTTTTTACATCCGAGTAATGCGGCAACCGGATTAATCCCGGCATTCAGCATCACCTTCCTCCACACCTGTTCAGTTCCATCTGCAACTACGCGGGTTGCTATCGAGCACTCTGTAAACCGGCGAGCCAGTTCTTCTGATTGCTCTGTTGCTAGCGGCTCGCCACTACCCGTATCGAGAGGACCGATCACGACTTCGCCGCCATCTCCACAGCGATGTACCGAGCCATCCTCAGCGGCGAACAGTCCATAAGTAACGCTCGCGGTAACACATCTCTCGATGCCGAAAGTTTTTAACGTCTCGGTATGGCCGAGCCCGTTGCTCAGTACCGCAATACATCCGTCGACGGCAATAAGGTCTTTGGTTTCTCGAACAGCTGCCTCCAGGTCTCTTGCCTTTGTGCATAGCAACAACCAACGAAACTTCTCGTTACAAAAAGCCGTTGCGGGTCCTGAAGTGATTTCCTGCAATAGCAGTGACTGTGAACCATCTTCACCAGCGGTGTGATCTCCAACGATGCTGCAAGATGTGGTTCCCGTGTTCGTGCCGGGCCTCGTGACCAGCGACACATCGGCCCCGCCGGATGCCATCCTTGCGGCGATCCACCGCCCCAGCGCGCCGGCCCCTACGACCGCGATGTCTCGTGTTGAAGGACTTTTATCCATCGGGCTATCCACTGAGTTCTGTCTCCGGATTCTGCTCGGAACCCTCAGCTGCATCCTTGGAATGGGGCATCGAGAAGGATTCCTTGCTGGAGGGGAAAGAGCCGGAAGTAACATCCTCCTGGAATCTTTTCACCGCATCGCGCATCTGCTCTTCAATCTCGACATAACGGCGAACGAAGCGGGGTTGAAAATCACCAGAAAGACCGACCAGGTCATGAAAAACCAATACCTGTGCATCGACATCGCCACCAGCGCCGATACCGATGATGGGAATCGCAAGTTCTTTGGCGATGGAAGCCGCCAGGGGGGCCGGAACACACTCCAGCACGATGGAAAAAGCGCCAGCCTGTTCGAGCGAGATGGCGTCTTCGCGAATTTTCCGGGCAGAGTTCTCGTCGACACCCTGAACACGATACCCACCCAACTGGGTAGCATTCTGGGGCGTAAGTCCGAGATGCCCCATGACGGGGATCCCGGCCTCGATGATTCTCTTGACCGTGGCTGCGCGGGGACCACCACCTTCCAGCTTGACGGCATCGGCGCCGCCTTCCTGGATGAGGCGCCCGGCGTTTCTCACAGCCTCGTCTTCAGAAACCTGAACAGCGAGAAACGGAAGATCACCGACGATAAATAATTCCGGCGCCCCTCTTCGAACCGCGGCGGTGTGATGAACCATGTTCTCCATGGTGACCGGGATGGTGCTGTCGTGTCCCAGGATCACGTTACCAAGCGAATCGCCCACCAACACCACGGGAACTTCGGTTGCAGCGAGTACCCGCGCGGTGGGCGCATCATAGGCGGTCAGGCACACCCATCGATGCCCCTCGCGCTTCCATTTCATCAAGTCCTGTATGGTGGTTCTGGCCATGACGTCTTTGTCCTGTTTCCTCAGCGTTTAAATATCGAGTTCTCGCGCTTCGAGAGCGTGTTTTTCGATGTACTCTCGGCGCGGGGCTACGTCCGTACCCATCAAAATTCTAAACAATTCGTCGGTAGCCGTGGCATCGTCGATGGTGACCTTGAACAACACTCGCTTGGAAGGATCCATCGTCGTCTCCCAGAGCTGGTCCGGATTCATCTCGCCGAGGCCCTTGAAACGAGTCAGCGCCACCTTGCTCTTTAACAGCGCAAACATGGCGGCAACCGCATCGGCCAGGGTATCACCACCCTCTTCCGTCGAATCGATCGCGAACCGGTAAGGAGAAGTTGTTTCATGACCTTCGAGGGAGAAATCGATGATAGGCACCCCAAACTCGCCGTCATCTTCACCCGCCGACAGGATTCCGCTCGCAGGAAATCCCAGCGACTGCAGCGCTTTGACCGTTTCTGTGGTTTGTTTTGCCAGCGGCACCTCGATCCCCTGGAACTCTTCCCCTCTCGAATCTAGCGCCTCGCTGAGATCCTCGGCGCTCTCCAGCGCCAGGTCTCCTTCATCGCTTTTCGGAAGAAACGCGGGCACTTCCCTCTCGGAGGCCCATCCTTCTCGCAACCATTCCTCGAGCAAGAAACCTTTTCTGCGCATTCTTCCCTGGGCACGCTGAAGATAGTGCACCGCCTCTACTACCGCCTTGAGGTCCGCGCCGGAAATCTCGGCGGGCTTGCCATCCCTCTCGAAACGAAGACTGCCGTGATCTGCCGCCAGGTCGACCAGGGCCGCCTCGAGCCCTTGCTCGGTGACGATGTACTCATCTCGGTTCTTCCACTTGACGCGATAAAGAGGTGGCTGGGCGATGAAGATTTTACCCTCTTTCACAACCGTAGTGAGGTGGCGATAGAAGAAGGTCAGCAACAGGGTGCGGATGTGCGAACCATCTACGTCCGCGTCCGTCATGATAATAATCCTCGCGTAGCGCAGTTTGTCGATGTCGAACTCGTCACCGATCCCGGTACCTAGCGCGGTGATGATCGCCTGGATTTCTTCGTGTTGTAGCGCCTTGTCGATCCGCGCCTTTTCAACGTTGAGGATCTTTCCCTTGATGGGCAAGATCGCCTGCACCATCGAATCGCGGCCTCCCTTGGCGGAGCCTCCGGCAGAATCCCCCTCCACGATGAAGAGTTCCGTTTCGTCGCGATTGCGACTGCGGCAATCGTGAAGTTTGCCTGGCAAGCTACCGGCGCCCAGAAGACCTTTTCGCCGCGTTAAGTCCCGTGCTTTTCGCGCGGCTTCCCGTGCGCGAGCCGCATCGAGCGCTTTGTGGATGATTTTCTTTCCAACTGCCGGGTTCATGTTGATCCAGTGCCCAAGGGCCTCGTTAACGAGCGACTGCACGATCCCTTCGATCTCCGTATTGCCCAGCTTTTCCTTGGTCTGTCCCTCGAACTGCGGATCGGGAAGTTTGACGCTGACCACTGCGGCTAACCCCTCCTGGTAGTCCTTGCCGTCGGGGGGAGTGTCATTCCTGAACAGGTTCATCTCTTTGGCGAAACGGTTGAAAGTCCTCGTTAGCGAGGAGCGAAACCCGCTCAGATGTGTGCCACCGTGATGGGTATTGATGTTGTTGGCGAAGGTGAGGATTTGCTCCTGGGAATAGCCATCGTTATGCTGCATCGCAACGTCTATGACAACGTTGTCGACTTCTTTCTGAAACGAGATGACCTCATCATAAATCGTCGATCGCTTGGAGTTGATGTCGCGGATGAAAGCCTCGAGGCCTGCCGGGAAATGGAAGGTTTCTTCATACCGCCCGTCCTCACCGCGCTCATCGATGTATCTGATCTCCAGGCCAGCATTTAGATACGCCAACTCGCGCAACCGCTTGCCAAGCACCTCCCGCTGAAAAACCACCGTGTCAAAGATTTCTGGATCTGCCTGGAAGGTGACCTTGGTTCCCGTGTCATCTGCATCTTTGATTTTTCTCAGTTCGGATGTGGGGACCCCGCGGGAATAGTCCTGCCTCCAGCATCCTCCCTCGCGGCAGACCTCCACCGTGAGTTGCTCCGAGAGGGCATTTACCACCGAGACTCCTACCCCGTGAAGACCCCCGGATACCTTGTAGGTTTCATTATCAAACTTGCCCCCGGCGTGAAGTTTGGTCATCACCACCTCGACAGCGGACATTTGCTGGTCCTCGTGCCAGTCGGTGGGAATTCCCCTGCCGTCATCCTCGACCGAGAGGCTGCCATCGTGGTTGATGATCACCGTCACATGATCAGCGTGGCCCGCCATCGCCTCATCGATACAGTTATCAACCACCTCATAGACAAGATGGTGGAGTCCGTCTGGCCCCGTGCTGCCGATGTACATTCCCGGTCTTTTCCGGACAGCCTCGATGCCCTCCAGGACCTTGATATTTGAGCCAGAGTATTCACCCTGCTTACCTTTGGTCAATATTCTCACAACCCTCTCCGCCGGCAGCAGCGTCGGGCAACCCGCCCGTCTGGAACCGAATTGAATGCACACCCTCGAGTCCCATCCCGGCCAGGCGCTCAACAAGCATTCGCTCGTCAAATGACTGCAATTCTGCAGCAAGGGGTGCAGCCTGAACCGCCACGATCAAAACACCCCCTTTGTATCTTTGTGGCTGAGTAAGTTTGCCGATTTCCTGTCCTACCACCTGTTCCCAGATCCCTCGGATCTGCTGAATCCCGCCGAGGGGATCCTTGCTCCTGGTCGGCACAAGCTCTTTCAAAACCATCTCAACGCTCTGCCTAACTGGCCGAGCGCGCGCGTCTTCTTTTTTTCTCCTGGCTTTTTCTATCTCCAGCTCCAAGAAGCGGGGCGGAGAAATATGTGGTCCCTTCAAACCTCTTGCATTTCATTCACAACAAGGGGCATGACGATGTGTTGATAGGCTTTTTCGTCATCGGGAATAGTGAAGAGCCCGGCGGTTTTACCGTCGGTAAAACCACACTGGACCTGTTGTGTGCCAATAACTTTGAGAAGTTCAATAAGGTATCCAGGATTAAAATGAACGACAAACTCTTCTTCTTCTCCATGGGTTTTTTCGACAGGAAACACGATCCTCGACTCCCCTATATTGCTAGCATTGCTGGAAATTGTTGCCTTGTTAGAACCAAAAGAAAAACGAACAGAGTTGGTTTCCCTCGTCGTCATCAAGGCCGCCTGACGCAGAGAAACCAGCAAGTCGTCAGTATTGATCACGAACACACACTCGAACTTCTTGGGTACAGCGCGCTCGTATTCCGGGAATTTCCCCTCAACAAGACGACAAGCCAGCGACACCCGTTCCGAGATATAAGTGACTTCGTTCTGGTCGAGATGGAGCACCACGTCGTCTTCTGTTTCGTTGGAAAGGATTTTCGATAACAGGTCGACCCCTTTGAGTGGAAGAATAAACTGCCCCTCGGGAAGCCCTCCTTTGCCGCCGGCCACCACCGAGACGGTACTCAAAGCCATCCTTTTTCCATCCGTGCTGACGATTCTTAGTTCCTCACCCTGTCCATCGAAAAGGACGCTATGCATGTTAAACCGGGTAGCATCTCTGGCTGCGGCGACGCTAACCCGACGAAGCGTTTGCAGTAATTCTTTCCTGGAAATCCGAATTGAAGGTCCTGGCGGTGAGAATTCGACAGCAGGAAACTCTTCGACTGGCCCGGTGGGTAATTTGAAGTGTGAAGTTCCCGCTGAAACACACGCCTGTCCAGCAGCGTCTACCTTGAAAACAAACTCCGGGTCCTGAAGCTCCTTCAAAACAGCAACGATTCTTGCGCAAGGGACGAGACAGGTTCCCTCTTTACTGACGACAACATCATCGACCTGAACCTGAAGCCCAACCTCGAGATCAGTGCCGATGATCTGTAGACCTTTTTCTGTCGCCTGTAGTTTTGCTGACTGAAGAATTGGTCGGGTGGGGTTTCCCGGCACAACGCCGGAGACCAGAGACAGCGCTTCCAGAAGTTCGTGTGTTTGGCATTTAAATTTCATGAAACCTCTTCTGACTCCCTAGGCCGGCTCTCTATAGAGGCCGGCTCGCCCTCCTACCCCTCTACCGCATTCCTCGCGGCGAGGGTCCCAGGGCCACCCCTGGAGGGCTCAAAGCGTCCCCAGAAACGTCCTGGATGCGTCAACAAAAGCGTGTCTGAAAACTCTCGAACTTCGAGTGCTGGAACTCTCTCCCCTCCCCCGAAAAAGGGCTCTCGGGGGAACACGATATTCTAGGTCACGGGGCTAAATGGGGCAATCTGAAACAGCCCCAAAAACGGACACATAAGCAGAAAGTATTAAAGGATTTAGGAGTTAATTTTAGAGGTGTATCGAAGGCCTATTTTTAACGGCTCACGAAGAGATGTAGTGAGAGATGAAATTAAATTTCTTAGTCGTTGTCATAGGCCCCTGGTTAATTGTGGATAAAACCCAACAAGAAAACAGTAACTTTCAGTAAATACAGGACTTGGGTAAGAGACGAGTGTGGGAAACGGGCGTGGAAAACCAGTCGTGGAGTCGGGGGGTCCTGGAAGGCGACCAGTGGGTCTTCCTTGCGCCCACCCGATGGGCAAAAAAACACGACCGAAAGCCCACAAATTACGAGCGAAAAGACCCCAACAAATGAACCGGTTTTCCACCACAAAGCAGCACCGTTTAGGAGCAAAGACACCTCAGGATGGGGGAGGAGCATTTTCCGGAAGGCCCTCGTGCCAGGTGTGGTTTTTTACCGGCGCAACAACCCGCGAGATCTCTTTCAGGAGTTGTGGATCTGGTGTTTTCTTGATGAAGCTGATGTTCTCTGCCACCTCTTTTGGTGACTTCATGCCACAGAGGGTAGAGGCAACATTGTTGTTATCGAGGGCGAAATGTAGAGCAACGCCGGCAACCGAAAAGCCATGAGCCCGACAGAGTGCTGCAACCTTTTCCCCGGCCCGTTTTGTCGCCGTGGATGCTGGATGCCAGGGCTGGGGCCCATCGGGAGCAAGGATCCCCATATGTAGAGGTGATGCGTTGAGCAGGCCGACCCCCCGGGTTTTTACCAGTGGCGCAAGCACCACATCAAGGTCGTCGACCATCAGGTTGTAGTGGCAATACGAAAGGATTGTGTCGATGGGGAACTCACAGGCAAGCTCCTTGAGCATATGTACGGGAAGTCCCGTGATGCCGATAAAGCGCGCCTTCCCTGACTTTTTCACTTTTACCATCGCCGGCAGGGTTTCTTGGAGAATCTGGTCGCGCTGGCCGAACTCGACATCGTGCAACTGAAAGAGATCAAGGTGGTCGGTTTTCAAGCGCCGTAGGCTCTCGTCGATGTCACTGAAAACCCTGGCCGCGCTGAAGTCGAAGCCCTCGAGTCCATAGCGACAGCATTTGCTGGCAAGGACCACCTCGTCACGCCGGCCCTGAAGGGCTCGCCCGAGGCGTTTCTCCGCCAGCCCCAGGCCATAATAGGGGGCGACGTCGACCAGGGTGATCCCCGCATCCAGGGCAGCGTGAAGGGTTGTAGCCGCTTCTTTCTCGGTGATTCCTCCGTAGACATCGCCCAGTATCGCACCGCCAAAACCGAGCACGGAAACTTCCAGCCCGGTGTTTCCAAGAAGGCGTTTTTTCATTCCAACCACTCCTGGTTCAAACAACAGGTCGGCGCAAACAGCGTCGAGTTCGTAGACGAGAGAGAGTCGGCCGCACTTTTCTGTAGCAAAAAGACGCGGGCGCTCCTTTATGTATTTTTTCGGGGTCTAGAAAGACGACAAGGAATCCCGCACCGCTGTTTTGAGATCAGCCCTGGCGCAGGCGATTTTCCATCACCTCGATGCTGACACGAAGCTGATTGTCTTGTTCGACACACTGGCGAATCTTTTCGATGGAATGCAACACGGTAGAGTGGTCTCTTCCTCCGAAGTGGTGGCCGATTTCTCCCAAGGAACAATCGGTGAGCCTGCGGCCCAGATACATACAAACCTGGCGCGGCAAAACGATGGAGCGGGTTCGGCGCTTGGAATGCATCTCCTCGGAAGAAACCGAGAATTCAACAGAGACCAGTTCCTCGATCTTGCGCAGGTCAATGCGGGTACTGGAGCCCCCGAGTAACTCATCGAGGGTGTCGCTGACGGAGTTCGTGGTGATGGCTCGGTTCTCATGGCGGGCCATGCTTTCAATCCGCAACACCGCGCCCTCGAGCTCTCTGACGTTATCGCGGACCCTCCTGGCAACAACTTCGACCACGGCGTTGGGGAGCTCGAGGCCTCTCTGATCGGCCTTCCTGTGGACGATGGCCATCCTGGTTTCCAGGTCGGGTGGGTCCAGCTGGACCACCAACCCGAGGCGGAAACGGGACACGAGGCGCTCGGAGAGGCCCCGGATGGTTGAGGGTGCGGCATCAGAGGTAAGGAAGATCTGGCGCTCCTGGTTGTAGATCTCGTTGAAGGTGTGGAAGAACTCCTCCTGGGTGCGCTCCTTGTCGCAGAGAAACTGGATATCGTCGATCAGGAGTGCGCCCGCTTTGCGGTACTTTGTTCGGAACTCATCAATTTTCTTGGACGATAAGGCCGCGATGAACTCGTTGGTGAAAGATGCACAGGAGAGGGCGATGACATTCGGAATGCCGGCGCTCTGAAGACGATGTCCTACCGCTTGGAGCAGGTGCGTCTTACCGAGCCCGACAGAGCCGTGCAGGAAGAAAGGGTTGTAAGAACCACCGGGATTGTCGGCAACCGCCATCGCTGCGGCATGAGCAAGTTGATTTGATGGCCCGGTGACAAAGGCCTCGAAGGTAAGACTTTTTTTCAGCGCAAGGCGGGCGTTCTTTTGCTGTGCAATCAAAGCATCGGGCGTGCTGGAGTTTTTTCCAGGTAGTTGTCGGCTTGTGGCCTCTTTCACCTCGAAAACCACTCGAAAGGGAGAGTCCGATCCGAGAACCTTCCGGGTACAGTTCTCGATAATTCCCTGGAACCGATGCTGGAGGAATGTCGAGTGCAAAGGTGATGGAACCTGGAAAGTGATGCGTCCTGCGCCGTTGTAGATTTCAACTTCTTCGAACCACGGGGCCCACTGATCGGGTGGGATCGTGGCGCGCAACTCATCCAGAATGCGAACTTCCACGGGGTTGTCGGATGTCGAGGAGGTCATTCGCGCCCTTCGGGATGCGGCGAGGCTCAGAAACCAATGCGATTCTGGAGGGTAACGAGGCAGACCTCTGTTACGCAAGGGACTGTTGCTTTTCTCGGTGGGCTTGCTGTCTCGAGAGACGGCGGCTAGTATTGCCGACCACCCTGACGGGCGAGGCCACCAAAATTTCTGGTCACGGAGAGGTGGCAGAGTGGTCGATTGCACCGGCTTGCTAAGCCGGCGTACCGTTCGCGGTACCGAGGGTTCGAATCCCTCCCTCTCCGCCACTTTTACAAACTTGGCGCTGCCGATCGGGGTGCTGGTCAGTAACCATCTACTCTTCAGGGGATTCCCCCCACGGTTTTTTGAGCCCTGTATCGGTTCGTTCGAATAGGTACAAACAGCACTCTGTCTACGAGCATCTCTTTTCATTTGCTGTTCAACTGTGCCGAAAATTAATTTGAACCATGGTGACCCCCGAGCACGTGTTGACCTGAGGGGACAAGCGGGGATCCGGAGAGATGTGTTGGCGCTGTTGGTCGATGCCCAAGGGGCTGTGTGTTAGATCTTCATTCCGACGATGGTGCCATCAAAGACTCGTTCGCCATCGACATAAGCCTGGGCGGAAAATTTCGCCAGTTTCGAGCGCAAAACTACCATTTCGCCGATCATCAGCACCTCGGAGCCGGGGTGGACGACGCCCCGGAAGCGCACTTCTTCGCAGGCGGCAAAACCGATCAACTCGTTACTGTCGTGGACCTCTCCGAAGAAAAAGGAACACAGCTGACCAGCGATCTCGATCATCAGGATGCCCGGCAGGATCGGCCGGTCGGGGAAGTGGCCCCGCGCCCAGAAAGCATCCTCGCGAACAACGTGTACGCCGGCGATGGTGGCGTTTTCCGGGTCGAAGTGAACGATGCGGTCGAGCATTTCCATCTCGAAGCGCTGAGAGTTGCGCGCGCGGATCTCCTTGGGCCCAAAGATGGAGTTCTCCAGGTCGATGGATCCGGGATCGATGATGGATTTCGCTAGCATCGAGACTTCCTCCCTTCGCGAAGATACCCGACCCGAGACGGCCCTGCGAGTTCTGGGTCCGAAGCCAGTGGCACTGTAAGATCGACAGGCGTGAAAGGACCAGTTGCCGTGTCGAGTCTCAACGTCACGTACGAACAGCGCGCCACTTCGGGCGCCGAGCCGATTACTTATACCCTCGTTCAGCTCGAGGGGTTCATCGATGCGCCCAACTACCCGCGCTTCGAGCAGGCCCTCGAGCGGTTGATCGATAGTGGCCGCTATCATCTGGTATTGGATTGCCGCGGTGTCGAGTACATCAACTCGACCGGAATCAGCGGCATCATCCGGTTCCACAACCAGTGCGCCCGTGCTGGCGGGGCGCTGCTGTTGACCCGGGTCGCCCGAAACGTCGGTATCACGATGCATCTGCTGGGGGTCACGTCGGTGGTGCCGGTGGCCAAGGATCTCAACGAGGCGGAAGCGATTCTGTCGGGCGAGCAGGTCGAGATGGCAGGCTCTGATGGCGAGTCAAAAACAGTGGCCAGAACCACTTCGGGCAAGGAGGTTCGCACCGTACCGGTGATGGCCGAACCTCCCGGCCCGAGCGGAACGGTGGCGATGTTGCTACCGTCGACGGGGCACTTTTCACAGATCTGCAAGAGAAGGGTCGAGGAACGAGGAGGACGTGTCTTTCTCTACCACAGTGTCGAGGGATTGCTCGGGGGCATCGACACCAATGCTCCTGATCTTGTCGTCGTTGACAAACGAGTGACCGGAAGCCAGCAGCTGGTGGAGAGGATCAAACTCGATTCTCGTCACGCCCTGGCCTCGACGATCCTCATCCATCCAAAAGGCTCGGATGTTGCGGCGCTCGATGGATTCCGTGTCTGGGAGAATGACTCCCTGGTCGACCCCTTCGAGCTGAGCAATCTTTTCATCCTCGCCGAGAGCGAGGTGCGCCGGGTCTCGCGCGACCGCAAACTCTTTACCCAGCAGGTTCGTTTTCAGTTCACATCCAAACAGGAGTCCATCGACCAGGGGCTCAGCCTGGGTGGCGCGCTCATCCAGAAGTTGCCGCTTACCGAGCAGGAACGAAACGCGCTCCACTCGGCGCTCAAGGAGGGGGTCGATAACGCGGTCCGCCACGGCAACCTACAACAGCCCGATCGGCGTGTCACCGTCAACTACATCGTCGATCCGCGCCGTGTAATGATGCTGATCGAAGATGAAGGGGATGGTTTCGACCACGAGTTCTACCTCGCCAAGATCGAGGAGAAGGATGCCTTCGAGCGCGCCAAGGAGCGGATGCGAGAAGGCGGCCGCGGCGGCCTCGGCATCCTGCTGATGCACCGCTGCTCCGATCACCTCGAGTATCTCGGCAAGGGCAACGTGGTGCGTATCGAGAAGCGCCTACACACCTGAGGAGGGGTGCCTTTTTCACACGGAGGAATGCCGTCCTGCCCGTGGCTTCGGGGTAACCCGAGAGATATCCTGAAGTGTGGATTATTGCCCGGGAGGAGTTGTTATGTCGCCTCGAACACCTTTTCACCGTCGGGTTTTCTGGATTTCACTGCTCGTTTTACCACTGCTCTTTTGTCGTGGCATCGATGCCCAACCATGCCCCGAGGTGCTCGATGAGAACCATCTCGGACCCGGCACCATCACCATCCCCGGATTTGTTGCCGGGGAAGAGGGCGCTGTTGTCTTCGAGGCGTCCGCAGCGGATTACCCGATAGAGATCCTGCGCGTCGGCATCGGCTGGGGTTCCCAGTTAGGTGGCAACCCGCAGTCGCTGGAGGAGGCGATCCTCATCTATGAAGGAACACCCCCCGGGGTGAATCTGCTCTTCCAGCTCGATGGTCCGCTTCTCACCGATGGTTTCATCAACGAGTTCGATCTGGAGCCGCTACCGGGAGATATCATCATCAACTCGGGCCCCTTCGTCGTCAGCCTGCTCTTTGCCAACTCGTCGACCCCGACGGGTCCGAGCATGGTTATCGATGGTGCCGGGTGCTTGCCGGGGCAGAACTATGTCAATGCGGCCGGGCTCGGTTGGGCCGACCTGTGTACTTTCGGTGCCAGCGGCAACTGGCTGATGCATGTCGTCTATCGCTCGGTCAACTGTGGTGGTGGCGGGACCGATCCGGTCTTTCGCCGTGGCGATGCCAACTCTGATACCCAGTTCAACATCGCTGATCCGGTTCGCTTGCTGAGCGCGCTCTTTTCTTCCGGCAACCCGCTCGAGTGTGTTGATTCCGGTGACTCCAACGATGATGGCGGTCTCGATATCGCTGACGCGGTGGCGATGCTGATTTCCATCTTCGCCGGGGGAGCGCCTCCACCGGCACCTGGTCCGATCCTGTGCGGCCCGGACCCGACGCCGGATGGTCTCGATTGTCTCATCGAGCCGGACTGTACTTGACCGTGCTGTCCGGGGGTGTTGACACGACCGAGGGCGATGCGCACAATCGGCCCATAGTTTTCCGGTGCAACCGCTTCGACGATGCTGTTCGTGATGATCCTGTGCGGGTGTAGCTCAGCGGTAGAGCGTCACGTTGCCAACGTGAATGTCGTGGGTTCGATTCCCATCACCCGCTTTTTTCACCAGAATCCAACCCACGAGACACCAAGGGTGTCTATAGGCGCTGCCTAGTTCGTTTTCAGGGCCTCTTGGTCGAGACCATCCTGGTGCAGGACGAGCCGGTCAACCTTCCCCTGCTGATTGCGGACGAAGCTGATCCGGGCATCCGCTACCTTGAAAGCGAACTCGTCACGCCCAGTTGGATATACCGGAAAGAACGGCTGCCCCGACACCATGACGAACAACTGATCGTTGTCGTTCTTGATCGTTAATTTCATATCGGGATTCAACGAATAAATTCCAACATAGTCGGCGAGGATCCGGGGGTCGATCGTGACCAACTCGGGTAACTTGTCCAGCTTGTGGCCGTCATCGAGCAGGTGGAAGCCGATACGATCCACGCCGCGGTAACTCGCGTTGCTCAGGATAATCACGCCCTCGCCGGTGTCGGGTCGAAAACCCATGAAGCTGGCAAAGCCGTAGGTACCGCCGTTATGCCAGATGATCTCACGTTCGGGCTGGCCCAGGAGATGCCAGCCAAGTCCAATCTTCACTGGCGACTTGGCAGAGGTCACACGCGGAGCGTGGCAAAGTTGCATCGCGTTCAGCAGCGGTGTATCCACCTGCCCCAAATTCGCCGCGGCAAAAATGAGCATATCTTTGGCGGTGGAGTTGATGTCACCGCAACCGGCAAGGGCTGCAAAGTCCCAGGCAGCAACTGGCGTGCTTCCCATGTGAGCTGTCGCCACCCGGGCGGCATCTCGAGTCCTCGGCCTGGTAGTGGTGCTGTTCATGCCCAGTGGTTCGCAGATCCAGACGATGAGCAACTGCTCGTAACTCTTGCCGCTTTGAAGCTCCAGGATGTGACCGAGCAATCCCATGCCAAGGTTCGAATAGACTATCTGGCCCATCTCTCCCGCCAGCGCGTGGCTTGAAAGGAAGTCATACAGCCGCTGGCAGGTGTAATCCGCGAAGGGGTTACTGGGTTCCTTCGGCTGGAAGTTGCTCGGCATTCTCGGAAGCCCCGAGGTATGGGTGGCAAGATGTTCCAGCGCGATGTGCGTTGGGGGAGTTTCTCCAGAGGGCTGGGAGATCCCCTCCTTGATGGGCATCGTGACCCCGGCTGGCAGGAAACTCTGTGCGTGATCGGAGAACTCGAGATCCCCCTGCTCCTCCATCTGGGCCATCAACAGAGTCGTGAACACCTTACTGATGGAACCGATCTCGAAGATCGTGTTCTCATCCACTTGCTCGGTGCCATTCGCCTTCAGCGTACCCGCGGCATAGAACTCCTTGGTTCCGTCTTTGCGGACGATGCCCACCACAAGCGCAGGGGCGAGTCCGGCCTCGACTCGATCATCGATGATCTTCTGGACCAGTGCGGCCGCAGTTTGCGCAGAAGCTTCAGCCACAGGAACGCTGTGCGTACTCGTAGCCACAACAAATAACCCTGCTGCGATCAGTCGACAGAACAGGCAGAGGGCTCGCTTCAGCGTGCGGACCCGAGGCTCGAGGGCATCGCTCCGGTTGTCAGTGGTCATGGTGGCGCTCCTGATTGTGGAGGGTCGCATGAATGCCAGGGCTCGATAACCAGATGCGCTGGCCAATTATCAGTGGCGCCCGCCGAATTCTGACGAATTTCGGCAATTCACTCGTTTCGGGAGCATCCAACCACCGGCAAGCGTTGACACTTCTGTAGGGTGCGACCATGATTTCCGATCTGGCATCGTGCCAGGCCCGAGAACGGGCAGAGAGGACCTCATGAGCGACGCCGAATCTGCCGACCCGAACACCGAAGATGCGCCCGTCGACACCATCTCCGAGGGTGCCGATGAGGCCAAGTCGACCATCGTCAGCCAGGTCGAGGTGGTCGAGGAGGGACCCTGCCGCAAGCGACTCAAGATCGAAATCTCGCAGGAAAAGGTCGAGGAAGAACTCGATAACACCTACCGCCAGTTGCGCGACACGGTGCAGGTCCCGGGATTCCGCAAGGGCAAGGCGCCGCTGGCGCTGATGAAGAAACGCTATCGCACCGGCGTCCAGACCGATGTCGAGGAGGAGTTGAAGGGGCGCGCCGTCGAGGAGCAGTTCGAGGCCGCTGAGTGGAAACCTCTGCTGAGCAGCGTCACCTTCGAGAATGATGAATTCGTCGCCGATGCCCCCTTCACCTTCGAGATCGTCTTCGATATCCAACCCACCTTCGATCTTCCCGAGTACAAAGGGATCAAGATCAAGGCCGAATCGGTCAAGATCGAGGAAACCGAAGTCGATCGCGAGGTCGAGATGATCTGCGAGCAGTCCTCGACTCTCGAACCGATGGATATCGGCGAGCAAGCGGACGGCGACTACGTCGTGGTCGATCTGGCGCTGTTGGTCGAAGATGAACCCATCTTCGAACGACCCGAGGTCGTTATGAAGATCGGCGAAAATATCATCGACGCGATGGAAATCCCTGACCTCGGTGAGGCGCTTGTCGGTGCCGCCCAGGACGATGTAATCGAGAGGCCGGTCCAGGTCCCTGATGATTTCCCCGATGCTGACCATCGCGAGAAGGCTGCAACGCTGCGCCTGACGCTGCGCGATGCCAAGAAAAAAGTGACGCCCGAACTTGACGAAGCTTTCCTCGAACGCCTCGGCGTCGAGTCGGAGGAGGATCTCCGTACCAAGGTTCGCGAAAACCTGGAAGCAACCCGTAAGCACCAGGAGGATTCGCGCCAGGAAGAGTTACTGGCTGAAAAGGTAGGAGATGCGGTAGAGATGGAACTTCCCGATTCATTGCTCTCGCAGCGCCAGGAATCATTGACCCAGCGGCGAGTGATGGAGTTGACCCGGGAAGGCAAATCGGAGGAAGATGCGCGTGCCGAGGCAAACAAGGACTCGGCGATGGAGACACAGGCCCGCCAGGAACTGGGCCGCATCTTCGTTCTCGATCGCATCGCAGACGAGGAAAAGGTGTTTGTTACCGAAGATGAGGTTGTTCAGCGACTCCAGGCGATCGCCACCACTTACCGGCAACCGCTGGAACAGGTGATCGAACAGTACCGCCAAGGCGGTATGTTGACAGAGTTGCGCAACGGCATGAGACGAGAGAAAGTCAAACAGATGCTACGAAAGAAGGCCAAGGTCTCCGGCGCCTGAAATCGCTGGAGCCCGCCTGGAACCCAGGGGGACGGATGAACGACGAGATGATGCGCAAGATTGACAATATTCACGACAACCTCGTGCCTTTTGTCATCGAGAAGACGGGACGCGGCGAGCGTTCCTATGACATCTTTTCGAGGCTACTCAAGGACAGGATTGTTTTCATCGGGGATGCCATCCACGATCACACCGCCAATCTGGTCATCGCTCAGATCTTGTTTTTGGTTTCTGACAACCGCAACCAGGATATCAATATCTACATCAACAGCCCTGGCGGATCCGTATCGGCGGGTCTTGCAATCTACGACACGATGCAATTCGTGCAATGTGACATTGCAACCTTCTGCATCGGCCAGGCCTCGTCGATGGGAGCCGTGCTGCTGGCTGCTGGAACCGCGGGCAAGCGTCACGCTCTGCCGCACTCTCGCATCATGATTCACCAGCCGTGGGGAGGTGCTCAGGGAACTGCGATGGACATCGAAATCCAGGCCAAGGAGATCAAGCGCAATAAAGAAGTCCTGTGTGAGATCCTGTCGAAGCACACAAGCAAGGACGCCAGCGCTATCGAGGAGGACTCCCACTGGGATTTCTTCATGTCAGCCAGTGAGGCCAAGGATTATGGCCTGGTCGACCAGGTGATCGAAACCCTCAAGCCAGCCACGGCGACCACCTAGGGCCCTGGTAGTAACGATGGTAGGCACGACGCGAGGTTCCGGGTCAGAAGGTGGCCCTCCGCAACGCCCCGAGAGTTGCAGTTTCTGCGGCAAGGATTCCAACGATGTGGAGCGGTTGATCGCCGGACCACCCGGGGTCTACGTCTGCAACGAATGTGTCGATCTCTGTTACACCCTCATCAACGAGACAACACTCCCGGAAGCAACTTCCGAACCTCCGCGACTGATCGAAGATGTTCCGACACCACGGGAACTGTACAAGGAGTTGGAATCCTGGGTCATCGGCCAGGAAGATGCGAAACGAACTCTTGCGGTGGCGGTGCACTTGCATTTTCGCCGTCTGGTCCATCTTGATGCTAAGGATGAGTCCGGTGATGACGAAGACAAGGTGGAAATCGAAAAGTCGAACATACTGCTGATCGGGCCGACCGGAAGCGGCAAGACATTGATGGCGCGAACTCTCGCTCGGTCACTCGATGTTCCCTTCGCCATCGGAGATGCCACCACTCTTACAGAAGCTGGTTATGTTGGAGAGGACGTGGAGAATCTGCTGCTAAAACTGGTGATGGCGGCAGACTACGACATCGAGAAAGCGCAGCGAGGCATCATCTTCATCGACGAGGTCGACAAGATCGGCAAAGCGACCCAGAATGTCTCCATTACGCGAGATGTTTCCGGTGAAGGAGTGCAACAAGCGCTCCTCAAAATTCTCGAGGGCACTGTTGCGAACATCCCCCCCCAGGGTGGGCGCAAGCATCCCGAGCAGCAGTACATCCAGCTCGACACCACCCACATTCTGTTCATCTGCGGTGGTGCATTCGATGGTCTTCCGGAGATCATTGCCGAGCGCCTCAACGCCAAGAAAGTCGGCTTCCGGAGGGCGGAGGATGCTTCTATCCAGGACCGGGATGCGATCGATCTCGAGGATCTTCACGAACGGGCGCGGCTCTTCTCCCATGCGGGGGTCCAGGATCTTCTGCGCTACGGCATGATTCCGGAGTTCGTGGGGCGACTCCCGGTGATCACGGCATTGCAACCTCTCGATGACGCCGATCTGGTCAGGGTTCTTACCGAACCTCGCAATGCGCTCGTGCGCCAGTATCGCGAGTTCTTCCGCATGGAGGGCGGTGATCTGGAATTCACACCAGATGCCCTGCAGGAGGTGGCCAAGATGGCTCGCAAACGTGGTACCGGTGCACGAGGTTTGCGTTCGGTGATCGAGGATCTGATGAGAGACATCATCTTCGACATCAGCGGAAAAGAGATGAAGGGAATAAAGGTCGTGGTCGACGAGGAGCGGGTGCTGGCACTCAAAGATCGTACGACGGCGCCGGAACCCTTACGGCTCGAGCCGCTAGAAGAGACTTCGGAAGATCCGGGCGCATCCCCTCAAGCAGAACCGCAGCCCGATCCCGACGAAGAAGCCTCCAGCGGAGAGACCGCCGCTTGACGGGCAGTTAGACCTGCCCGGATCACTTCTCTGAAATCACCTTCCAGGTGCGCACCACTTGGCTCTTTCCCTTGAGTGCGGTTTCTTCCAGCTCTTCCAGTTCGAAGTCGTTGCTGCACCGCTCGGCGGTCAGCGGCCCGATCACAACCTCTCCGGCGTGTGCGACCTGGGATTCGAGACGACTGGCAACGTTCACCGTATCACCGATCACGGTGTAGTCGCGACGCTGTTTGGAGCCGATGTCTCCGACCACCGCCATCCCCGAGTTGATGCCGATCCTCATGCTCAGTGGGGGCCAGTCCGGGTGTAGTTCGGCGAGCTGTTTGAGTCGTTTCTGCATCGCGAGGCCGGCCCTGAGGGCTCTCTGCGGATGGTCGGTCTGTTCCTCGGGGGCACCAAAGAAGGCGATGAGGGCGTCCCCGATGTACTTGTCGAGAGTGCCGTCCTGACGGAACACTTCATCGGTCAGGGCGTCGAAGAGGTCGTTGAGGAGTTCCACCACCTGACGTGGTTCATGTTTTTCAGACATCGATGTGAACCCGACCATGTCAGCGAATAGCACCGTGATCTCCGTCTCCTTGGAACCGAGTTCCGCTTTGCCGGCCAGAACTCTCTCGACGACATTGGGCGACAGGCGACAGGAGAGTTCCTCGCGGCGTCGTTTCTCTTCTTCCATCGACTGGCGCAGTCGATATTGTTCCAGTGCACTCGAGACCATCAGTGCAAGTACGCAGATGATCCCGAGGTGCTCCGATGTGAGGATTTTTTTCGAGTCGACGCAGTCGACGTAGATGATGCCGACCACCTCATCTCCGGAAATGAGGGGGGCACACATGGCGGACTGGATTTTCATCTGAACGATACTGTGAGCCGTGGCCAGGCCTTCCATGCTACCGGTGTCTCGGATCAGTACCGCGGTACGATCTTCCATCACCTGTTTTGCAATGGTCCGCGAGAGTTGCATCGGGCGATTCGTATCTAGATCACTCTGAGCCTGGGTGGCGTGGGGGACCAGTTGCCCGTCTTCGGTCAGGCTCAGGAAACCACGATCCACCGGTAGAGACTTCAGCGCGAGCCCGACCGCCCCCTCGGTGACCTCGGAGAGGTCCGATCCGGTGAGTAGAGTTTCGGCAGCGTGTTGGAACAGTTCGAGCGCGACCCCGAGGCCTGCTGGTGTTCCTTCTTGGTTTGTTCCTGCGGAACTCTCTCCGAGATGTTTCTGGAGATCATCGATGATGAGAGAGTCCATCACCCCCTGCTCGGGCAAGTCATCTGACAGCCGCACGTTGAATACAGCGGCACCCGTTTCATCGACGAGGATCGATACATTCCCGAGCCGTAGCACCATGCCTGGGACAAGAGGTACCGATTGCACCGGACGATCCCCGACAAAGACACCGTTTCTGCTGTCGAGGTCTTCCAGCAAGTAAGCTCCATCTTGCTCGAAGATCCGGGCGTGATTTCTGGAGATGGTGTCGTCGTTGATGAATAATTCACAGACCTTGGTGCGACCGATGACGGTCTGGCCGGCACTGATCTGATGCTGATGGTCTCCGGAGGAATCCCGGAAGCGTAGCGTCAGGGGGACTGTCATGCGTATAGCCCTCTCCACCTTGATGGTAGAGGATCGGGGGCGATCGGGCCACACAAGCCTGGGTTGTTGTTGGGATATCAAACGGCTTCCCTTGCAGTAAGAGGCGTGGATTCGTACGATTTCAGATCCCGTCCACCGCTGTGGAGGGAGCCGGGTCAATTCGCTACGGGGTCATCGCCTCGAGCGGGGGCCGGGATCCTACTGGCGGGCGGATGGAGTTTCAGGACCCCTCACCCAGGAGGCTGCGTGTGTGGCCGGTGCAGGGATATCCTGGCGACTCGAAATGGTGACGACCGGAGATTGATCGTATGAAAAAGGACATTCACCCTGATGACTACCGTTCTGTTGTTTTTCAGGACAGTAACGCGAATTTTTCCTTCCTGACTCGCTCGACCGTACGCACGACCGAGACGATTCAGTGGGAAGATGGCAACGAGTACCCGCTCTTCAAACTCGACATCTCGAGTGCTTCGCATCCTTTCTATACCGGTAAGCAGACTTACATCGATGCCGCAGGCCGGGTCGAGAAGTTCCAGAAGCGTTTCGGCTGGAAAGAAGGCAAGGCCGCCGAGGTCATCACCAAGGCAGACGAGGTTCGTACCGAGAAGCATCGAAAGCAGCTCGAGAAAGAGGAAGCCGCACGCAAGGATGCCGCCGATCGTAAGGGTGCTCGCGAGCAGCGGCGCAAGAAGATCCTCGAGGGCAAGAAGAAGAAGTTTGCCGCTGACGCAAAAGAAAAAGCCGCCAAGGAGGCTGCTGCCAAGGTAGTTGCCGACAAGGTAGCTGCCGCCAAGGAAGCCGCCGCCAGGGAAGCTGCCGCAAAAGAACCTGCCGCAAAAGAACCGGAAGCCAAGGAGGCTGCTGCGAAAGAAGAAACCGTTTCAAATGAGAAAGGAACAAAAATGGATCTTGTTACCGAGAAGAAGGAGACAAACGAAGCGCCCACCGAGGAAGCTCCTGAAGTGCAAGCTGCCGTAGAAGAAACGCCAGCAGA
>DCAA01000021.1:10769-17631 GCA_002311345.1 Planctomycetes bacterium UBA1146 | reverse complement strand
CCAGCAGAAGAAGCACCGGCAGAGGAAGCCCCTGCGGAGGAGGCAGCCGACGATTCCGCTGAACAAGAGGACTCCGACCAGAAGCCTGCCGACTCTGATTCTTAGTTCCGTTATCCTTATGTGGGCCGGTGCGAGGCAAGAGTTGCCTCCCTCCGGCCCGCTTTCTCATCCTGGAACGTACCCCGGGGTACGTCGCCTCGAATCCGGAGAGGCCGTTCGATGTCTGCAGCCGAGAAGGACACTGCTGACTTCCTGGACAAGCCGCTAGCAGGGCAACTCGCCGAGCGTCTCGTCCAGTTGCAGGCGCGGTTTGTCGAACTGGAGCAGCTCATCGGGGATCCGGACCAACAGGCAGATGGTGCCCGCTTTCGAGAGATGCTTCAGGAACACGGTTCCATCGCGCAAATGGTCGCGCTTTATCGTGCCTACTGTAAGACCAGTCTCGATCTGGATGAAGCACTCAAGATCATCGATGCGGATGATGACGCAGAACTGAAGGAACTCGCCGAGCAGGAGCAGGAGCAACTTTCACAGATGCTCTCGGATCAGGCTCGGGCGATACGGCTGAGGATTCTCGATCAACAGGTCGAGGGTGGTGATGATTGCATCTTCGAGGTGCGCGCTGGAACTGGCGGAGATGAAGCCGCATTGTTTGCCGCCGATGTTTTCAAGATGTATAGCCTGTATGCCGAGAAGAGCCGCTGGAAGATCGAGATTCTCAGCGAGAGCCAGACGGACCTGGGTGGGTACAAGGAGATCACCTTCGCTGTGCGCGGTAAGGGTGCTTTCACGCGGCTGTGCTTCGAGTCGGGAGGCCATCGAGTTCAAAGGGTTCCTGCCACCGAAGCTCAGGGCAGAATTCACACTTCAGCCATCACCGTGGCTGTGATGCAAGAGGCCGAAGAGACAGAGATCGAGATCGAGGAGAAAGACCTTCGAATCGACACCTTCTGTGCTTCCGGCCCAGGCGGGCAATCCGTCAACAAGACCTCCAGTGCGGTTCGTATCACACATATCCCCAGTGGCGTGGTGGTCTCGATGCAGGATGAGAAATCGCAGCACAGGAATCGCGACAAGGCGATGCGCTTGTTGAAGACCCGACTCAAGGAACAACAAGATCGGAAAAAGCGGGAGCAGGAGGACGCCCTCCGCCGTTCGCTCATCGGATCCGGTGACCGGAGCGATCGGATACGGACTTACAATTTTCCGCAGAATCGCATCACCGATCATCGCATCAATTGCACCCTCTACAATCTCGACCGGTTCATGTTGGGGGACATCGATGAACTGATCGAACGGCTCGACGCTCACGACCGCGAAGAGCGGGTCCAGGCACTCTGAAGTGGGTTCTTCCAGAGTCTCTACCAGAGTATTGATGCAAAAAGCCGAGCAGAAACTATCCGGTTCCGATGCTCCCGAGCTCGATGTTCGCTGGTTGCTGGCGCATGTACTCGAGGTAGATTATCGCGACCCATCTTTACGATCCGACCAATGGATCTCCGCGACCGATGCAGAGCGCTTCGACCAACTGCTCGAAAGGCGCGCCACCGGAGAGCCGCTGGCACACATTCTTGGCGAGTGGGAATTCTATGGCCACACTATCGAGGTGACGCCAGCGGTGATGATTCCCAGGCCCGAGACGGAACTACTGGTTGAGTGGGCTCTCATGTTGTTGGAAGGGATTCCATCACCGCGGGTCGCAGAGATCGGCATCGGGTCTGCGGCGGTGACGATCGCACTGGCCAAGGAGCGCCCGGATCTGAGGGCGGTGGGAGTAGAGATCTCCGAGCAAGCGCTCGAGGTCGCCGCCTGCAACCTCGAGCGACATCACCTCGAGCAGAGAGTCGAGTTGCGAGGCGGCAGCCATTTCGACCCTCTCGATGGTGCTTTCGAGTTAATTCTCTCCAACCCACCCTACATCGCCCCGGAAGATCCGCTGCTGAGCGATGACGTGGCCCGCTACGAACCCGCCCTCGCCCTCATAGACCAGCTGGATGGGGATGGTCTCGGTCATCACAGGGCTCTTATCGACGGTTTCGGTAGCTACATCGCTCCGGGCGGCTCCCTGTTGCTGGAATGTGGCATCCATCAGAGCTCATCCATCGAGCAGTATGCTCGTAGCCGCGGTTTCCACGGCAGTTGCCGCTCCGATCTCAGCGGAATCCCGAGAGTCGTGAGGATTCGGGCCCAGATCTGAGGCGGTGACGATTTTCAGTTCCCGGTACTGCCTGGTCTTTGAAGCGCCGTTGACACCTCGGTACGATCGATCAGAATCGTATTCTCGCCATCGGACGCCGGGTGACGGGGAAAGGCTCCACCTTGGACATATTCCGCATCCATGGAGGAAACCGTCTCAACGGTTCCGTCAAAGTCTCCGGATCGAAGAACGGAGCGCTCCCGATACTGTTCGCCAGTCTCCTGTGTGATGGGGAGGTCACTCTCCAGAATGTACCGATCGCTCTTCGTGATATCGGAATGTCTCTGAGAATTCTCGAAACGCTCGGGGTCGAATCGGAAGTTGCAGAGGATGGATCGGTGTCGCTCCAGGTGACGGACTCCGGCAACACTCGGGCAGACTACAAACAGGTCAGCCAGATGCGGGCATCCATCTGTTCGCTGGGCCCACTACTGGCTCGCCGGGGGGAGGCGATCGTGTCCCTGCCCGGTGGTTGCAATATCGGTGATCGACCCATCGACCTTCATATTCACGGGATGGAGGCACTCGGTGCCAAGGTGACCATTGAAAATGGATACGTGATGGCCCGCGCCTCGCACTTGCGAGGCAGTACGGTTTATCTTTCTGGCCCGATGGGGCCGACAGTGCTCGGAACCCAGAACGTGATGATGGCGGCAGTGGGTGCCGATGGCGACACCGTTATCGAGGGAGCTGCCTGCGAGCCAGAGGTGCGGGCGACTGCCGGCTTTCTGCGAGCGATGGGTGTCAAGGTCGAAGGGGATGGCACTCACGAGATTCACATCGAAGGTCAGGGTCGTCTCGAGGGCGCAGGCTGTCTTGGCGCTACCAGTTTTGATGTCCCTCCCGACCGCATCGAAACAGGGACCTATGTGCTGGCCGGGGCGATCGCTGGAGGCGAGGTGACCGTCGAGGGTTGCATCCCATCAGAAAACAGTGCTCTTCTCAATTTACTGGAGCGCATCGGGGTGTCCGTCGAGGTGGGAGAAAAGACACTGACCGTTCGAGGGGTTGATACGGTGACTCCTGTGGATGTCTCGATGTTGCCCTATCCGGCATTTCCGACCGATCTCCAGGGTCCCCTGATGGCGTTACTTTGTCGCGGTACCGGAGTCAGCCTCATCACCGACAAGGTGTTCCCCGATCGCTTCAATCATCTTTCCGAGTTGCGTCGCTTTGGCGCCAAGGTTCGCAAGGAGGGCCCAATAGCCATCATCGAGGGTGGTGCTCCGTTGTCGGGAGCCAAGGTGATGGCGAGCGATCTGAGAGCGAGCGCCTGTCTGGTGCTGGCGGGTCTGGTGGCCGATGGAATCACGGATGTGAATCGTATCTACCATCTCGATCGGGGTTACGAGCGCATGGAAGAGAAACTGCGTGGTCTCGGAGCTGAGGTCGAGAGGCTTCCCGAACAAGTAGTCGAGCAGGATCTCGATCTGGAACTGGTCTAGGAAAAGCGATGCTAGAAGGACTCACCCGACGGATTTCTGACATCGTTGCTGGACTACGCGGCAGCAAAATTACCGAGGCTGTTGTCCAGGAGACCGGGCGTGAAATTCGCAGGGCATTGCTGGAAGCAGACGCAGCTCTGCCGGTGGTGAAGGAGTTCGAGAAACGAGTTCGCGAAGCAGCGCTCGGTGCCGAGGTGATTGAAGGTGTCGATGCCGGGCAGATGTTCACCAAGGTGGTCCAGGAACAACTGACCTCGCTGATGGGGCCGGTCGACCACGAACTTTCCTATCGTGCCAAGGGTCCGACGGTGGTGCTCCTCTCTGGCCTTCAGGGCAGCGGTAAGACGACCACCTGCGCGAAACTGGCGCTCTATCTTCGAGACCGCAAGAAACGCAAACCGATGATGGTGGCAGCTGACTTGCAACGGCCAGCTGCGATCGAACAGTTGAAAGTTCTCGGGCGCCAGATCGATGTCCCGGTTTTCCATCGCGAAGGACTCTCGCCGGCCGAGGTGTGTGTTGCCGCTCTCGACGAAGCCAAGCAGCACAAATGCGATGTTGTTCTTGTCGATACCGCCGGGCGTCTGCATATCGACGAAGAACTGATGACGGAACTGAAGAAGATCGCCAAGAAGATATCTCCCGACGAGGTCTTCTTCGTCTGCGATTCGATGACGGGGCAAGATGCAGTGCGCTCGGCGGAGGCCTTCTCCCAGTCCATCACACTTACCGGCGTGATCCTCACCAAAATGGATGGCGATGCACGAGGTGGCGCGGCGCTGTCAGTGAAAGCGATCACCGGGAAACCGATCAAATTCATCGGGGTCGGCGAGAAACTGGATCGTCTCGAGGAATTCCACCCGGAGCGGATGGCCTCGCGAATCCTGGGCATGGGAGATGTCGTCGGCCTGGTCGATCGTGCCCAGTTAGTGATCGATGAGAAGGAACAGGCCGAGATGCAGGAGAAAATGCTCGAGGCCAATTTCGACCTCGAGGATTTCCTGTCCCAATTGCGGCAGATCAAGAAGATGGGGGGCCTCAAGGATCTGCTCTCGCATTTGCCCGGGATCGGCGGGCGCCTCGACGAACTCGATGTCCAGGGCGATGAGATCGTTATTGTCGAGAGCATCATCCAGTCGATGACCGCCACGGAACGGCACAGGCCAGAGATTCTCAACACCAACCGGCGACGCCGTATCGCTGCTGGTTCAGGTCGGAAGATCGAAGATGTCACCGGCTTGTTGCGACAGTTCAAACAGATGCAGGGAATGATGCAGCAGATGAAGAGGCATTCCGGTTTCTTCGGCAAGTTGAAGGGAATGCGCGAGATGAAAGATGCTCTCTCCGGTGAAGGAGAGCTGGCTGGATCGGGAGTTCCGGGATTGCCACCTGGTTTGCCAGGTTTGCCAGGGATGCCGGAACCATCGGCTTCGGGCCCGGGTGGGCCAGGGAAGAAACGCGAGGGCCCATCCCGCGACGAAAGACGCAAGAAGCGCAAGATGGAACGTCAACGGCGCAAGAATTCTCGTCGCCGGTAGGGGTCGAATTGCCAGAAAATGCCCGGATCTGGGCCAGAAATCGCCCCGGTGCTGTTGATGGATCTGGGCCTCCACTGTAACCTCACTCCTTCCCCTCTGATGGGGGGATTGTGGTAATGGGGCATGTTCGCCCCGGAGTTCGATTTCCCATCCGGGATTCCCGGATCTGTAATAGTGGAGAAGTTACCCATGGCGGTTGCTATTCGACTCAAACGTTGTGGAAGACGGCATCGTCCCTTCTACCGTATCGAGGCCATCGAGAAGCGAAACCCTCGTGGCGGTCGATCACTCGAAACGCTCGGCTGGTACGATCCTCTGGTTGAAGATGCCCAGAAGCGTGTGAAACTCCATGTCGACCGGATCCAGCACTGGATCGATGAAGGTGCTCGTCCGAGCGTAACCGTCACCTCTTTTTTGCGAAAAGTCGATGTGAAATGGGGTAGCGGCAAGAAGAGTCGCCGCTCCCAGCAGCGCGCTAACAAGAAGAAACAGGGCGGCCCCACCGCCTGAGGAACCTGGATCCGGAGTTGCTGGTGCAGATCGACATCTTGACGATCTTCCCGAGCTTCTTTGACCAGTTCCTGCGTCACGGCATGGTTCGGGTCGCTCGACGCTCAGGCCGACTGGATGTTCGCATCTCCGATCTTCGGGCCTTTGCCGAGGATCGACATCGAACCGTAGACGATCGTCCTTACGGAGGCGGCCCGGGAATGCTCCTGAAACCGGAGCCAGTATTCCGGGCGATGGACTTGCTGGGCCTCGATCCGGGCAAGCAACCCGCCGCCGGGACGGTGCCTCTTCTGATGTGCCCTCAGGGCCAGAAGATGGGGCAGAAAGACCTGGAGGATTTTTCTGGCGCTGAGCGCCTGGTCATTCTCTGTGGTCGTTACGAAGGTTACGACGAGCGGATTGTCGAGGCCTACCCGTGGAAACGGGTATCGCTGGGAGACTACGTTCTCTCCGGCGGTGAGGTCGCAGCGATGGCGCTCATCGAGGGTACCGTGCGGCTGTTGCCGGGGGTGCTCGGGGATGAGGAATCCGCCCTGCGTGATTCCTTCGGCGAGTGGACGGGACCGGAGGGTCTCGATCACGCACACTGGACCCGTCCACCCCAGTACAGGGGGAGGGGGGTTCCGGAGGTCCTGCTCAGCGGTGACCACGGAGCCATCGAGAAGTGGCGACGCGAAAACTCCGGGCAGCAAGGTCCGGGGCATCGAGATGCAGTCACAGGGAACTCTGGAAATCCCGCAAGCGATGGGGGTTCTCCGGACAGAAATCAAGATGGAGTCTCGCAGGAAGAGATTCCGGGAGAATAAGATGTCGAACAAGATCGATGATTTCGAGAAAAATCACCTGAAGACGGATGGGCTCACCGATTTCCATATCGGTGATACTGTCGATGTGCATGTGAGAATAGTTGAAGGCGACAAGGAACGGATCCAGATCTTCAATGGCACCGTCATCGGCCGAAGAAATTCCGGTAGTCGCTCTGCTTTCACGGTCCGCCGAATTGTCGCAGGAGAGGGCGTGGAACGTACCTTCCCGCTCCACTCACCCTGGATCGAAAAAATCGAAGTGAAACGTTTCGGTCGGGTGCGCCGTGCGAAACTCTATTATCTCAGGGACCGAGTGGGCAAGGCCACAAAGGTGCGCGAAAAAGTGGCGATACGGAGCAAAGGCAA
>DCAA01000021.1:1536-10699 GCA_002311345.1 Planctomycetes bacterium UBA1146 | reverse complement strand
TCGGCCGGATAACGAGGAGTGTTCCCTTCGCGATCAGGATAAATCAACAATCTGGAGCCCCCCGGAATCGCAATCCGCGACACCGGGGGGCTTTTTTTCGTTCAGCGTCCGTTTCCGGGCGATGGGCTGAAAAATACGTCGAATGGCGTTTGCGGCTGAAGGGCTGGCGCATCGAGGCGCGCAATCTGAAGACACCTCTCGGGGAGATCGATCTGCTGGCGTGGCAGGGTGAGGTTCTGGTCATCGTCGAGGTGAAGTACCGCACCACAAAGAGCCGATGGCCGCTCGATTTGCGGCAGTCACAGAGGCTCCGGCGAGCAGCCCTCTGGATTGCTGCAAACCGGCAGCTCATCGGGGGAGTCCGAATCGATCTGGTCGAGGTGAACCCAGGGCGTATTCCGTTTTTCCCGCTGCTCGATCACCTCGAGGCCGCAGTGGTTGCGGATTTTCCCGGATGACAAAGTTCTTCTTCCCCTGCTAAGCCGCAGGGGAGAAGATCGGGGCCGCCGCGGACCCAAGCTCTCCTTGGATGCTTGCATTGACTGGAGGTCCTGACATGAACACGAGATCCCTTTTTTTCCCCATCATCGATGAAAGCTGGAAGAGATTCCTCGGACCCGATGACGCTTCTTTTCTGCTAGAGCGTCTCGGTCAGGGACGGATTCGTCAATTATGGCGCTGGTTTGAATCGGATGACGGGCTTCGTTCTGGGATGGTTCTCGCGCAAGAAGCGCCGGTCTTCGATCTTCTTCTCGAGCGTCTCTGCGATGATGTCGTTGTGAGTGAGGATATCGGCGAAGATGACCCTTTCTCCCTGCCGGCTCGTCTGAAAGGACCAGAATGGGCGCACGTCCTGTTTGGAATGGGGTTGATGTTCGGGAGCAGTTGGCGAAGTGCTGAAGGCGGAGACCCATTCGCTACCGAACGTAACCTTGCCGACCTCGTCGATCATCTTGCCGAAGAGGATTGGGTAGCCCGGGTACGTCACGACCGAGACTCCGGGAAACCCCAGGGACGCAATCCCATCAATGTAACTCTGACCTTGTTGAGAAAAGAGCCTTTGCTCGAATTGCCCATCGACGCGCTACGCAAACTGGTGACCACTGCAACATCAGCAGGTCACTGGTACCATGAACTTCCTGGAGAGGCGCGGGCTCTGTTCTTCCTCGGCGCAGTGGCTGCCGGAGTCGAGATCCCCCAGCAACCCAGAGAACCCAAAGTTGCCGAAGAAGCAGAGGTTTCTTCCTGATGCACTACCGGTGAATCAGGGGCAGGAGGGATCGAGGCAGTCGAGGCTGATCGGTTGAGATCCGCAGCCGGGGAAGGGAGCGCTCGGAGGTGGGGCGCTGGTAAACATGTAAGCGAGCAGGTAGATGACATCAGAGATGTCGAGGCTACCATCCGCGTTACTGTTTGCGGCTTCCCGGCAATCGAGATTTCCATTGCTAAATAGATGAAGCAGCAACTCGATCGCGTCTGAAATATCGAGAGTCCCGTCGCCACCGACATCGCCCCGGATAAAGCCTCCAGGTGCTGTTGGCTTCGGATGATCGATGAGGTGCTGAAAAATTAACGACGACGCTTGACTGCTGAGTGCCGGAAGATGTCCGCCGAGAAAGACCGACCAGAACTCCACCGACCCGCCAGTTGCGCAACCTTCTTGCCAGCGCAAGACGCTGGTTTCATTACCGAAGATGAAACCATCGAAATTGATGTTTGCATCCGAGACCGGAGCTGCATCGCAGCCATTATGAGCTGCCCACTGGGTGCAAGTCTCCATTGCCGATGGATAGCTATCGTTGAGAAAGCCGCCACCGTAGAGAATGATCGGGTCGAGTGTTCCGTGGATGTGCAAGACATGCATTGGAGATGCAGGGGCGCATTGTGCGGGGTCATCCAAGGCGGCACCTGACAGGCTGACGATCGATGCGAAACGAGTGCCATCCTCACAGGCCATGCGATGAGCCATGAATCCACCATTGGAATGGCCAACGATATGGATTCTTTGAGGGTCGATGTTGTACTGGCTTTCGAGCAGATCGAGCAGGGTAGTCAGATATCCCAGGTCATCGACTCCGCTGTTGTTATTGTCGCAGCAAGCGCTGGTAGCGTTCCAGAACTGGAACCCTAACGAATCCTGGGTTCCGTCAGGGTAAGTGAATATGAAGCCGTTCTGCTCCGCCAGCGGAGCAAAATCGAAATAGTTCTCCATCATCTGACCGGTGAAAGAATAGCCATGAAGCAGCAGGAGTAGGGGGGCGGGGTTCGATGGCTCGTAGTTTGATGGGATTTGAACAACTACAGGCCCACGACCGGCGTCGACCGTGACATTCGTTTGCCCGAACGCTGTCACAGGCGCCAGGGCCAGCAGCAGCAGCAACTTCATTGTCAGCTTCATGGGGGATATCCAATCGCCGTATCGTACCTGTTCCATCCCATCCTAGCGGGTGAAAGCCGATCTTCCATCGTCTCGATCGGAGTCGATGGGCTCACAGCGGCTATTTCTGGACGGATTGAATGACATGGAGCCGTGGCACAAGAACTAGCAAGCCGATCAGCACCATCGAGACGCTGGCCTCGAAGATGACCTGGAGGCGCTGCATCGTTGTGATGGTCCACCAACCGGACGGATCGAGGATGGCCCAGCGGTACAGATGGATTCCGAAGTGCATCAACAGCATGATGACGACAGGAAGGCGAATACCGACGATCCCGATCCAGAACTGTACGGCCAGCGAGATGCAAAACAGCCCTAACAGCCCATCGATCAGGGAAGCGTGCCACGTATATCCCGTTTCCGGGAAGAAGAGCGCTTCTGAGATCCACAGAAGGCCCCGGATTGTCAGCCAACTCACCACCAGTGTTGTGATAAATGCGGGCCGGATAGAGGGTGATACCTGCTGGATGTTCAACCGGCGATAGCTCCAACTCGTGTCTCTCCCACCGCGGGATTCGCCACAGTATGCTAATGGGTCCAGGAGGGGGATGCTCTCCTCTTTAGCCAGCGTTGCTGAAAGGGATTCGTGATCAACCGAGCCATCGTCGCACTCCTCCCGCTAGTCCCGCGTTCAATCGTGTGGAGGGTGTCGCGCAGGTACATTGCGGGTACGACCCTGGAAGAAGCGCTCGATTGCGTAAAAAACCTCAACTCTTCCCGGATGAGCGCGACACTGGATGTGCTGGGAGAAGACACCACGACCGAAGAGCAGGCGCTGGATGGCGAAAAGATCTACCAGGAGGCCATCCGGAAAATTAACGAACACGACCTCGATGCCAATATTTCCGTGAAACTCTCGATGCTTGGCCTTCGTTTTGATGTCTCCCTGTGCGAATCGATTGTCAGACGACTCACACAGACAGCTGAGCTCCACGATTCTTTCGTTCGAATCGATATGGAAGATGCCAGTGTTACTCGCCTCACTCTTGATCTGTATCGCAAGTTGCGCCTCGATACCGACCGTATCGGTGTTGCGGTGCAAGCACATCTGCGCAGCACAGTGAATGAAGTCCGTGATCTTCTCGAAGAGGGCGATACGAATCTTCGCGTCTGCAAGGGGATATACATCGAGCCGGAATCACTTGCCTATCAGGACTTCAAGGAAGTTCAGGAGTCGTTCAAAGAAACCGTACAGCGACTTCTGGAGGGCGGGGCTACCAGGGTGGGGATTGCCACGCACGATCCGGAACTTGTCGAGGCTGCTTTGATCGCACTGCGAGATCTGGATGTGGGAAAGGACCGATACGAGTTCCAGATGTTGCTCGGTGTGGCAGAAAAGATGCGAGATCAGTTGGTGGCCGATGGCCATCCTTTGCGCGTCTATGTTCCCTTTGGCAAGGAATGGTATGCATATTCAAGGCGGCGACTGCGAGAGAATCCACAGATTGCCGGGCATGTGGTGAGGAACTTGTTTCCGTTCTAGAAAACGGGAGGGCGTTGTGGAGAGCATCCGCTGCTGGTCGCCAGGCCATCCATCCCTGGTTGAGATTCGCGAACTTTCCCACGCGATAAAACTACTCGAGAATTACCACTCCCGTGATGAATGTCAGCACCAGGAAAGAAGCCGGATCCTTGCTTTCTGCGCTGAACATCCCGATGCGCTGTGTCGAACATGCATCACCGGGCACCTTACGGCTTCTTCCATCATTGTCGATCACTCGCGCTCCAGGGTGTTGCTTCATCGGCACGCAAAACTTGGCCGCTGGCTTCAGCTCGGCGGCCATTGTGATGGGGACGGGAACTTTCCCCATGTTGCCTGGCGCGAGGCTGTGGAAGAGTCAGGGATTCCGGATCTGGTCATCGATCCTGAAATCATCGATCTCGATGTTCACGTGATCCCTCGACTGGGAACCGAGCCGCAGCACCTCCATCTAGATGTCAGGTTCGAGGTGGTGGCACCCGAGGATTGTGTCCCTCGCGCCAGCAAAGAATCTACCGCGCTTTCTTGGTATGCTCTCGAGGAGTTGGACCAGATCGATACCGATGATTCAGTTGTTCGCCTGGTACGGCTGGCACTGAACGACGAGGGCGGCCATGCATCCTGATCTCAGCAACAAAAACGTATTGTTGGTGGTGCGGCTGGTCCTGTTCAGTTGCGCCCTCTTTGTCATTCTGGCCGGATTTGTTGGGGCTTTTGTTCTTTCCTCCGAAGCAGAGGCGTTCGGTTATGGTCTCGAAAACCTGGCCACCATCACATTCGTGTTGAGCCCGATTTCCTTCGTGTTCCTGGTCATCGGCAAGAACTACCTCTCCAGGGTTCTCGAATCACGATCGGGAGAAGCACGGCTGCAGGCTTTCATCGCAGGAATGACGTTTCTGGCTGCCGTTTGCGAAGCGCCAGGCCTACTGTGGGCGCTTTGTGCCTACCTTTTGCATGAACCGGTGTATTCGATCGGTGCCATCGTGCATGCCATCGGTATCATGCTGTTGTGGCCAGACGGTTCTGAGATAGATAACGGCCTCGAGCCGGGCATTTCCGAGGGCACAGAATGATGATCAAAAATCGAACATCGCGAATCCTGATCGTACTGGGAGGAGTTGTTGTCATCGGCATTTTGGCAAATATTTTCTCTTCTGGAGCCTCCGGCGCCGGGCCCCTGAAGGTGGGTGATCTGGTACCGGATCTGACGCTGACCGGCTCCGATGGGCAGGAGCATTCCTTCAGAAAAATAATTGCACAAGGAGACGGACTTGTCGTCGCCTGGATTCCAAAGACCGGTACCCCCGGCTGAACTGCCGAATGCAAGGCGCTGCGTGACAGCGCCGATGTGATGAACAAGTTTCGAGTCAAGGTATTTGTAATCTCCTGTGACTCCATCGACAAGAGCCAGAAATTTGCGGAAAAACTGGAAATGCCGTTCCCTGTATTGGCCGATCCAGACCGCAAGGCTTCCCGTATTTTCGGAGTCGATCGTCTTTTTGGTTTATCGAAACGACACACCTTCTATTTTGGGCCCGAGGGAAAATTGCGCGCGATCGACAAGAAGGTCGCTGTCTCGACCCACGGCGCAGCAGTGATATCGATACTCGAGCAACAGAAGTTTCCGATGAAGTAACATATCGAAAGATCGTTGAGCGACGATATTTATTTCGCGTCATTCGCACTGAGAGTATCGATTCTCATTGTCTTTCCTGACTTGGTATTCTCGATGCTCGTTCAGGATTGTTTCGTTCAAGCCTATCGACGCTGTCGGCTCTATACTCGCCAGATGTATTACATCTGGCAGTCATTCATTATCGAAGATCATTGTGGGGTTACATGACTATCAATAGACGTGAACTTCTTCGCGGCGCACTCGCAGCAGGAGCCATGGGTGCGGCGAGTCCTTTTCTTGGCAATAAGCGTGCACAAGCCGGCATGTTTGGCTATCGGCGCTTTACCCAGCCGTTTTTCAAACCACCGGTAATCGGCAAGACAGATACTCTCACTCCGGCCGCTGGCAGCGATGACGCCAAGGTGGGCTCCGAGGCGGTGTATCACGGCATTGCTCCGGAGTATTACCCTGACCATCCAGCCCATCTGGAGGACTGGGATCGGTTTCCCGAGAAATACCTGGAGTTGGAGGCGGTGGAAGGTGCCTGGCAGTTCTTCCCTGGTGTCGATACCCCTGTCTTTGCTTATCGAGGCAAGGCGGGCACCCCTTCTGAAACACCCCCTAGTTTTCCTGGACCCACATTTGTTGCTCGCCAGGGAGAGCCGTGGGTGGTTCGCTACACCAATAAGACCTCGGTAGAGACCTCGATCCATCTGCACGGCGACCACGGCCCGGCGCACTCTGACGGACATCCGGATTTCTACGCTCTACAGGAAAAAACCCGAGATTACTACTACCCGAACATCGGACCGCGTCTCAATGTCGAGCCATCTGTACCATTTCCGGCAACAGCGGCAGAAGCGGGACCGTTTGAAGTGGGCCATCTGCCCACAACGATGTGGTACCACGATCACGCCATGGACGTGACCGGCTTCAATGTCAATCGCGGATTGGCGGGTTTCTTCCTCAGTGAAGACGATCTCGAACAGAAACACCAGGAGGATGGTATTCTCCCGAAGCTCTACGGCGATTTCGATCACGTGGTGGCACTGAAAGATTTTCGGTTCAATAGTGATGGAACCCTGCAGTACGACCTTCTCGATCACAACGGTCACATCGGCGATGTCACAACTGTCAACGGACGCGTCCAGCCTTATCTGGAAGTGTATCGGCGCAAGTATCGCTTCCGGTTTCTCAATGCCTGTAATGCGCGCTATTTACACATGCGACTCAACAGTAAGACGGGAAGGCGCCAGAGAGACGGCATGCCGTTCCTGATGATCGGCAAGGACACCTGGGAGATCGCTGAAGCGACCGAGATGGACAGTTTTACCATCTGTCCCGGAGAACGTTTCGACATGATCATCGATTTCAGCCAGTTGCCGGAAGATGTCGATAACTATTATCTACAGAACATCATGCATCAGACCGATGGTCGCAAACCGAAAGGGATTCGCCCCAAGAAGGAGCACACCCCCTGGCTGCAGTTCCGCATACTCGGTGGCGATCCACCCGGCCCCCAGGAGATCGAAGGTGTCGAGAACGGCGTCTACTCGATAAGTGCCGGAGATCCAGTTCGCGAATTCACCCCGATTACAGAAGATGAAGTGGTGGTGACTCGCCTATTCGAGTTCCATCGCCGAAACGGTGCATGGCAGGTGAATCAGAAGTACTTCAGCCCGCGCCGTACTGATGCCACCAACCTGCTGAACAGTGCTGAGCGGTGGATTATCAAGAATGGCGGGGGAGGATGGTGGCATCCCATCCACGTCCATCTCGAGGCCCAACAGGTTCAGGTTTTTAACGGCATGACGAAGGACGACCCCGATTTCCCCGTTTGGTATCGTTGGAATACCGATCTGGTGAATCTGGAAGGGGGAGACGAGGCGGAGATTTTCATCAAATTCCGCACCTTCAAGGGACCATTTGTCTGCCACTGCCACATCATCGAACATGAAGATATGAGGATGATGCTCACCTTCGATCCACGAGAAGCAGGAGAAGAGAGCATGAATGATGGCATTCGGAACCATGCCTGGAATGCCGAAAATGCCGAACAGTCGGGGATGCCGACCGGTTGCATTGACCCCCATCACCTGCTGTTCGATCACGAACAAGTATTGACCAGTGGCGAAGTTGTTGGTCCAGGTGATGTGCCTCAACTCGAGGACGAAGGGGTCGGATTTCCAGGAGACTTCCACGACGATGTCTGCGAGGTGGATGGAGGAGACTGGGATCCGGAAGGAAACCAGACCTCCACCGACGACCCGATTCCCGAGGAGCAAGAAGATCGGCGCTAGTGTGCGAGTACTTGTTTGTATTGTTCTGCTCCTGAATTTGTGCGGCTGCGCGCTGCCCCAGAAAGGTGAGAATCCCTCATCTTTCTATGGTGATCATCTCGAGGTTGCGTCTGAAGAGATCCCTTTCATCGACAAACGCGCGCGCGCAATACCACATTCAGTGCCGCGCGGTCGCTATTCAGATAAGTTCCCAGATACTGTTCTCACCGATCACCTCGGGCGTAAACATCACTTTTACAGCGACCTGGTCAAGGACCGCATCGTTGTCATCCAGTTTTTCTACACAACCTGTAGCGGAATATGACCAGGGGTCACCGAGAACCTCGTGAAGGTTCATGAAATGTTTGGTGATCGGGTGGGCAAGGATATCCTGTTTCTCTCCATCTCCATCGATCCAGAAACAGATACGCCCAGCGCTCTTCGAGAATATCGAAGTTATGGTGACCCGAATTGGACCGGATGGTTGCATCTGACCGGCGACTTCGACGAGATCGAAACGCTGCGCTGGGTGCTGGGGGTCTACGATCTCGATCCAGAAATTGATGCGGACAAGACGGAACACGCCGGGATCGTCACCTTTGGCAATGACATGACCAACTGGTGGGCGGCAGTCCCGGCGCTGATGGAGGCAAACCTGGTCGCCGATGCGATGATTCGCATCGTTGGGAACCCGAGGATGCAGCCGCGATGATCTTCACCCCCGAGGCAACAGTTCAAGCGCCTCGGTAGCTGCTCTGCGCAACGTGGGGTTTGGATCTTCTCTCGATATCGTCATCAACGTCTCGATGGCGGGAGCGGTCCCGTTTCTGCCCAGTGCGCGCACTACATCGAGGCGCTGAGCAGATCCGGCCCAGGACAGGATGTCCATCAGTAACAAGGCCGATTCCTCGACCGGAATATGACCCAGCGCAAGGATGATCTCTCGGTTACGAAATGAAGTCCCCGACCAGTTCTCGATTCGATCTTGATAATAAGGCAACCAGCCGGCCACCAGTTCAGGATTTCGTCCTTCATGGAATCCAAGCAGCATCGGAGCGGCTTCACCCTCGAGGAGTTCCAAGCGCAGATCCGCTAGCAGTTCGCCCGGTTCATCGAGTTGCGCCAGATGCCCCATGTATGACAGCACAGCGATTTCATTATCGGCGTACTCCCTCATCAGGTTGCCGGTGTAGAAATCCGGTGCTTTCCATAGTGGCGAATCGAGTGTTCCCCCGTTGAAGGCATCAGCGAACTGCTCATAGAGGCGATCCACTTCTTCATAATGGCCTGCGGCGATCAGGTCGAAGGCGAGCTGCCAGATCGCTTCGAAATCCTGGTTTTCGATGTGTGAT
>DCAA01000021.1:748-1407 GCA_002311345.1 Planctomycetes bacterium UBA1146 | reverse complement strand
TCGGGCGATGAATTGGGCTCGTTTGGCACCTGCGGTTGCCCCTGGAGGCCGGTCTTCGTGGATTCAGAGGTTTCTTTCGAAGCGCTGTTTTCCCTGGAAGTGGGATTCGCATCCTGATGGATACTGGAATCATCCCAGTTGTTGCGACCGATCAGGATTCCCACGAGCAGGGCACAGATGGCGACGATGATATTGGCACGCACGCTTGGCCTCCTGATCACCCCATCAGTCTAGAATGGCCAGATCTCTCGGCAACCTTCATTTAATCCTGGCCGCAATCTTACGGATCAGATCAGCAACGGCAGCGCCCACAAGAAGGAACATCCAAGCAGGCCGATCAGCGGACCGTCTGCCGTGTGAGGGCTGATTGCCTCGGCGATGGTGAGGATCGCTGGCAAGAGCAGTAGCGCGAGCATCAACTGTGGCATCGTGAATGCAGCGGAAAACCACAGAATCACCGCCAGGGTGACCAGAAAGACCATGGCGCTACCCTCGATGCTGCGATGGTATTCGCCGTTCCAGAACTTGCCGTCGTACCAGATCGCCTTGGTCTTGTAGCGGTGCTTGCCGTAGCGCAAGCCTACTGGCTCTGCAAGACCATCACCGAACTCGTTCACCAGTTGCGGGATCAGGGTGACGATCTTGTTTTCGACCAGCGC
>DCAA01000021.1:0-643 GCA_002311345.1 Planctomycetes bacterium UBA1146 | reverse complement strand
GCGAAGCGGAAGATCGGGACCTGTCTGCGGATGACGTTCCATTCCGTGGCGATGGTTTTCAACTGCCCCAGCGAGAACAAGAACATCGTGTCGATCAGTATCTTGTCCCCGGTAACAAAAAAGAACGGGATAATGAATGCCTGGAGTTTTCTCCATGGGCGAAGCCCCAGTTTTCGGACGAAGTTGATCCGGATGTTGTAACGAAGAACCAGATGGGCACAGAAGATTTTGCCGAGCAGTTCGAATACGGCGGCTGCGATGAAGAAGATAAATGCCGGAAAACTGAGTGTGGGTATCAGGCCTTCAGAGGAGGCCAGCACCATGCCGGCTGCGATGAGCAGGTAAACGGGGCCTGCCACGGCAACGAACCAATTTTCACCCTTCCAGTCGTAATCAGGGTTTTCGAGCCCGTAAGGATCCTCGTGGAGGACACGGAAATATTTGTCGAGATCCTCGTGAATCTCCATCGGGCGCGGTGAACTTTGGTCGGGTTTCGGCATCTACAGATCTCTCCCGTAATCCCCATCCGGGTTGCGGGCATGGTCGGACCTGGAATTCAGGGGATTTCAAACCGATCTACCTGGATCTACCGGAGATTTGTACGAGAGGCGTACTGATAGCGCAGATGAAATCGAAACTAATC
>DCAA01000027.1:9765-12780 GCA_002311345.1 Planctomycetes bacterium UBA1146 | reverse complement strand
AGATCACCGCAGATGAGGGTGACCACCCCCGGCTCCGGTTTCGGCGAAAAACGACAGTCGACGCGATACGGCCCTTCGCTGGCAATCTTCACATGCCACTGACCGCGCGAATCTCGGGCCCACGGACGGCCATGGGTATGGCGCCAGTCCTGACGCGTCAACACCGTCATCTTTTCATGCTCGGTTCCGATGATGATGCGAGGAGGTGCCCACGGATCTTCTCGCTCCGATGAGACATCCTCGAACCACGCCTCGTAGTCTCCAAGCAGACGGGTCACGATCTCCGGATGGGCATCGGAGACATCGTCGAGTTCGTAGGGATCGGTCTCCAGATCGTAGAGCTGGAAATCGGGTTCCCCCTCGAAGGTGTCGCGCCAGAAGGCGGAGGGGTGTACCAACTTCCAGCGACCGTTGCGGGCCATGAAGTTGTGGTACAGCAACGGCTCATCGCCACGGTGGGCCTGGATGACGAGGGTGCGCGGATCTCGCTTCACTGCTCGATTCTCCAGTTCGGCCAGAAAACTGACCCCGTCGATCTTCAAACCATCCGGCAGCGGCACCGAACACGCTTCCAGCACCGTCGGCAGGATGTCGATGTGGGCTGCCACTCTTCCGGTGCGAGCCCCCGGCTTCAGATGCCCCTTCCAGCGGGCAAAGAGGGGTGAACGAACGCCCCCCTCCAGGGTGCTACTCTTGGAACCGCGATAACCGCTGACGAAACGGCGACCTTCAGGACCGTTGTCGGTGAAGAAGAGGATCAGCGTCTGCTCGCCGATCCCCATCGCATCGATCTGCTCGATCATCTGTCCCATGTTCTCATCGATGTTGGTGATCATGGCGTAAGTGCGTCGCACCTGATCGTGGTTCCACTTCCCCTTCAGTGGTGCGCCCTTTTCCTGTGGAAAAGCATCGGCAGAGAGATCTACACCTTCATACAAGGCCAGCTCCTCGGCCGGCACATCGTGCCAGGGACCATGAGGACAGTTGTCGGTGATGACAGCCAGAAAGGGTTTGTCCTGCGCGTGCGCCTGACGGGCAAACTTCAGCGCCTCATCGAAGTAGATATCGGTGCAGTAGCCCTTCATCTGGCGCGGTACACCGTTGTCCATCAGGATCGGGTCGGTGTACTTTCGCTCTCCGCCGACCGGATCGGAGGGCTGGCCGATGCCACCGCCTCGATGCACCAGAGATTTCTCGAAACCCTGGTCGCCCGGCCGTAGCGGATAGCAATCTCCCAGGTGCCACTTGCCGAAGATACCAGTGGCATACCCGGCATCGCGCAGGATCTCGGCGATGGTCACCTCGTCGGTGTCCATCATCGCCCGACCGATGTAGGTGTCGATGGCGCGGGTGCGCTGATGGCTGCGGCCAGTCATCAAGGATGCACGGGTCGGAGCACAAACGGGAGAGACATAGAAGGGGTCGAGACGGGCACTCTCTCTGGCAAGCGCATCGAGATTCGGGGTGCGGATCACCGGATTTCCGTGGAAACCCAGGTCGCCGTAACCCTGATCATCGGTCATCACGAGGATGATGTTGGGGCGCTTCGGTCTGGTAGATGCCTTTTTCTTGCTGATATCCTTCGGCTCGATCTTCCATTGCGTCATCAGTTCGTCGATCGCTTCTGCCAGCGCCGGAACGCTGGTGGTACGACCCGACTTCTTGCGCACGCTCCATGGCATCTCGAACTGCAGGGTGCGCATGCCGTCTTTTCGGTAATGACGGGTGATATAGCCACCTCTGAAGTACTTCTTGCCGTCTGGATGTGGAAGCCGCGGCGATGGAACAGCCTGCAAACCGGACTTTTCCAGTAACGCACCGATACTTGTCGGCCCACGAATCCACTCGAGGTCCTGCAACTGGTCATCCGGTACGGCCAGATCGCTGGCGCGCAACAGATGCCCCACCTCGATCCAGTCTTCCGGGTGGGCATGGCCATGGAGATCGATCAGCAGCGCCTGGCCAGCGCCGATTTTCAGAGCTTCCTGACACGATTGCTCCAGCGCAGCGTGGTAAGCACGGTACACCGCTACACCGAACACGCTGCCCTGGGTCGCCTCCTCGATCTCACGATTGGGATCCATCTTGACTCGATGCAGCCGGTTGGTGACGACGAAGGGTCGGTGACCGGTTCGCTTCTCGATCTCGTCAGCCAACTCGAGCGCCAGTTCACGGGTGTTGGTATCACGCACCAGGGTGCCGCGAGTGCGGTCAGGAACTCCCACCGGTTTTACCGTTCCGCCATGCGGGGCGGAGAGAACCAGGGGAATGTTCCCGACAGAGACGTCGACGAAGTCATCGGCAACCGTCGCGGGAGCCGCCAGCAAGGCGAGAATGAGCAGTGGAATCATCATGTCGGGCAGTCTAGCCGAGAGATCGTGACGCGTCAGTGTCCTGCTGCTCCGCTAGAATCCGATCCCCAGTGACAGCACAGGCCCCACGTCATAGGTGCCATCGGATGATTCCGCTGTCTCGATGGAGATGGGCAACAGCAAGGTCAGGCTCCAGTTGCGAAACTCTTCATCCTTCCAGCTGATGCCGAGTGTGCCGGAAAGAGTGGAGAATCCGGTATTGGGGTCAATCACCCCATCCCAGGTGGCCTGGCTGAGGTCCTGATAGATCAATCCTGCGATACCGAAGGAATTCTCTCCAGAGCCCAGATGCCCGACCGGTTTCATCGCTCCGATTCCACACTGGAAAGATTTTGATCCCTGAAATCCTTCGTCATTTCGGCTGCCGGGAAAACGCCCCTGGCCGAAAGCGCTGACGATGGATTCCTCGCCGATCGGCCTGCTGTAGAAGAACTCGACAATCGGATCGAAGGTGCCATTACCGAACTGGATGTGTTCGTGCGCTTCTCCGGAGGCTGCTGCGGTTAATGGATTACCTTCGGTACGTCCCAGCGGAACTGTTGTGCCCGATGCCACCGAGAAGAAGGCACCATCCTTGCCCAGATCATGTTTATGCCAGCAGAGCAGCATCTCCATATCGCCAAAACCAGTCAGGTTGCGGCTC
>DCAA01000027.1:8171-9557 GCA_002311345.1 Planctomycetes bacterium UBA1146 | reverse complement strand
TCATCGTGGCTACCATCAAACCCGAACCCCCGGGTGAGGGAAACTCGATATTGCCAGGTGCCTGTTCCGTGTCGGATGGAGCCCAGACCGGACCCCAGCGCCCCCGCATCGGGAGCGTTCGGATTGGTTCAGGCAGGTCAGCCCTGGGCCCAGAGTGACGGCCCAGCACACAGCTGCATCAAGAACAGCAGCAATAGCCAGAGTGATAACCGTGGTCCGCGAATCATCTGCTTTTTGAGCCTTTCCTGAGACCGTCACCGAGAGCCGACGATGGAAGCACGAATAGAGTTCCCTGACCAACGGTTTTTCGCCGAATCGGTGCACAGATCGGCAGCAATCCGCCGAGGTTCAGGCCGAAACAGATACACTGTGTCGCATGCAGGACGAACAGAAAGCATTTGTCGATCCAGCGGCCAGTGAAGCGATCCAGGCTGCTTTCGATGCCAGCGATCTCGGCGACATCGAAGAGATCTGCGGCCTTTTCCTCGGTTACTCCAACATCAACTTCCGCGTCAAAACCACGGCCGGCATCTACCTGGCGCGCTTTTGTCGTGCCCAACCCGATGAGCGCATCCATGATGAGATCCTGCTTCTTCGCTCCATCCAGGGCAGCGGTTTTCCTGCTTCCTATCCGATTCCCAGAAGCGATGGGGAATTCATCAGCCACCACCAGCAAGAAAAGGTGATGCTCTACGACTTCGTCGAGGGAGAAACTCCGCTGGTTACCCCGGATTCGGCACATCAGGTCGGTGAAGCCCTCGGACGTCTTTCACTCCAGCCGGTGCCGCAGACCTATTCATCGACTGCACTCATCGATATCGAAGATCTTCGCGTGTTTCGGTCTCAAAAAACCACCGAGCTTCAACAGTACCCGGAGTTTCAAGATGAGTTCCTGGAGCAAACAACAAGCATCGAATCATGCCTTCCCTTCGATCTTCCGCGTGGTGTCGTCCATGCCGATGCTTTTCCCGACAACACCATCTTTCGCGATGGGAAACTGGTCGCCCTGATCGATTTCGAGGATGCGTGCGTCGATGCGCTGATCTTCGACATCGGCATGGCCATCATCGGCTTCGGTTATCGTGATGAGGAAATCAACCTGGATCAGATTGCGGCACTACTCGATGGCTACCGATCACAACGGCAGTTGAGCAGCGCCGAACAGGAGTCGTTACCGACGATGGCCCGCTGGTGCGCCCACGGAATGGGCTTCTGGCACCTGCGTTGCTACCTCGAGCGTCCCAATGATCGCCAGCATCAACGTATCCACGAGTTACAGCGGATGGTTCGAGGATTACGGGGTGACGACGCCGATACGATTCGCGCTGCCTTCGACCAATAATCCACAGATCGGCACCTGATTCCTGTCTGCATGCAGATGCGATA
>DCAA01000027.1:6270-7970 GCA_002311345.1 Planctomycetes bacterium UBA1146 | reverse complement strand
TTTTCTTCTTTTGACCATCGCATCTTCTATGCCCTGAAGGCGAACTCGAATCGAGAACTACTCGCCTGCATGAAGAAACTGGATCTCGGTCTCGATGCGGTCTCGATCCACGAGGTACGTATCGGGCTGGAGGCGGGCTTCGCCGCCAGTGACATCATCTTCACCCCCAACGGTGTTCCTTTCGATGAGCTGGAACAGGCGATCGAACTGGGAGCACGACTCAACATCGAGAACCTCTCCTACCTGGAGAAACTGGGCGAGGCGTATCGAGGCGATGTTCCCTGCACCTTGCGCGTACACCCGGGCCTGGTGCTGGCGGAGGCGAGTAATGATGCGTCCGATTGGTACCAGCGCTCCCGTTTCGGCATCGATCGCAAGCAACTGAAAGAAGCGCATCGGATCATCGAACTGTACGATATCCGGGTCGAGGGGCTGCATATCCACTCCAGTTCAGTGATCCTCGATGAGACAGTGTTCGCTGCCACCGCTGAAGTGCTGCTCGATCTCGCCAGGGACCTCCCCGATGTCCGCATCCTTGATCTCGGCGGCGGGATCCGCCCTCCCTACCGAGATGATGACGATCACCCCGATCTCGATGCGCTGGCAGCCTGCTTGCAAGCGCCGCTGCAGCGTTTCGAGCTACAGACCGGCCGTAAATTACAACTGTGGTTCGAGCCGGGCCGCTACCTGGTCGCCGAATGCGGTGTCCTGTTGACCCGGGTCAGTGTGATGAAGGAGGTGGACAGCAGAACCATCGCCGGCGTCGACACCGGTTTTCACCAGTTGATTCGACCCAAACTCTACGACGCCTTCCACGAGATCCTCAACATCTCGAACCCGCAGGGTCCACACCAGGTCATCGACATCAGCGGCTGTCTCTGTGAAGAGGATGATCTGGCTCGCCAGCGTTCTCTGCCCGAAGTACGTGAGGGACATCTACTCGCCATCCTCAACGCCGGCGCCTACGGCTATTCGATGGCATCCACCTACAACTCACGGCCGCTGCCGACAGAGGTGATGGTGTGAGACGGGTTGCGACGCTCTGACCCCAGATCCAGTGGGTTGCGAGCAATCTACAGGTGATTGTTGTTGTTAAACCGTTTGGCAGTTGCTCTCTCTCCATCGTAGGCAGACACTCAATGGGAACTCTTGATCGCCGATCAGTGTTTTCATCATCAGGCCCGCGAAAGGCAACAATCCATGAAGAGTTTGATCATCTCCCTGGTCGTCATCTGTACCTGCTTGTGCCTGGGGAGTTCCCCTGTGGCACTCGGTCCTTTCCTGTTAACCATCCCCATCGTTGGCATCAGCGAGGACTCGCTGCCGGCTCTGGCGAAGATCTTCGACGACCGATTCGGAAGAGAGAGTTTCATTTATCCCAAGGTCGAAGACGGCATGCTTCACTTCCTCCACTTCGGCGCCAGCATCAAGGCGGTGCTTGGTCTCGAGGAGGTGGTGATGGCACTGAAGGAAGCGGGGCTCGAGGTCGATCACACCGTCTGGAGGTTGAAGAAGCAGATGATGGGGGTCTGTCTCTCCTCGAAGGAGGGGATGAAGACCACCGACGTGATCGCTGCTCTGGATTCCATCGAGGGGATCAGCGTCGAGGGGTCGCTGCTCATCGGTGATCGGACCTGCCACGTGATCCATCTCGGCCGTGCCACCAACTACGTCGATTTTATCGCCAGTATCGGAAAGTC
>DCAA01000027.1:5337-6166 GCA_002311345.1 Planctomycetes bacterium UBA1146 | reverse complement strand
GATCACGACATGGGCATGATCTTCATCGAGAAAACCGCATCCGATTGAATCGGCGACTGAGCAGGGAGAAGTGACGATGATGGCGTTGAGGCTGTGACCGCCGTCTCTCGGGCAGGCTGGCCGGTTGCTACCCTTGTCGGGTAGAAGACCGTTGACGCTCCACCTTCAGGCCCCGACACTCGACTACAATCGACGTTCCAAGGAAACCCGCGCAGAGGAGATCTTCATGAAGACCCTGTTTCTGATGGTAGCCCTTGTCGCAACCTGTCTTTGCCTGGCGATGCCGCCCGTTGTGACTGGCCCCTTTCTGTTCAGCATCCCTGTCGTTGGCATCAGCGAGAACTCGCTGCCGGCACTGGAAGCTGCTTTCGATGAAGTCATCGGAGAGAGGAACTGCCTGCACCCAGAGGTCAAAGACGGCGAATTGCATTTCTACGGCGGTGGCGGGGGTCCCAAGGCGTTGCTGAGTCTGGATAAGGTGACGGCGGCGGTGAAACTGGCCGGGTTCAAGATCGACCGAACCCTCTGGCGACTCAAGCCTCAGATGCTGGGGATTTCCCTCTCCTCCAAGGAGGGGATCAAGACCACCGAGGTGATTGCTGCTCTGAGGGCCATCGAGGAAGTCAGTGTCGAGGATTCGCTGCTCATCGGCGACACGACCTATCACGTGATCCATCTCGGCCGCGCCACCAACTACTCCGATTTTGTCGCCGCTATCGGAAAGTCAAAACTCGAGGTCGATGACCTGCTCTGGGGTCACTGGAAATACGGCTGGGAGATCGAGGAGGATGAGCACGGCCACAGCCACGACATGGGAATGACCCTCATC
>DCAA01000027.1:591-5216 GCA_002311345.1 Planctomycetes bacterium UBA1146 | reverse complement strand
ACAGCCTGTCGATGACGCTGCCATTCCAGCGGCCGCTCCCATCAACATCGTCATCGTCCTCGCCGACGACCTCGGCTACGGCGATCCCGGCTGCTACAACGACCAGTCGAAGATCCCGACCCCGCACATCGACCGCCTCGCCGCCGAAGGACTGCGCTTCACCGATGCTCACACGCCATCGAGTGTCTGTTCGCCAACTCGCTACGGCCTTCTGACCGGGCGCTACGCCTGGCGGACAAAATTGAAACGCAGCGTCCTGTGGCCGTGGTCATTACCGCTGATCGAGCAGGATCGTCTGACGCTGCCGGCGATGCTCCAGCAGCACGGCTACCACACCGCGTGCATCGGCAAGTGGCATCTGGGATGGGATTGGCCCATCGATGCAGACGGTCATGTCAGCGATGAGTTCGATGGGGTCGCCATTGCGGCCAACAAGCGCGTCCCCCTGGGCAAGCGCGTCGCTTTCTCGCGACCGATTGCCAGTGGCCCCACCTCTCGCGGTTTCAATTATTACTTCGGCGATGACGTTCCCAATTTCCCGCCGCGTTGTTTCATCGAGAACGATCACACCGTCGGCATTCCGAGCGTCGACAAGCCCAAGGGGATGTTCGGCCACGACGGACCGACGCTGGCCGGCTGGGATCTGTCAGTGGTATTGCCGACTCTGGCCCAAAAAGCCGCCGCTTACATCGAGCAGCGTGCGAAACATCCCGAGCAACCGTTCTTTCTCTACGTACCGCTGACCGCCCCGCACACCCCCATCGCGCCATCGCCACACTTTGCCGGCAAGAGCGAGGCGGGAATCTACGGGGATTTTGTCCACGAGGTCGACTGGGTACTGGGTCAGGTTCTGGCTGCGCTCGATCGTACCGGTGCCGCTGATCGCACCCTCGTCATCTTCACCAGCGACAACGGTTCACCGCAGCGAAATGGTGTCAACATGAGTGGCCCCATCGGCTCGGTGAAGAAGTTCGGCCACGACCCATCGCGGCCATGGCGCGGCATGAAGTCGGATGCCTGGGAAGCCGGCCATCGTGTGCCTTACATCGTCCGCTGGCCCGGAAGAACACCTGCCGGTGAAACTTCGGCCGAACCGATCATCCTGACCGATCTGATGCGTACCTTCGCCACCCTAGTTGGCCATTCATTGCCTCAAGATAGCGCCGAGGACAGTTTCGACATCCTGGCCGCCCTCGAGGGCAAGAAAATGGACCCACCAGCTCACGATCATCTGATTCATCATTCCGGCAACGGCGTCTTCGCCATCCGACAGGGCGACTGGAAGTTGATTCTCGGCAAGGGCTCGGGTGGCTTCAGCCGCTACAAGGCGCCCGCCAATGCCCCCTCCGGACAGCTCTATCATCTAGGTGACGATCCTGACGAGCTCAACAATCTCTACCGGGAGAAACCAGAGATCGTCGAGCGACTGTCGCAGTTGCTCAAGAGTGTTCGTCAAAGTGACGGCTCCTACCAACTCTCGGCAGCAGCCCGTCAGTAGAAGATGAGTCCAAACAGCATCTTTCCGATCATCGCCTGGCCCGCTTTCGCTTTAGAAATTCTTTCGAGAGGATAGAATTTGCGACAACGGAAGCGTGTGCAGGCCGCCTCTTCCGATTTCCGCAGGAAGAGTGGGAGCGCAGCCCGATGCAAGAACAGATCCGTAACGTGGCGATCATCGCCCACGTAGACCACGGCAAGACCACGCTGGTCGATCGGCTGCTCTACCAGTCGGGCATGTTTCGCAGTGAAGAACTCGATCGCCTCGCCGGCGGTCAGCATGGCCTGATCTTCGACAGCAATCCGCTCGAGCGAGAACGCGGCATCACGATCCTGGCCAAGAATTGCGCCATCGAGGTCGAACGCGGGGATATCAGGTACCGCATCAACATCATCGACACACCCGGTCACGCCGATTTTGGCGGTGAGGTGGAGCGCGTCCTTTCGATGGCCGATGGGGTCCTGCTGCTGGTCGATGCCTTCGACGGACCGATGCCTCAGACCCGCTTCGTCCTGCAAAAAGCACTCGAGCACGGGTTACGACCGATAATCGTGGTCAACAAGGTAGACCGCACCGATGGCCGACCCTCACAGGTTGTCGACGAGGTGTTTGATCTGCTGGTCAGTCTGGAGGCTGGAGACGACGTACTCGATTTTCCGGTTTTCTTCTGCTCTGGTCGGGCCGGATGGTGCACAGAAGAGGTCGATGGGGAGCGCTTCGACTTGCAGCGGATCTTCGATGCCATCATCGAACACGTACCTCCTCCGTCGGTAAAATACGATGCCCCACTACAGTTAAGAATCAGCACCCTCGACCACTCAGAATACATCGGTCGCATCGCTATCGGACGCATCGCTGCCGGGACCATCACTGCAAACGAAGAGGTTCTGGTTCTTTCTCCATCAGAAAAACCGCGGCGTGCTCGTGTTCAGGAAGTGCATCTGTTCGAGGGCCTGGGTCGGAAAAAAGTGAAGCAGGCTCAAGCCGGAGATATCTGCGCGGTGGTCGGGCTCGAAGGCATCGATATCGGCGATACCATCGCATGCAGCCAGCAACCGAGCGCGCTGCCTCCAATCCTGGTCGACGAACCCACCTTGCACATGACCTTTCGGGTTAACGATGGGCCTTTCGTCGGTCGAGACGGAAAGTACGTCACTTCCAGACAGTTACGCGACCGCCTGTATCAAGAGTTAGAGCGCAACGTTGCACTGCGAGTCGAGCAGGGCGAACGGCCAGAAGAGTTCCTCGTCTCCGGCCGGGGCTTGATGCATCTGGGAATCCTGCTGGAAAACATGCGCCGTGAAGGCTTCGAGTTGTGCGTCGGAATGCCCAGGATCATCGAGCGCCAGGTGGACGGTAAGTGGCACGAGCCTTTTGAACACCTGGTGCTGGAAAGTCCCGTTGATGCTCAGGGTGCGGCGATGTCGCTGATCGGTGAGCGTCGCGCCGAGATGATCAACATGAGTTCACGCGGGGTCGGTGACATGGTGCACATGGAGTTCAAGATTCCGGCACGCGGCCTGATCGGGCTTCGTACCAAATTACTCACCGCCACCCGCGGCCGTGTCATCTCGCACCACAGTTATCTCGAACACGGACCGAGAGTCGGCGCCATCCCGCGCCGTAACTCGGGTTCATTGATCGCCGTCGAGACCGGAGCCGCCACTCCTTACAGCCTCGATGCTCTGTACGATCGGGGCACCTTTTTCATCGAACCAGGCGAACAGGTTTACGAGGGTCAGGTGGTCGGCGAACACTGCCGCGATAATGATCTGGAAGTGAACGTGGTGCGCACCAAGAAGTTATCGAACGTTCGCGCCTCAGGTAAGGATGACACCACCTCGGTCCGGCCACTCAAACGCCTCAAACTGGAAGAGGCCCTCGAGTTCGTCGTCGAGGGCGAGCTGGTCGAAATCACTCCCGCCAATATCCGTATTCGCAAACAGTTACTCAAGGAAGCCGATCGACGCCGAGCCAAGCGCAAGGCCAGGAAAGAGGGCTAGTGCCGATTCCACAATCCGCGGTTTGATCGCGGTACCTCTACGGCTTCTCCTGTGGCAATATGTCGCCCTGCAACCCATCCGAAATGGTGTTCGCCAGTCGATATCGACCTCACTCCGATGTGAGTGACAAGAGCGAGGTGTATTGTGACCGATATCCAGTCGACCGTTCCCGATCCCGGTAGCGTCGATGTCCCTGGCGGATGCGGTCCATCCTTTCTCCGGCCGATGCCTCCGATGGGAATTTACGAGACCCTCTACGCCTTTCAGGCGGTCTTTGGCGAGCCGATGGGACAAACCGGCACCCACCCCTGGAGTCAGGGCTATCCGAGAACCGAGCAGATCCCGGGCGGACCGGAGATGCCGAGCACCATCGAAGTCACCGCCGCCAACCGCCTTTACCCCAAGGCGTGGGGAATGCCGGCTCTGCGTGAGCGAATCGCCAGTTACTACTGCCAACACTACGGCGCTTCCATCGATGCCGATAACGTCATGGTGTTCGCCGGTGGTCGACCGGCTTTGATGTCGGTGTTGCTGTTTCTCGAAAAGAACGTCGGCGTCAAGATCGCCTCGACCGAGTACACCCCCTATTACGACGTCCTCGAGCGACTCTCGGTGCCCTACGACCTGATCGAAAGCGATGTCGAAAACCGTTTCTGCCCACCGATCGAAAACTACATAACGCCGGGTACACACGATCGAACGATGATGATGCTGAGTAACCCGTGCAATCCGACCGGCATCACGCGCACCGGTGCCGACATCGATGCGCTGGTGGCCGCCGCCAGTTCGCCCGACTGCGGGCTGCTGATCGACGAGGCCTACGAGTTGTTCCATGACCCGCCGGTCAGTGCACTGGCTCATATCGAGGATATCGACCAGACCAACATCTTCGTCGTCGGAGCCGCCACCAAGGGCCTGCAGTCGCCGGGGATCCGCATCGGCTGGGCGATCGCCGCCAAGCATCACATCGAAATCCTCGGCAACTTCTCGTCGTTTGGCATGGGTGGGGTCTCTCATCCATCGCAGTGCTACGCGCTCGAACTGATGGTCCCCGAGCGTATCGAACAGGTGCGCAGCGCGATTCCCGCCTTCTACGGCAGCCAGCGCCAGCGTTACGGCGAGGC
>DCAA01000027.1:0-436 GCA_002311345.1 Planctomycetes bacterium UBA1146 | reverse complement strand
CTGCGCAACTTCATCCGCTTCTCCTTCGGCCCGCTGGCACCGGAGTCGTTCGAGCAAGACATCGAGATCCTGACACGGGCACTGAAATTGTAAGGCTGTGCTCAGCGAAGTACGCCCGGCCCACAACAAAGGGGATCTCCCTTTATTAACGCCGGTCGTCGTCGAGATGATCGTGCCAGGCTCCCTGGTCCGTTTTGCGCAGATCCTTCTCGAGTAGCATCGCCTTCTTCGACAAGGTGAAGGCCTGGCGCTTGGATCGACCTTGCCATTCCCGGGACACACGCTCTTGGGCAAATCGGAAGCGCTCGAGCCTCTCCATGGCATCCGGGAGATCCTTGATCAGTGCCCGGTATTGCTCCTCGATCCGTGCATAGCGGGACTCGGCGGCGTGGTAATCATTGAACTCATTATCCCTCATGCTGCGATAGGCCAGGGT
>DCAA01000046.1 GCA_002311345.1 Planctomycetes bacterium UBA1146 | reverse complement strand
CGGGTCATGTCGAGACGCTGGAACAAGGCTTCCAGTACATCCGAGGCGCGGGTACTGCGCCGGAGGTTGCGATTAGGTCCCGCGTCTTCGAGATACATGCTCGGCGACACGTCGAGGGCGATCAGCAGGTGTTGCGATGGTTCCTTGTCGGGATCGATCTCCGGAGCCTTGCTCTCGAGATGCGCCAGGATCCACAGCCCACCAGCCAGCAGCGCCACCGCGCTTGCTCGCAGAAATGGTGCGGCGCGGGTCCAGCGTTGCGGGCCTTCATCGCCAAAGGCGAGCCGCTCGATGCGACCGATTCGTCGAAGGTGCAGCCATTCTCCGATCGCGCAGATGACCAGTGCCAGCAGCGCGATCGCAGCCGCGCTTTGAAGCAGTTGTTCCGGATTCACCACGGCGTCACCCGCAATCCCAGCGATGCGAGCAGGTGCAGCGCCAGTAACGCGAGACCGCACCAGGCCAGCAGCGAGAAGTCCTCGATGGGACGTGCGCCGGCCGGTTTCAGTTTCGCCGGTTTCATCGAGTCGATGTGGTCGAAGACCCTCTGCAGCGCCTCGGAATCGTGGGCGGCGAACACTTCCCCCTGGGTCTGGGCGACCACCTCGTACAGTTGCCCCGGTGCCGAGCCGTCGCCGATGAAGATGGCATACAGTGCGATGTCCAGAGCAGCCAGTTCCTGGCCCACCTGTCGGGCTGCGCCGCCGCTCAGATCAGAAGAGAAACCATCGGAGACAAGTACCACCATCCGATCCCCTTCCTCCTGTTCAGAGAGGCTTCCCATGCACGAACGCAGTGCTCCCCCGATGCGTGTCGAGAGCATGTGGGGTGGCATTTTGCGGGGGTCGATGAAGGGCGCCGCCAGAGCGATGGCATCGAGATCGAGGGTCAGCGGGGTCCAGCGGATCGTCTCGCCTCCGAAGATGGTGAGACCACACGCATCCCCGCGCCTTGCCTCGCAGAAATTCTGGATCGCCGCCACAGCGGCATCATTTCTGAGGGTGCCGTCTGACATCATGACCCCCATCGATCCGGAGACATCGAGGCAGATCTCGATGTTGGTGACCTCGCGTCGCTTCTGCGGTTCACCCATCACCTGGGGTCCAGCGACCACACCGATGGTGATGACGAGAATCGCCGGCGGTAGCGTTGCTGCCAGCCACAGAGATCGTCGCAGCCACGGCCGACGACGATGTTCCTGATGATCAAACGGGAGTGCCACGGTGGGGGACTTGCGAAACGCTTCCCACAGCAGCAAGAAGACTGGAATCAGCCACAAGGCGACAACCCAGGGATGCGAGAAGGTCATGGTTGATTCCCGTCGGCCAGATCCAGTTCCGGTTCAGGAGGTGCCTCTCGAGCATACGGAGTCAGCAACTCATCCAGTTGCTCGGCGGAGACAGCTTCTTCTCTGCCGGAGTGGAGCCATTCCTCGACCGTGACCAGTAACAGGCCAGCTTCCGGGTGGACCCTGAGTTTCTGGATCGCTTCTCCGTGACGGAAACTGCCGAGATCGAGATCGTCGCGCCAGTACGCCAGCAGCAACCTCTCCATCCGGGCCTTCGCCTCGTCGTCGAGTTGCCCGTTGAGGGCGGCGTTCACCAGAGGCCTGAGCAGCTCTGCGAGCGTGGGAGCCGGAGCCGGAGCAGGAGGTGGTGGCGGTGGTTTTCGCAACCAGCGGATCAAGGTCAGGATCGAGAGTGGTAACACCAACCAGCCAGCGGCAATGACCCACAACACCCAGCGCGGGAAACCGATGATGGGAGAAATGGGCCCGGGGATGCGGTTCAATTCTCCCGTGTAATCATCTCCGAGCAACGAACTGATCTGGATTCGTAACGAGGGAAGATCGACTGCCGGGTCGTTTTCTCCGTGCCTCAAAAACGAGGATAGATCGTGTTCACCCGGAAGCATCGCGATCCAGCGGATGTCGTAGATCAGTTTTCCTTCGTTGTCAGTATCTTTCAGTCCCTGGGTCACGTGAGCGATTCGCACCAGTACCGGCGAGTCATCATCGATGGGCGAGACCTCCAGGGGCCGACCGGTCCAGGGGAATTCGAACTGGCCCTCGATACCGACCGTGCCGCTGGAGATGTCGGCCTCCTGGGCCACCACCATCGTGGTGCCCAAGAACATCAGAGATAGCAACAGAAGGCGAATCATGCCCGTCCTCCCCGACCCCGTTCCGATATGAATCTTCTCACCTCGGGGATGAAGTCCTGGTCGGTGTGCAGCAGCAGGTGGTCGACTCCGGCCTGAGCGATGAGTTCCTGGCGCCCTTTCTCTCCGTCGATTTTCCAGTGTGTCCTTCCGCTTGCGAGGAAACCGGTGCCTGTCTCCGCCTCGGTGCCTCTGAAGAATCCAGCACGCAATTGCCCGGATTCGACCGGGTCCTGCAACTCGATCACCGCCATGTCGTGACTGTGGGAAGTGCGGCGGATGGCGTCGATCGCCTCCGGGTCGTGGAGGTCACTGAGGATGATGATCACGGTTCTCTGCAGTGTGGTGGCACGCATCAGATCGAGTGCATCGGAGATGTTGGTTTGTTCCTGACGATCAGGATGGCGCAGGGTCTCCATCGATTGACGGAGAGCACCGCGGGCCAGGCTCGCCGCCGAACGCAGGTTGCGCTCGCCGCCTCCGACCAGGCGTACCGGGCTCATCCGGCGCTGGGCAACGGTGCCCAGAGCCGCAGCTAACCACACAGCCAGATGATACTTGGAGAGGGGGGTCGAAGATGTCGCCATCGATCCGGAGGTATCGACCAGGATCTGCACGACGACTCGCTTGAGGGTCTCGTATTCCTTGACGAAAGGCTCGCCGGTGCGGGCGGTCACCTTCCAGTCCATCTGCTGGATCGGATCTCCCGCGGCATAGGGGCGGGTCTGGGCGTACTCGAGTCCGCTGCCCATGTAGATGCTCTCATCGGAGCCGTGGGCAAGATCGTTAGCGAGGCGGCGAACGACCATCTCGAACTCATGATGGGCGAGTGATTCAGGCGGTGGCAGTGAGGGGTGCGTGACGCTCAAGTTGCCTCCGGTCAGGCCAACTGATCGAGAATCTCCGCCAGCACATCATCTCCCTTACGACCTCGGGCCACTGCCTCGTAAGAGAGTCGGATCCGATGCAATACGATGTCTTCGGCCAGCGCAAAGATGTCCTCGGGGACAACGTAGTCTCGACCGTGCAGGAAGGCACGCGCGCGCGACGCGGTCACCAGCGCGATCCCCGCCCGAGGAGAACCCCCCAGTTCGATATCAGGGTGATTGCGGGTTCGGTTGACCAGGTCAACGCAGTGACGGACGAAAACCTCGCTGACGTGGACTTCGAGCACCTTTTCCATCGCAGAGGTCAGATCCGAGATGGCCAGCGGCGAACTCTTGTCGATGGCATCGAAGGCGGTCATCGGCATTGCACCGCCATCTTTATCCCGGATCAGTTTCAATTTCAGCGCCCGACGAAGTACTTCTGCTTCGTCATCACTGTCCAGGTAGCCGAGACGGTGTCTCATCAGGAATCGGTCCAGCTGAGCTTCAGGAAGATCGAAAGTCCCGGCCTGTTCGACCGGGTTCTGGGTCGCGATGACGAGGAAAGGCGATGGGAGAGTAAAGGTGTTGTCACCGATCGTCACCTTGCGTTCCTGCATCGCTTCCAGCAGTGCCGATTGAACCTTCGGAGAGGCACGGTTGATCTCGTCAGCGAGCAACAGATTGGTGAAGATGGGTCCCTTGTGGACGCGGAAATCACCGCTGTCCTTGTCGAGGATCTCCGAACCGATGATGTCGGAAGGGAGCAGGTCGATGGTGAACTGGACGCGTCCGAACTGCAATTCGATGGAATGTGCGACCGACTGAACCATCAGGGTCTTGGCGGTTCCTGGCACACCTTCCATGAGAAGATGGCCACCGGTCAGCAGCGAGATGAGAGTTCTCTCGAGAACGAGATCGAGACCGACAACCGTCTTTTCGACGTGGCTTCTTATCGAACTGGCGAAAGCGGAAGTCTCTGGTTCGGACTGGTTCTGGTCCTTTTGCTGGATGGCGGATCCTTCGCTCAAACGAGCCTCCTGGTGATGAAATCGGGGAGCCAGCGGATTTCTGGCCGCAGGCACTTCTGGACCACGAATATGCAAAGGTGCGGGTTGATGCAAGGAGCCATGATGGCATCTGAGATCAGAATCGCAAGGCTCTCTTTTGCTGGACGCGTGGGGAATTTGTGCTGTCGAGAAGCACTGCCACTGCGATCAGGCACAGGGTGATCCGACCACCGCCGATTTCCTCATCCGCCACCCTTGCTTCACCTAGTCGAGATGCTGTTACATCTCAATCATCGATTGGGTTCCTACCCCGGAGAGGGAGAGCAAAGATGGATCTCGTCACTTTTTGTCTGATCGTTGCCGTGTGGGAACTGGCGATCGGTATTCCGATATTGATCTATCCCGATCGTGCCGAGAAGTGGATGCAATCTGTCCGTGATCAGGAGCTGGTCATGAGGCTTATTGGCTGCTTGTGGCTCACGGTGGGGGTGCTGGTGCTGTTCGAGGATGCGTCGGTGGGAATCGACGTTGCCGGACTGGTACGGCTGATGGCCTGGGCGACCGTCATCAAATGCGTGCTCTTTTGCTGGTGGCCGATGTCGATCATGGATATGCGCCAGAAAATCTACGGCGGGAACAAATGGTGGGCCGGCGCGCTCATGTGTATCGTCGGAGGGCTTATGGTGGCGGCGGCACTGCACCTGAGAGAGATCGCATGAACTCAGATATGCGCTCAACAATATTGATCTGCATCTCACTGTTGTCGATGTCGATGGGCTGTGATGGAACTCAACCACCACTGCCGGCTGACTGCTGTCTGATCAGCGAAAATGGTGGCGAAGGGCTGCGGCGAGTCTCGTTCGCATCCGGAGAGGAGATCTTCCTCGAAGCGGCCAGTTTCGACACGAGTTCTCTGTACAGTTTGCCGCAAAGAGTGACCCCAGACGATCCCACGTCAGCGCTTCGAGTGAAGTTCAAGGATCGGGCAAAGTTTGATTCCTTCATCACGGCAAATCAGGGTCGATCCCTGGCAGTGGTGCTGAGCCGCAGCAATGTCGTGATCCGAGGTGAGATTGCGGTGGTGTTGACAGAGATGTTACTGTTTACCCGCGAACGGCTGACCGATACCGAGAAGGAAGCACTCGGGGGCTGGGGGATGTCGGCGAGTCCGGCATCGCCGGTCGAGTACTGTCTGGCCCAGGAATCGGCCACCGACAGTACCCGTGCGGTGCGCGACCTGGACGGCAACACGGTCCATATCGAGCCGGCCAGTTTCACCGCCAAGAATCAGTCCGGCGGTGGCACCAGCTCAGGATCAGGTACTATTCCAATCCACTCTCTGCGTTTTCGTCGTTTCGCCGATCCCGATATCTCCACCATGTCCCAGTTTCTGGCCAGGTATGAAGGTCGAAAGTTGGCGGTGGTTCATGGAGATGTGGCAGCCTTGCTGATCCCCATCCAGCGACATATTCCCGGGCAGTTTCTGCTCAAGGGAGTCAGCGAGGAAGATTACCAGCTGTGGCAACAAGAATGGCGCAATTGGCGTTGAGCGTAGTCACCGCGACCCGGCAGCCACCGCGTGTGTGCCTACTCGCCGGCCAGCTGCTCTAGCCGCTCGAGCGCCCTGGTATCCTCGAGGGCTTTGTTGTAGTTGCGGGCCAAGTAGTTGGCCTTCTTGCCCAGCTTGTTCTCCGCGGTTGCGTCCGCGCCTTCGTCGAGCAGCCACAGGATGATCTCTGAGTTGTTGCACCACCGTGCCGCGATCATCAGCGGTGTCCAGCCGTCGTTGTTGCGTGCGTTGACCTCGGCCCCCCCTTCGATGAGCAGCTGGATGAACTCGAGTTTGTCAGAGCCTTTTACTGCGAGGATGAGCCGCCCACTGCGGTCTTCATTGCGCGAATCGTAATGCCAGCCGGACCCCCGTGCCGCGATCATCAGCGGCGTCCAGCCGTCGTTGTTG
>DCAA01000010.1:18224-23998 GCA_002311345.1 Planctomycetes bacterium UBA1146 | reverse complement strand
TCATCTCCCGACACACCGGGGATGCCGCAGCCATCGAGCAAGACCGCCTGGGATTTCCTTCCCGCCGACTGGAGCATCGAGGCGACCGATCAGGAACGAGGTTGTGCTGGTCACAACCATCCGGAAATCGGCGAACACATTCGATGTGTTGCCCCGGAAGATTTCGAGGCGGTGACTCAACTGGAGAGTGCACGGCTAGGGCTCGTGACTCCTGAAATGATACGAGTGGCCGAGAGAGAAGGGCATCTGAGTGCTGCCCAGGTGCGCGACGAGGTGGCCTCGGGTCGGATGATCATTCCCGCCAACCGCGAGCATCTGCGCCATCAACTCGATCCGATGGCGATCGGTCGTGCCAGTCACACCAAGATCAATGCCAACATGGGTGCCTCACCCGTTTCTTCAGGAACCGATCAGGAACTGGAGAAATTGCAATGGTCACAACGGTGGGGGGCAGATACCGCAATGGATCTTTCCACCGGCGGGGACATCGATGCCTGCCGGGAGGCACTCATCCATGAGAGCACCGTGCCGATCGGTACGGTTCCCATCTACTCGATGATCATCGGCAGGAAGATCGAGGATCTCAGCCACGAGATCATCCTGGAGAACATCGAGCATCAGGCGGCCCAAGGAGTCGACTACTTCACCGTCCATGCTGGAGTACGCCCCTGGCACATTCCTCACATCCAGAATCGATTGATCGGCATCGTCAGCCGGGGCGGAGCGTTGCTGGCGAAATGGATGATCATCCACGATGACGACAACCCGATGGTGACCTGTTTCGATCAGATGTGCCAGATCATGCGCCGCTGGGATGTCAGCTTTTCGCTGGGAGATGGTTTGCGTCCCGGTGGACTTGCTGATGCGTCCGATGAGGCGCAACTGGGAGAGCTGGAAACCATCGCTGAGTTGACCGAGATCGCCTGGAGCCATGGAGTGCAGGTGATGGTGGAGGGACCGGGGCACATCCCCTTCGACCAGATCGAGTTCAACATGAAACTCGAGCGCAGCCTGTGCCATGGAGCACCCTTCTACGTCCTCGGTCCGCTGGTGACCGATATCTTCCCGGGCTACGACCACATCACTTCCTGCATTGGAGCGACTGCTGCGGCTTATCACGGTGCTTCGATGCTGTGCTACGTCACACCCAAGGAGCACCTCGGGTTGCCCAAACGCGATGACGTCAAACAGGGTTGCATCGCTTACAAGATCGCTGCGCATTCTGCCGACATCGCTCTGGGGATTCCCGGTAGCCGTGATCGCGACGATGAACTGACCAAAGCACGTGCGGCCTTGAACTGGCAGAAGCACTTCGATCTCTCCTTCGACCCTGATACGGCGCGTGCTCTTCATGATGAGGATCTCGATGTCGATACCGATTTCTGCGCCATGTGCGGTCATGACTGGTGCAGCGTTCGAATCTCCAAGGAGATCCAGCAGTTCGCCAGTGGTAAGGCGGAAGGGTTCGAGCGCGGTGCCAGCGTTCGCAGCGCGGCATTGACTCAAGAGCAACAGGAGATCCTGGAAAAGCGCGGAGTCCTCGATCCGGCAGAGATCCACCGCCTCGCCTCGAAGACCCGGAAGACGATGGGTGCTGACGACGACAAGGCATCCTGCCACAGCGATTACGTCGATTCAGACAGTGCCCGCAAGATCCAGGTCGTGGAGGAGAATGTTACCGGTACGACGGCGCCCTGAAGGGTATCGAAGGGAAGGATGGGACGATGGCCAAGAAAAACCGTGCCGGCAAGAGCACCATCGCGCAGAAAGTGGGTACTTTCTTTCTGTGCGCTCTGCTGACCCTGCTCTTCATCTGGCTGCTCGACTTCTTGCGCGACGATGTCGGTGACATCGAGGGTCCCGACAGAAATACCTTCTATGCAGCACTCGATCAGGGACCGCAGGAACTGCTGAAAGACCTCAAGAGGCAGCAAGACGAGGTCACGCGGCAGGTGCGGCGCAAGCAAGGATCGCAGCGGGACTACAAGGCGAGCATGGAGAACGCCCGCCAGGTGATGGCGGAGATCGCTGACCTTCAGCGCCTCAGTATCGAGCAGGGTCTTGCCCCTCCCCAGAGTGATGTCGAGGCGCTGGCGACGGCACGCTCGCGCTTCCTCACCGCTCAGGAGCAGTTCGAAAGCGCCAACGTCGAGGTCACCGCCCTCAACCTCCAGTCCTACGATCTGCTCGACCAGATCCGCGAGCAGGAGATCGTTGTTGTGGAACATCGTCGTCCCGCCGATGAGGAAGTCGCAGCGGCGTACCGAGCCCATCGACTGAAAATCGCCTTCTTCCAGCTGGGGATCCAGTTGCCACTGTTCCTGCTCGCCGCCTGGCTGGTCAGCACTCGCAAGCGCAGCCCGTACCGGCCGATCTACCTCGCTGCCCTGGTCGCCACCTTCTGGGAGGTAGGGATCATCGCCTGGGAGCACTTCCCCAAGGAGTATTTCAAATACATCGCCAGCATCACGGCGATCGCGATCACCCTGGGGTTCCTGCGCTACATCCTGGTCAATGCCTCGAAACCGCCGAAAGAACTTCTGCTGCGCCGTTACCGCGCCTCCTATGAAAAGTGCCGCTGCCCCGTCTGCGACTTCTCGGTGCGCCGTGGATCGCTGCGCGATGCGGTATGGACGCGCAAGGGGCCACTGGCGGCCACAACTGATGCGTCCACCGCTGCTGAAGAACACCCCTACACGTGCCCATCCTGCGGCACGACCCTCTTCGACAACTGCAGCGAGTGCCAGAAGATCTGCCACAGTCTGCTCCCCAGCTGTGAGCATTGCGGTGCCCAGCACGCCGCCGAGGAGGAGGTGGCCTAGTTAGCCACAATCGTAGGCCGACTCTCCACCCTTGGGTTCAGGGGCAGTTCCCGTTATCGCACGAGTATTGCGCCACCGTGGTTCCGCAATCGGGGAAGGGTGCCGGTGGCGTAGGCCCGGAGTTGAAGATGTATCCGAGCAGATAGACCGGGTCAGAAATATCGATGGCCCCATCACCGTTGACTTCAGCCGCTTCCATGCACGGAATGACTGAAGACCCGAACAGGTGGGTCAGAATCGCCACCGGATCGGCGATGTTGATGTCGAGATCTCCGTTGGCATCTCCGCGGATCAAAGAGATGGCATCGCGGTGCCAGGTAATGGTCTGGTCGACATCGAATCCGGTCCCGGATTGCTCGAGACCATCGGGCCAGATCACACGGATCTCGCTGATCTGGGTGTCGGTACCGAGGCCGAAGTGAGCCGACATCTCGCTCTGCGAACTGAAGTTGTCGCCAGCATCAATCCAGCGGTGAAGCGTGCCCGAAGATGTGGTGACCTGTATCTCTGCACCGATTCCGTCTGCAGCCACGGCGGGGTTTCCATCCGTATCGATGAAGATTCTGATCCAGTGTCGATTGCCTGTTGGGGTATCGTTTCTGAAGTAACGCAGGGATTCATTGTTTCCTGCGATCACCACGTCTTGATCCCCATCGTTGTCGCTATCGAAGTTGAGGATTCCTCGTCCGAATCCGTCGTGGACGATCCCTGAGGCGAGTGCCATCTCGGTGTATGTCCCATTGCCCAGGTTGCGCCAGAAATAGGACTGTTCATTGTCGAACTGTCCTCCGGCACCGTTGGTCTCGAGGATGTCGACAAAACGATCATGATCGACGTCGATGGAGATGGCTCCCCAGCCATAGCCGCCATCGTCGAGTCCAGCGCTGTCAGCAATCTCCTGGTAGAAGTGATTCCCCTGGTTGATATAGAGCTTGTTTCCGGTCCAGCCGATATTGGGACGATAGATGGAAGTGACATACCAATCGATAAGGCCGTCGTTGTCGTAGTCTCCCACCGTTTGCCCCATACCATTTTCTTCCTGGGCAGTGTTGGCGCTGTTGGCCATCTCCGTGAAGGTGCCATCGGTGTTGTTGCGGAAGTAATGGCTGGTTCCGAAATCCGCGACCAGTAGCAACTCCGGATAATGGTCGCCATCCATATCCTGCAGACGTGGTGCAAATCCGGATGTTCCGGAAATCCCCGAGAAGAGTCCGATGGAAGCAGTGATGTCGGTGAAGGTTTCGTTGCCATTGTTTCGGAATAGCCTGTTACCGCTGTTAAAACTGGCAAATCCTGCAACGAACAGATCGAGATCTCCATCGAGGTCGTAATCTCCGAAACAACATCCGAAGCCATCCTCGCTATCGGAAGTGGTATTGACTCCGGCGCTGACGGCCACGTTGACGAAGGTTCCATTTCCAGAGTTTCGGTACAGCCGATGGTTTCCGGGTGTGCCCGTAACACCACTGCCGGCACTGGTGACGTAGATGTCGAGCCAGCCATCGCCATTGAAATCACCGACTGCAGCACCCTTGCCCATGTGAACCTGGGTCAATCCCCATTCGCTGGCGCGATCGGTGAAGGTGCCGTCGCCGTCATTGATGAAGAGGTGATCAGGAAGTCCGTTTCCTCCACCACTGGGAACGTAGAGATCTTGCCAACCATCCCTGTCAAAATCTCCACACACGACAGGTCCGGTATAGGTGGGATGGTTATACACGCCAGGTACGAAGGTGATTCCGCCAAGACCAGCGCTAACGGTCTGGTTACTGAATTGTGGACTCTGAGCAGAGACGGACACACCGGTGAAGACGAGCAGGCCGATGATGATGGACCACAACTTCATGGTGACTCCTCAGCGATGACATAGTTCTCCATACATTCTAGTGACTATGAAACACACGGAAAGGAGGTGCCGGAAGGATCATTCGAAGGTGAACCAGGAATATCCTCCTGCGACAACGGTGACTTCCAGACCGATGGATCCATCGCGGGTCAGTTGTTGCTCACGAGATTTTCCATCCTCGTGAGTCATTTCAGGGCCTTCCCCAGATCTTCTCGAGGATCGCGTGGAATTGCGGATCGTGTTCCTTCAACTCCGGGCGAACGAACGGATAGAAATCGTTGGTTCCGACATACGCTTCAGTTCCCTCGGCGAAGTATTCCTTGTGATCGGTGAGGGCATAATGACGGGTGGATTTCCGTTTCATGTGGAGGACCTCGTCGTACTTCTTTGATTCGACGGCAGCCCGGTAGGCGGCGATGATCTCGGGATCCTTGAAGGTGACGACCTGATCGTGCCAGGCGTGTGCCATCTCGTGCAATATCACCCACGGTTGGACATTCGATTTTTTCAGGTTCACGTAAGATTGAGCCTGAGGGATATGCACGACTTTGTGCAAATCGGGCGCATGTCCTCGCTTCTCGAGCCAGTGGAGATCTGGGTGGTATTGCAAACCCTTGATTCCAGGTCGGTCCAGATCCATGACGATTTCTACGCGCTGAAGCTCTTCGATGCGTTTTTTTGGAAGAACCCAGACCAGATCGCGAAGTTGCATCTCGACCAGGGAAAGAGCCTCAGCCGCGAGCTCCGGTTTCTTCTCCAGCAGTTTCTTTTCGACCCGGATCGACCACCCCTCGACTACGCGGATAACATGAGTTTCCTGCGAGATTCCGGGGATGCAGAGAGCCATGAGAAGCAGGGTAGGCATGGGATCTCCTTCCAGAGGTTATCCTCACCGGGATATCACCGGGTACCAATACCCTGTCGAGATCCAGGTACCACATTGACCGGGCGCGTGGTCGGCGTACCTTGTTTTACGGTACATCATCGAAGGAGGATTCGAATGACTCATCGCACTTCTGTTTGGCTCACTAGCACTCTTTGCATTCTCGGACTGACGCTTCTGGCAATCTCTGGCTCGGTGGTTGCTGGAGTGCCCAGTACCATCA
>DCAA01000010.1:9680-18150 GCA_002311345.1 Planctomycetes bacterium UBA1146 | reverse complement strand
GAGGTTATCGCAAGGATGCCTTCCCGGATAAGGGGTGGAAGGTCGAGGATGGATGGATGCAGGTGATGGCCGGAGGTGGCGGTGGGGACATCGTTACCATCGATCAGTACGACGATTTCGAACTGGAACTGGAATGGAAGGCACCGGCAGGCTCCAACAGCGGCGTCATGTACCTGGCCAACGAGAACAATGGTGCCTCGTATTTCTCGGCGCCCGAATACCAGATCTTCGGCGGTAAAGACCTGACTTCTACCAGCAACACGTCAACGGGTGGTTTGTACGCACTCTATTCACCGATGAACAAGAAGCTGAACCCGTCGGGAGAAGTGAATCACGCTCGCATCGTTCATTGCGCGGGGAATGTCGAGCACTGGCTCAACGGAGTGTTGGTCTTGCGGGCTCAAATCGGTTCCGTGGACTGGAACCGCAGAGTGGCCGCGAGCAAGTTTGCCGCCTGGGCCGATTTTGGAACGGTCAAGAAGGGCCACATCGTCCTCCAGGATCATGGCAACGATGTCTGGTTCCGCTCCATCAAGATCCGTGAGATTCCGACAGCGGAACGCTGGCGTTTTAGCAAGTTCGAGCAACTCTTCAACGGATACAACATGGACGGTTGGTCTTTCCACCTGAATAACGACGGAAAGATGGAAAATGTCTGGTCCGTGGCCAACGGGATCATCTCCTGCGTCGGACGACCTGCGGGATACATCTACACCAACAAACAGTACCAGGATTTCGTACTGGAACTGGACTGGCGCTGGGATCCGGTGACGAAGAAGGGCGGAAATTCTGGAGTTCTCTTCCGCCAGGTCGGTGATCACAGGGTGTGGCCCAGATGCATCGAGGCGCAGTTGATGTCAGAGAGCGCCGGAGATTTCTATTGCATTGGTGGCTTCCCGATGAGCCCCGATGCGGATCGAACCTCTGGCGCGAGAACCCGGCATACCAGTGCCAACGAGAATGCTGTCGGAGAATGGAATCACTACGAGATCAGCTGTATAGGTGGTGACGTGGTATTGATGGTCAACGGAAAGGTACTGAATACGGCCAAAAATTGCGCCGAGGTTCCTGGGCCGATCTGTCTACAGTCGGAAGGGACTCCGATTCAGTTCCGTCGTATTCGTGTATTTCCGATGGAGAGTCATTCTCAGGGTGCTGCCGGCCAGTGATCCGTCTGCTTCCTGTATTCTTGTTGCTTCTTGTGCAGGTCGGTTGTCAAGGCACCGACTTACGAGAGGTGTCGCTAGACATCGAACTTGTGGTTCTGGGGATCGCCCAGGATGGCGGAGTTCCCCATCTTGGCTGTCAGAAGGAATGCTGCATCGATGCCCGGCGTGATGGAATAAGACTGGGCCCCGCTTGTCTGGCGATTGTCAATCATCGTTCGGGTAAGACGATGCTTATCGAAGCGACTCCCGCCATCGAGGAACAACTTTCCTTATTGAGAGAGATCACCGGCTTTGGCAATGAAGGTAGACACGCGGTAGATTCGTTACTTCTTACCCACGCTCACATCGGTCACTACACAGGACTGATCCACTTCGGTAGAGAAGTTGCCTCTACCGATGCCATCGACGTGTACTGCACCGAGAGAATGTCTGATTTTTTGAGGCAAAATGGTCCGTGGAGCCAACTGGTCGAGTTGAAGCAGATTGTCCTCAGGACGGTGGAGTTCGGAGATTTGACCGAAGTGATGGGCGGGGTCAAAGTAGCGGCAATCGCCGTCAAACATCGTGACGAGTTCTCCGATACGGTTGCCTGGCGAATCGAGGGGCCCACCAAAACGGTGCTCTTCTGTCCTGACATCGATAGCTGGGATGGGGGGGTTCTCGAGAAACTGATCGAGGGGGTCGATATCTGCTATCTCGATGCGACCTTCTACGACGGGCGGGAACTACCTGGCCGTGATCTATCCGAAATTCCTCACCCACCGATGGTCGTGACGATGGAGAGACTACAAGAAGCAGCATTTCGAGAACCGGGACGATTTCGATTTATCCATCTCAATCACACCAATCCAGCACTCCGCGATGCGACAATCCGTGACGAACTGAGGAACCGTGGGTTCCGTGTCGCAGAGCCCGGAGAGAGGTTTAGATTGTGAAGTAGCATTCATCGAGAAAGCCGATCGGGTCAATATCGCTTTCGATGACGTCGTATTCACTCAGCCTGGGGATCGTTATTTTTCTTGAGATCATCCGGATCGATTTCGAAATCTACCAATCCAGTTGCTTCGAGTAGAAGGTGCTGAATGCCTCCGAGGATCTGTAATAAATGTATACGAGGGTCATCGATCTGGCCCTCATCAATATTATCTTCCCATTGTTCTGATTCTATGCCCAGATCGAGGGCGAGAATAAGGCGCAGGTCGGTCAGGATGGCGAGCACTGCATCAAAATCCCTTTCCGGAATTTGCACTTCACCCATACCAGCATCACTGGTTGCCAGTACGTTTTCGAAAATGGCTAGTTTCTGAAGTTGTCTCTTTTGAAGGTCATCTTCGAGAAGTCTTCGATGCTCGCTTTCTGAATCCGGATCAGAATAGGTAGGAGGAAAAAGACGATCTGTTGCTTTTTTGTTACTGGCAGGATCTTCGATGATTTTACGCAGCACTTCAGGAATCGCCCACAAACTGCTCAAGATTCCCGGATGCCCTACAAGTTGGTATGAACCATCATCATTTCGTTGCGCACTCAACATCGAGAGTCTCTTTCAAGAATTACCGTACATATCAGATGGGTTCGTGCCTTCTTGAACAGGAGAAATGGATTTCCCACTGATGGGATGATCTTGGCTTACCTACGGCGCTTTTGCCACCATAACGAAGCACCAAATTGGTCGCAGTTATCAGAAGAACCGTATTTCGCGCAGCAAGTAATCGAGCCAGAAGCGCACTACGTATCCTGGATGGACCTGTCGAGCAATGCGAATCCAGTCCAGTTCTCCGGAGGTCGATCAACCAGTTGCTGGCATCTGGTGGCAAGAATACGCGAAGGAGAATCATCCGGGAATTCCCGCTGGATTTCACTGAAGGCGTTCTTTGCTTCCTCGAAGTGTCCTGCCTGATAACTGTTGAGGGCATCTTCGTGCTGGTTTGCGATGATTCGCTGGGTGTCTGTAACTCGATCCTGTTCACAAACCAACTGATAGATGCCACCACCTGCTCGCCGACCTTTTACGGCAACATAGTCGAGAAGGCGGCAATGCATCTCATTGGAAACGATCTGAGCAACCTCTTCACTGACGATGATTTCGGTTCCGTAGATGCGGTTGAGTCCTTCTAACCGACTTGCAAGATTGACGGTATCACCAAGAACCGTGTAATTGAGTCGGCTGTGTGAGCCGATGTTCCCGACCAGCACTGGTCCTGTATGTAGCCCGATTCGCGCTCTCAATTGTGGAAGATCTCTCGCTTTCCAGTCAGCACGCAGTTGTGTCAGCCTTCGCTGAGATCCGAGCGCCGCCCGGCATGCACGCGTGGTAACTCGACTTCCATCAACTTCCGCGATCCAAAAGGCCATGATCGCGTCACCCATGAACTTGTCGATGATTCCGGACTGATCGAGAACCTGTTGGCTCATCTCTTGCAGGTATTCGCCGCCAAGGAGTACCAACTGATCAGGAGGTAGAGTTTCAGCGATGGTGGTAAACCCGACCACATCCGAGAAGTAAACACATGCAGTGGCCTCTTCCATCCCCGGTACGGCGACACGGTCTTCCGCGACCAGTTGTCGGACTACTCTCGAAGGTACGTATTTTTCAAAAGAAGCCAGTGCGTGGCGCATCCCTTCCATCCTGATTTGCATCTGATTCAGTTCCGTGAGTCGGGATGGTTTTCCCGGTGTTCCCTCGATCTCGAAGCGCGCAATCTGTTTCATTTCATTGTTGAGTTCTCGGACCGGTCGTGTGATTCCCCCTGCAGTTCGCCAGACGATAGGAATCGTGAGCAAGATCAGTACAAGAAAAGCGATGCCCGTCCATCGTGTTCGTTCAGTGATTCCCGCTATCAGATCCACCGAAGGGATGGCAATCAGGGAGATCCAATCGATGTCTTGTTGCGAGCGGATCGTTTGCCATACAAGAAGAACCGTGCCGATCTGGGTAGCGATCTCCCGAGAGCCAGCGATGGGCCATTTGGCGATGTCCCCCAGATCCTGCTCCAGAGTCAGGACCGTCTCTCTGATCAACTGGTCGTCACAGCTCTTGGCTGTTATTCGAAGCAGGTTTCCTTCTTCATCCTCGTTCAGTGAACGGCCCTGACTGATGGCAATCAGAAGGCCATTCCTGTCGATAACAGCCGAGCGTCCGTTTTCGGTGAGATACAATTGACTTAGAAATTCATCGACGGGGCCGAGCGTGATGTCGCAGATTGCAATTGCGATGATTTCTGAATCATCGTCGGTGACGAGATCAAATGCGGTGACTCCCAGTTGAGGGGGGGAGCCGGCGAAATTATACACTTCCGTCCAACCTGGCCTTCGTTCCTCATTGGCCTTCAAGAACCAGGGTCTTGCAGTCGTTACGAACGAGGTAGCCTCTACGACATCTTCCCCGAGGTTTGATTCGTACAGAATGTCCTCTCCCGCATCACTATATAGTTCTTTCAACGTATTGTCGGGGTCGCGCTGTGCTGCTGCGAGTTGACCATCGGTGAATCCGAGTCCGATACTTGTGAGATATGGGTGTCTGCGGAGAAAACTCATCTGGTAGTCGAGAAGACGCTGCCGATTTTCGGGAGCTGTAAGATTGACGAGATCAGTATTGATGAAATCTATCTGGGCTCCGGCAGCATTTCTGGCAGTGGCTAGCAGGGTTTCGATCTGGCTCTCTACGCGGGCAGAGATTTCCTCGCAGCGATCGATGGTCAGGCTTCTGACCGAGGCTTTTCCATTGTCATACCAGAGCCAGCCGGTGATTCCGATGGCCAGGATGATCTCTCCGACCATCATTAGCATCAGTACCGTTCGGATCGTGTATGTTCGCGCCATCAGGTCCCTTTCTCAGGAATACGAGATGGTCATGGTTTGTCATGGAATCGTCAAGGGTAGTACGAGGATCAGGTATCTTTTTCCATGGTTGCTTGAAGTCCGTAGGTATGAAGACGTGAGACATATCTCTCACCCTTCTCCTGTTCGGTAATTTTGACGATCGATTTTCCGTCATTGTGAACCTCGAGCATCAACTGGGTTGCCTCTTCGATGGAATATCCAAAGAGTCGCTGGAGAACATAAACCACGTAACTCATCAGGTTCACGGGATCGTTCCAGACGATCACTTTCCAGAGTTTTTCCAGTTCTTCATCGAGGGCCACCGAACTTTCTCGCTCCCCTTCTGGTGTTGGATCTTCGGACGGTTGATCCGGGTGTGGTAACCATGAAAAGGGCGGGAGTGTCGGTTCTACTATTTCAGGGTTCGGCATACAGGACTCCTCGATCGTGGCGACATCGTAGGCCTTTGAAGGTACCGGCTGCAAGCCTTGCCGTGGCCGATGTGCGCTCATCCCGGAAGCGAGTTACTCTTCTGTGGAGGTACACCTGGATGCCAGAATTGCTGAATACACCAATTTCGAGGGCTGTCGCCCTGACCGCGATCATCAGCGGAATCTGCTCGATATGGCTCATCGGAGATCGGTCTCAGGAGATTCCCATCTCCTCTCAGGAAGTCCATGCCCAGATCTCTTTGATCGACCAGCAACGGCAAGCGATCGCTGAACTTCAGCGCAGGATGAGCAGGATCGAGAGTGAGTTCGACCGATACTCATCGGTACCTGAAAATAGCGGGGTTCAGACACTGATCGAAGGTCTCCGAGTGGATCTGGAAGATCTTCGCTACAGGCGAACGGCTTCTCCGGATCTCCCCCTGCCCATCGCCCACTATGTGACGGATGAAGCCGATAAGATTGGCGGGTTACAAACTGAGGGCCCGACAGTTCTTCAGGAGTTTGAACTTCGCACTAAAATGTTTCCTGAGGCCATCTGCCTGGTTCAAGGTGCTTCCCCGGGCGGAGTGATTTCAGTCGAGATCCTCGATGACTGGAATCGCTGGATCGAGGTATACAGCGGGCCAGATCTTTCCCATTCTCCGACCAGTGAGACCTGGGTGGAATGTAAAGGATCTCCATCGACGAGCAAGATTCGAGTCACAGTCGCTGGTGAAGGTGGTGTTGAAGCGGTCGGAATTGCCGTTTCCGATACAGTTCACTGGTCGATGGCTTCGAACTAGCAGCGCTTATCCCGGGACCAGGGCGCCGCAGAGCGCTGGAAGTGCCAGCGAACCATCCGCCAGCAGGGTCATCAAGATCGGTTGTTGTTTTGTGGATGCCGCGATGTTGAGGGTGATGGTTGCCAGCAGTAACCCGATACCCTGTCCCATCGATATCGCCGTGGGCTCCATCACCACGATCGATGAAGCCAGCAGGCAGATCACCATGAACAGACCACGGATGAGTTTGAGAGCGCTGGCGGGTCTTTCAGTCGCCAGCGTCTTCAGTCCCGCCAGTTGGTCTCGAACACGATCACGCAGATCACATACAATCACGTTCGATGTCACCAGCAATAACATCGCCATGGAGAGCAATGTGATCTGCAATGGCTGCCCCCCGTCTGACTGTAGCCACGGAATCCCGACACAAGCGATGGTTACCGCCAGCGAAATGAAGGGGATCTTTGTAATGGAATGATCCTTGAGTCTCTTCCCCTGCAAAGGAATCGCATAGAGGGCCGCCAGCGGCAATCCGATCCAGGCCATCAGTCTGGTTTCATTGCGCAATTCGATCGTTGCCGTGACAAAGATGATCATCGCGACGAGCAGTCGAATTGAGGTCCAACTCCTTATCCCTTCTCCCGCATCTCGATCCCGCGGATCGAGGATGGGATCGAGGGGATAGATGATCCATGTTGCCGCAGCGATGGCGATGACGACCGATACCGCGCCTTCGAACGGTGAGAGAACCTGGATGGTCCAGCAGGATAATCCAACTGTCGCCATGATCGGACTCAGCCTGTAGCGCAGAATGCGGTTCATGTTGTGTTTATCTTGCGTAGTTCGAGAGCTTCGATCCAGCAAGGACCCCACTTCAGAATCCGAAATCTTTTTCGATCTGTCACTTCGAGACCCGTTTTCGATGCCATCGAATGGATGTCATGGACACCATGGAAGGCATTCCCCGTCCACAGAACGAAGAAAGCCATCGGGATTCCATGCCAGATCTCCATGAGGAGGCGGGAGAAGAGATTTCGGGGTGGGACACTGAAATCACTGATCAGGATTCGACCTCCCGGGTGGATCGAATCATGTAACTGTTTCATCACCTGGAGAGCTTCTGTCGCAGAGAAGACGTTGAGAAAGAATGGTGCTACCACTGAGTCCTGGGGCTCGAGTGCTGTCTGTATGCGAAAGTCGCCGTGAATTTGTTGCGGAACCGTTTTTCCCTCCGAGCGGCATCTCCCCACCGAAACCTCCAGCATTTTGCGAGAGTGATCGATCAGGAGCAGATGCGCGCCCCTATGCGTCATGCAGGCGGCGTCAGCTCCGGTGCCCGGGCCCACGACCATGACCCGTTCACCTGCAGAGACCCGTTCAGCACACCACATCCTTGCCATCTCGATGGCAACTCCCGACCAGCAGGTCGCCAGTAGATCGTAGATTCCCACGAGGCTGTCGTAATTCCTGGTGGGTGGGGAGGACGGGTAAGTAAACACCTCGGGAGTTTCTCGCCGCCAGTGCTTCGGGTCAACGGAGCTCTTTCGAGGGAAATGCAGCAATTAGAAAAGGCCCTGACAGAATTTCTCCCGTCAGGACCCCAATAATTCATCTGTTGCCAGATGAGTATCATCGAGGCTACCGATGCGGGAATTGACTGTCCACTATCGCTGAGAAAAATTGAACTCGAGACAGTGGGTAACTTTTAGCTTGTTCGGCGTTTCGAATACCAGCGATACAGGTCATGTGGAAATATCATCCCTTGCCTGACATCATAAATTCGAGAACTGGTGCGCCGATTGGTTCCATCAAGAAACAAAACTCTGGAAATAGAGTGTTATTGCTTCGCTACCAGTTGGACTCTTCGAATCGGATGTGGAGTTCCCACACGCAGAGGAGTTTCGAGCAGCGACCAGGTTGTTGCCCCATCAGATGAATCCGGCTCCAGTAACCAGAATGCGGTTCGCACCTGAGCTTGTCGGGATGGAACCAGAACATCTCCGATCTTCGCGATGTGATTCTCTTCGCGTAACTCTCCGTCGATGGTGCGATTGATTCGATTCTGGTATGGCCGCGGTGAAGCGGTGACTTCCGTGATCCAGAAACTTTCGGTGGTGAGGAGTTGATCTCCCGCGAGCACCTCGTGCTGCAGTCCGTGGAGACGGATCCGCTCGATCAACTGGGTCTCTTCACGCGGAACCAGCCACCCGGCCGGGACTGATCTGGACGTCACGGCACGGAAATCGACGCGCACATCGTGGACGATGGA
>DCAA01000010.1:1927-9557 GCA_002311345.1 Planctomycetes bacterium UBA1146 | reverse complement strand
CCCAATTTCCCGCCCTCATCGGCCATCTGGCGGCTGCGCTGATCGGCCTCGGCGCAGATCCTGATCACATCATCGACATGGGCGGCGACATGAGTGATTACGGTAGAGGTGAACAGCGTGGTGGCCTCGATGCGATGAGCAAACGGTAAAAACGAGGTCGCTTCCGACAGGATGCCAAATCGATTCCTGATCCCGGCATGATTGGTGACATACCTCGGCTGGGGCGAGAAGGAGGTCCAGCTTCGCGGTTGGCTGCGACTCGATGAATTGCCGTAGTCAAAAGTGAGGATGCCGTGCTTTTCTCGCAACTTGTCGGCGACATCGCGAAGCAGCACCTTCTTCGACCAGTGCTGGATGGCAGCATCGACATCGGCACCCAGTGGTGGCGAGTAGGTGAGGCTGAATCCGTGACGGGTTCCATTGGTGGTGTGGAGATCGAGTACCACGTGTGGATCCCACACCTTCCAGACTCGAGCCAGTACGCCACGCATCTCGGGAGAATCCGCTTTGAGGCAATCACGATTGAGATCGAGCCGGTCATCGTTGGTACGTCGACCGACCGGGTCGGGTCCATCCTGGTGACCTCGTTGACGCAGTCCTGGTCCCAGTGCCTCGTTGCCGTCGACGTTGTAGACAGGGACGCACACGATCACCAGATTCGGCAACCACAGCGGGTACTTGCCGCGGCAAGCATCTCTGAGTATCGCCAGTGCCGCTTCTTTCCCCTCCACCTCGCCACCATGGATGTTGGCTTGCAGGTAGATCACGGCTCGCCCAGAAGCACGTGCCTCGTCTCCGTTGATACAGGGAGGATCGGCGAGCACCACCAGCGGGATGTCACGCCCCCCGGCGCTCTTTCCCAGGGTCGAGACGACGATGGGAGCGCCCTGGCTCTTCAATTCGGCGATGAACGCGTTCACATCCGCCAGCGAAGAGGTTTGTTTGGCATCGCTCAACTCTGCCCGTGTCCACGGGCCTTCCGGTTGCGAAGTGAGATCGTTGATCGTCTGGCAACCGAGGGCGAGCGGGAGTAACAGCAGTAGGGAGCGGATCATCAGTTTTTGGATCGATTGAGCCATTGCTGTGCCGTTTTCTCCAGAGATTGTTGATCGATTTCTGATTCACTCTCTGCTGCGAAGTAACGGGCTTCGATGGTGGCGACTTCTTGCTGGAGAGCGGGAAGATCGTTCTCGTCGATGAGCCCCTCTTCTTCCTCGATTCGACGGAGCAGGTGAGCGATCGAAAGTGGACTGACTTCTTCCGGCATACGCCAGCGGGGAATTACTATCTCTTCGACCTTCTTCTTGCGTCCGAGCATCACGAGCAGGAAGGCCGCAACGATGGCGGCGATGGCGATCGTGAGCCACTTCGGCAGCCCGGCAGCCGGGATCATCAATGCCGCTACCGGCTCTTCCAGAGTGATGATGTCGAAATCCGCATATTTCTTGCAGGTGAGTTCGATACCATCGGCAGCGGCAGGGAAGTGGAAGACTTCACTGCTGTCGAGACTCTCGGGAACCTCGAGATGGATGGTCCAGGAACGCTCCGACTCGGGAACGATAGGCAGGATCTCCGGTTCGATCTTGACCACGTTGAGACCGTTATCGAGCAGCCCGTCGATCTCAGCGAGTGCGTAACCGCTCGATGTCAGATTTTCTTGCCAGTCTGGCAAGATCCCGTTCAGTTCGGGCAGAACTCCGAGTCCCTGGGCGAGGATCTCCAGTTTCAGTTTTCTGGAATAGAGTTCTCGGTCATCGAGTGTGATCTCGACCTGAATATCGCCTTCGGTGGGTCGCGCTCCCGAGTTCTTGGTCGCCAGGATGGGGATCACCGAAGAGACCACCGGCACCCGTACTGAACCGTTGGTGCCGTCACGGAAATCGAGATCGATACGTACCTGGGGAAGAAGGTCGACCGATTGATCCCTGGCACGCAGGATCAGGTATGCGAACGACTTTTCCATCCAACCGGGTCGTTGGAACGAGTAAGGACGGAAGTCTGGCGAGTTGAACTGGAGAGCATCGATCTCGAAGTGTTCATCGAAGGCCTCGCGCAGCCGTGCCTCGAAATCGTCCTTGTAATCCATCGGTTGCGGAGCCAACCGCACATAGACCTGGTTGCGCAGATACAGATCGAATCCGCCGGTTTCTCTTTCGAGAGCATCGGTATAACGCAAGGAGACTCGCACCCCGAAGGGCTCGGTACCGACATCGACGCTTCCGTCGATACTGATGTAAAGTTCCACCTCTGATTCCAGATCCTCGTACAACCGAGCCAGGCGTCGCGTGCCACGACCCAGAGGGTGATTACCGATGACACGCATCGAATGGCGAACGAATCTCGAGCGCAGATCAGCAGGCACACGTCCGATGGCCTTCTCCACGGCATCGGCAAAGAGACCTCGATGTTGCTGGTTTTCGTCCACATCGAGCGACTCGATCGCTTCGATGAGCAGTCCGACCTGATCATTTTCGGGTTTCGTGGTCATGGTGAGGAAACTCAGTTCGCTGGCACCGAGCGCACTGGTGAACCACTGCAGGTGCGGAACGACCGTGCGTTTTTCTCGTCCGGCCACAAGACCCTCTTTGTAGATGCGTATCGCTTCCGAATAACAGGAGAAGGCCGCTTCCCGCTGGGGAACATATCTTTCCAGGTCAGGATCGAGTTCTCGCCAGAATTCTCCCAGATCGAAGTAGAGATTGCCGGCGAGCATCTGTGGCACCCATGTCATTGGTGCCTGATCGGTAGCGTGATGGGCCAGTTGTTGTGCGAGGCGGTAACCGCGCTCCACCTCACCTTGTAGTTCCAGGGTCGTTCGGCGGGTCCCCTTCGCCTGTTGCAACTCGGGGCTACGCCAGTTTCGTTGCAACTGGCGCCACATCGCTCTGGCGAGTGGTTCGGCCACTTCATTGGGAAGTTCATCGAGAGGCCCGAACAACTGCTCGATGTCCTCGATTCTGTAGACCTCTGCCTGGCTGTGGCTGGCGGTGAAGGCCCGGACCAGCACCTCCCAGTCGATGTCAGGAACGCCCAGTTCTTTCAGTTCAGTGACCATCTCACCGAGTTGACGAAGGCTTCGGCGTTGCTTGGAACGGGTCAACGGGGCACTCGGTTGGCCTCCGAAGGATCTGATGAACACACCGCTGGAGGTGATGATACGCGATGAGAAGAACTCATCGTCGGGACGGTTCGGATCGAGATTTCTCTGCCACTCGGAGATGAGGGTGGAGGCCAGTTCGGAGATATCGACGGCAGGATCGGCGGCGACAGCCCGCAGTGCCTCCATCGCGTGGGCGGGCTCATCGGCACGGGCAGCGCAAGCGATGGCCGCCAGGGTACAGGCCTGGCGCAAGGATGGAGCGATGGCGCGAACCCAGCGACCGTCAGGAGCCGCGTCGACCAGATCCTTGGCGGGGATGGGGCGACTGGGACGACGGTTAGCGGCAGTCGAGACCGGTCTTCCAAGACTGAGGTTCGCTTCATCGGCGAAGGCCACCGCCAGCACATCGATGGATGCTTGCCAGGGACCGATCTCGGTTCCCACCTGATCCAACAATGCGTCGATGGTGGTTCGGATGGCCCGCATCACCTCCAGTCGCTGATTCACGGCGGAACCGCGGGTCTGGAACAGTTTCCGGGCTTTCTCTCCCAGCTGGGCGAGCATCGCCTGGCCCACTGCACCTTCTCCAGCGAAGACACGTGCGCGCCATTGGTTTGTCCATCTCGGCGAGAGAGCGGGCAGCAGTTCGCTCAGCAAGGCCACCGATCGAGTGCGGTCCTTCGCCTCGGCGGAGCTGTCCTCGGCTACTGCCGAGAACAGATCTGCCGAACGGGTCTGGTGCTCCCGCTTCACCTTCAGTTCTTTTTCCTTCGCGGCGACGGCACGGTGATAGAGCCCGTGCCGGATGCGGAGCTCGGCGCTGGCATCTCCCTCGGTCGGCAGTGGTTCGAGGTATGGTTTCGCCTCGGCGTGCAACTCGGCGGCGACCAGCAGATCGCAGGCGCGCGCACGGTTTTCCGGATCACTGCCACCGAACTGGCCGACGCCTGCCTCGAGTCGCTGCAAGAGGGTGCGAGTCGATCCGCGAGTTGCCGCTTTCTTGAGCAGCGTTGCGTAGGATCGAAGAAGTGGATCGATATTTGACGGGGCAGCGGCAGCCTCATTTGCCGAGGCAACGGTGGCCTCGACCGAACGCCGGGTCGCCAGTCGTGAGGCCACGGCCCTTGGGGGGACGACCAGGGTCGCGACAGTTGCGGTGCTACGCACGGCGACGGGGAGATTGCCGGGGTCTGCATCGATCGGAAACTCGGGCAATTCGCTGTCTTCGCCGGGTTTGATGGTCGTAGGGATGAACACCACTTCCGGAGCCTCAGGATCAGTCAGCGCACTTTCCATCGCAGGCAGGTTCACGGTGGCCAGGTCGAGCACCTCCTCGGGCAGCATCGCCTGATCGTGCTGGGCCAGCAATTGTACGCATCTTCGATGGACGTCGTTTGCTTGATCGCCACAGGCATCCAGTTCCTGCTGGTAACCGGTCCAGTTTCCCGACCGGATGAGCAGTGCAATCCGCTCGGCCCGAGCGGTCGCTAACTTCTGTTCGCTGGCATCTTCAGCCGGCATCTCCTTCAACCCGCCGAAGGCGAGGTCGCGTCGGGCTGCCAGTACCGCTTCGATGCTGCGCGGTCGAGCGAGAGACGTCTTCCGTAGCGCATCGGCGATGGAGATGGTGGGCTCCTCGTCAGCCACCGAGACATTGAGTGGCTCGGTGTTGGCGACGGGAGCTGCAATCGATGCGAGATAGGCAGCCATGAAAGCCGGGTTGTGGCAGCTGGTGCAGTCTTGTCCGACGAAATGATTGGGTGGCAGCGGCGGAAACGTATTCTTCAGTCCCGCACCTGCAGGTACCTGACCCACCAGGATCGGAACGGCTCCTGCTGGCAAAGCCCCGGGGATCCGCTGGAGAGCGGAGCGCCGGATGGGGCGAGCGGCCTGGGCTTCTAGTACTTCGGCTGCCAGCAAACTGCCCAGCAGGGTGATGATTAATGAGATACGCAGGTGAACGGTCATGGAAACTCCTGAAGGAATACGGTCCGGTTGCGGGTATTTGCCGATGCGAAGATTGTAAATGAAGATCATCGAGCCATCGAGCGAACTATGCACTGCGTTGGAGGAGAAGGGAGATTGAACCGGTATTGGTGGACATGAAAAAACAGGACCGCATCGAGATTCGATGCGGTCCTGTTTAGTCTTCAAAGCCTGATACCAGTCTCAGGAACCGGAACCGTTGGCTCTCGTACGGCTGGCGCCAACATTGTTCGCCTTGCCGCGACTGTCGCCAATTCTTGGGTTCTTGCCATTGCCCCTCGAACCGAGGAGCCCGGTACCCTGTCAGCAAGCGCCAGGCAGTGGCAACGACTGCAACTCGGCGAGGTCCATCCGTTCGAGCCAGATCACCGACTCGACGTTCTTCTTCAGATCTTCTGTTTCGGCAGCGCCGCGAGCTTCGGCATCTTCAGCGAGCAGGCGGAAGTGCTGGCGTGCCTTCTCGGCTTCCGGCTTCCACACTTCTGGCTTGGCTCCCTCGAGGCGTAGTTTCCAGGTGGCGAAGTACTGGGCCGTAGCGATGCGTGCGCGTGCATCCCGTGCCAATGCCGGGTCGGCTTCCTTGGCTTCTGCCAGCACCTCTTCCATGCCGGAGATGCCGTTCCAGGTGTTGCCCGACATGAACTCGGCGTGGCTCGCCCGCAGGCGCAGCCAGCGGTTCGACTCGGGAGAATCCGATGGAGCCTCGCCGATCGCCTGACCGAACAACTCGGCAGCCAGTTTCCAGTCCTTGCCCTCGGCGGCGGTGATCGCCTGCTCGACGGTGGATGCGACCCTGGTCCGTGCCTGTAGATCCTGGCCCGGACCGAACCACCAGATGGCGAGCAGGACCGGAACAACGGCCCAGACGGTCCAGAGCAACTTCTTACGGCTCATATCAGGATTCCTTCCTGTCGTCGTGCGTCTCTTCGGCGCATTGACCTACAGGAATGATATCCGAGATCGATCTGATTGGCGAGAGTCTGGAGAAATGCCAGCAGGGGGGATCTCAGGCCCCGAAAGCCTATTGAGGCCATTTGGAACAAGGGTGAAGGGCTTTACCATCGGTGATCGAGGCTTTACTGATACGTGAGCAGAGGGAGGCTCCAATCTACGAATCACATCTTCGTCAACTGAGAGAACGGATCGAGGATCGATCTGCTGTGGTGGCAGTGGTCGGCCTGGGTTACGTGGGGTTACCTCTGGCGGCAGAATTTCATTCCGCAGGCTTTCGAGTGATCGGTTTCGATACCGATGAAGAGAAGATCGAGATGCTCAGTTGAGGAGAGGCCTATCTGGATCACCTGGGACCAGAGCTCTATCAGGTTTTTGCATCTTCCGATCGATTTGAAGGAACCAGCGATCCCGCCAGTTTTTCGCGATGCGATAGCGTTCACCTTTGTGTTCCGACTCCGCTCGATGATAAGAGGCAGCTCGATCTTCAATACGTGCAATCCAGTACCCGCGCGTTAGCACAAAACATCGAGCCAGGAACTCTCGTGGTACTGGAGTCGACCTCCTATCCGGGAACCACCCGTGAAATAGTGTTGCCGATTCTCGAGGAGCAAGGTTTTAAGCTCGGTGAGGATCTGTTTGTTGCTTTCAGCCCGGAACGTGAAGACCCCGGTCGCAAGGATCATGATTTGCGAGATATCCCCAAACTGGTGGGAGGTCTCGACGAAACCAGTACAGAAATCTCAGAAGTTCTCTACTCCACCGCCTTTCGTCAGATGCACAGGGTCGAGAGCGCCGAGATTGCAGAAGCTGCGAAAATTCTGGAGAACATCTATCGATCGGTCAACATCGCGCTCGTCAACGAGATGAAAGTCATCCTGCAACGGATGGATATCGACATCTGGAAGGTGATCGAGGCTGCCAGCACAAAACCTTTCGGATTTCAGGCGTTTTATCCGGGACCCGGTCTGGGGGGGCACTGCATTCCCATCGATCCCTATTACTTGAGCTGGAAGGCGCAGCAAGAGGGGATCCCTACTCGCTTCATCGAGCTCGCAGGCGAGATCAATACCAACATGCCGGTTTTCGTTGTGTCGAAGATTCGCGAAGCACTTCAACATCGTGACAAGAACATCGATGGTGCTCGGGTGCTACTGCTGGGAATCGCCTATAAAGCAAATGTGAACGATGCCAGGGAAACCCCTGCTGCAGAAATCTTGAGACTGCTGCAGGATGAGGAGGCGAATGTTTCCTATCACGATCCCCACATTCCATCCTTCCCCAGAATGCGAAATTATCATTTCGAGCTCTGCTCCATCGAACTAACAGCGGAGAACCTCGCTTCTCAGGATTGCGTGGTGATCGTGACCGATCATCAAGCCATCGATTGGCCGCTGGTTGCCGAGCATGCCTCCTTGATCGTGGATACACGCGATGTCATCGGGAACTACAGCCCGCAAGGAGAAGTTTGGAAGGCTTGAAGGCAGAGTTGGTCGCTCTGTAGCATCGATTTCACTCGACTGTTCTCCGGTGAGAGATTTCAGCCGCAGACTGGGGCGCACCGGCTCTTCGTCGGTGATCACCCGCACGATC
>DCAA01000010.1:0-1732 GCA_002311345.1 Planctomycetes bacterium UBA1146 | reverse complement strand
GTCGATGATCTTGGCCCGGGGGACGCCGTCGACCAGTGTCGCCAGGATGCACGCAATCGGGACCGAGGCACCCGCCGCCAGTTGGCGACGGGTGCTTCAGCACGACGTGTTTACTTCGAATCACAACAGAGATGTATGCCTTTTATTCATGGCTATCTGAGGCATGTTAAGTCTTGAATTCGATTGCAAGCCTGGGTGGTATTCCAGCGGATTGAACTGACGATTCCTGGACACATCGATCACGACCGGAATGGGAATGGACAGGGTAGAAATAAAAATAAATCCCTTGAGGCACCTCAGGGCTTCGGGTAGTAGTGACTGAATTGCATATATTGATATCGACTTAGAGTGACAATATCCTACTGAAACCATATCCATCGACGGGTCGACGAGGAGATGTGTGTTGCGGAGTCCGGCGTGGATTTCTTTGGCCCGGTTCAGGGCTCCTCATACCTTCCTTGACAGATTATCGGTGGTCGGGCAACGCGTGGGATACCGCTTTTTTGGGTTATGCACCGAGGAGGAGAGGTCGTCGCATGTCGAGATTTCAAGCTGGAATTTGGGTGATTCTGACCACCACGCTGGTCACGGGTTTTGCTACCGGTGAGTGCCAGGGGCAATCGCCCTTCACCTTGCATGCTGGGGCTCACACGGTGTTGCCGAATGGTTCGGTCGATGTGCCGATCTATCTCGATGTGAATACATCCGTTGGAGCCTCCAACGTGACCTTCGGCTTCACCTATAAGGGTTTTCTGGATCTTACCTCGATCACCCAGGGTTCCGCATTGACTGCCCTCAATGGTGGTAGCGGAGCCGGGCAGTTTCTGGTCGATACACAGGAAGCCACGGGGGATACTGACGCTAATTCCTCAACCCCTTCCGGAGCTCCCCCCAGCTTTAAAGGGGCCACGCTGCAGCTGACAATTCCCGACCAGACGTTGACCGACTTCCTCACGATGGGTCCCGATCAGGAAATCGCTGTTCTCCACTTCACGGATGGATCGGACAAGCCGAGCACTGACTCAGACATCGAGTTTACCAGCGCTCTCTCCGGTGCTCTTGGCTCTCCTATCGGCGACGTACTCATCGAGGTTATCGATGACACACTTCCGCCCGATCCTCCGGTGACGTACGACGAATCGGGAACGCCGCCTGGAGTGGAGGTCGTGAACGGTTTCCTGCTGGTGATCCCGCATCCGGTGACCAACTTCTTATGCATGGAAGTCGACGACTGCCTTTGTGAAGTATTGCTGACATGGACCAATGAGATGGTCTACGACCAGTTAAATCTATACGTGGGCTCCACTGCGACCGTACCGATCGCAACCTTCACACCCGTAGGCAGTTCGCTGACTGACATGTACTCGGTCGTACAAACGGATCCCACCGTCACCTACATACTGGTGGGAACGTTCAATGCTACCGATTCGGCAGCTGCGGAGTGCAGCGTTATGACGACTTGCACGATTCCCGATAGCGAAGCGCCGGTGATTTCGGGAATGCCGATAGACATCATGCAGAAGAATGACGCCGGTAGCTGTGACGCCGTGGTGACCTGGACGGAGATGCCGTCAGCTGAAGACAACTGCGACGGCACCCTCGCTGCGGTTCCAGACATTGCGAGCGGCTCGACCTTCCTGGTAGGCGATACAACAGTGACCTACACCGCCACCGATGCTGCAGGGAACATGTCGACGGCCACCTTCGTGGTGACGGTCAATGACAACGAGAA
>DCAA01000024.1:29144-29926 GCA_002311345.1 Planctomycetes bacterium UBA1146 | reverse complement strand
ACCAGATCGGGCTGGAGTGCATCGGAAATTCCCAGATCGTATGAATCGAGCAAGGTGTTCGAGACGATGGTCGCCTCGGCGCTTCGAAACTTCCAGGGGTCGTGGATGGCACGCACCATCTTCAACTGACGGTCGTGGACGGTGTACGTGAGATAGCGTTCGAACAGGAACTCCTCCAGTGATCGAGGCTGCGCCTGCATCGATTCGCCGAAGGCCTGGCAGGATCCGATCAGTTCGAGACCGTCAGAAACCCGGCGCGTCTGCCAGCGGTACTGATCTTCCACGACCTGGACACTCCCTCTGGCATACCGGTAGGGAAGACCATAAGAGCGCTGCCCATACCAACACGCCATGCGGCTCTGGGCCTCGAGGGTCAGAAACAGGATGCCCCCTCGACCCTGATACTTGACGTAAGTGCGTAGATTGAACTCCGGAAAATAAGAGATCCCGGGAATCGGTACGGTCCGTCTCGGTCGGACGTGCTTCATCTGGAACGGCAGAAGACCCACATAAGCCTTGTCCTGGTACAGATCGAGTTCGAGGCCGTCGGGCAGGTAGCGGCTGATTCGTTGCGGATCGGCCTGCCAGTGGAGGAAGTTGAGATGGCGCCAGTGCTGGATGATGGAATGAGGACGATCCGGCACCTCGAACGGGATGTGGTCGCAGCGCACACCTGCTTTTCGAATCTGCGGCTGCTTGCCAGGTACTCCCGAAGTGGTCGGGTCAGCGCTGTTCAAGAGTTAACCGGCGAGAGCCGCGCGGCGCTTCACCTCGATGTTGCC
>DCAA01000024.1:28003-29005 GCA_002311345.1 Planctomycetes bacterium UBA1146 | reverse complement strand
CGACGCACCGAGGCGAGCCGCCACCCAACCACCGAAGAAGGCCTGGGCAAGGTGCGCCACCATCGGCAGGATGAAAGCCGTGTCGGGCAGGGTACTGGCCCACGCACTGAAGCCCTCCTGGTCCTGCATCGACAGCCCTTCGGGCATCGGGAAAGGAATGAGGTTGACCATGATGAGCGCCATGTTGAGCGCCATCCCGACAATCAGGCCTGCGATGACCGCACCGATGTTGCGAAGCATTACAACCTCCAGAAAAAGCAGTGTACTGAAAAGCGATGTACCAGCCCGTCTCTCTGCCCCACGCACCCGGAGCTCGGCATCTTGCTCGAAACCCAGTATCCCAGGCACAATCCAGATAGAGGCTAGGTCCGACTCCCATCCTGGATGGGCTCGGTGTCGGGCATCATTTTATTGAGGACAAAGTAGACCGGGCAGAAACGTGTGATCGGGCTAATGATCTGCAATCCTGCGACGGCACCAGCAATCCATAGCCACTGCAGACTCACGAAAAAACCCAGGATAACACTGAGCATGTAAGTGGCTCCGACGATCCCGTCATGCGCTTGTATTTTCTTTTTCATTATTAATTGCCTCTCCTCTCCTCGTGATCTGACGAAAGGTTCTCGTTATTGAAAGATAGTTAGAAATTTTGTCGCGTGCTGCCGCGCCCTCCAGAAAAGTACGGGTGTACCAACTATCCGTGCAACCCACGATACACGGCGGCCGATGGGTCTATCAACCGGCCTGATGTTGCGACAGGAATCGATCGAGATCGGTCAAATGAGAGATCGGCCAGACACCCCCATCGTCGATCAACCGCCGATTCCCCGCATACAACTCTCCTGAGACATCATTTTCCGGAGCAACGATCGCGGCAATAGGTCGCTGCTGCTGGCGAGCAAATTGCACCGTGTGCAGCGCTCCTCCCGTCAACTCCGACTGGATGAAGATCACCCCACGGGAAAGACCGCTCTGCAGACGATCTCGTTCGATGAACTGGTC
>DCAA01000024.1:26059-27793 GCA_002311345.1 Planctomycetes bacterium UBA1146 | reverse complement strand
TGCCGACAGTGGTGGCCATCTGCTGGCCAAAATCATCGGCGCTGCGGCTGCCGATCACGGCGATGCAATGTCGTTGCAGAACATCGACCGAACCGCGCACAAACAACAGCGCCGGCGCGTCTTCGATCCTTTGCAACGGCCCGGGAAACCGACTCGATGAAAAAGGAATCACCTCGAGGTTCTTCGCCGGCAGCGATTCGAGAAGTCTGCTGACGTTGTCCCAGGCGCTGGAGAAGTGCTCGATGTCAGGCCGAACGGGACTCATCAGGTCGCTTCGAGCCACCATTTCCAGCAGTTGGTCGCAATCTTCAGGCAGTGACTCTCGATCGGCCAAGATTCGCCGAACAGACCCCCGGTCGATTCCCGGTAGCAACAGCAGCGACAGCACCACCTGGCAGCAGTGGCGATCCGAACTTCTGTCACTTCTCATCCACGACCCATCGGTTGCCTCTGCCAGTAGGTGAGACTGCGCCACAGCCACTCGAGCGGGCCAAAACGGAATCGCGCCAGCCACATCGGTGACAGCCACAGTTGCAACAGCCAGACAGCGATAACGATCGTCAACTGCTGCCACCGTTCGACATCACCGAAGATGCCGAGTCCGCGGAAGATGGCAACGGCGATGACGGTATGCAGGATGTAGTTGCTGAACGCCATGCGACCGACCGCCGCCAGGCGTCGTTGCAGAGCGGGCCACGCACCGTTGCGGACCGCACCCACCACCAGACCGATGTAGGCCAGCGCCAGCGCGACGCTGCCCCAGTAGTTCCAGGTGGTGCCATTGAACATGCTGTACTCGACCGTGTAGCCAGCCTGATGATTCTTGACCATGCCAGTGATGATGAGCGCCAGACCGATCACCGCTCCGGCGACCAGCAGCCGGCGATAGAACGGCCCATCGCGCTCGGCGCTCAATACCCCCCAGCGGTACAGCGCCATCCCCAGCAACATCATGCCGGTGACCCGCCACACGAACACGATGAGAAACAGGAACGTCTCGAGCATCAGGGCCACCGCGCTGTTGCGAGGTAACCAGCGGGCAAATCCACCGTTGTAATCGGCGATCTCTGCATCGATGACGGACTGATCTGGTTTCCAGTCCTGTTCCATCTGGACCCGTTCCTGCTCGGGGATGTGCTCCCAGCTGAAACCGGTGAAGAGAGTGAAACCCCACGAGACCGATGTGAACAGCAGTGCCCAGATCAGTAGCGAACGCGCTGATCGGTTGCGAAACAAGAACACCAGCATCGCACACAGGCCATAGGTGAAGAGGATGTCGCCGTACCAGAGCAGATGAGCGTGCAGCAGTCCAAACAGGATCAGCCAACCACTGCGTCGGTAATGCAACTTTGCGGCTGACGCACCGCGGGCCGTGGCCCGATCGATGAAGAGCAGCACCCCGGCGCCGAACAACATCGAGAACAGAGTCATGAATTTCAGATCAAAGAACAGATAGCCCAGTTGCCACACCCACAGGTTGATCCCCTGCAGATCGCCGTAGGCGGTCGGGTTTCCGTAGGCAGCGACCGGCATCGCGAAGGTCTGGATGTTCATCACCAGGATGCCCAGCAGCGCGAAACCGCGCAGCACATCGAGGCTGGCGATCCGCTGCTCGCCAATAACCGGAGCTACTTGATTCAATTTCATCCTTGCCCAGGTGACCGAGGGATTTCGCATTGCCGAACCGTTTTTCGATCACCATTGTTCCCCGGACAAAGTGAAGATGCGAGCGTG
>DCAA01000024.1:0-26000 GCA_002311345.1 Planctomycetes bacterium UBA1146 | reverse complement strand
CGACTGCGAAGATGCTCAACCATCCGCGAGGATCTGACCGGCGGCGAGGACTCCGGAACTTCCGGGGAAGGGCCCCCCAGGGTGGGTGCCGGCACCGGCGATCCACAGCCCGGGGACAGGGGTGCGGTAACTGCCGATCCCGACGCACGGCCTGAGCGAGAAGACCTGGTCGAGCGCGAGTTCGCCGTGCTCGAGGTGGCCGCCGGGAAGATGATGGTGGTGCTCGAGGTCGGTGGGAGTGATCAGTTCACTGGCGACGACCGCCCCGGGCCAGTTTTCATCGACCCGCGCCAACTGCTCGAGGACGCGCGCTTCGAGCGTCTCGCGCTGGCGATCGGCCTCATCGGGACCGACCACGGAAACGGCGAAGACCTGCAACTTGAGAACGCTGCAGCCTTCAGGAGCGATGGAAGGATCGTCAGCGCTCGCCACGCGCAGCCGCAGACACGGCCGTTCGGGGATGGTGCCGTGCTTGGCGGCGTCGAAGGCACGCTCCCAGTCGAGCGGGGAATCACCGATCCAGCGCTGCTCGGGACCCTCGACGGGACAGTCGAGAGCGATATGCATCACCGCGACGATACCGCGACTGCGGTAGGCCCCGAGATCCTCGCGTAGCGCGGCCGGTACCTCCCGTGCCCCCAGCCGCTCGAGCAAGGTGATGCTCGGATGGGCGGTGGACAGGAGTTGCTTCGCTCGCAGTTCGCCACCATCGGTGCTGGCCCCGACCACTCTCCCCTGCTCGAGGGTCCAGCCGTCGACCGTTGTCGAGGTTTCGATGGTGACCCCTGCCTCGCGCGCCGCCTTCTCGAGGGCAGAGACCAGCGCCGGCCCGCCGCCGACAGGTTCGTGGGCACCGCCAGCATGTGCTAGCAGCCACAGGAATGCCGTCGATGGTGACAGTGGCCCGACCCAGCCACCAAAGAGCGCCGGCGCGGCGAGCTGGGCACGCAGCCGCGGCTCGTCGAAACGTTCGCTCAGCCAGTCCTCGATGCTCATCGGCAAAACACGCAGGGCATCGGCGAAGGCATATTTTCCCATGGCACGGCGGGTTCTATGAAGCGTTCCACCGAGGCGCAACATCTCCAGAAACGAGGGGTCGATCAACTCACGCGGAGCACCGTCGGCGAATTCCTGAATGGTGGCGAGGATCGGTGCCATCTCGTCGAGCAGAGGCTCAGACAGCGGGCGCGACTCTTCAGTTGTGGGGGCAAGCCGTGAACGGTAGCCGAAATCCTCCAGTCGAAGTTTGGCGACGACCGCGGGCCGCGGTGCCGACAGGCAGCGCAGACCGGCACTGCGGTAGCCAGGATGAAACTCCCAGCTGGCGTCGATCTCACCGAGGCTGGCTTCACTGCAGATGAGCCGCACCGAGCGACCCGCGCGAGCGACGATCGTCGCCGCAGCGAGCGCATCGATACCTCCTCCAACCACCAGCAGATCGGTTCGCTCCTGCGTCACCTCAGACCCTCGCTTTCAGCAGAGCGCGAGCAGCATTACGCCCTGGCGCGCCCATCACCCCGCCGCCCGGGTGGGTCCCCGATGCGCACATCCAGAGATTTTTTACCGGCGTCTTGTAGCGAGCCCAGCCAGCGGTCGGACGGAGGAAGAAGAGCTGCTCGAGCGACAGTTCGCCATGGAAGATGTTGCCCTCGGTCAGGCCGAACTCCTGCTCCAGATCCCACGGGGTGAGCACCTGGCGGTGGAGGATCGAGTCGCTGAGACCGGGACAGTATTCCTCGAGGGTCTCGATGACGGTATCGCCGAACGCTTCACGATGCTGGGGCCATGACTCCGGGCCGCCCTCGAGCTGGTAGGGAGCGTACTGGACGAAGATCGACATGACGTGTTTTCCCGGCGGGGCGATGGTCGGATCGACCACCGATGGGATGACGATGTTGAGATAGGGGCGAGAGGACCAGCGCCCGTACTTCGCCTCATCGTAGGCCCGTTCGAGAGCATCGATCGAGGGCGCGATGGCGATGTCACCACGCAGATGGGGCCCGTCGCCGGGGCGCGAAGTGAAGTTGGGGAGTCGGTCGAGAGCGAGATTGACCTTGCCGGAGGAGCCGCGGTACTTGAATCGTTCGATGCTCGTGGCGAAATCGGGATCGAGATGTTCTCTCCCCACCAGGCCGAAGAAGGTCCGCCGCGGATCGACCGCAGAGACGATCTGTCTCGCTGAGATCTCGGTGCCATCCTCGAGTACGACGGTGCGGGCCTCGCCGTTTCGGACATCGATACGGGCGACGGGAGCTTCGGTGCGGATCTCGGCGCCGAAGCTCCGCGCGGCATCGGCGATGGCGCAACTGACCGCACCGGTGCCACCGCGGGCGAAGCCCCAGGAACGCGAGGCACCGTCGATCTCACCCATGTAGTGGTGCAACAGCACGTAGGCGGTTCCGGGGGAGCGCACGCCGAGAAAGGTGCCGATGATGCCGCTGACCGCCATCGGTGCCTTCAGCGCATCGGATTCGAACCAGCGATCGAGGAAATCGACGGCACTCATGGTGAACATCTGAATCTTGCGCAACCGATCGACCGGATCGAGTTGGCGGAATCTGCGCCCCAGTTTGAGCAGATCGAGAAGATCGCCGAGTCCCGGATCGATGGCATCCGGAGGAGTCATCTCGAGGATCGGTCGCACGAAGCGAGCCAGGCGCATCATCGCATCACCAAAGAGGGGATAGGTCTCGGCATCCCGGCGCGAGAAACGGGCGATCTCACGACGCGTTTGCTCCTGATCGGGCCAGCGGACCAGGCTGCTGCCATCGGGAAACGGCGAGAAGGAGCACTCCAGCGGAATCAATTCAAGACCGTGTCGGGTGAGTTCCAGTTCGCGGATGATCTCCGGTCGAAGCAAACTCACCACGTAAGAGCAGACGGAATATTTGAAGCCGGGGAACACCTCCTCGGTCACCGCTGCGCCGCCGAGAACGTGACGCGCCTCGAGCACCAGAACCTTGCGTCCGGCACGAGCGAGGTAGGCGGCACAGGTCAGGCCGTTGTGGCCACCACCGATGATCACCTGATCGTAGACTGCTGCCATCGCTCAGTTTCGCTTTCGTGGAGGGTCGAAGAAGGGCCGTTCGACGACCGTTGCCGGGATCCGATGATGGACGTGTTCGATGGTGAACTCGACCTCGAGACCGGTTCCGGGTTCGCCAACGCTGCCCTCGACGGTGGCGAGGGCGATCGCACTCTTGAGGATCGGCGAAAAGGTGGAACTGGTGATGTAGCCAACCTGTCGAGATCGCCGGTGCACCGGTCGCGATGTGCGGCACGCCTCGATCGGGAGAACCGGGGGGAGACCGACACTGGAGTACAGTTTTTCGATGTCTGGCAGAGAAAGTTCGAGACCGACCAGTTTCCACCGCGGCGGCATCCGTTTTTCCCGTTCGAGGGCTTCGCTGCCGACAAAGGAACCTCTACCGAGGTCGACGGCAAATCCGATCCCCGCCTCGAAGGGCGATGACTTGCGGCTCTCGATGAGGCAGGTCGGGGCGCTGTAGTAGTCGATGCCCTGCAAGACGAACCCGGCTTCGATTCGAACGATGTCGAGCGCATCGAGGCCGACGGGAAGAAGGCGATGCGGTTTTCCCGCCTCCATCAACTGATCCCACAATGCCGTGGAGTGCTCAGGCTGGCACCAGAGTTCGTAGCCGAGGTCGCCGGTGTAGCCGGTTCTCGAGATCTCTATGGGGATTCCATCGAAAGACATCTTTGCCATCTGGAAGTAACGCAGAGGAATCTTTTCGCCCGCCGCTTGTTCGAGTATGGCGCGAGAGCGCGGGCCCTGGATGGCCAGACTGGCGATGGAATCGGACTCATCGACGAGGCTGACATCGAAGCCGGCAGAGAAGCGATCGATCCATCGCCAGATGGGAGAAGCCGCCGTGAGGCGGTAACCTGCGTCTCCCAGGTTCATCACCGTTCCATCGTCGACCAGTTTCCCTGCCTCATCGCAGATGGCGACGTAGCGAACCCGGGCCGGGCGCAGTCGCTGAATATCACGAGAGGTCACGAAAGAGAGAAATGCTGCGGCGTCGGGACCGGCAACGGCGATCTTGGTCAACGGCGAGACGTCGAGCAGTCCAGCACTGTGGCGGATGGCGTGATACTCCGCTTCGAGATGGGTTCCGTAGCGGCATACTGCGTGAAAACCTGCCCAGTCCTTCCACCGCAAGGAGGTGCACAGGGGCGCTGTACGATCGTGGAACGGGGTCGGGATCGGCATGGCGGGATCATACGTTCCGCCCCGGGGGTATGGGAAGTCCAAGGGGGGGTCGGACTCTGCAGGCCTTCGGCAAACAGCAGCACCAGAGATCTGGAGATGTGCCGAGGGTCATGCCCGGGCTTCAGATAGTGATACCACTACCAGGGGGACTGCTGTAGGAAGGGAAGCAGAGCCACCACGAGAGCGATCCACACGAGAGAGTGCCTGATGAACACCGAAATTCCCCCAGCCACAGACCTGCCGGACGCCGGGGAGCGCTGGGTGATCTTCTTTGCGCTGCTGCTACCTGCTGTGATCGCCTTTCATCCGCTCGCCAACAACGATTTGCCGATGCATCTGGCGATCGGCGACTGGATCATCGAGCACGGTGAAATCCCCACCACCGATCCCTTCTCCGCCAACGGTCACGGCGGCACCTGGATCGCCCACGAGTGGCTGGCGGCGCTGTTGTTTGCCGTCGTCTACAAGATCGCCGGAACATCCGGTCTGGTCGCCCTCGCGGTGGCACTGTCGGCGCTACTGGGAGCGCTGCAGGACAAGATCGCACGACTGCTGGGTGTGCCGGCAGTCGCCCGACTGCTATTGCTGGGGCCGCTGTGGCTGGTGGCCGGGAGACGGTTGATGCTGCGTCCGCATCTGCTGGGTCTGTGCAGCGTGCTGGGTCTGTGGTGCATCACCTTGCTCGGTCGAGAGCGCCCGCGCCTGCTATGGTTGGCGGTGCCACTGATGGCACTATGGGCGAACCTCCACTCTTCGTTCATCCTCGGCATCGCGTTTTTGACCTTTGATCTGCTGATCTTTCCCGACGGTCACCGCGCCAGTTCCAGGCAACGCATCGGGGTCCTCGTCAGTTCCATTGCAGCCACCGTGCTCCAACCGCACGGGCTCGGTCTATTTCTGTTCCCGTTCCAGCTCGGCCTCGATCCGGTCTTCACCAACCGGGTAATGGAGTGGGTCAGCCCCTTCTCCAGTAATGTGAGCGCGATGTGGTTCCGGCACACCTTCACCTTCTGGGTCGGGCTACCGCTACTGGCGTTGGCACTCTTGAGGGCCTTGCAGCAGGGAATTCGCCACAGCAAAGGGAAAGTGCCACGGGCCGCCCGGCTAGCGATCGTGGTGGCGATCGCGATGGCGCTGCTCCAGCAGCGTCACTTCGTTCTGGCCGTCCTGCTGTCTTCTCCGCTGCTAGGTCTGTGGTTGTCCCACTGGCCTCGTATTTGGCCCGAGAAGATGCACCGGGCAAGACGTGGCGCGGTTGTGGTGACTTCCGCCATGGTGCTGATGCTACTGTTCTCGGGGTATCCCGCATCGATCGGCCGGATACCAGGACGGGACATCGGGTGGCGGAGACCGGGCATCGGCTGGTCGACGATAATGCCGCGAACTCCCATCACCATCCTCGCCACCGAGTGGCAGGTGAGAGGAGCCGTGCTGTGCGAATACGAGTTCGGCAGCACCGTCGTACACGCCTCGGGTGGCCGCCTGCAACCGACGATGGATTCCCGGAATACTGTCTACGGAGCAGCCCTTTTCCTGGCTCACCAGAGCGCCATCTCAGATGGTGGTCAGTTGGATGAAGAGCTGGAGCGACTGCTGGCACTGGCAAATGCGGTGCTGATCCGTCCACCGGAGCGACAGCGAAAACAACTGACCCAGAGACTGGCAACCGATGGAACCTGGGCCCTTGTGCATGTCGGTCCGCTGTGCCAAGGGTGGGTACGTCGTACGGCAGTACCGGAGAACTTGAGACCTTCACTAGCCCGCTAGGAATCGTTCTCACCAGTTGCACCGCTGGCATCCTCATCGCGAGAGTCACCCCATCTCCTGCCGAGGATCTTACCTGCTTGTGCAGATTTACCATCGGGCGCGGTGACCTCCGTATCGCGGCCGGCAGCCTTGGCACGACGCAATGCTGAACTGGCAGACTCGATCAGATCCTGGACGATGTGTCCGTGATCAGGATAATTTGCGATGCCAACGGAGATGGTGGCATTCCAGTGATGACCATTTGTGAAGATCACCGGTTGCTTGCGTACATCAGCACGTAGTCTGGCCGACAAGATGGTGGCGTCTGCTGCACTGGTCTGCGGCAAAATCAGCAACATTTCATCACCACCCCAGCGCCCCAGAGTATCGATCTCCCGGCAGGCCGCCTGCAGTCGCCTGGAGATCTCCACAAGCGCCTCATCGCCGGCAACATGCCCCTCGCCGTCATTGATCTTCTTGAACTGATCGAGATCGATGAGCAGCACGCTCAGCAGACCTCCGTAACGTCGGGCTCGCTGGATCTCGAGACGAAACGTCTCGTCGATGGAGCGTCGATTGAGCAGTTCGGTCAGCGGATCGAGATTGACCTGGGCGATCAGTCGCTCCATCTCTTGGCGTGGCACGACTCGGGGAGCATCCAGGGTGGGTCGACGATTGGTCAGGTAGTCGGCCGCTGCAACCCGGACGCCAACCGGCCTCTCCAGACGATTCTCCAGCTTCTTCTTGTGACGAAGGATTCCTCGCCACAACCCCTGAGCCTTTTGGGGATCGAAACGGCGATGAGTCAACAGTTCCATCAGATCACTGTGGTACTCGGGTCCGAGCGGACCGAGGTTGGCCAGAATCCCCTGCAACTGGTCGTCATCGAGAACGCGATCACCGGCAAGCAGCGCCAGGATGTCGATACCCTGGGCTTCGAGCTCACGGAACCGCTGCAGGTGAGACATGAGAACCTCCACGACGCGGCGTGCGTCCAGGGTTCATCGTACCACCGTGTCGAGGGGTGCGCAGCGAGGTCAGACCGTAGCTTCCGGGTCCGGCTCCGGCTCCGGATTCCAGTTGTTGACCGTCTCGAGCAGTTGTTCACCGTCGAGGTCGACATGGATCACCTGGAGGCCCTGACGAGAGCGCAGGCTCCTGCGTAGTCCGGTGTTCTCTCCACCGATGACGACCAGGGGCACCTGCAATCCACGGTCGAGCTGGAAATCGACCAGGTCGAATTCCTCGTGGTGGCAGACTCTCGAATCGAGCAGAAGCAGATGATAGGCACGCTCCACGAGGGCTTCTCGAACGACCTCGAGTTCGATACTTACATCGATATCATGACGCTCGAACTCGAATAGATTTCGGATGGCATAGGCGGCATCCCGGTCCTGGGCCAGCACGAGGATTCTGTTGCGATTCATGCGATTCATGCGATTCCTGCTCCTTCTGGATCCTCTCCGGGGACTGCCATGATCCGAAAAAGAGATCCGTCCATATGGATCGTCAGCCGAGCAACAGAACTTGAGGATGAATCGCGATTTTGCGGCAGATCAGGCTTCCTGGCAGAAATAAGCCAGCATCCGGATCAACGTGCCACGCATTTCCTGGCGATCGACGACCAGATCCAGGAAACCGTGTTCCAGGTTGAATTCGGAGGATTGAAATCCCTCGGGGAGCTCCGTTTTGATCGTCTGCTTGATGACATTGGGTCCGGCAAAGCCGATCAGAGCTTTCGGCTCTGCGATGATCACATCGCCCAGGGCTGCGAAACTCGCCATCGCCCCACCCATGGTGGGATTGGTCAAGATGCTGACGAACAATCCCCCCACTTCATGCAATCGCTGGACCGCAGCGGCAGTCTTCGCCATCTGCATCAGCGAGAACATTCCTTCATCCATCCTCGCTCCACCCCCGGAACCACTGACGAAGATGAATGGTCGACTTTCCTCGCGTGCTAGTTCGATACTACGAGCGATCTTTTCTCCCACCACCGATCCCATCGATCCCATCAGAAATCTCGAATCACTGACACCGATAACAACGGGGACTTGGCCGATCTCCGCTCTCCCGACAACACATGCATCCCGAAGACCTGTTTTACTCTGGGTCTCGTCGAGGCGCTCACGATAAGAGCGCTTTGCAATGAACCCGAGCGGATCCGCCGGAGCGAGTTCCTTGAGATGCTCGACAAAGGTATCGGGGTCACACAGCAGCTGGATACGTTCTTCACTGGTGATGGGAAAGTGATAACTGCACTCGGGGCAAACGTTGCCTCGCTCCACCATCAGATTCTTGTAGATCATCTTGGAGCAACCCGGGCATCGCAGCCACAGTCCACTGGGGACATCACGTCGGCGCGAAGATCGAGGTTCCCGTACCTCATCGCTCATGCCGTGGCCCTCCCCCCGGCCATCGCACTTCGAAGTGCCGCAATGTTGCCGGCCACGTCATCGCCACCAAACACCGCACTTCCGGCAACAAACACGTTGGCACCGGCAGCCAGGGCACGAGGCAGTGTTTCGGCAGTGATTCCCCCGTCGACTTGCACCTCGAGGTTGTCAGCACCGGCAGCTCGGATGGCGGCAATCTTATCGAGCGGTTCTTCCATGAAGGACTGACCCCCGAATCCAGGCTCTACCGTCATCACCACAACCATGTCACAGCGAGGGACAAAGGGAATGATCGTCTCGACCGGGGTTGAAGGCCGAAGGGCGATCCCCCCCTTACGGCCGGCCTGGTGCAATTTGTCGAGCAACGGTAAGGGATCGGGCTCCGCTTCGATGTGAAAAGTAACCATGTCACTGCCAGCGGCGATGAAATCATCGAGGTACTTTGCCGGTTCGGAGATCATCAGGTGGACATCGAGAAAAGAATCCGTGGCCGTTCGCAACGACTTCACCACTGGAGCTCCAATGGTGAGGTTGGGGACGAAGTGACCATCCATCACATCGACATGAATCCAGTCAGCACCAGCGGCGATGACGGAATTGACCTCATCAGCGAGGTGGCTGAAATTGCTCGACAGGATGCTCGGGGCCAGTCGCGCAGGTAACTGAGGTGAACGAGGGGAACCAGCGGCTGTCATCGTCTCTCAGACCCTTCTTGCCCTCCTTCGACGAGGGCTATCCGGGCATGGTAGATGTCTACCGGTTGGAGTCAACGCAGCGCGATCACTGGATCGGGACACTGTCAGGACCTGCCGCCTCCCCTTCTTCTTGACGGATGACCCCGGTCTGGTCGACGTAGAAGAAACGAGACTCCTCAACCAACTCTGGATCGGCATTACAGGTGTATCCGCCACTGGCTGATTGTAGAGAGTAGAAGTAGCCGTTTCGCACTCCAGTGACCAGTTCTTGATCGAGGAGAAATGGGTTCTTTTGCGCCAGTTCGGCCATATCTGCGGGGTACTGGCCGAGCCGGATCCGGTAGTGTTCCACGGCGGTCGATATCGTTCGCATCGAGCCTATTGCTGCGGCTTCGCGGCCTCCACTGAGACTCGCACGAAGGTTGGGAATGGCGATCGCTGCGATCAGCGCGATGATCGCAACCACGATCATCAACTCGATCAAGGTATAACCACGCTGTTTGTTATTCATGACTCCCCCAGGCGGGATTCGAGGACCCATTGAATCGTGAACCGAAAAAAGAGTAAGGGAGGAACTGCCAGGCAGTTCCTCCCTTTACTCCGAGACAGGTTATTTGCTACTGGATCGGAACCCAGGATGGATCTCCTACAGTAGGAGGCGTAGCAGGAGCCGTAACTGCATCACTGCGGTAGATCACGCCAATAGTGGAGACGAAGTAGTGGAAACCACCATCTGAGTCGAAGGTCCCCGGCGATGCCACGCAGTCCCACGTGTTGCCGTCATAGCCGTTAAAGGTGTACCAGTAACCACTCTTGAGAATCGTAGAAGTGGTCGCTGTGGCGAGGGAACTATCGAGGTAATTGCCAGTGGCGAGTTCAGCCAGATCGGCCGGGTAGTCACCCTCGATGTCACGATTGCGGAACTGTTCGCATACAGTGCTGAGAGTACGAAGACTGGAAACGGCAGAGGCCTCGTTGCCCGCCATCTTGGCGTTGAGCAGGTTCGGAATCGCGATGGCCGCGATGATGGCGATGATCGCAACGACGATCATCAATTCGATGAGGGTGAATCCCTCGTTCTTACCTTGCTTTTGCATGGTAGTCCTTCCATTGACTGTCCCAGAGCGATCCAATTTATGAGTTCGACTTGAAGGACCGGATGAGTCCCGCACTGATCGGACAGGCTCTCGCTCCAAAGCCAATCCATCGGTGCAACAGGACCATGGCAATCGACGGACCCGCTCGGAGAATACCGGGAGGATTCTTTATAAGTTGTTACAATAAAACAGGTTAAAAATGTAGCGACAGATGGTGGCCGAGCCCGACTGTCGCCAGATGTGACCATCTGCGTCACCCGGGCGAGCAAGATGAGCCAAGATGTGGGCCAAACTGACGAAAATTGTCACTCGTCGTCGGGGATCCGATCGACGATCTGCAACTGAGCGTTGCGCCCGCGGAAATGATTCACGGTGAGGTTGGCCACAATCGTCATCTCGCCACCCTCGGTCAACTCCCGTGCGCGACCCGCCCCACGGAACCAGATCGCTCCGATGGACGCTCCATCTGCCCGGAACTTCACCTGGACATGTTCTTCAGCGGCTCCCACCAGCCGTGGAGTTCCCTCGAGGCGTAGACCCCGGATGCAAAAGACTGGTTGTCGGTTCGCGGCACCAAATGGTGCCAGAGACTCCAGGGCATCCGCCAGTTCAAGATTGATTTCACCCGGTGACAGTTCCAGATCGTAACGACGAGGAGGAATCTGCTCGGCATCTGCCATGGAAGCCTGTTGGTCGGCGAGTACTTGCTTCAACTGCTCGATGCGGTCGGTTCGAATCGTCATGCCGCCTGCAGCGCGATGACCTCCCACCTTTTCCACCACGGGGCCCATTACCGGGTAGAGATCGGAAAGAGGCAATTCATCGATGCTACGTCCGGATCCTCGCGCCGTTTCCCCATCGATGCACAGTACCCACACCGGACGATGCACTCGATCGACAACGCGATTGGCGACGATGCCCGCCACTCCTGGATGCCAACCTTCTCGGGCAAAGACGATCGGACCAGATTCCGGATGGAGTCCCTGTTTCATTTCCTCGATACACTCCTGCGTCATCACCTTTTCAATCTCGCGGCGCTCGCGGTTGAGCCGTGCCAGTTTTGCTGCGAGTTCACTGGCGCGCGCCGGATCATCGGTGAGTAACAACTCCAGAGCCTCACTGGCATCGCCGAGGCGCCCGGCAGCATTGAGATGAGGAGCGATTCGAAAACCGATGTCTATCGCCGAGAGCACACTCCGATTGATCCGACAGGTATCCATCAAGGCGGCGAGTCCGGGCCGCTGTGTCGCAGCGATGGCGCGCAGACCCTGACGCACGATAATGCGGTTTTCACCCACCAGCGGAACGACATCCGCCACCGTTCCCAGCGCCGTGAATCCGAGCAACTCGACGAGTAGATCGCGGGTCCGGTTATCGACCTTGCCTCCACCAGCAGCTTCTTTGGCGAGAGCCCAGGCCAGTTTGTAGGCAACCCCGGCACCGCACAGACCCAGCGATGGAGATGGTCGATCGGCACGACCTGGATGCACCAGTGGGATCCCCTCCAGTGTCTCATCAATCCGATGGTGATCGGTGACGATCACCTCCAGTCCCAGTTCTTGTGTACGTCGCAACGCAGCCACATCGTTGCTGCCACCATCGACAGTGATGATGAGGTCGACCCCTTGTTCGGCCAACTCATCCACTGCTTGAACGTGAAATCCGTAGCCTTCCTTGATCCGATCGGACAGTCGATACACCGTTTCCACCCCCAGGTGACCGAGCATCTCCAGGAGTATCGCGGTACCACTGATGCCATCGACGTCGTAATCACCATAAATGGCGATTTTCCCCTGCACTTCGCGCACGGTGAAAATCATCTCCACCGCCTGATCGATGTCGGGGATGACATCTGGCTCCAGCAGATTCGTCAACTTTGGTTCCAGGAACTCGTTGGCCTGCTGAGCGGTGGTGATGCCACGCTGGATGAGTAGCCGAGCCAGCACTGGATGAAGTTGGCACTCGCGTGCCAGTTCAGTGGCTGCGGAATCGTCGTATTCGAGGGGACCCCAGGGGCGATCAACCGTTTGGTTAGCGGAGCTCAACGCACCTCGCTTTCTCCAACCAGATCACCCTGGCGAGAACGAAGGTGATCGATGGCCCCCCGGAAGATATCGAGGCCGAGCGGTACCGGAAGTTCTTGCTCGGTCGGGATGGCCCCATCCGGACGTAGACGCATCCAGTATGGGTGATGCTCGGGACGGACAAATCGTTCCGGGTGCGGCATCATGCCGAGCACGTTGCCATCGGCCGACAGGATACCCGCGATCCCCTGGTGGGATCCATTGGGATCGTCGGGATACTGGGCAGCGTCTCCGTCGCTGTTTCGGTAACGAAACGCAACCTGGGACTCCGGAAAACTCTCTCCCGGTTGATCCGGGAACCACTCGAATCGGCCTTCTGCGTGGGCCACCGGGATGAAGTACTTGTGCCCGGAGACAAACCACGGACATTCGCATCGTCCTGCTTCCAGATGGACCCAGCGATCCTCGAACCGACCCGATCGGTTCCACAGCATGGCACCTTTACCACTGCCACCCGGAAGCAGACCGAGACGAACCAGTACCTGGAATCCATTGCAGATCCCGATCACCAGACCACCTCGATCGACGAACTGCTGCAGCATCGGTCGCAGTCGCTCCTCGATGATATGGGCCAGAACAGCTCCGCTAGCGACGTCATCGCCGAAGGTGAAGCCGCCCGGAAAAGCCACCAATCCCGCCTCTAGGAGAATTGCCGGATCCTTTCCCAGCGCATTGACATGAATCGACTCGACGCGTGCTCCGGCCAGTTCGAGTGCATGAACGGTCTCGCGGTCACAGTTGGTTCCGGCGGCACGCAGGACCAGTGCCAGCGGGCGAAGGTGATTCATGGAGTCGGCCATATTGCCTCCAGGCTTCGCTTCCAGATCTTCTTCAATGAATCGACTGGACTCTCGATGCAGGTCTCTCCTGAGTAACGGATCCGGAACACCCCATCGTCAGTGCTGGTGCCGATGCACCGTGCGGGGATCCCCGCACTATCCGCCTCCAGGAGCAACGCATCGACCTCGGTCGGGGAAACCTCGACCAGGAACCGATGCGGTCCTTCGCCGAAGAGAGTCGCGATGCGATCGTCATCAGCACCGTCGAGATGGAGATCGATTCCCAGTCCTCCACCGCCAAATGCCATCTCCGCGGCAGCGACGGCGAGTCCTCCGTCAGAGAGGTCATGAACGGCTCGAACCCGGCGTTCTACGATCCAATGTCGCAACTTCTCCAGTAACTTCGGTCCCAGATCAGCATCGAAACGAGCAACAACCCCGCCATCACCGTGATACTTCAGTTGCAGCAAACTGCCTGGAATCGCTGCCTGTGGTCCAAGCAGGACCATCGCCGAGCCCGCATCCTTGACATCGGAGCCGGGCGCGCACAGCGGCCCCTTCGCCACCGAGATGGCAGAGACCAGCAGCACCGGCGGAATCGAACGAGACACTCCAGCCGCTCGGTAAGTGTTATGGAGCGAGTCCTTGCCGGAGATGAAAGGAGTGCCGTAGGCGCGGGCAGCATCGGCTGCACCGAGCGAACATTCGACAATCTGTCCGAGGATTTTTGGATCGCGAACATCTCCCCAGGCATAATTATCGATCAGCGCCGCCCTCTCGAGTGTCCCGCCCGAAGCGATGCAATTGCGTAGCGCCTCGTCGACGCTGTGACAGGCCATCTGGTACGGGTCCACCTCTCCCATCGCCACAGCCATTCCACACGAGACGACCACCTGATGGGATCCATCGCGCAAAGGATCGAGCGCGCATCCATCCATCGGAGAATCTCGGTCGGCACCGGCAAAGGGACGCAACGTCATGCGGCCCTGGACTTCATGATCGTACTGTCGCACCACCGGTTCCTTGGAGGCGACGTTGCCGTCGGCCAGCAGCTCCTCGAGGATCTGAAGATCATCGCGCGATCCCAGTTCGGGATCGGTGGCCGTTCTTGTTGCTGGAGGTACCGAGACCTGTTCGATGTCGGGGCGGCCTCCGTGAAGGAAACCAACATCCAGTTCTCCCACCAGTTCTTCACCGTGGAACAGGCGTAACTTGCCGTCGTCGCGGAAATGGCCGAGAACCGCGCACTCCACCTCTTCCTCGGCGAAGATCTGCTCGACTCGCTCCAGTTGCGCTGGATCGACCGCGAGCACCATCCGCTCCTGCGCCTCACTGATCCACACCTCGGTGGGACCGAGTCCCGGATACTTGAGTGGAGCGCGATCGAGATACACTTCGGCTCCGGTGTGCTCACCCATCTCTCCTACAGCACTGGAAAAGCCCCCGGCACCGCAATCGGTCACTGCGCGACAGAGGTTCTCATCTCGTACGCGCATCAGGCCGTCGAGTACCTTTTTCTCCTCGAGTGGATTGCCGATCTGTACCGCTCCAGCGGAGACTTCCTCCGAATCCTCGGTCAACTCACGCGATGAGAAGGTGGCACCGTGAATCCCGTCTCGCCCAGTACGACCCCCGACGGCGACGATCAGGTCGCCTGGTTGAACCGTCTTGTCGACATGTTCGCGCCGCAGTAACCCGACCGAACCGCAAAACACCAGCGGATTACCGACAAATCCGGGGTGAAAGTGAATCGCTCCGTTGGCGGTCGGGATGCCCATCCGGTTGCCGTAATCACGAACTCCCGCAACCACCCCTCGCATCAGTCGTCTCGGATGCATGGTTCCTGCCGGTAAGTCCTCGATGGAAGTATCCGCTGGAGCAAAACAGAACACGTCGGTGTTGAGAATTGGCATGGCACCGAGCCCCGTGCCGAGGGTATCGCGGATCACTCCTCCGATGCCGGTGCCGGCACCCCCATAAGGTTCCAGAGCACTGGGATGGTTGTGGGTCTCGACCTTGAAGGAGACCCCCCACTCGTCATCGATACCGATCACCCCGGCATTATCGCGAAACACAGACCAGCACCACGGAAGATCCAGATCACGGGTCACCTGGAAGATCGTCTCCTTGAGCAGGTTGTCGAACTTCAGATCGCCGTGACGAACGCTTCCGGTGAGGGTCTTGTGACAGCAGTGCTCCGACCAGGTCTGGGCGATGGTTTCCAGTTCTATCTCGCTCGGATCCCGTCCCAACGAAACGTAATGTGAACGGATGGTCTGCATCTCGGCGAGATCGAGACTGAGCCCCCCCTCCTCACTGATGAAAAGTAACTCTTCATCGGAAACTTCGATGATGGGAATCTCGACGCGGCCCTGAGCGTGAGCTGGAAATTCTCTGAACGGATCGGGAACCGATTCCACTTCGCCGGCGATAAAAGTGCACCACTCATCGACGATCCCGTTGCCCAGACGCCCGGCGATTCCATCGAGGAGATCCTTGGCCGGCTCCATACCGCCCAGCCGATAACGCAGTGCTGTTCGAACCTGGCAACCATCGCGGTCGAATCCCGATTCGAACATGGCGTGGAGGACACTGTGAGAAACAGGATCCATCACCCCGGGTCTTCGCTGCACAACAATCGCCGCCTCACCTGCTGAACGCGGCGGCAACCCCACCCCCTCCTCGACAACAGCACGACAAGCTGGAGATCCGGCCAGAAACCGATCGGCAAGTTCGACCACTTTGTTGCAGTCCCGTTCGGGGACACGGAGGTAGAAGACCGCATCGGATGCGAGCAGATGCCCCGGCAGTGGCGAGTTGCCGACAGAGATGAGCGCGTCCTGTAACTCAGCATCGGGACTCGGATTCGGATCCCGGTCATGAATCACGGTGACGGTGTAAGTGCGGGACATCGATGCTCCTGAGCCGGTGCGGCACGGTACTCGGGCCGTCCTGGGGTGATTGTGCAGTCGCCCGGACCTCCGGGCAAGCGCACCGGAGCGCTAGCGGCGTGTCACTTGCGACCGTAGGATGTCCCGATCATGACGGGGAGAGGCACCGATGGAGAACGAATCCAGCGCACACGGACTCGACTTCGAGGCTCCCATCGTGGAGCTGGAGAACCGGATCTCGGAGTTGCGTTCCTTCTCCGAGAGCTCGGAAATCGATCTCTCTGGCCAACTCGAAGAACTGGAAAAGAAGTGCGAGGAGAAAAAGCGCGCCATCTACTCGCACCTGAACCCGTGGCAACGAGTCCAGATCGCCCGCCATCCTGGGCGTCCGCGCACCACTGACTACATCCACGGATTCGTCAGCGATTTCCTCGAACTTCACGGAGATGGGACATATCGAGACGATCCGGCCATCATCACCGGGCTCGGGCGAATCCGGGGCCGCAAGGTGATGATCGTCGGTCACCGCAAGGGCAAGACCAACCAGGAGAAGGTCGCTTGCTTCTTCGGCATGCCCCACCCGGAGGGATATCGCAAGGCGATCAAGAAGATGCGGCTGGCCGAGAAATTCGGCATCCCGATCATCTCCTTCATCAATACCGCCGGGGCCTTCCCGGGAATCGAAGCCGAGGAGCGCGGGCAAGCATTCGTCATCGCAAAAAATCTCCAGGCGATGGCTTCTCTCAAGGTCCCGGTAGTCGCAGTGGTGATCGGAGAGGGAGGTAGTGGCGGAGCCATCGGGATCGGTGTCGCTGACCGGATCCTGATGCTCGAGAACTCCTATTACTCCGTCATCTCTCCAGAAGGTTGTTCCGCGATCCTATGGAAAGATACTTCTCACGCGCCGCGAGCTGCAGAAATTCTCAAACTCACCAGTTCCGATCTGTCGAACTTCCAGATCGTCGATGAGGTGATCGAGGAACCGATCGGCGGAGCTCATCGTGATCCGATGAGCACGATTCGCGCCGTCGAAGAGGCCATTCTCCGTCATCTGGATGAAGTCAGTGACCTCGATCCAGAGGACAGGAAATTGAAACGCTTTCACAAGTACATGGCGATCGGGCGCTACGCAGATCAGCAACAGCAAGTGGTCGAGGATCAGGGATGATCGAACTCTTCTGGGTCGGTGGCCCCGTCTTCATGCTTCCGTTGATCGTTGGATCGGTACTGGTCGTCACCATCGCCATCGAACGCTTCCTTCGCTTCCGGCGTGCCAATATCGATTACGATCGGTTCCTTTCCGAGATGCGCCCAGCGATGGAGTCGGGTGGTGTACAGGCCGGAATCGAACTGGCCGATGGAACACCAGGCCCCATCGCCCAGGCGTGGAGTGCTGGCCTTCGCAATCACAGACTCCCTCTGCCGATCCTGCGCGAGAAGATGGACTCCGTGTCGATTGCAGAGGTGCAGCGGCTGGAACGGTTCCTGCCGCTGGTGAGTGTGATCGCCCAGGTCGCACCCCTCATCGGGATCCTCGGAACCGTATGGGGAATGATCGGATCTTTCGAGGGTGTTGCCGGCGGCCTCTCCAGCGGTAGTGGCGTCGATGGCGAATTACTCGCCAGTAGCATCGGCCAGGCACTGGTCACCACGGCTCTTGGACTCGCCGTTGCCATTCCGGCGACACTTCTCCATCACTGGTTCTCACACAGAGTCGATGGATTCATCGATGATCTGGAACGCTCGCGATCGGACCTGATAGAGACCTTGACTCACATCGCCAGCCGTAAGAAAGCCGCGCCGGTAGCACAGGTGCCCGAGAAGCAACTCTGATGAGAAGAATCTCCGTGCGATCTCGATTCAGAAGAAAACGTCTCACCCCTCGCTGGGGTGACTCGCTGGCTCCTCTGCTCGACGTGATCTTCCTGCTGGTGATCTTCCTGCTCGTCTCGGCACGCTTCGATAGCACCCAGACGATCACGGTTGATCTGCCGCAGGCCCATGGCGAGGCGAAAAATGCGACCCGCAGTGATGCGCTGGTCGTAACACTGCTGGAGAACGGGGATCTTCGCTGGCACGACCAGCAAATCTCACCCCGACAGTTTTCAGATACACTTCAAAAACTTGATCCCGAGCAACGGCTCCGGCCTTTCACCATCCGAGCGGATCGGTCCGTGGCACTGGAATCCGGGATTCAGTTGCTCGAGATGCTCGGTTTGCTCGGCTGGAGCCAGGTCGAATTCGAGGTTTCTCCGGCCCCGGAAGACCTCCGTCACCTTGAGGATTCCCCTTCTGACCGATAGGATCGTCCTGTGGGGCGGACTCCCTTAGTCCCCCGCCCCAGAACCCGCTAATTCCGGGAGGAGTCGCGATGCTGGTCGCTACCCGAGAGTCCAATCTTACTACCGGTGCGCTGCTGCGGCGGTTTGCCCTGATTCTGACCATCTCACTTGGCCTCCTCACTGCAAGCTGTGGTGGCGGTGGCGACGATTCTGGCTCCGGCAATGGCAGTTCAGTAGATCCGGCGGTGCTCGCCGCTCAGGTCGATGATCTTTACGACAATGCGATGAGCCTGGTCGAAGATGCGAAGAAGGCCCAGGCCGAGAAGTATGCCGCCAGCGATTTCGAATCGGCGATCAGAGGACTCAGCAAGGCGAAGGATTACATCGACGAGGGTGAGTCGAAGAAAGCCAAGAGACAGATCATCAGTTCCAAGCGCAAACTCGATGTGATCATCCGGAACATCGCCAAGGTCGCCGCCGAGATGAAGGGTATCGAGGAAAAGATCGCCATCTACAACACGAAACTCGCCGAGGCCAAGGCCGCAGGTGCAGAGAAGTACGCAGCCGCGGAACTGGACGGTGCAGCAAGATCCTTCGAGAAGGCGATGGGATACATCGAAGAAGGCAAGACCAATGGTGCTGGCAAGTACATCGGTTATGCCATCAATGATCTGAAGCGCGCCCTCGGAGAGGTCGGCCGGAAAGACCAGCACAAGAAAAATGCAGATGAGGAAAAGGCTTTGCTGGCCGAGAAACTTCAACAGGCCATCGAGGCCGGTGCCGAGAAAAAAGCGTTGCGAGACCTGGAGTACGCCCGCGACCGTGAACGGTTGGGAGACCAGGCCTACGAACGAGGTGAATTCGAAATGGCAGCCCGCAGCTTCCGAGATGCAAAGAGCGGATACATCGGTGCCATCGAAACTGCCCAACGCATCACCAACGCAGAAGCCCTGGCCGCTGACATCAACCATCCTGGGGTTCCTGACATCGGTAACGGCGGCGACGAGGTTCCGGGGATCGATCAGATCGATATCCCGGACATCGGAGCCGATGGAGATGTCGCCACAGACTTGCCGGGACTGTTCGCCGGTTCCGCTGAATACAACTCCGCCAAGGGCTCACTGCGGCTCAGCTGGGCCGACGGCACCGAACTTCAACAGGATATGATCAGGCTGCTGGGAGATCCTTCTCATGTTCACTTCGAGGGGGACGAAGGAGTCGGTCAGGGTCAGGATGGTTCCTATGTAATGGCGGGGAACACCTCCGGTTACTGGATCGTCAACGCCGCTTTCGAGGATGGAGTTCGAGTGCGCGTCAAGGTCCTGTTCCAGTTGCTCGTCAATAAACCCGATTTCGAGATTCTACTGATGTCGAACAAGGGTCAGAATTTCTACGCCGTCTCCTATGGTGCCACCGCACGGGTGTATGAGGCTGGACTCTCGGTCGGTCACATGAGGAGCCCGCTGTCGGCCTACAGTAAAAACCCCAAGGACTGGGTCCAGAAACGAGAAGCCTACGAGTTCGAGTTCGTCTACTACAAGCGTGATGAAAACAAGGGAGTGCTCGAGGCCAAGATCAATGGCGAGACGACTCTCAAACTGAAAACGGACCGTTATCGCTCCGGTTTCCCGGGGTTCCGCTGGACTGACACCAAGTTCATCATCGAGGAACTCGAAATCTCGGGACTCGTCGATGAAGAATGGGCCAAGATTGAACTGGAAAAGGCTGCCAGCGGCAAACGTGAAGGCGAAGCCGAAGACGAGATCGACTTCTAGTCGCGACTCTTGCGGGTGGAGGAGATCTGGCTTGAAGAAGACGGTCCTGAATTCAGCCCATCAACGCCACGGTGCTCGCCTCGTCGAGTTCGGTGGCTTCGAGATGCCGGTGTGGTACTCGAGCCTTACCGCCGAACATCACGCAGTGCGCCAACGCGCCGGGGTATTCGATCTGTGTCACATGGGCAGATTCGAGATCGTCGGAGAAGATCCGGCACAATCCCTCGATCGCCTCGTCACCCGTGATGTCTCCACGATGAAAAAAGGTCAGGTGTGCTACAGCCTCGTCTGTCGCGATGATGGAGGAGTGCTCGATGACATCCTGATTTATCGTCTGCCTGATCGCTGGTGGCTGGTGGTCAACGCCGGCAACCGCGACAAGTTGCTCGACTGGTTGTCCGACAAACTTCTCGGTGCAGAGGTGGTCGACCACAGCGAAGATGTGGCGATGGTTGCACTTCAGGGTCCGCTTGCGGCATCGCTGCTGGCACCGCACGTCGACCGACCCAAGGGACGGGCGCTGGAAGATCTGGGTTATTACCGTATCTCCCGAGCAGTCGTCAATATCAGCGGCGAATCGATCGATGGTTGGGTCTCTCGCACCGGCTACACCGGCGAGGACGGATTCGAGCTCTATCTGCCCTCTTGCCATGGGGAGGCGGTTTTCGATGCTCTGCTCGATCTGTCCGACGAGGTGATCGCCTGCGGACTCGGTTGTCGCGACACCTTGCGACTGGAAGCGGGGATGCCCCTGTACGGACATGAGTTGTCGGAGCAACTCGATCCCATCGGTGCCGGACTCTCTTTTGCCATCGGCCTCGACAAGGAATGCGGATTCATCGGGCAGCAGGCGCTGCGCCAGATCACCTCCACCGGCCCCAAACAACATTTGCGTGGATTCGTCGTCGAAGGACGGCGTCCCGCCCGTCAGGGGGCCGCCATCCTTCATCAAGGCCAGAAAGTCGGTGAGGTCACCAGCGGCTCTCCCTCTCCGACCCTCGGGGTTCCCATCGCCTGTGGATATGTGGATGCCACCATCTCGGAGGATTCTGAACTGGAAGTCGATCTGAGGGGGAAATCGGCGCTTCTCAAACCCCATCCGCTGCCGTTCTATCGTCGCGATGCCCAGAACGCCTGAGCCCGGGTTGGTCGATGTAAAGGCGGGTATCTGCTTGCAAAGTCCCCATTACTGGCCGATATTTCGCCACATGGAAGGAGGGATAAGGGATGTCAGATGTCCCCCAGGATCGAAAGTACCTCCCCTCTCACGAGTGGGCCCACAGTGTCGATGGACTGGTGGTGGTGGGAATCTCCGAGTTCGCTTCACAGGAACTGGGTGAACTGGTCTTCATCGAATTGCCCAAGGAGGGCTCCAACGTCCAGTTCGATGGCGCATTCGGAGAGATCGAATCGGTGAAGGCAGTCAGCGAGTTGACCTCCCCGGTCACCGGAAAAGTAATCGAGGTCAACCAATCTCTTATCGATAACCAGCAAGCAATCTCTGAATCCCCCTACGACAAGGGCTGGATGATGAAGGTGGAACCCGACGAGGATTCCGGTATCGAGAAACTGCTCGATGCAGCTGCCTACCAATCACAACTGAGCAAATCCTGACCAGGGACCCGTATTGATGCTGTTGTCAAAATCTCTCGATCTGGTTCATTGTCTCGCCCCGTGCCCACTGTCGGCTGCCGACAACATGGCCCTCGATGATGTGCTGCTCGACGAACCCGGCTGGTTCATCCGCCGTACTCGATGGGACTCTCCCGCCGTGACCATCGGACGTTTCCAGCAGTGGCCTCGATCTGACCGGCAGGACACTTCAGGACTTCCCTTGCTCCATCCTTTCGGTACCACGCCAGAGAGTCCTGATTCGCTCCCAACGGTACGTCGAATCACCGGGGGAGGAGCGATCGTTCACGGTGAAGACCTGACCATCGCCATCGCAGGGGACTGCCCCTCTGCCACCTTCCCTCGGCGACGACCCACCGAAATTGCCGCACGGATCTCTGCGATCCTGGCCGGGTTGTTCGACCAGACGGCATCCAGTCGCCAGGGAGATTCTAAGGAGAGCTCGATGCAAGAAATCGCCAACTGTTTCGGTCGGCAAGCGGCCAGCGACGTGGTGGTCACCGGCATCGATGGTCCGATCAAGGCGGGAGGAATCGCACTCGCCTTTCGAGCCGGCCGGGTTCTGATCGAGGCGAGTCTGCGCAGAGACCTGCTGGCAGCAGATCCCGCCGATGATCTATCACGACTGGTGAGGCTCGCAAAAACACTAGGACTCGAACCGCAGCAGTGGCAACAAGGCACCGATCTACTGCAAGGATACTGGGCCAGGAAGATCAGCGATCGCGTCCGGAATCGGTTTGGCAACCCGCACTGGAATCGTCGCTAGGGACTCTCGTCGGCTCGGCGTGCACTCCACCAGTCACGCAACGATTCGACGTCACGGACGATCTGCCGTTTGAGCGCGCCGATCGACTCGAAACGCCGTTCACCGCGAAGACGCCGATGCAATTCCACCTCGATGACGATGCCATAGAGATCGCCTTCGAAGCCATCGAGATGCGCTTCGAGACGATCGAGATGCGGATCGAAGGGAGTTCCCTCCGGTGCCTCGGGAGTGCCAAATGTGGGTCGCCGACCGATATTGATGGCCGCCGGCCAGAGACCGGCTGAATCGTCGAGGTTCGCGGGTTCTGTTTCGCCGAGGATCGATACGCATCCGAGGTAGACACCTACCGGCGGCACCAGCACCGGTCCCGGATCGAGGTTCGCGGTCGGAAATCCGATGGTGTGACCTCTTCGATCACCATAGATCACCTTCCCCCGCAGCGAAAAAGATCTCCCGAGTAATCGTCTAGCACGGGTCAGATCTCCCTTCTCCAGGCATTTACGAACTGCCGAAGAACTGACCGCCTCTCCCTCCATCAACAGCGGAGGGGAGGTGCGAAGTTCGAGCGCGAGATCCTCGAGCGAACCGACGTACTCGGAGGTCCCCTGGGCTCCAGCGCCGAAGGCGGAATCAAATCCCATCAGCAGATGAGCACAGCCGAGGGCACCTGTCAGAACCTCATCGATGAACCGTTCAGGACTCCAACGAGACAGTTGCTCGTCGAACGGCAGTATCACGACCGTATCCACACCAGCGGCGTCCAGCAGTTCCAGCTTGCGATCGAGAGGAGTGAGAACGGCCGGCGCCATCCCCTCGACCACCTGCTTGGGATGGGTGGAGAAGGTGATCACCGTCGAGGTACCTTGCAACTCTTCGCTCCACTGCAGCAGATCTACCAGCAATGAAGCGTGTCCCCGGTGAAAACCATCGAAAAATCCGATGGTACAAATCGGTCTGGAGATATCACTCTCTACCAACTGAGCGAGACCGTGGATCGTATTCAAGGTCCACACTCTCCTTGCTGCCGCGGTTGTTCCAGTTCGCGCAAGGCTCCTTTGATGGCCACCTTCTGATCAGCCGAGACCCGTCCCAGGATGAGGATGCCATCGAGATGGTCGATTTCGTGCTGGATGCAACGCGCCAACAATCCATCTGCTTGCAGTTCGAAGGGTTCCCCGTCGGAACCGGTGGCCCGGATCGTGATGGTGCTGTGACGATCCACATCGAGCCGGATTCCCGGCAGACTGAGGCATCCCTCCTCGCCCGTTTCCAGCGCACCTCTCGATTCCGGAGCGACATCGATCTGAGGATCTATGAAGGTCCATTCTCGCCCTTCTTCGGGCATATCGACGTTAACGTTGAGAACGAAAACACGGGCATTCCAGCCGACCTGGGGGGCGGCCAGACCGATCCCTCGATGTTCATACATCAGTTGGAACATACGATCGATGCAGGCGCGAACGTTGTCGTCAGGAGGTCCCAGCGCCCGGCAAGCACGATGCAGGAAAGGATCCGGGTAAACCCGCAGGTGCAATTGCTCCGGTCCGGGAATATCGGCGGACGAAGGCAAATCAGGGGAGTTGGGCGAAGGTGACGACAAGGGTCCTCCCTGGTACGGATACGGTGGACACTGTCGGGTCCGCCGCTTGCGAATCCTAGCAGTCTGGCGCGAATTCGGCCACAGTTCCAAGTGCAAATCCAGTCCGGAGATGTTGACCATCCTGGCACCTACGGGTACCCTCCGGGGTTTGCGGGACTGACCCCCGATCCGTCCGATTGCGATAATTCACCACGGAGTGATGTGCATGGCAGCAGCCGACAACTTCTTCTCGAAGGCCGACATGGCACTCAAGAAGCGCAATTATGACTACGCCATCGAACTGTACCAACAGGGTCTACAGATCGACCCGGACCGGTTCGAGGAGCGTAAGCGCCTGAGGCAGGCCCAGATCCGCAAGATCCAGGAGAAGGGTGGCAACACCCTCGGTAGTACCGGAATCAAATTCAAGAACGGTTTCTTGCTGGCCAACATCCGCAAACTCGGAGTTCAGAAGAAGTACGAGGAGCAGATCATCGAGATCGAGAAGTTCCTGTGCGTCGCGCCCCAGAGTGCTTCCGAGTTGTTTTTGCTGGCACAGGCATTCATCGCCACCGAGCGAAGTGAAAGCGCCAAGCAGGCCTACTCCGAGGTGACCGAAACGGACGCCAACAACGCCGAAGCCTGGAAAGCACTGGGACGCATCTACGAGCAGCAGAAGGACCTCGACCAGGCGATCGAATGCTGGGAACGGGTGCGCCAGATCTCCCCGCACGATGCCGAGGCGGGCAAGGCGGTGCGCAACCTCTCGGCAGCACAGATGCTGGTCAAGGCCGATGAACGTAAAAAGGGTGGTGAGGGTTCATTCCGGGACCTGCTCAAGGACGAGGACGAATCGAAGAAACTGGAGCAAGCCGCTTCCATCATCCGCACTGCAGATGATGCACGCAGCGCCATCGATGTGGCCAAGGAGAAGGCAGAAAAAGATCCGAACAACTCGCGCCTGTGGCGAGATCTGGGAGATTTCCAGGCGAAGGCACGAGATTACGAAGCTGCTCGCGCTGCCTACGAGAAAGCCAGAGAGGTGAACCCGCAGGATATGTACGCGGCCGACAAACTCGGAACCCTGAAGGAGACGATCTTCGTCGATCAGCTGGAGATCCTGCGCCAGAAGGTCGAGGGCGGCGACACCGATGCTGCGGCGGAACTCGAAAAGGCCGAGGCCAAGCACAAGGTCTTCATGCTCGAAGAGAGCGGTCGGCGGGTGGCCGATCACCCCACCGACTTCGGTCTCAAGTTCAGGTTCGGAGAGCAGTTGACGGAAGCCGGACGCTGGGACGAGGCGATCGCCCAGTACCAGAACGCCCGCAAGGATCCAAAGTTCGTCACCCCATCGACATACCAGATCGGCAAGTGCTTCTTCGAGAAGGATCTGTACGATCTCGCCATCAAAGAATACCAGGCAGCACTGGGGCAAATCACCGAGAGTGACAGCGACCTCGCCAAGTCGGTACGGTATGATCTGGCGATGACGCATCAGAAGAAGGGTGAGAGCGAGAAGGCTCTCGAGTTCCTGGAGGAGATCATGTCGGTGGACATCAGTTTCCGCGACGTCTCCGAAAAAGTGACGGAGATCCGTAGCCACCTGTGAGGAGGTTGCGGAATGAAAGAGGATAATGCCGAATAACATTTCGAGTGCCAAGCGACTGCGACAGGCTTCCCGACGCAACCTGCGAAACCGGATGAGAAAATCCGAGATCCGCACCCTGACCAAGAAGGTTGTCGCCCACGTCGAAGCAGGCGAGCAGGATAAAGCGCAGGAGTTGGCGCAGGTGGTCCAGGCAAAACTGGATCGTGCGACAAAAAGCGGTACTCTCCACGCCAACACGGCGGCGCGACGCAAGAAGATGCTGGAGCACCAACTCGCATCGAAGAGCAAACCCGCTTAGTTTCCTCCCCTGAAACAGGAATCAGGGCCAGGTAGCTCAGTTGGTAGAGCACTGCACTGAAAATGCAGGTGTCGGCAGTTCAATTCTGCCCCTGGCCACATTCAGATAACGATGCCCCACTCGGTCTTACGACCGGG
>DCAA01000031.1:79868-84835 GCA_002311345.1 Planctomycetes bacterium UBA1146 | reverse complement strand
TGTTCGACGCCTCTGGGGACGATGAAGAACTCGCCCGGGTTCACCATCACCGTGGTGGGCTCTTCGTCGTGCCCTCTCAGTTCGAGCGATAACTGACCCTTCATCACCATGAACAGTTCATCTTCATCGTCGTGCTTGTGAAAGACGAACTCTCCCTCGATCTTCGCCAGGATGACTTGCTGCCCGTTCAGTTCGCCGATCCTCTTGGGAGACCATCGATCGGAAAAGAGATCGAACTTCTGCTGAATATTGATCACGTTCATGGGACAACCTCGCAATAAATTAAATGGTTGGGAGGGTCTCGGAGTCGGCCTTGCCCGAGGATCACTCCCCCTTCTTGTCCTCTTCAACATCGGCGTCGATCGTGATCATTCGCGTGTGTAACAGGTCGGGATCGCGCCGGCCCCGCCACGATTCGATCAAAGCCTCGATCGACTCCTTGACCTTGCCCTTGTGCACCGTTTCTCCGTTGTGGGTGACGGTGATACTGCTTCTTTCCCGGAGCAATTTGTCGTCGATGAAGACGGTGATGGCATCGACATTCTCTGATTCGATGTCGATGCGATTTCCTCTGGCCAGCTTGCCGTGAATCTTCGCCGGCTTGCTGTCATCGGATCTCGCGTCGATGCGCAGCCAGTGTTGACGCGGATGGTCTTCACTGATGACGGCATGAATCACCTCGGGAGGATGCAGGATCCGCTTGCGCGGCGAGAGCCACTTGATCACGCGCTTCATCATCGGGCCGTTTTCGTCGAAATCGAGATAATGGCTGGCTCCCGTGATCTCGTCGTAGAAGTGGTCGTATTTGCGCTCCTTCAGCTCTTTTGCCAGCAGCTGGGAGAAACGGGTTGGAACGATGTTGTCCTGGTCCCCGTGGACGCTGTAAGAGGGCAGCCACTTGAGGTTATCGATTAGATGAGAATATTCATCGTCGAGCGATTCGGTTCCGTAGTCACGCATCGAGAGACCGCCAGCGAAGGGGATGATGGCACTGAAGCGGTCCGGGAAACGCATGCCGAGATTCCACGTCCCCCAGCCACCCATCGACATTCCCGACAAGACGATGCGATTGCGGTCGATGGGATATCTTTCCGACAATTGATCGACGATGGCCATCACGAGACCATCGGAGCGGTAGGTCCACCAGTGCCTGGTGGGCTCACCGAGGATGGTTGGAGGAAGATCAGGGTTGCTCTTGCCGGCGAGCGGCTTCATCGCCTCGGGGCCGACGATGATGTAGCCATTGTGAGTGGCGAATTTACCGTAGGCGACCGTCAGCAGTTGCTTGCCGTTACCGCCGTAGCCGTGAAGCATGATGAGCAGGCCGTATTTTTTGATCCTGCCGGAGGGCACGCGGACCCACATGGTGGCCTGGCGGCCATCGGCGCCGGTGATCTTCTCCTCGCGGGTGCCGGGTTCTGGCCGCTCGACCGGAGCGCCCTTGGTCACTGCTTTGAGGATCTTGGCCGGAGTCGTCTCGGCGAGCATCTTCTTGTCGCTCTTGTCGAGTGCCTCGATCAGCAGATAGGGATCTGCAGCGACAGATGTGGCCTCCAGAGCCACTCGTGGCGAAGCCGTCGCGGCCGAAATTGGTGCCGTGGTGCCCGGCAGCAGTAATGCCACCGACAACCACAGTGCGATGAAGAGAGGAATCAGCGAGCGCATCATCAAGATCTCCGCAGGATATCAGGATNNNAGGGTGCCAGGAGCCATCCTAGTGGCTTGTTTCCGGTGTGATAGCCCCGTTTCTTGGATCGTTGCGGCCTCTGGCGGGGAAGGGGACAATGGAGATGCAGTATTGCCGCTGGATCAGAATCGAAGGATATGAAGATGCGTGGCTGGCTCTTATCTCACTCCCTGGCGGTCCTTTTTGGGGCCCTGGTGACGATCTTCTTGTTCTGGGGGGAACAACCTGAATCAACCGAGAGCGGTGAAATCCAGCAGATGGAAGCACAGTTACAGGAACTGAGAGCCCGCCTCCTCTCTCACGAAGAGATCAAGCAGCGCTTTGATGAACGCATCGCGAAGCTGCTACTGGAGCCTGGCAGGGTGATCAAACCGGAAAATAACGAGGTTCACCAGCAGGGCACGGACGAGCGCCCTGTTGCCGTCGATGTCGCGAACGATACGGTTCAGGTTTCCCTGGCCCTTGATGACGCGGTGGCGCTGGCAAATTACCGGGGAATGGCCACCGAGGTGTTCAGTTTGATTCGCAGCGGTAAATTCGATGCTGCTCTCGATACCATCCAGTATCTCGAGTGGCTGGTGAATACAGATGGCGAATTGAGTCCGGTCGGCGCGGTTGGGCCGCTCTACAGGGAGGCGGTCGAGCACTGGGCTGTCTACCTGATGTCGGCCTTGCTCACCGAGCCGGACATGATGCTTCGGTTTGCCCTCGATCTGCGCCAGCGTGACCGTGACGGGGTGGAGATCGGTATCCTTGCACAGTTCCTGTGCCACGGAGATGTCGCGATGCTCGCGCTCTCCGGGGCAGTCCCCATCGATCACACCACGGGCAAGGCATGGGTCGATGAGATGAGAATTCAACTGCGATCCGGTGGCCATCTGAGCGACAGTGAGATTGCCGGTTTGTGCCACATTTCCGGCCCTGGTGCCGTGGAAGTGCTGGGAATGGCGTGGGATTCGCAAAAAAATTGTGATGAGGTCATCTGTGCCCTGGTGCAGGTAAACAGCCCCGAATCCCGTAGGTTATTACAGGCACTGACTTTCGAGATCCAGGACAAGCGCCTGCGCGAGGCGGTGGAGATGTGGCTGAGTCGCTAAGGATTTCCCTCCTTCGCTTGCCGAAAAGGTTTCGATTGTGCAGAATGGCCGTTTGATACGGGGCTCGGCGATGCGGCAAGTGTCGCTGCGAGGTGTTTCCCGGATCGACGAGGTTCTCCGAGGAGATCCTCAGGCACTTGACGATCAAGGGCGTGAATAGGTTTTGAGTAGTTCTTTGCACAGTGGCACGTTCCGCTCGGTTCGTCGTGCTTTCCCCACCAGTCCATTAGATTTTTCCGCTCATTTCGCCATCGGCACCGTGCCGGTATGCGGTAATGAGCAATTCGTGTTCCGTCCGGCATTGCCGGGCAAAGTGTTCGCAGGGCGGCCGCATACTCCCCAGGTCGCCTTTCTCGATCTAATCGAGATTGCGTGAGAGGTCAGGGAGAAAATGGGTAATCGTATCTTTGTTGGAGGACTGCCTTGGGCAGCTGGTGAATCTGAACTTCGCACTCACTTTGAATCTTGTGGCGAGATCACCGATGCAGTGGTCGTAATGGACCGTGATTCCGGTCGCAGCAAGGGCTTTGGTTTCGTCACCTTCGAGACCGATGAGGCCGCCGCGTCCGCCATCGAGTCCCTCGATGGTAGCGACATGGGTGGACGAAGCGTTCGCGTCAGTGAGGCCAAGCCTCGCCCCGAGCGTAACGATGGCGGTCGCTTCTAGAGACCGACAGAGTCACCAGGATCTTGATCCAGAATCAGGTCGCCGGGGGTTTTCCCCTCGGCGGCCTGTTTTCGTCTCGATCCGCCCCGATCTGACCACCAAGATCCCGATCTCTTCTCAGCAGCGCCACCCCCCTTCTTCCTGAGCCTCCCCGGGCGCGATACGATCAGTGCCGATCAAATCGAGTGTCTGGAAGGTATACGGGGAGGGATCATGGCGATGAATCCGGAGTCGGGATTACCAGATGAACAAAGAGAGAAAGTCTCACGGCGTACCTTCATCAAAGGGGCCAGTGCGGTGGCGGCGGTCGGGGTGGTTCAGATACCCGGGGCTGCCGCTGGCATCGACAAGGCTGGGGTCGAGCCGGACATCCTCGGACCAGGCCCGGTTTCCATCCGCCTGAGGGTCAATCGATCCGATCTCGATGTCGAGGCCCCTCCGAGTACGACCTTGCTCGATTTGTTGCGAGATCATCACGGTCTGACAGGTACCAAGCGGGTCTGTGACCGGGGTTCCTGTGGCGCTTGTACAGTGCTCATCGACGGGCGCGTGGTCGACTCTTGCAGCATGCTTGCCATCGATGCGATCGGTAGCGAGATCACTACCATCGAGGGGATCGGCACCCCCGAGAACCTGAGCGATCTGCAGCAGGCCTTTATCGAGACAGACGCTCTTCAGTGCGGATTCTGCACCCCGGGGATGGTGGTCTCGTGTACCGCTCTACTCGAGCAGAATCCCTCCCCCGATCGAGATCAAATTCGCCAGGGGATCGCCGGCAACATCTGTCGCTGTGGAACCTATCAGAATGTCATCGAGGCGGTTGAGTACGCCTCCCGGAAGGGAGGAAAGTGATGGCGGAAGAAATCACCATCCAGGTCGGATTCGGCGACAAGTTCCACGATCTCACGGTTCGCCTCCAGGATGGGGATATCCCTCCGTGGCAACCGGGTCAGAAACTGGATGTCGTGGGCCAGCGCAAGCCCCGACTCGATGCGGTCGCCAAGGTGACAGGAACGGCAAAATACGCCTATGACCAGCGTCCCGCTGGTCTCATCCAGGGCAAGATCCTGCGCAGTCCCCATGGCAATGCCGATATCCGCTCCGTCGATGTCAGTAAAGCCAAGGCGATGCCTGGAGTTCGGGCCGTACTCACCGTTCCCGAGGTGTTCGAGGATTCGACCGCTCGCTACGCTGGAGCGGAAGTGGCCGCTGTTGCAGCAGATACCGAACAGCAGGCAGAAGCGGCGCTGCGCGCCATCACGGTCGACTACGACGTCAAGGAGTTCTGCGTCACCATCGATGATGCCATGGCCGACGGGGCGCCTCAGGTTGGCCGCGGAGATCAGAAAAACGTCCAGCGAGTCAGCCCTCGTTCGCGGCGAAGGCGTCGTGGGGGCAACTCTGATCCCGATGCAGATCGCCAGGTCAACGAACGGATGGCGGCTCGCGAGAAAGAGGTCCAGGGGATCCTCGACGCGTCCGATTCGGTGGTCGAGGGAACCTTCCGAACCCAGGT
>DCAA01000031.1:61627-79761 GCA_002311345.1 Planctomycetes bacterium UBA1146 | reverse complement strand
GGACGGCTGGTGTGCTGGGCCTCGACCCAGGCGACCTTCGGGTTCCGTGGTGAACTGTCGAGCAGCTGGGGCAAGGTCAATGCCAGCGAGTGCCGGGTTCTGTGTGAATACGTCGGAGGGGGCTTCGGATCGAAATTCTCTGCCGGGCGTGAAGGAGTCATCGGCGCTCTGCTGGCGAAGCAAGCAGGAGTACCGGTGAAAATGCTACTCGATCGTTCCGGCGAGCAGACCAGCGCCGGCAACCGCCCTGACTCGCTCCAGAAGATCCGCATGGGAGTCAACAAGGACGGAATCATCCAGGCAGTCCAGATTCGTAGCTGGGGAACCCCGGGAACCGGCACCGGCGGCGCGGGTGCCCACAACGATGGGATCTATAAGCTCGGTGAGGTGGACAAGGTCGAGTACGGAGTGCGCACCAATTGCGGCGGTGCTCGTGCTCATCGCGCGCCCGGTTGGCCGCAAGGCTCCTTCGCCCTCGAGCAGATGATGGACATGGCTGCCGCCTCCATCGAAGGGATCGATCCGATCGAGTTTCGCAAGAAGAACGACGATCATCCGATCCGGGGTGCTGAATACGACATCGCCAGGGAGCGCATCGGCTGGGATAACGATCGAATTCGAGGGGGGGCTGGCAGCATCTGTTCTGGAGTCGGGATGGCCAGCAACCTGTGGTTCTCGGCCGGTGGCGGCGGTGCCAGTGCCCTGGTCCGGATCGCCAAGGATGGTGCGGTGGAGATCCGCAACGGCGCCCAGGATATCGGTACCGGCACCCGCACCGTCATGGGAATGGTCGCTGCCGAGGAGCTCGGAATTCCGCTCGAGATGGTCTCCACCAGGATCGGTGATACCAACGATCCTCAGGGTCCGATGAGCGGTGGATCCACGACGATAGGCACACTCACCCCGGCGGCCAGACTGGCTGCTCACTACGCCAAGAAAGAACTGCTGGCGGTGGTGGCGGAGCGAAAAGGATGGGATCCGACCGATCTGGATATCCGCGCTGCGAGAGTGATCAAAAACGATGGAAGTGACACCGGCCTTTCCTTCCAGGAGGCCTGCGCGTTGATGGATGATGATGCCATCGAGGTGCTGAAAGCGCGGCCCCGTCGCAACTATGCTGGATTCTCCGACACCAATGCAGGCGTTCAGGCGGCGGAGGTCGAGGTCGATATGGATACAGGCGTCGTGCGGGTCAAGAAGGTGGTCGCTGTCGCGGATGCTGGCAAGTTGATCAACCCGTTGACCGCAGAGAGCCAGGTGAGGGGTGGGGTGACCCAGGGAGTTTCCTACGCCCTTCACGAACGTCGGATCATGGACCGTCAAAAAGGCCGGATGCTCAATGACGATCTCGAGAACTACAAGATTCTCGGTTCCGTCGATTGCCCCGAGATCGACGTGGTTCTGATCGATGTCTACAACGGAAAATCGAATACCCAGGTGATGGGTCTCGGAGAGCCTCCGATCGTTGCGACCGCTGCGGCAGTGGCCAATGCTGTCGCGGATGCCATCGGGACGCGGATATTCGAGATCCCCATCACGCCGAAAAAGGTGCTGGAGGCGATTGCGAAGAAGAATGCTCCGGCAGGCGGCAAGACCAAGAAGGGAGCGCGTCTATGAAACCCTTCCAGGTGGCATTACCCAGCACGATCGACCAGGCGTCAAAACTGCAGCTCAAGGATGCTTCTCCCTTCATGGCTGCTGGCACCGATCTTCTGGTGCGCATCAAGGACTACGTGACGGTTCCCGATATGATCATCGATCTCAAAAGGATCGATGGCATCAACGGCATCACCTCCGATGACAGGGGGGTGTGGCTCGGCGCTCTGACCCGGATGCACGACGTTGCAGTGAGTGAGAAGATCCAACAGGGGTATCCGGCCCTGGCGGAAACGATCCGCAATGCTGCGACACCACAGATTCGTAACATGGCGACCATCGGCGGTAATATCTGTCAGCAGCCCCGTTGCTGGTATCTGCGCCACGAGGGTTACTCTTGCGCCAAGAATGGTGGCAGCGGCTGCTGGGCTCGAGATGGCGAGAACGAGTTCCATGCCATCTTCGGCAACAAGGTATGTGCTGTCGTTCAGCCGTCCAACGCCGCTCCAGTGCTTGTGGCTTATGGCGCGGTCATCGAGGTCCAGGGGAGTGATGGCAAGCGAGAGATTCCCGCAGGGGAGTTCTTCGTGACCCCTGAGCAGGACCCTCGTAAAGATGTTGATCTGACCTCTGGCGAGCTGGTGACTCGTATCCTGTTGCCGGCTGAGAACCGGACCACGCGATGGGGTTACAGCGAAGCACGCGAAAAGCAGAGCTTCGACTGGGCGCTGGCGAGCGTGACGGTGTTGCTCGATCGGGGAGGTCGTGCCGGAGAACATCGAGTGGTTCTCGGCGCCGTGTCTCCGGTTCCGCTGCGCCGCAAGGATCTGGAGAAGATCCTCGCCGGAGGTGCCGTCGATGGAGACCGGATCTCCAGTTTGAAAAAGAAGGTGGGCGAGGGCGCAACGCCGCTTTCGGGGAATGGTTACAAGGTCCAGATGCTGCAGGGGTTGATCGGCAAGGCGGTCCGTCAGGCCAGTGGGCAGAAGGAGGGCTGAGATGGCGATGCAGAAACCTGAATTACTACCCGAGGATGTCTGCCCCTGTCTGAGAACCAAGACGATGGTGCTCAACACGGAGTATCGCAGGAGCGCATTCGAGGATGCATTTACTGCCGATACCGCGTTTTTTCATTGCCTCCGGACGATGGCTTATCACGGCCCGGACGGGGATGATGTCAGCCCCGATGGGTGTCGTCCTGGTCGTAGTTGCTATCCTTCACCAGCAGATCTGACCTGAGCAAAAGCCGCAAATTTGCCGCACAGAGCGGTCCGGAACGAAGTCGTCGGTTCGGGCCGCTTGTTCCATCTGGCTGTGCTTGCCACAATTTCGAGGGCAGATAGGATGCCCTGCCCGGACAGATGGACCCCTTGTCGGTCCTGAAAGGAAGGCCGGATGAGCAACGCCATCGAAAAGGTACTGGTGGTCGGCCTGGGCAACGTAGGAAGCCTGGTCGCGACGCTATTGCAGAGATCTGGCTTCGAGGTCTCCGGCGCAGACGCGCGTCCGGTAGAGGCGCTCTCGTTTCCCAGCGAGGTGTTCGATATCTCCGACTCTGCCGCCCTGGGCAATGCCCTGGAGGGGTGCCAGGGAGTTGTTTCGTGCCTGCCGTATAACTTCAACCTTCCCGTGGCTCGGGCGGCCTTCGAGCGGGGAGTGCATTACTTCGATTTGACCGAGGATGTTCCGACGACCAACGCGATCCTGGAAATGGCCACCGATGCAAAAAGCGTGCTGGCACCACAGTGCGGGCTGGCTCCGGGGTACATCGGGATCGTCGGTGGTGATCTGGCGCGACAGTTCGACAGCGTTCGCTCCATCGAATTACGCGTCGGGGCGCTGCCCAGGAATCCGAAAGGCAATTTCGGGTATTCCGTCACCTGGTCTGCTGTGGGTGTGATCAACGAGTATCTCAACGACTGTGAGGTGATTTCCAGCGGGAAGCGGGCTCTGGTGCCCCCTCTCGACGCACTGGAAACGATAGATATCAACGGTGTTCAGCTGGAGGCCTTCACCACTTCAGGCGGACTCGGCACGATGTGCGACACCTGGGATGGAAAAGTCGAAACTCTCGATTACAAGACCATGCGCTACCCGGGGCATTGCGAAAAGATATCGTTCTTTCTCCAGGAACAACAAAAGACGCTCGTATCTATTGAAGAGACTGCGCGGGTTCTCACCGCCGCCTGCCCGCCCGTTTCCGAGGATGTGGTTTTCACTCACGTTGCGGTCGAAGGCCAGATCGATGGCGAGTTGCGACGCGAGGAGCGGGGCGGGGAGTTTGGCCCGCTCGAGATCGGTGACATCGAGTGGCGTGCCATCAGCTGGACTACAGCCTGTTCCGTTGCAGCGGTCGTGGAGATGGTGAACAGCGGGGCTTTGCCATCCCGGGGGTTCATCAAGCAAGAAGAGATTCCGCTCGATGCGTATCTATCGACTGCAAATGGTCGGCTCTACCGGTCCTGAGGGCCATTCGGTCTCGTGATGACATACAGCCACCCGGTGGTCGCCAATATGACCGTTGCGATCTTGGCGCCATCTGGAACTCGTTCGTTATATACAAATAAAGGAAACGAGATAGCGATGGCGATCATCACCGTCGCCATCAGTTTTGCCCTGGGATTGATCGCGCCATGGTCTTCCCATTCGCGCACCATCGGTCCAAACCATTTATGGTATTGCAACCATCGATGGTAACGCGGAGATCCTTTGGCAAAAAAGTAGGCCGCGAGAATCACGAAGGGAGTGGTCGGAAGAAGCGGCAGCGGAATGCCGATGACCCCTAGAGCCAGGGAGAAGAAACCGAGGCCAATCCACAGGAAACGATAGTGACTCGACGTAGCGGTCAAGGAGTTCTGGATTTCAGCCAACCGAGGAGTTCGAGTAGTTTTGGTGGTTGTCCGGTACGCAACACTCCAATCCTGAATATTCTTGCCGATACCAGGAAGACCAGACCCACAGAGACGAGCAGGACCAGGGCCGTGCCGTAAATCTCGAACTCGGGGGGACTTGCTGCCATCCGGTTCATCATGACAAAGGGGGTCCAGAAGGGAATCCAGGAGAGAGTCGTGGCGATGGTGCCATTTGGCTCACTCGGGATGAAGGTCATCGTCGCTAGCGGCACCATCATCAACAGCATCAAGGGGGCCATGTAGTTTTGCGCTTCCTTGATGGTATTGCAGATACTACCGATCCCGGCGAACAGGAAAGCGTAGAAAAAGTAACCGGCGAGGAAATAAAAGACGAATCCGAGCAGTAGTTCCGGAGTGATCACTGCTGCGATCAAATCGGCAACCCAGGTCGCAGAAGGCCCTGCCTTGAGGTTCAGGATTCCGATCAGAGATCCGATCCAGGCTAACTGCATCGTCACCCCGACTGCTGCCACACCGAGCACCTTCCCCATCAACAACTGGTTAGTCGATAGCGAGGACAGGAGGACCTCGATGATACGATTGGATTTTTCCTCGATGGTGTTGTTGAGAAGCATCTGTGCAATCGAGAAAATGGCGACCCAGAGCATGTAGACGAAGCCGATCGGGGCATACTGGCGGATCTTGTCGCGAATACCGACCTTCTCATCCCCTGCCCCCTTGTTGGGGTCGAAGTTCACCGACCTGACCCTGAGCGAAGCAACCTCTGCGACTACATCCGATGCGATTCCGCGCCGGGAATACTCTCGCTCACGCGCTTCTTCGCTCAGTGCGGCGAGAATGGTGTCGAGCAGGTCGGTGTCGGCCAGGTTCGACGACCAGAACCGCAAATCCTGGTCCGGATCGAGCGCGTTTGCAGGGATGATGACCATGGCAAACAGTTCGATCTCCTCGTCGCCGTTCTTGTAGAGCTTGTCTCCTCGAAGGTAGGGTTTCAGTTGCTTCTCGATCTCCTCGTTGGAGTTCTGGAGGGAGATATCATCGATCAGTGGCACCTCGCGGAATCGAAGGTCAGGTTCGGTGAAGGGAGGAGCATCTGCTGGTAACTGGGAGAGGGCGAGTTTCTTGAATTGAGCCCACTGGGCATCGTTGAGCAGCATCTGTTCGGGGATCAGATCCCCCAGTTTGACCAGTTGATTGGGGCTGAAGGGATTGATCTCCACATCAGATCGCGACAGTTGTTCCAGTCCCTGTTCCAGCTGGTCGAGCAGTTGGCCCGTATCGATCTCCTGGTCTTCCATCATCTGCTCGCGCAGTTCGGCAGTGGCTTTGGAGATGTGAGTCTGCAGAGCGGTCAGAACTTTTTTGCGATTGAGCAAGGTGATGCGCTGACGAGCGATCTCTCCCAGGTCCTCACTGCGATCGATGATGACCACATGCCGGGTAGGAATACCCCGCTCTTCCAGGAACTGTGGCAACTCGATCAGCATCCACACCATGCCCGGAAAGAGAAGAATGCCGATCCAGAATCCCTTGGTCTTGACGTTTTCCAGGTATTCCCGCATGGCGACGCGGTAGATCTGCATCATCGGAAGGCCGCCTCTCTGGCTTTTTCGCCGACCAGATGGACGAAAACCTCGTGTAGGTTCGGATCGACCACCTCGAACACCTCCAGCGCCACACCTTGTTCGAAGGCAATCTTCAGCAGTTCCTGTGGGTCTGCTCCTTCACGGAGCCTCAGTTCGAGGACCCCTTCTCGGCCGTCACTGGAGGGGAGGGCCTCGGTTACCGCGGTGAGGCCTGCAAGAGCGGCCTCGGCTCCGGTTCCACGAACACGCACTATTGTCGGTAGTAACGCTTTCGCTCTCTCGACACTTCCATCGAAAACGATGCGACCTGCAGCGATGACAATGATTCGCTCGCAGATTCTCTCGGCGTGAGACATGACATGGGTCGAGAAGAGCACTGTTTTGCCCCTGGCTCGGATATCCCGGATCACCTCTTCCATCACCCCCTGGTTGACGGGGTCGAGGCCACTGAAAGGCTCGTCGAGGATGACCAGATCAGGATCGTGGGCGATAGAGGCAAGTACCTGTACTTTTTGCCCCATCCCCTTGGAGAGCGCTTCGCACTTGTGGTTCTGGAAGTCTCCGAGTCCGTAGCGTTCCAGTAGTTCACGGGCGGTTTTCTTGGCGACTGCCGGAGCGATCCCTTTGAGCATGGCGAAGTAGGCGATCACTGCTGTTGCAGTCATCTTCTTGTAAAGCCCCTTCTCCTCGGGCAGATAGCCGATGCGTTCCCGGACATCGAGAGCCCGTGGAGTTCCAAGGATGGAGATCGATCCCGATGTAGGCCGGAGGATGTCGAGCATCATTCGAATGCAGGTGGTCTTGCCGGCACCATTGGGTCCGAGAAAACCACAAACCGTTCCTACAGGAACGGTGAAGGAGACATCATCGACCGCGCGGAAATCTCCGAAGTTTTTGGTTACATTGCGTAATTCTATCGGGTCTGACATCCGAATCCTTCCGGGGGCAGTCCGATATACTAGTCGTCGTTGCGATGAGGGGGAACGAGATCTTCAACTTTGCCCCACCCCCCCCCGCCCGGGGTCTCTATGCGGATCCTGGTTCCGGCTTCGACCTGTTGTTGCCATTTGGCCGCGAGAACCTGCTGGCTTTCACCGTCGATCTTGAAGTTGTTACCCGTCATCCCGTCACGACCACCGGCGAGTCCTCCGGGGCCGCGGTCGCGACGTTCCGAAAGAATCGAGATTTGCATCGGTTCGAGCAGTTCGAATTCACGGATGATGCCATCACCTCCCGGGTGGAGTCCTGCGCCACCGGAACCTCTGCGTAAACCGAAGTGAGTCATTCGAACCGGAAGTGTATGTTCCAGACGCTCGATGGGGGTGTTCTGTGTGTTCGTCATGTGGACATGAAGCCCACTGGCACCCGCTCGAACCGGCCCCCCGCCACAGCCGCCGCCGATCGTCTCGTAATGGGCCCTGCTTGCATCTCCGATCACGAGGTTGTTCATCGTTCCCTGGGACTGGGCAGGGATGACTCCGGGTAGGGCTGGTGCCATCGCCAGAAGCAAAACATCGACAAGTCGCTGAGAGGTTTCTACGTTTCCTCCAGCAACCGGGCTCCCGGCGGGCGGATCGAGCAGGCTCCCTTCGGGAATCTCGATGGAGACGCTTCGCAAGGTTCCGCCACTGGAGGGAATATCCTCACCGGCGAGGCATCGGATGAAATATTGCACTGCGGCATACACCACCGCGGCGTTGCAGTTCAGCGGCCCCTTGCAGGCCGGCGCGGTGCCGGAGAAATCGAAATGAGCGGAATCTCCATCGATCTCTATCGAGACGCAAATTTTTAACTTCCGGGTGCCGAAACCGTCGTCGTCGAGGGTGTCTTGTGCCGGGTAGATCCCATCGGGAATCTTGTCGAGAAGGGTTTTTACATGTCGATCCGCTGCATCTTGTAGGCGTTCGAAGCCGTCCTGAAGAGCCCTCGTTCCGATCCGCTCGATGATACGTCGAAGACCGCGTTGCCCGACTTCATGGGCGGCGCGTTGTGCAAGCAAGTCGCCGATTCTCTCGCCACGATCTCGCATCGGGCCGAGCAACTCATCTTCCACCTCCGGAAGTCTATTATTGCCGCGCACCCAGGTGGTCGGAGGGATGATGACCCCTTCTTCTTCCAGCGAGGTGGTGAGTCCCATCGACCCTGGAACCGTTCCTCCGACATCGGCGTGATGAGCTCTAGTGGCCAGATACGCGAACGGCCTGGCATCAGTTGGGTCGACACGAAAGGCCTGGACCGATGTGATGTCAGGAAGGTGAGACCCTCCGAGTCTGGGATCGTTGAGCAGGACGATATCTCCATCGGCGAGCGGACAGTGCTGCGCTGCCGCGTTGACCGATGCCGGCATCGCGCCGAGGTGCACAGGCATGTGTGCAGCCTGAGCTACCAGTTCAGTATTCGCATCGAAGATGGCGCAGGAGTAATCACGGCGTTCTTTGATGTTCGGCGACACACCGGAACGCTCCAGTGCTGTGCCCATCTCCTCTGCCACGGAATCGAGAAGATTGCCCAGCACCCGGAGTCCGACAGGATCGTGGCGATGATTGGTCACGGTCAACTCCTTTGTCGGGCCCGAAAGAGACTCGTTGACGGCTGCTCTCCAGGTAGCCATCCTGAGCATCCAGCACGCTCGGCGCTCTTCTCACCCGCACGGGCTGCCACATCCGAGGATCCTGGAATCAGGCTTAGATCTGACTCCCGTGGAGGTTGAACTTGTTTTACCCGCATATCTTCATGCTCTCGATAGCCTTGTTCGGTTCGCCGGAAAGGTTCGATGATTCCGAGACATGGCGCCCATTCGATCATCCGGTTGTGGCTCAACGGTCGTTCACGGCATTCACCCGGCCGGTACGCACTCTCTCCCTTAACTCCGATGTTTCACAGCGTGTCGTGAAGATTACCGTCGATGAGGGGGACCTGGTGCCGGGAAGACCCGATGAGATGACTCCGGTCGCCTACTTCGACTCCAGCGTCGAACAGCAAATGCTCAGGGGGTCGAGGATCGCTCTCGATATGGCTCGAAACGAAGACCTGAAATCGCAATTGCTGGTTGAGCAATCTCGAGTAGCGGCACAGATCGCTTTGCGAGAGAAGAAGCGCATCGAGGATCTCTATAGCGAGGGAAATGCTACCGAGAGTGATTTGGATCGGGTCACCCTCGATGAGCAACTGGCGAGAACGACCCTGGAGGTTGCGAGATCCACGAAACGGAATTCGGAGTCTGCGGTGAAGGTCGCTGAAGTCGAAGTTTCCGTGGTCGAGGCAAGGATCGAACGCTTGATCCTCAAAGCTCCGGGTGGTTGGCGTGTGGAGCAGCGATTGGTCGAACCTGGTGCGGGTGTCGCTCCCGGAACGACGTTGCTGGTACTGGCCGACCTGTCGGCTTTCGAGATCGAGATTCCGATGGCAGAAGATGAGATCAGATCGTTGGCGACGACTCCACTTCGGATGCAACGGGTTGCCGATGACGCCGAACTCCGCGGCACCATCACATTCGTCGGAGCGATCCCGGATCCCCGGACACTACGTCGAAGGGTTGTAATTCGCATCCCTGCCGAAGAAATGATCCTGGAACCTCCGGAAACCGGCGGCGGTATCGAGATCCGAACGGTACTCGAAGTCGCAGACCGCTCCGGCGGAGTGAGGATCCCCCGCCGCTACCTGTCACAGCGTCTGGAGCAGTGGCTGGTGAAGACACAGGAGGGCAAGACCTACGTCGTGACGCCGGTGCGGTTCGATGATTCAGCATGGATCGTGCTCCCGGGAGAGCTTCCTGGCGGAGCTGTTCTCATCGAGCCCTAGGGGGGGATGACCGTGAAGCGTTTCCTCTCGAGAGTCCTGCGGGCGACGATACCGATCAACATCGCATTCTTCGGTCTGATCCTGTTTGCGCTACTGGTGGTTCTCCCGGGCATTCCGGTCGAGGTATTTCCCAACATCTCTTTTCGCCAGGTCCAGGTTTCTTTGCGATATCCGGGTGCCTCTGCCGATGAGGTCGAGCGACTGGTCACGAGGCCTGTAGAGGATGTAATCCGCGGGCTGGAGGCCATCGAATACGTCGCCAGCACCTCGGTGCCGGGTCGCAGCGAGGTGGTCGTCAAGTTCGCCGATGACGCCGATCACAAGGTTGGATACGACCAGTTCCGGTTGCGCGTGCTTTCGGTGCTGAACAGTTTGCCGCAGGTCAACGGGAAGATACTTCAGCCATACTTCGCGGAACTGGATGTGGACTCATGGGTTCCTGTGATCCAGGTGATGCTGGTGAATTCAGACGATGGCAACCTGGACAAAAGAGCACTGACATTACTGGCCAAAGAACTTCGTGACCGACTGGAACGAATCCCGGGTGTGAAGAGAATTGATTTGGCCGGTGATGAATTCGATCAGTTTCTGGTGTCCATCGATCCGAAAAAACTAGATCGGCACGGGGTGACCTTTGCCGAAGTGCTAGGAGCGATCTCTGCCCACGGCGGGACCCTACCGGCAGGAGAGCTGGACACTGCGCTCGGCGAACGCTTTATCCGGATCGATACCCGTCCTCGTGATGCTTCAGGGGTTCTCGGTGTCGTGGTGAAAAGTGTCGGTGATGGTGCTTTCGTCACCGTTGCGGACCTGGTCGATCCCGAAGAAACCGGTGTATCCGCGATCCGGGGAACGGTGGGGAATAGTCTCGATGGGCGCGAATCGATCGGGTGCCGGGTTCTCAAGGATAAATCCGCCAACGCGAAAACTATCCGTGATGATGTCCTCCTCGCTGTCGATGAGTTTCGGAAATCTCGTAGTGAACTGCCTTTCGAGATTCATGCGATCCTCGATTCGACTCGCAAGATCAATGAGTCGATGGCGGTGCTCCACGATAGCCTGATGCTGGCTCTGGGCCTGGTGGTTGCTTCGCTGTTCTTCTTCCTGAGCAAGAGGGGATGGAAATCTTCCGGCGTGGCTCTGTTGTTGACGGTCATCTCGACGGCGGTGGTGGCCTCTAGCCAGGACACCACGCTCGAGATCCTCGCGCTTGGCTCCCTGGGACTGTTTGTGTTCTTCACTTGCCGCTCAGCGGTGCTCACGGTCAGCGGGATTCTGTTTTCGTTTCTGGGCACACTGATTGTGTTTCACGCCATGGGAAGCAGCATCAACGAAATTACCCTGATCGGTTTCGTATTGACGGTCGGAATCATCGTCGACGATGCCATCATCGTACTGGAGAACATCCGCAGACACCGTGAACTGGGAAAGGGTTTGCGCGACTCGGTTGTCGATGGAGTTTCGGAAGTGATCGTTCCGATCTGTACGGCGACTTTGACCACGATAGCGGCGTTCTTGCCGATGCTGTTGATGACGGGGACTGTTGGGGATGTTTTTACGCTTTTGCCCATCACCGTCTCAGTTGCCCTCGGGGTGAGCCTCATCGAATGTCTCATCATCTTGCCGGTTCACATCAGCGATCTCGATCGCCTGCTCGGCCCGGAGGAAGTTGATCGGCCGGAGGTTCCGGAGGGGGTCGAGGCATACCTGTCGCGACCGGGCTTCACCGGTAAGTTATCCAGGTTCTACGACCGGGTATTTCTGTGGAACCAGGCCAACGGCATCCGAGTGCTGGCGCTGGCGGTCCTTTTGTTCGTGGGAGCGGTCGGGATCGTGGTCCAGAGCTGGTTCGGGCCGACGCTGGGCATGAGGCCGATGCTGAAACTGGTGTTTTTTCCTGAAGACACCTCGATATTACATATCGCCGTCAACACCAGGCCTGGAACGAGTTTGAACCAGACCGATGACATCGTGCGGCAACTGTCCAGGGAATTGCGGGAAACCGGTTTGGTCGAAGTTGCCGTCGGCCTGTCGGGAATGAAACTCGATACGACGTACCGGCCCCAGTTCAGTCATCAATTTGGCCTGGTCATGGCAGAATTCCCGATCCGATCGGAGCGAGTGTATGACAACCCCAACGATGCCATCGAAGCCATCCGTCAGAAGTTACAGCAACGCTGGTTAGAGAGGGGTGTCAGAATCGAGGTCACTGGCCAGAAGGATGGCCCCCCCATCGGAGCTCCAGTGACGGTGAGAGTTCAAGGCAGCGATCAAGAGGGAGTCGATGAGATCTCGCGCAAAGCGTATCAGTTACTCAAAGATGAATCTCAACCAGGTGGGCGCCTCGAGGGTGTGGTTGATCTGGCCAGCGATCGCGATCAACAATCACATGCCTTGACGTTTATCCCGGATGAGAAACAGATGGCAGTACATGGAATCGATCCGGGTCAGGTCCGCACTTTCGTCGCCGGCGCTTTCGATGGGATTTATGTCGGTGATTACCTGCGGACCGATGATGAGATCCCTATCCGTGTTCGATTCCATCAAGAAGCAACCCGGGATCCCACATCGATTCTCGGTTTACCCGTGGCTCGCGGTGGTGACACAGGTGTGCTCAGATTTGGCGAGATTGGCACCGTCAAGGGGACCAGCGAACCCGGGATCTTGCGCAGACGCCACTTTCAGAGATCGGTCAACATCACCGGTAATCTGGCACCCGATGCCGTCATCAACTCCGATACCGTTTCCTTTGTGATCGAAGATGTTCTGGGAGATGAAGTTCGCTCGATGTCTGGTGTCTCCTTCAACTACGAGGGGGAAGCCCAATCGACCAATCGATCCTTTGAAACCCTGTTCGTCTCGTTCTGGATCGCCGTTTTCGTCATCTATCTGATCCTATCGGCCCAGTTCAGTTCAGTTTTCTACCCCTTCGTGATTCTGTCGAATGTGGCTTTCTCCTTCACGGGGGTGGTGCTGGTGATGGCACTACTGGCGCTTTTTTCGGACATTTTGCCCTCGGGCTGGGTTCGGGAAGAAAGGTCCTATATCACGGTTTCCGCTTTCATAGCGGTGATCGGGCTCACAGGGATCGTGGTCAATGATGCCATCGTGCTGATGGATTTTATCCAGCGCAGAAGAAGAGAAGGATTGGAACTCGATGTTGCGTTGCGGATGGCGGGGCATGAACGGATGCGACCGATCTTGATGACCACCATCTCGACAATTGCCGGGTTGCTACCGATGGCGATCGGAATCCCCCATTTCGATGTCAGGTGGAGCCCCTTTGCCACCGTATTTGTTGCAGGACTGATGGTGGCGACCATCATGACCTTGCTGGTGGTACCGGTACTATATCGCTATTCCTATCGATTCCACGAGGCGCTAAAGGCCCCCGAGCGAGAGGTGGACTCTCAATCCTGAGCCACGGGGGTTAGCCGCAATCTGCGGATGTTGACCAGCGCCTCAGGACCAACTTCACGAGCCTGTAGCACCAACTCGGATTTTTTCCCCTTGGCGCTGATCTGTCCCAGAGTCATCCACTCGAACTGGTTCCAGGCACCGGTGTCCTTCTCGAAGGTGTGAACTACCATTTCATTGCCGAGCCGGATCTCCAGGATTCCTCCGGTCGCTCCGACAGAGACGGCGCACAAAGCCTCGATCTGGTACTGCTGATCGACAGCGGTGGCCAGGGTCCAGCTGGCGGTTGAACCGGTATCCGTCCAGTAGCCCAGATTTGGTTCATCCGGGAAGTCTGGATCCTTGAGAGTTTCTAGTCGCAGTGTACCTCCTGCAATTTGAACCGAAGAAGCAAGCAGGTGGTGAATGCCATCTTTGTCCGGTTGATTCGATTCATCGATTTCGGGAGGTCCAGCCAGTTGGAGCCGGATGACGGAGACATGCTCGTCGGGATGGAGATCTGCAAGCGAGATGACGGGAGATGCATATTCCGATGTGTCGATATTCAGGTTTCGATCGGCGACTCGATCACCGAGCAGCGTGGCGCTGGTGATTCCAGTCAGCAAGCCCGAGACGGTGATCCGATCATCTTCCGGCCAGTCGTAGATGTGCAGGTAGAGGTCGTTGCCTTTGAGAGTCGATCTGCCCCAGTTCAGTTTCTGCAGGGGACCTCGAGTGGTGCCGTAGATCGATTCGCCATGAACATCGAGCCAGCGACCCATCGCCAGCAAGCGATCGACCATGATCAGCGGGATGGTCCCGTCATCGTCGGGTCCGATATCCAGCAGCAGGTTGCCGCCCTTCGAGACCAGATCGATCAGCATCTGGATGCACTCGGTGCGAGAGGAATAGATGTCGTAGTTCTCGGCGCGGTTGAAGGCGAAGGAGTGGCCGATGCCGCGACACTCCTCGAAGGGGCGTTGTAGACGCATCCCCTTGCCCGAGGAGTTACCGAGATTGCCGTATTCGGTGGTGGAGTAGTCGCCCACCTGGCCGCGTAGCCCCTGGCCCCAGCGATCATTGACGACGATGGAATCCGGATTTGCAGCATTCTCGTAGATCCACTCGAGAATCTCGGCGGAGCGCCACACTTTGTCGGGGAAGTTCCATTCGCCGTCGGGCCAGAAGACCTCCGGTTGGTAGCGCGTGATCAGGTCCTGGATCTGCGGGATCATCACCTCGTTGACGTAGCGCGATCGATCAGAGGAGTAGAGCGGGTTGTGCCACTCCATGAAGGAGTAGTAGAGACCTGGGCGAACCCCTTCGGCCCGGCAGGCAGCGAACAAATCAGCGAGAAGATCCTTCTTCGGGCCGACTTCAACACTATTCCAGGGATAGCCTCGCACTTCGCTGGCGACATCGCTGGGCCACAGGCAGAAGCCGTCATGGTGCTTGCTGGTGATGACCATGTATTTCGCACCGGATCGACGGAACACCCGTGCCCACTCGGCAGGGTCATAGAGCTCTGCACGAAAAAGTGGGGCGAACTGGCGGTACTCGAAATCCTCACCGTAAACCCGGTGGTGGAAATCCCGTACCTTGCCACCGTGGCTGTTGGTGTCGAGCCACCACTGGTACCACTCGGAGTAGGTACTGGTGTCACAGAACGCAGGAACAGAGTAGACACCCCAATGAATGAAGATGCCGAACTTCGCATCGCTAAACCACTCTGGAGTTGGATGCTCAGCCAACGATTCCCAGTTAGGTTCGTATTCTCCTCCATCGGTAGTGGATGAGATTCCGACCAACGCCAAACTTGCAGTCAATATCAGCGTGGATAACATCAGCACCTCCCAGTGTGTATCCCAAGCGCAGAAAAGAGCACGGTCAAGGACTGTGTTCCATCAAGAAGATGGAGCACGGTATGCGAAGAGAGTCGAGGGAGCGGTCTCTGAATGCCGTTTTCCAGTCGTTGACCGTGACATCGTGACGAGGGAAGCGCACAAACGTTTTTCTCGATCGAAAGGTCCCGAATGTGGCTACTTTTCTGGCATTTCTTCCAGCCAGCAGAAGAGCTTCTTCCAGTGCGGGGATATCGCCATCCTTCAGGATCAAGGTCGTTTTGCCCTCCGGAAGGGAAGTCGCGAGAGCACGTGGATCCAGCGGCAGGGTGGCTATCACTGCTCCTTCTCGAAGTGGAAGCGTGGCGAGAAATTGTGAACCGATGAAGACACGGGGAGAATCGTGGCATGCTGCTGGAAAGCGCGGAATGGCTCCGATACCGACCGAGGGGAGGCCGATCCCCATCACCACGGATAGAAGCGCCGCTCCCGCAAGTGCACTGCTGGTAGCGGAGCCGTTGAAAGAAACGATCAACATGACAAGCCATGCGCCCACGATGATGGCCGCCGCGATCAGTGAGCAAGAAAACCAACCGATGAATCCAGCGATCAAAAGGCAGGGGATCCCGATCAGGGTCGTGGCGATCAGCAGGTGCTTTCTTCGGGCTTGCTGATCGAGTGCTTCTAGATGAGATGAAACGAGAATCGCCAGCACCGGGAGCACGGGGATCAGGTAGCGTTCGAAGGTCTTCATGAACAAAAACGGGATCGTCGAGAGGATTACCCACACGACGAGCCATCGTTCGGGTGTTTCGAGCCCAGCGGACTTGCTCTTCAAGAATGTGAAGAGAGCTGCGATGGCGACGATGGACCACGGCAATATCAACCCGAGCAGTCCGCCCAGAAGTGAGGGAATCGTCTCGACATGCAACCAGGAGAGTTCTCTTCGGATGACCTGTTCTTGCCAGATTTGCTGCAACAATTGCGGGTATCGATCAGCCACCAGAAACCACCAGGGTGTGGCGACCACGAGCAGCGTGAATAGCGCGATGCCGAGGTCTCTCAGGCGCGCCGTTGGGGCGCGTCCGGGACCGGCGATCAAGAGGCTGATTGCCCCGGTACATCCGAAAATGAGGGCGGTCGGTTTGATGAGGGTTGCTACTCCTAACAGCAACCCCGACATCACCGCCTTTCCGGTTTCTCCCGTGGTTTTCCAGTGATGCAATCGTTCGATCGAGCAGATGATGAGAAACGTCATCGGCACATCGAGCATCGCACGTCTTGATTCTGTAGCGAGTCCTACTGTGGAGATGAGCAGCAGGAACGTCAGAGTCGGATTGGCTCCACAACAGCGCTTGCCGAGGATGGCAGCAAAGATGGCCAGTAACACTCCGGCTATTACTCCCCAGATTCGTAGGGAGAAGGGGCTCGATCCGAACAGTTGAGTCGACGAAGCCAGTAGCCAGTAATACAGCGGTGGTTTTCGCAGGCGCGGTGCCTCATCGAGAGTGGGAATAGACCAGTCATCGCTGGCAGCGGTCTCGAGTGTAGTACGAAACGTGAGGTTGTATTCATCGCTACCGGTGAGGCTCGTATCGAGCCATATCGAAGGCATCAACACTGCCAGCCCTAATAGCAGCAGGCGGATTCCACCGGGCTCATCGCGACCCATCTGTCCTCTTTTCGCTGTGGAGGATAGCGCGAGTCCCCTACCATCCGGTACACCCGGGTTGGTGTGAACCGGGTTCTTTTTGCGAGGAGGGGTTTCATGCTGTGGATGTCAATCTTGATCAGTGCGCTGCTGGTGTTCGATGGTGGCGTGTTTCTGGATGAACCCGAATCCCCAATGGCCCTCAGCGCAGGCCCGATGGTGGGCAAGGTCGAACCGGAACAGGTGCGCATCTGGTGCCGAGCCACGGAGGCTGGCCAGGAGATCAAGGCGATCCTCATCGATGCTGAGGGAGCAGAACAGGCCACAAGCCGGGCCATCTCCAGCGAAGATCGAGACCTGACGGTGGAACTGGTATTACAGGCGAAGTTGCGTCCGGGTCATCGATATCGTTATCGAATACTGACCGATGGAATCGCTGTCGCAGAGGGGGCTGATCAGATCATCGTTGGACCTCCGCTGGTGCGGGGGCGCGCGACTCTGGTGTTCGGATCTTGTGCCAATCCGAACTATTACGCCGATGGTGAGATCTGGCGACAGATCGGCCAGTTCGAGCCCGACGCTCTGGTTTTACTGGGCGATACTCCTTACATCGATACGACCGATCTGCAGCGTCAGCGAGCGGCGTATCGTAGATTCTGGCAACAGCAGCACGTCGCCGCACTCATTCGTAGGATTCCGATTCTGGCGACCTGGGATGACCATGACTACGGCAAGAATGATTCGGTGGGCAAGATCCCAGGGCGATCCAATTCACGACAAGCATTCTCCGAATACCATGCACTGGGACCGATCGGGGACGACACGGGCGGCGGGATTTACTCGAAGCATCGACTGGGCCCCATCGAGCTGTTCATCCTGGATACGCGCTGGTATGGCCAGACGGAGCCTTCTCCTTTCGATGCAGATCGTCCGACCTTGCTCGGTGCTGCTCAGTGGAAGTGGTTGAAGCAAGGACTGAAAGAATCGAGAGCGCCGTTCAAGATCATCACCTGTGGCATGATTTTCAATGGTGCGACTCGCCCCAATAAAGTCGACCACTGGGGCTACTACCCCCATGAGCGTCAGGGACTTCTCGATCATATACGCGAGAATTCGATTTCAGGAGTATTGATCGTCACCGGCGACATTCATCGATGTCGCCATCTCTCCTATCCAGCGGACGACGGAGCCGGTTATCCCGTTGACGAATGGATCACTTCACCGCTGGCGAATTCGGTGATAGGTGCGGCCAATGCTCCCCACCCGGCACTGGTTTTCGACGGCGGTGAGAAGAATGTGTTTCTTCACGTAGAGGCGGATGCCAGCGGTTCAGAGCCCAGGATGCACTGCCGGCTGATTCGAGGAAACGGTGAAGTGATTCACTCGAAAA
>DCAA01000031.1:0-61476 GCA_002311345.1 Planctomycetes bacterium UBA1146 | reverse complement strand
TGATGGTAACTACCGGGTTCCAGTTGAAACTCATCATCACTTCCATCGGGCCAGCGAATGGTGACGAGAGCTGAAGTGGCCCCCATCGGCAAGGTGAACAATTGCCGTGGGTCATGGCTGGAGAAATACGATGATTGAATCCGGTGTTCGCGCACCTGGGTTCGATTTCCTGCCCGAACAGTGATTCTGGCGCCGATTGCATCGATATTGCTTGCCGGCGGGCTGCCTTCCAGCATCAACCCCAGCACGGGAGCCTTGCCACTCATCGTCGATCGGAGCAGTCTCGGGGTTCGATTCCAGTTCGTGATCAATAGATCAAGGTCTCCATCATTGTCGATATCTCCGCTGACAAGCGAACGCGCAACAGTCTCCGTCTCGACCGGGCTGGAGTAAGGGGCTAGCTGGAATCTCTTCCCATCTCCTAGAAAGAGATGGTCAGGTTGAGCAAAACTGGAAACGCCGCCTCGAAAATAAGCAACGCGATCATTGATATGACCGTTTGCGATGAAGATATCGAGATGGCCATCGAGATTTGCATCGAGTACGCGAATACCGAAGGCAATAAGTGGCAACCCTGGTGGTGCGATACCATTGGAGAAACTGGTTTCCATGAACATTCCGCCACCGTCATTGCGGTAGCAAGAGTTTGATTGGGCTTCGAGGTTCGTCACGAGGATTTCTTCATCTCCGTCACCGTCCAGGTCTGCCGCCTCTACTCCCATTCCTGCTTCTGCCTTGGCTCCTTCACCATATGCACAGCCGGCAATCAGCGCTTCTTCGTCGAAACGCAGGCGCCCCTCTTCCTTCCAGCGATTGACCAGTAAAAAGTTGGCCTCCCCGTCGTTGGCGACATACAGATCGAAGTCACCGTCGCCCTCGATATCGATGCTCAACACTCCGAGAGCCTTGGCCGGGTAACGGGCAATTTCGCTGGCAATGCTCACGTCCTGGAAATGCCCGTTGCCGTCATTGAGCAACAAGTAGCACGGAACAGGAGGGTAGTTGCCCGGGCCACAGTAAATCTCGTGTCCTTCCTGTTCACAGGGGACAAAGGTTTTTTCATCGAACGCGAGATAAGAACCAACAAACAAGTCGAGATCTCCATCGAGATCGATATCGACGAAAATTGCCGCACTGGAAAGGGACTTGATATCGATTCCTCTTATCGCTGATTCTTCGCTGAAGGTGCCGGTGCCAGAATTGATGTAGAGGCGGTCAGGGCCGTCATTGGCGACAAAGATATCCTGATCACCATCCGAATCGATATCGCCGATGGCGAGTCCGAGTCCGTGTTCGTAGCCCTGGATCCCACATGCTTCGCCCTTGTCGAGGAAGACTCCGTTTTCCTGGATCAGCAATACATCCCGAGGAGGTGGGGTGTCTGGATCAGGTGATTTAGGGGCTCCGTTGACCATGAATAGATCGAGGTCTCCGTCTCCGTCGGCATCAAAAAATCCTGCTCCGGAACCAACAATCTCGCAGATATGCCGCTGACCACGTGCCCCGGCATCGTGAATGAATGGAATCGAATCATCCTCGACGTTGAAAAGAAATGGACCGGCGAGGGGGTTTGATGTCGCTGCTCCTGGCAGTTCCGGAGCTCGCGAACAGCCGATGAAGATGAGGATCGTGAACAGAAAGTAATATTTCACTTCGATTTTGACTCCGCCATCAGGCGAATGAGTTCACTTTGGCTCGGGTTATCCGGGAATTTTCGCTGACGTAGTTCCAGTTGTTTCCCTGCTTCGTCGAGACGTCCCAGAGTGATCAATGCTCGGATGATCTTCTCCTGTGCTGACTGATTCTGTGGTTGAGAGCGGTAGAGGATCCGGTTCTTTTCGAGATTTTCCCTGGCAGCACGCACCTGGCGATAATGTTTGAGGATCGATCGGGCCTGTTCTTCTTCGCCGACTCTACGGAGTGCACCCGCTAGTGATTGTAAGGCCGATAGGTCGGTGGGATCTTCTTGTAAAGAAATCCTGAATTCGGCGATGGCTTCGGGATATTTCTGTTCGTGCATCAGCAGTTGACCGAGTTTGAGCGCGATAATCGCCAGCAGAGTGGAGTCCATCACCTGAAGACTTCGCGCATGGAGAGCCGCTTTTCTCGCTTCTTCGAATCGGCTCAGACGATATAGAGAAGAAGCGTATTCGATGGCACCCCTTGCGTTCTTTGCATCGATTCGGACAACATTTTCGATGGCTGACAGGGCACTGATTGAATCGTTCGATGCCAGATGGCTGTCATAGAGCAGTTGATATAACGTCGTTGAACTTTTCGAATCCAGGGAGTAGTTGGCCAGAGTTTTACTTATCAAAGCGATGGCCATGTGAGGCTTCTTTGCCTCGTTGTATTCATTGGCGAGCAGCCAGACCACATCCACGTTTGTAGGATCAATCTCGAGGGATGTAAGCAATGCTTCGATGGCTTCGGCAGTTTGGCCCAGGTCGGAAGAGCATTCTCCCAGCAGGCGGAAGGCGTTGGAGTTTCTCGGTCCCAGTATTGTCGCTCTTTTTGCGTACGTCATTGCTTGCAGGCTTGCTCCTCGTTGTTGGGCGCAGACGGCGAGGGTCTGTTCGATTCTGGTTTCATCTCGTTGTGGTGCAATCTGTAACAGGCGCCGAAAAGCCCATTCGGATTCACCATAAGCTTGCAGGGATTTGGAGAACTCCCCGATGGACTTTGCCGCGATGAAGGAGACTTTGCCCAGCAGGTGCAGTACATCAGCCCTGTCGGGTTGGCCGCTCAGGATTGCCCGACATTGCTTGGCGGCTCCGGCAAGGTCTCCTGCTTGAAAACTGGCTTCTGCAGCGACGATGGCAGGGTCCTGTACCTGGTTTGTCGGTCCAGGTATGACCGTTATCGTCAGAAGGGATGCCAGTAGATGCATGAGGAGCAACCTGAGTCCTCGATTCCGTACACGTGGTTGCCAGTTTAAGTTGTTCGAGGATGCTCCGGTATCTGATCGAGCCAGTCAAGATGCGATCTGTGTCTGGCGTTATGATCAATTCCCGAGACGAACACGTGACTATTGTTAAGTCGAAATGGGGCTTGATGCGTCTTTTTTTGATCGGGACTATTCTTGTAACGGTCTGGTCTTTCATCGGAACCGCGGATTTATTTACCTGGGTTTTCGAATTGATGCTGGGTATCGCAGGAGTTTTGTTTCTGGCCTGCATACAGAAGCAGTTTCGGTTTTCTAATTTCTTTCTATCTGTGGTCTTCATCCATTACGTCATCCTGGCATTGGGTGCTCATTACACCTATGCAGAAATGCCTTTGTTTGATTGGATCCAGCAACAGTTCGATCTCCAGAGAAATCATTTTGATCGAGTGGGGCATTTCATGCAGGGGGTGACACCCGCACTACTGGTTGTCGAATGGCTGAGTCGTCGTATTGAATTGACGAACATGAAAATCATCTCGACTACTGCGGTTTGTGCGGCCTTAGCTTTTAGTGCGTTTTACGAAATTCTGGAGTGGCTATGGGTGATCGCGTTCTATCCAGGTGATAAGGAGGGACCTGAGTGGCTTGGCCACCAAGGGGACATCTGGGATGCACAGGGGGACATGTTCATGGCTCTGTGTGGTGCACTTCTTGCCGTCAGTTTGCTTTCAAGTTTCCATCGCCGTTCGATAAAAGCCCTGGAGGGACGAGAAGCAAGTTCGGAAGAAGCCTGATGGTGTAGTTGCGATACAGAAAAGGGGCCGAGGTGGATAACACCTCGGCCCCTTTTTCGTTCTACGTATACAGTTCGCCTGGATCAGAAGGCGCGGCGCTCTGCCTGGCGCCGGATCTTCTCGGCGTACTTGTCCCTCAACTTTGTGTGGCGGCTAGTCAGATCTACCCGACGACCATCGATCCACATCGCCTCCACCTGGGTCGGGATTTCCAGTGGGTCTCCATTGGTGATGATCATCGTTGCGGATTTTCCGCGGGTCAGAGAGCCATACCGATCAGCAACCCCGAAGATACGAGCTGGAGCCAGGGTGATCGCCTCGAGGGCTTTGTCTGCTCCGAGCCCATATGCGGCAGCTGTTGCTGCGTGGTAGGGCAAGTTGCGGACATTCGAGGTATCGAAGGAACCGATGCAGAACTCGACCCCTGCCCGTGCGAGGGCAGCAGGAGCGGTGAAGGGCTCGTCGTAGGCGGCATCACGTTTTGCCGGCAGGCGATGAACCGGACCGTAGATGACGGGAACATTTCGCTCGGCGAGGAAACTCGCCACCTGAGGCGCATCCCGTCCACCGACGATCACGGGCCGCAGCTCGGCTCCGAGAGCCCACTCGACAGCAGCCCGGATTTCACGAGCTCCTTCGGCATGAATGAAGACAGGGCATGTCCTATCGACAGCAGCGCGTAGCCCCTCGAGCAGGAGATCTGGCGCGTTTCCATCAGACACTTTCCATCCGGCAGGACGGCTCTTGCAGTAGATTTTCGCCTGCACGAACAAGTCACGGATTTCATCCACGCGAGCTCTGCGGGAGGCGTCTCGCGGGTTATCCTCCGCGCGCGGTTCGACGGTCGGAGTCCCAGCGTGATCGTGATGACCTTCAGCGTGAGCATCTTCGTCCTCGAAGAAGCGACGACGTCCTTCCATCGATGGCCACTGGATCTCGACGCCAAGGTTCTGGGTAACGGCCAGATCTTCCCAGGACCAGCCGTCGAGACGTAACAGCGCTGACTGTCCGGAGATCAGTCCACCACTGGGACGTGTCGCTGCCAGTGCGATACCGTTGGCGCGGGCCACGGGGATGTGTTCACTGTCGGGGTTCACGGAACTAACAGCTCGGGCATTCGGGTTGAGATTACCGGCTTCTCGCTGGTCATTCGTGGCCTGAATCGAACTGATTTCGATGAGTCCCAGGCTGGTCGCGGAAGCGATGAGTCCCGGGTAAACGTGTTTCCCGGAGGCATCGATCACCTCACACCCTGCAGGAATCTGAATCTTGAATCCGACGTGGGTGATTTGTCCACGATCGAAGATGATGATTCCGTCTTCGATGGGCGCTCGATCTACCGGATGAATGGTGGCACCGACGATGGCGATGGGCCCGGATTGCTCGGGAGCCGGAACTGGATCGGAAGAGAGTGCCATCGAGGTTACGGTTGCGATGCTCGAGAGCATCAGAATCAAGGTAAGGGTCTTGTTACAGGTGGAGAAGTTCATCGGCTTCCTTCCTCTCCGCTTTCCTCGGACTTGGGTTCCCGGGCTCCTGAGAGCTGGGAATCCAGAATGATCGAGATCAGGGATTCGCGGCGTTCCTTGTCACGCTCACGCATCATCCGATCCTCGTTTCGATCGAAGAACCGCTGTCCATCGATCCAGGTCTGCAGGCACATGGTGTATCCGGACAGTGGATCCCCGGACCAGATGACGAAGTCTCCATCCTTGCCAGGCTCGAGTGATCCGATCCTGTCGTCGAGACGCAACTGGTAGGCAGGATTCAGGGTCACGAACTTCAACGCTTCTGCCGGAGGCACATCGCCGTACTTGACCGCCTTGGCCGCCTCCAGGTTGAGGCGACGGGCGAGTTCGCTGGAATCGGAGTTGAAGGAAACGTTCACCCCGGCTTTTCTCATCAGCGCACCGTTGTAAGGGATCGCATCGTAGACCTCGAACTTGTAAGCCCACCAGTCACTGAAGGTCGAGCCGGACACGCCGTGACGCGCCATCTCCGGAGCGACCTTGTAACCCTCGAGGATGTGCTGGAAGGTTCCGATGGTGAAATCGAAGTCCTCGGCGACTCTGATCAGCATCAGGATCTCGTCTTGACGGTAAGAATGGCAGTGTACCAGGCGAGTACCATCGAGAATTTCGACGAGGGTGTCGAGTTCAAGATCTCTCCTCGGTGGCAACATCGTCGAGCGATCAGCGCTATCCCAGCGGTTCCACATCTCTCTGTACTGATTTGCCGCATGGAAGGCATCCCGGATGATCTGCTCGACCCCCATACGAGATTGTGGGTATCGGGCTCCGGATGAACTGCTCCGGCTCGATCTCTTGACGTTTTCGCCGAGAGCGAACTTGATCATGGGGGGAGCGTTCTTGATCTTCATCTGTTCGGGCGTGAAGCCCCAGCGCCACTTGACGATGGCACTCTGTCCTCCGATGGGATTGGCACTGCCGTGGAGCAGTTGCGCTGCGGTCACACCACCGGCAAGTTGCCTGTAGATGTTGATGTCTTCACTGTCGACCGAATCTCCGATCCGGACTTCTGCCGTGACGGACTGGGTACCCTCGTTGACTCCTCCCCGGATGGCGGTGTGAGAGTGAGGGTCTATCAGGCCCGGTGTGACATGAAGGCCGGAGCCGTCGATGACATGGGTGCCCTTGGTTGCGGTGAGATTCTTACCCACCTCCACGACTTTTCCTGCCATCACCAGCAGGTCAGCCTGTTCGAGGATCCCGCCAGGGCCACAGGTCCAGATGGTGGCATCGGTGATCAGCACCGACGGAGGAGAGAAGGGCTGCGAGACCGATCCGAAAGCACCCATCGGGCGAGCTATTTCGCGGTCGATGAATCCCTCGAATTTATCGGCACTGATACTGTTGCCCTTGCCACCGCCACCACGCCTGCCGGAAAAGGCCGCAGCGCGGTTGCCACGGCCTCCCGGAGCACCGGGTCTGACTCCACGTCTGCCTCCCCCACCACGCCAGGCAGCACGAGGAGGTTCGTCACTGGCCTCGGCGTCATCGTCCTGTTCATCCGTTGCCGCCTCCTGCTGGTTCTCAGGAACATCTCCGGTGCGGATCGCGACAAAGGGTGCTGCGATGAGTGAGGGGCTGGTCACGGTGCCACGGATCTGACCGTCGCTTCCTATCGTCCCTCCGAAGCGGACGAAGCCGTCGTCTCCGAAAGGCTCACCGGGAAGAGTGATCCCGATCTCGTTTCCCTGGCGGTTAAAACGACTGCGTTGGATGGTTTCATCGTTGAAGTTGACGGTGAGTCGTGGTGATTTTTCCGATCCGGAAAGCACTACATTGATCTCGAACGGCTTGTCTGGCTGGTTGACGGTCAACTGCCAGGTGCCGCGAATGTCGCTGTCGGGATCGGGACGGTTTTGATGGCGAATCCCATCGATCCAGACCTCTACGCAGTTCTTCCCTTTCTCGAAAGGAGAACCATCGAAGACCGCCAGCATCGCGGTCTTGCCAACGGCGACCCGACCGAATCGATCCTCGACACCGAGCAGTCGCGCTGGCTCGGTGGTCACTGCTGCGAGTGCGAAGTCGGATGGCAGGCCACGCTCGATCGCATTGCGAACGTTACCGGCAAACGAGGACGGTGAATCGAGACCGCGGGTCGTCAAGGTGAAGGGGACCCCTGCTCTACGAAGACGCTCCGGGTTTTCCGGGGCGTGGGCCCACTTCTCCAGGGTTCCCAGGGTCACCCCGGCGTCTCCTGAAGCTCCATCAACGGTCGGAGTCTCGGGGAAGTTCACCGGCAGGATGATCGGAGACCCGATGGAGGCGACCTCGTCGAGCCACATGTATTCCTGGCCGTTCCCGTAGTACCAGGTGTCGACCTGGAATTCCTCGAGCGCCTTGTCGATGGCGAGCATCTCCAGGACGTCTCGAGTACGCAGCGCCAGGGGCACCTTGCGGTCGATCACCGGGAACAGTGCTTCGAGCGAGATGTTCGATTCGGGTCGCTGTAGGTGGTCGGGATGGGCCCGGTAAGAATTCCAGGCTTCCCTGTACCAGTTCGCATCGATCAGGGTCTGGCGAAACAGAGCTATCGCTCCCATGCGTGAGGATGGATATCCACCACCACCCCAGCCTCTCCCAGCTTGCAGGCCACCGCTGATGGCGACGTCATCTTCGATGAGTGCTCTGCGGTCGGACCCACCTATCAGGCGGGTAAAGATCACCGAGCCGGAGAAGATCCCCTGCTCGGGACTGGCAAGAACATTGGTGAATCCTGCCTTTCTGAAGCGAGATGCGGTATCGGAGTCGATGACGAATCCCTCGGCGGTGTCATGCTCCGGATGAACCTTGGAGTTCCAGTTTCTTCCTGCCTGGGAATTCTCTTCGGGTGTTTTGATTTCGACGCGGTAGTCCATGTCGATGAAACCTGCCGTGATCACGTGGTCACTTCTGTCCCATACGCGAGCGTGGGCAGGAATCTGAACATCGGTACCGACGTCCGTGATGATACCGTCCTCGATGAGGATGGTAGCCGATTGAATGATTTCGCCTGGTTCCGTGATCACAGCTGCGCCGATGATGGCGTGAACCTCAGGTACACGGCGTTCGATCCCCTTGCGAGGTTCGGTTTGCGCCGGAAGATCCTGGACAGTCCAACAGGTGGCCACGAAGAGGGCGAAGAGATGTATCCCACGAGTCATGGAGGAACATCCTTCCTGGAGATTGGAGTGAACTCTGGATCATAGGCGAAACGCAACTCTGGATCAGGTGAGTTTCGATCAGATTCGGGAAGGCTCCCGGAGGGAAATTATAACTACTTGTATTATCAAAGGTTATGCCAACCCCCGTCGGTCTTCAGGGGAGGCAGAGAAGGTCGTCCTGGGTTCTGTCAGGCCCTTCTGAGGGGAATGGTGCTGGTGGTGGCGGTGCCGAGACGAACAGGTAGCTCAGCAGCATCACCGGATCAGCGATATCGACCTGTCCATCGTCGGACGTATCGAGAGCATCGAGACAGGCAGGTGTGGCAGAGCCCTGGAACAAATAGCCGAGAGAGAATATCGCATCGCCGATTCCAAGTTCTCCGTTGCGATCGGCATCCCCACGCACAAAGCGGTCCTGGATGATGACCAAACCGAACATACCGAAGGCGACATGAGGGACGCAGAAATAGGGCAACTCCATCGAGTTGTCAAAGGTGTACTCGAAGATGGGATTGAGGTCGGAGGATTCTTCATTGAAGAGGGCGCCTGGTTCTTCGATGGTGCCGGGGAGACCTTCCGGAGTCCCGCTGGTGACGGTGTGCAGCATCTCCATCGGTTCATGAACCCAGCGAACACGATCTCCCTCGAAGATCTCCACGGTGACCGGAATATAGGTGTTGTCGACGACGCCTACCTCGAAGGTGAGGGTGTCGTCGAGCACGGTGATGGCCCCTACTTGCGCGGGATTATTGGCATCGAAAAATCCGATGGTCTGACCCATTTCGCTGAAGGCATAGGTGAAGGATGGGTTCTGAGAATTGATGGGGGCAGAAAAAAGAGCCCCTGGTTCATTGTTGGTGCCGGGGGTACCACCGGGAATCCCACTGGTGAGGGCATGATCGCCGTCTATCCAGTTCCAGGTGACCGTATCACCTGTTTCGATGGTGAGACTGGTTGGCAAGAAGGCAGAAGTGAAGAAATTGATAACGTGGTCTTGTGCCATCATCGGTGATGTGATCACCAACGTGGTCAAAAGGCACAATCCTGATCCAATCCGGCGCATCGTGGATTCCTTCCTAGGTGAGGAATCCGAGTTGCGTGAACAGCCCCGGGTATTGCGCTGCGGCGAGGTCGTAGCCTGGCATGAACTGGTCCATCGTGGCCGGATCATCGCCGAAGTGTTGCTGGAAGATTTCTGCGAAGACAACCCTGAAGTCAGTATTCGCGGCCAGGTAACGATCGTTCTCCGAGAACAGAGCTCCCGCTTCCCAGGTGCTCGGGTCGCAGTTATAGACCCCTCCGATGACGTTGCCGCCGGCAACGAACATCGCTGTGCCGGCACCGTGATCAGTTCCAGAAGAACCGTTCTCGATGGAGGTACGACCAAACTCAGAGACGGTGACCACGATGGTGTCTTCCCACATATCTTGCAGGTCACGAGAGAGCGCCTGTATCCCCTGCGCGAGATCGTCGAGGATATTCGGATGGGCACCAGTGATCCGACCCTGTCCGGTATGTGTATCCCAGCCGCCGATGTTGACTCCTAGTAACGATGCCGGGGTTCTCTTCAGTAGCATCGCGATCTCGGCGAGTTGCTGTCCGAAGGTGTTGTTGGGGTAAACCGCACCGTTCTCCGGAACATAAGGTCCCTGGGCAAGCGCCTGCTGGACCGTGCTCACCGATTCGCCAAGCTTCACTCCGGTCGGCATCAGGGCGTCACGGTAGGGGCCACCTTCCATGTCGGGTTTGCCACCGTAGACACCGTAGAAGCCGCTTCCATCGGTGCCACCTGGTGTGCTGGGAAGCGCTCCGAGGAACCGTTCCACTTCTGCCAGAGATCCGGAGAAGGAGTAATCCTCGGTGGCGGGGAACGCCGGCATCGGAATCGGGCCACGCATCGAGAGCGCCAGGGCGTCACTGAGGAAAGCACCCGGGAAGGGATCGTCCGGGAATCCCGGTACGTTGGCAAAGCGGCGGTAGATGAACCCTTCATCGAGGGTTTCATCTCCCGGAACGCCATTTTCCCAGAACTGCTGGGCACTGAAGTGGCTGCGAGATTGCTCTGGATAGCCAATCCTGTGCAATACGGCGAGATTCCCTGGACCCGCGATTCCGTTGAGCGAGGTGTGATTGTAGATCTCCATCAGTGGGTCGAGGGCAGGGTGTAACTGGGCGAACCCGTTACCGAGATCGAGCGCCTCGGTGTCACTGATGAACAGCGAGGGGCGGATCACCTGACTGTAATCCACATCGCCACTGGGGATCACGGTATTGACGGCGTCATTTCCCCCACGTTGCCAGATGAAGATCATCTTCTTGGCACCAGTCCCTGCGCCGATAGGACCCGCGAGTAATTTTCTGGCGAGGAAGTTAGGACCAGTGAGCGGCGGCATGATCAGCCCCAGTGCGGCGAGTCCACCGGTACGAAGCAGGTCTCTGCGATTCAACATGGTTTTCTCCTATTCCCCTACTGGAACTGCCAGCGCGGCAAACTCAGCATGAAGCCGACCATGTCGCGAATTCGGGTTTCGTAGTTGTTGGCGTCTGGATCGAGAGGCCAGGGGAGGCCATCGAGATCGGTCTCCAGATAATCTATGATGATGCACTTCTCGGCTTCGGTAAGAGCTCCCTGGAACAACACTTCGTCGAAGACCTCGACCACCTCGATGGAACCGAGGCCCTGCGTGGGATCGATGAAGTTCCCTATGTCCCATTGATAGTCATTGTCGACATTGGAAGCGACTCTACGGGAAAAATTGATACGTTCGAGCAGTGTTGTGGTACCGATCCAGTCGAGCCCGATCTCGGAATACCCATCGGGTTCGTCGCGCTGGAACAGATCCATTCCCATATCCTTCATCCAGTTGGCAAGGTCGTCGCTACTGGCGTCCGCATACAGTGAACGCAAAGTCGAGTTGATGAACTCGACTGGCGTTTTGATCTTCGCGCGTGCATTTCCGGTATCCCAGAAGGGGCCCTGTTGATTGACTGGATCAAGAAGCGTCTCGAGAACGGTGCCGATGTGACCGGGACGAACCGTCGAGAACCAGGCCGCCAGCATATCCGCCAGCAAGGCTTGCAACTCCAGCGGTGCTGATCCGTCGGAGATACTGGCCAGAGAGATGTCATCAGAGACGAATCTCTGGATCAATTTGATGCAGATGAACTCGGCAGTGTCTGGGTGGGCAGCGAGGGTATCGAGCAACTCGATTCCGTCGAGGACACCGTCAACTCCCAGACGTCCGTCGGGGATGTCGAGCTGGTAAGGAGTACCTTCGAAGATGGTCTTCGCGCCGGTGTCATGATTAGCTGGATAGAATAGGAACTCCCACCGACCCTGCCGGTTGTTGAGATCGATGTGGCGAGAGGTCGGGACATTGGAGGTGACCCGCGGCAGGAACGATGTGTCGTTACTTCCGATCGTGACGTTGTGCACCTGTGCCGCCAGGACATTTGTTCCTGCGATCATCAATGGCCTGAAGTGATCGAGATCGATGAGTATCGGCCGACCGACCGCCTCGTGATTTCCGGATGCTGCAGTGAACGGCGGAGGGGTTGGAGCGTCATTCATCGTTGGGCTTCGCGCGATCTCTGTGCCATTGAGATAGAGCACCACTCCGTCGTCGTAATCGATTTCGAGCTCGAGGCGGTCAGGGGTCGCAGGATTGTTGATCGTGAAAGTCTTGCGAGCATAGAAACTGATGTAGTTGTTCTGCATATCGGTGAGAACGGTAGCATCGTCTCCGTCGCCCATTCCGATCCCGGTTGGGCCCGTCAGCCAGGCGGAGTCGTCATATCCCAACTCGGTCCAGGCCGTGGTCGGTCCGCCGACAACATCCGGTGTCGGTTCCTGAGTGCCCTTGAAGTATTTCCAGTCCTCCCCGATGGCCACCAACTCGGTGGTGGTCCAGGAGTGATTACCCGTCGTCACGGGGTTGGTGACGTAATCGGGAAACTCTTGAATCATCTCGTTGGGGATTCTGGTGACCGTCCAGCCGGTAAATACGCGTGCAACTTCTTCGATGTCGGTCTGGGTATATCCATTGTCGACGCCGAGTGAATGCAGTTCGAGGATCTCCCGGGCGTAGTTTTCGTTGGGTTCTGCGGCGAAGTTGAGGATGTTGTCGAGGTAGACCAGCATCGGAACGCTTGCTGCGCTGCTCATCAGCAGATCGCCAAAGTAGCCCAGTGCGTTGTTGCGGAAAAAGTCATACTCCTCGAACTCCAGTGTCGCGGAGTGCATCCGGGCAGCGGTGTTGCTGCCGAGAATGCGGAACCCGTATCGATTCCTGGCGTTACGAATCAGGTCGCGTAGTTTTTCTTCATCGGTAGTGAAATGGTTCTCCCAGAACTCGCCGAGCACCGTCTGTAACTGTCTCGTCGAGTAGATGCCCCGGATGAACGGGAAGCGTTGCAGGTTACCATCTGACAGCACGATCCTGCGACCCGGATCTGTACTGAACATCTGTGTGACAAGCGTGGGGTCCAGGGTGAAATCACCATTGTTGGGAGCATCGTGGCCCTGGATGGCGATGGTGTTGATGCCAGGCTGGAACCACGAATCTGGAATCGGGTAGTACTCGGGGATTCCCGCTTCGTGGGTGCCGTTGGAATACTGATTGAACGGGGGCGGATTGCCTACCAGCTGAGCCGTACCGTTCGCGTTGGTGCTTCTGGCCACCTCGAAGCCGTTGATGTAGGCAACGAAGGCGTCGTCGTGGAGCATCTTCAGGTAAATCGGTGGCAGTACAGCAGGGTCGGTGAGGATGAACTCGGTTCGGATGTACATCGATGCCAGATCAGTGGAGGCGAACTGGGGTATCTCGGTGACATCGTCGTTGTCCGACCAACCGAATCCCGCCTTGCCGACGATCCAGTCGGAATCATCGAAACCTGGCTGAGCCCAGTCAACCGGTGGTTCTTCGAAGCCCAGGAAGTAGTGGAAGGGGGCATTCGGTCTGAGCAGGAATCTCTCATCAGCGACCGGGATCTCCGACGTGAAAAAGTCTTCCAGGTCCGAGAGGGCCGGGTTGTTCGGTTCGACGCCAGTGCCGGGGTTCAACTGCGAGGTCAGCGTAGCCTCGATACCGACAGCGAGGATCTGGTCGACATCATCGGGCAGCGGGCCATATCCGATGCGATGCATCAAGTGCCCCGCAGCGACTCGTGCCGGATCTCCAGCCCCATCACAGGAACTCTGAAAGCAGCCGATCCCATCGAGGGTCGGGTCCAGCCCGCAATCGAAGGGGCCCGGATCGGGAGGAGATGAGCCACCGGAGAAGATGTACGTCAAGAGATAGATGGCATCGGCCAGATCGATGGAGCCACTGTCATTCACGTCTGCCGCATCCAGGCAGCCAACGGCCTGGGAGCCGTTGAACAGGTGGTCCAGAACGGTTATCGGGTCGGAGATATCGACACCTTCGTCATCATTGACATCGCCACGACGAAAAGGTGCGTCCGAAGCGATCGTGACGGTGGGGATCAGAAGCAAGAACAGGCAAAGAAAGAGGGTGCCAGCGGATGGACCTCGATACGTCATCTTCGACCTCCTGTTGTGCATCATGTTTTCGTTTCGTGGATCAGAATCGGAACTAATTCAACATCCACAACTGGGGGGGGCTGCCTTCATTATAATTTCGAATTTTGACCCGCGATAGGGCTGATATTGGCGATCAATAATCGGACGCTAAAGACCAAAAGAACGCATGTCAGAAGCGACAAGAGGGTCAATATTACGTAATTCGGCCTTCTGCCATCCGCGATCTTCTGTACTCCCGCAGCCCCCTCGCTGGCATAGAGCGCCAGATGGGCTCCGGCGAATGGACGTCGCAGTGGCACTTCAAATAACGAAACGCCCTGTTTCCTGGCCAGATCTCGAAAGCGATCTTCATCTTCGACGATGACGTAAATGGCTTCGTTCGAACTGAGAGTCAGGCCGATGTCTTGTTGTGTCAGTGTTGGTTGATGCCTGGCCAGTTGAACTTGCACTCCAGCGGTGGTTGAGAAAAACTCCATCCTGGCTCCCGGCCCCACCTGTTCTTGTACCGAGAGGGCGAACTCCCTCAGTTCGCGGGATCGGACGATACGCGGTGACGAGATGTCGATCATGTCGAGGTAAACCGCAGTGATGGGAAGCACTCCCGACAGTGCGATCGCGGCCCACATCGGTCCACGTGCTGGTGTGCTCAGCCAACCCGAGACTTCTCGCGCCGCCAGCATCGCTGCCGGGGGCAAGATCACCAGCAAGTGGATGAATCGGTGGTGGGTGCCGATACACAGCAGCAGCAACCCCCCCAACAGCCACGCAAGCAAGAATCTCTCTGCCGCGCGTTCTCGCTGCGTGTGGCTGGGTCGTAGCCACATGCGGATGATCGCGATGATCGCGATGATGCCGGTCGGGGCCAGCCGCGAGAGGTACCATCCCATGGGAAGCAAATGATGGGTCCATGATTGCTGGTTTGCGCCCATACGAGCACCGAGGGCGTGTCCGAACAATTCCTGCTGGAGCAGTTTTTCTACCGCCTGTCCGCCACTGTTTTGCTGGGCAGCCCAGAGCCACAGGGCGGGCACGACCAGTGAGAGTAACATCGCGATGGCGATGGCCCTGACGGGGATCGGCGGGCGCTCTTCTTTCTTCAGTGTGATGGCTGCCAGCAATCCCAGCAGCACGATGACCAGCGCGAGCGGGCCTTTCGTCATCAAAGCGGCGGTACCCGCCAGAGCGATCGGCCATGCACGCGCCCCATCGATCCAGCAACGCCAAACGGCGAGGGCAAGCAAGACGATGGTGCACTGGAAAAGGGGATCACTGCGCGCCAGCAGCATTGCTCGGATCCCCATCGGATTGGCCAGCAGAAGTAGCGGAGCCCAGAGTGCCGCAGCGCTTCCGAACTCTCGGCCGGTCCAGGCACAGATGACGATCACCGTGATGAGACAGGCGAACCAGGAGGGAAAAGTAAGCGACAGTCGATGGAACTGACCCGTGGCACTGGTGAAGAGGGCGGCGACCCACTGGGTCAAGGGTGGCTTGGAGGCGAACTGACCGTCATGGTCTCGTTGCCACAGCCAGTGATCGTTTTCGACGATGTCGAGCACGTAGACGCCGACCTTCTCCTGGTCACGACTGAGCAGGTCGTCGGGACTGGTGGCTCGAACGAAGAAGAAGCCCGCCCAGGTGGCGAGGGCGATCAAGAGGATGATCCTGTGGCCGGGAGCAGCAGAACTACTCATCGGTTCTCTTCTCCCTGGGTCGTGTCCTCACGGAGCAAGCCAGGAAGGATGGCGGCGACCATGACGGCTCCTCCGGCAGCCGCTCCGAAGGCCGTCCAGCTCCAGGCGTGACCGAGCATCCAGGCACCGATTCCCAGGGTCAGACCCCAGATCAGGGCGAGCCCCCCGAAGACTCCACCGATGACGGCGATCCCTTCGCCTTTTTTCGAGGAGACACCTGCGAGGGCCCGGACCGGACCCCAGGCACCTACCGGCCGAACTTTCTTGTAGAAGGACACCAGCTTGATGGGGTCAGGCCTGGGCCGCAGCAAGGTCACGACAAGGCTGACCAGGGTCGACAGCAGCACCACGATGACGATTCGGCCTTCTGCGGTGATCACTCCTGCCTCCGATTCGACGCTTCCCAGGGGCGTGAGCGCAGTGACAGGCCAGCCCTTGTTGAAGACGAAGGTGATGAGGGTGGTGGTGACACTCGATGTGACCATGGCGGCGATCTCACTCCAGGCGGTGATACGCCACCATAACCAGCGCAGCAGATAGATCGGTCCGACTCCGCCGAGGAACGCCAGGAAGAAGGTGAACAGATCGCTGATGGAACTGGAGACGGAGGCCAGTAACGCTCCCTCGATGAGGACCACGACGCTGGCGACCCGTGCCACAGTGACATAGAACTCTGGCCGTTTATTGCGCTGGAAGAACCTGCGGTGCAGATCGTTGACGTAGTAACTCGCTGCCAGATTGACATGGGTGTCGATGGTCGACATGAATGCCGCCAGCAAACTGGCGACGACGATGCCGAGCAATCCGACCGGCAGAAAACGCACCATCATGACGACGTAGGCCTTCTCCGAATCGGTGCTGGCTATGACGGTAGACTCCTCGATGGTGTCCTCGACATCGACACGCAGAGTCGGGAGAACCCCCGCCCAGCCTTCTATCGATTCGACGCTGATTTCAGTTCTGTCACCTTGTGTCCCTTCGATGGTGACCCGTTTCTGGTCGTCGCTGATCTCCACCACGGTGCCGGCGATGGGACTGACGATCGGTTCGCCGTGGGGGACCACCAGCAGCGAGGCGAGCGCCACGGCGATCCACATCCAGGGGCGCAGGGCGTAGTTGGCGATGTTGTACCAGAGGGTGCCGATGGAGCCGTGTGCCGGCGATTTGCTGGCGGCGATCCGCTGTACCACCACGGTGCCCCCGTCGATTCCGGCAGTGGCCCACCAGGAGACCCCGAGGTACACCGCCACCGCCGCCAGCGGTGTGGTCCAGAACGACAGATCGGTCCAGGAGCCGGCCCCGGGCGAGGGCAGGAAACCGAGGATTTCACCCGATTCACCCCCTTTGCCGGCCAACTGGGTCAGGATCTCCTGCTGTCCGCCGACCGCATCCCAGGCGATGACTGCCAATGCGATGGCGCCGATCATGGCGAGGAAAAATTGCACCAGATCGGTCACTGCAACGCCCCAGAAACCCGACATCAGCGAGTAGGAAAGGCAGATGGCGCAGGCGATGCCCAGCGAGGTGGTCTTGTCGATGTCAAACAGCACGTCACTGATCTTGGCGGCCGCCAGCAGTACCCAGCACAGCACGATCGGATTGGTCAGGAAGGCATGGAAAAAGCCCAGTGCTGCCCGCAACGCGGTGGCGCCGTGGCCGCCGTAGCGCAGTTCGGCGAATTCCGCCTGGGTCATGACGCCGAGGCGACGCCAGTAGCGCGAAAAGAGGAATACGGTCAGCATTCCACCGACGGCAAAGCACCACCACAGCCAGTTTCGCCAGATTCCGCCGTCACGAACCCAGCCGGTGATCACCAGTGGTGTGTCTGCGGCGAAGGTGGTGGCCACCATCGAGGTTCCCACCATCCACCAGGGTAGTTTTCTCCCGGCCAGGAAGAACTGATCTGCGTTCTTGCTGGCCCGCTGGCGCAATGAGAACCCAACAGCGATCGCGAAGGCGATATAGATGCCAAGAATAGCCAGGTCGAGAGGTGCCATCTGCATGTCGGATCCTACACGCTCGGGAGTTTTGTTGGAGGGACTTGCTTCCCACTTCGTTTGGATGCAGGGTGCACGATCGCGGGGGGATGACCGGGAATGTCCGAGCCTTTCTGGTCTAGTTCGGTGTGACCACGGCCACCGCTGTCGAGGTCACACCGGATAGGCTGGACTCGGAAACAAAAGAGCCTTTATTCAGTCGTTCTATTTTCTACTCCCGATTAGCATCCATCGTAACTATCACACATCAGGGTGTCCGCCGTCGGATCGGTGCCGCAGTTTATTGGACCGGGGGCGGGAATGGATGGTGCGCCGTCCATAATGGCCATCAGTAGGTGGACAATGTCGACGATGTTCACATTGCCGTTGTCGTTGACGTCGGCAGCGTCGACACATGAGATCTCCGATGCGCCAAGCACGAAATATATCAGCGCAATGGGATCGGCGATGTTGACGGAGCTGTCGGTGTTCACATCGCCACGACGGAAGACTTCACAGGCTTCCGGGATGCCATTGGCATTCACATCCGGATCGCAGTCATCTACGGTTCCATTCCCATCACAATCTGGCCCGGCCGTCTGATCCGTGTCGCAATCGTTGGGAACGCCATCGCCATCGAGATCGTCATCGCAGGGATCGATGGTGCCATCGGTATCCGTATCTGCCTGACAGGCATCGACTTGCCCATCGAGATCGCAGTCATCGCCAGGGGTTTGGTCGAGATCGCAGTCATTCAGAATGCCGTCGCCATCGAGATCGGAATCACACGAATCGATGAGTCCATCGCCATCACTATCGGGCTGACAGCTATCGACCTGACCGTCCTGGTCACAATCAGCGCCAAGGGACAGGTCTATATCACATTGATTGGGAATCCCGTCTCCATCCAGATCGGAGTTACAGGCTTGCGCCATGTTGTTGATCCAGACGTGGTTGGCTTGCATGTTCGTGACAAAGGCATCCAGGTCACCATCGCCATCGAGATCCTCGAGAACAACAGTACTACTGATCGCCTGCCCCAGCGCTTGGCCGCTATCGGAGAGGCTGCCGTTCTGGTTGTTGAACCAGACACGATGGGGTTCGTCGTAGTTGGCAATGAACACATCGGGCCATTGATCCCCATCGAGATCTCCGATGTCGACGCCCCAGCTGGCCCCCATCCCCAGCTCCTGGCCCTGGCTGAAGTCGCCGTCTTCATTGATCCAGACATAATTGCTCTGGTTGAGATTTACGACGACGGCATCGAGATCGCCATCGCCATCGAGATCTTCGAGAGCAACGTCTTGACTATTTAAAGCGCCCAAATCCTGATTGCTGTCCTCGAACAGGCCGAGTGTTCCTATCTGACCGTCCCACTGGTTGATCCACAGAATGTTGTTTTGAAAAGCGCCATTGGCGACATACGCATCGAGATCGCCATCGGAGTCGATGTCGCCGAGCGCAACATCGAGACTGGCCGACATCCCCAACCCCTGACCGCCATCGGTGAATACTCCGGACCCATCGTTGGTCCACACCCGGTTGGGTTCATTAACGTTAACCACGAACGCATCGATGTAGTGATCACCGTTGAGATCTCCCAGTTCCACGCCACGACTCTTCGAAGATCCAAGCGCCTGACCGCTGTCCGTGAAATTTCCGGACCCATCATTCAACCAGATGCGATTGGGTTGACCGTTATTGACCACATAGGCGTCGAGATCGAGATCGCCGTCGAGATAGGCGAGTTGGCAATCAAAGCTGTCGGAACTCCCAAGCGCCTGACCGCTGTCCGTGAAATTTCCGTACCCATCGTTGATCCATACGGTGTTGCCCTGGCCGTTCTTGTTGGCGATGAAGGCATCGATGTCGCCATCGGCGTCTAAATCCCCGAGTGCAACGTTATGGCTGTCCGAGGCCCCGAGCTCTTCGATACTCTTAGTGAAATAACCGGGCTGGCATTCGGGGTCATCGCAGTCGATGAGTGCATCTGCGTCGTCATCGATGCCATTGAAGCAGATCTCCTCTGCGCTGACGTGGGCAGCTTGCGCAGTGAACAGGAGTGACATGAAGAGGGGACTGAGAAGTAGACAAAGAACGTGTAGGTGACGGCGATTTGTCATGGCGATCTCCATATCAGAAACCTTGGCGGGGATTTCTCTCAATTGTCATCCGGAAACGGATGGCCTTCGGACCGTCGTTTTCATGGTGTTTTCTGTTTCAGAGGCTTTCCTCCCGGACGGGATCGGGCAGGATCGAGACATGGCTCCCGAACGATCCACCGTTCTCTTCGAGATTTCTCCAGGGCAAGGTGAGCCTTCGTTGCGTTTTGTTGCCCTGTCCGAAGGGCTGACGGTATCGTCTGTCGATGGTCGCAGTGTCGGTTCCGTCACCGTTGATCTTGCTTCGGCGTCGATTCAGCGCAGGGCGTCGCAGGGTCGTAGCGGATTGCTGGCGCGAGCCGTCTTGCGTTCAGCAGAGGAAGAGCCATCTGTGGTGTGGGATGTGACCGCAGGACTGGGACGAGATGCGATGACGTTGGCGTTACTGGGTTGTCGTGTCGTCGCCTTCGAACGTGATCCATTCCTCGGCATGCTGTTGCTCGATGGTCATCGGCGAGCGTTGGCTGCTAGCGGTGACATCGCAGCGGCAGCCGGACGACTGACGGTTCGCATCGAGGATTCCAGGGGAGCCCTCTTGCAGGCGATCGACCGGAGCCAGCGACCGGATATCGTCCTTCTCGATCCGATGTTTCCCGAGGGGAAGGGGCGTGCCGCGGTCAAGAAGGAGGCGACGCTAATACGCCTGCTGGTCGGGGAAGGGGCCAATATCCAGCAAGATGAGGAACTCTTCTCGCTGGCGATGAAAGTGGCCACCGAGCGGGTCGTGGTGAAACGGTCGCTGAAGGCTCCCCCCATCACCGAGTCGCTACAGCCGGAAGCGACCTTTTCCGGCAAGAGTGTGCGGGTGGATCGTTATCGCGTTCGATCCTGAGGTCCTTCACTTACCGGATGAGTGTGCCGATACTTCGTGGTCGTGGCGGCACTTATCCTCACCGCGGCAGCCTATGGCTGCAGGTAGCCCTCCACCCAACCGCGCGATCCCTTTGGTGGCACACCGTCGGCCACATCACTGCCATCGGCGAGGGTGAAGGAGACCGCCAGCGGGAACTTCCCGTTCGGGGCTCCGGGGGTGTAGGTGCATTCGCCCCAGAACTGTCCGTGTGCGACGAGATCGAAACGCGTGATCTTGCCATTTTTGTGCTCGATATGGCCGAGCAGGTTGGCCTTATAGCCGCGGTTGCCGGATGCGGTTTCGAGGTGCACGGTTCCGCTCAGCAGACCTTTCTCGAGCGAAAGATCGAGGGAAGTGATCTCTTCTGCTTTCCACATCTGAGGTTCACCGCGGGTGTTGTCGATCAGGTGAAAGCGCACCAGCCGCTGCTGCAGCGATGGAGGCAGGCGACCGGCCACCATCGCTTCCTGCTCCGCCGCCGTCACCCACAGATTGTCGCGTGACAGAGAGTCCTGATAGATCTTGCTCCAGTAGTCGGTCGTTGGCTCGTAGCCGCCAAGGATCTTTGCCTGTACCCGCACGACCATCCCGCCCTCGGGTAGAGGTGCATGGTAGCGGTCATCGACTGGCCCCGCTTCGATCGGTGTCGCCGTCGGTGGCTGAAACTGTTCGAGCGCCTTCTTCATCAGGGCTTTGATACGATCGCCACCACGGTTGTTGTTGAAGCCCAGCAGTTTGCCACTGGCGGTGGCGAGATAGAGCCCCTGGGTCGTCTTCTTGAAATCGCGGCGCGGACCCTGGCCGGCGATCTTGCGATAGAACTCCCCTTCTGCATCTTGCTGGCGTCTGTGGTAGGCCTGGTCGATGGCGACCGCGATGAATCGGGACTTCAGCAGTTGAACGATCTCGGGGTCGGCGAAGGTTGACGCACGGTCAAGCACTCCATTGTTTCAGGTGCAGCCGAGCGGGTGCCCGTCCATCGCCCAGATGAAGATCGGTTTCTTCTGGCTTAGCGAAGCGCGCTGGGCATCGAGCAGCGAGATCTTCCACGGGATGGTTCGCCAGGGGACCTCGCTGGAAGCCTGCAGTTGCTCGTGCAAGCGCCCGAACTCCGCTTCTGAGAGTTTGTCCACGAAGGGACCTGAAGTCACCGGGAAGTAGATGCACAGCGCCAGCAATAACCCCGGCAAATTCATGCGATGGTCTCCTTTGCAGCCCTTCCTCAGGGAATGATCTGTTGCGGCAACAACTTCCAGCGATTCTCTTCCAGGTTGGCGAGAATGATGTGATAGGTGCCGGCCGAAAAGACCGGGGGTGCCCACACCTCATCGGGCCGCAGCCGGTAACTGTACAGCGCTTCGCTGTTGTCGCTGTTGACCACACTGACCACGGTCATCCCATCCATCTCCTTGACTGGCTCGAGCCGTGCATACGGTTTGCGTCCGTCGAGAGAATGCTGCGTGACGGTGATGGGCCAGCCCGGGTACTGGGCGCTATCGGGGTCGCCCGGTTTGCACCAGCGTGGCCACGATTCGAAGGTGACCTCACGCTTGTTGTTGTCGATGCGAACGATGCCCCAGCCGGGTCCCCGGTCGAGTAGTCGGGCCGGCTGTCTGCCAGTGTGATAGGGATTGCCGACCGCCAGCACCGTCATCTTGTTGCCGAAGCCGTCGATGTAGTCGCCGCTGCCACGATGCTCGCTGACCTTCTCGCCGCTGCCTTCGGTGGAGGGGAACCAACGCCTCGGCCAGGTGTTCGCCACTGCTGGACCGGCAAAGGCGACCCCTGCATCACGGAACTCATCGACGCCATAGCGGATGCACGACGAGAGGTGCTGATCGCCGGCGAGATGGAAAGCGCGTGCTTTTCTCAGCAACCGGATCGCCTCGTTTCTCGGTGATTGCGGCCAGCCGCCGGAATCACAATCGGCGACGGGCAGTTCGCCCTCTGGCCAGCCTCCGACTTCGACGATGGGTAAACTCGGCGTGATGCCGCCGGTTTTTCCCGGCGGCAAGGTGGCGACATTGGAGAAGGGAGTCTGGGAGAGCAGGAACTTCCACTGTGCTCCGTATCCCCAGTCGAGCGCCCACTCGTCGAGGAACTTCTCCTGCGCCTGCCCGAGCAACTGGAGCCCGGGAAGGTCGGCGTCCTTCGGGTCAAAGTCCGGATTCCTGAACCAGCCGTTGACGACATTTCCCTCCGGTACAGAGGGGCGTGGTGCGCTCTTGAACTGTCGATCGGAGATCACCGCGATGGAGAGCCCCGCATATTCGACCCGGGTCGTGTAGACGCTGTAGCCCGCGCCGATGGGACCATCGATGAGAGGATCGGGCAGGTGAGACGTCTGGGTCCGGTGGATGGCATTGACCTCACGAGGGGCGAGCTTGTAACCGCCAGAATCCTGTGCAGTGGTGCCCGGTTCCTTGCGCCCCCTCTTGCCGCCGGCACCCCAGATGTTGCCGTGATAGACATCATGGTCATCAGGGATGGTGATGCAGGGGGTATTACGAGTCAGTTCGCCGAAGGATCGGTACCAGCGCAGGAACTTGGTGTGGTAGTCGAGCAACATCTTGTCGGGGGGGCTTCTTTCGGCGCGCGAGATATCTCCCTCGTAGATCTGGTCTCCGGCGAAGCACAGCAGGTCTGGATCGTGAGCGGCTACACCTTCGGCGACCTGCTGATGAGGAAACCAGATCGACGATGAGTTCCATGCCAGCTGGCCGGTGAAGTTTTTCATGCACGAGATCAGACCGATGACGATCGGTTCGCCATCGGCATCGGGTTCAGCTCGCACCTGTCCGGCATAGTCGTGGTCCGTCTCGACTCCCTGTCGATCTCGCAGACGGCATCGCACCTTGTATCGGTGGTCCCGGTCTGCTTTCCAGCCTTTGACCCTGAAGTTGACGGTTCGAGACAGTGGTTCGAAGTCACTGCTTGCGACCGTTTGCCATTCATCTTCTTTGGCGACCAGTAGTTCGCAGGAAACGATTTCGCCGCTCGAGATGGGGGCCAGTTGAGCGGTCAGTTTCCATTCGTGGGTGCCGTTCTTGTCGCGAGAGAGGCAATACTGAACCCCATAGATCGGTCCCAGTGCGCGTTCTGGATGGGCAACCAGGCCGAACCCGTTCGCCTGCAGTTTCTTGAAGGACCATCCCTCGGAGTTATTGGTTCCCCCGAGGTGACTGGCCAGGCCGAAGGATCCACTGAGTTGTGCTGGAGACACGCCAGAGAGTGACGCCGAGGAGATCAGATTCCCGCTCTTTACCTGGGTGGCGGTGAGTAGCACCCGGTAGGTGTTCGCGGATTCAGGATTGTTGGTCAGGGGTTGGGTCTGGGTCAGGCGCAGGATCCACGGCCCCTGGCCGCCATCCCCGCTCTGGACCTGGTTCGGCAGTAGAGACCCGCGCCCTTTTTCGAGCGGTCCACCGATCGACCAGGAGCCGCCCCCACCACCGGTGGTGAAGTTGCGGAAACCGACCCTGCCATCAGGATGCACCACGGCCAGGATGCCTCCATCTGCAGCCGGTTTGTCGTGAACGATGGAGCGGATCCTGTGATCGACCTCTTGCCCGCCGATCCCGAACAGGATACCTCCGAAGGAGCCTTCTCTGGCCTCACTCCAGCCCGCTGCGATCTCGGTGGCGAAGGCGAAACCACCACGGGAAGAATCGCAATCCGTAGTCAGCAGGATGGTGGTGCGTACCGGATCATGAGGACGGGAGTTGATGCAGCGCAGTTGACCGTCGCTGACGGCCCAGTCCTGTAGGCGGTTCGAGTTCCACTGAGATCCGCTCCAGGTTCGATCGGGAGAGTTCTTCCAGTCGAGCGATATCGACTGGCCGTTTGCGGCCGACGCGATGAGCAGGACCGCCAGCATCAGCAAAGTCATCGGGACAGGGCGCGGTTTCATCATCTCTCCTCTCGGTATAGTGAGGATGGGTGATATGTCGACGGCTGGCAACAGGCACCTGCTCCCCTTCGAACCCTCATCTCGGTACACTCGGGGTCCGGAAGGAGAGAGTATGAACATGGCCGTACTTCTGGTGCTGTCATCACTGCTCTCTCCGGCGATGGAGCGGATCGATTCCACCCTCGAAAAAGCTGTGGCTTCCGCTCGGGCCGATGCGGTCCGGGCAGCGGTCGAGGTTCTGGCTGCCGAGGGGACTTCTTCTGCCATCGAAGAGGTCATCGTGGTGGCGCTGCTGGCGGATGATGCGGTGGTGGAGAAGGCTGCCATCGCAGGGCTGGTCGGGTTGCAACCGGGCAGTGGCCTCGATTGGCTGTGTACCCAGGCCAACCAGCATCCACGCAAGGAGGTCCGGGACCTCCTCATAGGGTTTCTCGCCGAGCGCTCGGAGGCGGAGTGTTTCCGTGTGGTTCTGCAAGCCCTCTACGACGAAGAAGACAGTGTCGCCCTCTGTGCCATCGAAGCTCTTCGTCTCAAGTCGCACCCGGGTTCCATCCCCCACATGATTCGCGCCCTCAAACATCAGGAGGATCGTGATCGCGATCTCTCGGTGGTTGCCGAGCGAATCCGCGAGATGCTATCGGATTTGACCGGTGCCGATCTGTTCGCCGCTTCGGAATGGGATGCCCTGTGGAAAGGGAACAAGAAAACTCTCACGAAGGGAAAAAAGGTCGATGCAACCAAGATCGTTTTGAAGGGTACCGGCGTGAAGATCGATCCTCCCAGTTTCTTCGGGCAAGAACTGGTCAGTGAGAAGATCGTCTTCGTACTCGATACCAGCATCTCGATGCAGGAGAAGGACCCTCTTCCTGAAGGTGAAGGGGATGGCAAGAAAGGGGGGCGCGGTACCGGAGTTGATTCTGTTAACAAGAAAAAAGATGCAAACGACGAGTTGCCGAACTCGCGAATGAGGTTGAGGCGGGTGCAAAGAGAACTGAAGCGGATGATCCGTGAATTGCCGCGTTCTTTCCGGTTTTGCCTGCTGACTTTCGATAGAGATGTAAACAGGATGTCAGACCAACTGGTTTCGGCGACCCCTGATCAGAAGAGACGCGCCATAAAGTTTGTCGATGGGTTTGATCCGCAAGGCTTCACGTCCACGGACCTGGCTCTCGACTCCGCATTCAAGATTCCAGGTGTTCGTACAATAGTGCTGCTCTCGGACGGGATGCCGTTTCGGGTCAAGGATCCCATCGATCCAGAACAATTGCTCGACCATATTGAAGAGATCAACCGGTTCGAACATATCCCGATTCATTCCGTCGGATTCAAGGCAACCTCTGGCAATGCCGGGGGATTTCTCGAAGAACTTTCACGGCGAACACGCGGCAAATATACCGAGGTTCCCTGATCGATCTCGCCACTGCTGAGGCCCGTATTAGCGCCGGTTTACTCTTCCTGGGCCAATCGAGCATCGAAGTCCGCCTGGATGCGATCATGTTCGTCGGTGGCTTCTTCTAGCTTCTGAAACGCCTTTTCGATGGAGTCCTGTAGATTCTTCAACTGCACGGATAGCGAAGCGATCTCATTGGTCTTCCCTTGCTGGGAGGCATCGATTAATTGCGTTTCGGTTTGTTTTGATTTTTTCCCAAGAGCGTCAATAAAGTTATCGTTACGCTCCATCTCATTGCGTAGAGGTTTCAACAGGCGCGATCTCTCTTGGATGAGTTGAGCTCGTTCCCGTCGCTGATCCTTGCGGTTCCCTCTCTTCTTGTTCGCTGCCCTGCTCCGCTCCTCCAGTTCTGAACTCCAGCCATGGCGGCGCAAGAAGTCGTCATAGTTGCCCTCGAAGACACGCACCTTGCCCTCATCGAAGATCACCAATCGATTGCAGGTTTCCCTCAATACCGATTCGACGTGGGTCACCAACACCACGGTGCCGGCAAAAGCGTTGATGGCGTCAATGAATGCCTCGGTACTGGCCATGTCGAGGTGATTTGTCGGCTCGTCCAGGAGTAACAAGTTGGCCGGTCTGGCAAGCACCCTACCTAGCAGGGTTCGGGATTTCTCACCTCCGGAGAGGATCTCGATCGTCTTCAGTGCCAGATCTCCACCGAACATCATGGCACCGCAGATATCGCGGACCCGGGTCTTGGTCAGCATGGTGTTGGCACTGTTGATCTCTTCCTCGATGGTGCGCGAATCCTGAAGGATTTCCATTGCGCTCTGGCCAAACAGGCTATGTACCGTCGAGGGGTGATAGCGGACCTCGCCAGCGACAGGTTTCAATTCCCCCGCGAGCAATCTCAACAGGGTCGATTTTCCCTTACCGTTGGGCCCGATCACACCCACACGATCTCCGGTTCCGACATGCAACTCGAGGCCGGAGATCAGTGTTGGTCCGTCTTTATAGTTGAACTCGAGAGATCGGGTTTCTGTCGCCCACTTGCCCGCGTTCGGGGTGTGATTGAAGGAGAAAGAGAGAGTCGAGATCTCGTCGAGCTTTTCCAGTCGATCTCGCTTGGCGATCTGTTTCAGTCGCGACTGCGCCTGGCTGGCACGCCGCGCCTTGGCGCGAAATCTTTCTACGAACCGCATCTCCTGTGCGATTTTGCGTTCGGAATTGACCCTGGTTTTTTCATGCATTTCTTCCTCGGTGAAGATCTGGTTCCACGCCTTTGCCGTGTCGCCGCGGAATTTCCGCAGTTTTTTTCGATGAACGGCAAGGGTATGGGTGGTGACCGAATCCATGAATTCCCGGTCGTGGGTGACCAGAAGCAGGGTTCGCTTCCATTTTCTGAGAAAACCGCGGAGCCATCTCAAACTGACGATATCGAGGTAGTTGTTCGGCTCGTCGAGCAGCAACAGGTCGGGATCTTCCAGCAGCGACTTGGCGAGGTTCAGTCGCACCTGGAATCCACCTGATAGTTCTTCGGGATGTTGTTCGAGTTGTTCCCTCGTGAATCCGAGTCCCATCAACATCGCCTCGGCTCGATAGGTCTCCAGGAAACCTTCCTCTGTCAGGGGCAGCGATAGACAGGCTTCATCCAGAGTTGTGTCTTTTTCGAAAACGAGATGCTGGGAGAGGTGGCCGATTCGTATACCTCGTTGAACCGCGATGAGGCCGTCATCGGGCTCCAACTCGTGGAGAATCATCTTCAACAAGGTGGACTTTCCGTGCCCGTTAGCGCCGACGAGCCCGACCTTTTCGCCAGCCTCGATGAGGCACCCAGCATCCTCGAAGAGGATCTGTTGACCAAATGACTTGCGGATGCCCTGTATCTGAAGCACGTTCTCTCCCGGATAGTATCCTACCGTTTTCTGGTTCTCTGGCGAGAAGAGCAGGGACGTGAAAGGGTTTTTTCGATGATTCGAATGCTGTTTCTGGTGTTTCTCGCCTTCGCGCTTCTGTGGGGAGTTCGATATTCGGATGGCAAGGGTTGGATTCCTGCAGACCGCGCACGCTTGCCATATTTACAGCAGGTGGCAGGCGATCGCGCCATCGTTGCATGGAGAACATCCCAGCGGCACCCCTCTGGCGCTCGTCTGGAGTGGGGTTTCGAACAGGATTCAGGTAACGGACCCATCGAGTGGGAAAAGACCGCAGGCGACAGCATCCCATCGAACCAGAATCTCAGCTACTGCGATCATCACGTTCTGCTGACAGGTCTCCCTTCAGGTCGAAAAATCCACTACAGAGCATTCAACGATTCGCATTTCATCGGCGAGGGACAATTTCGCACCGATCCAGGACCCGATTTTGACGGTCACATCAGAGCCTGGATTCTGGGAGATTCCGGAACAGGATCGCCGGTTCAATATGCGGTTCGTGACTCGATGATGGGACATCTGGCGGGCCTACCCCTCGACATGCTGGTTCATGTCGGAGATATGGCTTATAGCGACGGTCGAGATGGTGAGTTCACCGCTCGCTTCTTTCGCCCCTATCGCTCGCTTCTTTCGTCTACACCCTGCTGGCCGGCCCCCGGGAATCACGAGATGAAGAACGCCGACAGTGCAACCCAGTCAGGCCCGTATTTCGAGGCATTCATCTTGCCAACGGAAGGGGAATGCGGTGGTCTGGCCAGCGGAACGGAAGCGTTTTATTCCTTCGATTACGGTCCGATTCATTTCATCTCTCTCGACTCCAGCGGTGACGCAATAGATCCCGAGGGTGCGATGATTGCCTGGCTGGAAGAGGATCTGTCGGCGACGGATCGACGGTGGATCATTGCTTTCTTCCATCACCCGCCATATTCACGGGGATCCCACCCATCGAATAATTTTCGCGACAGTCAGGGACGATTGGTCAAGATGCGAGAAGTTGCGGTTCCCGTGCTGGAGGCCGGCGGGGTCGATCTGGTCCTGGCAGGTCATTCTCATGTCTATGAGAGATCCGCTCTGATACAGGGGGTATATGGATATGGAGAACCACCATCCCATCCGGTTACCGACCGGGAGCTTCTGCGCGGTGAGGGAAAGATCCTGCAATGGAGTGGAGACACCTATCATCAGGTCGACTCTCTGGGCACCGTTTATTCGGTGATAGGCAACGGCGGATCGGGAGTCAAGAAGACCGGTGATCACCCGGTGATGGTGAGTACGCGAGCGATAAATGGTTCAGCCCTTCTCACCATCGAAGGAGACCGACTGCTGTTCGAGAGCGTGAGTATTACCGGGGAAGTTATCGATCAAATCGTCATCGATCGGTCTCCAAAGAGATTTGCGAATGATTGAAATCCCGGGTCGCAGGATCTGTGGCCATCGGTGTATGCTGGCGCTCCTCCATGTTGTGCAGAATCGCTGGTAGATCAAAGGAGAGGGGTCGATGAGTCAGCCCGCAGGCAATGCCGTCATCGCTCAGTCAGGTGGTCCGACCGTCGTGATCAACTCCTCTTTAGCGGGGGTAGTCGAGGCGATCCAGCAGACTGAACTCGCTGGTTCCATCTATGGTGCACGCCACGCGGTGAGAGGGATGGTCGCGGGAGACTTTGTAGATCTCACCGATCTTTCCGGTGCGAAACTCGAACTCATCGCGGGAACACCGGGAGCAACTCTCGGATCCAGTCGAGATAAACCCGATGCTGAATACTGCCAGAAGATCTTCCAGCAGCTGGCAGAAAAAGACATCCGCTGGTTGTTTTACATCGGAGGCAATGACAGTTCGGAAACCTGTCGCATCATTTCCGAAGTTGCAACTGACAGTAATTACGACCTCAGGACGTTTCATGTACCCAAGACCATCGACAACGACCTGGTCCTCAGTGACCACACGCCAGGATATGGCTCGGCCGCTCGTTTTGTTGCCTGTGCTCTGTTGGGGGACAGTCTCGATATGCAGGCGCTACCGGGAATCAAGATCGACGTGATCATGGGACGTCATGCTGGATTTCTCACTGCTGCAAGCGCGCTCGCGCGTACGGAACATGGCACGGGGCCGCATTTGATCTACCTGCCGGAAGCGGTGTTCGATGTCGACCGCTTCATTGCCGATGTTGATCGTATGTACTCGGCTCATGGTCGCTGTGTTATCGCCGTGAGCGAGGGAATTCATGATGCACAAGAGGTTCCAGTGGCGCAGTTGCTGGCCGAGCAACTCTCCGGCGAGGTCGAGCGAGATGCCCATGGCAATGTGCAACTGTCGGGTAGCGGTGCGCTAGGTGATTTTCTGACGAAACTGATCCGGGAACGCCTCGATTACAAAGTCAGGGTCCGTTCCGATACCTTTGGTTACCTGCAACGCTCCTTTGCAGGTTGCGTCAGTACGGTAGATGCTCAGGAAGCACGAGCCAGCGGCAGAGCTGCGGTGCAGGCGGCTGCCGATGGTATCGAAGGAGCCAGCATCACCATCCGGCGCACATCCGATACTCCCTATACTGTCGAGTATGTACCGGTTCCGTTACGGGAAGTGGCGGGCAAGACGCGAACTGTTCCCACCTCCTGGATCGAGAACGGTTGCGATGTGACCTCGGAATTCATCGAATATGCACGACCCCTGGTGGGGCCGTTGCCGCAAGTCGGATCGTTGTAATCACTAGAGCGGTTTCGCCTTCTTCGGTTCCTCCGGCGCATCTTCTCCCGTGTCGATGGCTGGTTCTTCTGCGAAGGGATCCCTGGATTCCATCTCCGCCATCGCATTGCGCTGCGTCTCCACCGCGACCGTCAAGACTTCCAGCAGCAATCCACCGAGGCCCTCGGCTCCGATGGGAAACGGCGCAGTTGTACTGGCACGGTATCCCTCCTCGTCGATCCAGGCTCGTGACTGGATTTGCCAGCCTTCAAAGAGGTGGGCCGAGGGAATCGCGGTGGAATCCAGGTTCAGCCCGTTCTCATCGACCAGGGCCTGGATCCCGGGGACGACCGATGGCCAGACCCACTCCAGTAACTCTCCCACGTCGAGCATTGAATAACAGAAAGGCGCCTTATCGCTCGACAAGGCGGCGCCGTTGGCGGACGAAGGAATCCGGAAAGTCCCTTTTTCATCCCCTTCGAGGCGATGGAACATTTGCTCCAGAACTGTCGGATGCAACGCCAGGATCAACTTTCCTCCCATGTTCGTCCACGCCGGAGAGAAAGGAGATCCTGCTCCGCTGGTTTGCAGATAATGAATCGTCTGTCTCTTGTCGCCGAAAACAATCTCGTGGGTGCGTCTGGCGAGAGCAATTCCTGTGGATCGAGCCATCAACTGGATCAGTGGGAACTGCCTCAACATCAAATTTTCGAGCAGTTCCGCATCGCCGCCCGAAACCGCCACGACGAGACCGGGGATGATTCCTCGCGCCGCCGACTCTTCGAAGACCAGCAGATGATCTCCGAAGGCCGCGACCAGGTCATCGATAGACGTTCCGATCAAGGCTCCCAGGGTCTTCTTTCCCTGTTCTATCTGCCACATCCGATCTTCCGGGAGAAATGCCTCGAGAGTCGTTTGGAGCTGGCGATAGATACCAGGAGCGTCGTAGCTCATTGCCCAGAGAAAGATGGGAGAAGCTGGCGCCAGCGACAGATCCTCCGTCGATAAGCCAGGGCCACCACCGATCATGCCTGTGTAGGGGAAACTACTTCCAGCGGTGAAGACGGTCGTTTCGTCTCCGACGTGGCCCGAAGCGAGATGGAGAGCACCGACCCGGGAGATTTCATCGATGAAGTAGTCCGCTGCTGCGGGGGGGTCTCCTCCGAACTCCTGGAAGACGTCGAGCACGAGCCCAACGATGGCCGGGATGTCGATCTGTACTGAAGATGTGACGCTGGAGTCTCCGATGCATCGCTGGATGCCTTCGCGATAGATCTTGGATTCGGTCAGCGGAGTCTTTTCGCCGCGGCTCATCGTGAGATAGGTATGAGCACTCGATTTACCGAAGGCGAAGATGGCTTTTTGCTCGTGAATTGCCCACCAGATCTCGATCGATGGCTGGGTTCCGAGGTCGATCACTGCCCACTGGACTCCATCTAGATCCTCGACTCTCGGGTCCTCGAGGGCGAGTTCCATCAGCATCTTTCCAAACACGCCCTTGTATCTCTCCGAGTCATCTCCGGCATCGATGATCAGATAGCAGATGACCTCAGGTTCGATGGGATCGATGATGATATCGGCGATGCCGAAGGCGATGCTGTGATTCAGGGATCCCAACAAATGGCTCAGGGTCTCCTGGGATGTCGAGAGTGCCATCTGCTCGATCTCGGCCAGATGCTCGTTACTGTCGGCGGCCTCGGCCAGCCGCTTCTCCAGCATCTCGGCGATCAACTGGGGCATCTTCGGGATCAGGCCACGGATTCCGTCGAAGCGAGGAAGATTCCATACACGACCCGCTTCGCTATTGTCGAACGCATCCTTGATATCATCGACGCCCGTACTGCCGATATAGATCAGTGAATCGGCCGGATAATAGCGAGCCAGGTCGTCTGCTTCTGTACAGGTGGGGAAGGCCAGGGCCGTCAGGAACAGCACAGCAGAGAGGTATTTCAAGGGAAACCCCTTCGAGAAAGTGTTCTGGAAGACTACGGAAAGCAAATCTCAGGATGGACCCGATCCGCAGTCAAAGCAACGGAGGAGAGGATCTCAGGAAGTTCCGAATTGCAATTTCACCAGCCGTGCGTAGATACCATCGAGGGCCACCAACTGATCGTGTCGACCCTCTTCTCGTAGACGACCGTGATGCAGGACGAATATGCGATCTGCCTTGCGGACCGTACTGAGTCGGTGGGCAACGATGACCGATGTTCGCCCCTTCACCAGGCGATCGATGGCTTCCTGGATCAGTGCTTCGGTTTCGGTATCGACATGACTGGTCGCTTCATCCAGCACCAGGATCTGGGGATCTCCAGCGAGTGCGCGGGCAAAGGAAACCAGTTGGCGTTCACCGCTGGAGAGGGTACGGCCCCTCTCCATCATCGGTTCATCGAGTCCTCTCTTCTGGCGCGTGACGATGGAAGAACCGCGCACTTGTTCCAGTGCCCAGGTGATCTGCTCTCTGCTGATGTCTCGGTCAAATCGAATGTTCTCCTCCAGTGTTCGCGAGAGTACTGCGACATCCTGGAGAACCAGCCCGAAGCGGTTGCGGTGTTGTCTGACGGGGATGTTTCGGATGTCATCATCGCCGATTTTGATCGATCCCCGTGTCGGATCATGGAATCGCAACAACAGATTGATGATGGTGCTCTTGCCGGCACCGGTGGCGCCGACGATGGCAACGGTTTCTCCACTACCGACACTGAAGGAGATATCCTCGAGTACCGGGGTCTCGCCGTCATAACTGAAGGACACCTTCTCGAAACAGATTCCAGCTCCCGGTGCGGCCAGTGCCCGTGCCTCGGCGGCGACCTTTAGGGGTTCTGGAAGTGACGTGTCGGTGTCGAGAATCCCGAAGATTCTCTCGCTGGAGGCCATCGCTGACAGTAGCAGGTTGTACTTCTCGGCCAGATCCCTCAACGGCGAGAAAAGCCGTGTCAGGTAGGTCCAGAACAGGAAGAACTCGCCGAAGGTGGCGGTTCCCGCCTCGATCCGGGCACCACCCCCGACGACGATGATGACCAGTGCCACCACCGACAGCAATTCGATGGTGGGAAAGAAGAGGGCATACCAGAAGACGCTATTGAGGTGTGCATTCCGCAGCTTGCCGTTGATCATCGAGTAGCGCTGCGCCTGTTCGTCCTCCGAGCGGCATACCTGTATCACTTCCATGCCGCTGATCGATTCCTGCGTATAGGCATTCAGGTGAGCGAGCCGCCGCCGCATCTCCCGGTAGTGCCTGCGAGCGAACCTGCGGAACACGAGCGTTGCCACGACCACAACAGGTGCTACCAGCAGGGTCATCGATGCCAGTTCTGCGTTGGTCCAGAACAGCATCGCCACGATGCCGGTGATGGCGAGTAGATCTCCTGCCAGCGAGACGAATCCGCTGGCAAACAGTTCGTTGAGAGCTTCGACGTCGCTGGTGACTCGGGTGACGAGGCGTCCGACCGGATTGCGATGAAAGAAACTGGCACTCTGTTTTTGCAGGTGCGCGAAAACCTGAATCCTCAGATCCCGGGTGGCGTTCTGTCCGGTGCGTTCGAGCACCATGATCTCGCTGTAGTGGATCAGCAACTGGGCCAGCAGGATGGATCCGTAAATTCCGATGATGAGCCACAGCCAGCTGATTTGGTGATCGAGGTCGGCACTGTCTCCGTTCGGGTCCAGTCCGACCCAACTTCCCACCTTCGTGACGAAGGTGCTCAGTCCGGACATCCCTTCCTCGGTCCCCCCCAACAAGGAAAGGGGACCATCGATCGCTTCCTTGATCAGCAATGGCCCTGCCAGCGAAAGGAGGGTGCTGATGACGATCAAGAGCACCGAGAGCAGCACCAGGGCCGTGTAGGGGCGCAGATACCGCAGCAAGCGCCCGGCCAGAACGCGACTGAAGGGGCGGTCGATCACTTCCTCGACATGGAAATCCTCGGCGTCATCTCGCTGGCTCTTGCTGGTGGTTTTTTGCTGTTTGCGGGAGGTCATTGCAGGCCCTCCAGCTCGCTCTCGACCGTTTGTTTGCGCCACAACTTGTAGTAACGACCGCGCTTCTTGAGCAGGCTCGAATGATCTCCACGTTCGATGATGCGCCCCTCGTCGAGGACGATGATCTCATCTGCATGGATGATGGCACTGAGGCGGTGGGTGACGATCAGTGCGGTGAGATCCTGAGTCCAGTCGCGCAGCCCCTCGAGGATGGTGGTTTCCGTCTCGGAATCGACCGCCGAGAGCACATCGTCGAGGATCAGGATACGCGGGCGCTGCAGGATCGCCCGGGCGATGGCGATGCGCTGCTTCTGTCCTCCGCTGAGGGTGACCCCCCTCTCCCCGACCCGCTGATCGTACAGATCAGGAAACTTGCAGATCTCGTCTTCGATGCGGACGAGCCGGGCGACCTTCTCGATTTCATCCATCGATGCATCCGCGACACCGAAGGCGATGTTCTCGGCGATGGTGGCACTGAAGAGGAATGGTTCCTGAGGAACCATGGCGATGGATGAACGGAGCTCGTCGAGCGTGTATTTCTCGATGGGATGACCATCGACGAAGATTTGACCACTAACGGTGGGAGAGAGCCGGGGGATCAGATTGAGCAGAGTCGTCTTACCGCTGGCTGTGGCGCCGACGATTCCCAGCGTTTTTCCGGCTGGAAGGTCGAAGGAGATCTGCTCCAGTACCGCGCCAGTTGAATCCGGATAGCGAAAGGAAACCTGATCGAAGCGAATCTCTCCCCGATCCACATTCAACCCATCCATTGCACGGGAATCGTCGACAGCAGGCGTGGCCCCGAGGATCTCCTGGAGCCGCTCGGCGCTCGCCGCCCCGCGGTGGAACAGGTTCATCACCCAGCCGAGGGCGATCATCGGCCAGATCAACAGCAACTGGCAGCCGTTGAAGGTGGCGAATTCTCCCAGGTTCAGATCACCCGAAAGGATTCGCAGGCCGCCTATCAATAGCAGCGTGACCAGCGCCAGATCGCCGAACAGGAAGAACGCGCTGTTGGAGAGGGCACGCACCCGGGCGATGCGAAGGTTCTGCTGGAAGTAGGAGTGGCTGAGACGATGCATTCGTTCGATCTCGGCATCCTCCACAACGAAGGCTTTTACCACCGGCGCGTTGGCGAAGTTCTCCTGAGCGTGGACCGAGATGTCGGAGAGCATCTCCTGACCTCTCATCGACAGACTGTGCACTTTTGGGCCCACGAAACGGATCAACAGGGTGATGAGGCCGAGCGGAAAGAGTGACCACAGCGTCAATTGCCAATCGATGCGGAGCATCAGCGTGACCGAGAAGATCAAGATGAAAATGGTCTGCACCGAGTACATGATCGCTGGTCCGAACACCAGCCGAACCGCCTCGACATCGCTGTTGAAGCGATTCATCAGATCGCCGGTGTGGAGCTTTGCATGGAAGGAGCCATCCAGATTCTCGATGTGACGGAACATCTGGTCCCGCAGTCGCTTCTCGATGCGACGGCTTGATCCGATCACTGTTTGTCTGGCCCAGAAAGAGGTGATACAGCGGATCAATACGATCCCTACCATCGCCATCGCGATGTGGATCACCATGTCGATGCCAATTCCGCTCTCAAGTTTTTCGACAGCGAGACCAACCAGGCGCGGAATTGCGACCTGGGACAGGCTCCCGACCAGGATCATAAAAATTCCGATGAGGATTACGCTTCGTTCACGACGCAGCAGCGGTAAGAGGAAGCGGAAAGCTTTGAGGGGAATCATTCGCTCTCCTGGCTCCTGAAGTTAGACCCGGGCATCGGATTCAGTGCGATTTGCGACAAACGGCGATTTCCCCGGCTGGCGTGAACATGGATGCCAGAATCCCCTCTGGGCCAGCCCAAGTCGAGCGATCAGGGCTTGTCTATTGGTTGTGGCATCGGGGCGTTGCGCTGCTTACGCCAGGCGGCGAGTGTCTCGGCGAGGTTCGTGACCCGGTCAGGCTGCTTCTCGGACAGGTCATTTTGCTCGGAGATGTCCGCCTCGAGATCGAACAGAAAACGCCGATCGTCCTCGAAGAACTCGACCATTTTCCACTTTCCCCGGATGATGGAAGCCGCCGGCGTGGTGCGCCAGTTGCCATGAAGTTTGGTTTTTCCCTCGAGGTATGCAGGGAAGTGCCAGATGAGATCTCGTTCGGAGAGCGTTCCTTTTCCGGTCAGGAGCCCAACGAGACTCTCTCCCATCAGGGGAGTCCCCGGGGGTGCGGAAGTTTCCGCCATCTCCAGCATCGTCGGCACCAGATCGGATAACTGGATCGGCACATCGAGTACCCGGGTCTTGGAACCGGTTCCGGCTCCCCAGGCGATGAAAGGAACCCGGACCCCTCCCTCGAATAGCATCCCCTTACCTCCGCGAAGCGGTCCGTTGTCGGTGAAACTTTCCAGTCCTCCGTTGTCACTGGTGAAGATGAGCAGAGTGCGATCGGCACAGCCGTTCTCTTCCAGTGCTTTGCGAACACGGCCGACCGAGCGGTCGACGCTATCGACGAGGGCTGCGTAGCGATGTCGTTTCTTGGGTTCATCGGGAAGTTTCTTGGCCCAGATCGCGATCTCGGAAGGAGGAGCCTGTACCGGTGTATGGACCGCGTAATGTGAGAGCATCAAGAGAAACGGACCTGCGGCATTGTCCTCGATGAATTTGATCGCGTGGTCGGTAAGCGCATCGGCGAGCGGAGTTCCATCGGCTTGCTCTGGAAGTCTCGGGAGATTCCACGGTGCCAGGTGTCTCCTCGTCGCTCCGCGCTGGTTTCCGGCGATGGAGACATCAAAACCTTGCAGCGCCGGATCTTCTCCGAGGTGCCATTTTCCGATGAATGCCGAGCGGTATCCTTTCCCCGCCAGCATCTCGGCGATGGTGAGCGCCTCCGGAGTCAGGGCGTGCTCCGTCCGGGGTGGAGTCAGTTTCCGGTTCTCTGCCTTTCCTCTGGCCGAAGGGCGCACGGTGAAGATTCCGTGCTCGGCAACATCAGTACCGGTGAGCAGGCATGCGCGGCTCGGTGCGCAGTTGGGTCCGTTGGATGCGGCACGGGTGAAGCGAATGCCATCAGCAGCCAGCGCATCGATGGAAGGAGTCTGCCAGGGGCTTCCCTGGCACGAGACATCTGCCCAACCGAGATCGTCGGCGAGGATGATGACGTAGGAAGGTTGTGTATCCTCACGAGCACTGGCAAGAGCACAGCCGCAAATGAAGACGAGCGCACAGGGAATCAGCAGGCGATCGATCATGGCGTCGGAACCTCCGTGACAACAGGATTCCATAATGCCGACTCTATTGCCATTCACCAACTGCTGTCTTGCCCAGCGAGTCTCTCTCTGCGAGCCTTCAACACCGGGTGTCCCGAGAAGATCCAGAGATCGAGGTGAAGGGTGATCGTACCGGTTCCAGTTCACTGCATTGCCTGCGGGATCCAGTTGAGAAACGAGATTCCTCCGGGTGAGGATCGCACCAGAGGGGTCTGTCCCGATTGCGGCACGATTCATTACCGCAATCCGAAGATCGTGGTCGGGACCATCATCGAAGAAGCGGGCCGGGTGTTACTTTGTCGCCGTGCCATCGAACCGGCAGAAGGCCTCTGGACCCCTCCGGCGGGTTTCCTGGAGATGGGGGAGTCGATGGAGGCGGGGGCTGTTCGAGAGACGATGGAAGAGGCGTGTGCCGAGGTGGCCATCGTTCGCACCTTTGCGCGCATCGATTTGACCAGGATCGGTCAGGTGCACGAGTTGTTCCTGGCGCGGCTCGAGAGTTCGGATGTTGCTGCAGGAGTCGAGAGCCATGAGGTCAGGTGGTTCTCCTGGGATGAGATCCCCTGGCACGAACTGGCCTTTCCCGTGGTCGAGTGGGTTCTGAGGCTCCGGGCCGAAGATCTCGCCAGCGGCCAGGAGCGGATTCATCGGGGCTGTCTGCACTGGAATGAAGTTGGCCCTCCTCTTTCGCTGGAGAACTACGACCTCGGCGATCTCCAGTCGTTACGCCTGGCACCCTCCCCTGCAGCCGATGAGCACAATGGAGAATAGAGAAGAGGTCGGGATGTCGAGTGCGGCCTGGTCGGGGGATCGCATATTGTGGATCGCCACGGCCGGATGGATCATCTGGTTCGTTGCGCTGGTGATCATCGCAGCGGGGGCGGGTTCTGTATCGACCTGGATCGCGCTCGATGCGGTGACTCGTTCCGGAGTTGACATCACTCTGAGCGCGGATGTGCCGGTTCCCGATGGCCAACTGGTGCGGGTGGCATCGACGGCTCCCGGCTGGGTGTTACCGGATCCAGCAGCGGCCCAGCATGGGCATGTTTACTTCACGGCCCCGGGTCCCCAGCAGTCGGGGCTCCATTCGTGGAGTGCTCTGCCGATGGGGGAAGAGGATTCAGCCGACTTCTCGGTCGGTTCCCTGGCGGTTCTGGCCGCTGGTGAACCCTGGGTCGGCATCTCCATCGATGGCATTCTCGCTGATGCTCCCTGGCAAAAGATACAGACCCCTAATCCTCCTCGGCCCTATCCATCGGCTCACGGTGGCATGCTCGATCTCTCGCGTCATGCGTTGCTGGTCTGTTGGTGTTCCATCGATGTCGAGCAATTGCCCTCATTGCGGCAGTGGTGGTCTCGTTTCGGTCTTCCGAGCGCAATTTTGCTGATCCAGGACAGTGATGGGGAAGCGTTCGACCATGCTCGCCAGCAACTCGGCGACCCCATCCTGTGTCTGGCGGGAGTGGCTGCCATCTCCTCTCTGCCGGCTTTAGAGATCGAGGTGATCGGGGTGGGTACTGGCAACGGTGCTGGCTGGGAAACCGCCATTCAACGCATCGAGCAACTGCAACAGAAGGGAAACCGATGATGACCTTCACGTTGATCGTGGCGCTCTTTTCTCCTCATGCTGTGGGTGAGGGCGGGACGCTGAAACCTTCCGATGAACTTCCACAGGAGTCCGCCTTTGACCTCGACGATCTGAAGGGTGCAGTGGCGGCGGCGGGATTGGAGTTCACCGATGAGGAACTCGCCCAGCTGATGCCGCTGGCAACAGATCGGATCGCTCACTACGAGAAGATGCGTTCCCGCTCCGTCGAGAACATGATTGCCCCCGCTTCCATCTTTCGACCGCTGGAGGCCTCCCCCACCGTCGATGACCGCACCCTCGCGGCGACCGATCCCCTGCCCGAGGTGAAGCGACCCGATGATCTTCGAACACTGTTATGGGCGGAGATTCCGACCCTGGCAGCACTGGTGAAGTCGAAGCAGGTCTCCTGCGTCGAGCTCACCGAACTTTTTCTGACCCGGTTGCAGGAAGTGGATCCGGTGTTGCACTGCGTCATCTCGACCACCGAAGAACGGGCGATGGAGCAGGCACGGCAACTCGATGCTGAACTCGACGCTGGCAAATGGCGCGGCCCGTTGCACGGCATCCCTTACGGAGTGAAGGATCTTTGTGCAGTGAAGGGAACCAGGACCAGTTGGGGCGCCATGCCCTACAAGGATCAGGTGATCGATACCGATGCGACGGTGGTGAAGAAACTCGATAGCGCTGGTGCCATCCTGATCGCGAAGACGACCCTCGGTGCGCTGGCGATGGGGGATATCTGGTACGGCGGCAAGACGTTGTCGCCGTGGAACACCGAGCGCGGTTCCAGCGGTTCATCGGCGGGATCTGCTGCTGCGGTCGGTGCCGGGGCGCTGCCCTTTGCCATCGGCTCTGAAACCCTCGGTTCCATCGTCAGCCCGTCGACTCGCTGTGGAAATTCATCGCTGCGACCCACCTTCGGGCGGGTGTCGCGCCACGGGGCGATGGCGTTGTCCTGGTCGATGGACAAACTCGGTCCCATATGTCGCAGTCTGCAGGACACATCCATCGTGCTCGATGCCATCGAGGGGACCGATGATCTCGATCTCGATTGCGTGGACCGACCCTTCGAGATCCCTGGTGCCACTTCCATCGAGGGGTGGCGGATCGGTTATTCCCAGGCAGCTTTCGAAGACTCTCCTGAGCACCGAAGTGTGCTGGAAGAGTTGAAGAGCCTCGGTGCTGAACTGGTCCAGATCGATCTGCCCGACTACCCGGTATGGCCGATGATGGTGATCCTGTTCGCCGAGAGTGCCTGCGCTTTCGATGAATTGACGATGAGTGATCGCGATGACGAACTGGTCGAACAGGGAACGAGAGCATGGCCCAACACCTTCCGAGCCGCCCGTTTGATTCCAGCGGTGGAGTACATCCGTGCCCAGCGTCTTCGAACCTTATTGATGCGAGATACGGGCAAGGCTCTTGCCGCAGTCGATGCCTTCGTCTCTCCGGCGGGAGATTTTCAGAGCCTCGGCATCACCAACCTCACCGGTCATCCGAGCCTGGTGGCTCCCTGTGGTTTCGGCGACAACCGGATGCCCAGAGCGATCACGTTTATCGGGCACCCCTATGACGAGGCCCGCCTGATCGCCATCGGTGATGCGTGGCAGCGGGATACGCAATACCATCAAAAACGCCCGACCCTCGAGGCGTATATCCAGAAGGAAGGGCGCTGATGATTGTTTCATTGCTGTCGATACTACTTCTGCTGTCTACGAGCCAGGTTCCCGCAGGCCGCCTCGATCTCGATTCGGTGTTGCGGAATGTCAGCAATGGTGCCGTGGGTACCTATTTCTCCTGGACCTTCTCCCCGAACGGTAAGTGGATCGTCGGTGGCAGTAGCCCCGTCACGGTGACCGACAATGCTGGCAAGACGATTCATCCCTCCGGCGTCTTTATCTGGGATGCGAAGACGGGAAAGTTTCTCAAAAGGCTCGGTGACCACGATGCGAGCGTCGATTTCCTGGCCTTCTCCGCTAACAGTCAGCGCCTGGTCAGCGCTCACATCGGTCGAGTACAGAGCAAGGATCCCAAACCGAGCATCATCCAGGTCTGGGATCTACGACGAGCAAAGTTGAAGAAAAAGTTTGGCATCCAAGGGTCCGCAAAGAGACCCCGTGTCACGGCTGATGGGAAGTTCCTCGTCTGGCTCGACAAGGAGAAGTCCCTGTCTGTCTGGAATCTTGATAAGGGCAAGAGGTTGTGGCAGGTGGAAGACACGGGTCTGAATAATTTTGACATCTCGCCGGATGGAAAACAGGCGGTCGGTCCCTATTTGCAATACGAGAATATTGATGTAAACGGTAAGCCGAGGCGCCGTGTGGTGGGTCGCGGGATCAAGGCCTGGAATCTATCCGATGGCGAGGAGCTGTGGCAAATCGCATCCGATGAGCGCAACCTGGGTTCGATGCAGCTGTTCTTTCTTCCCGATGGGAAGCAGTTCATCGGTCTGGTCGGAGGAAGTGACAAGAAACCGGGAACATTGATTCGGTTCAACGCAGCGGATGGCTCCCGAGAGGAGCAAATATCTCTGCAAAACCTCGGTAGCATCGGGACGGTCGGTATCTCTGCAGATGGAAACCGCCTTGGGGTGAAGGCGTTCATGGGTAAATCACTCACGATGTGGAGCCTCAAGGATGGCAAACAACTACTGCACTTGACGGCAACATTCCCTAACGACTACGGCACCATCGCATTCAGTCCAGACTTGAATCGAGTCGGTGGCTATGTTCCGGGAATCAAGATTAAAACTTACGAGGTCATCGGGCCGGGAATCTTACCCTTGCGCCGTTAACGGTTGCCAAATCAGTCGAGTGCTGGCACCTTATCCTCGGAATTTCTCCCCTGAAGAAATGAGAACCAATATGAAATCATCGGTATCCGTTGCTCTGCTCGTGTTGTTTCTGATCTCGTTTGGATCGTCGGTGGCCTCGAGCCAAGACGATGCCGAGCCGACGCAACAGCAAGATCCCGCCATGCAGGCGTGGATCGACTCCATGACTCCTGGTGAACACCATCAGTGGTTGGCCCAACGCGTCGGCGATTGGGATGTGGCCACGTCGTACTGGATGGCACCCGACGCCCCGCCGGTCGAGAACCTCCTGCACGCCAGTTATGAAATGGTCCTGGGTGGGCGCTATCTGAGTCAGAAGGTCGATGAGATGGACTGGGGCGGGATGCCGTTTGGCGGCTATGGGTTCATCGGATTCGACAATAGCCAGAATGAATTTGTATCAGCGTGGATCGACAGTTTCGGTACCGGCATTGCCACAGGTCGCGGAGCGCGCAATAGCGATGGTGTTCTCGACTGGACCTACACGTACACGTCCACGGATCCGATTTCGGGCCAGGAGTTCCGGTGTCGCGCCACCGAAGAGGAAATTTCCGCAGATGAGTTCATCGTTACCTACTTCAAGACGATGCCCGACGGCACCGAGATGAAGGAGATGGTGCAACACGCCACGCGCAAGAAGCAAAGCGACAACAGCCAGCTGGTCTTTTTTGCGATGATCTTGGTCGTCCTCAGCGCTCTTCTCGGCAAGAAGAAATAGCCGTCACGGATAGATCCGACCTCTCCGTCAGAGAGAGCTGGAGAGGCTAATCAGCGCGGAAATCGCCTCCACGGAGAAGAGGCTCTGTTATAATTGACGCTACGGGAATTCCTGTCCGTGCTGAGAAAGGAATCGACCGATGGGTTGGCGACCTCATGATTTCACCCACACGTTTCTCTTCATCGTGTTGATTCTATCATTCTCGATGTTGCCGATGTCCCTTGGTGCGCAGGACGACTTCGTTCGCGGTGACTGCCTCGGCGACGGCAACGTCGAACTCGGTGATTTGATCTACATGCTGTGCGTCTTCTGCGATCCCGGGCCCATTTTTTGTTTCGACGCTTGCGATGCTGATGACAATGGCATCTACACCCTCTCCGACCCGATTTACCTGCTCAATTACCTGTTCGAGGGAGGTGCGCCCCTGCCTGCGCCCTTCCCCAGCTGCGGAGCAGATCCGACCGACGACAGCCTCTCTTGCAACAACTATCAACATGATTGCCAGACCCCGACTCCCACACCGCCCCTCGATCCTGGTTTCATCTTCTCCATAGCCGATGGGGTGGGGTCTCCAGGCGAAACCATCTCCGTTGAGGTTCAACTGGAAATTGTCGAGGGAGGGAACACCCTGGCGGCCTGTTCTTTCGGAGTCGGCCATGACCCCGGCGCCCTGAGCCTCATCGGCGCTCAACTGGCAGCAGACATCGGTGAAGTGGACTTCTCGAGCGTCCAGATCCACGACGGTGGCTGGACCACCGCCATCATCATCAGCTTCTTCGGCATTAACGTTTTGACCGATGGAAACTATCAGGTAGCCACGGCGCAGTACCAGGTTCTCGGCGATGTCGGTGAGGTGACCATCGTCGACTTCGTAGACACTCTCGGCGACCCTCCCATCGAAACTCGCGTCGTCCCCAAATGGGGACCCGAGTTCACTCCTTCGACCATCGCCGGATCGGTCTCGGTCACCCCCGGATTTCGTCGCGGGGATGTGAACCTCGATGGTACCTTCGATATCGGCGATCCGATCTGGGCCCTGCTCTGTCTCTTTACCTGCTTCCCTAGTTGTTTCGATGCCCACGATTCCAACGACGACGGATTGTGGAACATCGCCGACCCCATCTACATGTTGAGTTACCTCTTTGTCGGCGGTGCCCCACCACCACCGCCCTTCATCGAGTGCGGAGCAGACCCGACCGAGGACACCCTCGACTGCGACAACTTCGACTACTGCCCCTGAATGTCGCGAGGTCTACGAGGTGGGAGAAAGTGCGTGCTGAACGAACAAGCAATTCTGACTGTTGAGGATGATGCGGTGGTCGACCGAGATTCTGCTCAAACGTTGAACAAGAAGTGACACACATCCGCATCTTGCATGACGTAGTCCTTGCCCTCTATGCGCAACTTACCCGCCTCGCGGATCGCTTTCTCGCTGCCGTATTCTTGCAACTCTGCGACGGAGTGGACTTCGACCCGAATGAAGCCGCGCTGGAAGTCGGTGTGGATGACACCAGCAGCCTGATGGGCAGTGGAACCTTGTTGCACAGTCCATGCCCGGATCTCCTTCGGGCCGATGGTGTAAAAAGATTGAAGCGAGAGCAGCTCATAGATGGCGTGGGTTAGCTTGTTCAGGGCCGGCTCATCCATTCCGTAGTCGACCAGTATCTCGGCGCGATCTTCTTCATCCAACTCTGATAGTTCTTCTTCGATGCGAGCACAGACGGGAACCGCTTGTCCGCCACGCTCTTCTGCAAGCGTTCGGACTTGCTGGGCCAGTTCTCCCTCTCCATGAACGTCGTCATCTGCGACATTCATCACGAACATCTGTTTCTTGGTGGTGATGAGCCCCAGTCCTTTCATCACTTCAGGAGTACGAGGGTCGGAACCGAGGTCTGCTTTGCGAGCGGGAAGGCCCTGCGCCAGCACCGGTTGTAATTTTTCCAGTGCTGCCAGTCTCAACAATGTTTCCTCTTCACGCCCTCGGGCGGCCCGGGTCGCTTTTTTCAGGGCAGTTTCTACCGTCTGTAGATCGGCCAGTATCAGTTCGATCTCGATGGTTTCGATGTCACGAAGAGGATCGATGGTGCCTTCGACGTGGGTAATCTCCTCGCTACCTGGAGAATCCTCGAAACAACGAACCACCTGGATGATGGCATCGGTATCTCGAACATGACTGAGAAACCGATTTCCGAGCCCTTCCCCCTCGCTCGCCCCTCGTACCAGCCCGGCGATATCGACAACCCTCAGCGCGGTCGGCACTACCTTCTTGGTCTCGACAAATTGATTGAGGATCTTGAGACGCGGATCGGGAATCGCAACGACTCCGATGTTGGGTTCGACGGTGGCAAAGGGATAATTGGCAGAGTTCGCCCCGGCAGCGGTCAGCGCGTTGAAGAGGGTCGACTTGCCCACATTGGGCAGTCCGACGATGGCTGCTTCCATGGTTTCCTTGTCATCTGATCGGATTTTCACCGGCGGTATGACCGGTGAATGATCGAAGTCTCCCGAAGGGGACGATGGGAGTCAAGGAGCCTCAGGGCCTGAGGTGGTATTTCCCGCCTTCGCGGGTGCACTCTATCGGGTTATCCTGTCGCTGGAGGTGTCTCTTGAGCGGTTGTTTGCTGATCTTGTCGATCGTTACCAGCATCTCCTGGCCACTCCATTTTGTGACCCCCGACGAACTCGACGAGCCACTCGAGAAACTCCTTTCTCGCGACCCCATCGTGGTCGAGGAGGGCGTGGTAACACTTGCCAAGATGGATGCGGAACAGGTCAGGACTCGATTGAGGTGGATGGTCCTGGAAGAGGGGAAGAGTCCCGAGTTGCCGGCCATCGTCTGCGATCTGCTCGGGCAGGTTGGTGGCGTGGAAGATCTCGATCTGCTCATGGGGTGGATGACATCCGATGATCAAGAACTGACCTCTGCCGCGATCCGGGCACTGGTCGAGATCGCCTCCCGGTATCCCGAGTCATCGACCATCGATCGTATGCTGAAGTGGTGTGTGACCAAGCAAGGTGACCCCCTCGCGATGGCGGCACTGGTTCGGCCCAACACTGCGCAAGACATCCTCCCGGCAGCACTGCGGCAACTGCGTGACGGGAAGCCGCGTGATCTTGTCGGAGCGATCGATTACCTGCGCAATTTCGGCGCGGGTCCGTATCAGAAGGAACTTCAGCGCGCCTGGAAGAAGATGCCGAAGATGACGGGGCATCCGGCACGCATCGCTATCGTCCAGGCGCTGGCGACGATTCCCGTCGATGAGTGGTCTCCCTCGACACGAGATTTGATGCGTGAGGCGCTCGAAAACCGCGACTGGAGAGTGCGCCGACGGTCTGTGGAGGCGATGGTCGAACTCTGGTCGCCTCTATCGGTCGATCTGCTGCTGGAAACGTTGCCCGAGAACCCGGGCGACCCAGATCTGTTCGACTGGCACCACGCCCTCTCTGATATGACCGGGGAAAAGAAGCCTGTCGATGCGATGGCCTGGCTGGCCTATGCAGAGATGTACTCTTCTCCCCGCAAGATCGTGGCGCGCAAGGAGAGACCAGCCGGTGGCTGGCTGCGGGCCCCGGCAGAAGGGGTCGGGAATGCTGAGGTCAAGGATGGTCCTACCGTGGTCTTCTTTGACCTGCCGGTGTTGGCTGCCGATGCAGTGTTTCTGTTCGATCTGTCCGGATCGATGAATGGTGACTTCGGCGGTCGCACCCGCATGGAAGCGGCACGCATCGAGGTGCACACGATGCTGGAGCAGTGGCTTTCCATGCCCCGAGCAGAACAACCGCGCTTCAACATGGTGTTGTTTCGTGAGCCCTATGGTGATCCGTGGAATGCCCGCATCGATCGGGTGTTTCCGCGGTTGGCTCCGCTCTCGCCGAAGAACGCCCAGGCCGCCACGCAGTGGTTTGCTTCCCAGGGGACCTGTCGCTTCGCTTACCAGGAGAGTATCGAGGCGGCCATCGAGGATCCGGAGTGCCGTTTCATCTACTTCCTCTCCGATGGAGAACCATGGGGAGGCCGCTGCAACGATCTCGATCGACTGCTGAAAGCACTCGAGCGTGTTACCCGTTTTCATCCAGTAGCAATTCATAATGTCGTCATCGGTGGCGGGGAAAAAGCCGAAGAATACTGCGAAAAGATTTCAGAACGCCATAGCGGGCGACTGCGCAAGATCCGAAACGCAAGCGAGTCGATGCCGCAAGACGGACAGGCGGCACAGGTCTTCACGGCCAGAAAACTGGGTGTGAACATCATCACCAACCCTGGCGCCGAGACCGCCAGTGTCGAGGCTGCGGCGGGCAAACTGGCATCGGCGAGCCTCGTCGAGGCTTGGGAATCAGCGGAGAGCAACACACCCTTGCAGGTGCAACCCTGGAATGGCTACTCGATGGACGAGGGGGATCACCTCCCCGTGCCTGAAGGCGCCGGGGCCAACTATTTTCTTCACGGTACCATCGGCGGTGTCGCCATCCGCACCATCGTGCGTCAGGAGATCGACTTACGAAGGTTGCGAAGCGCCATCAACAAGGGGGCGAGTTATCGTTTCTCGGCCTGGATCGGCGGTTGGCAGAAACAAAAAGATGAAGCACGAGTGCGCATCGTCTTCCTCGATGAGGACGGCCAGGAACTGAGCGATGATTCCATAGGCCCGGTGATCGCTGCCGACCGTGGTAACAAAAACGGTATGTGTCACCGTCAGAGCGATGGTCTGGTTCCTGCAGGCACTCGTCGGGTTGTCGTTGAAATGATTTTCGATAAAGAGAAAGGTGGCACCGTTAGCGATGCTGCCATCGATTTACTGGAACTTGTGATCGAGAAGAAGCAAACCGGATCTGGCTTCTGAGTTCGAATACAGACGTGAACATCGTCATTTGATGGTTGTTGTCTGTACGATAAACTGCCCGCTGTTGCCTGAAACGATGGGCTTTGTGACAGGAGGGAAAAACGATGCAACTGATACTGGCACAGGTAGAAGGAATCTGGATCTTCCTCGGGGTCCTGATACTGATTCCGCTGGCAATCGTCTTTTATGCCATCGCGATCTACAACGGTCTGGTGGCATTACGCAACGGTTACGAGAACGCCTTCAGCCAGATCGATGTACAACTGACTCGTCGCTATGACCTGATCCAGAACCTGGTGGAGACCGCCAAGGGCTACATGAAGCACGAGAGAGAGACGCTGGAAGCTGTGATCGAGGCGCGCAATCAGGCGGTCACTGCTGGCCAGAATGCGGCCGCAGCACCCGGGGATCCCAAAGCGATGCAAGGCCTGATGGGTGCCGAAGCGGTGTTGACCGGCACGATGGGAAAACTGTTTGCCCTGGCGGAGAATTATCCCGATCTGAAGGCGAACGAGAATATGCTTTCACTTCAAGACGAACTCACCTCGACCGAGGACAAGGTGTCTTACTCCCGTGAGGGGTTCAACAACGCCGTGACCCGATTCAACATCAAGCGTGAGTCATTTCCCGATAACGTCATCGCGGGAATGTACAACTTCGGTCCCGCTGAACTGTTCGAACTTGATTCCCCCGAGCAGCGCGAAGCCCCGAAAGTGTCCTTTTCTTGATGTTATTCATGGTTACGGGCTCTTCGCGGTGGAGTGTTCAGGGTCCCAGCGATGCTGATGTCTTCGATGTTCGACAGTAACGAGATCGTACCGATCGCTATTGGGGTCGGCGGGGTGCTGTTGCTGATTCTGTTCGCAGAATTTTCGGTGCGCGCGCGCCGAAAACAGCGCTTGATCGATGACATCCCGACGTGCAAGACCGCCGGTGTTTTCATCGGACTGGTCGAGGTCAAGGGAACCGCAGAATCCGAGAGCCCTCTGACCAGCTATCTCGACGAGAGTGCTTGCGTTCATTATTCCTACAGTGTCCTCGAGCAGTGGCGACGTCTGGTCACCGAAACCTACACCGATAGCAAGGGCAGAACCCAGACCCGGACCCGCTGGCAAACGGGTTGGGATACGGTCGATCACGGTTCCAAGTCGATCGAGTTCTATCTTCAAGACGATACCGGTTTAATTCTCATCCAGCCCAAGGGTGCGGAGATCGATGCGGTACAGGTATTTTCTCAGACCTGCGGCATCTCCGATTCGCTCTATTACGGCAAGGGACCCAGCAACGGCGTTTACGGTTCCACCGGTAGAAGACGTTTCGTCGAGGATGCGATCCCCTTGCATCGGAATATCTACGTCTTGGGGGCATCCAGGCTTCGACAAGATGTGGTGGCCCCCGAGATCGCCGAGGATTCCCAGGCGCCGATGTTTCTGATCTCGGTCAAAACCGAGCAGCAGAAAGTCAGCGGCTACAAATTTCGTTTCTGGGGCTGGTTCATCGCCGGATTGGTCGTATCTGCGGGTGTACCGCTGGGGATCTCTGCTGCCAACTCTCAAGATCCGCCCTGGTTGCTGGGATTACTTGGGGGAGCGATCTTCTTCGCCTACTGGAGCCTCCGCTGGGTCGTGATGGTCTACAACAGTTTACTGGCACTGAAAAATCGGGTCGAACAGGCATGGAAGAATGTCGATGTTCAACTGAAACGACGCCACGATTTGATCCCGCGACTGGTGGATGTGGTGCAGGGATATCAGCAGCACGAGGCAGAACTCCAGGAACATCTCGTGATGTTGCGTAACGAAGCGAAGGTCGCCATCGGCGAGGCAGCCACCGCCTGTACCCCGACCGTGAGGGCGCTCAAGGAAGCTTATCCAGATCTGGAAGCCAACACCCTGTTTCAGAATCTGCAAGAAAAACTGACCCGCACCGAGGAGAAAATCGCGCTGGCTCGTGGTTATTACAACGACATCGTTGAAGAGAACAACGAACGGGTCGAACGCATTCCTGATCGCTTCTTCTGCTCCATGGCACGGCTGAACCGCAGGAAATATTACGAGGCACAAAATTTTGAACGTGCTCCAGTGAAGGTAAATCTGGTCAACCTGGAAGAATCATCGGAAGAGACAGCATCCACTCCGTCTGATGCCTAGGTCGTCATTGACCTTTCTTCGACCGTGAAATCTGTCGCGCGCGGATCTCGGGGACGATTTGCTTGCCGTCGATGCAACCCGGTTGATTGGCGTACCCGACCTGCAGAGGTGATTTGCCGACCCACTGCGACTTGCATCCTTCCATCTGTACCGCGCCACTTTTCGGATCGAAGGTCAAGGTGGTGAAGAGGGAATCACGATAGGGACAGGTGTGATCGATCCAAGGATAAGCCGCGTGGATCTCAGCGGGATAACTGATATTGCGGTGGCCCCCTCCGACCCACTGATAGGAGGCTGAGTTGACATGCAGGTGGCTGACGTCACCAGTACGAATCAGGTCGTCGATGTGGGTGTGGCCATTGATGACGAGAATGATTCGATCCGCAGCTGTGTTGAGAATCTTTTGCAACTCTTCGGCATTGTCGATGCAAGAAGGCCCCGCCAGTGGCTGGTGGCACAGGATCAACAGTGGACCATCGCCAGTTACCAGTTCTTTTTTTAACCATTCGATCTGCTGCGGACCGATGTGGGATGGATAGCCACCCTTGTGATCCTGGGGTCTTTCGTTTCCATCGAGGACGATCAGACGCAGGCCCTTCACATCGTGTCTGTAGTAGCGACTCTTCATCCGCCATTCCTGCAACACCTGGTCGAAACTCAGACCACCATCGGTGTCGTGGTTGCCGATGACATGCAGGGCTAACGGGTGTGCTTTCTGGAACTTCTCCACCAGCGGTCGGTTCTGTTTTTTAGCCTGGGCGAAGTCGCCCAGTTGAATGATGGCATCGGGTGGATCCGCTGCCATCGCCTCGAGAAAGGCATCGAGCCGTGCTGGTGCATCGTGCATCACATCATGATGAAGATCGGCGATCAGCCCCAAGCGCACCGGTTTGGCCAGTCTGGTGGTGGCCGTTCGAGCGGTTGCGGGTAGGGCGAGCGCACATGCGGCAACTCCCACCACTTGACCCATCTTCTGAAGAAATCTACGACGAGGCAGCTGATACTTGCCGCGATCTGGTGTGCCGTCTTTGCCTGTCACGGGGGGCCTCTCACCGATGGATATTTCTCGTTGCTTTACATTAGCAGAAAGATGACTGGTTGCTGCGAGAGAATCGTTTCGATGGATGGACTTCCAGCGTCCGGGAGACGACAATCTTGCCCGGTACTGTGCCAGTTCCTCGAAAGGGTGATCGATGGCCTCCATCTCGACTGCCGGGTTCTCTGCCAACGACCGGCAGTACCAGCCACCAGCACGGCCGATCGCGGTGCTGTGCCTCGATGGGTGTTCGGATGACTACATCGATACCGCCATCGAATGCGGGCGCATGCCGAACCTCGAACAGATGATCGAAGGTGGTTTTCGCGCTGTTGCTCGTGGTGCGCTGCCATCCTTCACCAACGTCAACAACTCGGCCATCGTCACCGGCGTACCACCGCTGAAGACTGGCATCTCCGGCAATTTCTTCCTCGACCCGGAAACGGGCGAAGAAGTGATGATGAACTCATCGAAATACCTGCGTTGCGGCACGATTCTGGCTGCTGCATCTGCTTCTGGCCGTAAAGTGGCGATGGTCACCGCCAAGGAAAAGTTGCGAGATATCCTGTCGCTCGATCTGCCGCTGGCATCGGGTGAGGCGTTTGCCTTCTCGACCGAAAAGGCAGCCGAAGCGCGCTCCGAGAGCCATGGTATCGGAGATGTCGAGGAGCTGGTGGGACGTCCTCAACCGGCGATCTACTCCGGCGATGCGAGTCTCTACGTTCTGGATGCGGGAATTGTTCTCATCGAGCGCGGGCTGGCTGATTTCTGTTATCTATCACTGACCGACTTCATGCAGCATGCCCATGAACCCCGTGAACCTGAAATGCTCGATTTCATGGCGGGGATCGACGCGGCCATCGGGAAACTGCTCGAACTCGATTGCGTGGTCGCGGCGACCGCTGATCACGGTATGAACTACAAGGTAAATGACGATGGCACGCCCAATGTGATTCATCTCGAGACGATGCTGACCAAACAGTTCGGCGACGGTGTACGGGTGATCTGTCCCATCACCGATCCTTATGTTGCTCATCATGGAGCTCTCGGTTCGGCAGTGACGGTGCACCTCGATGATTCTCTTGACCGCGTCGAGGTGGCGACCTTCATCGGTTGTCTCGATGGGGTCACCGAAGTGCTCGATCGACAAGGTGCCGAGCGAGAACTGGAGTTGCCGGCCGATCGCATCGGCGATCTGTACGTACTTTCCGGCCAGCATGTGGTGCTCGGACGCAGGCCCGAGGATCATGACCTGTCACAGCTCCATGGTCGCTTGCGTTCTCATGGTGGTCGTTTCGAGGAGCAGGTACCGATGCTGGTTTCAGAGCCAGTGACTTCCGAAACTTCTGATCTGAGGAACTTCGATATCTTCGATCTGGCGTGCAACTTCCACCTGTCCCGGGAAGAGGCGTAGCGATGACAACCACTCCGATTCCACTGGTTCCCTGTCGCATCAACGGTGAAGTCGTCACTTCCGATGATCTGCTCGAGGTGCGCTATCCCTACACCGGAGAAGTGGTCTCTCATATCCCGATGCTGACTCCCGCCGATGGTGAGCGCGCCATCGAATCAGCGCTGGCTGGTGGCCCGATGGAAGATCACTACGAACGATTTCTGGTGCTGGAGAAAGCGCGACAACTGCTCGAACAACGCAGCGATGAGTTTGCCGATTACATCCTCAAGGATACGGGACTGTGCAAGCGTGAGACTCGTTACGAGGTGGGGCGTTGTCTCGACGTGCTGCTATTTGCGGCGATGGAATCGATCCGTGATGAAGGTCAAGTGTTGTGCGGAGATGTCTCTCCGCACGGTAAGAAGCGCAGAATCCTGACGGTACGCGAACCGTTGCCAGTAGCGTTGGCGATCACCCCCTTCAACCATCCGCTCAACCAGGTGGTCCACAAGGTGGCCCCGTCGATCGCTGCCGGGACACCGGTCATTCTCAAGCCCAGCGAAAAGGCCCCCACGGCCGCCATCAAATTCACCGAACTGCTTCTGGAAGCAGGCCTTCCGGGTCACATGATCGCGGTTCTGCTGGGGCCAGTGGAGACCACCGTCCGCTCTCTCATCGAGGACGACCGGATCTCGCTGGTCTCCTTCACCGGAGGGACCGATGTCGGCAAGGCGATCGCTCACATCGCTGGTTACAAGAAGTTGTGTTTGGAACTCGGTGGCAATAGCCCGCTCATCGTTCACGCCGATGCGGATCTCGAACTGGCCGTGCAACTGGCTGCGGAAGGCTGCTTCCGTAACAGTGGTCAGCGCTGCACTGCGGTGAAGCGATTGCTGGTCGATCGTTCCATCATCAATCCCTTCACCGAGGCGTTTGTATCCGTTGCTGCGACATACACCTGTGGTGATCCCGAAGATGAGGCGACCCGTGTCGGCACCGTCATCGATGAAGATGCAGCGAAGTTACTGGAGCGGCGCGTTCGGGATGCGGAAGCGATGGGGGCTCGTGTGTTGCACGGTGGAAGCCGCGATGGCGCACTGATGGAACCGACCGTCATCGCAGATGTGCCGCGCGATGCGGAGATGGTGCGCAAAGAGAGTTTCGGGCCGCTGGCTCCGATCCTCGTGACCGATGGCATCGACGATGCCATCGCGCTGGCCAATGACTCGGCCTATGGGCTTTCGGCCGGGGTAGTGACCACCGATCTGTCGGTGGCGATGACGGCAGCAAAGCGCATCCGCACCGGCACCGTCAATATTAACGATGTGCCCGGCTGGCGCACCGAGACCAGCCCCTTCGGCGGGGTCAAGGACAGCGGCCTGGGCATCAAGGAAGGGGTGGTGGAGGCGATGAAGGTGCTCTCCACCGTCAAGAGTATCTCCCTGCCCTGGTAACTATTCTGTGACTGTTTAACGAGAGGGTGGGGTGGACTCTCATCATTTTTGTTCGGTAGCGGGTTGTTGCGGTCGCGTAGGAACGGGATCCTTTACGGTGGAGGCTTCGATGAGTGACGCACCCAAGACAGGTATCTGCACCTTGATGGTTCTGCGTCATGCCGAGAAAGACGCGGGGAGCGACCCATCTCTCGATGCCAAGGGCAAGGAACGAGCCAAGACGCTGGCGAGGCTTCTTTGTGGGGTGTCGGTCACTCGTTTGCTCTGCACCGAATATCGCCGAACTCGTGAAACCATCGAGCCTCTCGCTGCAGCAGTAGGGTGCGAGATCGAGACTATTGCTGCAGAGGACTCACCCGCCTGGCGAGCTGCCCTTTCCGGGGTCAGCGCAGGTCAATGCGTGGTGATCTGTGGCCACCAGAATACAGTGCCTCTGTTCGTCGCGGCGGTAGGCGGCAAGGTCAGCGGTACCCAGAAGATCTCGGGTCAGGCGTGGGTTCCTGGACATGTCTTCGATCGACTATATATCGTCTCATGGCCCTCAGGAGAGCCGATACCGGCCATTTCCGCAGTTTCCCTGGAACTTCGTTATGGCGCATCTAGTGATCCACAGAATTCTTGATCAGCCGCCTGATAGCGATATCCTCGATGATATTATTGTATTCTGCTCAGACTTGGGTTCTGGGTCGGTTTTTCGTGAGGAATCGAGGCCATCGATGATCCGTGTTTCATATCTGATCTTGTGTGTCTGCTTGTTTACCAGCGGCGCTCCCGTGATTGCGGGAGGGCACCTCTGGGACATCAACGAACTGTACTCCAACTTCGATGGCACGATCCAGTTCGTGGAACTGCACGTGCCGATGGCGTCTTCCAATGAGATCATCATGGCCAACAAGTGGATCCGCAGCAGCGCAACGCTTGCCGAATTTGTCTTCCCCGAGAACCTGACGGGCTCTACTTCTTTCGCTCATCTCCTCATCGCTACCCAGGGATTCGCTAACTTGCCTGGAGCTCCCACCCCCGATTACATCCTGCCCGACAATTTCATGGCAGTCTCCGGTGATACCGTCACCTGGTTCGTCTATGACGCCTGGACTTATCCGACCCCCGCGTTGCCCATCGATGGTGTGATGTCGATCCAGAAGGACCTGGCAACCGGGCAATTGATCGTCGCAGCCAATACTCCGACCAACTTCAGCGGTGTTAGCGGTAGCGTCGATGCAGGTGGACCGCCACCAGTTCCGACGGCCAGTTTCTCCATCGATGTGACCAGTGGCGACCATCCGCTCGATGTCGTCTTCACCGACACCTCGACAGGCATCGTCGATTCCTGGTCCTGGGATTTCGGCGACAGCAACGGCTCCACCTCGCAGAGTCCAGCCCATACCTACACGAGCGCGGGGGTTTACACGATAACCTTGACCGCCACCAATGTAGGTGGTTCCGATACTTCCACTTGCACCGATTGCATCACGGTCGCCGATCCTCCACCCCCTCCTTCGCCTGATTTTGTCCGTGGTGATACCAACCAGGACAATGGCATCGATATTTCCGATCCCATTTTCCTGCTGACATACCTGTTTGCCAGTGGCGCCGTCGATTGCCTCATGGCACTCGATAGCAACGACGACAACAATGTTGACCTGGGGGATGCCATCTTCTTGCTCACCTTCATCTTTGGCGGCGGTGCAAGTCCGGACAGTCCATTCCCCGATTGTGGGCAAGATCTGACACCAGGGGGAGTTCTCGATTGCGCGGTCTTCAGCGCTTGTCCCTGATCGGGAGTGATCGGACGGCCTGGTCCCTGATCTTCATCTTGTTTCTCTCCAGCTGCCAGCTGGGGAGTGAACGCTCCTATTCCCTCATCGAGACCGATTGCTCCGGTTGTATCGAGGCGTTACCGATAAACGGCTGGTGTGATCGCTGCGACCACGGTCTTGTCGCCGGCCTTGTGGTTCCATCTCGAGAGTTTCATGATGCTCTCGATGCTCACGGACATGAGGTCGATACCGAGACGATCCTGTGCAACTTGTGTCGCCAGGTGGCGCGCGAGGATCAGTTCTGTCCTCGTTGTCGCCACGGCTTTGTGGCTGGTCAGTTGTACTTCTCCGAGTTGACCTGGGCGCTTGCGAGAGGGGAATCTGGCCCCACTGACATCCGTTGTGGAGGTTGTCGCAAACAGGCCGGCCGACCTGGTCGCTGTGAGGTCTGCGAGACGTACTGGGTGGGTACGGTTCGCTTCATGTCAGTGCAGGATGCCCAGCGAGCCGAGGGCCAGTACCGACGATTACAGGTTGCCCTCGATCGGTTGCCGAACTGTAGCGAGTGTGCCGTCGCCGGTTTTTTTGGATTTTCGTGCCGATCCTGTGACAGCGACCCGATCCCCAACCCCCTTCAATAGCCTGATCCAGACCAAATAGGGCGGTTCAGGTGAATTTTAATAGTTATAAAATTCCCGGTCCGATGCGGCCTTCGGTCCGGATCAGTGGGCATGGGAAGGGGGGGCGCCGAAGGCGGGCTGGCGATTCCCCCCGACCCTGGCTTAAAAACCAGAACACCTCCTCACCGGAGCCCCGGGGCGTAACGTCCGGGGGCTCCGCGTCTTTTTCGTGGTTCATCTCTGGGTGTTCATCTCGATGCGGCGATCCTCGAGAAGTGCGAGTTCTCGGCTCCTGCCCTTGTCATCGGTTCTATGGGTTCTCACCGCTGGCGGTGATCGGGACCACATCTCCGCGTGCCACTCTCTGCTCGAAGATGGACGGATATTCCTCCCGGATCCATGCGCGTAAATCCGCAGGGGCTTCCTGCTCGATCAACTTGCGGAACCGATGAGGTCCTTCGTGTTTCGGGCGACGATGTCCAAACGGAATGAAACGAAGTTGTCGCCACGCCTCAGGGATGCTCTCTCCACAGACGAGGTGACGATAGAGAGCGGACCCGAAACCGGTCTTGTCTTTACCCCTCTTGCAATAGAGCAGCAGTGGACGTTCCGCTTCTTCGAGCAGTTCGATAAATTTGATGAGCGGTTGTGGATGCGGCAGATCGGAGGATCGCAGGTGAAGGTTGTGATAGTCGATTCCGAGCGAGTCGAAATCGATCTGTCCGGCCGCCTGGTCGCTCGAGTTCGCCCGGCGAAGATCGATGGCAGTGCGGATACCCAGTTGCTCGAGGATGACCTGGAAATCTCCAGCGGATCGAGATCCCCGGGCGATCCTCCAGGCTCGAGGAGGATCGAGAGGATGCAGGTTCGAGCACAAGCGGTGATACCAGAATCTTATCAGCGGGACTGGCAATCAGGCCTCCTTCACCAGGGAGGATAGTCGTGACGGACTGCTGTCGGAAGGCTTCTGGAGACCGGGTGCCGCCGGTAGGTTACGATCGGCCTCGGTTTTTCATCACTGGAATTGAGGCGAACATGATCCCGACCATTCTGTTGGCGTTTCTGCTGGTAGATCCCCTGGGAACAGGAGTGTTCACGGCAGACAACAGTTCGATACCAGTGCAATCGGCGCAGATCTCGAAACTGACGACGCCGAACCTGATCATTGGCAAGGTTCCCGAGAGCCTCCCGGGTATGGGTGCCATCTTCGATCAGTACATCTCCGTGTTCGGGGTTCATGTCCTTGCGACCCGCGGTTTTTCCAGGAAGAAGATGCGTCATGTCGCAGCGATGCTCGCCGAATATCTCGACAACGATGAAGACGGCAAAGTAGATAACCCCAAGGTGGTCGAAGCGATGTCTTCGCGGGCGATGTCGATGATCCTTTTTCGTAACGAGAGAGAGATGGAAAGGGTCGAACGCTCATCAGTGGAACTATACGGATACCGTTACATGCAAGGGCAATTTGCCGAGGAGACCAATCCCCCCGGCGAGTTCGATGCCACCATAGAGGAAGTTCTTCATCTGGTGACCACCGGATACTCGGAAGCTTACCCGCGCATCTTCGGCGCACTTCCGGGAACGGCGCTGGGTGATTGTCTCGACCGTGCGCGAGGAGGTCGATTCGGATCGGTCCCGAGGCGTTATCCCGAGAAAGCCTGGTTCCATTATGACGATCGCACCTGCGACTACTCCTGCATGACGGTCGAGTACCTCTACTGGGCGTTGACCTCTTTGCTGGGGGCCCAGGACGATCAGGATCGGGTGCGGCAGATCGCCGATGAATGGCAATTGGCCACTGCCGAACAGGTACGTGAAAAAGACCCGTGGATCACGGCGTTGCTCGAGGATCCGCAGTATCACTGGGCAAATCGCCTGCCCGATGGTCACTATAAGCCGGCCGAGAAGGCAAAAAGGGAACCGACCGTCGACGACAAGGGGCAAGGCCGATGAGTGGACCGAGAGCCCTGGTGACGGGGGGCAGTTCCGGAATCGGACTCAGTTTTGCGAAGCAACTGGCGCAGCAGGGATACGATCTGGTGCTGGTAGCGCGTCGTCGAGAACGTCTCGAGGAGATTGCCCAGCAACTCACCCGCGATCATCAAATCGACTGTCGTGTCGAAGTAAGAGATCTCGCCGATCCTGATTCGATCGAGGCTCTGGTGGCCGCTCTTGATGAGGATGGTGTTGAGGTCGAGGTGTTGATCAATAACGCAGGTTATGGCCTGGCAGGCGCTTATCTGTCTCAGTCCTGGCAACGACACGATCAGTTCATCCAGGTGATGTTCTCGGCGGTGTGTGAACTGACCCATCGATTGCTGCCCGGGATGAAGCAACGGGGCAAGGGCAGGATCATCCAGGTCTCATCGATAGCCGGTTTCTTGCCGGGAACCGCCGGACACACTCTCTACGGAGCGGTCAAGGGGGCGCTCAATCTGTTCACCGAATGCCTTTCGCTCGAATGCAAGGGCAGTGGTGTTCATGTCACGGCAGTTTGTCCCGGTTTTACCCACACCGAGTTCCATGATGTGAATGGAACCCGGGAACTGTTGTCAAAGACGCCCGGTTTTCTGTGGCTCGAGCCGGACCGTGTCGCACGGGAGGCACTGGAGTGCTGCGAGAAGGGCAAGATCTACTGCGTGCCGGGTCTCGTCTACAAGACCCTGCTCGTCCTTTTGTGGTTGACCCCGGCACCATTGCGTCGCTGGCTGATTGCCCGGCAGGGCTCATCTTTTCGCGATGCATCCGAGACGCCGGTCAAGTCCCCCTGAACTGTCTTCTCGCCTGTGATCTGGCATTCACTTCTTGTCGAGCAGCACCCGGTCGTAGAAGAGACCCGCCGCGATGGCCCCCAGTACCGGTCCCACCCAGTAACACCAGTGGAACTGGAAATCGCCCTGAATCAGCGCAGGTCCGAGGGAGCGAGCCGGATTCATCGAGGCGCCGGTGATCGCTCCGCCAGCGAGGATGTCGAAGGCGACGGTCAGCCCGATGGCGAGAGCTCCGAACTTGACGGCTCGACCTCTTTCGTCGATGGCAGTGCCGAACACCGAGGTGACGAGCAGGAAGGTGAGGATGAACTCGCCGAGGATGATCGTCGTCGGGTTGGCAAACGCCTCACCCGGAAGAGGAATACCGAGGTTTGCCGCCGCCACCACTTCGGTGCCGGCGAATAGCACCTTGCAGAGATATGCAGCGAACATCGCTCCGAGGATCTGGAAGAAGATGTACTTCAGCGCCAGTTGCAGCTGGATCCTCCCCGTCACCAGCATGCTGATGGTCACCGCCGGATTCAGATGTCCGCCGGAGATTCCTCCTGTCACCGAGACTCCGATGGACAGTGCCAGCCCGTGAGCCATGGCGATGATGAGCAATCCACCGGAGTCGCCTCCCCAACCGTTCATCGTCACGCACAAGATGGCGGCGATTCCGGCAAAGCACAGGTAGAAGGTTCCGAGTGCTTCCGCGGCACACTTTTTCAGATCTGTCATCTGTGAGCCCCTTTGTTGTGTTGAGGCGATCCGGAGGAGTCTTCAATCCTCGGTTGCCTCGATTTCCCCTGAGAACGTCATCGTGATACTCGATCCTGGTGCCTGATCGCAACCATCTGATGCCGATCTCCTCAGCTGGTGACAGCGTTCAGCACGGCATCGAAGTCGGGTTGATCCGCCACTTCTGTCACGTACTCGACGTGTGTGAGGACCCCGGCCGTATCGATGACGAAAACCGCCCGCGCCAGACAACACTCGAGAGGCCCGCTGCTAATCTGGACCCCGTATGCCTCGCCGAAGGAGCCAGAGCGATGACAACTGAGAGTGGTGACATTCTCGATGCCTTCCGATCCGCACCAGCGCTTCTGGGCGAAGGGAAGGTCGGCACTGACGACCACCACCTCGACCGAATCGTTAGTGGCGATGTCATCGCTGAAGCGCTTCGTTTCCTGCTGACAAACCGGTGTGTCGAGAGAGGGTACCGTTGCGATGATGAGCACCTTGTCAGCGAAGGAGGAGAGAGAGACTTCCTCGAGGTTGGAGTTCTGCAGCAGAAAATCGGGTGCCATCGTACCCACCTCGAGTCGGGGACCCTTTACATCGCAGGGCGTACCTTTGAGTGTGATGGCATCGGCTCTTGTCTCGGACATGATTCACCTCCTCTTACGGGTTCTGGCGGGATTGATGGGGGGCACTCTCGCGGATTGTGGATGATGAATCAAGATGGCAACTGCGCATATGTCGCTGCAACGCTTCCACAACGGATCAAATCATCGGTGATGTTACGTATTACAGATTAGTCATAAATGACAGGTATTCTGTTGTACGCTTTGCAGTGCTAACCGCAACTTGCAAAACAAATCGGTTGATGTGAGACTACCGCCTCTAAATACATGTAGATGCAAATGTTATACTGGTGAGTCGAATCTGGCGGTAAAGTGTGCCGCGAACTGATTGAATAGTATTTGGTTTCTAAATTTATATGTGTTTGATAACCGATGGCCCGCCTCTGGTGTGTCTCGGTCAATATATCGGTGACTCGAGAGTTTCAACCACTCCCAGACCGTCCCGCTAAAACACATCGAGGGGGTTACTCAATGGCATTATCGAAAATTTTTGACGGTTTGAAGACCCTGGGAATTACTTCTCGGCTCCTCGCATCGCTATCGGTTCTTTTCCTGGTGGCTCCATTCGTCGTGGGGGTACTCCAGGTCGACAACTCCGGGCTCGTTCCTCTGATCATCGGAGAAGATATGGATGAAGGCCTCCCGCATGCCAACGCGGGTGCCTTCGAAGGTCCCGGATGGGATGACGAATCGCTGACCACTGGGAACAATGTGATACCAGAGGACCAACTGATGGAAGATCGAAACTTCGATCTCCCCACTGGCGGTCCTCCAAGTCCCCTTTTCGGAGCCACTCCCTTCAGTCAAGTGCTGCTTCGCTTCGAGGAATTCGGCACGATGAACAACGAGACATCGGTGCTACCTGCGGTTCCCTTCCCGGGTCTCCAGGATCCTGACGGTGACGGCCTCACGGGAGGTGATCTGGATCAAGATGGACTGCCGATCCCCGGCGGCCTCGAAGCTCATGACTGCCCGGACGGTGAAGAAGTCGAACTATTCCTGGATCAACCACTCACGCTACCTACCCTTCGCCTCTGTAACGAATTCGATCAGAATCCCTGGAGATGGCGCATCGAAGACTACCTTGATCGACCCTGCTCCAATTTGCCCATCGAGGGCCGTCCTCCTGGAGATGGGTGGGCTCACCAGCGCTGGGCGGAATTCCCACCGCAACGTGTCTTCCAGACGATGGTCACAGGCGCCAGAACAAATCTTGGATTCCG
>DCAA01000033.1:82214-95593 GCA_002311345.1 Planctomycetes bacterium UBA1146 | reverse complement strand
TGGTGGGCGATAGTGGACTCGAACCACCGACCCCTAGCTTGTCGAGCTAGTGCTCTAACCAACTGAGCTAATCGCCCCGTTCTCGAGGTAACCTCGAACGGGGCAGTGTAGCGTTCTGCACCGAAGCCGCAAGTTGATGGCTTCTACAGACCCGCCATCCAGCCCGAGACGGATGTGAAGAGATCGCCACAACTCTGCTGGAAGGAAACTCCGACCCGGGAGAGGGCCTGGTAGATCCCGGACGACGGAGTCGAGCGGGCCAACAGCAAGGCGACCAGCGAGGGAACGGCAAACAGACCGGTCCACAGCGCGATGGTGGGGATCGTCAGTTCGGTGCGATTCTCACGTGTTTCTTCCGTCTCATCGGTGTGTGGCTCGATTTCGGCATCGAGGTCGAAATCTTCACCGAAGAAGTGAGGATCATCGCCGAGGAAACCGAGTGCGTCCTCGATCTCCTCAGCGGCTGCGATCTGCTCTGTCGGGGGGGATAACGTGATGGTGTCCGCGGATCCACCCTCTTGCATCTCGACTGCTTCAACTGCTCGAAGAGATGCGCCCGAGAGAGTATTTTTTAGACTCCACTCCTCCAGTAGGTCCGTCTCTGCGGGTTCGTCGTCGGGTGTCGGAACCGATGGCGGCCGTTGTGGATCGGAGGGCTCCGGCGCCCCGGTTTGTTGCTCGGGAGCGCTGATAGGCTTCTTCTCGTCGGTCGGTGGCAGGTTCACTTCCCCGTTAGCTGCCACGATCATCCAGGTCTGACAACGTGGGCAACGGATCTTGCTGCGAGATGTGACCGGTTCAATTCTCAGACTACCGGAGCAGGCCAGGCATTCGAAGCGCCATTGCCTCGGCACGAGCGGCACAGGGATCTGTCGATCCTCGATGGAATCGTTCTTTTCGATGGGCGTCTCGACATCGTCTTCGATGAGACGCAGACGGCTGTTGCCATCGGGATTCCTGGGAGCTCGCTTCTTGGCGATCGTTTCGGTCGAGAAGAGGTCGAGATCGGAGATCTCGCTGCTGCCGCCGTTGAGGCCGGTGCCTTGCAAGGAACGGGGTTCATCGAGCAATGAAAGGCCACTGGTGGCGGTCGCTTCTTCAGTGGCTCCGGCACAACCGGGGCAGCGAACACTGCCATCCTCGGGACCGTAGTTCTTGTCGGAGATGGTTCCGCAATCGTCGCAGTAAAGCATGGTGGCCTCCGGTTCAGGCTGAAGGGCCGATGACAAAGAGGATGGTGATGGCGATCAGACCGCTATTGGCGATCAGTGGGAGACTCGCCATCGGACGGGTTTCGCGATTGAGAATCAGGATGATGGCCGCACAGATCCCCAGGGCTCCCTGGAGAATGGCGACCGAGGTGACGATCCCGGGAAGGATCGGTCCAGTTCCGGAAGAGAAGTGAATCGCCATCGCCAGGCACGCGCTCACCACGATGGCGCAACCCAGCGAGATCGCCTGCAGGAACTCGCCACGGCTGAACTGTTGATCACTCCTGGGCATCAGGCCCAGGCTCACCAGCACCAGGCTGATGATCGCAACGGTGGTCTGAAACGGCGTACCACTGAGCAGAATCACCGAAATCGTTTCCGGGATGTGCGGAAACATCCCCATCATCTTCGACGGCCCATCGAGGGCGATGAAGGAGAAACCAGCGATGCCACACAGCACCGAGGCCAATTTCCAGGAGGACATGAGTCACCTTCCCTGTCTTTTTCCAACGGGGAGTCAGGGCTGCCCGGCGGACAGGGAACTCCCCAGAAGAGTACGATGAGGGTCGGGTTGAAGTCGAATTGGATCGAATCGAGGGATGGCCCTGCAGGGCATCGGGATGTTATTCTCCTCACCGGGGAACGGTTGCCTTTCAGGTCCATGTTTCCGGAACATGTGTTGGATTTCGGCGATCCGGGCTCGTTGAAGGCAGGGGAGAGGAGTCGAGATTGGCAAGGAAAGGCCGGTGGGAGCCAAAGGAGAGACTGTCTCGCAACTGGGGCCAGCCCGATCCAGCACAACTGGAACGACTTCAGATGTCGCTGCTGCGCAAACAACTGAAGGAGAAGATCCTTCCCTTCCATCCTCACTACCGACAGTTGCTCTCCGATCTCGATATCGAATCACTGCAGCGCTATGACGACATGTCGAAGATCCCCTTCTCTACCAAATCCGACGTGGCTCCTACTGCAGATACTCCTGATCGTCCCAAGAACTTCGTCTTGCAACCGGATCAGGATTCCATTCGCAAGGTGCTCACTCCGTTCCAGAAGGCGGGGATGATGTGGACTGCGATGCGGCACGGAAAAGCGGAAGTGAGACGTAGGCTCGGAACCGAGTATCGCCCGGTCCAGGCGTTCTTCACCACCGGTCGAACGGCACTTCCGACCGCTTTCTTCCTCAGTCGATATGATCTCGATATCCTTCACGAATGTGGTCGTCGGATGGGGGAAGTGATCGGGATGGGGGACGAGGCCGGAGGTCCCTCGTCCGAGGATCGACTCGTCAGTGTCTTCCCTTACGCACCGCATCTGGCTTTCTGGCAGGTGTACGGGGTCGGTCTTGCCAACGAGGTGTTCACCCTGCACACCGGTGGCGGACGCGCCATGGGTACCGAGAAAATCCTGCGGGTGCTGGAGAAGATGCGTCCGTCGCACCTGACAGGGATCCCCGGCTACGTCTATCACCTCATCCGCCAGGGAAAGGAGCAGGGGCGCGATCTTTCTTCCATCGAGGTGGTGTTTCTCGGTGGCGATCGCGTCACCGCTGGCTACCGGCAGAAACTCGCCAGTTTGCTCAAGGAAATCGGTTCCAAGGATCCGATAGTGTTCAGCGTGTTCGGCTTTACCGAGTCGAGGAAGTGCTGGGTCGAGTGCCCCGGTGGAGTGGAGACCGGTTTTCACAGTTATCCCGATTTCGATCTGTTCGAGATTGTCGATCCAGAGACCGGTGATCGACTTCCGGATGGAGAGACGGGGGAACTGGTCTATACACCTCTCGATGGACGTGGCTCGCTCATCATGCGTTACCGCACGGGAGATCTGGCCAACGGTGGCATGACTCATGAACCCTGTCCCGCTTGCGGGAGAACGGTGCCACGTTTCTCCTCCGATTTGAGCCGGGCATCGAACCAGACCGACATGTCCTTGACCAAGATCAAGGGGACTCTCGTGAACCTGAACGTCATCTCCGATCTACTCACCGACTCGCCACTGGTGGACGAGTGGCAGGTCGTGCTCAGCAAGCGCAACGATGATCCTCTCGATGTGGATGAGATGCGAATCGCGGTGAGTCTTACGGATGGTCAGCCCCATGACAACATCGGTGAGACTCTCTCCTCACAAATTCAGCTTGCTTCCGAGGTACGGCCCTCGCACATGGAATTCCTCGATCGCGAGGAGATGTTGCAGCGGCTCGGCATGGAAACACAACTGAAGGAGAAACGGATCGTCGATCTTCGTGAGCAGGTCGCCTCCGATGATGGCGAGGATAGTTCCAAATGAGTGTCACGGTTGCCCTCGGCGGAGGTGGTTCGAGGGGACTGGCCCATCTGGGAGCCCTGCAGGTTCTCGAGGAAGAAGGAATCGAGATCCGTTCCGTTTCCGGCATCTCCGCTGGCGCCATCGCCGGGGCTCGCTGGAGCCTCGATCCGGATGCCGCCGTGTTGTCGTTGCGCGCCATCGAGGTGATGTCTTCTCCCGAGTTCAGGAACATTCGCCTTGGCGGGCTGATGCTCGCAGCCGCCAGTGATGAGGAGAATGGCCCCTTCCAGGCGATCCGCTCGCTGTTGAGGAGAGGCTTGCACCTGGCTCATCTGGTGCGACGGTCCTCTGTTATCGAGGAAGGGGTTCTCGAGCAACTCATCGATATCCTGGTGGGCGAGGGGACATTTGATGACTGTCGGGTTCCTTTTCAGGTGGTCGCCCTCGATCTCAAGGAAGCCAGACTGGTGACGATTCGTTCCGGAAATCTCGCACACGCGGTCGAAGCATCGTGCTCGCTACCCGGGGTCTTTCCGCCGGTAGAGCACGAAGGGATGCTGCTGTGCGACGCCGGGGCGGTCTGCAACGTGCCGGTGGCGGCAGCACGGGCTTCCGATCCGGAATCGATAGTGTTGGCGATCGATCCATCTCGTCGGTTGCTACCGACGGGGAACATCGAGACCGGTATAGAGTCGCTCCAACGAGTTGCCAGCATCGCTCGCAACTGGCTCACCGAGAACGAACTGGAGGAAGCGGACATCGTGGTGCGCCCGCGCGTCGGAGTTCGGTCCTGGAGTGATTTCAGAAACCTCTCCAGCCTCGTCGAGGCAGGACGCGATGCGATGAAGAGTTCCCTGCCGGCCCTGCGCGAGGTGCTGGCAGCACATTGATGATCAGTCGGGATCAGCGAGAAGTTCCGGCGCTCCTTGTCGCCGTACCGTTGGCGGGCTAGGGTGCTGGGTGCAACGCTTCGACCGCTCTTTGGGGAGAATCAGATGACTTCCACTGATGTGTACGATCTCGATCATCGTTCCACAGGCCAGCGCTGGAACCGGCAACGTCTGCCTCAATGGTTGCGGATGCCGCTGTCGCGCAGTGCCCGGGGCCAGTCGACCGCGACCACCCTCCAGAATCGATCGCTGCATACCATCTGCGAGGAAGCACGTTGTCCCAACCGCAACCACTGCTGGTCGCGCGGGACCGCCACCTTTCTGGTGCTGGGGGATCGTTGTACCCGTTCCTGTCCGTTCTGTTCGGTCAAGGGAGGCCCACCGAGTGCGCCCGATCCCCTCGAACCAGTGCGAGTCGCCGAAGCTGCTGTTGAACTGGGGCTCAAGCACGTCGTCGTGACTTCGGTGAACCGGGATGATCTTCCCGATCAGGGAAGTGGTCACTTCGTGCGCTGCATCGAGGAGATTCGTGCCCACATCCCGGGGGTCAAGGTCGAGGTTTTGACCCCTGATTTTCGCGGTTGCCCGGAACCGATCGATCGGGTGATCGCTGCACGCCCCGATATCTTCAATCACAACATTGAAACGGTCCCCTCCCTGTACCTCAAAACGAGACCCGGAGCGCGCTATCAGCGCAGCCTCGACCTGCTGGCTCGAGTTGCCGCCGCCGGGGAACCCGATGACCACAATCACAGGATGTGGGTCAAATCGGGATTGATGCTGGGACTCGGGGAAACTGACCAGGAGATCGCTGCATTGCTGCAGGACCTCTACGACTGCGGCGTTCGCATCGTCACCATCGGCCAGTACCTGCAACCTGACCCGGAGAGTCTGGCAGTGGAGAAGTATGTCCATCCGGACAAATTCGATGACTGGCGTCGGGTTGGAGAGGAGATCGGTTTTCCGATGGTCTTCTCCGGTCCTTTTGTCCGCTCGTCCTACATGGCTGATGCCCAGGTACCTCTGTCGTGATGTCTCGTTTCATCGCACTCGAGGGAGCCGACGGTTGTGGCAAGTCGACCCAGGTCGATCGACTCGCACAGTCGTTGCTCTCCAGGGGAGAGCAAGTGGTTACCGTCAGAGAGCCGGGATCCACATCTCTGGGAGAACGAGTGCGCGAGATTCTGCTCGATGGAAAAGAACCGCTCGGTGCCGAGGCGGAAGCGCTACTGTTTCTGGCTTCACGTTCCCAGTTGCTCACGGAGGTGATCGAACCGGCACTGGCTGAGGGCAAATGGGTCATCGCCGATCGCTTCCACATCTCGACGCTGGTTTATCAGGGCATTGCAGGAGAACTGGGAGAGCAACGGGCCGTCGAATTGTGTCATGCCGTCATCGGAGAGCGACGACCGGAACTCAACATCGTGCTCGAGATGAGCCCTGAGGAACTAAAGCAGAGAATCGACAAGAGAATCGGCAGCGGAGATCGTTTCGAGTCTCGACCGGGAATCCACGAGCGGACGACGAAAGCCTTCCACGAGGTGAAGGGGATTCCGGGTGACCGGATCATCCGGATCGACGGCAGCGCAAGTGCCGATGACGTGGCAGCCCGGATCGAGCAGGAGGTGGTCGTTGGCCTTCGATGAAGTACTCGGTCACGAACAGGCCAGAGACGGCTTTTGCCGCGCCCTGAAACGCGGACGGATCGCTCATGCTTACCTGCTGGCGGGGCCCGAGGGAGTGGGCAAGGGGCTGCTGGCGCTTCAGGTGGCCGCCACCTTGCTGTGCCCGCACTCGGGCATCGGATCATCCGCTTCAGCCGAGGTGGGAAAGTGCGGAGATTGTGGTTCATGTCACGCCGTGAACTCGGCCAATCACGGCGGTCTGCAGATCCTCACTCCGGGCGAGGGGCGTGGCATCGATCTGGGACAGATTCGTGAGATGATTCGATTTCTGTCGCTTCGCAGCGGCGAACGGCGAGTGATACTGATCGAACCGACCGAGCGTCTGGCCGAACCGGCAGCCAGTGCGCTGCTCAAGACTCTCGAAGAACCTCCCCCCGGAGCGGTGTTCCTGCTCGTCTGCCATCGACCCGCCCAGCTCTTGACCACCATCGTCTCTCGCTGCCAGCGCGTGACGATGGGGCCCTTGGCTCGCGAGCCTTTTTTGGAGGTGCTGGCCGGTCGTCAGGTCGACCATCAACTGGCCTGCCGCCTCTACCAGGGAACTGGTGGCAGGCCCGGGGCAGCCCTTTCGCTGTTCGAGGCGATCGAGAGATGCGGAGGCGAACAGCGATTCCGTGCCGTCATCGCGTCGCCTCCAGAGGATCCACGCGACCTGGTTGCCATCTCCACCGAGGATGGCGGCAAACCCGATCGGGATGCGGTGCTGGCCACTGTTGGTTTGCTCGCGGACGGGGTCTGGGCATTTCGTGGTGATGATCCGGCAGGCCGCCGACTTGCTGCCGAGCGCGCGACTTTGCTGGCACAGGTGGCCCGGCACGTGGAATGGTCCGGATCTCCGGACCTGGCGCTGGAGGCCGCCGCGATGATCCTATCGGCCCTCGATCCGGCAGAACTCCGTTTTCGGCTGCCACGATCCCTTGGGGTTGCCTGAGGCTAAACACCCCAGGGATCGTGATTGTCCAGGAGTTATGCGTTCGGGAACCCGAATTGGCCCCCGATCTGCTTGCTGGAAAAGTTCGACCTTCTACCATTCGCCATCACTGTCCGGATGGAAGCCGCTCGCCGCGCGGGGATCCCGGACCGGGAGGCCGTCCAGTGACGGATCCAGAACCAGAGCAACGCTTCGGGGTGATGCTAGAGGTATGCCCGCAATACCCCCAAGAAGCATACGCCTTCCTGTTCGATGCACTCGATCATTCGGTGCGTCACGTCTATAGCATCGAGAACTACGAATTGATCGATACCGGTGACATCCACCATGTGGAGGCCCAGGAGTTACTGGAATCGGTGCGACAATTTGCCATCCTGGAGTTCGGATGTCTGGCAGGCTGTGTGTTCGATTCCTGGGGGATCGTTTCCAGTGAGGATATCGGAGTGATGGTCTTCAACCTGGTCGACCATCAACTGCTCGGCAAGAAAGACACCGATCAGGTCGGTGACTTTGACTGCGGCTTCGGCGGTTTGTCCTTTTGCGAGGTTTTCGCCATAGAGCCACAGTTGGAGTATTGTCAGGAGAAGGACGAGTGGATCGCATCCTACCGAAGCGCTTCCTGAGACCGGTTACCTACTGTGTGATCGCCATCCTGGTGATTACATTGATGATCACACTCAGATCGATCTTCGCACCGTTGCTGGCGGGATTCTTCATCGCCTACATCCTGGATCCTCTCGCCGATGCCCTGGAACGAAAGGGTATGAAGAGAATCCCTGCTGTGATTCTGATCTTCATCCTCGCCACCGTTGTTCTTGTCGGCGGGTTGCTGGCCGGCTCGGTGGCGATTGCACGTGGTGGTTCAACTCTGGTCAGGAAATTGGCGGGAGATACCCTCCTTGGAGCTGACCAGTCAACGACTCCGCATGCCCAGCAGGACCCGGACAGCGGCACCTGGTTCATCGATCAGGACGCCGATGGGATCTACGATCCTGGCTGGGTCCGCGAAGCCGAAGGTATCCTGGAGCGAGACTTTCCCGGCGTTGCCATCGGTTTCAAGCGCTGGAAGGAGCGGATCGCCAGTCGTTTCGGTGACAGCACCGAGCAAGATCCAAACGAGGCTCTCGCGCAACGAGTCGAGGCGACACTCGATGCAACGCTCGGTCGAGCGATCGAGGCCTATCTGGGGCCTGCTCACAACGACCCTGCTGGCGGCCAAGCAGCCCTGACCGGCCAGGATCTGGCGGCAGCCCTCGGTAAGATCAACTCCGAGGAGGAGCGAGGTCCTGGAGCTCTCGATCGTCTGCTGGCTCTGGGCAACTGGATCTTGCTGCTGCCTGTGTACGTGTTCTTTTTCCTGATCGAAATCGATCCGATGATCACGCGGATTCGTGGCTGGATCCCGTCATCGCTACGGCCACGCAGCGACAAGATCGCCAAAGAGATTCACGGGATGCTCTCTTCCTTCTTCCGTGGGCGTTTGCTGGTTTGCATCATCAAAGGATCTCTCACCGGTGTCGGCCTGATGTTCACGGGAGTTCCGTACGGTTTCTTGATCGGTTTTGCGGCCGGATTCCTGTCGCTGATCCCGTACCTGGGAGTGTTGCTGGCGGCGATTCCGGCTCTGGGCATGTGCTGGTTCGAAAATCACGACCTGCTGCTGCTACTGGCGACCGGAGCGGTCTTCGCCGCGATGGAAGCCTTCGAGGGATTCGTCTTGATCCCCCGTTTCCTCGGCGACAAGGTCGGTCTCCATCCGGTCACGGTGATCGTCACCTTCCTCATCTTTACCCATTGGTTCGGAGTGATCGGGATGCTGCTGTCGGTACCTCTGGCAGCGATCACCAAGACTTTCGCTCGCGAGTTTCTGCTTCCTCTGTGGATGGAGGACGGTTCCAGCGGATCTTCAGGTGCGGAAACCTCCGGCGCCGGAAGCCCCTGAGGCGCTGCTGTTACAGGGTCAGCACCATCTTCCTGTGATTTCGAGGGTCCGATGGCCTGGTTGGGCGATCGTTGGGGCGCTAGACCCTCGATTCGTGCCGATGGGGCAACTGCTGGACGGACAGTTCTGGCACGTCTCAATTGCCATGGATCTGCGCTGTAGTGCCGTAAATCCGCATCTATTCAGTCATCGAGGTGATGCGGGGCGTACCGATCGGGTGCTTTCGTGCTCGGGTGGAATTTTCGACTTCTTTTCGAGGACGCTTTGCAGCGCCCGGATGTGCCCATAAACTCTGATCCTCAGGATCTGCAAATGATCTCCGGGGGGTGTTTCGGTTGGCATCCTCCCCCGGTCGCCGGCGTGAAAATGCATTTTTTCCGTCATCGGCTGGGCGAAAGGCAGCGTCTTGGGGGATCCCATAGTCGAGCCCAGGTCTTCTGCGCTGGAGAGTTCCTCGCTCTCGAGTGACCGTCTGTCATCCAAGCGGGCCGCTCACCTGGAACTCGAAGATGGAACCCGTTACGAGGGTCGTGCTTTCGGTGCCAATCGTTCCATCTCTGGTGAAGTGGTCTTTGCCACCGGCATGGTCGGATATCCCGAATCGCTCACCGATCCTTCCTACCGTGGTCAACTTCTCACGCTCACTTATCCGCTGATCGGAAACTATGGAGTACCGGCCCGCAACGCTGACGATCCTCTGAATCCCGGATTCGAATCGTCGCGCATCCAGGCGCAAGCACTGGTGATCCAGAATCTATCGCCAGACTACAGTCACTGGAATGCTTCCTCCTCTCTCGAACAGTGGCTGATCGAGGAAGGAATCCCTGGTGTCCAGGGGATTGATGTCCGGGCGTTGACTCGAAGGCTACGCGATAATGGAACGCTACGAGGTCGGTTACTGATCGACGAAAGTCCCGATCGAGATGAAGTCGCAAACTCCCCGTATCAGGATCCCGGCAGTCGAAATGTAGTTGCCGAGGTCAGTTGCACCGAGCCGATTCTGCACCGCTGTGGTAACGAGGGCGCTGTGCGAGTGATCCTGGTCGATTGCGGTGCCAAGACCAGCATCGTGAGAAGCCTGATCGCCCGTGGTGCCGATGTGCTCCAGGTGCCATGGGATCACGATTTTGTGGCCGAGGCCGGAGATGCGGTTTTACTCTCCAATGGGCCAGGGGACCCGAAGAATGCCCCCGAGACGGTGGATAATATCCGTCGGGCTCTCGCGGGATCCCGGCCGCTGATGGGGATCTGCCTCGGCAATCAACTGCTGGCGCTGGCTGCTGGATTTGATACCTACAAACTCGACTTTGGACATCGCAGTCAAAACCAACCCTGTGTCGAGGTCGGGACCGCGCGTTGCTGGGTGACCAGTCAGAACCATGGTTATGCAGTCGATGGAACCAGTGCTCCCGAGGGCTGGGAGGAGTGGTTCATCAATGCCAACGATGGATCCAACGAGGGGATCCGTCACCGTGACAAACCGTTCTGCTCTGTTCAATTTCATCCCGAAGCCAATCCAGGACCGCTCGATGCAGCGGGACTCTTCGATAGATTCCTGGAGTTGGTCCGATGAATAGAACTACCGACCATCAGGGAGATCCGGTACTGGCCCCAGGCAGTTCTCGAGAGGTTGTCTTGCCTCGAAAGGTTCTCATTCTCGGTAGTGGAGCACTCAAGATCGGTGAAGCAGGGGAGTTTGATTACTCGGGTTCCCAGGCGATCAAGGCGCTGAAGGAAGAAGGGATCACCACGATCCTGGTCAATCCCAACATCGCCACAATCCAGACCAGCGAGAACCTGGCCGATGAAGTCTACTTCTTGCCGGTCAATGTGGAGTTTGTCGAACGCGTCATCGAACGAGAGAAACCAGATGGGTTGTTGCTCTCCTTCGGCGGACAAACCGCGCTCAATTGCGGGGTGGAACTGGATCAAGAGGGAATTCTGGAACGCCATGGTGTTCAGGTGCTGGGCACTCCTCTCGAGACGATCCGTACGACAGAGGATCGGCACCTCTTTGCCGAGGTTCTTCGATCCATCGATCTGGACACTCCGAGAAGTTTCGCCTGTGAGGACCTCGAGAATGCGCTGATCGCCGCCGAGGAGATCTCTTACCCGGTGATGGTCAGGGCTGCGTATGCCCTCGGTGGCAAGGGTTCCGGGATTGCACGAGATCGTCAGGAATTGACCGCGCTGGCCAGCACTGCGCTCGCCAACACCCCCCAGATTCTGGTCGAGGAATACCTGGAGGGGTGGAAGGAGATCGAATACGAGGTGGTTCGCGATTCCCAGGACAACTGCATCACGGTCTGCAACATGGAAAACATCGATGCGCTCGGGATCCACACCGGTGAGAGCATCGTGGTGGCTCCCTCGCAGACTCTGAGCGATCACGATTACCACCACCTGCGTTCCATCTCGATTCGCCTCATCAGGCATCTGGGTGTTGTTGGTGAATGTAACGTTCAGTTCGCACTGCATCCGACCAGCGACGAGTATCGAATTATCGAAGTGAACGCACGTCTTTCTCGTTCTTCTGCTCTTGCATCCAAGGCTACGGGTTACCCGCTGGCTTTCGTGGCCGCGAAACTCGCACTTGGCTACTGCCTTGTCGATGTGCCCAACTCCATCACGCGGGTTACCGCCTCCTGCTTCGAACCTGCTCTCGATTATTGCGTCATCAAGATGCCGCGCTGGGATCTGAAGAAATTCCGACGGGTATCGAACCTGCTAGGTAGTGAGATGAAGAGTGTCGGGGAAGTGATGTCCATCGGTCGTAGTTTCCCCGAAGCGCTCCAGAAGGCCTGTCGGATGCTGGGAGTGGGTGCCCACGGTCTCGTTTCTTCTCGCAAGCACTTCGAGGAGGGAGAACTGGAACAATTGCTGAGTGTGCCGACCGAGGAACGGATCTTCGCCATCGGAGAGGCCTTCAAGCACAACTGGTCGGTCGAGAAAATACACCAGTTGACGCATATCACCTCCTGGTTCCTCGCGCGGGTCCGTGAGACGGTCCAGTGCCAGCTCCAGATCGAGCAATTTGGTCTCGATGAGTTGTCCCCCGACCTGTTCCGGAGGGCAAAGGAACTGGGATTCAGCGACAATCAGATCTCGAGATCTGTTCGACGATCCGATCCTATCCCTCCGGGATACGGTGCGTCGCTCGAGGTTCGTGATCGTCGCGAATCACTCGGAATTCGGCCGGTGGTAAAACAGATCGACACCCTTGCTGCAGAATATCCTGCCCAGACCAACTTCCTTTATCTCACCTATAACGGCACCGAGAGCGATGTCACTCCTGAGGAGCAATCACCGGTCGTCGTGCTCGGTGGAGGAGCCTACCGAATAGGATCATCGGTGGAATTCGACTGGTGTGCGGTCAATGCCGTCCAGTCACTCGCGCGCGCTGGTCATCGTACGGTGATGATCAACTACAACCCGGAGACAGTCTCCACCGATTACGATTCCTGTGATCGACTTTACTTCGAGGAACTCAGCCTCGAACGCGTGCTCGACATCGTCGAGCTAGAACGGGCTCAGGGAGTCGTCATCAGCGTGGGGGGGCAGATTCCCAACCAGTTGGCGGTTCCTCTCGGGAGCCGGGGTGTTCCCATTCTTGGAACCGGAGTCGACGATATCGACCGTGCAGAAAATCGAGAGAGGTTTTCGACGTTGCTCGATGATCTCGAGATTGATCAACCGGAGTGGCGAGAACTCAACAGTGTCGAGGATGCGCGCGCCTTTGCGGTGCGTTGCGGGTATCCGGTCCTGATCCGACCCTCCTACGTTCTCAGTGGCGCCGCCATGAGTGTGGCGCACTCTGATGAAGAACTCGCTCACTACCTCAAGGCAGCAGCAGATGTGTCCAGAGAGCATCCAGTGGTGGTTTCGAAGTTCATCGCAGGGGCCAAGGAGATCGAAATGGATGGAGTTGCCCAGGATGGCAAGATCATCTGTTATGCCATCAGTGAACATGTCGAGAATGCCGGGGTTCACTCCGGTGATGCGACGATGGTGTTCCCGTCCCAGAGGCTCTACCTCGAGACCGTACGCAGGATCAAGAGGATCTCGCGCGGGATTTCCGAAGCCCTCAACATCACCGGCCCCTTCAACATCCAGTTCCTTGCACGAGACAACCACATCAAGGTGATCGAGTGCAATCTGCGGGCGTCTCGTTCCTTTCCTTTTGTATCGAAGATCCTCAAGGAGAACTTCATCGATTACGCCATCAGGGCGATGCTCGGCGAGAAGGTCGAATCACCAGAGAAGTCAGCCTTCGAGTGCGATTTTGTCGGCGTGAAGGCGCCACAGTTTTCCTTTTCCCGGCTCAAAGGGGCCGACCCTCTGCTCGGAGTGGAGATGGCATCTACCGGAGAAGTGGCGTGTCTCGGTGACGATGTCGAAGAAGCGTACCTGAAGGCGCTGCTGTCGGTGGGGTACAAGATCCCCGAGAAAGGCGTTCTT
>DCAA01000033.1:50295-82074 GCA_002311345.1 Planctomycetes bacterium UBA1146 | reverse complement strand
GCGACTCTCTTACACCAGCCGCTCAGTGGCGAATCTCCCAACGTGATCGAAGCGATCGAGCAAGGGAAAATCGATCTGGTGATCAATGTTCCTCGAAGTCTCGAGCGTAAGGATCTCACCAGTGGCTATCTGATTCGAAGGAAAGCTGTCGATTACGGGATCAGCCTTCTGACCAATATCCAGGCTGCGAATCTATTCAGTGATGCGTTGTGGAAGATTCGAGATATCAAGGATCTCCAGGTGAAGCCATGGAGCGAATACAGTTAGTGCCTGAACCCCGTTTGAAATGGAATCGTCATGACGAAACCCCTGTCGATCTTATGCCCCCTTCTGTTGATCCTGCCAGTGATCGTTCTCTCTGCCTCGGGTGCTCCAACGGCCGATAGCCCGGCTAGCGCCACGGTGGTGCCGTCAGATAGCACACAGGATGAAAAGGGTGACTCCGATGAGGACATCCGTAAGGCGATGGAGGCGGTGAAATCGGCAGGACGCAGGGTACGTCGTGCTCTGCGCAAGAAGGATATCGCCGCGGCACTGGTGGCGGTCAACCTCGTCCAGATCGGTGTGATCGAGGTAAAGAAACTGGTTCCCGAAGCCGCCACGAAGCTGGAGGGAGAGGCTCGCAGCGTCATCGAGAGAGATTTCCGTCAGCGTCTCATCGGTGTGTTGGAGCAGTGGCTGTTCATCGAGAAGGCGCTGTTGCAAGGCAAGACGGAGGAAGCGGCCAAGTTCATGAAGACCATCGCCGAGTTGAAGGGGAGCGCTCACGAGGAATACGACGTCGAGGAGTGAGTCCGAGACAATCTCTGGTCAAGGGAAGAACAGGGGGAGTGACGCCATGGCGTCACTCCCCCTGTTGTCTCGCAAATGTCTCGTCTCGAACTAGAGGCTTTCTGGTTTTTCTTCAGGTTTGTCTTTGATGATGTTGATGTACTGGGGAATGGTCGAGACTTCGGTTCCGAGGCTGCCCAGGAGATCGATGATCGCTGCTTGCAACTGTAGATCCTCGCTGTAGTCGCAGGCGAACTGGGCACCTCGTTCGTCTTCCACCAGTCGCCGCAGTCGACGGCGAAGGCCGAAGCGGGCGTCTTCCTCGGTCAATCCTGGTCCAGCATGTTGCTCGAACCATTCACCAAAGCCCGGATAACTGGTATTGCCACCCCCGTCACCATGTTCGACCAGCTTGACGACCTCATCCTTGTTCTGGGAGTAATTGTCATCGATCCAGGCCTCGAAGGCTTTTCCATCGGACAGGCGACCTAGTGCCTCGATCCTCCACAGAGGCAACTCGAGTGGTTCCACCGCAAGATCGGGTTCGACCCCTCCCTTGGCGATGATCTTACCGTCTCGATCTCTGCGGGTATGAATCGATCGTCCGCTGGGTAGGTAGTAGTGCTGAACGGTGAGACGCAAGGTCGACTCACCACCGAGAACTTTTTTGATGTTTTCGGTCATCGGCAGCAGTCGCTGGACGCTGCCCTTGCCGAAGGTCTTCTTGCCGATCAACCTGGCTCGTTCGAAATCCTGCAAAGCACCGGCGACGATCTCCGATGCGCTAGCACTGGATCCATTGACCAGCACTACGACCGGATAATCGGGACGCATACCTTTGGTGGCGAATCTTTCCGAGTCATCAAAAACGCCGCTCTCGGATTTTTGTGACACGATCGGCATTGAAGTTTCATCGACGAACTCGTCGACGAGTGTCACGGCCGATTGAAGGTATCCACCCGGATTGTTTCGCAAGTCGAGGATCAAACCTCGCATCTCCTGCAGTTCCAGTTTGTCGAGAGCAGAGAGTACTTCTCTCACAGCGGTATCACCGAACTGGGCGAGATTGATGTAGCCTAGTTTCCCCGGCAGCATCTGAGAGAGCACCGAGTCGAGTTGAATCGTTTCTCGGGTAATGATGAACTCTCTCGGCTCCCTCCATCCCCTGCGGAAAACGTTGAGGGTCACAGGAGTGTTGGGTTTCCCCTTGAGACCCTTGACGATTTCATTGAGAGATCGACCCTTGGTCGGGACCCCCTCCACCTCGATGACGAGATCTTCACTGATGATTCCAGCCCGGTAGGCCGGACCCTTGTAGATCGGCCGCAGGATCTTGAGCGTATCTGTCTCGGAGTCCTTCTGAACCTGGGCTCCAATTCCTGCGTATTCCCCACTGATCCCCTCGTAGAAATCCTTGGTGTCCTTGACGTCCATGAAGGATGAAAAGGGATCCAGGCTGCTGACCATTCCCTTGGCAGCTTCGATGATCAACTGATCTTCGTCGACCAGATTCGGTTCGACATAGAAGTGTCGGATTCTCTGCATGATCTCATCGAGCAGTGGGTGCTTGGTGGTTCCCGGGCGACGTCTGCGTTGCAACTTCCTGAGATCCTGCTCCTTCTCTTCGAGAGCAGTCTCCAGCGCGAGGATCTCCTGTTCAGCCTCGAGCAACCTCTCCGAAGCGGGAGGTGGCTTGGCATCTTCTTCACGCTCGAGCGACCGAATCAATCGATCTCGTTCCAGCAGCAATCTCGCTACGATGCCCTGGCGACTTGGTTCCAGTTCGATGCTGCGAAGTACATTCTTCACGTCCCCATCGAAGAGCCCCAGTTCCGCCAGTGCGATGGCAGCGCCTGTCCTGGCGATTTCATCATCGACTCTCAATAGTGGGTGGAGCAGATCTCGAACCAGTTTTCGATCCCGCGTGACGGAATAGAGACTCTTACCGACCTGGACGCGCAACAGGTTGTCGCCCTTGGCTTCGGCGGCGAGAGTTCGCAGTGTCCGTTCGGTACGAGGATCCCGGAATTCGGACAGAAGAGTTACTGCAGATGCGCGTTGCGGTGAAGGTGCATCCCCGTTTTCGCTGATGGAGATCAGAGTATCGCGAACGCCAGAGGCTTCTCCCAGTGACAGTAGAGCCTTGGAGGCCATCAATCGAACCGTGATGTTCTCGTGTCCCAGCAGCAGTTGAATATCCCCGATCGATTCATCACCGAGGCGTTCCAGTTCGATGGCGCCACGCCACACCTGTTCGAGGGAGGAACCGATGTGACGTTCTACGATCTTGTTGACCCGGTCGTCGATATTGGCAATTGCAGAACCCGCATCGACGGTGGTTGACGTGATGAGCAGAAGCGATGCTATTGCCCAAGCAGAAGCAATTCGAGAAAGCGACGACATGAGTCCCCTTTCAAGGGCGCATTCGATCCGGCCCCCCTTGCGAAGTATGGGTCTCACGAGGGGCCCTCGACCATTGATGCTGGCGTGAAGAGTATAACTGTCCGTCCGAATCAGGACCAGAGCGACGCTGAATGAGCCATTGGGGCACGATATGGTGCGTGGAGTCTGGCGGGCATTCTTTCAACGCAAGGGGTCGAGTTGTCGTTCCGCATACTTTCTGGAAATCTCGACGGCATCCATGGACGAATTGTCGAGGTCGAGGTGGATCTGATCCCGGCGCTCTCTTCATTCGTGATCAGTGGTCTCCCGGGTAAGGGAATCCGAGAGTCGAAAGAACGCATTCGTTCCGCCCTGGAGAACTCGGGCTACCGTTACCCAGATCGCCATCGAATCGTTGTCAACCTGGCTCCGGCCGCCTGGGAAAAGGAGGGCACGGTATTTGATCTGCCCATCGCGCTGGCGATCCTGGCAGCAAGTGGACAGGTGCCGCGCGAATCGCTGAAAAACTGGGCAGCTCTGGGAGAACTGGCTCTAGATGGTCGCTTGCGGAAGGTGCCAGGAAGTCTCGGAGTCGTCACCGCATTGCGAAACGTCAGCCTTCCATCCGTCATCGTTCCGGCAGAAAACCGCGCTGTTGCTCGACAGGTGGAGGGGATCCGAACGGAGGGAGCACGAAATCTTCGCGAGACCATCGCGGTGATCGTCGAGGGTGCTGCCGGTACGGGCATCGAATCTTCCGGTCTGATCAAAAATTGTGCAGAACAAATCTCTCCAGACCTGTCCGATGTTCGCGGTCATGCAGCGGCAAAAAGGGCACTCGAGATCTCGGCTGCTGGAGAACATCCGATGTTGATGATTGGACCTCCTGGTTCTGGGAAGAGTTTCCTCGCCTGTCGGTTGCCATCGCTATTACCTCCGCTCGATCGAGAGGAACAACTTGAAGTGACGCAGATTCAGGATGTTTGCGGACTCCAACAGGAAGCAATGGCGATATGCGAGCGTCCTTTTCGATGCCCTCATCACAGTGTTAGTTGGGCTGGATTGATCGGTGGAGGATCCCCGCCTGCTCCAGGCGAGGTAACCCTGGCCCATCGGGGCGTCTTGTTTCTCGATGAATTTCCTGAGATTTCTCGAAGATCCCTGGAGGCGCTGCGGGAGCCACTTGAAGTGGGAAAGGTGACCATCTCCCGTTCTCGATCTGCACGTACCTTTCCGGCACATTTCCTGCTGATTGCTGCCATGAATCCGTGCCCTTGTGGTGGGCCACGATCTGTCGTGGGCGCATCCGCTGGAGTTCGGCGCTGCCGATGTTCCTGCTCGGCTCTGGCAGCCTATTCGGCCCGGGTTTCAGGACCCCTGCTCGATCGATTCGACATCCGGATCCGGATCGAGGCGATTTCCGGGGCGAGCCTCTTCGATGACAATCCCACCCGTCTGGAAACGAGTGGCGAAGTTGCTGCTCGTGTCGTAGGAGCTCGTAGGAGAGCGATTCTCAGAGGGCAGCGCGGCAGTAACCGGGATCTGGAATGGAGAGATCGACACCGCTGGGCTCCCCTCACCCGGGAGGCGAAGAAATTCCTGCTCGATTGCGATGCACAGGGGGACCTCTCGACCCGGGGGTTGACCCGTCTGTTGCGTCTGGGCCGTACCATCGCTGATTTGCGTGCGGAGGATCGAATCGAGCAGGTCGATTTGATCGAAGCCCTCTCCTTGAGAGGCGCGAGCTGGTCAGCAGTATGAAACGGACAAGTTGGCACCTGGTCGCCGAAATAGATACCCTATCGGTAGCAGAGTCACAGCGACAGAATCCCGGCAGGGTTGGAATCAGCGGGAAGAAGGAACGACATCGAATCAGCCAGTGATCGCCACGAGCAGCCACAGGACGCCACCAGGACCACGGTCCCGGTTGTTGCCCCACTGCGCATCGGGTCCCTCGAACTGGAGACACCGATTCTTCAGGCGCCGATAGCCGGCTTCACCGATCTGGTGTTTCGGCGCATCGTAAGGGAGCTGGGCGGTTGTGGTCTGATCTACACGGAGATGATCTCCGCCGGCGGCTGGGTGAAGGGAAACATTCCCCCTGACAGGTTGATCGGTGTCAAAGACGAGCCTCGACCGCTCGGGGTTCAACTGTGGGATCGGGAGCCCGAGATGGTGGAGGAGGCAGCCGGCCGTCTCGCCGATCTCGACGTCTCCGTCATCGATCTCAACTTCGGCTGTCCAAAGAAGAGAATCATGGGCAAGCAGGGCTCCGGTGCCCAGTTGCTGCGTGATCCCGCGACGGTGGGGCGAATGGTAGAGGCGACCAAGCGCGGTGCTGGTGATATTCCGGTGACCGCAAAGATCCGTCTGGGGCCAACCTCGGATCTGATCACTGCTGTCGAGGTGGCCAGGGTTTCCGAGCAGGCCGGAGCTGCCGCCATCACCGTTCATGGCAGAACTGCCCGAGATGGATACGGCATTCCCGTTGCTCGCGACAGAATCGCTGAGGTGGTCGAGGCAGTTGCGATTCCGGTGATCGCAAATGGCGATATCGTCGATGCCGCCAGTGCCCTGGAAATCCTCGAATATACCGGGGCTGCAGGAGTCATGGTGGCACGTCGTTGTCTCAGTGCTCCGTGGGTTTTTCGAGAGATCGCTGCGGCTTTCGCAGGTGAACCGATACCTCCGCCTCCTGCTCTCGAACAGCAGCGTGAGCAACTACTGAGGCATCATCAACAACTGGTCGAGGTTCACGGTGATCCTCTCGGTACCGTTTTGATTCGGAAGTTTGCAGCCCGATACCTCGCGGGCGTCAAGGGAGCCAAAGCATTTCGCGCACAGGTGACCGGCGCCCGGGATGCTGCGGACTTCCGTCGGATCGTCGATGCTCTGTTTCCTACTGGAGATGAAATCGAACCTGACGTGGCGGGACAATCTCTGGTCGAGGAGAGTTGCGAGTGAGGGGGGAATGAAACCTTGAAACAGGTCGTCATCATCGTGGCGGGCCTTCGAAAGAAGGATGTCGGTTCCCTGGCTTCGCTGGCGGACATCGCGACGCAAGGATCGGTGGCAGCCATCGTTCCTCCCACTCCCGCTGTGACCTGTACTTCTCAGGCTACTTTTTTGACCGGGCAGTCTCCATCGGTACACGGCATCGTCGGCAATGGCTGGTATCACCGTGATACCCGGGAGATTCGTTTCTGGCTCCAGCCTCGAGATCTGATCGAGGCACCGACATTCATCGACTGTCTGCAAAAAGAGGGTTTCACGGTCGCCAACCTTTTCTGGTGGTTCAACATCGGAAGCGGTGCCCGATGGAGCCTCACCCCCCGTCCCGAATATCCTGCCGATGGACGCAAGATCCCATCCGTTTACGGCGAACCGGCAGATCTTCCGGTCGATATGCAAAAACGTCTTGGCCGCTTTCCACTGTTCGAATTCTGGGGACCCCTTGCAGGGATCGGCTCGACGCGCTGGATTGTCGATGCATCTCTCGAGGTGATAGAGCAACAAGATCCCGACCTTCTGATGGTCTACTTGCCGCATCTTGATTATGACCACCAACGTCACGGCCCCGACTCGCCACAGGCCGATCGAGCCATGCGAGAACTGGACCCGGAACTGGGGCGATTGCTGGATGCATCGCGCAGACAAGGTGCCGATTTGATGGTGCTTTCTGAATACGGCATCGAAGAAGTGGATCGTCCAGTATTCGTCAACCGGGAACTGGCACGACGCGGAGAACTCGGCGTTCAGGTCACCTCCCACGGAGATCTACTCGATGTCCATCGGAGCAAGGCGTTTGCCGTTTGCGATCATCAACTTGCTCACGTGCATCTATCCGCTGATGCAGATCGGACAACCATCTGCAATGTTCTCGCTGATCTCGACGGGGTCGAGCGGCTGTTGGAGGGGGATCAACTTGGCTCGATCGGTCTAGCTCATCGTCGCTCGGGGGATGTTGTACTGCTGGCGGAACCTGGCTGCTGGTTTGCGTATCCGTGGTGGCTCGACGAGTCGCGGGCTCCCGATTTTGCCCGCACCGTCGATATCCATCGCAAGCCCGGGTACGACCCCGCGGAGTTGTTTCTCGATCCTGAACTGAGGTGGCCGCGATGGAGGGTTGCCAGGAGGTTGATACAGAGGAAACTTGGCATGAGAAGCCTGCTGGACGTGATCTCGACCGATCCCTCGATGGTTCGGGGAAGTCACGGGCGTCTCCCCGCTAGCGAGGATCATGGTCCGGTGTTGCTACGATCCTGGGGAGCCCAGGAGACTGCTGTATTGGCCTCTGAGGTCCACGACGAAATCCTCGGCCGGATGCGCGGGGGGAGTTGAACCGATGATGGATCTGACCTGGATCTCCGATCCCAATGCGTGGGTTGCTCTGGGCACTCTCACCGTCCTGGAGATCGTGCTCGGAATCGACAACATCATCTTCATCGCAGTACTTGCCGAAAAACTGCCAGAGAATCAACGTGATCTGGCTCGTCGTCTCGGTCTTCTCTTTGCGATGGTAACCCGTATCGGCTTGCTCTTTTGCATCGCATGGATGATCCAGTTGCAGGAACCCATCATCGATATCTATACGTTGTCACTCAGCGGACGCGACCTCATTCTTCTATGTGGCGGCTTATTCTTGCTCTGGAAGGGGACCCACGAGATCCATGACGTCATGGAGGGAGACGAAAACGAGGGAAGCGTGGTTGGCCGCAAGGTCGGTTTAGGATCCGTACTTTTTCAGATCGTGCTGTTGGATGTGGTCTTCAGCCTCGACTCGGTCATCACCGCCGTGGGAATGGCCGACATCCTGGCCGTGATGGTGTTGGCGGTGGTCCTGTCAGTGATCGTGATGCTGATCTTCAGTAGATCGGTGTCGAGATTCGTTTCTGAACACCCGACGATAAGGGTGCTGGCGCTCGCCTTCCTGCTGCTCATCGGAATAGCACTGGTGGCCGATGGTCTCGGCCATCACATCCCGAAGGGTTACATCTATTTCGCGATGGGATTCTCGGCATTCGTCGAGGCTCTCAATCTGCGGATCCGCAAGTTGAGAGCATCTCGCCGCCGGTAGTCTCAGAAACTCGATTCCCCGATGGAGTCCTTTTCGGGAGCATCCTGCTGCGGCGGATCGATGAGGCAGCCTCGTTCGAGTGGCAAGATTCCAGGCGTGTTTCTCGATTGATCGAGCAGGCGCGCTACTTTCTCAGCGCGTAGATCTGCCGAAATATCGTCGAACAGACCTTGCTGGCGAGGAGTATCGGAAGCAACCAGGTTTCCTGCACCCAGCCCCAGCAGTCGGATGCCCTCTCCTGCCAGATCGACCGCCGCGAGCAATTCGAGGGCGACACGGTAGAGCCGGCCCGGATCCTGGAAGGGAGCATCCAGAGTGCGGCTGCGGTTCATGGTGAGAAACGATCCCGTCCTGATCTTGAGTCGAACCGTTCGTGCCCTCAGATGCTGGTCGCGAAGGGATTGAGCCACTTCCTCTGCGGCGCTTCTGAGAAAGGCTTCCGTTTCCTGTCCGGGGGTCAAGTCACGAGCGAAGGTGTTTTCAGTCGAGATGGAGCGGACTTCGTGGTGGCTCTCGACCGTTCGCGTATCTTCTCCATGGGCCAGGTGCCACAGGTGCCTGCCGGAAGATTCTCCCAGATGGCGCATCAGTAGATCGACTCCTGCCTGACGAAGATGGCGTATCTCACGCAGTCCGATGTCGTGCAGGACATCGCGGGTGCGCGGGCCGACTCCCCAGATTTTTTCTACCGCCAAAGGATCGAGCAATTGCTGAACCCGATCAGGATCGACCACCGTGAGTCCGTTCGGTTTTTCCAGATCACTGGCGAGTTTCGCCAGGAACTTGTTGGGCGCAACTCCGATGCTGACGGTCAATCCTCCGGTCACCTCCGGAACCCGGTGCTGAATCTGTCGTGCCAAGGAAACGGCTCCTTCGAACAGGCGCAGCGATCCTGCGATATCGAGAAATGCCTCATCGACCGACAGCGGTTCGACTTCCGGGGTGAACTCACCGAAGACACCCATCACCAACAGGGAGATCTCGCGGTAGCGCTCTCCTCGAGGGGAACGCCAGATGCCCTTCGGACAGCGCCGCATTGCTTCTACCGATGGCATCGCCGAGTGGACACCGAACTTCCTCGCCTCGTAGGAGGCGGTGGAGACCACTCCACGAGCTCCTGGAGATCCGATGATGAGCGGTTTCCCCGCCAGCGAGGGGTCGTCGAGGACCTCGACTGCGGCGAAGAAAGCATCCATGTCCGCATGGATGATGGACAGGCGAGGATCAGAGTCGAATCTATCCAACTGCCCTCCTGTTCTCCTTCGGCTCAATCGCAGTGATGATCTCTGAGTGGCCCCCGGTCAAGATCTTCCGCTGCTGGTCGGTCCGTTGGCGTATTGCATCGCCGTTGGCTAGAATGACCCCGGAAGGAAGGGCCATGCCCAGGATCACCCTCCCCGACGGGAGCCACCGCGATTACGACACACCAGTAACTGGCGTCGTCATCGCTGGTGACATCGGTGAACGACTCCTGAAGTCTGCCATAGGAATCATGGTGGATGGGGATATCAAGGATCTTTCGGGGGTCATCACTTCAGATTCGGAAGTGTCGATCATCACGGAGGGAAGAAAGAAGGAAGAACCTTCCGAAGAGGCGCTCTACTTGATTCGACATTCCTGCGCCCACGTGATGGCCGAGGCCATCGAGCGAGTGATCCCGGGTACTCAACTGGTCTACGGACCGCCCACCGACCAGGGTTTCTATTACGACATCCATTTCTCCGATGATCGTATCATCAGCACCGATGATTTCTCGTCGATTGAAGATCACATGAAACAGATCATCGCGGAGGATCGACCCTTTCAGCGCTACGAACTCGCTGCGGATGAGGGTTTGGCCAAACTCCGGGAAGAGGGGAGCAAGTACAAACTCGACAACGCCCAGCGCGCTATCGATGCTGGTTCAGAGAATCTGACCTGGTACGCAACCGGGGAACCTGGTTGCGACTGGGAAGATCTGTGCCGTGGCCCACATCTTCCCAGTACCGGGCGGATCGGTGCCTTTCGTCTGATGAGTGTCGCCAGTGCGTACTGGCATGGCGATGCCACCAGTGACAGCCTGACCCGCGTCTACGGCACGGCTTTTCCTCATCCGGCACAGTTGCAGACTCAACTCGATCGTCTGGAAGAGGCTCGCCGGAGAGACCACCGTGTGATCGCAAAGAAACTGAATCTGTTTCGAATCGACGAGACAGTCGGGCAGGGATTGGTGCTCTGGCAGCCCAACGGTGCCGTCATACGGCGTGAACTCGAAGAGTTCATCCGGATGCATCTCGTGGCCACCGGATACCAGATGGTCTACTCCCCTCATGTAGGAAAACTGGATCTATATCGCACCAGTGGACACTTTCCTTACTATCAGGAGAGCCAGTTCCCTCCACTCATCTCCTCCGATTTCCTCAAAGCTGTTTCCGATGAGGGCTGCTCCTGCGCCGATCTATCTCACCGGATCGATGTTGGCGAGATCGATGGTTTCATACTGAAACCGATGAACTGCCCGCATCACATCAAGATCTTTGATGCTGAACCTCGTTCCTACCGCGATCTCCCCGTTCGACTGGCAGAGTTCGGAACCGTCTATCGGTGGGAACAGTCCGGAGAACTCAACGGCCTCATCAGGGTCCGAGGATTTACCCAGGACGATGCTCACATCTTTTGCACCGAGGATCAGGTATACGATGAGATCCAGGGCTGTCTGGAGCTGGTGAAACTGGTCCTCTCGACCCTCGGACTTGACGATTACCGGGTGCGAGTTGGCCTCAGAGATGATGACAACAGCAAGTATGCCGGCGATCCCCAACTGTGGGATCAGGCGGAAGCTGCCTGCCTCAAGGCGGCCTCGACCCTTGCTGTTCCTTTCTCGAAGGAACCGGGAGAGGCCGCCTTCTACGGTCCGAAAATCGACTTCGTCGTCAAGGATGCCATCGGCAGAGAGTGGCAACTGGGAACGGTTCAGGTCGACTACAATCTCCCCGAACGTTTCGATCTCAAATACACAGGTGCAGACAACATCGACCATCGTCCGGTGATGGTCCACAGGGCTCCGTTCGGGAGTCTCGAACGATTCATCGGGATCCTCATCGAACATTACGAGGGGAATTTCCCTACCTGGCTGGCTCCGGAACAGGTTCGAGTGCTCTCCATCAGTGAGAAGTTCGTCGATTATGCCTGTGCAGTGAAGGAGCGTCTCGCTGCAGAAGGGCTCAGGGTCACCGTCGACAACTCCGATGAACGGGTCAATGCCAAGATCAAGGTGGGGGCACAGCAGAAGATCCCTTATTTGCTGATTGTCGGAGGTCGAGATGCAGAGGCTGGAACCGTTTCGGTACGTCAGAGGGGAGTAGGAGATCTTGGGGCCGTGGATCTCGATCGTTTTATCAGTGATATCACTGCCGAGGTTAGTGAACGAAGATTGCCAACTGTGAACGAAGAGGACAACTGATGCTGTTTGCAGTCAGTGCGTGGGAGTTTTTTCTCACAGTGACGGTATTGCTGCTCGTCGTGCTGCTGCCTGTGGCTTCGGCATGGCTGGCAAGGCGAGAGGAGAAAGAGCGTTGAAAGTGGGAGTGGTCGGGGCGACAGGAGTCGTAGGGCAAGAGATGCTACGTCTGCTGGAAAAGTCACCTCTCGGTGAAGAACCCCCTCATCTTCTGGCGTCTTCTCGAAGCGCTGGTCAGAAAGTTGCGTGGCGAGATCAAGAACTCACCGTCCACTGTCTCGATGAAAATGCTGATCTTGGTGGTCTCGATATCTCACTGATGGCTGCCGGATCGGATACTGCCCGCCAGTGGGCTCCAAGGTTCGTCGTCGCTGGTGGGGCGGTGGTTGATAACTCTTCAGCTTTTCGTCTCGATGACCAGGTGCCGCTGGTGATTCCCGAGGTCAATCCCGAGATGATTTCAAAGGGTCCTGGAATCATCGCCAATCCGAACTGCTCGACCATCATCTTGTTGCTTGCGTTGAAGCCCCTGTGGTGCCTCGGTCCCGCACGCATCATCGCTGACACCTACCAGGCGGTCAGCGGTGCCGGCCGCAGTGGTCTCGAAGCTCTCGAGCGAGAGGGTTCGGGAGGTGAGTTTCGTCCCGGAGATCCGTTCCCCTTTCCGATACATGGCAATCTCTTTCCGGCCATCGGTCCCGTTGATGATGAGGGGGTGACCGAAGAGGAACGGAAGATGCTCGACGAGACCCGTAAGATCCTGTCGGATCCTGACATCGTGGTTCAGGGAACCTGCGTCAGGGTTCCGGTGGCTCGTTGTCATTCCATCGCAGTGAATCTTCTCTTCGATGAGTCCGATCCGACTCGTCTCGAGAAGGCGGTGGAACTTCTGAAGGAAAGTCCCGGAGTCCAGTTCCATGATGATCCCGAATCTCCCCCCACTCCGGGTCCACTGGCAGGAGTGCATCTCGTTTCGGTCGGTCGAGTTCGTGCTCCATTCAGCGATTCCTTGCAGTTATGGGTCGTCGGTGATCAGCTTCTCAAGGGTGCCGCGTTGAATACTGTTCAAATTGCAGAACTCTGGAGTGCAACGAACTGATGGAAGATCTTCACAGTTATCGCCTCGTCATCGCATATGACGGGACCGAGTTTCACGGCTGGATGGACAATCAGGGTGTTCGTACAGTCGAGGGAATCCTGAAGGAGTCGGTCGCCGTCCTCAGCGATGAAACTGTTGAGGTAGCAGGTTCCAGCCGGACCGATGCCGGCGTGCACGCGCGAGGCCACCTGGTGAGGATTCGGCTAAGGCAGTTCATCGAACCCGAAACTTTGCAGCGATCGTTGCAGGGAATCACACCATCTGACATCGAAGTGATCTCTTGTGAAATTGCCGAACCCGGCTGGCACCCTCGCTTCAATGCCATCGGCAAGAGGTACCTCTATCGAATATCGAATGGCCCTCGTCGTCCTCTGTTTCAGGAGCGAACCTCCTGGTGGGTACGATCGAAACTCGATCTGGAAGCGATGAGGTCCGCGGCTCTGCAACTGGTGGGAAGCCACGACTTCTCGGCCTTTCGAACTCGCTCCAAGGATGAGCCGGAAGACACCGTCCGGTGTATCCACGAATTGACTGTCGATGGAGATCAAGATCGAGTGTGGATTCAGGTGGTGGGAGACGGCTTCCTCTACCAGATGGTCCGGAACCTGGTCGGAACTCTGGTCGAGGTGGGAAGAGGCCTGCGTGAGGCCCGTGAGATTTCCGTCATCCTCGAGTCGCGAGATCGACGACAGGCTGGCGTAGCGGCCCCTCCTCAGGGGTTGTTTCTGATGGAAGTGGCCTGTGAGGGAGAAGCGATGGTGAGATCTCAATCCGGGGAGTTCTATCCCTAGTAACGAAACTCGATTCCCGGCCCGAATGAGGCTCTCAGAGGGGATTTTTGCTTCTGGGGTCCACTTGCGTGGAACCGATAGCGCTGTCGTGGTAAACCATCGAACCCCCCGGATTCTGTTCTGGATGCGGGATCGCCGCAGATTCTGACCATTTGAAGTTTTTTTTGGAATCGAGAGCCACGGCGAGGCTGGTTGTAATGTCTTCAGTGAAGGACAACAGATTGAAAGCAGATCACTCGGGTTCCGCTGAGTCCATCATGCCTCCGCGAATCGTCGCATTTGGAGGGGGCACGGGAATGTCGTGCCTGCTTGCAGGGCTACGTGAGGAACCGGTCGAGGTGACTGCAGTGGTTTCCGTCAGCGACGATGGGGGATCCTCCGGGCGACTCCGTAAGGACTTCGACATCGCCCCTCCGGGAGACATCCGCAACTGCTTGTTGGCTCTATCGGGGCAGGAACCTCTGTGGGCGCGACTGCTCGACTATCGATTCGAGGAGTCACAACTGGCAGGGCACTCGCTGGGAAATCTGCTGATTACTGCTTTGACGAGGGTTACCGGAGATTTCGATCTCGCCATCCGTGAATTGAATCGCCTTCTTCGCGTTCGCGGTCGGGTGCTTCCTGCCAATGGTGGAAAATTGACATTGATTGCGCACCACCACGATGGATCGAAGTCCACTGGAGAGGAACAGATCGCCAACAGTGGCAAGTCGATCGAGAAGTTGGAGGCTCGGCCTCGGGTTCTGGAACCTGCCGATGATGTTGGTCGTGCCATCGAAGAGGCAGATCTGATCGTCTTTGGACCCGGTAGTCTGTTCACCAGTGTGATTCCACCGTTACTCATCGATGGAATCCGCAGACGGGTTATCGACAGTTATGCTCCCAAGGTATACATCGCAAATGTGATGACCCAATCAGGGGAGACCGACAACATGAGTCTCTTTGACCATCTCGAGGCTCTCGAAAATCATGTCGGAGAGAAGATATTCGATGAGATTATCACTCACGACGGTAACTTCCCGAGCGAATTACTCGAGAACTACGCCCACCTGGGGAGTGTGCCCGTGGTGGATTGTGGTGAGCTGGCAGGTCGGGGAATACGCGTCTCGGTAGCCGATCTCATCGATCATGGTGCCAGCACTGCGCGGCATCACTCCGGGATTATCGGTAAGATCATCTGCGAACTGGCACTACTCAATTCCGGAAAACCGGCATGAGTGAAATCAGTCAGACGGTCAAGATTACCTATGAATCTGGTCTTCATGCTCGTGCATCCACCGAATTTGTCCGATTGGCTCAGCGATTCGAAGCCGAAATCAAAGTGAGCCGATCGGATGGAATCGGTGTCGATGGAAAAAGCATCATTGCAGTCATGACACTGGGGGCGCAACTTGGTGACGAGATCGTGATTGAAACCGTCGGTTCCGATGCTGCGGAAGCTCTTGAGGCTCTGATTCAGCTGGTCCGACTCGACTTCCATGGCGTGTAGGTCCGGAGGAGATCTTGGAGATCAGGCAGGGAATACCCGTCAGTCCGGGAATTGTCATCTCGGAGGCTCTCATTCTCGATTTCGAGGAGTTGCGCATCCCGCAACGCTTCGTCGCGAAGGATGCTATCGATGATGAAGTTGCCCGCTTCGAGCAAGCAGTAGAGGATTCAAACCGCTCACTCAAAGAAGAAATTGAACGACTCTCGAGTGAGATCGAGATTCATGCCCTGATCCTTGGTGTGCATCGCGATCTCGCATCCGACCCGATGCTTCACTCCGAGGTCGAGAAAGGGATTCGCGAGAACTGCTACACGGCAGAACATGCTCTCAGCCGGGTCATGAATCGATATGTCCGGAAACTACAGGATCTCAAGTCTCCCATCTTGCTCGAACGAGTACACGATCTTCGGGACGTGGAGAAGTTGCTTCTCAGTACCCTGCTCGGGAAGAGAATCGAGGGGCTTTCCGATCTTCAGGGTGAGGTCGTGGTCATCGCTCACAATCTGACTCCAGCCCAGACCGCCAAACTGGATCCTGAAAAGGTCAAGGGCTTCGCCACTGACATGGGGGGGAAGACTTCACATACAGCCATCATGGGTCGTGCCCTCGGGATTCCTGCTGTTGTCGGACTCGATGACATCTCGACTGCTGTCGTTGGGGGTGATCGGATCATCATCGATGGTTATCGGGGAGTGGTCATCATCGATCCGGATGAGGACCAGATCAGCGATTACCTGGCCAGGGGCCTCGAGATGGAGAAACTATCCCTCCATTTCCGTAGCCAGGCGAAATTGCCCGCAGAGACGATCGACGGGCACCTTCTCGAGGTTCATGCAAACATCGAAATCCCCAGTGAGGTGAAAGCTGCCGTCGAGTTCGGAGCCTCGGGGATTGGCCTCTACCGAACGGAGTTCATTCATCTCCAGTCGCCGACGGCAGGCGAAGAGGTTCATCTCGAGAATTATCGATCTGTTCTCGAGTCTCTCGGCGGCCTACCCCTGACGGTGAGGACTCTAGATCTCGGCGGCGACAAGTTGCCCGAGGGTGGACTGGAGGAGGAGAATCCCTTCCTCGGATGTCGATCGATTCGGTGGTGTCTCGCAAATCCAGAACCGTTTCGAGCACAGATCCGAGCGATATTGAGAGCCGGGGCTCTCGGACCCGTTCGTATGATGTTGCCGATGATCACTACCATTCCTGAACTCGATCGAAGTTTGCAGATCATCGATGAGTTGAGCGACGAGATGAGGCAGAGCGGAGTCGACTTCGACGAGAATGTTCCCATCGGGGTGATGGTCGAGGTTCCATCGCTGGCGCTGATCGCCAGTCATGTTGCAGACCGCGTTTCATTCCTCAGTATCGGCAGTAATGACCTCGTCCAGTACACCTTGGCGGTTGACAGAGGAAATGAACATGTTGCTGATCTGTATGATCCGATGCACCCGGCGATACTCCAACTGATTGCGGGTCTTGTTCGGACCGGCGAAGAACATGGCATCAGGGTTTCTCTGTGTGGAGAGATGGCATCCGAGCCGATTTATTTGCCATTGCTGGTCGGGCTGGGACTGCGTGAGATTTCGGTCAGTCCACAGTTGATTCCCGAGGTGAAGCAGGTGATTCGTCATCTACTCGATTATGATGTCCGCATCCTGGCCGAGCGCTGTCTCGGGATGTCTGACGGAGATAGTATCACCCGCGAATTGCGTCTCTGGGCCGTTGAGAACCTTCCAGAGGTCGCTCTTCGTTTGATCTGAGGCGTCCGGTTCGGCCAAATTTGCACCCATTTCAGCCCCGTCGTAGTCTTCTCGGGGCCTTCCTTGAGGTAGGTCCCCTTTCCGGCACGACATTCTCGTGTCCGGAGCGCAGACACGGTCCTGTCCGCTGCAGTCAGTCTACAGGACCCCGTTGCGCGCCCGCATGGCGCGGCAGGGAGGCACGAAGGTATGTTTTCTCGACAGAAGTCACTTGTCGGTCTCGATATCGGATCGAGTGAGGTCAAGGTTGTCGAATTGACCGAGACCGCTGATGGACTCGAACTCACAGGATTTGGCTGGGGAAGAATTCCCGCGCCCGAAGAGACTCTCGATACAGTCAAAGCGGTTCTGAGAGAATCGGGTATCCGTAGTCGTAAGGTCGTCACCGCAGTTTCCGGACGGTCGGTAGTGGTTCGATACATCATATTGCCTCAACTCGGTGATGATGAGTTACCAGAAACGCTTCGTCTTGAAGCGGATAAATACATCCCGTTCGATCGTGATGAAGTGTGTATCGATGGTCAGCGCCTGGTTGATCCATGCGAGGAGACATCTGATTCCTCCGAAATGAGAAGTCTTCTTGTTGCCGTCAAGAAAGACCTCCTACATGACCACATCGATCAGGTTCAGGATCTCGGACTCGTGCCTGTTGCCGTCGATGTCGATTCATTCGCACTCGGTAATTCTTTTGAATTGCGAAATGGGATCGGTGTCAGATCAGAAGATCCTGACAAGGCGGTTGCCCTGGTCGATGTAGGAGCAAGTAAGACGAACATCCACATCTTACGTGGCAACGTCTCCAGTTTTTCTCGTGAAATTTACCTGGGAGGTTCGGACCTCACCGAAGCGATCTCTCGCAGAGAGCATCTGGATGAGGCCGAAGCCGAGGAACTGAAGTGTGAACCACTCGGTAATGAAGAGATGGTGGCAACAGCAGTCCAACCCGTTCTGGATGAGATTGCCGGTGAAATCCAACTATCCTTTGATTACTTCGAGAACCAGTTCGACCACAGAGTGGAGGAGATCTTCATCAGTGGTGGAGCAAGTCGCACTATCGGTCTCCAGGAGACTTTCGAGCGGTTCTTCGACCGAGAGGTCAAAACATGGGATCCACTCGAGTCCATCAAAGTCCGTGAAGATCTCGTGGATGTGGATGTTCTCAATGACCATCTGATCCAGCTACCGATAGCGATTGGTCTCGGCTCCCGTCTTCAGGACTGCGTCTAGGCGCGCAAGGAAAGGATCTAATCTTGATCAAGATCAACCTACTGCCCGCCGAACTACAACGTGCCGCCAGCACTCCCCGTACGGTGTTTTTCTCCGTGCTCGGTGGGGTGGCTGCCGTTGCTCTGGGGGCCATTGGAATCATCTGGCTGTGGATTGCACAAGGAACTCTGGAAGCAAGGGCGGAGACTCAGACGGCCCTGGTATCGGTACTAGAGGATCGTGCTCAGGAAGTCGATCGGATCCAGTCCGATATCGATTACTACCGGCAGCGCGAAAAATCCATCATCCAGATAAAGACCCGTCGAATTCTGTGGGCACCGAAACTGGACCAGATGCTCGCGTTGATTCCGGATGATATCTGGATCACGGCACTCTCTGTCGATGTCCTCGATGATGGAGAATACCGCTGGGATCCGAATGTCACACAATCAGGGGGAACGGTGGTTCTAGATTGTGTAGCTCTAGGAAACGACCCCCAGGTGTTCACACGATTCAGGAAAGCACTGAGTGAGGATCAGCGGTTTTACGCCGGCCTTGTCGATATCAGTTCGATGCCTGATTCCTTCTTTGGTGACTTCCTCGGTTTTTCACCACTTTCCTGGGAAAAGATCGACTCAACCGAAGAAGAGCCAGCGCACTTCCGTTCCAGCATCGGAATTGACCTGAAACCTCTTCAGGATCCTCCGGTCATAGAGACCCCGAAGAAGGGTAACGAGGCAAAATGAACTTTGATGAAAAGAAACAACTACTGATCGTCGCTGCCCTGTGTGGGTTGGTCTTCTGTGGTGAGTTCGCCATCGGTTGGGATCTCAGTACGGAAAATTCGAAAATCAATTCCTCGATTTTTCAGCTGGATGCAAGACAGGCATCGGCCCAGGAGAAGATCGCGCGTATTCCCCAGATGCAGGGCAAAGCACAGACTCTCTCCCAGATCGTCAGGGAATACACCGCAATCCTACCCGAAAAGGATGCAGTGCTTCGCGACGCCTTCGTCGACACCATCACCGGGCTCAGTCGTGATGCGGGTCTCGTCATCCAGGGTGCCGAACCTCTTGATTTCAAGAACACTACGATTCGTTCGTCGAGAAAGCGGTCCAAGAAGGCAACTGTAGCGAGGCAGAAACAGGACTTCATCCGTCACAAGTACCGTTTCGAGTTTCTGGGAGAGTTTTCCCAGTTGCATCGGTTCATCAATAGCGTCGAAAACCATCCTCGTTTCTTGCGGATCGATGGCATCGAGTTGCTCCCGACCGGAGGGGGACCGGATTTAGTATCGGCTTCGCATCCGATAAAGAAACTCGCCGTAGAGATTTCGACGTACGTCTACGACGAACCACAGATTCAGATGGAGGAGATACAGTGAACCAGCAAAAACACTTGCTCCCGATTCTTATCGGCATCTTTGGGATGTTGATTTTCGGTTCACACATCAACGAGATTCGTGATCCCGAATCGGTCAAGGCAGATTCCACTGAGGCTTCTATCGAAGATGTAGAGTTTTCTCTCGAAAGCACTGTGGATTTCGATCCGAGTGCTACGGACCCGATAACTGAAGTCAGCGTGGTAAATACTATTCCTGTGCGAGAAAATGTTCTGATCGATGAATGGTCTGACATCGAGGATCCAGAATCCTATCAGTGGTATCAGGATCCTGATTGCCCGGATGAACTGGCCTGGACAGGTGAAGAGGTGGTGGATCCCTTCAACGATCCCCACGATCAGTTCGACTTCTGGAATGAGTCGGTGGAATTCCGGCCCGATGGTCTCGATCGAGCAGAAAGTGACCTGGCAGTTGATGACGTCAGGGTACAGGAATCCACCAACAGCAACGTTTACGCAGATCTCTCCGATGAGGGGATCGAGTTCATCACGGAGTTTTTCGAGCAGGCCTCAGAAGCCGACATCGATGCAACCGATCAAGAAGATCTCCTCTTCAGCGACTCTCAGCAGGACAGCGATGTAGAGCATGACATCGTCGAAGAAGTGCAACAGCAATTCCTCGAAGAGATCGAGGATTTCGATGAGTCCAGTGTTTTTCATGCAACACCAACAGTCGATGAGATCACTGTTATTGAGGAGTTCGAAATTGATTTCGGCCTCAGTGAACTAGAGGTCGATCCGGTCGTCGTGACTGAACTTGAATCCGTGATCGAGGAAAGTAATGCAGTACATGTTGAAGACACTTTCGAGACGGTGTCTGAAGTCGTCGAATTCCCGATAGAATCTTTCGATATTGTTGAAGAAGTCGTCGAGTTTACCGAAGAAGCCTACGAGCCGACCGAAGAAGTACTCGAGACCACACATTCTTCCAGCGAGAGTCGCAGTGCTACCAGTTTGCTGGCGGAAGAGGTCAGGGTTGCCGATCTTAGGCGGTTTTCTACTGACGACATCCGTCGGTCAAACTGGAATCGCGCTCTCGATGAAATTCGGGAACTGGTGACCTTGCGTCCCTACCATGCCGATTACCACATCACCTTGGGGCTTGTTCATCGCAACCTCGAAGACCAGTTCCAAGATGGCTCACATCTCCAGGAAGCGATAAGAAAGTACGAGGAGTACGCCGAGTTCGGTGGCGAAGAGGCGATCGCATCCTTGTTGCTGGCAGAGGCCCATGCAGCCAGCGGAGACCGACAGACTGCCTTCGAGTTTCTGGAGCGCGCGGCCTCCCACGGGATGAACATCGCCCGAGCAGTACAGCAGTTTCCTGTCCTGGAAAAGTACACGCGGGATACACGGTTCGTTCGCTCTTCCCTGCGATTGGAGAGATACGCTCTCTCGTCCGTGATGAGCAGGGATCCCTTTACCGGGCCCTGGAGCCGCAGCGGTCATCACAATGAGACCGTTTTCATCGGACCCTTGTCGATTGAAGAGCAGCGAGAAGCGCTCGCAGATGCCCGTCAGGCGATGGCCAGGGTTGAATACGCTCTGCGCAATCGCGACGAGTCGGCAGCGATGGAATCCTATGCCGTGATCGAGAAGATTGGCAGCACGGTAGCCCGTTTCGATCAACCTGAACTGGCAGGAGAACTTCGTTCGATTCTCGAAAGATTGGATGAGGTGGAGGATGGGATCGACAAAATTCGTGTCACTTACCTCTACGAACAAGCACGCTCCAAGATGCAATCGATGAAAAAAGCGTTCGAAGAACACGATTTCACAATTGTTGATCGTTTACATGGCGAAGTAAGTTCTCTTGCATTCAGCATCGAAGAGATGGGCGATTCCTACAGAACTGCATCGACACTGGTTGTTCAGGCAGCCGACCAGTTGCAACAACGAAGTGATATTGTCCGCGAATTCCTCGCCAAGAACTTGAGTGTCGAGGGAGTCGTTGTCTCAGATGATGGTTCCCATGCCATCATCGATGGACGCTGGGTACTCGAAGGGGGAGACGTGCTTGATGGACGCCTCGACCTGATCCTGAGGGATCGCGTCGTGATCCTCTACAAAGGAGAACGGATCACTCACCGATTCAGTCGTTTTTAGGTAACTGGAGAGGCGAGGAAGTATCTCCTCGACTCTCTGTCAGCGGCATTCAAGGACCTGTCGTCCGATGCCGATAATTCAATGAGAGAGATCAGGGAGTTCCCTGATCCGTCGAGAACAGAATCCTGTCCCATACGGGAGGAAACAGCAGATGAGAAAGTTTTTGATCGTAGCGACTCTTTTCGTCGCTCTATTCGGTACCAGTGGTCTCGATGCGATGCAGATTGCCGAATTCAGAATAGACCTGGTCACCATCGATGTCAGGGAGAAGGACCTCGCTGAGGTTTTGGCGCAGATCAGTGAACAGGTGGATGTCAACATCGTGGTCGATCCTCAGGTCGAAGAGTTGGTGACTCTTTCTCTGGAAGCAATAGGGTGGAGAGAGGCTCTCGACGTCATCGCACGCGAGACGAACTGCGTGATCATCGAGGTGAGCGACCGTTTGATTCGCTTCATGCAGCCTCCATCCATCAATATCGAGTTCCAGGATGCTGATCTTGCAGTGGTTCTCGATCTGCTAGCGAAGCAATCCGGTGCAAACATCGTCATTGCTGACGATGTCGAGGGAAAAGTCAGTTTGACTCTAAGGGATGTTCCCTGGCGCGATGCACTGGAAACCATCGTGAAGACAACTGGTTACGTGGTGGTGAGCGAACGCCGTGGGATCAGTGAAATCCTGCGTATCGTTTCTCCGAATAATCTCGAGCAGCAACTGGAAACACGTATCTTCCGTCTGCGTTACATCCGTCCGCCAGAGCAATACATTGCCATCATCTCTGACATCGAGAAACAAGCCGGAAACGTTGCTCGTGATGTTTCGGGGGATCCCGAGAGCGAGTTCACCTTGCTCAGAGCGCTGCGCAAGGCACTATCGGCCGGTGGAGACATGGATTTTGACGTCAAGACTAACTCTCTCATCGTCAAAGACATTGCTCCCCGCCTCGACGAGATCGAGGCGATCATCCGTGAGATCGATGTGGAACCTGCTCTCGTGCAGATCGAGGTCAAGTTCATCTCGACCACCAGTGATGACATTCTCGAAGCTGGACTGAAACTGGATGATCCGAATACACCGGGACGCGACGGTTTACGACTGATCGCTCGAGGATCTTCTCCGCTGTCGGGTTTTCCTGATCTGTCCGGCACTGGATCGATCGTCGATCCGTTAACGGGACCGGTCTATCCCGGATCCCTCGTCGCCAACGGTGGAACCTGGCCATTTGACATCGGCAACATGCAGTCGATAGGAGTTCCTTATCAGGCTCTGGGAGTTCTCGATTTCTCGCAGACCCAGTTGCTGTTGTCGATGGTGAAAGATGATGAGAATTCAAAGATCATCCAGCAGCCATTTTTGACCACTCTCGACAACTACCCTTCGACCATCTTTGTTGGCGAAGAAGTTCCGTTTGCGGTCCAGAGTGTCCAGCAAGACCAGAATGGAAACGTGACAGTCTCCATCGATGAAAATGATCGTTCGCCTGTCAACGTTGGGTTTACGTTGTACGTTTCTCCGCACGTCATTCCGGGTACGGACATGATCTACATGAACGTGATTCCCAAGGTTTCGACGCTTGTGGGGAACACTTCGGATATCCCAGGATTTGATCGCTTCCGCTTCAGTGATCCTGGAAGTGGTACTTCCGCATTCATCGATCTTCCTCGCGAGAGCAGTCAGACCGTGGTCACTTACCTGCGAGTCCGTGATGGACAGACAGCGGTGATCGGCGGTTTGCACACGGAACGCCGAATCGAGATCGAATCTGGTTTGCCGTTCCTTTCGTCGATTCCCTATCTGGGAGAACTGTTCAAGTGGAGACGTCGTCAGTCTAACGTTGAACATCTGCTGATTCTCGTCACTCCGAGAATCATCAAAAGCAGCGATGTCAGTGATGAGATCTACCAGCAAGCGTTGAAAGAAGCCGAACGCTGGGATTACTTCCATGGTAAGTACGGCGATGAAGACGAAAGTTCCGAGCAAGGAAATGGGGATGACGAGGTCGGATCGTCCTCCGAATCCGCCGGAGAATCCGGACAGGGGTAAATCGTCTCGAATCAGACGTTCTAGGGGCCGGATCGGCGAATCATGCCGATCCGGCCCCTTTCTCATCGGTCCCGGGGAGCGCCACAGGAACGAAATCACGCGATCCATCGTTCGGGTGTGCTGGACCCCTCGTTTCTCGACGATATCGTGGTGTGGTGCTCGGGACTCGAGATCCCAGGCATGAGGTATTCAGTTCTCGACCACGACACGATGTCCGGGGTCAATCCTCCAAGGATGCACATGCGACTGCTCATTCAAACTCGAGATTCAGATCAACTGCAGGTAGCAGTGATCGATGACGATGGACTGCTATGGGAGTACCATCAGGAGTACCGGGAGTTCTCGAGGATTCTCGGAAACATCTACCTCGGACGCGTCGTTAACGTCCAGCCTGCGATTCAGGCTGCTTTCGTCGATATCGGTGAGCGGCGTACGGCATTCCTCCATGCTTCGGATGTGCATCCAGCATACGAGGGGGCCAGAAAGGTACCCGTCGATCAGTTCGGGGAAAGTACCGATCGGATTCGAGGGGAGAGTCCGATCGAGCAACTGCTCAGGCAAGGCCAGGAGATCTTGGTTCAGGTCACCAAGGAGTCGATTGGACAAAAGGGTCCCTCCGTGACCACTTATGTTGGTCTGCCGGGTCGTTGCATCGTGCTGCTGGTAGGACTCGATCGTCCGGGCGTTTCCAAGAAAATCGTCGACGAGGAGGATCGAGAGCGTCTCCGGTCTTATATGGAGGGGTTGCCTGCTGTGACCAACGCTGGGGTCATCGTCCGCACTGCGGGCCAGGATCTGGAGCGGGAACAATTGGTCCAGGAGGTTCGAGTTCTCGAGAAAATCTGGATACAGGTCTGCGAAAGTGCTGCCGCTGGGCGAGGTCCGGCATTACTCCACCAGGAAGCAGATCTGCTGCTGAGGACGGTCCGGGATCTCTGTACCAATCAGATCGAAGAGGTGATCATCGACGATTCTCAAATTGTCGAAAAATTCCGTCAATACCAGCAGGATTTGATGCTACGAGAACCCCAACCAGTTCGTCTCCATGGCGCCAAGTCCTCGCTATTCTTGCAGTTCGGTGTTGAACCACAAATCGATTCCATCTACGATCGGAAGGTTGCTCTGGCCAGTGGAGGTTCCCTAGTCATCGATGAGACGGAAGCTCTCGTTGCTATCGATGTGAACTCGGGAAGCAATACGTCCGAGAAGGATCTGGAAAGCACTGCTCTGAGCACCAATCTCGAGGCAGCAAAAGAGATTGCGCGTCAAATGCACCTCCGAGACATTGGAGGGGTGGTGGTCTGCGATTTCATCGATATGGTCGAGGCGCAAAATCGTCGGACTCTGGAAGATTCGTTCCGGGAGTTAGTGCGCAATGACCGGGCGAAGACCTGGTTCGCGACACTCTCTCGTTTCGGTCTGCTGGAACTGACGAGGCAGAAGATCGGGGCTTCGAAGGATCGGGCGGGCCGAGCGCCATGTCCGATCTGCAGAGGTCGTGGAACGGTGCGCAGTGCTCGCAGCGTTGCCACAGGAGTGATCAGGGAGTTACGTCAGGGAATGTCGGTCGCCACGACGGATGAGGCACTCATCACGGTGGGGGAACCGGTCCTGGGGTTTCTCCAGGGGCGTTGCAGAGAGGATCTGGAAGCCCTCGAGAGCGAGTATGGCCAGAAAATTGTGGTGCTCGAAGGCCAGGGGTGGTCTCCAGAGCGCTGGACGATTCAGTACCGCTGACGAAATTCAGCGGCGAGAAAGAGGAGACATGCACGCGATCATTCGCGATGGTGGACGTCAGTACCGGGTTCAGGAGGGAGAGATCCTGTTCGTGGACCTTCGTGACGTCGAGCCGGGTAGTACCATCCAATTTACCGAAGTTCTGGCCATCGAGTCTGGTCCCGGAGAGTTTGCTTGTGGCACCCCGCTGGTCGACGGTGCTCTGGTAGAAGCAGAAGTGCTCGGCGAGGCAAAGGGTCCGAAGGTGATCTTCCATCGCTTCAGGAGGCGGAAAAATTCGCACAGCCGTAAGGGGCATCGCCAGCGCTACACCAAGGTCCGCATCGATAAGATCGCCGGATCGTCGGATGGAACCAAGACTCCGCAAGTGGAGTCATCGACAGGAGTGACATCAGATGGCACATAAGAAGGGGCAGGGTGCTTCGCGCAACGGGCGCGATTCCAACGCTCAGAATCGTGGTGTGAAGAAGTATGGTGGCGAGTCGGTCCTTGCGGGCAATATTCTTGTTCGCCAGTGTGGTACTAAATTCCATCCGGGACGAAATGTCGGAATGGGCAGAGACTTTACCCTTTTTGCTCTCTCCGATGGTGTGGTTCGGTACGGTACTCGTAAGCGGATCCACATCGATCCCGTAGTTTCCTAAATCTCCAGATCCCTTGGTGTTCTTTTGGCTATCAGGTTCGTTGATGAAGCAAAACTCCACGTCATAGCTGGTAAGGGCGGAGACGGTTGCGTTTCCTTTCGCAGGGAAAAATATGTCCCTCGAGGGGGTCCCGATGGTGGTGACGGCGGTCGTGGTGGACATGTGATCTTGCACACCGATCCGCAGGTGCAAACCCTGCTCGATTTCCAGATGAAGCCCCTTCACAAGGCAGAGTCTGGCTGCCAGGGCAGCGGCAAGAACATGAGCGGTCGTGGAGGATCTGATCTCATCCTGAGAATTCCTGTTGGGACTTCGGTGTTCGATTCGAAAAACTCTTCTCTCATCGTGGATCTCATCGAAGAGGACCAGCAATTCATCGCTGCCAGAGGTGGAGACGGGGGTCGAGGTAATCAGGGCTTTGCCACCTCGACACATCAGGCTCCAAGGGAGTTCACACCCGGTGGGCCGGGTCAGGAGCGCTATTTCGATCTGGAACTGAAACTGATTGCAGATGTTGGGTTGCTGGGTTTACCCAATGCCGGTAAGAGCACTTTCCTTTCCAGAGTTTCCAGTGCCCATCCGAAAATTGCCGATTACCCGTTCACGACCTTGGAACCGCACCTGGGAATCGTCGAACTCGATCGATTCCGGCGCATCGTGGTGGCCGACATCCCTGGTCTCATCGAGGGAGCTTCAAAGGGAGTGGGTCTGGGAATTGCATTTCTCAGGCACCTGGAACGGACCCGAGTGATGGTACATCTGCTCGATCCCTACGACCGTGATATCGACGGTCTGCTGCACGATCACGCGGTGATACGGGGTGAGGTCCAGGCCCACTCGGAGCAACTCGCTGCAAAGTGTACGATTACCGTTCTCAACAAGTCCGATCTGCTGTCTGAGGATCAGGCCAGCCGAATGCGAGAGCGCCTCGAGGAACGTCTCGGTGAGGAAGTGGCACTGATCTCGGGGGTGACCGGGCAAGGACTGAAAGAACTGCTGGAACGGCTGTGGGTGCTGCTCAAAGAGCAGGAGCAACCCTCCTGAAGGGGTATTCCGGCTCGCATCGGCACAATTGCCCACACCATCGTAATCTTCTGGGGAAGATCCGCGTCCCGAACGGGACCCTCAACCCGCGAATCTCCCGGGAGACGACATGGAATTCCACGAAATGCTACGCCGGATGGTTCAGGAGAAAGCTTCCGATCTCTTCGTCAAGGTGGGTTGTCCACCCTCCTTGAGGGTGGACGGCGTCGTGCGTTTCATGGATTGCGAGGAAATCGCACCCATGGACGCCCAGGAAATCCTGGAGATCATCCAGGATGCACGCCCCGAAGCGCTTCCGCAGAAACTGGATGTCGACACCTCGTATGATCTTCCCGGTATCGGGCGTTTCCGTGTCAACATCCTCCACCAGCGTGGGCACCTGGGATTCGTATTCCGCCATGTCACGCAGACGGTTCCTTCCTTCGAAGAATTGAATCTACCGGCTGAGACTCTCATCCGTCTGGCCCAACAAAAACGTGGATTGGTGCTGGTGACGGGAAACACCGGATCCGGAAAATCGACGACCCTTGCATCGATGGTGAACTACATCAATGAGACCGTCAATCGTCACATCATCACGGTCGAAGATCCGATCGAATTCACTTTCCGTGACAAAAAGTCGATCATCGATCAACGTGAAGTAGGAATCGACACCGAGTCCTTCCCCATCGCGCTGCGCCATTCGCTGCGTCAGAGTCCTGACGTGATTCTCATCGGAGAGATGCGAGATCGGGAGACGATGGAAGCGGCCATCGCTGCTGCGGAGACGGGGCATCTGGTGCTCTCGACCCTTCATACGGTGAATGCCGTGCAGACCATCGAACGGATCATCCACTTCTTCCCTCCACATCAGCATGACCTGATCCGACTGCAACTTTCGCTGGTGCTCTCCGGGGTGGTCTGCCAGAGGCTCGTTCCGCTCAAGGATGAGGCGGGACGGATTCCCTCTCTGGAACTGATGATCAACAGCCCGACGATCAGGGAGATGCTACGTGAAGGTCGTACACACGAGCTCGGAAACGCTCTTCGCGAGGGTGCACACTACGGTTGCTGTACCTTCAACCAGTCGCTGAGAAATCTATATCAGGCAGACCGGATCACTCTGGATGAAGCGCTCGCTTACTCGGATTTCCCCGATGAACTGCAACTCGAGTTGCGCGGAGTGGTCAAAGGGACTGCGATGGGGGACTTCGACTTCGACTACTAGCCCTCAAGTGTGCTGGGGTCGAGGTTCTGTTCGCGTTATCCTCCGGAAGATTGGGAGGATGCCGCGTGGCGACGCTCGTTATCGATATCGGTAATACATTGCTTTCCTGGCGCTTTCGGGATCGGTCGGGCGATCTTCGCTTCGGTACCGCATCGCACCGGGCCATCTCGGATGCTCTCGATGATCTTCCCGAGGCGCAGACGATCGCCATTTCCTCTGTACAGCCAGCCCATGAAAGTGAACTCGAGAACTGGCTCGCGCACTCTGGTTGCAGCGAACCCATCTGGATTCGAAGTGGTGCTGATCTGGCATCCAACGTGCTCACCGATGAGCCGCAAAATACCGGAGCTGATCGTGCTCTCTGTGCTCTGGCCTGGGGTGCGGTGAGCGAGGGTCATCCAGCAGTGATCATCGACGCTGGCAGTGCCGTCACCGTCGATGCGGTGAGCGCAGATGGACAACTGCTGGGGGGGTGGATTGCACCGGGATTGCACTCGCTGGCAAACGGTCTCCAGCAAGCAGTTCCATCACTTCCCGATGCTGGCGAGGCGAGTGATGAGGATGCATGGGGCAAGGATTCCAGTTGCTCCATCCGGGGAGGAATTGACACGCTGTTCATCGGGGGAGTGGAGGCGCTTCGTGATCGGGTGCTGAAGGGGCTCGGCGCTGATGCCGTGACGGTGGTGACGGGCGGAGATTCGCAGTTACTGGTCGCTTCCGTGCCGGGAGTGATCCACAAGCCCCAGTTGGTACTCGATGGCCTGGAAGTGTTGCTGAACGGAAACCGTGAAGATGCCTGATATCACGGTGGAAGCACTGACAGGACCGGGTCGAGCTGCCCTTCACGCGGTACTCCTGTGCGGAAAAGGAAGTGCCTCCATCATCGATCAGGCCTTTTGCGGCAGGGGCCTCTCACCTCACGGAACCATCATCGATGCCGATGGGGATGTGATCGATGACGCAATCCTCATCGAGTGGCCCGGTGAAGCAGAGCGATTCGTTCTGACCCTGCACGGGAGTCCATTCATCCGGGACCGCGTCATCGAACGACTGATGCAACTGGGAGCAGCTGCTGCGCCCTCCACTGCTCGACTGTGGCCAGCTCGAGGCCAGAAGTGTTGCAACAAGGTGCGAGAGGAAGCCTTACTGGCTTTACCGACTGCCCTCAGCCACCAGGCCTGTGCATTTCTGCTCGAACAGGCTTCCGAGGGTGGATTTTCGGGTTGGCTCCAGCACAGTCTCGAGCATGGTGTTGTCCGTCAGGAACTCGATGAGTTACTCCAACTGTCTGCTGTCGGCATCGGAATGCTCGATGCTGCTCGCGTGGTGCTGGCAGGTGAGCCCAATGCCGGTAAGAGCACCCTTTTCAACGTGTTGACGGGGCACCAGCGGGTGATCACCTCGCAGCAACCCGGTACCACCAGAGATCTGATCGAAGGAGAAATGTGCTTGCTGGGGTTTCCGATCCAGTTGGTCGACGGGGCAGGATTGAGATCCGCCGCCGGCGAGGTGGAACAAGAGGGGGTTCGACGGATGGAAGCAGCGATGGGAACTGCAGATCTCGTCGTCTATCTCGTGCCTCCAGGAGCTGTGGAGCCGGTTGCAGGAATGAAGGGAACTCCTCCGGGGAGAACCCTTGTTATTCATAGCCGTCGCGATGAGGATCCCGGGGGTGAGATCGTTGGTCTGGGGATCTCTTCGGTCACCGCAGAAGGGTTGCCGCAGTTGCGAGAGCGAATCCTGCAAGAAATCTACGGTGACGATCGGAATCTCACGGGAAGAGCCTGCCCCTTTCTTCCGGCCCACAGGGATCTGCTGATGGAACTCAGATCCGCACTTGATGCTGACGAGGATCCTGTGGATATCTTACGCCACTACCGCGTCAGCGAGATGGGAGCACACCGATGATGAAAGCTGCCGAGAGGGATCTGGTAGAACTGTCCGATCTCTCTGCCGAGTCGATCCGGGAGATCCTCGAGCGAGCGATCTTCATGAGTCAGCAACCTGGCCCCATTTCGGGCGAGCGGGTGCGCCATGTCGGATTGCTTTTCTCTGAACCGAGCACCCGCACTGTTCTGTCGTTCAAGGCCGCGTCCGATCGTCTTGGCGTGCATGTGCTCGAACTCCACGCGGAGGCTTCGAGCCTCATCAAAGGTGAGACCATCATCGATACGGCACGAACTCTCGAAGCGATGGGGGCTGGGGCCATCGTGGTCCGTGATTCGGGGGAAGAGACAGCTCGGCAACTCTCCCAGCAGTGCCGTGCCGGGATCATCAATGCCGGTGGGGGGATCAAGGCGCATCCGAGCCAGGGTCTACTCGATGCATACACCCTGGTTGATGAATTCGGTCAACTCGAGGGGAAGCGAATCGGAATCGTCGGTGACATTCTTCACAGCCGTGTGGCTCGCAGCGATCTGATCGCATTTCGGGCTCTCGGCGCAGAAGTGGTGCTGGTGGCGCCGCCTTCCTTACAAGACAAGACTCTCGAGCAGGAGGGAGTCGTACTCGAGAGTGATCTCGATACGGTCCTTCCCCATCTCGATGCGATCCAGATGTTACGCATCCAGCACGAGAGAATGGAAGACGGTCGCTTCGGAAACCTGGAGGATTACATCGAGTCCTATCAACTCGATCTCGCTCGAATGGAACGGGCACGGGAATCACTGGTCGTGATGCATCCGGGACCGATGAACCGTGGCGTCGAGATCTCCAGCGAAGTGGCCGATGGCGAGAGATCGAGAATCTATGCCCAGGTGGCCGCTGGTGTGTCGGTGCGGATGGCGTTGCTCGAGCGTGCTCTGGGTGGTCTCTCCGGATGAGCAGGTTTCGTCGATGACCTCCGCTGCTCGCTGGCTACCGTGGATTGCACTGGTGCTGGCGGCTGCAGTGGCGATGGTGCCGGGGGATCGTCTGACACAGTGGATTCCGGAAGTTCTCACGAAACCTGGTCGCGATGAGGTGATGCATGCAGTGGGGTTCTTCATCTTGACTCTCTGTTTTCGCGGATGGCGTGGGCCCTCGGCTTCACCGGTTCGGTGGATTCCCGGAGCGATGGTGATCCTGATCCTGTTTGCTCTCGTTCATGAGGGGGTTCAGCTGTGGATTCCGGGTCGTGTAATCTCGTCGGGCGATCTACTGGCCGATGGCATCGGGATCGTTGTCGGAGTCACTTTTTGCCTTCTCTTGAAGTCTCCTGAAATAGTTTGAATTTGTCTGAATAGTTGCCTTCTGGATGCGTCATCTCTCCGGGAACGGGTCTTTAATGACTCTTACCCGTTTCGAGGGTGTCTCTGGCGGGTGCCTTTGAGAGGCCATCGGTGGTATTCTGGATGGGGACCCATGGTCAGGACCATGATGCGACTCTCAGGGAGGACAGCATCGATAGGGTGGGGAATTTCTACCGCCATACCGTGCCTCCGGTTCACGTGGTCGATTCGAGATGGGAGCGTCCAAGTTGATCAGACTCCATGAATTCTGGATCGCACTGCTGAGTTGCCTCGTCGTCGGCGGGCTCTTCATCACCTCTGGTCTCCAGGCTCAGACTCCCGGGCGAGGGACATCCATACGTCCAGCGACTTCGCAGGTTCG
>DCAA01000033.1:12977-50014 GCA_002311345.1 Planctomycetes bacterium UBA1146 | reverse complement strand
ACAGGTTCGCCCCCAGTCGAGACCTACGGTGCGTCCTTCCACCTCTGTACGTCGCCCAACGAGTTCAGGAATATCGGCCACCGCCTCAGGGAATACGAGCAACGCCACCAGCGTACGGGGAACCGTGGTACCGGCCTCGAATCAACGCATTTCGTTGCGCACCAGGTCACGGGCACCGATCGTCCTGCATCGTCCGGAGGTCACTCCGTCACCACGACCGGCTACCAAACCGTTGCCAGCGCTTCGGACCGGTACCCGCACTGAACGAAGAGAATTACTGGGTACTGTCACCATCACAGGTGGCGGTCGTGACTCGAACAGATCCGTGACCCGACTGTTCAAGCCGTCTCGTCCGACCCGCGATCTGATCGACCGTATTTCGCGGCCGAGGGGCACTGCTAAACCCCTTGTCGGCACCGTCACCAAACCGGTCGGTCCCGTGTCGCTGACGCCCTCTTCCAGGAAACCGGGAGGAATCGTGGTCGGATCGGCCCCGGTTCCGATACCGCCCTTCCCTTCTACGGGAGGAACGGTGACAAATACCGGTGGTGTGCCGCCGATCACCTCCACCTACTGCGCACCTGTACCCTGGTGGTGTCAGCCGATCTACAACACCGGCTATTACGGTTCTTCCTGGGGGTATTACGGACCGGTCTGGACTTATCCCTGGTCGGTAGGTTGTTGGAGTCCCTGGTACCTCAACGATCCGACACCCTGGTGTCACGCCTGGGTGTTTCCGTGGGTGTGCCATTCCAGTTACAACCTCATCTGGTGGCATCATGGTTACTGGAGTAATTACGGCTCCTCGCGGGTATGGACTTCGCGCTACTGGGGAAACAGCGGCTACGACTACTACAGTGAGCCGGTCGTCGTCTACGATTCAGACGACAATGAAGACATCCCCGAACCGGAGTTGATCGATCGAGAAGAGTTCCGGGCAGCTCTTTGTGACGGTTTCCATCGCCTCTCCCAGGGTGATCCTGTCGGTGCCCTCCCGCTGCTCGATTCGGCACTAGAGGGTCTTTCGGATGTGGGTATGCCGTGGTTGCTGCGGTCGGTGGCACGTCTTCTGTGCGATGATCTCGACGGAGCCGAGGCGGACCTGATGATTGCCCTCGAACTGGATCCCTCGCTACTGGCAGTTCGCTGGCAAGAAGATGTGATCCTCGGTGGCGAGATCGACTCCGTACGCGCGCAACTCTGGTCTCGACTGGAGATGAATCCCGAAGATGAACCGGCGGCTCTGATGCTAGCAACCCTCGCACTGCTGTCGGAGTCGGTCCCCGATGCTCCGGCCCGCGGTGCGATCTCTGAGGTGCTCCTGGCCGGACAGGGCAACGCGACGACCATCGCGGTTCATGGAGTGTTGCGTGGCGAGACGACGGCCGAAATGCTATCGCCGCCGGCGGCCTGGCTCGAGGATCCAGACTGTTCAGGACTGCTGGAGGCAATCCCCTAGATTCTCGATGTTTGCTCTTCTTCCATACCTTGTCTCCCGGAGTGTCGGGATTCGGGGAATCTCCCGTTTGCACATGTTATGATCGCCCTCGAAGGAGGGAGCCGTGGTTGCGGACCCGACAGGACCGTTCGATCCGGATTCCTTGTTCGAGATGGCTCGTCAGCAGGCTGACCATGCGCGGGCACCCTATTCCGGTCTCCACGTCGGTGCAGCGTTGTGGAGTGATTCCAGGATATTTGCCGGCTGCAACGTCGAGAACGCCAGTTACGGGCTCACCATCTGCGCTGAACGAGGTGCCGTGATGAACTGGGCTGCTGCTGGCAGTCCTGGTGCTCCTTCGGCGATCGCCATCGTCGCACGGAACGCTAGAGGTAACTGGGTGACTGCGATGCCGTGCGGGGCGTGTCGACAGGTTCTCTCCGAACTTCCCGGTTCCTCCGAACTCCAGGTGTGGATCTGGAACGGTCAAGAAGGAGAATCGATCGCTCTTGGCGAACTTCTTCCCCGCGCCTTCGGGCCGGCGGATCTCACGGGGAGAGAGGACTAACTCGGTGGAAACCGCTTACGAAGATCTCGGCAGTGAATCGGCTGGATTGGTTCACAAATATGGAAAAAACGTCCGCATTCTTGCGGAACCTTACACCATGAGTCTATTGACACAGATGTGTCACCCGGAGACTCGACAACCTCGATTCAATGATCTGCTGGAGATTGTCTATCGCCATCTGCTCCAGCGGGTCGTCGCAGACGTGTTGCCCAGAAAGATGGTCGAGTCCGACACGAACATGAAGCAATACACCCCGAAAGGCGTGTTCCGTGGCCAGGTGATCGATCGATCCACGCGCGCGGTGATCGTGAACGTTGCCCGTGCCGGGATGATACCTTCACACATCTGTCAGCAGGTGCTCCATCATGTGCTCGATCCGGCCGGGATCCGTCAGGACCATGTGGTCATGGAACGAACTGTCGATGAATCCGGTGCGGTGACCGGGGCCGCCCTGCATGCCAGCAAGATCGGTGGAGATGTGGAAGGCAGCCATCTGTTTTTTGCCGATCCGATGGGCGCGACAGGATCTTCAATGTTACGCGTGATCCAGCATTATCGTGAAGAGGTCGAGGGAACACCCGAGGCGATCATCACAGCCAATCTCATCGTCACTCCGGAATTCATCCGGGCTTTGACCAGCGAGGTTCCCGGGGTCCGGATCTGGGCTTTGCGCCTCGATCGTGGTTCCAGTCCTGCCGAGGTTCTGAAGACGATTCCGGGCGAGGATTCGCGCGAGAGCGGTCTCAACGAGGTGGATTACATCGTCCCGGGCGCTGGTGGAGTCGGGGAAATCATCAACAATTCCTGGGTATAACTCATAGGATGAGGAAGTGATGGCTAAGACCACAAAGTTCAGACTGAATCCGGAACCTCCTCTGCCTTCTCATCGGCTGGAGTTACTTCTCGAAGAGGAAGAAATACGGAATCGCATCGCTGAGATGTCGAGAGATGTGAAGAAGGCACTGGGAAACAAGGATCCCATCCTCGTCTGTGTTCTCAAGGGTGCCTTCATGTTCGTGGCGGACCTGGCGCGACAACTCGATTTCCCCTTCAGTATCGATTTCCTGCGCGCTTCGTCGTACGGGGATTCCGTGGTGACCAGTGGAGAGGTCCGGATGGAACTGGATCTTCAGCAGTCGATCTCGAACCGTCATGTGCTGATCGTCGAGGATATCATCGATACAGGACTCACCGTCAAGTACCTGAAGGCCAATCTGGAGACGAGGAATCCCGCCTCGGTGAGAGTCTGTACGTTGTTGCACAAGCCCGCCAATAACGTGAAACTCGCTCCGCTCGATTTCTGTGGCTTCGAGATTCCTAACCACTTCGTGGTCGGATACGGCCTCGACTGGCAGGGCTACTATCGCAACCTACCTTATGTTGCCCAGGTCCACGAGATCAGCGACTGAGCGCTAGATCGAGACTCCCCAGCGGGCCATCCGTCGGTACAGGGTGGTCTTTGGGATTCCCAGGATCCGAGCAGCACGAGCCTTGTTGCCCTCGGTTTCGCTCAGCACCTCCCTGACGATTCCGCCCAGGACCACCTCCTCGAGTTTTTTGAGGTCGGTGCCCAGTTCGGCACGAAGACGCCTGGCGATGGGGTGTGGGAGTCCATTTTTGGTCAAGGATGGAGATAGATCTTCACCCAGTATGCGCTCCTTTCCCGAGGCAGCGAGCCGTTCCATCTCGTTGCGCAATTCTCTGACATTCCCTTTCCATTGAGAAGTGATCAGGATCGTCAGCGCATCCGGTGAGAAGGAAGGAGTTTTCCTTCCAGTCGGTCGACAAAAACTACGTAGAAAGCGCTGACTGAGCAGCGGGATATCCTCACGGCGCTTCCGTAGCGGTGGGACCTCGATGCGCAGAACTTCGATGCGGTAGCGAAGATCATCTCGGAAGCGCCGCTCCCGGGTTTCCTGCTCCAGATCCTTGTTGGTCGCTGCGACCAGACGGAAGTCTACCTTTCTCTGCCGGTTGCATCCGATTCTGCGGATTTCTCGTTCCTCGAGGACTCGCAGCAATTTGGATTGAAGATCTAGCCCCATCTCTCCTATCTCATCGAGAAATAGAATTCCACCATGGGAACTCTCGATCAGACCGGATCGTTCGCAAATGGCTCCCGTAAAAGCCCCGCGGATGTGGCCGAACAATTCCCCATCGAGCAGGGAAGGTGAGATCGCGGCGCAGTTCTCACTGACGAATGGACCGGCGCGCCGTGGACCTGTCCTGTGGATGGCTCTGGCGACCAGTTCCTTGCCGGTGCCGCTCTCACCCTGGATCAGTAATGGCGCCTCGGAGGCCGCTAATTTTTCCAGCTGTTGCAGCATCCTCATCAGGGTGACCGATTGGCCGAGAAACTCCGGAAACCGGGCCTGCAGGCGCTGGATCTCGGAAGGTAGCAGCGATGGTGGCGAAGGGCTGGTAAGAGCGGGGACAGGATCTATCGTCATCATTTCCTCCTCGATCGCAAAATCGCATATATTTGCGTAAAGTCAATACTGGATCCGGCCGGACCCGGTCACTGGATCGACAGGATCGGCGCTCATCGTTGACAGTTTCGTGGCTGCGCGATAACGTTTTCGGCCGGAAGTGAGTTCATTTCCCCGGTAGCTCAACTGGCAGAGTAGGTGACTGTTAATCACTTGGTTGTTGGTTCGAATCCAACCCGGGGAGCCAGGATCGCCCCCGTCGGAAACGACGGGGGTGATCTCCTTTATTGATTCCACGGCCCAGACGAGTGCCGTAGTTCTGGATGAATTTCCTGACACGGTGGTCAATTCCTGCGAGACTACGGGAACATGCTCGGATCCTTCTCCATCAGTCACCGGGTGGCGAGGAGTTCTGAGGAATTATCAGGGAAGAGGCAAATGAACAGAGAACGAGCCCCCCGGTGCTGGTCTTTTGTTTGCGAGTCGAACTCCTCTTCGAGAAGCGCTCGGCGGCTTCTCCCAGCGGTTTTTCTGCTGTCGTTGCTTGCGACGATCTGCTCGTGTGCCGCACGTGATCACGCTATCGCCGAGCAGGAAGGCAATCGCATCCGTGCCGAGAAGGTCTCGCAGGTCGAGCGCTTCCGCAGCGAAGAACTGATCAGTCCTTCGGATCCCGTCGAGTCCAGAGACAGATCCACTTCCTCCATCGAAGTACCCGAGATTCTCGATCTCGACTCTGCCATCACCATCGCAACGAAGTACAGTCGCTCGTTTCAGTCGCAACGAGAATCCCTGTTTCTCAGCGCTCTTTCTCTGGGATTGACACGCAGGGACTTCCTGCGACCGGTTTTCGACGGGACGGCTTCCTTCAATGCTTCCGACGGAGATGACCAGGACTTCCAGGATGTGACCGCGCTCTCTCTCGGAGGAAGTCAGTTGCTCTTCACCGGGGGAAGTATTTCCCTCAATACGAACTCGTCGCTGGCCACTTCGGATGATCCTGTTGCCGCTAGCCAGACCTCCAATGCGTCATTTTCCGTCTCTGTGAACCAGCCACTGCTCAGAGGTGCCGGTCGCGATATTGCTTTCGAGTCCCTGACCCAGGCGGAAAGAAATCTCCTCTACCAGGCGAGGAGTTTCGAACTGTTCAGGCAAGACTTTGTCATTTCGATCACCGAGAAGTACTTCGGACTCATCAGCCAGCAGAAGCAACTCGCCAATACCAACGAGAACATCGTGGGGCAACGATTTGCCTGGGAGCAGGCGAAGGCGCTGTTTCGGCTCGGGCGCGGCAATAGCCTCGATGTGTTCCGTGCCGAGCAAGCGCTTCTCGAAGCCCAGAGCAGTGCACTCGATTCGGAACAGGCATTTCATCTCGCCATCGACCAGTTCAAGGTCGATCTGGGCTTGCCCATCGATGTGGAGTTTATTCTCCAGGATGATTTTCCAGAGGTGACCTTCTTCGAGATGGATCTGGACGGGGCTGTCGAGGCGGCACTTCACAATCGTCTCGATCTGAGAACAACGCGAGACCAACTCGAGGATGCCGAGCGAGATCTCAGTATCGCAACCAACTCGCTGTTGCCGTCGCTTGATCTGTCGCTGGGGTATTCCTCTGCGGCGGAAGAGAAGTTCAGATTCAGTGATCTGACCATCACTGATGAAGTTGACTATTCCGTGGGCCTCGTCATGGAAATTCCGTTCGATCGAAAGAGCCAGAGGAATAGTTTCAGATCTGCGGAAATTTCCCTCGATCAGGCTCGTCGCGAACTTGATCGTCAACAAGACGAGGTAATTCTGGAAGTCCGTGATTCACTCAGAACGTTGCAGCAGCGCAAGGATCAGATCGAACTGGGCAAAAAGAAGATTCAATCGGTGACCTTCAGTGTCGAGAAGGCAGAGATCGACCAGGTGCGAGGAACCGGTACCAACCGGGATGTGGTCGAGGCAACCAATTCTCTGACTGATGCAAAGAACGATCAATTGGATAGAATCGTGGCGCATGAGGTCCAGTTGCTGAGACTTCACAAACAGATCGGGCTCCTCTTCGTCGATGAGGATGGAATGGTGGCAAAGTGACGAACTATGCCAAGTTAGCGATCGGCGTGGCAGTGCTCCTGCTGCTGATGTTCATGGGGGGGGTCTTCGATGGCTCTGGTGGTGGTGAGGCGACCGGTGGCAGCGTCCCTGTTCGCCGCGGCACCCTGAAGGTCAGCTTGACCGAGCGAGGCACCCTCAAGACGCGAAACGCCGTTCACATTCGTTCCGAGGTCAAAGGTCGTACTCCGATCGAATGGCTGATCGAAGAGGGGACGAGGGTTGTAAAGGGTGACGTCGTCGTCGAGCTGGAGAAGCAGGACACCCAGTACAGAATCGACGAACTCGAGAAGAACCTGATCGGGATCGAGATCGAGTTGAACTCTTCTCGCACCGAGCTGGCGATCCAGCATGAGCAAAACAAGACCGATTCGGAGAAGGCGCAACTGTCGCTGGAGGTCGCCCAGGTCGAGAAAGAGAAGTTGCTCTCGGGTGATATTCCCAAAGATGAACGTCGTCTCGACCTGGCGATCGAGAAGGCGGAATCCGAACAAGTTCGTGCCGAAGGCCTGTGGGAAGACATGCCTCAGATGCTGGAGAAAGGGTTCGTCACTCAGGATGAGTTCGAGCAGGAGCGCATCAATCTGAAAGAGAAGCGCGAAGGACTGGTGACGGCGATACAAGAAAGAAAACTGTACCAGGATTTCGAGAAGCCGCTGAGCATCAAGCAGAAGTTAGCGGCGGTCACCGAGGCTATACGAGGTGTCGAGCGGGTCGCCAAGCAGGCGGAAACCAAGATGGCAAGCCTGACGGTGAAGGTTAGCCAGGATGAGCGTCGTCTCGAGGAGAGCCAGGAAGCACTGGGGAGGGAGCAATACGATCTGGCGCGTATGACGATTGTTGCTCCCAGTGAGGGTGTCATCTTCTACGGCAATCCGGACCGCCCCTGGGATACAGATGAGATCAGGGTGGGGGAAAACGTCTATTTCAATCGCGTCATCATGACCTTGCCGGACCCCTCGGAAATGGCGGTATCCATCAACATTCACGAGGCGGACATCGACAAGATTGCCGAGGGGATGACCGCGGTGACGCGATCGGATGTCCAGAAGAAGCGGGAATTTCATGGTGAGGTGATCAAGATCGACTCCGTCGCCAATGCGGGAAATCGTCGCTGGGGAGACCAGATCCGCCGTTTCAAGGTCGAGGTCAGCCTGCAGGGGAACGATCTCGATCTGAAACCCGGAACTTCCGCTCAGGTGGAGATCAATACAGGAGACCTGGTAGATGTGCTGTACGTTCCGCTGCAAGCAGTCTATGCCGAGGCCGGGAAATACTACTGTTACCTCGACGCTTCCACCGGGCACAAGAAAGTCGAGGTCGAGGTGGGACGTTCTAACGACAGTTTCCTGGAGATCGTCAGTGGACTCGATGAGGGACAACTGGTGCTTCTCTACAAGTCAGAGTCTGCAGGCTCCACCACCAACGAGGAGCAGCCCTCCGTCAGGAAGCCGGCCGGGGCTGACGGCGCATCGGGGGGTAGATCCGGCAATCGTAATCCAGGGCCCCGGCGCTCGGGGCGCCCCCCTCAGTGAAGGCTCCCGTCATCTCCTTACAGGGGGTTCACAAGTATTACGGCGAGCAGGAGCCGAGGCTCCATGTGCTCAAGGGCATCGATCTGGACGTTGCCGAGGGAGAATACGTTTCCATCACCGGTACCTCCGGATCGGGAAAGTCGACCTTGCTCAATCTGCTCGGTTGTCTCGATAACACCAGTGACGGCGCGTACCTGCTCAACGGACGGGACGTTTCATCTTTCTCCGATGACGAGTTGTCGAAGATCAGGAACGAGGACATCGGTTTCATCTTCCAGAGTTTCAATCTGATCCCGCAGTTGACGGTCTTCGAAAATGTCCAGGTACCACTTCTCTATGGTCCTCGCTCGATCGCTGCCACGACGCATCTCTGTCACGAAGTGATCGAATCGGTGGGACTGAGTGATCGTAGTGAACACCTGCCCAGCGAGTTGTCGGGAGGGGAGTGCCAGCGGGTCGCCATAGCGCGGGCTCTCATCAATGATCCCGCTCTGCTGCTGGCCGATGAGCCGACGGGGAACCTGGATACCGGCACCAGCGAGGAAGTCCTGACCTTGATCGATGAACTGCATCAACAGGGGCGATCGGTGGTGATGATCACTCATGATCCGGAGGTCGCGAACAGGTCTCAGCGCAGGGTTGATTTACGTGACGGTGTCATCGTCGAGGCGGGAGCGGCGTGATTCCCCAGAAGCACCTGGAAATGGTTCGGATGGGGCTTCGTAGCCTGGTCGGCTATCCGATGCGTACCGTGTTGACGATGCTGGGTGTCGTATTCGGGGTGGGATCGGTCATTGCGATGCTGGCTCTGGGTGCTGGCGCCGAGCGGGAGTTGTTGCAGGAGATCGGCCGGCTCGGAATCCAGAACATCATCATCAACTCGATCAAACCGGAAGAACCAAAAGACGCCGCCCAGAGGAGCAACTGGATCAGTAGTTACGGCATTACCTTCAAGGACCACCGGCAGATCGTCGACACAATCCCCGGGATCGAACGCGCCCTCCCTGTTCATGTCAGCAAGAAAACGGTCTGGCACGGAAGTCGGCGAGTGGAGGCAACCCTGTATGCCGTGACACCGGAGCACCTGGATATGTTCGATCTCAACACATCCTTCGGCAGGAATCTGACCCATCTCGATGACGTGAAACTCTCCAGGGTATGCGTGATCCGCTCCGGAATGCTCAAGGAACTGGGGATCTACCAGGATCCGATCGGCTTTCCCCTCAACATCGATAACGAAACCTTCTACGTGGTCGGTGTTCTGGCCGAGGACTCGTTCCTCGGATATGCCAGAAAAGCTCTTTCTGTCGATGCCAAGAGCTCCGAGATCTATGTTCCCTACAGCAGTATTCTCATGAGACATGGCACACGATCGATCACGCGCCGTAGCGGATCCACGGAGGCGACCGATGTCGAGTTGAACCAGGTCGTCATCTCGGTGACGGATCTCGATCAGGTACTGGTGACCGCAAGGATGCTCGGCACCCTTCTGGAGAGAAACCATCCCAATAAGGATTACGAACTGGTAGTCCCGCTCGAGGTTCTCTCGCAGCGTCAGAAGACGCAGCAGGTTTTCAACATCGCCCTGGTGGCGATCGCATCCATCTCGTTGCTGGTCGGTGGGATCGGAATTGCCAACATCATGCTGGCGACGGTGACGGAGAGAACCAAGGAAATCGGAGTTCGTCGTGCCCTGGGTGCGCGACGTCATCACATCATCGCACAGTTCCTCACCGAGACGATCACCATCTCGACCATCGGTGGGGCAATAGGTGTTCTGGTGGGGGTCGGCCTGGTACAGGTGTTGACCTTCTTCACCGGCTGGAGTGCCGCCATCACCCTTTCCAGCGTTATTCTGTCGCTCTCCATCTCGATGGCGGTGGGGATCATCTCGGGAATCTATCCAGCCCGCCGTGCCGCTGGTCTCGATCCGATCGCCGCTCTTCGCCACGAGTGATCGAAGTCGCCTGCAGGCTCAGGTCACCGATCAACGGGAGAGGACGGCTCCGAGTGCAGTGATGGCCAGAGCCGTGGCAAGGATCGGATCATCTTCTTTCATCAGGGTGCCGTGAGGATTGACGAAACTGCCATCGACTCGCTGGCGATCGGCGAGCAGGATCGTCAGTGGTTCGAGCAGGTAATCGCTCTTGCCGTTGGCGATCGCGATCTCGCCACGGATGGCGACATGATAGTAGAAAAGCACCTGTCCCCACTTCTCGGGGTGGTCAAGGGGAATGCCGCCTGGATGGTCCAGGTCGGGGTGTGCTTCGAGCCACTCGAGAGCACCGAGAACTCTCCGATCATCTAGCTTCACTCCGGATGCCACGAGAGCCAGCACTCCCTCGCTCGTGGCGGTGGCGTAGGGGAGGTAGATGATCCCCTCTCCGTCTTCAGATGCAGCGGTCCTTCCCTTGTTGGCGGCCCCGACCACCGGCGAGAAGTAAAAGCCACCTTCCCTCTGCATCCTGTTGAGGAACAACTGCGCCCGGCTGGCGAGTTCCTCATCGATGGCGTCGGCATCGTGAAGGGCTTCGAGGACGTGGCGGGTGTAGGAGATGTCGACGTGTCCAGGCGATCCTCCCAGCGGTAGGGGACCACCGAATCCCCAGGCGCCATGGACCGGATGGTCACGGCCGAAGCCTCGCTCATCCGAAAATTGTTGTGACTTCAGGTAGCGACAGATCAACTCGATAAGATCCCGGTCGGGCTGTCCTCCTGCAGCGACCAAACAGCGAACCGCGAAGGCGCTGGCGTAGTTGGGGTACTCTGCCACATCAGGATCACCGAGACCGACCACCCCGTCGCTGTTGACGCTGCTTCGGATGAAGTCGAGGGCGCGTTGCACCTTGTCTCGATGCTGCTGGGTCATCTGTGGCTCTGCTTCGAGGAGTGCATGCAGCACGAAGGGGGTCAGTGCCTGCCCCGAGCGCAACAGGCCATGAGTCTCGGAATGCCAGCCGCCGTCGTCACCTTGTTTCGACCAGAGATAACGGCAAGCGCGATCGAGTAGTTGCTGGGCCGTATCGAGCGGTGGAGGGGGGAGCGAAGCAGAGCACCCCCCCAACCACAGCAGCATGGCGAGACTCAAGCAGCGCTTGAGACCGAGCAACTGCAACATCTAGAGGCTTTCGGGCTTGCTAGTGGCATCTCGCTCATTGATGACGCGCAGCAATTCCGAGTCGCGATCGGCGGTCAGACACTGGATGACCGCTGCAGTACAGAAGACCGGACTGGTGATGCAGTGGTGCCCGGTCCAGCTGCCGTTGGCGATCTGGATCTTGGCCATCCGGGTGTTCATCTTCTGCTTCCAGAGCGGCCAGGCATCGCCTCCCTGGAGCACCAGTGACTCACTGGTGAGCATGTAACTGAGGAACTCCTCGCCGCCGTTGTTGCCGAAACCACTCAACATGTGTTCGTTGTCGAGTTCCTTGATCTGGGCGATGCTCAGCGTGTAAGCGTGTGCCAGAGTTTGCGCCCTCGACGGATCGATTCCGACCAGTACCAGGTTGTCTTCATTGCATTCTGCGTCCCCGGCCAGGCGTCCGTCTTTCTTTGCTTCATCGATGATCTGGCGAGCCGCTCCCGCTTCGCTGGCCGCAGCGCGCTGCGATCCGGCAAAGGCGTACAACTCGATACCGGCCGAGTCCGGTGCCGAAGATCGACCGGTATCGGCATCGAAATTTTCTTTCTGATGGTCACGAGCGCGTGCGAGCACAGACACATCGAGCGTCTTACCAGCTGCGGCAGCCAACTCGAGCGCAGAACAGCCCACTGACGACTGGAGCACTCCCGCCCACGAGCCACCGCCCCAGCTGCCATCCGCTAGCTGGGAGTTCTGTAATTTGGCGAGGCACTTGTCGAGTGCCACATCGACTTGCTGGAAGAGGGGATCGGACTCGGGCAGTGTGGGAAGAACTCGAGACAGGAATTGCAGCGTCATCGAGGTGTCGATGAACTGGCCGAGCTTGGTCTGGGGCTGGGTTCCCTTGAGTGAGGTGATGCCAGGACCATTCGCATCTGCCTCGGTGACGATTCGTACCAGATACTCGGTGGCCTTGCGCAGATGGTCCTTGTATTTACCCGATGTCGGGTCGCTTCCGACACGAAGCAGTGCCAGCCCCGTGAACGCGGTGGTCGCCGGATCAGTCTGTACCTTGTGGGGATCGCGAATACCCTGGGCAGAGTGGGATCCAGCACCCCAGCCGCCACTCTCGTGCTGGGCGTCGGCCAGCCAATCGATGGCATTGTCGATGAAGGGAGCCACGGGCTCCTTCGGCTGGACGACGAGCTTTGCGATAACGACCTCTGTTTCGACCGCTGGGGTCCCATCCGGGTTGTCGGTGTTGGGGGCCTTCGAGGCTGAAGATGGTCCGACCAGCAACGTGACGCACCCCAACAGGAGTGCCAGCATCAGTGACGAAAAAGCGGCGAGAAGAATTCTCACGGCGTCTCCTTTCCTACAACTCGGGTCTCTGGGATTCCCCAACGCTGGTGCAAAGTTAGGGCCATTACTGCGGCTTGGAAGTGTCTTTTCGTGGAATTTCCTAACTGTCATGAGAATAATCAGTTAGCGACTGGCATCAGCACGTCGTTGTGCGTTGAGAGTTTTCTCGGAGTTGATCGGTCCGTGATGGGGTTCCCCTTTACCTTAGATGAGGTAGCAACTGTGGTTGCCGGTGGAGGGGTGAATCAGTGCTCATCAGAGCCGTGGGGATCTCGTCCAAGTCCCGTATCCACTGTGATAGGCTGCCGCATCGCTCATCCGAACGGTTGCTTACCTGTCGTCGAAGGGAATCACGTGATGTCGAATCGAACCGTCAGAAATTATTATCTCCCGGTCGTGTTGCTGATCACCTTTTCGCTCTTGCTGGTGTCATCGAATTTGTTTGCTCAGAGTGGTTTCGACCCACGTTCGATGGGTATGGGCGGTACCGGAGTGGCGGTGGCCAATCCAGCGACCGCCCCCTTCTTCAATCCGGCGGTTCTTTCCATCGAGGAGCGGGAACGATTTTCGATCGATGGGCCAATACTCGGAGTGCGCGCCTATGATCCGAACAATTTTCGGAATGAACTGAATTCCTTCCAGAATCTGGACCTCGTGGATGGTTTGCAGACGTCCATCAGTAACTTCAATCTTGCACCTAGCGAGGCAAGTAGCACCGCGGTGGTTGCCAGCATCAATGAATTGAACGATTCACTGGGGGCACTGGGTGGTAGCCCTGTTCAGGCAAATCTGGGGATCGGTTTGACCCTCGGAGATACCGGACAGAAGTTTGGCTGGGCAATTTACACGACCGGAAACGGCGCATTCGGAACGCTCTTCAATTACAGAGATGGAGCGTTTCTCGGCGGGTTTGCTGATGCCATCGACCAGGTCAATTTCGACAATCCTGCCAGCAATACCACAGCTCAGCTCGATGCCCTGGCCGATTTCATCACTTACGACGTCGATCCAAATACCGGGGAGATCACCAACGTCCAGGTCGTTGATTTCTCCGAAGACAACATCGAATCCACCGTCGATGTAATGGGATTGGGTTGGATGGAAGTGGGAGTGTCTCTTTCCACTCACCTGGGGGATTTTGCTTGCGGTGTGACTCCTAAATTCGTCAGGGCTCGGATCTTCGACTACAGTGCCAGCGCACTGAGCGCCGACGTCAGCGATTTCGATGTGACCGACTACCAGACCGATTACGAGAATTTCAATATTGATATCGGTTTTGCCCGGGAAACAGCTGATGGTTGGATCATCGGCATGGTGGGGAAAAATCTCATCGAGCAGAAATATAAGGGGTATCGGCGTGATCCGGTCACTCAAGTCATCGAACCGACCGGTAACGTCATCACCATTTCCCCGACCATTCAGGTCGGAGCTGCCCGCCAGGAAGAGTGGGGCACCGTCGCAGTCGACTTCGACCTGCAGGAGACAGAGGGATTCAATGGGCTCCCGGGAAGTCAGTACCTCTCCACCGGAGTCGAGTTGGACCCCTGGGGATGGGGGCAAGTGAGGGCAGGTTATCGCGCCAACCTGTCAGACAGCGAGCGAAGTGTGCTGTCGGCAGGGATCGGGATTTCTCCGTTTGGGATTCATGTCGATCTTGCTGTGGCCGGAAACAAGAATGAACTGGGGGCTGCGGCTCAGTTTGGGTTCCGATTCTGACCGGGTGAGTTCAGGGCGAAGTCGACGTCCTGCTCAGAATATCTCTCCGTCGTACATCGATTCGACTCGCTCCATCAATCCGACCAGGCTCTTTTGTCGGATGGAATAGTAGATCATCCGTCCTTCTCGCCGACTCATGAGAAGCCCCGCCCGCTGCATCAGGCGCAGGTGTTCGGATGCCATGTGATTTTGTACACCGCAGGATTTGGCCAGTTCTCCGACGTTGTAGCGGCCCCTCATCAGCAGTTGTACCATCCGTAGTCGCACTGGATGCGCGATGGTACGCAGGCAATCGCTGGCCTTCTCCAGATGCCTGGAGTCGAGTAGTGGGTTGAAACCGAACTCTTCCATAGCACTCATGATAGTTGTTACGCGGGGTCCCATCTCTTCTGTCTTGAGGTCACTATTACTAATGACCCGACATTGACATCTTTTCTTGTCCGGAATGTCAGGGTGGAAACATCGGGGTACTCGATTGCCTCGAAGTGTGTCGAATAGCCTTTTTACGATAACTGCCTATCGTGACATCGGTTCAGCACACCAGCGTTCGATGGCCCAGCTGAGGCCGAGGGCCACCAGCAAACTCGCTATCACGTCACTGGGGTTGTGGCCTCGCGCCAACACCCTTCCTGAGGCACAACCTGCCGCAAGCAACACCATCAGTGGAGCCGCCCCGGGCCATCTCCGAGAGATGGCGATGGCGGCTCCAAAGGCGACTGCAGCGTGTTCACTGGGAAAACAAAGATCGGTGCCGTCCCACCAGTTGCCCTCCCAGGGGGCCAGTTGCCAGCTCCCCTCGGCCATCTGTTGAGGATCGAGACGTCTGACGAGCACCTTGAGGATGGAGGCGATGATTCCAGATCCTGCAGCCGTGAACCCGATGATCAGGGCGGGTCCTCGGCGAGAGAGCCGATTTTCCTTCTGAGTGGCGAAGGTGAAGAGCAGACAGAACGCGATCCATGTCGGTAGATAGCCGATGCTTCGAAGAAGATGATACAGGTCTCCGAATTCTGTCCCTTCAGGCGGCATTTTCTCGAGTATCCAGCCATCGAGCACCAGCGCCATTCCCATCGCTACCAGGGAGAGGGCGATGGCCCAGCGAGGAATGGGGTGTACGGGAATAGTCGATAGCAATCAGTGCTCCTCATCGTTGGAGGGTGATCGTAACTTGCCATGAAAGATCGATCGAGTACGGCCTCTCTGGATGGCAATTCCCAGCGGATCCAACCGGGAGAAGTCCAGAGATTTGCGCCAGTGCTGTTCGTCGGAGCCGACCAGAATCAGGTCCACATCGAAAAGACGTGATTGGGGAAAGCGGGTCTCTTCAAAGTCATCGTATGCCGACCGGCCCGAACCGAGCGCGACCGATGCGCAGTATACGGTTGGTTGTTCTGGCAATGAGTAGGCAAGAAGTGCAGTGAGATCATAATAGTTACAGACGATGGGCGCCGTATTCCCTGCAGGCCCGATCGCCTCAATGGCCCGTTGTCGAACTTCATCGGCGAACTGTCGGTGACCGATCACCCTGTGCACTGGTACCGTCACGGAGATATCCAATTTCTGCAGCCCCCTCTGCAGCAATGGTCCGCAGTAGGGGAAGGTGAGGATCAGCAATAGGGTCAAACTGGATCGAATCAACATCAGTCGCCAGACCCAGAGGCCGCTGAAGAGACCAAGATGTCGATCGAGCCAGATGGCAGCAAAGGGAACCAGGGAAGCATATGCTGCCACCGCCCAGTTACCCTCTGTTTGAGTCTTGAGCGAAATCAGCAGGTAGAAAAAGAGCACCGGGAGAGCGCTCCACAGTGAGATTCGAAGGGCATTATTTTCTCTGAGTCGAGGATCTCGCCAGTATTGACGGATCCCCAGAATCATGGCGATGGTCAACAATGGACCGGCGACGGTGAAGATCTGCAGCAGGTATGTCAGAGGCCAGCGGATTTGGAAACCAGTCCACGTGCGCAGATCGGTATCGACTCTCGCGAACTCCAGATGGCCCACCAGATGCTGAATCGTTGGCCAACCACGTTCAAAATTCCAGATGAACACTGGTGCGAGGCTGGCCAGAAACAGTAGTGAGCCGCACATCAAGCCGGCCCGAACTCCCCTGGATTCAAATAGTTTTTTTCTCATCGGCCACAGACCGATCAAGATTCCCAGCAATCCCAGCAGAGCCGTGTATTTGGCGAGAAACGCGATGCCCAGCGCCAACCCGCACAGGGTGAGGGGAGCCTGTATCGATCTTCCGTCGTGCGATCGTTGCAACATTGAGACCGCTGCGGATGTGGCGATGCTCCAGCCGGCAACCATGGTCATGTCGACTGTCATCAACGACCCGGCGATCTGGTAGGCGAAAACGCATTGGAATCCGATGGCAGTGATCCAGGTGATCCGTCGAGAACCATCCGAAATTTGCAGGCCCAGGAAACCAACAGCAATTCCCGCGATGGCGTGAGCAAGATAACTTCCGATGCGAATCGAGAGTTCAGTATTTCCAAAGAGCGATGTGCTAGCGGCGATGAGCCAGGCGACCAGAGGACCCTTGGTGTAGTAGGAGAGTTGCAGGTGGCGCGACCAATCCCAGTACTGGGCTTCATCTCCACTGAGTTCGGTGGGAAAGAGAATGCCCTGAAAGACGATCCTGGCCAACAACATGACAGCCGGAGGTAACAGGATAGGAATCAGGGCCGAACTACCGGTTCGGACCATCACTCATCCCCACCTGGACCCTGGTCGACGATACCGACTGGCGACAGCGACCGATTTCCGGTCAGAGAGCGCAGATAAACCAGCAGATTTGCCGGAAGAAATTTCATCAGGTCCAACCGACCAAGATGATCGTAGGAGCATTGAAATCAGCACTTCCTTTGTCGATGAGTGCATCGAGTGTGGTGATCAATGGAGCAATCTCGATTCCTCGATAAATCTTTTCCGGCGCGTCGGCGGCGATCGCAGTCAATCGTGTCCGACCACGCTCCCAGATGGTCCGTGCCGGTTCAGGCTGTGACGAAACCAGTTTCAGAAGCGCAGCACTGGCCTGGATCAACCCCTGTAGGTGTTTGCGTAACAGTTTTTTCTCAGTCACATGAAGCCAGCGATGTTCCCAGGCTTCGTGTGCTTCCCAGTAACAGGCGTGGTTGAAGAGGTCGATGCCATGGAGATACCCCATGTCTTTACGCCAGTCCTCGCTGGTGGGGGAGGTCGTGACCTGAAAATCAGCAGGCCGGGAGTTGATCCCTGGCAAGTAAGGTACTTCCGGAATCGGCGTTTGAGCAGCATAACGAGGGGGCTGCAATGCAATCCTTCCTGATCGGTGAGTCCGTGACAATCCGCAGGGACAGGTTACATTGACCACGGACCGGAGGTGAACCGATGACTAACCAAACCTGCGTCATTCTCGTGTTGACATTCCTGTTATGGAACCCTGTTGTGGAAGGTCTTGGGGCAGATGAACCGGTCAAGACCAACCGGGAGGGGACACGTTCCCTGATCGCTCCCGATGAAGAGGTGATGTGGCAATTCGCCATCATGGGTGATCGAACCGGAGGACCTGCTGAGGGCATCCGGGTCCTGGCTCGAGCTGTCGAAGAGATCAACCTGGTCGAACCGGATCTGGTATTGACGGTCGGGGACCTGATCAATGGTTACAACGAGCGCCCGTTGTGGTTGATCCAGGCGGCCGAGTTCATCGAAACGATGGGACGTTTGTCCCGGCCCTGGTATCCGGTAGCCGGCAATCACGATGTCTACTGGCGTGGCAAGGGACGTCCGGATGACGAGCACGAATCGGACTACGAGCAACATTTCGGTCCGCTGTGGTACTGGTTCGAACACAAGGGATGTGCCTTCGTGATCCTCTACAGTGATGAAGGAGATCCAAAGACAGGGCGCAAGAACTTCTCTGACCCGGCTTGTCAGCGTTTCACCGACCGGCAGTTGCAGTGGCTCGACGGTGTACTGGAGAACACCGCCTCGCTCGAAAAGGTGTTTGTCTTCCTTCATCACCCTCGGTGGATTTCGAACTATTACAAAGGAGCCAACTGGGATGCGGTTCACGATCGACTGGCCGCAGCCGGAAATGTCGAGGCCGTTTTTGCCGGTCACATCCATCGACTCCATTACGGCGGAAAAAAGGATGGGATCGATTACTTTACCCTGGCGACCACCGGGGGAGGAAAAGCGCACGATTATCCGGGTGCGGGCTGGGTTCACCACTGGAACCTGGTCACGGTGCGCCCCTCAGGGATTGATGTGGCGGTGGTTCCAGTCGGGAGTCTGCTTGACCCTCGCCATTTCACACCAAAACGGCGTGCTCTGTCGGAACGATTGCTGGCAGCGGACATCGCAACCTTCCGCGGTGGCTTACCCGTCGAAGATGCATCACTTTTCCCCAAGCCACTGAGTTTGACGCTACGAAATCCGGTCGATTCAGCGACTCTTCGGATATTTCTTTCCAATCCTGGTGGAGAAGTCGAGTTTCCGACGCGGGAAGTCGTGCTCGGACCCGGGGTAACTCGTGATCTGGTGGTGAAGGTCAGTCTTGATGGTGCGATCCTCGAGGGATCGCGTGCTCTTCCCGTGATCGATGTCGCATGCTACTTCGATGATGAGAATGCAAAATCTATCGAGGTCCCTGTCAGGAGAATCGTGGTTCCGCTCGATCTTTCGGGTCTGCCTTCGAGGTCGAGGGATGGCGGCCATCTGTCTCTCAAGCGACCCGGTGATTGCGTCATCGTCGCGACAGAGCAGATCCCACTTTCTCAAGGTGCCTTCACCCTGGAGGGGTGGGTTCAAATTTCCGATCTGGAGGGCAGGAAGCCGTTTCTGTGCAAGACCAACCAGTCCGAGTACGGCATCTTCCTCGATGATGGAACCCCGAGTTTTATGGTTCACGTCGCAGGGGCATACAAGGTCGCCGAGGCGAAGAGTGCTCGAATACAGCCGGATCGCTGGCACCATGTCGCCGGAGTCTATGATGGGAGCGAGGTGCGCGTATATCTTGATGGTCAGCTGGTGGGACGGACTGCAGCTTCTGGTGACAGGACCACCAATGCCTTGCCCTTCATCGTGGGGGCCGATCCAAATCGATCCGGGAGTCCGACCGATTCCATCCAGGCCAACATCGATGGGGTCCGGATCTCTCGTGTTGCACGATACGGAATCGAGAGTTTTTCTCCGCTGGTGGATCCACCTTTCGACAGACATACGGTGATTCAACTTCCTCTCGATTGGCAGTTGGCGGGGTTTGTCTCGATAGAGTTGGATGCGGATGAAGGAGGTCAGACCGCCAGAATCCATGGTCAGGCGACATGCGAAAGCGGTTCGGCAGTCGTTCAGTGATGGATCACGTCGAACAGTTGAGATCGCCGATCATCGACAACGATCATTCACAGGCGCTGTAGGATTCGCAATCGAGATTATCTTCGGGATCCGGGTCGGGACCGCAGACGCCGATGGGACTGGGGATGGGAGCTCCGTTGATGAAGAGATACTGAAAGAGATAGACCGCATCTCCGATGGTGAGAAATCCGTCATCATTGATGTCGTCGGAATCCTTGCAGGTCCCCGGTGGTTCCAGTCCCGATACCCGATAAAGCAGCAACACACCATCTATCAAGGACAGGTTTCCACTCTGATCGAGGTCGCCACGCAGAAACAACGGTTCGGTGACCAGGATGCTTCCACCAGTGGTGGTGGGAACCACCTCCTGAAGTTGCAGCACCATCACCGTTTGTACCGGTGGAGATCCGAGCGCATCAGTAAAGTCCAACGGTGTCGCGGTGCCCACCGGAGCTGTGGCATCGATCAGGTAAGCCACTTCCAACAACAACAGATCGGTCGAGGGGGGGATCTGTTCGAAAGGTGCAAACAGGTCGGTGACACAGGCGATCGTGTATCCACTTCCATTGGCGGGGGCGAGGTTCACATTGAAGAAGTCGGGTCCGGTAGCATTATTCAGATCTGCTAGCACCGATCCCAGTGTGATGCTGTTTGGATCGGTGATCGAGAGGATTGCCGCATCATGACTCACCCCATAACTGAATCCATGAATCTCCTGGTCGGAAGTGAGTTGGATCATGGTGGTCACGGTGGTGTCTGCGAAACCTTCAGTTCCGATGATGGCCAGAGATGCAGTTTGACCCGATACGATTCCGGGGGCGAGGAAGACGTAGCAGATGACAATCCAGGTGTACTTCGACATGTGAATCTCCGCGTGTGGCCGGGCTCTGGCAGGCCTTGGAATCAATCTATTCGGGTAAACTCCTACCCTTCTATCTATACCACTAAGGAGCACGTTGATTTGAGTTTCTCGCGGCAGTAGATCCATCAGTTCGGATTGACAGGATTTTAGCAACAATCCCAGCTCCGGGGGCGCTGTGGAATCGGGCCGGAGAATAAGAACCGGGTGATACCGCTCGGCAGTTCACCACTCGAGAGAATAGATCGTGTCGATTGAATCGGGCCTGGATTCTTGCCAGTCGTTCTTCCCTGGCGCCATGAACCGTATGACCGGTGGGGTCAGATCCTCACCGAGACCAAAGGTGATGATGTTCTCGCACTGGGAGAGATAGGATCGAGTCTGCCCGATCAACCGTCGCTGAACACGATCCCCCTGGTGAAGTTCGATCCAGCCACCCGGCGGAAGCCTCCCCGGGTCGATCCTCAGCCAGTGATGGTGAGTTTCCTGATCGTTTCTGAGCAGTCGTGCACGGTCGCCGGCCTGGGTCAGGATCAGGTCGAGATCCCCATCTCCATCGATGTCGGCATAGGCCAATCCTCTGCCTACCGCCGGGATGCCAAGATCCCCTGTATTGGCGGTCGGAATCTCCTCGAAGCAGCCGTTACCTGGGCCCCGGTTCCAGAACAGTTGAGCACTTTGGCGGTATTCCTGTCCTGGTTGAACTACTGCGATCTCCTCCTCGAGATGACCGTTTGCCTGGATGAGATCTTGTCGTCCATCGAGATCAACATCCATGAACAGGAGTCCAAAAGAGAGTGCTTTACGGCTGGGAGGACCGATTCCCTCGTTCACCGATTCTTCCAGAAACAGCATATCGTTTCTCTGCGACCGATAGAGACCGGTCATTTCGGCGGAGAAGTTGGCGACGGCAACACCGACACTTCCGTCATTCCTGTAGTCAGAGATATCGAGTCCCATCGCTCCGGTTGCCGAGCCATTGGCATCGTAGGCCAGTCCTGCCTCGACTCCGGCCTCCTCGAAAGTTCCATCACCTCGGTTGATGAATAGAAAATTCCTGGTGGTGTCATTTGCGACCATGACATCGACAGCGCCATCGCCATTGATGTCTACCGGGATCACTGCGAGGGCCTTGGCGACAGGACTCTGGCCGGACATGACATGGATTCCAGCTTGCCGGGACACATCCTCGAAGTGTCCACTGCCATCGTTGAGCAATAGACGGCACTGGGTTCCTTCGAAATTGGTAGGTGGGCCGTATGCTCGCCCCAGACCAGTGAGTCTGTAATCGACATCGATGTCTTTTTGACGCGACCAGCGAACGTATTCACAGATGAACAGGTCGAGGTCGCCGTCGCCATCGGCGTCAAAGAAAGCGGCGCTTGTCGACCAGGAATTTTTGTGGCCGGAAACTCCCGAACTGGAGTCCTGGAGGCGAAATGATCGAGAGCCTTCGTTGATCAGCAGCATATCTTCCCCAACGGCAGCAACGAACAGGTCCAGGTCCCCGTCACCATCGACATCTCCGACCGCCATACCGGTACAGTAGGCATCAAGGTGGAGGTTCCATTGCTCGGTAACTTCGATGAAGGTACCCGAGTAGTGGCCCTTGTTGATCCACATCCGGACCGTGGAAGATGTGGGGCTCTCATCCGTCCAGGGCCAGGGTCGTCCGCTGGCAAGCAGCAGATCCGGATCCGAATCTCCATCGAGGTCGGCGAAAACCGCGCCGCTGCCCATCGTCTCGGGTAGCAGTTTCTCTCCTCGACCCCCGCTGTCATGGGTGAAGTCAATTCCGGCGGCGACGGAGATATCCGTGAAGGGGAGAACGGGAGTGGCTTCATCCACTTCTCTGACCTGAACAGGAACCTGGTCGCCATCCTCGATCACTTCCGTCACGTTGTCAGGAAGATTCAACCACCAGATACCCAGGGCGAGCAGGGCGACGAGCATGAACACCTTGAGACTGCCGCGGAACGCCGTGGCGATGATCTCGTCGTCTTGTTCGTCGGCGGGCTCTTCAGGGATGTCATCTTCTTTATCGTGAGGAGAGATCATTTGCCCCCTGAGGGGTCAGTATTGCCGGATGATTTCCGGTGCAGATCGTAGATGACGATATCAGAAGCAGCGTGATTCGCCGGTGGGTTGTTGGATCTATGGGCGGAGATGGCTGCATCTCTTGCCGAGTCATCGGGTTTGTAGGTGCCGTGGAATTGACGATGTTGGGCAGCGCGATCGGAATTTCCGAGCAGATCCTGGATCTGCGCCAGGTTCCAGTGGGCGGTCACATTCTCCGGATCCTCGATGAGAGTCTTCTCGAACCAGGAGTTTGCCTCCCTGAGGCCTGGCAGTTGCTGCACTCCATCGAGGCGTCTGGCCAGCGCCAGGTGTACGGTTCCCAGTTCGTTGAGTAACCGATAATCCCTGGAGAAATCGAATCCACGATCCCTGGCCTGCTGGTAGAGGGTTTCAACCAGATTGTTCAGCGACACGAGCGCCTCCTCGTAGTGCCCGTTCTCACGATTCACTCGAGCACTGAACCAGTCGAGGGTCCAGGGTAAGGGGGGTGGGTCATGTTTCGCTGCCTCCGACAGTGCCGTTGCCGCCTCGTCGATCCGACCAGATCGCATCAATGCACGAGCGCGATTGATATCGCCATCGGCACGTCCGAGTCGAGTTACCTCATTGAACGCAGAGATGGCAGAGACAAGTTCGCCTCGTACTGCACCCATTCCACCCTTTCGCAGTAAACCGATCCCATAGTCATTCCAGCGCATCCACAGGGGATGTTGATCCTCGGCAACTTCACCTGCTCCGTTTCCGATGGGGAAGGTGACGGTGTCTTCTCCCAGGGTCACGATGGGAAGGTCGTTAATTCCGGGATCTCCGGGCGGTGGAGGGCGAAAGACGTGCAGGAAATGGGTATCGAATTTCCTGTAGAGTGTCCGAATCTTGACCGTGATTTCACCCTTGGCGTTGTCAGGAACCTGTAGCCGATAGTGCAGAGTGTCTGCTGCACCGGGAGGGATTTGGTGATTGTAGAGCGCGACGAAGATGTCCTCGACGTTTCTCTGGTCGATCCTGTTTCCAGCCTTGCTCAGGACGAGGGCGTTGACGAAGTGCGACCAGGGATCCACGACACCAATTTGGTCCTGACTGCCACTGTGACCGATCGTCTCGCCATTCAAGGAGACAACGACCTCGACCCAGACCTGGTTCGAATCGACGGTTCCTTGAGTGAAATGATGTCCCATCCCCATCGTTCGTAGCACCGTCTCGATGAGCACTGTTTCTCCCGGTTGCAGAGTGGGAACATCGGGACCGATGGGCCCTTCGAGGGTGGCGTCGACATCCTCTCCCCTACGGATTCCGAAGATATCGACACGCAATGACCCCTCGAGAAATTTCCTGTGGATTTCCAGGGAGTCCTGGGAAGTGTCGACCATCGAACGCATGGCGGTATTGGCTCCCGGGAACAGATGATCGTGGATGCTAAGTACCCCGGTGCCATCGAAATCTCTGGCTCCGAAGTCATTGCTTGGGACCAGTGGCATGTGGCAGCCATTGCAGTTGGTCTGTGCCTTCGGTGGGTAATAGAAGGAGGCAACCCCGTGTCCGCTGACACCACTCAATAGCCACGAATCAAAGTGATTCTGTCCACGTAAAAACCGGTAGTGATTCAACGCTTCAGGGATGTGGACCTTGTGGCAGGTACTACAAAACTCTGCGGATTGATGGAGCGGCTTCAGATAAGTGCGCTTGTGAAACGCGGGTTTCGCCTTGATCAGTTGCCTGTTGATGAAGGTAAGCAACGGGGAGTCACTCAATGCGAAGGGATATAGATCCGGTTGTCCGATCAGGAATTCTGAGTTTCCCCGTGGGCCCGGGATCGATTCTATGGCATGGCACACGGTACAGGTGATGCCTGCCTGCGATGTTGGATCGTTGACATCGTCGTAAGTCGGATTGTCGAAGGCGCCGCTGAAGAAGGGCACCGGATCGTGACATCCGGCACAAAAACGGGATGCATGAACATTGCCATCCCTGTCCAGCAGTACCTTGCGCGTGTTGCGTACGCTGGCAAGGTAAGCGGGATTGTTGAAGGAACTGAAGCGATGTGCTGATTGGCTCCACAACGCATGGGCAGAGGGGTGACATTCGAGGCAGGTGTCTTCTCGCATCAGCCGATCATCGGGTATGAACTTTCCATCGACAGTGCGGGCAAGGGAGGGTTCGAAATATTTATCACCCTGAGAGGGGGAAGCCCCTTCCTGTCCCGAGTTCTGGTGCCAGAGGAGCATTCCTCCGGTGAAGAGAAGTGCCAATACGCTCCACATGATTCCGGCAGACCAGTGGATCTGGGGTCCAGCCAGCCGATGCAGCACAAACAACCAACCTGCCAGCAGCGGGGTCGCGACGTGGGCGAAGTAGAAGATCGATCTCCATAACTCTGATCGAACCTCGACGATTCCCTCGAGGCGCATCAAAAGCAGACCGGAAACGAGCAGTAACAAACTTACCGAGAAGAGAGCCAGTCCTGCTTTGACGGCACGGCGGTTCGGATGAGTCCAGGCGCGCCTCATGTGCCACAGCCCGAACAGCACCAGAGGCACGATGAAGACCAACCCCAGTGCCAGATGTCCCAGGAACATCCACTGGTAAAAGGAATCCTGAAGGAGACGACCGGTCCACTCCTCGGCCACGGTGACGGTCACGAGGTAGAGGGAGTTGACAGATAGGATCGCGAACAAACCCAGCACCAGCACGAGCCACGGCTTGAGTGCAGGGCCTACTGGCTCCGGACGTTCAGCCGCTGGTTTCAGATTCTGTTGTGAATCATCAGGAGTACTGGGTTCAGTCTCGTTCAATGCGTTCTTCTCCAGTTCCTGCAGTATCCAGAAGCGTTCCCCACAGACAGCATGACTACTCGACTCCACTATATCACGCGATATTCCGGTGATGTGAAGCCCTGGCAGTGGTGGTGCTATTTCACGGAATTCTTGGCACAGGTTCGAAGACGTCAGCCATTGGCGCATGTCGACGCACAGCAGCCTGGTTATTACTGTTGCAGCCGAGCTTCGCCGCTACCTCAGCGCTTGTCAGGAAAAACGCCAGTGCCTGCAGTGCGGGAGAGGTCCCCCGACGGTCCGAAACGTTCGATTTCCTTCTTCATCGTCTCGGAAGTGGCCGTCTCTGCCAATGCGTATGGATGTTCCGGGGTCGATTCGAGGTAGAGACTGGTGGATGGGAATGCGACCATCAGAAACGGGATAATCGTGATTCGCTTGAACATCTTTACACTCTTCTTCTGTTGAACAAGTCAGTGGTCCTGCGGCGACTCGTCATGGAAGAAACTTTTTCGGGTTCTTGAGTTTCGCCGGAAGATACTCCTCGATGACGTAGTTCAATCCCCACATGGCGAGAGACTGCTGTTCGGCTCGGACTCCCATCTCGAGCAATTGCTCGAGAGCGGCTTGCCACTCTTTCTTGCTCTGAAAGAAAGGATCGTTTTTAAGAGCGTCCTTGGCTCTTTTTATATCCACATCCTTGAGGGGATGGGTGGGCAAATCGTAATCGATGATGTCCTGTGGAGTTACTCCCAGGTATGAGGCATTCGGGACGCAGAAGAAGCGATTGATGTGCGCAGCATTTCCTGAGCCCACCTTCAATGTTCTGTAGATGTTGGAGATTCCATAGGGGTCGCAATCGACGAAGGCATAGACGGGGATCTTTGCCTGTTCACTGAGTTTGCGGATGAAACGGCGTGTGGAACGGGTAGGAACGCCTGCCAAACTGACCAGGATGCAGTTGGAACTCTTCCAGAACTTGTGGCTCTGGAGTCTCTGGAAGACACCTCCGGTTTCGATGGCGAGCACGAATTTCGCCTTCGTTTCGAAACTCAGATGCTCGACAGATGACGGAATGGAGTAAGCGCCGCTGCCGAACTTGGTGCAATCGATCCTTTCGACGACCCCGCTTTCTAGATCGGGATCCAGTACGACAAGGTCTCCTGCAACGGCTCCCCCGTGTTCGTCGGGAACAAATCGTAATTGTTCGCGACTGATGTCGTCGACGGAGAAGAGCGCCTCGATATCGTCCATCACGGTGTCTGATTCGGATTGTTCATCGAACTTGGCCTCGGCCCAGTTTTTTGACTGGTAATAAACATCTCGCTTGGTAGCAAAGTCGTTGGAGAGAACCAACTCCCTGGAGAGTCCCATCATGCGCAGTGTCTGGGCAAAACCCTTGACCGTGTTCACGGTCAAGGTTCGTTCCTTACGTGCTTTTCCGATTTCCAGGTAGCCCTTTCGTTTGTCGTATGAAACGTTGGAGAGGCTACGCACGGGGAATCGCATCATCGGTTTTCCCCGACGACCGATCTTCTTGTAGATGTCATCTGCAGCGGACTCGATGCTCTGGACGGTTTTCTTGTCCTTCCTGGTGTTCTCCCGCTTCACTTGATCGATGTAGGATTTGGTCACCTTATTTGCCATCAACTATGACCTCACATCTTTCTGCTACGTTCGAGTACATCGGCAAGCTTGTTCTCGGTGGTGATTCTCTGACGGTCGCTGAGATCGAGAATGTCTTGCAGCGCCAGTCCGATCTGGGGAATGTATATCTTGATGTAATCCTTCTTGCGCTCGGCATCGGCAATCCTGCGCTTTCTACGCAGGTGAGTGGCGAGTTTTCTGCCCGCTTCCATGATGGCCAGGCGCATCTCCTTGAGAATTTCCTCGTAATGAGCCACTGCTTTCTTGCTCTCCGAGGTGAACGGAACCCAGACGCTTGCGATGTGTACGAGAATTGCCAACGGCCCGCTCGGGAGAGCTCCTCGGGCTTGCTGCACCTCGTAGTTGCGCCAGGGGGTACCGACGATGGCGTTCGTGATGGCGCAGCCTCCTTGCTCGTATTGCAGTGGCACTCGGTTGGCGAATCGGTAGATGGAGGCGAGTTCGTCCGCTGGAATATCTCCGCCCCAGGCGATTCCCGCCTCGATCTGGAAGGGATTACCACGGTAGACACTGGGTTGTCGAGTAACGGTGATGACCAGTTCTGGATCGAAGTTTCTGCGCAGTGTTTTGGCCATCAGGTCTTCACCTATGGGAGAGAGGCAGTTGGTGGGAGGAGCCATGATCCGGGTCTGAGCGATCGCCTTGTGCAGGATCTTGACATCTTTTGCAGAAATCCGCCGAGGATGACGTTCGGTATCGATTCTTCGACCAAGCGCTTCCGTTTCATCGCTGATTTTCCTCACCACGTTCTGGGTTACACGACAGAATTCCTGGCACATGAAGCCACTGACGGTACGTGAGGTCGTGTCCTTGAGCATCTGCATCAACAGACCCAGTTCGACCCCGTGAGGATGCGGCAGGATCTCCAGTGGAGGCTCTGGTAGTTCCCTGGTCACGCGCTCGTAAATGATCAGGTCATTGTCGACCGGACTGTGGTATTCGATCTGGAGATGTGGGTTCGCCAGAGAAACCTGTTCCAGGAAGGAATCTATCGAGTGCTTTCCCTTCTTGTAGGTCCCCTCCAATTCGATCTGCACCTCGGTACCGTGAGCCCAGTCGACGTCGATTTCACTCTCTTTACGCACAACAGGTTGGTTCTTCGCCACATCCATGGTGAGGATCAGTTCGACAGCGGGTTTGCGCCGAGATGTTCGGCTCACGACTCTCATCGGTTTTCCGGTGGTGAGAGTCCCGTACATGCCGGCGGCGCTGATCCCTATACCTTGTTGACCACGTGTCTGCTTTCTCGCATGGAATTTGGACCCGTACAGAAGTCGGGCAAAGACTCGCGGTAATTGGTCACGCACGATTCCGGGACCGTTATCACGCAGAGTGATCAGGTGCTGGTCTACAGCAGTGGCTTTGACCTCGAGAAACAGATCAGGAAGAATCGAGGCTTCCTCGCAGGCGTCCAGGGAGTTGTCGATCGCTTCACGAACCGTGGTGAGAAGTGCTCTGGCAGGGCTGTCAAAGCCGAGCAGGTGACGGTTCTTGGCGAAGAACTCGCTGACGGAGATATCCTTTTGCTTATCTGCCATCTTCTCTGCGGCACCATCAACTGGGTGAGATCTGGCGGAAGACTTATTCGAACTCTTGCGTGCCCTGGGCGAGGAAGTCTTACGGGCTCGGGATTTCCCTGCGCGCGTCTTGCTGGAAGTTGCTTCCCTGGATCCAGCACTCTTCTTCTTGCGTCGTGGTTCGGTGAACAGATCCGCCTGTCGATGTGCTACCGAACGGGTGCGCTTCTTGCGAGCGGTTTTCCCGGTACTCTCCTCGACTTTCTTTCTGGTGCGCTTCTTTTTCGAAGACTTCTTCACAGGAGTTTTCTTGGGGGACAACCTCACTCCTCGTCCTGGCAACAACGATCCTCGCGGCGCTGTGATCCTAGCGTTTTCCGTCTTCGGATCCTACTCTTCGGGCGACAGAGAAAAGAAGCTCTCCGGTTCGATATCCCTCATGAGAGGCGGCACTCTCGTCTCTCACCTTCAGAAATAGAATCTCTTGGGCTTTTTGATGTTCCCATGGACAGTGACAGCGGGTCTCCTCTGGCCAGCAGTGGTGGGGGATGTCGAAACTCCGCTCGATCCAGAGGGGTCGTAGCGGAAGGTATGCTATCCTGGAACCACGGGCCAGATGCCAGGGCGGCCCGGTTCGCCAGCAGGTCCAAACTGGAGAGGAAGCCGACATGCTCCGGTGCACGCGATGGATTGCCGCACTTCTGTTGGTGGTCATTCCCTCCTTATCGTTGGCCCAGGGAGATCAAACAGCACTGGAGAGGCGCTGGAAGAGCAAACAGGCTGCTTCCTTTCTCAAACAGGTTCGCTGGGAGAGAACTCTGGATCTGGCGAAAACGCGAGCACGTCGCGACAATCTTCCGATTGTGGCCTACTTCACTCGCTCCTATGCGCCGTGACCACCTTGCCTTGCTCTGGAGGGGGGACCTCTCCAGTCCGATTGGTGGAAGAAATCAGCGAACCTGTTCGTTCCCTACGTGAACATCAGCGCGAAGCTACCCGATAAACCTGACCAGGAATTGCTCCGCGCCATCGGATCCCGTTCCTACCCGACCTGTGTCATCATGGATCTCGATGGCAAGGTGATCCTGAGAAATGACAGCCAGGGAGCGTTTCGCCCCACCTCAGAGGATCGGCTGAAGAGTTCCCTCGAATTGGCTCAACAGTTACTCGATGCACGAAAGGGCATGAAGGAACAGCCCGATAGTGCTTCTGCGAAAGCCACCGTGCAGATACTCGAAGCGATTCTGGAAATTCGACCGATTCCTGCTGCAGAACTCGACCGTGTCGCTGTGATCGAGGGGGTTGCCGAATCGGTGCGGCAGCGATTCGATCGTTGGCGTGCCATTGAGCCCATTTCAAAAATCCTGAAGGATTATGTCGCCAAGATACGCTTGGTTGCGCGAGAAGACAAAGAAACCAGAGACGCCGCTTTCAAAGTGGCCTCAGAGAAGATGCTGGCCCTGTTTCGAGATGGAATTGCTCTCGATGATCCTCGCCAGGGGATCTTCTCCGACTTCTGGCGGCTCGTTTTTGAAGGTGCAATCAGTGCCAGGGATGTGGAAACTGCCGAGCACGCGCTCTCGATTTACCGTAGGGCTTACGGGTCTCGACCCGATCTCAAGATGCGGATCGATCGTATGGCGACTCGCCTCGGAGCGTTACGTCAGGGTTTGGAAGAGAGAGATAGTGACAACTCCGAGAAGGAGGAACTGCGATGAGCCAGAGTGGTCAGCCTGTGGAAATCATCGGTGTGCCTCTCGACCACGGATCCGGCAGGAGAGGTGTTTCGATGGGGCCGTCTGCAATGCGTATCGCAGGTCTCAGAGAATCACTGCATCGTGCCGAGATCCCGGCGCACGATATTGGTGATATCGATATCCCCATCCCGGAGGTGCGAGATCCTGGAGATCCCAGCCATAAATACCTGGATGTGGTGGAAGCCGCCTGCCAGTTGTTGGCACAACGGGTTGAGGAGGCCCTTGCGCAAGGAAGGCTTCCATTGGTGCTCGGCGGAGATCACTCCGTTGCCATCGGGACCATATCGGGAGTGGCACAACATCTCAGGACCGATACCTCCCAGGAGCCGCCACGCATCGGAGTTCTGTGGTTCGATGCTCATGCCGATCTCAACACTCCCGCTACATCTCCAACCGGTAACATCCACGGAATGCCGCTGGCGTGCATGCTCGGGAAAGGACCAGAATCCCTTACAGGGATTGGATTCCCCGGTGCCAAGATCAGTTCCCATCGCGTCATCCAGATCGGGCTACGGGAACTGGATCCGGATGAGAAACGCAGGATCAATGAGTCCGAGATCACCGCCTACACGATGGAGGACATCGATCGCAGGGGTCTTCCTGAGGTGATTGAGGAGGCTCTGGAGAAGGTTCAGGAAGATTGCGATCATCTGCACGTTAGTTTTGATATCGATGTCATCGATCCTCGTTGGGCACCGGGGACGGGCACCGCACGACCCGGTGGCTTGACCTACAGGGAGGCGCATCTGGCGATGGAGATGGTTGCCGAGACAGGTGCAGTTCGCTCGTTCGAACTGGTAGAGGTGAATCCGATTCTCGATGAGGGAAACCGAACTGCGGAAGTGGCGGTAGGAATCATCGCCAGTGCACTGGGGAAATCGCTGCTCGACTGAGTCGCTCTGCTTGTGGAGACCGATTCTGACCCTATGATACAACAAAATCCCAGCGGAACCCGACGGGGAAAGGAGTGCCGCGATGCCTGCAGATGAGAAGAACATTCCAGAGGGGTGGCCACCACCGCCAGGGAAACGTCCCGGTGGCCGGGGACCAGTGGGAGGCTTCACCCCGCCGAGAGGTATGATCCCCGTCATCATCATGCTTCTGTTGGTGGGATTCGTGGTGTTCATCTTTGTCAGTGGCAAGGGTGGAATCGTTGACGTATCCGTTACCGAAATTGCGGTACTCGTCAATTACGTGACCGGTGAAGAGACGATCATCACCACTCCGGGGGTCACCATCTTCCTCCCTTGGGCCAACGAGGCATTCATCCTCGACAAGGCACCCAACGAGTTCGTGATGAGGGGTAATCAGGATATAGATTTCAACCATGTCCGGGAACTCTCGATTCGTGCCAGTGACGGTTCATCTTTTCGCTTCGACGAGATGGTGATCCAGTACCAGATAATTCCATCGAAAGCAGCGGTGGTATTGCAGGACAGCGGTGAGGGCGATGCTTTCAAACGGAACTGGGTACGCGCCTATGCCCGTTCCGTTCTGCGAGACGAGTTCGGTCGTTATTCCTCCGATGAGATCGCGGATCCCAGTAACTACTCCACTGCGACCACCGCCTCGAAGATCGAGTTGAACAAGCTGCTTGAGCCTCACGGTGTCGAGATCATCCAGATCATCACTCCCAAACCGAGTTTTGATGTGGCAGTGGAAAAAGCGATCGAGGACCGAAAGAACGCCAACCAGGAGGTGGAGCGCCTGCAGATCGAGCAGACCAAGTTGACCCAGGAAAGGGTCAGAAAACTGGCGGAGATGGAGCGTACCAAGGCCGCCGAGTTCGAGGAGGTTCTGGGTACTCTCACTGCCGACAAGATCATCGCCGAGAAGAACAAGGTGCAGGTCGAGAAGACAGCCGATGCCTACGTGATCGAACAGGTCAATGCGGGTTTGGCGCAGGAGGGAATGAAACTCCAGGAAGCGAGGGCTCTGGAGGTGAGCGCCCGTAAAGAGGCGGAGGGGCTGCGAGCAAGAGTTGAAGCGCTGGAGGCGCGTGGCGAAATCCTGGTCAGGGAACAACTTGCCAAGAAACTTGCAACGGTCAATTTCCGGGTGGTTCCCTACCGGAGAGACCCGACCCCGGTGCGGATCGAGCACATCGGAAGCACCCATCCGGACCTGGTTCCCGTCGGAACTTCTACGAGGACAGGAGGCAACCGATGAAAATCCTGATTGGATTCGCAATCCTGATGTTGTTGATCTTGATCGGCGTAACTCTCATCTTCAACCGGATTCCACCCGCTGAGATCGGGATCAAGCTAGTCGTTTTTGGTCCGGGCCAGGGGATCGTGGAAGAGGATTATTCCACCGGAATCGTGCTGGCAATCCCCGGTTACCATCGCTGGTACAGTTTGCCCCGACAGACCCACTTCCTCCACTTCACCGGAGAGACACGGTTGAGACAGAACCGTTCAGCGCTTGGTATCGAGGACTGGCAGCCACCGCTCGACATCCGGACCACTGACAACAACAACGTGGGGATCGATGCGAGTCTGACCTACCGCATCAAGCCGGGTGAGGGATACCAGCTCGTCAAGGATGGTCTGCTGGTATTTTACCGCGATCGAGTTCGTTCCGCGGTCCTCGATGTTCTTCGTGGGCAACTGGCCAAGTTGACCTCCGAGGATCTGCAGATTCCCGCTAACCGGATCGAGAGAGCGAAACAAACCCTGGAGTTGCTGAAAACGGAACTGGACAAGTTTCATGTCGAACCGGAAAGCCTGCTGATCCGGGCGGTCCGGTTCCTCCCCGAATACGAGCAGAAGTTGCAGCAGAAGCAGTTACTGCGCCAGCAATCGAAGCTGGAGGAAGCGCTCACGGCCACGGCTGTCGAGGATCAGAAGGTCCAGACCCAGATACGTAAGATCACCGCAGCGGTGCTGGCCAAGGAGCGCGATTGGGATCTCACCATCCAGCAGGAGAAGTCTGATTTCGAGGTCCAGATTGCTACCATCATGGCCAGTGCAGATCTGTACGACAAGAAGGCCCGTGCCGAGGGAGATGCAGAGCGGGACATCGCCATCGCCAACGGATCCCTGGCGGTGGAGAAGGCGAACGCCCTGCGAGATGAATTGCGCAATGCTGCTCTCGACTCGCCGGGCGGACGCATCTTGCTGGCGCTTACGGCGGTGGAAAATCTGAACATGCCCGAGGTGATCCTCAATAGCGACGATCCAGCGGTACCGATGCTGCTCGATCTATCCCAGATGACCAGATTATTTGTCGGAGGTGCACCACCGGTTCCGGCTCCAGCCGGCGACTGAGCGGGACGGGCCTGCTGGCCTCAGCCAGCAGAGATCTCTGCGAGGCGGACCAGCCCCGAGACCTGTGGACGCGGGATCCGGATGGTTGAGACTCGGGGCCAGTGGCCGAAACGGCGCGCCCGCTGGAGCCACTGTTCGGCGTTCTCGTCGCTCGCTGCCGGGTCGTGCTGATCTGCATCGTGCAGGATCACCTCGACATCATCTTCGCTGTGACAGCGACCGATCCATGTACATCCGTCATGCTGGGAGACCACCACGGTGATGCCGTGCAACTCTCCCATGTCGTCGTGAAAGGTACCCACCGGAGCGTCCCGCGTCTCGGGGCACTACGCGTCCGCGGGCGCGCAGTGCTCCTCGAAGGCGTTGACGATGTCGAGGGCGATGGTCTGAGGATCACGCCCCTCGATCATGTGACGGGGAAGAAACCAGACCATTTCTCCGCCCTGAAAGAGCGCCATCGAAGGGCTGCTGGGAGGAACCTGGCTGCAGTGTTCGCGCGCGCGTTCGGTGGCCTCGGTATCCTGGCCGGCGAACACGGTTCCGATTCGATCTGGAGTGACTTCCGACTTGAGAGCCAGCAGCGCTCCGGGGCGAGCCCCTCCTGCAGCACATCCACAGACGCTGTTGATGATGACGAAAGCGCTGCCGCCATCGGGACTCAGGAAATCATCGACCTCGGTCGCGGACTTCAGTTCCGTCACTCCATTGTCGGAGAGTTCACGACGCATCGGATCGACCAGTTCTTCTGGGTATGGCATGTCCGGGTTCCTTTCTGTCGGAATAGGTGTTCCGACTGATCGAAACGATGCTACCGGTAGTCATGAATGAGTACAACCAGACCCGACCGGATCTTCAGGAACCTTTACATCAGGTTTTTCCCGGTTCCGGTTCGGTCGGTTCGTCGTCGGTAGAACAGCAGGAGGCGTCATCGGCGCCATCGGGATCATCGGTGGGTACGCCGAACACCTGTGACATGAAAGAGCGGGGCCCCTTGCGGAATATGCTGGCCGCAAACAGCAATCCGACGGCCATCAGTAGAAGGTTGGCGAAAGAAGCGATCTGGTTGGCTGATCCGGTGCCCGCCTCGTGATCATGTCCTGTGGCAATATTCGCGACGTTGGCGGTCACCTCCGGGATGAACGCATTGACGGCATAGCCGCAACCGATGGCTCCGATTCCGACGGCGACGGCGAACAGGATCGCTGCCTTCTTGCCGTGCATCGATCCAAGGATGCCAAAGGTGGTGACGTTGGTGGCGGGACCGGTGAGCAAGAAAGCGATGGCAGCTCCGGGAGAGGCTCCCCCGAAGATCAACACCGCGGCCAGAGGAGTGGCACCACTGGCGCACACGTAGACGGGCAAACCGAGCAGTGCGAAGGCGGGAACTTCCAGCGCTCCGGGGATGGAGGCGAAGAACTCGCCGTCTTCCACCAGCGGCTTGAGGGCTGCCGCCAGCGCCAATCCGAACACGATCCATGGCGCCGTGTTGTCGACCAGGTCGCCGAGACCCACTCGTAGTCCCTGCCGGAGGCGCTCAGGAAGGCTCTTTTGATCGCTCTCCTCGACGGTCTCGATATCTTCCGGCGAGATCGGCGGGATGAAACGGACCGCCAGCAGGCCGACTGTCAGTGCCAGTACTGCAGCTGTGATGATCCTGGCGATGGCGAATGGAGTATCGACCAGTTGGAATGACAAGAAGATGGCATCGATTCCCAGTTCCGGAGTGGCCAGAAGTAGTGTCACGGCTGCCGCCGTCGGAACCCCTTTGTTCACCAGGCTCTTGTAGAGCGGCAAGATTCCACAGGAACAGATGGGAAGTGGGATCCCGAACACGAGTCCCTTCATCGCTTGCCTTGTCGTCGATCCACGCGCTAGCCAGTCGACGGTGGCCCTTGGAAGACAAGCATGGATCAATCCGGCGACGGTGTAGGCGATCAGCAGCGCCGGGGCACTTTCGCGCGCCAGATACAGGAAGTTGTCGAAGAAGCGCGATAGTGGTTCGTAGTGATCGGAGTGTGCCTGGGCGTGACCCGGATCGAGAATGGTGAAGAGGACGAAACCGAGTCCCAGCAAACCACCGAATGCGGACAGGGCGGGACCGTTGCTACCCTTGGCGATCTTCGGCTCGGATCCGTGCAGCATGACGTGGAGCAGGGCACCTCCCATCAGCGCCATCAGTGCTCCGGTCGGGAACCCTTCTAGCCACGACTCTCCCCCGGTTCCTGCCAGCCAACCGACGAAAGTGACCAGCACTGCCAACGTCAGTACGGCGACTGCGACCCGCTTGCCATAGATGGGACGCAATAACCACCAGATGGCGAGGCCTGCCGGTAGCCGGTGAATGACGATGGCCCACGTCAGTGCTGATTCTTCGGCACCTGAACCGGCCACCGCCAGGCTGATGCCGTCGATGAGGGAATGCCCCAGGATTCCCAGGATGGCGAGCGAGAGCGCCAGCACATGCGCCTTGCGCGCCACCTCACCGCGGTACTTCTCGAACATGGAGGGCACGATCAACCCCGCCCCCGCCAGCAGCAGCGCCGATAGCCCCACCTCTTTCAGTGCATAGGGAATCACCTCCAGCAGCACCAGACCGCAGATGGAGACGACGACGAAGCCATCGAGTAGCGGCAGCAGACGTGGGAATCGGTTCCCCGCCACGGCGACCACCGGTCCGAGGATCAGGGCCAGGATACTCAGGGTCAGCGCAGTCATCTCTCGTGCATCCACTCCAGCCACAGGGTCTGTCCCAGCAAGGCATCGTCAGGTTAGCGCCGAAACGAGGCCGGATGAAGCGATAGCGCCCTGTCTGCGCCTGTCAGAGGCTCTTTCCTCGAAGAATTGCCAGTGGACTTTGCCCTCTGGACACCTTCGAGTTTGGATCCATCTGGAACCACTGCTGCTCGATGGTCGCATAGAGGCGACGATAATCGGTGGTGTAGATGAGATCGTTTTTCTGCAGTTGGCCCAGATCTGGTTGGGAACCGGCGAATCCACCCTTCACCTGTCCACCCATCATCAGGTGCGGTGCGGCGGTGCCGTGATCGGTTCCCTGGTTACCGTTCTCCTTGGCGCGACGACCAAACTCGGAGTAGGTCGAGATCAGTACCCGGCCCCAGTCGCCGCTCTGGATCAACGCCTTGCGCAAGGCGGCAAGTCCCTGGGCCAGTTCGCCCAGTAAGCGAGGATGACGACGCGGTTGGTCGGTATGGGTATCAAAACCGCCATGCGACAACTTGATCAGCGGACAGGGCACACCTGCTGCTACCAGGGTGGCGGCGATCTCGCAGCGCTTACCGAAGCGACTGGTCGGGAACTTGACCCCGAGAGCGGGTGCCGATGCGCGCTTCTGTTCGATCACCAGTGCGGCCCGCTTCACATCTTCTTGTACATCGAGCAGGTGGCCGAGTGCCTTGCGAGCATCCATTCCGCGGGCGATCTCGGGGATCTGGCGAGCCTGTCGTGCGAAACTGGCCGGATCATCAAGGTGAATCACTCGCGTCGTCGCGCCATAGAAAGGTCCCGCGTCGCCTCCCCCGAGCACGATACCATC
>DCAA01000033.1:12201-12888 GCA_002311345.1 Planctomycetes bacterium UBA1146 | reverse complement strand
TTCCTCGTCGGAGTCAGAGCCGGTCTCCCAGATCTCGATGCTACGGAAATGAGAACGATTGGGCTCTGGATATCCGAGCCCGAGAATCCAGCACATTTCGGAGGCCTCCCACGATTCGCCGAGTGCCGACAGGGCATCGTGCATCCCGAGGTGGTTACCGAGATCCATCACCTTTGAATCAGCAACGGCGATCCGTGGACGCAATATCTTGTAGCGCTCATCGCGGTAGGGGATCACGGTATTGAGACCATCGTTGCCACCTTGCAACTCGACCAGGATCAGGATGCGATCACCGAGGGCCGTATTCGTGGCAGTTTCTTCATCGAGACCCCAGGTACGCACACCGGGGAACATCAGGGGCAGGCAGGCGGCACTTCCGAGGCGTAGGAAGGTTCTGCGATCAAAATCCATCATCGTTCCTCATTTCAACTGGTAGGTGGGATCGAGCAGTACCGATCCCAGCCGTGCCTGGATCGTTGGGCTATCCTTGATCTCGCCGACCGGTTCCAGTGGCAGCAACCAGCTCTGTAGTTTTGACATCCGTGCCATCGCATCGTCGCCGAGTTGAGACCACATTTGCCGGTACTTCTTGGCCACTGCCGGAAGTAGCCGGCGGCGATCACGGCGATTGACTCGCTTTGGCATCTCTCGGGCCATACTCATCCCGGGAGTCATCTCCGGATCCAT
>DCAA01000033.1:4790-12178 GCA_002311345.1 Planctomycetes bacterium UBA1146 | reverse complement strand
CATCTCGGGATCCTGTGGATCCGGATTTGCGCGATCGGTGACCTGACCCGGATTGAATTTCATCATCGACAGGATGGAGATCTCCTGCAGTTCTGCTGACAGGAAGCGGCGACGCTCGAGCAATGTGGTGGCATCGATCCATTGTTCGCCACCAGGCCAGCCCGCCACGTTGGGGGGATCGAACAGTTGCTGACCGAGCCGACCGATGATGCGAAGCGACTGGCCTGCTGGAGCTTTCTCCAGTTGTAAGGACCGGATGGTACCGATCACCAGGTCGACCGGACTCTTGACCAGTGACCCTCGGTTTTGTTGCGACCAGAATGCGTCACTGAGCAGGACGGTTTCCAGCAGTGACTTCAGTTGCCATTCACTTTTCACGAATGACTTCGCCCACTTTCCTATCACCAGGTCATCCGGAGTGGGGGAGACGAATTCGATCCAGAATCTGCGACTGATCCAGCGCGGGCATGCTGGTTGCGCAAGCACCGCATCGACCACGTCTTTGGCTCCCAGCGGACCGGTCGTTCCGAGCACCGTTTTCTCTCCGGAATCGTGACGCCGACGTATCATTTTCAATGATCCTGTTCGCGCATCGATGCGATAGCCGCTGAAGGCCCGGGCGGCTTCTTTGACGTCATCCTCGGTGTAGTTGCCCTCACCGAGTCCGTACAACTCGAGCAATTCGCGAGCGAAGTTCTCGTTGGGCTTCTCACGGGTGCTTCGCCGGGTATCGAGGTAGATGGCCATGGCGGGATCACGCGCCACCTCGTGCAGCAATTTGCGGAAATCGCCGCTACCGAGGCGCCGGAACATCTGATTTTGACGCAACATCGCCTGCGCGGAACGCACCTTGCGCATCTCCGATGTGAAATGGCCGTGCCACATCAATACCAGGCGCTCCGTCAGAGGTGATGGACTGGAGATCAATTCGCGAGTCCACCAGGTGCGTAGTTCTGCCTGCCAGCGGCGGCTCTCCCTCTGGAACGCCTTGCGGGTCTCTTCGGTCTTGCCTCGTTTTTTGGCGACATCGGAAGGAAGCATGGGGGCCCACTGCGGCAATGGCGTCACCGATTCGGTCACCAGAGTCGCCACTAATTTCTGGACCGCTTCCGTGCGGGTCAATGAGCCGTATTGCTGTAACTGTTCGAGCGGAGCCCCGAAGGTGGTCCTGCCGAGCAGATGTGCGGCACCATCGAGTCCGATGACCGCCTCGGTTTGGGCTGGAGCTGTGGTGTCAGCGCCGCTGCTGGGCTCATCTTGATTTGGCACGAAACCACTGGCAAAGAGCAGCACGAATCCGAGTGCCAGGATCAACTTCGCTGGAGTTCGGAGGGTATTTATCTGCTCGATGGATGTACCAGGTGCGACCGCGAACGGATCGGGTTTTTTGTACTTCATCGGGTAGGCTCCTGTTCTCGAAAGAAATTGGGGCTACAGGAAGAACCCCGCCCACCAGAACAGGTTGCTCTCGGGTCAGACGGCGGTTTCTTCCATCGACGGTTCCCAGGTTCCACTGGTAGCGGCTGAATTGCAACGAGCACGCTTCAGGAACGCCTGAGAAGCGGATTCAAGCGCCTCCGGTTTCCCTCCCCAGGTTTTCATCGCTGTGGTCTGGAGGGCTCTTCCATAGGAAAAGGTCAGATTCCAGGGATGGTCGCCGAGTCGATTGATGGCGTCGAGGTGCGATGTCGCATCTTCATCGCTTTGGCCCCCCGACAAGAAAGTAATACCGGGTACCGAAGCAGGCACAGTACTGGTCAGGCATCGAACAGTGCGCTGTGCCACTTCCTTGATTCCAGCAACCGGACCTTCACTGCCGGGGATGACCATCGATGGTTTCAGCACGATTCCCTCCAGCAGTACTCCTTGCTGCTGAAGTTGTTCAAAGGTGCACTGCAAGACTTTTGTGGTAACCGTCTCGCAGGTATCGATGTCGTGATCACCGCTCATCAACACCTCGGGCTCGACGATGGGAACGATCGAAGCCTCCTGGCAAAGTGCCGCATAGCGCGCCAGAGCGTGAGCGTTTGCCACCACACTGGCAGTACTCGGCAAATTTTCTCCGATGTTGATGACAGCACGCCACTTGGCAAAGCGAGCACCCAGTTCGAAGTACTCTGCGAGGCGGTCACGCAATCCATCGAGACCTTCGGTGACGGTTTCACCCGGATGGCCGGGTAGGGGTTTCACCCCTTTGTCTACCTTGATTCCTGGAACGATCCCCAGTGAGTTCATCCATTGAGGAAAGGGAACTCCATCATCGGTGCTCTGCCGGATGGTCTCATCGAAGAGGATGACTCCGGAGATGTAATTTTCTATTCCTGGACTGCAGAAGAACATTTGCCGGTAGAGACGGCGGTTTTCTTCGCTGGCTTCAATGCCGAGGGCACCAAAGCGTTTTCCGATGGTCGGATGGCTTTCGTCGGCAGCGAGGATTCCTTTACCGGGAGCCACCATCTTGCGTGCGGTTTGCTGAAGAAGATCGGTGTCCATCCTGGTACCTCCGCTGTATTGGACGGCGAGCCGCTCGTTGACGATGATTCAATACCGACTGAAACGTCAGATTCCCTGACGGTTTTTTAACGGATGGACCGTCTGGGTGCCAGCAGAGTACTGGTAAGGAGAACAGAAGGGTGGAGATGGGCAGGATCCGAGGCGTGGCTCAGGAACCGGTCCGAGGACTAGTTCTTGAACTTCGCGGAGCGGGCGGCACGACGATTACGATTCGCCGGGCGCTTGCCGTGATTGGCCTTCTTGACCTTGCGATTGTTACGACTACTCATTCCAGGATCGTACCGAGAAGGTGCCGGTAGGGTCAACAGGACCGGACCAGATCCGCCACGATTACGGCCAAAATGAGCGTCATATCCTGAAAAACCACCTCGCGGCGCGCCCGGAGGCGCTCCATCCACTTCTCGATGGCCCGTCGAGAAGGTCCCGTGCTGGGTGCTGGAGAAACCCCACCCTTGACGATGAAGGTATCGATGGGCAGTCTTCTCGCAGGGAAACGATCGGCAAGTGGGAGGGGAAGAGATGGTATCGGGGGATGAAGCCGCCACGACAGAGGGTGCTGGGGGGGTGGAACCGGCGAGTGCTCTCGTCCAGCGATTCCCCGCCTCGAATCTGCAGGTACTGGCCCACTTCTATCGGGGTGAACTTTCTCGAGCGAATGTCTGGCGTCAACGAATGGATGCCACCAGCCACTGGGCGGTGGTTTCGACGATGGCGATCGTATCGCTGGCCTACACATCCGGTGACGGTTCCATCGTGTTACTTCCTTTCTGTTGTTTGCTTCTCTACCTGCTACTTCACATCGAGGCGCGTAGATATCGCTACTTCGATGTATGGAGGATGCGGGTGCGGATGCTGGAAGTGCACTTGATGGTGCCGGCGCTGCTTCAGGATGAGCCGCTGTCGGAAGGAAACTGGCGCGAGATCCTCTGCAATGACCTCCTGGCACCCACCTACAAGATGTCGCGATGGGAAGCGATCGGTCGTCGTCTTTCTCGCACCTATATCTGGCTATTTCTCATCGTGCTCGGGTCGTGGTTACTGTTGGGGTGGGTGCGCGCTCCCAGAGATGGAGAATGGTTATATCGACTGCAGCAGGCCTTCACTTACGAAAGTATTCCACCAGGGTATATCGTCACCGCGATGGCCATCTTCTATGCCTATCTGTTTGTGCTGCTGATCGCTACCAGCGGCAAACGCCAGGTCAATACCGAGATTCGTCGCAAGGAACGGTCCCGGCAGCAGTGGCCCATCTAATGATCTTCAGTCGCGGGATTGTCGGTCGCCGGAGGTGATTTCGAACTCTCGAGCAGTTGCTGTGCTTGGATGGCGGCCGCTGTTCCCTGCAGTCTTTTCACCAGTTCCATCGCCTCGGCCCTTCTTCCGACAACGAGCAAGGTGCGGACCGATTCGACCGCCGGACGCGGATCGGTAGGGGCGGCGAGTCCGCCACGCGAATACCAGCGCAGTGCCTCGGCGATGGCTCCCAGTTCTCTGTGTACCCGACCCAGTTCCAGCATCAGTTCGATGTCGAGCGGAGCCACGGCCCAGCGTTCTCGCAGCAAGGCGATCCTGGAGCGCCCCTCGAGGATTCTCCGGTAGTGGGCCATCGCTTTTGTCGCTTGCTGGCTGCGGCCCAGGTTTCGCAGTGCCAGTGCCCGGTTGTAGGCACTGCCGTGATGCAGTGGATCGCGCGCAAGAATCGTCTCGAGCATCGAGAGGGACTCGGCCGGATCCTGGTGAAGGAGTAACAAGGAGAGACGATAACGAGCACGGTCGAAAGTGGGATCGAGTTGCAAGGAACGGACAAATAAATTCCTCGCCGTCTGTTCTTTTCCCAGGTTCAGTTGCGAGAGTCCGGCGCCAAACAGCCCACGCGTCTGGAAGGAAGCCTCGGGTCGTTTTTGCATGCGGTTGAAAACCAGCAATGCCTGCTCGTCTCGTCCAAGGGCCTGGAGTGCCCGGCCGAGATTGAACAACTGTCCTTTTTTCGAGGGGTTCAGTTCGAGTCCTGCCTCGAAGGCCATCACCGCTTCTTGCAACTGTTCGAGCGCATAGAAGGCTTCACCGGCGAGAAACATCAGTCCGGAATCGGAGGTGTGTGTCGTTTGCAGAGATTGGATTCTCTCCAGTGCCGTCTGTGCCCGACCTTCGATGATCATCTCGCGTAGCACTTTTCGTTCAGTTGCAAGGTCGGTGAGTTGCGATGGCATGGCTGTCTCTTGCAGCTGGTCGGCTGGCAATGTGGCATTGGGGCTGAGAACTACCAGCCATAACAATGAACAGGCCCGACAGAAGTCGATGAGAGACTCACGCCACTCTCTGGCCGTTGTTTGATGGAGTTTATTGGACTTCCTTGTCATCATGCTCTCATTGTAACCGGAGCGAACGGCAGTGGAGGGGTGTCCTGGCCCCTTCGAGGTGATTATTGCTCGTCTGTGTTGATGGAGGCTGACGATGACGACCGACCGTGAAACTCTGCTGGCGCGGATTCGCAAGGAGCAGTGGTACCAGTCGATTCCTCTCGGCGATGGCACCTCGACTGCCGGAGAGACCGGTGCTTCCGAGCGTGACAAGATCGCCATGATGGATCTTCCCGCTGATTTGTCAGGGAAATCGGTGCTCGATATCGGCTGCAGTGAGGGCTTTTATTCCTTCGAGTTCGAATCGCGTGGTGCCGCCAGGATTCTGGCGATCGATAATCATCCCGATGCGTGTCGCAAGGCTGGTCTCCTTCACCAACTTCGCGCTTCGAAGGTCGAGTTCAGGAAAACTGATTTCTTTCAACTCGACAGCGCTGAGATCGGACGCCACGACATCGTATTGTTCCTGTCGGTCTTCCATCACCTTCGCCATCCATTGCTGGCCATCGATCGACTGTTCGATCTCACCGAGGAGGTGTCCTTCATCGAGTATGTCGAGGCGATGCCAGAATCGGGAGAGGAAGTGTCTCTACTACTGCGCAGAAAGAGCAAGAAGGCGGGCCGTTACCAGATGCTGCCGACTCGTAGTTACATGATCGAGTTACTCGATCGTGCCGGGTACTCCCAGGTCGATGTGCTCGGAACCCATCGGCGCGAACAATTGAAAGAGAAGCACGAAGCCCCCGGTTTCCAGCAGCAGCGAGTGCTGTTGAAAGCGACCAGGTGATGGACGATGGTTTGTCTCCCGTCCCGAGGAGGGGCAAGGAGAAGTTACAGGTTCCCGAAGGAATCGGTCTCGAACTGGCGCCCCTTCTCGATCCTGACTTCGTGACGGCCGCCTTGGCCGAGAGTTGCGCTGATTCGCCCGTCACCATCGAATCATGCCAGGTGCGTCATCTACGGTTTCATCCGGGCAAGGACAGCCTGGTCGCCTATGACGTGGAGATCAGCAGCACCGATGAGGATCAGCGCGAAACCATAAGTGTGTTCGTGCGTTGCGAGTCGCAAAACACCTTCGGACGAGAACTCAGGCGTGCGAAAGCCGCCGCGATCCACCCGGGAAAGGTGATCGAGGATCTGCTCGTCCTCCACGACCAGCGAGCTATTTTCATAGAGTTTCCCAATGATTCTCGACTTCCGAATCTCTCGTTGTTGCGTTCGGGGGAACAACTGTCCGAATTGCTGGAGCGTCATCTTGGGTGTGTCGTGGTCGGACAGTGGCAATTCGCTGCCGAAAAGTTGAAGAGTACGGTTCTGAAGTACAAGCCGGAGCGGCGGCTAGTCTGTCGTTGCGACACATTCTGGATCGCTCCGGGATTGTCGGACCCGTTGGCTCTTTCCGTGGTGCTGCGCTTCGAGCGCAGGGGGATGGCACGCAAGGTGGAGGCGCGTGCAAGGCGTCTCTGCGATGCGCTTTCGAGCAGTGATCGGCTTCGATCACCTCGGCTGTTGTTTGCCGAACCATCCTGCGAAGTGGTCGCGATGGAGTGTATCTCCGGTCGCAGTCTGGCCGACGAGATCCAGGGAGATGATCCGATCGGAGCGGTCGAGCGCGCCGCCGACGATCTGGCGACACTGCATCGCTGTGGTGCCTTCGACCGCGATGATCCGGATACGCAGGCTCGATTGCGTTCAAGCGATGCCAGTGTCGAACTGCTGGGATACTGCCAGCAGCCCTTTTCCAGCAAGGCAAAGAAGATCCATGAGCGGCTCGAACGGCTGCTGGAGAAGGCCCCGCCAGGGATCCAGGGAACCGTACATGGGGATTTTCACCAGGAGCAGATCCTGATCGATGACAATTGTGACTGGATCGTCGACGTCGAGTGGGCCGGATACGGCGATACCAGTCTCGATCTGGGAAGTTTCCTGGGACAGCTCTCGATGCTAGAGATCCGCAAACTGATCCCGGCAGCCGCACCGCTACAGCAAGCGTTTCTCGAGCGCCATCAGCACCACTGCGGTGCCACCGATCGGGCGCGTCTCGCCTGCGAAGAGATTCACTCCTTGCTCGAACTGGCGGGTAAACAATTTCGACGTCTCAAGTCTGCGTGGCCGAAACGAGTTGGTAAAACTCTTGCTCGTTGCGAGCACATCCTCGATGAGCAGCAGGTCTGAGACTCTTTCATCGTGGTCCAGATCCGTTACCTTGGCTCCATGGCTGGTCTCTTTGCAATTCTCTCTCCGGCGAAGACGCTCGATATGGAAGCGACGCTGTCGGCGAACACTGGGCAATCTTCTCGCCCTCGACTCGGTGGGCAGACGCGGCAACTGGTGTCACGGCTGGAGGGCTACTCGCCGAAGAAGCTGGCTTCGTTGATGTCGCTTTCTCCCAAACTGGCTGATATGAATGTCGAACGCTGGTCGAGTTTCGGTTCTCGTACCAATCCCCGCGCCACTGCGGCCAGTTGCTTCCGCGGCGATGTCTACCAGGGGCTGGAGGCCTGGACGATGAAG
>DCAA01000033.1:4254-4716 GCA_002311345.1 Planctomycetes bacterium UBA1146 | reverse complement strand
CGCCCCCTCGATGTGATCGAGCCCTATCGACTCGAGATGGGCACCCGGTTGAAGACGGGTGGGGGCTCTGACCTGTACCAGTTCTGGGGCGATCAGATCGCCAGGCTACTGCGCAAGGATCTTGCCGAAGCCGGAGCCACCGCGCTCATCAACCTGGCCAGTGATGAGTACTCGAAGGCGGCGCGACTCGAGTCGCTCGGGGTACCGGTGATCGGCGTCAAGTTTCTCGAGGTCGACCGGGGCAAGGCCAGGTTCATCTCCTTCTACGGCAAAAAAGCCCGCGGTCTGATGGCACGCTGGATGGCCGATCACCGACCAAAGAAGATCTCTGATCTGTCGGGCTTTGACACCGAGGGTTATCGAATCCAGAAAAAAGACAGTAGTGAAACGATGCTGGTCTTTTCACGCCCCAAGCCGGCCCCCGTATCGGCGAAGGCTGGATAGGCACATCTGAATGAGAAC
>DCAA01000033.1:2508-4127 GCA_002311345.1 Planctomycetes bacterium UBA1146 | reverse complement strand
GCTTCCTATAAATTTGCACTTGCACGGACCCTGTTAGAATTTGGCGAGCGGGAGAATGATTTGGTGCTGGTCGAGGATCTTGCTGTTCCATTTGCGAGTGAGATTTGTAGGCATCTAAAGTTGGCCGACACTCAGGGGAAGTCGAGGTCGAGTCGTCCCTTGGAAGCCTGCCGTGCCTACAATCGTCAAGAGATTTCTGAAGATCAACTTCGATCAATAACGGTCCAGCATGGATTTAAAGACGTAATCGATGCTTTTCACATGGTAGGTCGTAGCGACGTTCGGCACCGATTTTTCAACGACGAAAGAAAGGAAAGTCGAGGGATCAGGTTGACGGAACACTTCTACCGATTGGTCAACTCTGGACAATATGGAAATATGCTAGAGGAAGTTGAAGCACGTTGGAGGTTGGTGGAGACGGCATGGGACCTTGGCATTTCACCAAATTTATTAAAAGTCGATTACAGTTGTGAGGAACAAACATTTTTTATTGAGGATGAACGAAAGAGGGTCAACGTCACATCGGCACGACCCGCTTTAGATGGTTATCAGGAAGGGAAATGCTTCTATTGTTTTGCCCCGATCAGTGTTGTTGCCCATGATCCGCTATTGGCAGATGTCGATCATTTTATCCCCTGGATTCTGATGTCGAGAGGATTCCCTCCCATCTTGGATGGGCTTTGGAATCTTGTCTTGGCATGCCCTTTGTGTAACCGGGGAGAAAACGGAAAATTTGAACAAATGCCGGCATTTAGATTTGTTCAGAGGTTGCATAAGCGAAATGAATGGCTCATTCAAAGCCACAAACCCTTGCGTGAAACGCTGTTTAAACTTGCCGGTAGGCAGGAGAAAGCTCGCAAGAATTTTCTGCTCAGTGTTTATTCTGAAGCTTTGGGATACTCCGGTGAGGATTTTTGGGATACCGATTCTCGCGGTTCGGAAGTGTTCTAACAACAGATGGGTGATTCATACTACGATCAGAATGCGGATGAGTTTTTTGACCGAACGGTTGAGATCGATGTTTCGGAGATTCGGAATGTCTTCCTAGAGTTTCTTCCTGAGGGTGGGTCGATTTTAGATGCTGGTTGCGGTAGCGGCCGGGATACCAAAGTTTTTCTGGATACAGGTTTTCAGGTTCAGCCATTCGACGGGTCGATAAAGATGGCCCAACTCGCGTCTAAATTCACCGGCGTCGAGGCCATCCATAGCACTTTTCTCGATTACGAATCAGTGACTCAGTTTGATGGCCTTTGGGCTTGTGCCTCTTTGCTGCATGTCCCCAGGGTGGAACTGATGCGAACAATTCAGCACTTGGCTAAATTCCTGAAGATTGGTGGTTACTTCTACGCTTCCTTCAAACTAGGTCGTACTGAGCGTTATACAGATGACAGATATTTCAACGATATGGATGAAGATATGTTTGATGAACTTCTTTCTGGTTCTGAATTATTGGAGCCGGAGAAAATTTGGATCACCATAGATGCGCGTCTGAAAGAACAGGAGCGATGGTTCAATACGATTTCCCGTAGGATTGAAATCAAATAAATCGAACCTAGGACAGTGTTTCACTCAATGAACTCGTCCCTTATGAATTAAATGGTGGGCGATGAGGGACTCGA
>DCAA01000033.1:0-2351 GCA_002311345.1 Planctomycetes bacterium UBA1146 | reverse complement strand
AACGTAGCGCTCTAACCAGCTGAGCTAATCGCCCCCGGAGTTTAAAAATGGTGCCGAAGAGAGGATTCGAACCTCCACCCGATTAAAACCGGACCAGGACCTGAACCTGGCGCGTCTGCCAGTTCCGCCACTTCGGCACGAACGCGCATGAATAGCCCCGGACGGGCGTATTGTCAAGAGTCCCATGATGGCAAGTAGCGCTCCGTGGTACAAACGCAACCCGGATAAGTGGTGTGCAGGGACGTGGAAGGTCCATCCCCGAGATGAAGATCATCGCAAAAAATCGCCGAGCCCGATACGAACTCGAGATTCTCGATACTCTCGAGGCGGGGATCGTCTTGCGCGGATCGGAGGTCAAGAGCCTTCGTGCCGGAAAGTGCGAAATCGTCGATGGTTTCATTCGAATCGACGCCGATGAGGCATGGATGCTGAAGGTTCACATCGCCGAATACAGCCACGGCGGATACTCCAATCACGAGCCGACCCGCAAGCGTAAGTTGCTAATTCATCGGCGTGAAGTGAAACAGTTGCGCGTCAAGATGGAGGAGAAGGGGCTGACCGCGATTCCGCTGAAGATCTACTTCAATGAGAAGGGCAAGGTCAAGGTCGAGATCGCTGTGGGTCGTGGAAAGAGAATCCATGACAAGAGGCGCGCCAAGAAGGAGAAGGAGATGAAGCGCGACATCCAGCGTGCGCTACGGAGAGGTGACTGATCGATGAGGTCGCTGCTGGGCGGCTGTCTGCAGATCTTCCGCGACCACATTCCATCGAGATTTCACCGGGGATCCATCGTGCAAATGCTCGATTTCGTCGCTGGCTGCCGGAATTCCACGAACATGGTCGCAAACGGAGTCTGTCGCCCAGGCAGATGAGTTGCCGTTCGTTGCAAGCATCGGTAATCTGATACCATGGATTGGATCGGGAACCTCCCGGTCCGTCGAGATGAGTTGAGATGAGAAGGGGGCGAAACGGTTTCGACCGGATGTCGGAACATGGAGTGGCAGGCGGAGGTTATCCGGAGGCCTCCTAAAACACCGGGTAAAATTTTTGACTGCGAACAACAACTTCGCAATGGCTGCCTAGTAACCTAGGCGCCCCTTCCCCCGTCGTTTGCCTGGTACGGCGGACGGAAGGCCATACTTCCGGGCTGGCCAAAAGAGACCCTGCCGGTGGTCTCTCAGGCGAGATTGAACCGGCGCTCGCGTTCTGGATCCTGTCCGTTGGAGCCTATCGCGAGGCAATAATAGACGGACTATGCCTGTAGAAGCTTCGTGGGAAGCGTTTCGGGACCCGGGTTCGACTCCCGGCGCCTCCATTTTCTCATCGTGTTGTCGGGTGGATTGCTGGATAGAGGTCGGGTGACTGCCTTGCCAAGCCGTTCGTCAGCCCCGGACGGGGGTCTGGTCATCTGGAAACCGAGGGGTCCGACCTCGCGGGCTATCATCAACCAGGTGCAATTACGACTCGATTTCAAGGGTCTCGGCCACTGCGGAACCCTCGATCCGATGGCCAGCGGAGTGCTGGTGATCATCGGTGGGGCTGGTCGTCGTTTCCAGCAGTTGCTCACCGTTCACGACAAGAGTTACGAGGCGACCATCTGGTTCGGTATCTCCAGTACGACCGACGATGCCGAGGGTCCACTCTCCTGTCCGGTTCCTCATTGCCAGATACCGACTCTCGAGCGGATCGAACAGGCGCTGTGCGGTTTCCTGGGCAATCAGACTCAAGTCCCTCCGGTCCACAGTGCCATCCGGGTCGGGCGGCGACGCTCCTACGAACGAGCCAGGTCGGGAGATCATACGCCTCCTCCGAGTCGACAAGTGGTGTTTCATTCCCTCACTATCCTGGAACTCGATGGACCCCGTCTACGATTGAAAGTCGATTGCAGTCGCGGGACCTACATCCGCAGTCTGGCGCGTGATCTGGGAGACAGCCTCGGATGTCCATCAAGCCTGATGGCGTTGCGTCGCATCGCAAGCGGTGTCCATTCGGTGACCGATGCGGTATTGCCTGATCGTGTCGTTGAATCCGATTGGCTGTCGCTGGAGCAATTGCTCTGTCAGATCTCTCGTGTCGAGGTGGATCAGCACCAGGCGGTTTGTCTCGGGCATGGCCAGTTGCTCTCCCTCGATGAACTGGAGCACCCTCAGGTGGCGGAGAACTCCGGCATCGAAGGCGATCTGCGGGTCATCTGGTGCCAGGGGGTCGTACGTGGCATCGGCAGGGTTGTCGACGGTTTTCTACGGCCGAAGCGCTGGCTTCCTGAACGAGGAATCGATCGGGTCGTAGATCTGGACCCGGCCTGATAAGACTGTATTTCGGCAGGAGGCACCTATTGGCTATGGCACCTA
>DCAA01000023.1:131524-131783 GCA_002311345.1 Planctomycetes bacterium UBA1146 | reverse complement strand
ACCGTCGGCGACACCGTCGTTGTCATCGTCAGAATCGCCTGCGTCACATGTGCCGTCACCATCGGTGTCGGTGCCGTCGTTGGCAACATCGAACGTACCGCTGGAGCAGTCGTCGCAGCCGTCATTGTCGGTGTCGGAGCACTGGGTGTTATCGAGCGGATGACTGTCGACAACGTCAAATACACCGTCGTTGTCATCATCGAAATCGCCCGCGTCGCACTTTCCGTCACCATCAGTGTCGGTGCCGTCGTTGGCGGGA
>DCAA01000023.1:33899-131414 GCA_002311345.1 Planctomycetes bacterium UBA1146 | reverse complement strand
GTTATCGAGCGGTGCACTGTCGTCGCCATCGGCTACACCATCGTTGTCATCGTCAGGATCGCAATCATTGATGGTTCCGTCGCCATCTGTGTCCGTCTCACAGCTGTCGAGAGTTCCATCGGTATCGCAGTCGAGTGTTGGATCTGTAACGATTTGGCAGGAGTCGAGCTGCTCATTCCCGTCACAATCGAGGGTAGGATCTCCCCCCAGTTCATCAGAGTACTGACATACGTCGAGACCTCCGTCTACATCGCAATCCGCTGTGGGATCTGCAGTAATGTCACACTCGTCGGGAGAACCGTTGCCATCGCAATCAAGATCGCACTCATCGGGAACACCGTTGCCATTGCAATCGTCGGCTCCCAGGGCCACTTCGCAACTATCGAGCAAGTCGTTATCGTTGCAGTCAGACCCACCAGCGAGAATCTGGCATGTGTCCGGCACACCGTCGTTATCGCAGTCTTTTGCGGTTCCATCGGCGATGTCGCACTCATCGGGAATACCGTTGAGGTTGCAATCGGCACTGGTTCCATTGGCAATATCCGTTGAATCTTCAACGCCATTGGAGTTGCAGTCGAGAAGGGGAAAATTCGGCAACAGTGGGATCAACATCGTCGCATTTGCGGTCGACCCGATACAGAGTGCCAAAGACAAGATCACAATCGCCTGAATACCGACGATACCGAGAATACGGGACGGTCCGTTCCCCATCACTACCTCCTCAACGGGCGTTCGACTGAACCGCCCGAGTTTGCATTGCATCAATTTTTCCTCATCGCCTCCACACGGCGTGCGATATGACAATTCCGGAGTTACTAACAAATAAAAACTGCCAGATCTGGTCTCGAAATCCGGTCGAATCACTGAGACCAACACGGCTTTCTGAACAATTACTCTGGCATAAACCCACTTCGATTATCGGCCCGGATGGTATTTAGTCAACGGGCTGGATAACGTCACCTAAAGAACGGTGCCTCCAGTCTTTCTAGTTTGGGAGTTGAGTCGTCCATTTCCACCGTGAACGAGACGTGGCGATCGACCCGGCGAATTGTGAAGAACAGCGATAGAGCAGCAGATACGAGCAATACGCTAGTGTGGAGTCCTCTCGCCATCATCGAGCAGAGTCCTCAGTTGATATAGGAACTCCTGGGCCATACGAGGAGTCAGATCGTCCGGATCGACCAGTTTCAGACGATCACGCAATAGATTCTCCTGCTGATCGAACAGACCTGGCTGGATCGGATCCGACGGATGGTGGGCCGAGCCACTGCCAATACTTCGATCCGCACGATTCAGCACGGTGCTGCCGGTCTCCAACTCAGCCAGGATTCCTCTGGCGCGATCGAGCACCGCTGCTGGAATTCCGGCGAGACGCGCGACATGAATTCCGTACGACTTGTCTGCACTTCCGGAAACAATTCTGTGAAGGAACACGATCTCGTCACGCCACTCTTTCACCTCGACGTTCAGATTGCGAACCTGATCAGGCATCTCCTCGGCAAGAGCCACCAGTTCGTGATAGTGAGTCGCAAACAATGTGCGAGCTTTCACTCGATGAACCAGATCCTCGGCAATCGCCCAGGCGAGGGAAATCCCATCATGGGTACTGGTACCCCGACCCACTTCATCCAGGATGATCAAGGACCGCTCGGTAGCGTTGTGCAAGATCCTGGCGGTCTCGACCATCTCGACCATGAAAGTAGACTGGCCGTGTATCAGATCATCCGCAGCACCTACACGCGTGAAGATGCGATCAGCAATCCCCAATCGGGCCTTCACTGCCGGGACAAAGGAACCCATCTGCGCCAGGATCGAGATCAGTGCCGCCTGGCGGATATAGGTCGACTTTCCCGCCATGTTCGGACCGGTGATTACCGCCAGGGTTCCCGACTCCCCGCCCAGTTCGAGATCATTGGCAGTGAAATCTGCTCTCGCACTACCAGCGCCGACCACCGGGTGGAATCCGGCTTCTACCTCCAGGATCGGTTCCTCTACCAGTTCAGGAGCACTCCACTGCTCCTGGCGTGCCACCGTCGCCAGTGAAATGAGAACATCGACCTCAGCGATGGCCGCGGCGGCAACCTGCAGCATCGAGATGGATGCGGTCAATTCCTCCCGGAGCGACTGGAATATCTCACCCTCGAGAGCATCCGCTCGCTCTCTAGACCCGAGTACCTTCTGCTCCATCTCCTTGAGAGCGGGCGTGATGTATCGCTCGGCGTTCTTCAGCGTTTGCTTGCGGGAATAATCCTCGGGCACTCGATCTCGCTGAGCATGGGTGACCTCGATGTAGTATCCGAACACACGATTGTAGCCGACCTTGAGGGTCGAGATCCCCGTGCGTTGCTGTTCTTGCGCCTGGAAACTGGCAATCCACGAAACACCATCTCTGGAGACGGCGCGCAACTCATCGAGCGTTGGATCGTATCCGTCTCGGATCATCCCACCTTCTGTGATGGAGAGTGGAGGTTCATCGACGATCGTCTCCTCGATGCGATCAGCGATTGCCCTCAAACCATCTCCATCGAGATCCTGATCCAGTTCCGCAAAGCGATGCGGTTCGACATCGGCAAGAACTTCCTTGAGGATCTCCACTGCGCGCAAGGAAACCGACAGGGCTCTCAGATCTCTGCCGTGGACCCGCCCCAGTGGCAATCGGGAGGAGAGCCTCTCGATGTCCCTGACCTGGCGCAATCCGTCACAAATTCGGTCGCGAACAAGATCATCACGAACCAGGGCAGCGACCGCGGCCTGCCGGGCCAGTATCGGTTCCTTTTCCATCAGGGGGGCTTGCAACCACTCACGGAGCAATCTCGCGCCCATGGCAGTTCGAGTGCAATCGAGCAAGTCGAGCAGTGATCCGCGCCGTTCTCCGGTTCGAGCGACCTCGAGCAGGTCGAGGGCGCGGTGACTGGTGACATCGAGCATCAGACGTCGACCAGAACTCCCGGCTCGTAAAGCAGTGATGTGTGGAAGCGCCTGTCGCTGAGTCTGGCGCAGATACTCCAGTAGCGCTCCCGAGGCCGCCAAGCCACAGCGAAGATGCTCGATACCGAAACCATCGAGGGTGCTGGTCGAGAAATGCGCCAGCAACTTCTCGCGGGCTGGCTCCGGCTCGAAGTGCCATTCTGGCCACCTCGTTATGACACAGGAGGGGAAGTGCGCCTGTAGCCACTCGATGTGATGATCCCCTTGTACCGGGTACCCTTCCGGCAGCAGAAGTTCTCGCGGAGCCACCGCAAGCAGAGTCTCCATCCCCTCACCCGGCTTCAGTTCATCACAGTGAAAGCGTCCAGTCGAGAGATCGACCCAGGCAATCCCAACCGGCCCCTGATTCGTGGGACGCAGAGCGGCTAGATGCATCGGAATATGCTCATCGAGGCCGTTCTCTGCGATGAAAGTACCGGGCGTCACAACCCGAACGACTGCGCGGTCGACGATTCCCTTGGCCAATCGGGGATCCTCGATCTGATCACAAATCGCCACGCGATGTCCTGCCTCGACCAGACGTTGAATGTAAGTTTCGGCACTCTTTACGGGAACACCGGCCATCGGGATCTTCTCTCCCCCACGATCTTTTGATCGCGAAGTGAGGGTAATCCCGAGCAACTCGGAAGCGAGACGAGCATCTCCAAAAAACATCTCGTAGAAATCGCCCATACGGAAGAACAGGATCTCATCGGGATGCTCCAACTTGGCGGCATGATACTGACGCATCATCGGAGTCTCACTTGCCGCTCCAGATGCTGGAGCCACGTTTTTAGCAGCGCCGAGTTTTTCAGGAGTGTTTGTCTCTCCGCGAGCCACCGTAACCCCTCCCCTCCCCGTTCAGATCGGTGCGATCCGGCATTCTAGCCAATACAGGGCGTACTGCGAGCCGACTCCCACGTCGGGCAAAACTGGTCAATTCGGTCTGTATCCGTTCCCACCAGTACTTTTCGGGCGGTATCATAAGAATAGAGGAGGGTGAGAACCTGCCTGGGACCCGATTTCTGGGTCAACATGGTTCTCCCCGGAAGGTGGAAGGTGGCACCGTGTTCCCCAGTCTGCGTTCGGTCATATGCGGCATCCTGTGGATCTGCCTGATCCTTACCGGAACTGAAATTTGTCTCGCAGATATCACTCTGTGTACAACACTCCCATCTCCTGTACCCATCTCCGAGGACACAGCGAATCCAACCGAAGAGGTCATCAACGTCACGACCGACGAGGCGGTGGTCGATGTCGATGTATTCGTCGATATTGCCCACGATTACATCGACGACGTACAGGTCGAGATCATCTCCCCCAATGGAACATCGGTGCGAATTCACGACCAGGGGGGCGGTACCAACGACTTCATCAATGTGATCTTCGATGATCAGGGTCCAGCCAACGGTTCGATTCCCTTTGACTCCGGGTGTCGGATGCAACCTTCCGGACCGGGAACTCTCGCTGACCTGGTCAGCACCAGTTCCATCGGTGACTGGACTCTCCGCTGCCTCGACACATACTCCGGAGGAGCCACAGGATCTCTCAATGGTTGGTGTCTGAACACTTTCGATCAGGCGGTCTCGACCACGGTTCTTGGCGTCGACAATCTGCTCTGTAGAGATCTGGGAGGAACTGGAAATGTTGAGGTCACCTGGTCCAATCCGATGACCTACGACGAAGTTCAGGTGCTGGTCGGTGGAGTCCTCGTTGATACGTTGCCCGGAGATGCAACCGCTTACACCGCCATCGGACCCGGCATCGGAATTACCCTCGAGGTGTGTCTGCTGCCGACAATATTCGGCGAGGTCCCCTGTTCCCCCGACTGTTGCACCCTGCTCACCCAATCGGTGGCACCAACGGTGGAATCGTGTCGAACACCCGGCTCGGTTGTCGGCAATACCGTTCCCCAGACCGTTGACGTGATCACCATCACCGACGACATCGAGATCGCAGATCTCCAGGTACAGATCGATGTCAACCATCCCTTCATCGGAGACCTCGTCATCGACCTCCTCCATGCGGGGACCACGGTCAGGCTCCATGACGAGAATGGCGGTGCCGCCACCACCATCGAGGCAATTTTCTGGGATCTGGGTGCAGCCCAGGGCACCTTGCCCCTGACCTGTGGCTGCCTGATCCAGCCAACTGGACCTGGTGTTCTGACCGACTACCAGGGGATTTCCACCGTCGGTGACTGGACCCTCATCATCGATGATGTTTTCACCGGAGGAGGGCCGCGAATCGGATCCCTCGACTCCTGGTGTGTGCGTGCCTTCGAACAGGGGAGTGTGACCAACTTCCTCTGCGAAGCACCATCGGGGTCGTTTTTCGCGAATCTGAGTTGGACGAATCCACAAACCTACGAGGGATTCGAGATCTACGCTGATGGGATTCTGGAAACGACGCTCAATAATGGCAACGCCACCAGTTACACAACCCTGCCACAGACAGTCCCCTCATCGGTCCTTTACTGCGTGGTGCCGTTGGTGACGGGGGAAGTTTTGCCACCCAACTGCTGTACCACCGATTTTCGAGTCGATCCGGTTCTGGACCTACTGGCCAGTTCCACCCCGGGTACCGGAGAACTGGAAGCATCCTGGACCAGCCCGGCTGTTTTCGACGAAATGCGGGTCTACGTCGACGGCGCCCTGGAAGCAACCCTGGCCGGTACCAGTACCACCTGGAACGGAGGGCCCCGACCGGTTCCCGGCACCGCGGTGATCTGCATCGAAAGTTTCCAGAACGGCAATGTTTCCCAACTGGTTTGCAAGAACGTGGCATTGCTGGAATCGACGGATATCGAGGTGTGCCGTGAGCCAGGCACACCCATCAATCAGGCGGTCAGCCCGGTGTCGGACTTCATCTTGATCACCAACAACGTGCTCATCGGAGACATCGATGTGCTGGTCGATCTGCGTCACCCATTTATCGGAGACCTCACCATCGATTTGAGTTCTCCGACCGGAATTGGTGTTCGACTTCATGATCTCCTCGGAGGTGCCGAACCGGATATCAATGTGGTCTACAGCAATGGAGCCATTGCCAACGCGCCGCCCTACAACTGTGGGTGTCCGATGGAAGCGAGCGGCCCCGGTGCGATGCAGGATTTCGTCAATACGGGTACCCAGGGGCCCTGGTTGATGACGATCGAAGACGTGTTCCCCGGAAATGTCGCCACCTTTGATCGCTGGTGTCTGATGATTGATGCCGGTTGTCAGACCCTGCCACCACAAGGTGTTACGGCCACCACGGATGGCACCGATATCACTCTCGAGTGGATCAACCCGATCGACTATGACGAGATTCAGATCGTCAGGGATTCAATCATCGTGGCGACCGGGATTCCCGGCACCACCGCTTCGTTCATCGATACCCCTACCGCTGGAGCTCATACCTACGAGATCGTCGGCTTCGACTTCGCACAAGGCTGCAGTAATACCAGTTTGCCTGCCACAGCGGGCGTTTCCATCACCGACGTGGTGTGGATTGGCGAGACGGGAGGAGAGATCCTCAGTGGATTGACCCTGGCAGATATTCTGACCCAACTCGGCCGCAGCGTCATGACGGTGGACACCCTCACGGCAAACCTTCTCGACCAGACCGGGATCCCTGAGATTCTCTGGTGTTGCCTGGGAACCTACCCTGAGAGATATGAACTCACCCCGGAAGATGGAATCGTTCTCTCCGAAATCCATACCGGAGACAGCGGACTCGATGGATCCCAGGAGCGCCCCGCTGTTGCCCTGTTCATGGAGAGTAATGATGTCTGGGCATACGATGATCCAACCACTTTCGCGTTGTACGATGGTGTCGAGGATCAAATCTTCGGAAACGTCGACAACGGTGATGACTCCCTCGTTGAACTGGTTGGACTCGATTCGAACTTCGGTCTCGACCTCACCGGTTTCGATGCACCCTACATCCAGGACTCAGGCGGCAACGACTACACCGATCGCCTCGTCCCCAGTGACCAGAATCCAGACCTTGGCGGAAACCGCGCGGGGATGATCTGGCAGGGATCGGATGCGTTCGGCAGTTATGGAGTGGGAGTCTATTACGACAGTGATTTTGCACCGGTGATCTGCCAGTCGTGGGAGATCGGTGGTTACGCAGGCGACCTGTTCCTGCTGCTGCCGACCTATCTCGAGGCCCTCGAGGGCGGTGGTGGACCTACTGACACTGAGTTCCTGCGTGGCGATATCAACCTCGATGGGGGACGAAACGTGGCGGATGCGGTGTTCCTGCTCGCCAGCCTGTTCGTTCCTGGATCGGATCCGATCGCCTGCTTCGATGCGGCTGACTGCAATGACGATAGCGGCGTGAACGTGGCCGATGCAGTTTATCTGCTGTCGAGCCTCTTCATCCCGGGATCCCCGCCTCCTCCAGCTCCGAGCGGTCCTGAGTGTGGAGTGGACCCGACCGACGACTCGCTGGATTGCGCTCAGACGGGGATATGCCCCTAGCTAGAGTAGGCTCCTGACAACCTTCGTCAGAACCAACACCAGCAGCGCTCCAAGCAATCCACCGATCAGCAAGGTGGAGAAGCCGCCGGGCATCGAGCCAGAAGCAGATTCTGGTTGCTCTACCTCTTCTGACTCCGAGGACGCATCGGAGTCGAGTTCTCCGGCAGTACTGGTCTCCTCGGAAACTCGCAGGACATTATTTGTGGTGGCAAGAGTCTCTCTCTTCGATGCCACTGCCTCATTGGATAATCGATCTGGGTTTCGCTCACTCCCGAACACTTGCGTTTCGGGTCTGGCCGAACTGGGTGCAGGCCTTGAAGGTTCCCTCGTCACGGCTCCACGAACTACCGTCACAGCCTGTTGACCTTCCGGTTCAGTAGTTTTCACGATCGGATCTCCCAGAACTTTCAGCCCATCCCTACAGGCGGAGAGTAATACATCCAGGGAATCGACCTTCTTCTCGCACTGCAAGACACGCCGTCGAATTCTATCGGCGAGTTCAGGGAGATCACGGGGTCGCAGTTCTTTATCCTTGATCTGGGTAACCGTCCAATCGATCTCTTTCATGCGGGCTCGAATTCGATCGGAAATCGATTCGGTCTGCTCGACCAGGGAGAAACTCTCCTCTCTCAGATTCAAGAAAAGACGACTATTTCCATCGCTTGCAGATCTCCACGAACGCAGCGACTCCTTGCATTCAAGACCGACTTGCAACAGATCCGCAGATCTGAGCACAAGTTCCTCGCAAACCTGATGTAATCGCTGGAGCAGACCCATCCCCTCCTCCAGCGAACTACTGGTAGAGAATGGCTGGTTGAGCGGAGCAAGAACCCGAGAAGACGAGGAGGGAGTGCTGGACCCGGAGGGGACGTCCAGACCTTCTCCACGACGACTGCGAGCATCATTCGATCCCACGGCGACAGCCCTGTCACGCCGCTCTTTGCGCCGCTGCTCCCTCAACACTGCTCGGGCGGCGATGAGCCTGGCTCGCTCCTTCAAAACTTGAACGGTACGTTCCGCTGAGATCGAAGTGATCGAGAGTAGATCGTCTCTGGCGATGGCAACGGTGTAGTAGGTGGAGATTCCTACATCGAACAGTTGAATCCGATACTGTTCCTCGAGGAGTTGCACCTCCCCTATCTCCTGTCGCTCACGTCCAAACAGCAGGAAGTGGACTTGTTCCAGAACCACGGCATCGGGACGCACAGGATCCTGTGCGGAACAGACTCCGTTCAGGGTCATAAATATGAGCAGCGCCAGGACAAATACATGGCACGCTCTGGGGTCATGCCATGAAGCAAGAGGGCACAAAGGGAACACTTCCTTCCGACGAGACCAGTCTACACCATCGAGAAGTTGGAATCCCCCTAGAGAAGGACCTGGATGGCGGAGATCTCCCGGGCAATTTCTTTTGCGCTCGGCCGCTGGGATGGTTCGAGATCGAGCATTCGCGAGATCAACTGCCGCCAGGGGGCCGGTGTTGTGTTGGACTTACCTAACTCGAACTCACCCTTCGCCAGTTTTCGGATCGCATCTATCCCGCGTGAATTTCCGAGCGGATGAACTCCCCCGACTAACTCGCTCGCCAGCAGTCCAAGAGAGAAGATATCACTGGCTGGCGTCAGGCTTTCCCTGCGTGCCTGCTCAGGGGACATATATCGCGGAGTTCCCCAGGCAATACCATCGCGGTCGATCTGTTCACCAGATCGGCGAGCAATCCCGAAATCAGCGATCTTGACCCTGACATCGATGGGTAGTTTCCTGAGTCTCTCGATGGCGACCAGACCCTTTGGTTCTCCACCGAGAACACTCCTGAGGGCAGCATCAATCGCTCGACGTTCTCCCCCGGCTGCGGCTTCCCTGATCAACTCCCTGGCCTCATCTAGCGCCTCGAGGAACAGGGTTCTGGAATATACCGATCGTGCCATCAGGCCCGCCTGGAGGATGGACTCCAGAGCTCCCTGGAACCGCCCTGCTGCTCTGAGCAACTTGCCGCGCTGAAACATCGAAACCGGCTCTTCCTGCTGACCAGCGCTTTGCGATTCCACCAAATCAGCACCAGCGCGAATCAGAGTCTCTCGCTCACCGAGGGGGACACGTCTCGTGAGAGCCTCACTCAAAGCAACACTAGCAATCTTCAGTGTCCCATCGGCACTCCTGGTCATGAGCCCGACCTCGATCGACTCCTCTACCAGGGAATGAAAAATGGCTCGATCATGATCGAGTAGATTTGCAATCTCTGAACCAGTCAGCGCACCTTCGAAAAGCGCGATGCGTTCCAGTAATTTCTTGGAAGCGGAAAAAGTCGCATCCAGCGCCGAAGAGAGTCGTTGCATCTCTTCGCGCACACTCTCCTTCATGCGCAGAGGATTTAGAAACGCTCCACCCTCCTGAGATATCCACGCCGATCTTTCGATGCTTTTCTCGATGCTGCGTAGCAATCTCTCGGGATGGCCGTCGGCTCCTTCAGTCGGATCCAGCCGCGAGAGAAAGAGCGAACCTTCACCGCTTCGTGCCTCCAGCAGACGTTCCACCAGTCTTCCGGCAGGACCGGGAAGCAGCGCACCAAGATGAATCTCTCTGAGCATCCCAGACTCTGCGGCAATAGTTCGTGCCTCGACCCAGTTGCTCTCTTCGGGCCACTCCTGTGGCATCGGAGTCAACCACACTCCATCGAAGCCAGCGGAAGGGATTTCGAATTCCTTACCCTCGAGGACCCGGTCTCCCAGCAACCGTCGCGCTTCCTGCGCGAGGCGATGACGCCCCACCCCCCTCTCGCCGAAGATCGGGATCCAGCACCGTTCCAGCCCTTCCAGAGCATCCTCGATCAAGGCCAGTTCTCCGCTTCGTGCGATGAATGGTGGATCCTTCAATGCATCGGCGGCACGTTTCAGGAAGGCGTTTTGATCCTCACGTTCCGCCGCAGGATCGGTCGCGATGTCGTCCTCTCCTCGCAACAGGATATGTTCCTCATCCGACTTCAGTTGCTGGGCAAGTCGAAGGATGTTTCCCGGCTTCAGATCAGCATGGACAACCTCATTGTCGTGTGCAGCCGCAAGTCCAAGCGCCACCTGCCGCACAATCTCGAAACAACTGTCCTGATCGCCCACAAGAGTTCGCATCGAACCAGCAAGATCTCCTCCGCCAATCCACTCCAACACCTGCACTGGAGCACCGTCGACCATCGCATCATCGAGCACTCTCACAACATTCGGATGATCGATGCTCCTGCCAATGGACGCTTCACGCAGATGCAGTCTTTGGAGTAACTCAGCTCGGTCCTCATCGCTGGATTTGATCTTCTTGACCGCGACCAAACACCCAAGATCCGTATCGTAGGCTCGCAGAATTTCTCCCATGCCTCCCGAGCCGACGATTCGTGCATCCTGCCAGCGATCATTGCCGATCTCTTCCGTGTCAGAATCATTGCGATAAATCAGTTCCCTCGATCCGATTCGGATGCGGTCCCCATTTTTGAGGGATGTCTCGTCGACGATTCTTCTCGGTGAAGTTGTATCTCCTAGCAACCAGGTTCCATTGCTCGAACCGAGATCCTCGATCCAGTCAGATCCTGCGCGCGCCCAGACATAGGCGTGCCTTCTCGAGACACCGGGTTCCTCGATCCGGAGCGAACAGCCATGAGCCCTCCCGATCAGGAACTTGTCCTGTTCGGGAATCTCATGGCGAGACCCTTCTTCATCCGCGAATTCGAACCATCTCATACATGGATGGTGCCCGGGAATCTGCTGACGGCAATAAGCAGGCTGACAGAGTTGGGAGTGGCTGCCCGTGCCCACGGAAGGCGCACATGTTAAGATCTCACGAGTTTCGTACACCCCTGTTCGAGTGAGGATCCACTTGGTCCAGTTGCTACTGGTAACACACCCGGTCGAAACGGCTCCAGACCTGGCCAGAACTCTGGTCGAGGAGGGGCTGGCAGCGTGTGTGAACATCCTGCCCGGCTGCCGGTCCATCTATCGCTGGGAAGGGAAAACCTGCGATGAGACGGAATCGATGCTGTTGATCAAATCGGCCCTGCAGCCGATCGAGAAACTGATCTCCGAGATTACCCGCCGACATCCCCATGACTGTCCGGAGGTGATCGTTCTGCCGCTAGCAGGAGGCCATGCCCCCTACCTGCGCTGGGTCGAGGAAAACAGCCTCGGGAAGGATGGACCGTGATCCAGCCTGATGAGGTACGCCAACAGATTCTCGACAGGATCAAACCGCTTGGTACCGAAACGATTCCACTGGAAGAAGCAACCCACAGGTTCCTCGCCAGTTCGATATCCACACGTGACCCGATTCCCCCCTTCGACAACACCGCCATGGATGGATTCGTGCTCAGAGCTGCTGATACCAGTTCTGCATCTGAATCCACGCCTGTCATGTTGCCGGTGGTCGCAACGATAGAAGCGGGTATGCCGGGGGACACTCCCCTTGAATCTGGCCAGGCGATGCGGATCTATACCGGGGCGGTGATCCCACCCGGTGGAGACTGCATCATCCCGTTCGAGAAGTGTCTCCAGTACGATTCCGAGAAGGTGACGCTCGACCGTCCCATCGGCACGGGAAGCCACATTCGAAAAATGGGAGAAGATGTAGTTGCAGGCGAATCGGTGCTGGAACCGGGAATTCGCATCAGCCCTGCAGCCATCGGATTGCTGGCGAGTATCGGGGCTACAGAGATTCCCGTTCATAGAAGACCACGGGTCGCCGTCCACTCGAGCGGAAATGAACTGGTCGAGATCAACTCCGATCTCAATCCGGGTCAGATCCGTAACTCGAACCTCTATTCTTTATGCGCCCGCCTCCAGAGGTGGGGGGCGATAACTCTCCCGAGACCGGTACTGCTCGACAATATCGATGCGATCCGCGATGGCTTGCAGGAAACCCTCGCCCTCGAGCCCGATGCCATCATCACCACAGGAGGAATCAGTGCAGGCGATCTCGACTACATCCGCGAAGTGGCCCGCGAGATGGGCGACGATGTACAGATCCGCAAGGTCGCCATGAAGCCGGGCAAGCCGCTGGTAGATGGTCTTCTCGGCGGTGTGCCCTTCTTTGGACTTCCGGGCAATCCCGCGGCATGTCTGGTCTCCTTCGAGATGTTCGTGCGCCCGGCTCTTGCCCGCATGGAACAGAGACCAGATGGCATCCACCCGGTACGATACGGGATTCTCCAGACGGGAGACCCGGTGCCGCCGGGAGATCGCATGCGACTACTGAGGGGCCGTTTCAGCCCCGATCCTGAAGGCGGTGCAGATCGCGTCGAGATCCCCTCTGGCCAGGGCTCTCACCTGCTCAGTGGATTCGCGCGCGCGAACTGCCTGGTCAAGATTCCGGCACAAGAACAGACGGTAAAACCTGGAGATCTGGTCGAGATCTGGTCGCTGACGGATGAAGAGGCGTGAGACGATGAAGAAGCGCCATCCCCTCTCTGTGGTCATCCAGGACTCATCCGGCAAGAGGACGATGCTGCTGGCCGGTGATGGCCCCTGGATCATCGGGCGAGACCCGGATTGCGAGATCCCGCTCTCCGACGACCGCGCATCTCGCCGCCATGCCAGACTGGACGCCGAGGATCGTGGCCTGGTGGTGAAAGATCTGGGCAGTGCCAACGGCACACGGCTCGATGGGAAAACCATTCAGGGATCGGCTCCTTTCCCCAGCGGATCGAGATTGCTGATCGGCGGTTCCACAGTCCACTTGCAAAGAGCACCGATGAAGGCTGCATCTCCGAGCAAGATCGTTCCTCCTCGAAGGAGCACCGAGTCGAAAACGGCGGCACCGGTTAGGGCGCCAGAGAAAATCGCACCTCGTGCCAGACGAACGCAGACACAAACCTCTCTGAGTCCCAGTTCCCTTGTGCTTCTGCTCGGAGCAGTCATCGGAATCGGTTTTACCGTGCAAAATCTGATGAATTCTGATTCACCTGCAGCGGATGATATTTCCACGACGGCTAGCACTTCTCTCCAGGGCAAGAACGGTCCGCTCGACCAACTCACCGCGCCGATTCCACATCCTTCCGATATCGAGAAAGCGCCGGAACCTCGCGAGACTCCGGAAGTGGTGAAGCGGGTAGATACGGTGGTTCGTCCCCCGGTCGGATTCGATCCCGAAGCGAGGTTCGACATTCCTTTCGAGGAAACCGACCAGGAACCGGTCACTTCCTCCGATGATGAGACCCGTCCCGAAGTTGAACAGTTACTTCCCCCCGATGAAGGTCGTGTCACTCTCAAGATCCTCGATGAAGCATGGCCCCCCTCCGACCGGATCATCGCTTACGAATACCACCAGAAAGATCACCATGGCGGACCCGCCTTCATCGACCGTCGAGGCAAAGAACTGGAGAGAAGAGGCGCCAGAAACCGCAAGGCCTACCGGGTCATCGCACTGGAAGTCGAGAACTCGACCGGCGCGGAACAACTCGTTCAGATCCGCACCCCCCTGCGCAAGAATCTCGAGATGAGATTCCGGATCCTTCCGGGACGCAGCCTCAGAAGATACCTCGCCATCGAGGATCCGCAGCAGAATCCCATCCTGGTCGAGATGCTCGATGCAGAGGGTGAACTGCTCGATTCTCGAGAACGAGTTCTGCTGCCAGGTCACCGCTCGGAGAACCCCCAGGAAGCGATCGCCATCGCCAACGAACGTGAACGAGAAGAATGGATTCGGGAGCAATTCCAGCTTCACCCCATCGAGGTGAAAGTGATCGACGACGATGGAAAACCAATTGCCGGGGCTCGCCTAATACTTCTGTCCAACGAAAGTCTTGGGGTGATGGAAGGAACAACCGATGGCGATGGGTCGTGGAAGGGAATGGCGATACCAGGTTCATGGACGGTGATCGCTCATGGAGAGATCGAGGACGAGATCGATCCCGATACCCAGACGATAGTCGTACGGCTGCCACGCCTCTTCATCCTGCAAGGAGCGCTGGCTGCCAGCAAAGAGACGGTGACGCTGGCCCCCAAGAAATCGACCGTGATCGTGGTCCAGGATCGAGAAGGAAAGGGGCTCCAGGTCGATCGGGTGTGGGTGACTCCGGAGCCTGTAGCCCAGGCATATACCACCGAGAGAGTCGCCCGGGAGTTGGGTTCGCGAGGACGCCTCGAGTCCTCTCGCAGCATCCCTGCTGGACGTTTTCTACTGTTGCTCGCCGGTCTTCCCGTCGATGTCTGCGTGATCGGTCGGACCAAGGAGGGCGAGCCTTTCTTGCTCAGGAATCGAACCGGTGGAGATCGAGATGAAGTTCCCATGACCGTGGTCCCGGACCGGATGGGACGTCTCCAGTACTCGTTTGATTCGGCCTTCGGAGGAGCCGGAGATGGAACCGTGGAAGTGGTTTCGGTCGATGGATTCCGCGAGCGTTTCACCCTCGATACTGCTGAAGCTCGCCGCGCATGGGTGATGCCCGGCACCTATCGCCTCGATGTGAGGAGTTCGCTCCCCGGCGGTCAGTCCTCGCGTTTTCTGCCCTATCGCAGATCACTGGCCCCCGGCGAAGGACATGACCTCGAACCAAGATCGCCGTGGACACCGATTCTCCATTTCGAACGCAAGGACAAGAACATCCAGATGCGACTCTCCATCTCGGATGCCAGCGGGCGGGTTCTGGAGAAAGTGCCGGGCAAGGACGGTTCTCTGGCGGCAGTCGATCGCAATGGGAGAGTAGTGATGGAACGGAAACTGGGCACGCTCCGCTGGCAAGAACCAGAAACTCTCCAACGCGTTGATCTCGACAAGTTGAGCATCCAGGTGGATGTTCCGTTCGGAGATTCAGCAATCCGCGGAATCGCCAAATCCGAAACCCCCATCACCATCAACGATGCCGGATCCAGTGCATCCGGCCCGAGCGTGTTCAAAGCGCGCATGAAGTCGATGATGCCAGAAGTTCAACGCAGCCTGCAAGGATGCAGGGATCATCTTGGATCCGCCAACGGGGTCACGCGACTGTTCATGGATTTCGACATCTTCTTGCCACCAGGAGTGGGAGGACTCGGCGGAGGTGGAGTCATCGTTCTCGATGCGGCGGTACTCCACGAATACACAGGAGTGGGAGACATTCTTCCAGGTGCCTTCACCCACGAACTCGGACACAACATCGGTTTCGGTCACGATCCGTACATGCTGCTGGCCGATTGCGGTGTCGATGAAGGAATCTACGGCGAACTCGGTTATCGGCTGCTCAATGCCAGGACTTTCCAGCGGACCCTCGATTGGCTGCTCGAACGAAATAGTGATCGGAAGTCACCCTGGCAACCGAATCCGTCCGTCTTTGCTGCCTTGCGTTTCTTCCACGGTCTCGGCGTACACCACAAGATGTTCACCGAAAGACGTGCATCCGAACAGACGCTCAATCTACATGGGCTCTCGAGCATCGAGCGGATCGCAGCGCTCTATTCCATCGCTCTGGGCAAAAATGTTGCCTGGATCTTCCGCGCAAATGGCTGGCCCGTCTTCGATGAGCGCGTCGACCTGGGTGGAACTGCGGTCAAGTTCACACGGACTCATCCCAAGCAACTCAACTACAACAGACTCAATGGCACGATCATCAATGGCTGGTGGGTTCGCGGGCCGGTCGAGGGCAACGACAAGGCACAGGATCCCTGGAAAAGACTGGTCTGGCCGACTCCTTTCACCGATCTCTCTTCCCAGCAATCCCCGGGAATCAAGAACAGGCGCTGGCTCCTGTTCCGCAGGATCGCAATCGGGGAAGACATCGATGCACGTCTCGCCATTGCGGCAGACGTGAAGATGCAAGTCAAGGTCAATGGATCACATATAGGTTTCATCGATGCCAGTGCGCAGATGAGCCAACCGATGCACGACGAGTTGATGCTCAACAACAAGAAACCCTTCCCTGTCAGGCTGCTGGCAGGAGAAAACATCATCGAGGTCGCGGTGACTCAACTGGTGGGTACCCGTGGGTTCAGACTCGAGTTGATGTCTCCCGAAGGGACCCCGATCCCCGTGGGCGTCCTCGACGAGGGACCCGCTGGAGAAGACCTCTCGGAGGAGATCTCACGCATCGAAGCCCATCAGCCTCTCATCAACGGTTCCTTCGAGGCCGAAGGGTACCTCGATGGATGGATCACGGGTGAAATCGATCCCGGAGGCTCGATCAGATTTGTGCGCGAGACCGAGAATCTCGTTGCCGACAGTTCCGCACTCAAAGCAGAACTCAGGGAACCGGGGGCCGGGGGAATCATCCAGCGGATCGTGGTAACACCTGGGAAAAAGTATCGAGTTACTGCTCTTGTCAAAGCAGAAGGGTTCCAGGGCGAAGCGCTGGTGGGTTTCTTCACTGGACGACTCGGATCCTGGAACTCCAGGTCAAAGCCTCTTCGTCGCGATACCGCCTGGACTCGAATCTCCTTCGATTGGAGTCCAGGAACCAGCAGGACCACCTACATCGCTTGTTACCTGAAAGGGCAGACCGGGACAGTGTGGTTCGATCAAATCGAGATGAAGGAGATCCGGTGAATCAGAAGACCAACCCTTTCGAGAAGTCCTGGCCACAGATACAGGAGCTCTACTGCCAGCAGGGGGTTGAGAAACTGATCTCTCATATCCACCAGAGCGAGGATCGTCTGGAGCGAAGGGCGCTCTATTTGATGGCAAGCCAGAGGATTTCGAATGGCCAGGGTCTATCCAGGAGCCTGGATGATGTCATTGGAATCTGCCGAGCCGCCATCGATGAGTTTTCTTCCCAGGCTGCGGCCGAAACCAACCAGGAAGAACGAGATCGCCGTCTCGATGGAGCCAACATCCTTTCTTACAACCTGGCTGCAGATCTGGCTCCCTGCTGGCCCGAGGATACGGAACCGAGAACCTCGAAGCACTTCGAGGAAGGGATCCGGTGTGCCCAGGACTGCCTCGACTGGCGAGAAATTCTTGAAAAAGGGGCTCTGCCTTTTCACCTGGCATGGTGGGCAATGGGTGCACATCGTTGCGGCCTGGGAGATTGGGATGGTGCCTGCGAAGCATTCGAAAAGTCGCTGGAGGCTGCTCGAATCGATGCACAGGAAAACTCAACCCCCGCCGATGTCAGTCCCGCATCCTCGTTTGTCATCAACATCTCGAGTGGCTGGCTCGAATTCGCTCGCTGGAGGAGCGGAGACCAGAGTTCTTACGATCGGTTTCTCGAGGTGATCAGTGCCTTCAGGAGCCGTATTGAACAAGACGATGAAGGTAAGGATGAGGCGATCATCGGAATCGGGCAACTCGAGACTGCCGCCCTGCGAATGCCTGGATCTTGAGCCGTCATTTGAATTCCACTCGCCATCCCTCACTGGAGATCCTGCACGAGGATTCTGACTTTTGCGCGGTGACCAAGCCCTCCGGGTTCAGCACCGTCAGTGAACGATGGGATTCCAGCGCTCTGTGTCTCATCGACTTGCTCTGGAACCACTGGAAAGAAAGTGACCCCGACGCTCCTCGTCCTCACGTCGTCCATCGCCTCGACAAGGAAACCACGGGGGTGATCCTGTTCGCCAGAAATGGAACTGCCCAGACACATCTCCGCAATCAGTTCATGGAACGTACAGTCAAGAAGACCTACGGAGCACTCGTGGAGGGGCTCCCCGACCCGCCCAGAGGGGAGAGCGTTATTCATGTCGAGAAAAACCCATCTCGTCCCGGATCGATGCGGTTCCATTCTTCAGGCAAAGAATGTCGTTCCCAATATCAACTCCTGGAAGCATTCAGGGACCATTCCTGGGTCGAAATCCAACCACTCACCGGTCGCACTCACCAGGTACGCCTAACGATGCTCGATCTGGGAACGCCCTGCTGCTGTGACAACCTTTACGGCACGGGCACCCCCCTGCTGCTCTCCTCATTCAAAAGAGATTACCGTGCTGGAAGAGATGGTGTCGAAAGACCACTGCTGAACCGACTGGGTCTCCATGCCCTCTCGATTCAATTTCGCCACCCTGCCACCGAAATCGAGATGAAACTGGAGTCCGGTCTGCCAAAGGATCTGGCCGCCTCCTTGCGCCAGTTGCGGCGCTGGGGAACCCTGTAATTCTTCAACATTGACCCAAGACCGCCGGCAAGTTATCTCACGATTCCAGAGAGGCCCATACTTGAACAAACCCGGTTTCGAATCGGTGGCTGATTGCCTCATCCTCGCAGGAGGTCGAGGCCGCAGGATGGGATGTCCCAAGGCCCTTCTCGAGGTGGACGGATTGCCCCTCCTGCAGCGACAGTTTCAGTTGCTCTCTCCGCTGTTCGAGCGAACGTTCGTGGTCCTGAAAGATTCTGCCTTGCTCGAGAAGATCCCCACCTTGCCCTGGGATGCCATCATCACCGACCCACCCGGGTCGCGCTGTCTTCTCGATGTGATCGGAAACGCCATCGAGAAGGTCGGCAGACCGGTTTTCCTGGCTGCGGTTGACCTGCCCCTGCTGAGCCCAAACATCGTCGAGCAGATCTGTTCCAGACATACGGATGGGAACTCGGTAGTACCGGTCGAGGGAGGACGTCCACAGCCGTTGGCGGCGGTCTGGGATCCTTCATCTCTCGAGGTACTCGAACCACCCGATGGAGATCTCGCCTTGCTGGCATGGGTGAGAAGAGTGAATGCAACACAGCTGAAGTGGCCCGATGACTTCCTTCAGCACACCGAAGAAGAACGATCTCCAACAAATCCGTTTCGAAACATCAACACGCCTGAGGATCTTCTCGGGCTGGAGTCAGAAGATTGAGTCCAAGCGGAGTTCCTGCTCGAAACAGGTTGCTGAAACTGCAACGGCGCCTGGCCGAGGAAGCGCGTCGAGAAATAGAACGCTCCATCGATGACCCCTCAGGATCCTTACAGCGCTGGCGCGATACCTACGAACAGGCAACTATGGGAAAACTCGAGCCGATCTCCATCGAAGAGATCGCCGAGCACGCTTCCGGCTGCAACGTGGTTCACTTTGGTGATTACCACTCCCTGCGCGAATCCCAGAAGGGCCCACTCCGAGTAATCGAAAAGTTGATCGAAATGGGAAAGAAAGTTGTGCTCTGCACCGAGGCATTCCACATCGACGCGCAGAAATCCCTGAACCGCTGGAATCGCAGAGAGATCGACGATGAAACACTCCGCATCGAATCGGATTGGGATCAACGCTGGGGGTTTCCGTGGCGAAACTACGTTCTGCAACTCGATTTCTTCCGGGAACGGGGACTTCCCATCCTCGCACTGAACTCCGCACCTGACGTGGTTGGAGACTCATTCGATGCGCGAGAAAAAATTGCAGCGATGCGCCTCCTCGAGGCGATCGGTGAACATGAAGGTGCAATTCTCGCAGTCACTTTCGGAGATCTTCACGTCGCACCAGCCCATCTTCCTGCACAATTGATGCGTGTGGCTTCCCGATCCGGGTTTGGTTCTCCATCACAGTGCACCATCTTCCAGAACATCGATCGGGTGTACTGGGAACTCGCTGAGAAAGGGCAGGAACAGAAGGTCCAGGCGGTAAGGATCGGCAAAGATCGGTTTTGCATGATCAACACCACTCCCCTGGTGAAGTTTCAGTCCTATCTGAACTGGCAATTCAACGAGCAGGAACTGGAAGAATCAACGGGAGTCCTGAACCTGCCCTCCATTTCCTCTACCATCATGACTGATCAGATCTGGATGATCATTGAGACGATTCGTGAGTACCTCGGAATTTCCACGGAAGGACTCGACCAATTCACGGTACACACCGGTCGAAATCTCGACCTCATCGGTAGGCTCCAAAAGCAACACAAACTCGACGAATTCGAGATGGGACTGGTGAAATCTCAGCTGGAAAGAGAAGAGTCGTGCTACTTACCCCGTGTACAGGTCATCGTGCTCGGGAACCTGTCTATACGTCACGCATCAGAGGAAGCGACTCACCACATGAACTTCGTCATGTGCAAGGACAAAGGATCGATCGAGAATCCGATCGACTGGTTCTATGAAAATGCACTTCGAGAAGCCATCGGATACCTGGGAACCAAGATCATCGACCATAAACGAACTTGCCTCGATGTGAAGGAACTGGAATCTCTCGCTGCTCGGTTTCGAGGACGTCGTCTGGATCCACTGATGGGAGCAACTCGACAGTCCGTTCGTGATTCCCTCCGGCACATCTACGCAGAGATCGACTGGCTGGAAGGAAGAGGTAAGCGGCCAACGTTTCGGGCACTGGCATACCGAGACCCAGACGTCATCGCTGGAACGACTCACGCGCTCGGATACCGGCTGGGAGACAATATCTACCGCAACCTGGTCAACGGGAAGTTGCGCAGAATCCAACTGAAGGAACTATTCGGAACGTCACTGCGAGGTGCAGGAAAGAGCCGGGAAGTCTGGTTCGACTGGACCCGCCTCTCTCACGATCCCGAGTCTGATTCCTCGCCATCGTCGGGCAACTCGAGGCGCGGATAGACGATTCCGGGCCCAGTCACCGGTTGACCCGGCTGGAGCAGGGGTCTTTCCCCGAGCACACTGACCACCTCCGAAGCGGGGGCTGCCGCCTGCTCGAACGCCCCGACGAGCCTGGCTGCGCTCTGGGGCACGAACGGCAACAACAGCACGGAAACGCCGTGTACCACCTCGAGCAGGGCTGCCAGATCTCGCCCACATGCGACCGGATCGGTCTTCCGACTCTTCCATGGCGCCGCCGCATCGAAGAGTCGATTGCCGTGGCGAGCCAGGGTCACGACCTTGTCGAGCGCTTCCCTGAACCGCTGCCTGTTGAGTGCTGAGGTCCATCCCTGGCGAGCCTCCCGTAACACCTGGAATACTTCGGTGGCAAAGGGAGATTCCTCTACCCCCCCGGGGATCTTCGAGTCGAAGTTCTTACTCGTGAAGGTGAAGACACGGTGGGCCAAATTGCCGATTACATCGGAGAGTTCGTCGTTGTTTCTCTGGATGAAGTCCTCCCAGGTGAAAGAGGAATCCTTCCCCTCGGGAGCGATGGCTGTCAGGTAATAACGAACACGGTCAGCTTCGAACAACTCGAGGATTTCTTCGGCGGTGACCCCTACTCCCCTTGATTTTGAGAACTTCTCTCCCTTGAAGTTCAGGTATTCGTTAGCAGGGATATCTGCAGGCAATCGAAACTCATCGTGTCCGAGTAGCATTGCTGGCCAGATGACCGCGTGAAAAATGATGTTGTCCTTGCCGAGGAAGTGAACGATGTCCACGTCGTCGCCAGTCCACCAGGAACGCCATTCTTCCTCTTGCCCACGGGCCCGGAACATCTCCCTGGTGAAGGAGATGTACCCCACCGGAGCGTCGAACCAGACGTAGAGAACCTTGTCCTTGGCCTCTTCCAGAGGTACAGGTACTCCCCAATCCAGATCTCTGGTGATGCAGCGGGCGGGCAAACCGCCGTTGACGGTCCCCAGCGCAAAGTTGCGGACGTTATCGCGCCAACCTTCACGACTCTCCAGCCATTCTCCAAGCCGCTGCTCGTACCGATCCAGACGGAAGAACCAGTGCCGTGTGGAAGTCAGTTCCGGGGCGGAGCCGCAGTTGGCACAGAAAGGGTCGATGAGCATGTCCTGCTCGAAGGCACCCCCACACGAATCGCACTGATCGCCCCGTGCGCCCTCTGCTCTGCAGAGCGGGCAAGTACCCTCTACGTATCGATCAGGAAGGAACATCTCACAGGAACTACATCGGAACTGATCAGTGACCTTTTCGTCGATGTCTCCCTGTTCTCGTAACTTCAGGAAAAACTCCTGTGCCAGTTCATCATGTCCCTCACAGGTCGAGGTGCCGCTGTAGTGGTCGAACTCGATCCTCAGTGAAGAGAAAACCTTCTCCTGGATGTCTCGATACCTCTTCACGACATCCGGTGGAGAGATGTTCTCCTCCCGTGCGGAGATCATGATGGGGACCCCGTGGTCGTCACTCCCACAGATGAAAATCGACTCCACGCCGGTCAACTTCAGATAACGATGGTAGGTGTCGGCTGGTAGATAGACGCCAGCAACATGACCCAGGTGTGGATGGTTATTTGCGTATGGTAACGCGGCAGTGATGAGAACCCTGCGCTGCATTTCTATTCACCCCGGGGAGTTCACTCTGTTGGATTTTCGGAAGTACTCTCTTCAGCAGTCTGTCTGGCAGTTTGCACTGATTGCGAGTACGCCATTTGCAGATCACGCAAAAGATCGCGCAGCATCTTGTCTTCCTCGGCTGAGCGATTACCGACGGTTTTCTTCTCCAGAACGGCCAGCAGATCGATCGTCTCCTTGGCCAGATTCAGGTCCAACATCCGCTCTCCGGTGCGAGGATCGGGAATCTGTCCCAGTGCCATCAGCGCCGGGTATGCGATCTGCTGGATTACTGCCGGAAAGAGCGGATCTGAAGTGTTCGAGCCATCTCCCTCGGACTCGGCCGAGCCCTCTTTCCCCAGTTCTGCAGCGATCTTGGCCTTCTCCTCGGATGCACGCCGCTTCCAGTCGTCATCGATCCGCTTGTCATCCATCACTTTGTGATTTCATGGACAGGGAGGCTCCGATCAGGCCCCTGAAGAGTGGATGTGCATCGAACGGCTTCGACTGGAACTCGGGATGATACTGACAGGCGACAAACCAGGGGTGGTCCACGATTTCGATCACCTCGACCAGAGAATTATCCGGCGATGTGCCAGCAATACGGAGTCCCGCTTCTGTCAATCTATCGCGATACTCGTTATTGAACTCGTAGCGGTGACGATGACGTTCACCAACTTCCAGCGTTGAGTATTCCTGACTGCAGATGGAATCGGCAACAAATTGGCAGGGGTAGGTACCCAACCTCATCGTCCCGCCTTTCTCATCGACATCTTTTTGCTCGTCGAGAAGAGTGATCACCGGATCTGGAGTATCCTTATGGATCTCTGTCGAGGAAGCCTCCTTGAGGCCAAGAACATTTCGGGAGTACTCGATCACCGCCGCATGCATGCCGTAGCAAACTCCCAGGAACGGAATCTTGTTTTCCCTGGCAAACTGGACCGTGCGAATCTTCCCCTCGAGCCCCCGCTCTCCGAATCCTCCCGGAACCAGGATTCCATCGACGCCGCCGAGTACCTCCTCCGGATCACCTTCGGCAAGAACTTCTGCCTGAACCCTCCGGAACCGAACACGAGCGCGGTGATGAATTCCCCCGTGAGTGAGTGCCTCGTAGATCGACTTGTAGGAATCGGTCAGTTCGATGTACTTGCCAACCACTGCGATTTCGACTTCAAACTGGGGCTCGCGTAGTGCATTGACGACTTCGATCCAGCGATCCATGTTTCCGGAGCCACCCTTGCGGCCGAAATGCTCCAGGATGCGGGTATCGAGGCGCTGCTGACGAAGCACCAGCGGCAGTTCGTAGATGGAAGTCTCCACATCCTTCTCGATGAAGACCGATTCGGTCGGAACATTACAGAACAGTGAGATCTTTTCTGGAATCTCCGGCTCGACATCCATCTCTGTTCGACAGATCAGGATGTCGGGCAGGATCCCGATCTCACGCAGACGCCCAACGGAGTGTTGCGTCGGCTTCGTTTTGATCTCTCCGCTGGCACGGATATAGGGCAACAACGTCAGGTGGATGAAGAGAACGTTCTCCTTGCCGTGATCGTGTCCGAACTGCCGAAGAGCCTCGAGAAATGGCAGACTCTCGATGTCTCCCACCGTCCCGCCTATCTCCGTGATCACGATGTCCACATCGCTCGATCCGATGCGGGAGATGCTATCCTTTATCTCATCGGTGATGTGGGGAATGACCTGAACGGTCTTGCCCAGGTAATCGCCACGACGCTCACGCTGAATCACGGTCAAGTAGATCTTGCCGGTGGTATAGTTCGAGGTGCCACTGATCTCACAGGATGTGAATCTCTCGTAATGTCCCAGATCGAGATCGGTCTCGGCGCCATCTGGGGTGACATACACCTCACCATGCTGGAAAGGACTCAACGTTCCCGGATCAACATTGATGTATGGATCAAATTTCTGGAGGGCGACTTTCAGCCCGTGACTCTCGAGAAGCGCGCCAATGGAAGCGCTCGTGAGACCCTTTCCGAGGCTGGAAACCACTCCACCTGTTACGAAGATGTACTGAGTCATGAGTCGTAGTCCATTTTTCCCCGGTCGCTCGTCTCTGCCGGAACATTCCGGGCAGGATTCTGACCGCCCCGATCTTCCCGCATCCTGCGGGTATTCTCCACGAATCGTCTGTAGTCTTCTTCGGTATCTATCCCCGGAGCCGCCTCATCGACGATTACTACCCTGATCTCACACCCTGCTTCGAGCAGGCGCAACTGTTCGAGCCGTTCTCGTTGCTCGAGATCCCCCCTGGGTAGCTCCCTGAAGGCCTCCAGAGACCTATTACGAAAACCGTAGACCCCGATGTGCTGCAGCCAGCCCCCCTCAGGAATACCCTCTCCCACACCCTCCGGGAGCGGATTTCTGCTGAACTGGAGTGCCCTCCCCTCGGCGTCAGTCACCACTTTGACTCGATTCGGATTGCGGAAATCCACGGCCGAGTCTTTTCCTTCTCTCCTGAGCGCAAGGGTGGCGACCTGACAAGAAGGATGGTCCTGGAGAAGATCAAGCAACTTCACCACGTGGTCGGGATTCAATTCCGGCTCATCCCCCTGGACATTGACGACCAGATCATCCTCCTCCAGCGACATCGAGCGACATGCCTCCGCCACTCGATCGGTTCCGGTAGGGAGTTCCGCCTCAGTGAGCACGACTTCACCACCAAAGCCACGTACCACTTCAGCGATCTCCTCGCCATCTACAGCGACGATGACCCTGTCCACGTCTGGCACCTCCAAGCAGAGTTGATAGACGTGGCGGATGAGAGGCCAACCGGTCTCATCGCGCAGGAGCTTTCCGGGAAGTCGCTGCGACGCGAGACGCGCAGGGATGACGATCACTTTCGCCATGACACAGAGAATAATGGCACGGTGGGATCGTGTCTACCGATCCGGTCAGGCGCTGGTGGTGTGGCAGAGACTATCGTGCATATCCTCGACGAGATCGAGCATTGCGCTCATTGGATAATGGCTGCGCACGTGTTCGATACCCTTCTTAGCCTGCTTGCGGGCACGCTCAGGATCGGCCAGCAGACGGGCTCCTGCTTGTGCCAGAGCTTCTGAATCTCCGGGGCGAACCAGGGTGCAGATCCCTTCTTCCCCGAGCAAGGAGAGAATCTCTCCGCCGCCGGTAGCGATGGTGGGAATCCCACGAGCCAGGCCCTCCAGCATGTGCAATCCGGCACCACCCCAGTCACTGACCAGCATCAGGACATCGAAGGCTCGATAAACCGCATCGACATCGGCGGGGGGGGCCGCAAAGGTGAGGTGTCCTTCCAGATCCATCGATTTGCAGACGGAACGCAACCGGGGCTCATCGGGGCCTTCACCCAGGACCGTGAAGATGACATCGCCCAACTTTTGGCGGAGCAAACCAGCCGCCTGGAGGAAATCATCGAGTCGTCGTCCCTTGTCCAGTCGACCGACCGTACCGATGACCGGGATCTTCCTCGGCACCCACGGGAGCGGATCGGCCTCCAGAACATCGATGCCGTAAGGGATGACCCGGATCAGATCCTTCTCGATCTTCATCTCGCTCACCAGATGCTGGCGGAGATCCTGGTTCACGACGATGATTCCAGCCGCAGAACGGGTCGACCAGGCGGATCTTTCTGCACGTAACCAGGAGTGAACAGTATGAACCATGGGGCTCCCCAGTACCCTCGAAAGCCGGGTCGCAATGCGCAAGGAACCGAGTCCTCCGACAGCGTGGATCACTTCAGGTGCAAAGGATTGCAGAAAGGTGGTCATGCGACGGCGCGCCAGCCAGGAGCCGGGGAACTGATAGACCTCGATCCCCATCGATCGAAAACGAGGAAGGAAAACTCCTCCCTTGCAAACCATCTGCACTTCGTGACCACGCTGGATGAGCCCCTCCACCAGACCCAGTGCATGGGTCGTAGGTACCGACCAGTCCAGCCTTCCTGCCACCATGAGAATTCTCAAAAAATCCCCCAAGTCCACATTTGGGCCATCCCCGGTACTTGCCGACCACGATGGTTGAGGATATACGACCGGGAAAGATCGTACCACGAGGAGGAATCGCTGGTTTCTGCACAGGACAATCCACTAGCAACCGATTGTGTGGCTCTCGCCAGCGGAGGCCTCGATTCGACCACTATGCTGGCCATCTGTGTGTCCCGCGGCTGTCGTCCTCTTCCCCTGACGTTCCGGTACGGTCAGACACATGCCATCGAGATCGAGCGGGTTCACGAGATCGCTGCCTCACTCGATCTCCAGCAGCCACTGGTTCTCGATGTTCCATTCGACCGCATCGGCGGTTCCGCGCTGCTCGGAACGGTTCCCATTCCTGAGGAGCCACAGGAGGGAGCCACCTCTCGCCAGGAAATTCCCGCCACCTATGTTCCCGCTCGCAACCTGGTTTTTCTGTCGCTGGCCATCGCCGTTGCTGAAGCCAGAGGATTGAGAGACATCTGGATCGGCGTCAATGCCCTCGACTACAGTGGATACCCCGACTGCCGCCCCGAGTTCCTCGCTTCATTCCTCGACACTGCCGAACTGGGAACCCGTGAGGGATCTCGTGCCAGCGAGCAACCCTGGTGGCGAATCCAGGCTCCGCTGGTGAATCTGACGAAGGCGCAGATCATCGAGACCGCAACGGATCTGGGAGTGGACCTGTCGCTCACTCTCTCGTGTTATGACCCGGATCCACAGGGACTTGCTTGCGGAATCTGTGATTCCTGTGGTTTGAGAAGACGAGGATTCGAGGAGGCAGGAATCGAGGATCCAACGCGATACCAGATTCCCGGATAAATTGGTGCATATTCAGCGACCCCGTTGGCAGCGATTCGAGTGCTCCACTAGAATCCCCACTGGAGATTATCGGCAAAAGGAGATGGTGTGAGCAGCAACGTACTCGTTACCGGTGGAGCTGGTTTCATAGGTAGCCACATCTGTCAGCGTCTGCTCGATCGAGGCGATGCTGTTATATGCCTCGATTCCTTCGAACCGGACTACGACCCTGCACTGAAGCGTTCGAATATCGCAGCCCTCACCGAGCGGGCAGGGTTCGATCTCATCGAGGGAGATATCCGTGACAAGTCACTGCTCGATCATGTGGCAAAAACCCGCAGAATCGAGGCAGTGATGCACCTGGCTGCAAGAACAGGGGTTCGCTCCTCGATGACGAGTCCAGCAGCATATGCAGATGTGAACTTCCACGGTACCGCTCAAATCCTCGAGATGGCACGCGACTACTCGATCGAAAATTTCATCTTCGCTTCTTCTTCTTCTGTATACGGAGACAGAATCGAAACTCCTTTCAAGGAAAGCGATTCGGTAGATCAACCTGCTTCTCCTTATGCTGCGACAAAAAGTGCCGGGGAATTGTTGTGCAACTCCTTCAACCAGATATTCGGCATCAACATCTCCTGTTTGCGCTACTTCACCGTCTACGGACCCCGCCAAAGACCCGGGATGGCAATTCACCGCTTCTGCTCAATGATCATGCAAGGGAAGCCGGTATCGATGTACGGAGACGGTTCTTCAGAACGGGATTACACCTATATCGATGACATCGTTGATGGCACTCTTCTGGCACTCGACAAATGCGCTGGATTCGAGATCTTCAATCTGGGAAACCATCAGGGCATCCGCCTGGATGAACTGATCGAAGGAATCGGTAGGAGTTGTGGCCTCGAATACTCCATCGAAAGACAACCCGAGCATTCAGGCGACGTATCCAAGACCTGTGCGTGTCTGGAAAAATCCCGTGCGAGGCTCGGCTACGAACCTAAAGTATCCATCGCGGAGGGTCTCGATCGTTTCGTCAATTGGTTCACGTCACAGAACCAGACCAGTATCTGCTGACCATGGAGGCTCCCTTGTCCGACACCGATCGAATCAGGATGTTCGCCGTTGGTCCCGATGATCCCGAGGAAAAGAGAGAATGGATCGAGGCTCTGGAAAGGGCCATCGATGAGAGTTCCTTCTGCCTGGGGTCGGCAACCGAACGGTTCGAATTCCGCTGCCAGGAGTTTCTCGGTATCCCCCATGCCATCGGCGTTTCCAGTGGTACCGATGGATTGAAGGTGGCCCTCGCCGCCGTGGGGGTAAAACCAGGAGACGAGGTGATCCTGCCGGCATACAGTTTTTTCTCCACCGCCTCGGTGATCGCCCAACTGGGAGCCACCCCCGTCTTCGTGGACCTGGATGCTGATACGTTATGCATCTGCCCACAAAATGTCGCCGACAAGATCAATGAAAAGACTGCAGCGATCATGCCTGTCCATCTCTATGGTCAAACTGCCGCGATGGACCCGCTGCTGAAACTCTCGGTCAAATACTCGATTCCCATCGTCGAGGACGCCGCTCAGGCATTCGGTGTCCGTTATCGCGGAAAACCCGCAGGTGCCATCGGTGCTGCCGGTATCTATTCCTTTTATCCAACAAAAAACCTCGCAGCTGCTGGGGATGCAGGGATGATCGTGTGCCAGGACGACGAACTTGCTGGCAGGATCCGATCTCTTCGCGTACATGGAGATGTCGGGGGATATCGTCACGACATTATGGGTTGGAATGCTCGCATGGATGGATTCCAGGCAGCCATACTTTCAGTACGTCTCGACAGGCTCGTGAAACAGCAAGCAGTTCGAACTCGCAATGCCAACGAGTACGCCGAAGCGTTGAGAAGTTTGGACCTGATCGAACGAGTGACCCCGCTCGGTCGCACAGACGGTTCCGATCACTGCTGGCACCAGTACATCGTCCGTCTCGAGGCACGAGATCGACTGCGAGAAGAACTCTCGGAGCGTGGGATCGATAGCGCCGTCTACTATCCAAGCACCCTTCCTCAACAGGCCTGTTTCGCGCACCTGGGACACGTCGAGGGAGATTTCCCGGTAGCAGAATCGGCGGCTCGAATGGTGGTCGCTCTCCCGATCCATCATCGTCTTCAAGAAGGGGATCCGACCCGTGTCGTCACCGCCATCCACGAGGTGGTGGGGACCCTGGCGGGGTGAAAAAAAGGGAGGTGCCCGCCGAAAGGGGATTTCGGCGACCACACTCCCATACAGCGAGGAAGAGTCTGATCATTGAGCAGGGAATTGAACTCCCTTCGCTGTTTGTTAATAAGCAATCTCTGGGCCAAATCCTCCAGGTAATTGGCTGAATGGCCTCAGAAGGGCTCAAAAATGCGGCTAAATGTGGAAATTTGGCCCGGCAATGGTTGCCGGATCGATACTTGACAAAATTTGATCACCGAACTTACTTTTCTGATGGACCGAGGGTGGTGGCTGAATCCGGCCGCCCTGATTGGCTTTCCTCAGCCAATCCCACTTGCTGGAGGGCGCTCATGCGCGCGTAGAGACCCCCTGAGGCACGAAGAGAATCATCGGTCCCCTGTTCAACGATTTGCCCTTTCTCGAGCACCAGAACCCGATCTGCATCCCTCACCGTCGATAGCCGATGAGCCACCACCAGGACCGTTCGTTCTCGCATCAACTCCTCGAGAGCTCGTTGAACCCTCTGTTCACTTTCGGAATCGAGTGATGCGGTCGCCTCGTCCAGTAACAGCAACGGAGCATCCTTGAGGATCGCCCTGGCGATGGTGATGCGTTGACGTTGCCCGCCCGATAGCCGGTCTCCCCTCTCTCCGATGATCGTGTCGTATCCATCGGGGAGAGCGAGGATTTCTTCGTGAACCGAAGCAGCCCTGGCTGCGTTCTCGATGTCGGCATCGGATGCACCCGTTCGACCTCCTCGGATATTCTGCTTGACCGAAGAATGAAACAGGAAGGAATCTTGCCCAACGATGGCAATTTGCTCCAGCAATGACGAATGTGTCAACTCGAGATAGTCAACCCCGTCGAAGAGCACCCGACCTTTCGTCGGTTCCCTGAAGCGGGCAAGCACATCGAAGATGGTCGACTTTCCTGCTCCTGAAGGACCAACCAGGGCCACCCTTTCCCCTTTGTGCACCGAGAAATCTATCCCTTCGAGTGCGTACTGATCCTGTTCCCCGTATCGGTACCAGATATTCTGGAACTGGATCTGATCACAAAAAGGCTGCGTTGCTCTCGCATGAGGACGATCTACAACCGTCAACGGAGTGTCCAGAACTTCGAAGATGCGATCCGTTGCGCCCAGCGATTCCCCGATCGTCGTCGCCATCCTGGCAAGGTTCTTGACAGGGGTGTAACAGGAAAGCATCGCGACCAGGAAGACCGCGAAATCACCAAAGGAAATCTGTAACCAACCGTTGATGACGGCCCAGCCACCGACCGCAATGGCAACAGCTGAAAGCAAGTTGTAGAGGCCCTCGACAAGACTCCTACCCTTGGCCCTGGCGATCTCGGTTCTCACGAGGGCATGCTGCAGAGCATCGGAGGTTCGCTCGAACTGGGCCTGATGCTGGCTCTCCAGGCCGAAACTCTTCACCACCCGGATCCCCGACAACAACTGGGAAAGTCCTTCGGTGGTCTCGCCGGCATGGGAGAGTGCTCCCCTGAAACGAGTCCTGACGCGCCTCGCCTGCCTGAAGACCGGCAATGCCAGCAATAACATCAGGGGAATCATGACCAGAGTCATCTGCCAAGAAGCGATGAATGCCACTGCCAGTGAGAAGAGAATTGTCAGAGGACTCTGCAGGAACTCACCGAAGAGAAGTTGGACCGACGCCGAAACACTGGCCACGTCTCCGACAGATCTCGAGATCACATCACCGTGACGACGAGATTCGAAGTAATCGAGAGACTGCCTCGACAGATGACAAAAGAGTGCATTTCTAATATCGATGATGACCTGGATCCGAACCCTCTGACCGAAGACCAATCGGTAGAAACTACAAAGTGCAACGACCAGAGACAGTACGGCGATGAATCCGGCAGCAAACCAGAGTAACTTCATGGCACCTGAACCGGGTTCGCCATTGTAGATATGCAAGGTAGCCGGACCCGTGATCTCACCGATGGAGAGCACCGCCGTCGTTGAGACCTCTTCCGGCGATCGGAAATCGAGCCCGAACCGCTCAAGTTCCTCATCCGTGAGCCTACGGAACTCACCGATGACACCTCCCTTGATCTCGATCCTCGAACCGGCCAGCGACTGGAGGGAACCACCGCTGATCAGGTTTGCATCGACGACAACTCCATGCTCGAGGGACCTGACTGTCGAGCCGGATAGAGTGCCGATATCCCCTACCAGTTGCGCTCGCTGGATCTGGAACACTTCCTCACTCTGGTGGGAAAGTTCGAGGTTCCCGGGCAACCACGGAAGCACGTAGTCCTCGAATATCGTGATCGTGCGTCCACGCTGTCCATCCTCTGAAGGCGATACAACTCCATCGATGACGAGACCAACGGCAGCAAGGCGTAAACTGTTTGCCGCGGAATAGAACACCATCAGCGCGATGATCGCCACAATCAGACCGCGGTATGGAAGCGCGTACCTCAACAACCGCATGATCCCTGAATTTTTTCTTTGCTGGTCGTGGTCATTCATCGATGCAACTCCAGTTGGTATTCCCACGCCTTCGACTGCTCGATGAAGATATATGCGGCGAGCAATACTGCTGTGATGAATCCAGGCATCCCATCCTTGAAGCCACGATCCTTGAAGTACCTGCACCAGAAGACGGAAGCACTTGCCCTCAACCACGAAAGCCGGGAGTGTGGCAAGATGCGACGCTTTCTCAATCCCCCCACTTCACCACGTGCCAGAGCCGGAGCACTCTGAGTCGTGTAACGGTTCATCCTGGTCACGAAATCGTGAATCGTCGGATGCGCGAAGTGTAGAATCTTGCCCTTCAACTGGCCCACGGTTCCTTCCACGATCGCATCGGAGTGGATCAATCCCGGCTGGTAATCTCCCAGGCCTGCCTTGAATAGGCGCAGATGGTGGTCCGCCCAGCCACCATGTTTCAACCATCGACCTAGCAGGTAATGGCGAAACGGGATGGAAAAACCACTTTCAGAAGGCCGCCTTTCCAGCAGTTCCTCGACCTCGTCACGGAGTTCATCGGTCACACGCTCATCCAGATCGAGCACGAGAATCCATCCATCCGTGATCTCCTCCAGCCCCATCCTGCGGATATCTTCGACCAACCCCTCTCCGGCGGGGGCATCGATCACCTGCACCGACGGGTGTGATTCGAGGATCTCACGAGAACCATCGATGCTGCCGTGATCGACGACCACGATTCGATCGACCCAGGAGAGATTCTCCAGCCATGGTTCGATGTTCTCCCGCTCGTTCAGGGCCGCCGCCACGACCGTAAGCGGTGCCGTGGAGAGGGTCCGTTCATCGGTGGGAACGGATGATGAGGATGCTCGCGAGGACAAAAGGCCTCCCTCCCCGTGTTCAATTCCCGGGGATATCCACGGATGCTGCGGCCAAGGGAGTCGATCGTCAACCGGACCTTCGAGAACGGTGGGACCCCGGCAAGGGATCTGAGCAATCATCTGCCTCGATTTCGCCTTCTCTTGCGGGCCTCGATCAATTTCTGCAATTCCTCAGAACGCCCCACCGGCTCCTCGGAAGCGCCATCCGGATCATCTTTCTCCGGCCGGGACCCCGTTTTTTTGGCGCCAGAGACGACCCTCCGTGCGCGTCCGATGATCGGCCTCCGTGACCGTTCTTTGCGCCCCTCGACGCTCTCGTCGAGGGGGACGGTCACCTCTCGTCGAAGACCTCTGCGCGGAATCTTGAACTGGACCCGTCGGATCACGATGTCGAGAAAGAACAGGCCAAGGCCGATGATGGCAAGGATTGACCAGAGCGGTTTCCGATCTCTTTTTTTCGGCAAGGAGCGGTCGAGTAGATCATCGCTTCCAGACAGAATCCGCCCACCGGAAGCCTCGGCAATCCGCCGCAGCAAGTCATCGTTACTTCTCAATGTGCGATACTCCGCCGGATATCCGACCGAAATTGCCTTCGTCTGCCCTCCTCTGTTTCCCTGACCATCATCATGATCGATCCGTAGCAAATAAGACCCTTCCTGGACAGCCGCAAACTTGCCAACGTAACGGCCAGGTGCCACCTGGTTCACGACCACGGATTCTTCGGAGAGATCCGGGCCGACCAGGACAGCTTTCACATCGAGACCATCGATGAAACGGCCTTCCGGGTCGATGGCATCGATGACGATGGTTCCCACATCCCCCTCCACCTGATGAGAGACTTCCAGAACACCCGAATCCAGTTCGCGAGAAATGGATCGAATCAACTGACTCCAGAAGGTCGAGTTGCCACTCCAGGAGAGCCAGTCTGCACTCCAGCGCGATCGTACATCGGAAGTAAAGGCGGCGGTTTTGCCCAATCCATGCCTGCCCAGTGCGAGGACGGGATCCTGTTCGTCGTTGACCAGAACCAATCGAGAGAGAGGTTTCACGGTCGTCAATACGACACCGTGGAGAGGTGGAAATCCTGCTGAGGCGAGTCCCCGGATCGGATCGGCAATTTCCACGATACTGGGCGTAAAAGTCTCTTCGGTGATCAGATTCCGGCGCACCGTCAACGCCTCGCGAAAGAAGATCTGCGGCAGCATCGCGGGATCATCGACGAAGTAGTATCTCCCCGCCGTATCCTGGGCGATCTTCTTCATGGTGGCGGGGCCTGTTGGTCCCGGATGCGGCTGTATACAGATGGTCGAGATCCGGATCCCCGACTCGACATAAGCATCGATAAGGCTCTGGGTGGGAGGAGGAGGATCTCCGTCCGAGATGACCACGACATGCTTGGAGTGAGCATCGACGGGAAGAAGCGTCTGGAGGGCCATCTGCATCGTCGGAGAAAATCTGGTCATATCCGCAGGAGATAGCGAATTGATCTGAGACCGGATCGATTCCTGATCGGCAACCAGTTGCATCGGAATCCCCCAGCGATCAACTCCGCTGTCGTAGAGAAGCACACCGAAATAATCCTGCGCCGTCAAGGCATCCAGCGAAGCAACAGCGATGCGACGGGCCCATAGATTTCCCTGAGCGAACTCACAGGTGTGGAGGATCACGGCGAGCGCACCATTGGGAAGTTTCTTGCGTTGCCGGATGTCCATCTTCACCGGCAGTGCTTCCTCTACTTTCGTGCCACGCCATCCTCCGGCTCCGAAAGAAGAGGGGCCTCCTACCATCAACAAACCCATACCTGTGGAATGAACCAGTTTCTCCACCAGTTCGATCCGTGTCGGATCGAGGTCGAAGGCGGACACGTCGTCGAGGATCACCGCCTCTATTCCCAGGTAATCCTCCGCAATCGCTGATACGTGCTGGGGAGAAACCACATCGGCCAGGATGCTGCCCTCGGCGAGAATCCTGGCGAGAGTATCGTCCGGATCTTCGGAAACGATCAGCACCCGCGGGGGCTGTATCGTCCGCACCAGAGCCAGTCCCGAGTTGTTCTGCTCGAGCGAATCTGTGCCATCGTTGGGATAAACAGTGACACGCAGTCTTCTCAGAGGTGAAGAAGTGGCGCCGAGCCCGAAAGTGATACGATTTCGACCTTCAGAGAGCTGGACCGGACGCCGTTCGATGATGCGATCTTGCTCGGAGAGGACCACCGTCGCTGAGGCATCCCCGCTCGACCAGATCACCGAGTCCACCGAGAAGGTCTGCCCGGGACGGACCGTCTCCGGAACTTCTACATTTTCCACGATCACTTCATGCTGGTGCTCGTAGTGCACCGGAAGAACATCGACCACGATTCCCGCTGTGGCGAGGTTTTTCGCCTCCTGTACAGGATCTCCCTCGGTCGAGTTCCCATCACTGATGAGTACGATGCGGCGCGCACCACCCGGTGCGCTGCCCTCGAGAGTGCTCGCCGAGTACCTCAATGCAGCCGCGATGTCAGACCCGTTCCTGTCGACCTGGGAAGAAACTCCCGGCCCAAGCCTCAGACCCATCGGCTGTTCCAGTTGCTGATCCTTGCCAAAAGAGACAAAGCCGACCTGGTCCGGAAACTCGAGAGACCCGAGACGCTTCGAAGTCTCGGATACGATTTCATCGCTGACGAGTCGAGGAACCGAAGCCGACAGGTCTCTCAGCACCAGGATGCTCAGTCCCTCTCCCCCGGAGAGGTGAACCATTCGAGCCAGGCCCAAAATGATGGCAATGATCGCCATGCCCCTGAGCAATAGCGCCAGCCGCTGAACAGCCACCGGCAGACCAGCTCGACTCCTGGCAGTGAAATAAATCACACAGCCGAGTGCGGGGATCAGGACCAGAAGCCAGGCGGGAACATCAAAACCGATGGAGGACATCAAAATGGACCTCCCGGTAACTGTGTCACCACCACCCGGTGATTTCCGGTATCGGCCACCAGAACCCTGATGTGACCATCTCGTTCACCAACCGCTATCCCGCGCGGCTCGCTGAGCCTGCCAGGACTGCTGCCGATACCCCCCTGGACAGCCATCAGGGTTCCATCGCTGGAAAACCTCTGAATACGGCACCCGGCTTTATCGACCACCACGAAACTACCATCGGCCACGATGTCGATGTCGAAGGGGTCATCAAACTGACCCGGAGCCCGACCGGATCCACCGATGGTCTGGATGTAGTCTCCGTCGAGAGTGAAGCGCAGAACCCGGTGATGCCCACAGTCCACGACGAGCACGGAACCATCGTGAGCCACTGCAATCCCCTCGGGTCGGAGGAACTGATCGTGCCCGTCGCCGCGCTCACCCCAGATCGACATCAGACTTCCTTCACGATCAAACCGGAAGATGCGATCCTGAATGCCGTAAGAGGCAACCAGGATGGAACCGTCCGGTGCCACATCGATGCCGCGAACCAGTTCCAGCCCCACGTCCTCACCGAAGCGACGGATCTCATTGCCGTCAAGATCGAACTCGATGACTCTCATGTAGTGGGTGTCGGCCACCAGCAACGTATCCTGGTCGGTATGACAGAGATCGACGGGCTGACCAGCGGACCACTCCGGAAGCATCCATACATCTTCGAGTTGCCCCTCCTGATCGAAATGTTGCACACGACCACTGCGATCGATCACGATGCAATCTCCCCCAGGAAGGGCCGTGATGGCACGGGGCTGGAAGAAACGGCCGACGCCGCGACCAGGTCCTCCGATGAAATCGATGAAGGAAAGAGGATCCACCGAAGAAGATGAGCAGGAGGTCAAGAGTAAGACGACTAGGCACCCGGCCCCCATGCGCATGCGCACCCTCCCGATTCGCTGCAGGTAGAAAAACGGAGACGTCGCCGCTCAGTCGTCCGTTCGACCTTGCAGACGGTCGAAGTAATCTCTGGCCACCTGTCGAAGAGACAGAGGCACTCGCTGATTCTGGAGTTCGGCCTCGGCCTGACGAGCGCTCGCTTCGACCGCTTGGCGCAATTCTGTCCTTGCTTCTCCGCTGGGGGCTTCCCCTTCGACCAGCAAGGTGGCCACGGTAACTCCTCGGTGTCCCCCACCGCCCACTTGTTCCGGTCGGGTACCGGTCTCGCCATCCCTGGCATCCGGGACCTGGCCTCCTCCGCCACCGAGTTGTAACGCCACACCTCCTCCGGGCGTGATCGCACCACCCGTTCCCGGATTCGGTTGAGAGCCCTGCTTCAGCATGTGAACGAAACTTCGTTCACTGGAGGAACCCTGTCAGGTTCCTCCTCCCGTTAACTGTCACGTCCCGGCAAGGCAATCGGGACAAATCTGTGGAGGAGGTCCGTCGGGCCATTCGGAAGGTAAAGAACTGAGCTCGGCCTCGGTGAACTTGATCTGGTCGAGGGCGTGGTCGAGAAGATCACTCTCGCGCAACAATCGTGCGAGTTGCTCCAGTTGCCGGGTGAGATTCTGCAGATCCTTGGGATCGATCTGTTCGCCTGATTCGCCAGCACCGGAAGCCTGGGCGAGTTTGCTCGCGAGGTCATCGGGTAGCCCCATCGAACTGGCGATACGGGCCAGATCCTCTCTTGCTTGCTTGCCCGCCTCACCATCCTGGCCGGCTGCCTGGGCCAGTTTCTGCAGTTCCATCGCTGCGCGCCCGAGATCTCCCTTGCGCATCGCCCGCTGCAACTCGCGCCCCTCCTTTGATTTCGGCTCACCGGACTGTTCTGCACTGCGGCGCACTCGCTCGGCGGTATTGCGCGCCGAAGCGAGAGCATCTCTCTCCAGACGACTGGCAACGACACGCCGTGCTTTTCTGGCACGATCCTGAGCGCTTTTTGTCGGCTCGGGTCGCTCATTCGACAGTTCACTTGTTGGCTGTACTTCAGGTTTCTGAGCGAGTCGAGTCAGTAACTTGCGAGTTTCAGCATCGACCTGATGGCGCTCGGCGAGTCGAGAAACCTCACGCAGTCTGCGCTGGAGCGAGGACTCCTTGCGGGCAATCCGGTGCGACTCTCGCTGCTTTTTCGTGGCCTCCTCCTCGATGCCGAGCAGATCCACTGCAGGTATCACGAGAGAAAGGATCAGCGCCGCCAGCGAATAGAGTACACGCCTCCCGTGTCCCGGTTTCCCGATCAGAACCGCCCGTCGCGGATCGACATTCGCCGCCAGTACCTGGGCATCGCCGATGATCTTGTCAGCAGCCTCGGGGGAGAACCCCGAATCACGAGCAAGTAGAGAGGTGGAGATGGTCTGGGGGATCGCCCCCTGTCTCTCCGCCTCGACAGCCTCGACCAGGGGAACTGATCGAACTGACAGGAAAGCGAGCACTCCCCCCGCCAGCAAGAGGGCTACCGGGACTCCATAGAAAACCTGATCGGAAACCGAGATGGAGATGATTCTCTCGAGCAAGTTGAACAGGGCCACCGAGAAGATCGCCGCCGCTACGGCCGTTCCGGAATGATGCATCACCGCCCGCAGACGTCGCCTGGTTCGTATTCGAACCAGCAACTTCTGAACGCGATCTGATTCGTTCCTCATCATTTCCTCATCTCGAAAACCGGATTGCTCTAGATCCGACTCCAGCAGCGACCCGGACCCGTGCAGCACATATCTCCATCTTACGCTCTGGCGCAGCAGGGTTCAAATCTCGGTCAGGAGTTCGTACCGCCCTCTGAGACACTAACCAGAGTCAATTCTTCTGGTCTCGGGGATCGGCAGGAGACATCCAGGTCTCGAGATCGACCCCCAGAGCATCGGCAACGCGGTTGATGTGATTGAAGAATCCGATCACATGCACCAGTTCCATGATGGCCGCATCATCGAGGCCCGTACTCTTTAGATGCTCGATATCACCAGCATTCATCGAGGTCGGATGGAGGGTCAGTTTCTCGGTGAAGGCAGCGATGGCTCGCAGTCGATCATCGAGGGAGACGGGGCCCGACCGGACCGCTTCAACGAGATCCTCGCTCCCGGTCTGGGATTCGAGATCGCGCAGGTGAGACTCGATTCAGTAATGGCAGCCATTGTGCTGGCTGGTGAGAACCGCCACCCACTCTCTCTCCGCACGAGAAAGCCCGACCGACTGGTGCATCAGTTGCACATAGAAATCGATGTACTTCTCGAGAAGATCAGGCCTGGCAGACATCACCTGGAGAATCTGGGCGACTTCTCCGTCACGCGAACGAGAACTCGCGTAGACCCTCTTCAGCGTACCGCTGTCATCCTCTTGTTCGGATAGATGATCGATCCATGCCAAGGGAACCCCTATTCACTGGCAGGAGGTGTTGCACGCCAGGCCAGCATCCGATCTGCCAGCACCAGCGCCATCATCGCCTCGACGATCGGTACCGCCCGCGGAACCACGCACGGATCATGTCGGCCACTACCCTCGAAGGCCACCGCCTTTCCCGAGCTGTCGATCGTCTGCTGGGAAGTGGCAATTGTGGACGTGGGCTTGAATCCGACCCGAGCCCACAAAGGCGCACCGCTGGTGATGCCACCCTGCAATCCGCCCGAGCGATTGGTCTCCTGTCTCATACCGCCCTTGCCATCGGGGACCATCTGGTCGTTGTTCTGACTACCGGTTCTGGAGGTCGCGGCGATCCCATCTCCCATTTCCATCGCCATCGCTGCAGGAATTGACAGAAACGCCGAGCCCAGCAACGCTTTCACCTTGCCAAAGACCGGATCTCCCCAGCCGGCGGGAACTCCGCGTGCCACCACTCCAACCCAACCACCGAGGCTGTCACCGCCATCACGGGCGGCCTCGATCTTTTCGATGAACGCCTCGGAGGCTTCGGTCACGGGACAGCGCACGACGGATGCCTCGACCTCTTCCGATTGAACGAGGGCCGGATTCACTTCGGCACGGGCCGTCCCGATGGCATCGACCCAGCCGACGATTTCGATTCCGTATTCACTGGAGAGCATCGCTCGAGCAACCGATCCAGCAGCAACACGCGCTGCCGTTTCACGGGCACTGGCGCGGCCGCCCCCGCGAGCATCGCGAAATCCGTAGCGAGCCTCGGTGGTGAAGTCTGCGTGGCCCGGTCGATAGAGTTCTGAGAGTTGGTCGTAATCTGCAGGGCGCGCATCGACCGATTCGATCCAGATGGCCAGTGGCGAGCCAAGTGTCTTGCCGTCGTGGAGTCCGGACTGGATCTGTGGCGCATCGGGCTCCTTGCGCGCCGATGCGAGTGCCCCTCCGGGTCTGCGCCGGGCCAGGTCACGAGCGATCGTCTCGACCGAGACGGAAATCCCGGCCGGCAGGCCATCGATCACGACGCCGATTCCGGGGCCGTGAGACTCGCCCCAGGTGGTGATGCGGAGGTACTCTCCGAAACTATTGCTCATGCAAGGAATGTAGTGAATCCGTGGCCAGATGCCAGCATCCCGGGGGTCGGGAATCGTAGATGGACGAGCAGTGCCGCTGATCGGCATGGTGTTGAGTGGATAACCCGATGAAATCGTCCAGCCGAGCGCTTGAGCACCCTCAGGGGCACCCACTCGCATCGCAAGACAGGAGATCATCGGTCGGATCGGCTCCGCAATCGGGGAACGGCGCCGGCAATGGAGACCCCATCGCGAAGCCCCACGTCAGTAGCATGATCGGATCAGCGAGGTTGACCGATGCATCGTCGTTGCAGTCGAGGGTATCGAGACAGGAGACGGTGCTCCCGCCCACGAACAGATAGTTGAGGGCGGTGATTCCATCCACGAGAGGCTCGATGACTCCGTTCGCATTCGCGTCACCCCGGACAATTTCCGGTTCCAGGACCGGGATGAGATTCACGGTCCCGTCCTGTCCGTTGACGGGGTTGGAGGTGCCACTCACCACCATCACATTCGTCACCGGGGGGTTGCCCACCGGTGTGAAGACGAGAGTCGTCGTCTCCCCGTCGAGGTCCCCGGCAAGCGTTGCCGCGACGGTCTGGTAGCCGATGACAGCGATCTCCTTCGGAATCTCGTAGACGCAACTTGCGCAGCCGGTGAAACAATAAACAGAGCCGATGGTGATGCCGTTCGCTTCGATGGAGGTCTGCCAGAAATCCGGAGGGTTTCCGTTATTGACGGTCTGGATATAAGATCCCTGGTCGATTTCGATGGCTTCGAGGATGGAGGGATCATGCGCCAGGCTCAGGCTCCATCCCTGCACATTGTTCGGGAACCCGAGGCTCGCTGGCAGCTCGACGTTGAAAATGCTCACCGAGCCGCTCCCCTCCCCGCTGGTCAGGTCGTAAGGGATGTCGGTAGGGGTCGGTTGGTATTCGAACAGAACCTGTGCATCCGACGGCACCCAGAAACCACCGCAGAAGAGCCCCACCAGGGTCACAATTCGCATTCGCGCTCGGATCATTTCACACCGCATTTCGAACCGCTGAGCCCACTTCAGGAATGATCGGGAAGCGGGGAGATCGAGCAAGGAACTGCTCGATAGCAGTTCGAGTAGTATCGCGTTGGTCGATCCGGTTCTCATCACCGGCCTGCTGTCATCACTTGCTCAGGAGCAGCCTGTAGCATAGCACTGAATTGTATCCCAGGTCGCACAGGAGCACGGGATTTGTCCTCCCGTAAACCTCGACGTCGAGCGCACCTGGGCCGTAGGGAGTGACGATGGTCCGGCAGATCACCACGAAACTGGCGGACTGGTATCGCCGGTCGAACCAGCAACTACCGTGGCGGGGTATCCGTGATCCCTACGCGATCTGGCTCTCCGAGGTGATGCTGCAGCAAACCCGGGTCTCGACGGTGATCGGGTACTGGAATCGATTCATCGACAAGTATCCGGACGCGCAGTCGCTCGCCGCTGCCGGACTCGATGAGGTGCTCGAGATGTGGGCTGGACTCGGCTACTACTCGCGTGGCCGTAATCTGCACCAGGCAGCAAAGATGATCGTCACCGATCACGGCGGCCAGTTTCCGCGCGATCCTGAACAGGTTCGCAAGTTACCGGGAATCGGCGAATACACCACGGCAGCCATCTGCAGCATCGCCTTCGGTGAATCGTTGGCGGTGGTCGATGGAAATGTCGAGAGGGTGCTATGTCGCTACCTGGGGATCGACGGGGATCCTCGCCGCGCCGATGCCCGACAGCGCATACGCCAGGCGGCCAACGAAGCACTCGATCGTGATCATCCGGGCGATCACAACCAGGCGATGATGGATCTGGGTCGTTCGATCTGTACCTCACGCTCCCCCGACTGCCATCGATGCCCTCTGGCCACCGGATGCGTCGCGCGAGCCAGCGGGGAACCAACCCGCTGGCCGCAACCACGCCCGAAGCGACCCACAGAACAGCAGTGGTGGGCTTCGGCAGTGGTGATCCAGGACCAGCAGGTTCTCATCTGGAGTTCAGACGGCGAACTGCTCGGCGGACACCGGGGACCACCCCTGGTGAAACTCACCGGACCTGGAGTCGATGCGGAACAATTGGCCTCGGCGCAACTGGAACTGCTTGGCATCGAGAGTCCGGTTCTGCTCGGCCATGCCGATCGATTCCGTCACGCCATCACCTACAGGAAGCTGGAGATCTACCCGCTGCTCTATCGATGGAGTGGCGATCTTCCTGAAGGCGTGAGCACGATCCCGATCGACCGCGGAGACCGGCTTCCGGCACTGCATCGCAAATCGATCGCTGCAGCAAGAGAACTGCTACTGGAGGTTCATCGATGACGATGGCATCGATCGTCACCGCGGACCAATGGCTTTCCCATCCTCCCCGATTGGTTCCATCCGAGGTTCCCGTCACGGGTGCGCTGCTCTGTTCACCGGATCATTTCGATGTGATCGATGTGCATAATGTTCACATGGAAGGGCACATCGGATCGATCGATCGAGAACTGGCGCTCTCCCAGTGGATCCATCTGGCAGATGCCATCGAGTCGCTAGGACTCTCGATTCATATGCTCGAGTTGCAAGAACATCTGGTCGATGCGGTATTCACCGCCAATCCTTCCCTTGTCACCTGCGACTCCGAAGGGAATCCGCGCGCGATCCTCAGCCGCATGAGCCATCCGGACCGCCGAGAAGAAACCCATCTTCATCGTCGAACTCTGGAAGCGATCGGACTGCCCTGCCAGCAGATCCCTAGCAGAATCGAGGGGTTCTGGGAGGGCAACGGTGACACCCTGAGACATCCTGGTCGAGCGGTGATCTGGTGTGGAGTCGGGCCTCGCAGCGAACTCGATTGCCATCTGGAGGTGGGCAGGATACTCGGGCTCGATGTGGCCGTCCTCCAGCTTCCGGATCCAACCTTCTATCATCTCGATACAGCACTGGCGCTCCTCGATGGGAGTTGTGCTGCCTACGTTCGGGGTGCCTTCGACGAGGTCGGGCAGGCGCTGCTCGAGGCAGCTTTCGATCATCTCATCGAAGTCGATGACCTGGAGGCGAGAGAGGTGCTGGCGGGAAACCTCTGGTGCCCTGACGGGAGACATGTACTGATGTCAGCGGGAGCTCCCATTACCAGATCGAGAATCGAATCAAACGGCTTTCAGGTGCTCGAAATCGAGACCGGTGAGTTTCTCAAATCGGGAGGAAGCGTGTTTTGCATGCGACAGGAGATCCGTGAGCAACTCTGATTTCGAGACTCGCATCGACAGGTTGCTGGAACTGATCCAGAAACCCGCACCCACCGGTCTCTTCAATCCATGGCGAGATCAGGACGACGAACTGGACCGCCCTGATGCAGCCGCGATCCGCAGCGAGAACCTGAAACAGTACCTGCTGGCACACCAGGGAGCCGACGCCGTCCTGGTCGGTGAAGCCTGTGGTTGGGCCGGGTGTCGTTTCACCGGCATCCCGTTCACCGGAGAGAATCTACTCGATGGCGCCGAAGCTCTGGATTGGACGAGAGGGCGCAAGTTGCAACGCTCCTCGATGCGCACGGAACCTTACCGGGAACGATCCGCCACAATCGTGTGGGGGGAAATCGCCGGCGATAGAACTCTCGTGCTGTGGAATGCAGTTCCCTGGCATCCTCATCGACCCGGAGAAGCTCTCACCAATCGCAGACCCACCCGTCTCGAGCAGGAAGCCGGTCGCGAGGCGCTCGAGGCGTTCATGAAAATCTTCGACGATGCCGAACCTGTCGCCATCGGTCGTGTTTCAGAGGAAGTGCTGTCGAGACTCGGATTCGAGGCGGGTTATATTCGACACCCCTCGATGGGGGGGCATCGTCAATTCCGCAAGGGAGTGAGAGAACTGCGGGAACGCCTCACTTGTCCTTCACGCGTTCGATGAACTCTCCACTCTCGGTCGAGATCTTGACCAGATCACCTTCGGCCACGTGATTGGGTATCTTCACCTTGAGACCGGTTTCCAGCGTTGCTGGTTTGAAGACGTTGTTGACCGAATCTCCCTTGAAGCCAGGCTCTGTCTCGGTGATTCGCAGTACCACTGCGGAGGGAAGATCGACCGAGATCGCCTTCCCCTCGTAAAAGGTCACCACGACGTGTTCGTTGTGTTTGACGAACGGCATCAAATCCCCGACGAAATCGGCGTGAAGTTGGTACTGCTCGAAATCATCGGAATCCATGAAGACAAACGAGTCACCCTCTGGGTACAGGTACTCGCAATCCTTCTTGTCGAGAAACGCGGTTTCGACCTTGTCTACCGAGCGAAACCGGTGAGTGATGTGATCCCCACGCTGGAGATTTTTCAATTTCGCCTGGACAGCTCCCCCACCCTTGGAGAGTTTCTTCTGCACCAGTTTCACACAGATCCACAGTTGGTCCTCGAAATTGATCACCTGTCCGACTTTGAGCTGAGTTGCCGGAATGGCCATCGTACGCGCTCCTCTCGTGGGATTCGCCACCTCTGAATCAACAAGATACCACGTCTTGGTACTGGACCGTAACGAACCTGGTCACGAGGGGGCGTGCTGGTCGGATCCTGACTCTGCAAGACCCGTCTCCCCTTCCCGGGCAGCGACGATGGCACTTCCGACGGTATCGCTCCAGACGTTGACCGTGGTCCTGCACATATCCAGCGGACGATCCACCGCCAGCAACAATGCCGCTCCTTCGAGCGGCAACTTCAGGGCGCTCAGGATGGTCAGCATCATGACAAGACCCGCAGATGGAATTCCTGCCGCTCCGATCGAGGCGAGGAATGCCGCCATCACCACGGTCACCTGGGCACTCAGGGTCAACTCGAAGTTGCCTGCACTGGCATAATACTGGGCAAGAAAAACCACGCCGATGCACTCATAGAGCGCAGTGCCATCCATGTTGACGGTGGCACCGAGCGGAGCGACAAACGAGGAGGTTCGATTCGAAACCTTGCCACGTTTCTTCAGGGTATTGAGGGTTGTTGGCAAAGTCAGTGCAGAAGACGAGGTGGAGAACGCGGTCATCAGCGCCGGGCTCATCGCTCTCACCCATGCTATCGGTGAGATTTTCCCCACCACTTTCAGCAACAGCGGTAGAACCACACCGGCATGAATGATGAGCGCCAGCATCACGGTGAGCATATATGCGCCCAGCGGACGGAACACATCGAAACCGGTCTCTCCAACCACCTTGACGATCAAGCAAAAGACACCGTATGGGACCAACTTCATCACCCAGGAAGCCATTCTCATGACGATGTCAAAGGCGGCCTCGAACAGGTCAGTGAGAATTTTCTTCGGTTTCTCTGGTGCCTTGGTGATGAAGAAACCGAACAGCAGCGCGAAAAAGATCACCTGCAACATGTTTGCGTTACCGGTAAAGGCGCCGAAAACGTTTTCAGGGATCATCCTCCGCAGAATGTCGAGCCAGTTCTCACTTCTCTGACCGAAATCAGCATCGACGGAGAGGCCAAGACGTGCCCCATTTCCAGGCTGGATCAGATTGACGAGGATCAGGCCCAGTCCGACCGCGAAAAAAGAAGTCGTGACGTAATAGCCAAAAGTGCGACGGCCCATCCTGCCAAAGTCGGAACCACCACCGAGACCCGCAACTCCGGTGATGATCGATGTCAGAACCAGCGGCATGATCAGCATTTTCAGTAACCGCATGAAGATGTCCGCCAGGAAGCGGAACGGTGCCAGCCAGGTGGATCGACTCGAATCGGGATCCAACTCAACGAGAGTGCTACGTTTCCCGCCGGAAACCAGTTCGATGGTGGCGACGCCACCGGCCCCTTCCTTTTGAAGGAAGGCTGTCAGGGCAGCGGGAGAATCAGTATCGACAGCCGCCTCGTCCGCCATCCCTGCATTGATGACAACACGGCGTACCACGTCGCCTACTTGGAGGCTCTCTGAGGTACTGCGTCCCTTGGGTAGCAACTGGGCCGTCACCCGAGTGATCTGGATCCCGACTGCATTCCCATCGACGACAATCGGTTCAGCGGCAAACTGGACTCCGATGGATCCCGGAGCCTCGGTCATCCGCTGCAAACCCAGCCCGACCAGAACCCCCGCCAACAACCAGACCATAATTTTCCAGTGCTGCTGCATCTGTCTCCCCACTTTTCTCTAGCCAGGGACCACCAGCGAACAGGACATCTCTTGCGGAAGCAAGTACTCCTGCAATCGCCGATCGATATCCTCCGGGGTTATCTCTGCCAGCAGATCGACGACTTCGAACGGATTGGTATCAAGGAAACGAGCCCCGCAGTAGTTGCCCGCAATGTGATCGAGAGAGTTGAAGGCTCTCAACAGATGACCGATCGCTGAACGACGATGACGCTCGACATCGCTGGGATCGATCCCCGTGGAACGAATCCGCTCTATCTGTTCTTGCACCATTTCGATGAGATTCTCCGGATCGGAGACATCACCACCGACAACGCAATGACCAACATCGCTGTGGATCTGGTATGAAGCCCCGAAGGACTCATCGATGAGTCCACGGCCGTATAGATCTTCAAAAAGGGTTCCACTCTGCCCGAAGATACACTCGAGGAGCACTTCGGTGACCAGCTCCTTACGCATCAATTCCTGTCCGCTGAGACCTCGATGGATGTCCTTCCAGCCAAACAAGAGTTTCGGCCGACCCACCTGCATCGATTCCCGGATCTCCTTGCGAGCCGGCCCAGGATCTTCACTTGTCAAGATTCGCTCGATCGCTGGATCGGGGCCCATATCTCTCTGGGACAGCAGTCGATCAGCAACCTCGAAGAACTCGTTCTCATCCTCATCGCCTACTGCCAGCAGGATCATGTTCGAAGGATGGTAGAAGGCGCTCCAGCATTCCTGGAGCAAAGCTGGCGTGATCTCCGCGATTGTCTGCTCGGTTCCTGCGATGTCCTTGGCTACCGGATGTCGCTTGTAGAGACCGGCGAGCAAATTGAAGTAGACCCTCCAGCCGGGGTGATCGGCGTACATTCGGATTTCCTGACCGATGATGCCCTTCTCCTTCTCGACATTCTCCGAGGTGAAGTGCGGAGTCTGGACAAAGTTGACCAGGTGATCGAGACAGGGATAAAAATGATCGGTACAGGAAAAGAGATATGTGGTCCCCACAAAACTGGTGAAGGCATTGGCCATCGCACCTAAACGACTGAACTGCTGAAAAGCATCCTCCTCGGGGCCCTCGAACATCTTGTGCTCCAGAAAATGAGCGACTCCATCCGGCAAACAGATCTCCTCGCCACCACCGATTCGATAGCGATCGTCGACGCTACCGAAGTGGGTCGAGAAGCAGGCATAGCGGCGCAGGTAACCCGGCTTCCGGCAAAACGCGACGGTGGCGCCACTGGAATGGGTCCTCTCCACTACTCGTTCTCCGAGGGTCGAGTTCTCGAGTGTCTTTTCTTTTGCGGTCCAGGTCATGACGCCTCTTCCGGTGCCATCAGGTAAACGAGGTCCAGTTCGAGTCTCCGCGCCGCTTCCACGACTCCATCCCTTGTCACCGCGGCAATTCGGCCCCTCAGTGCATCCAGGTCCGGTTCCCTACCGCACAGTCTCGAGGTCAGATCGAACTCCGCCAACGAAGCGGGAGAATCCTGGATCATCCTCAGACGAGAATCCCAGGCGCCGAGAGTCATCTCGAACTCTTCATCGCTGAAGTCGCCCTGACGGACCACCTCGATCTGCTCCAGGATGCTCTCCCGGGCACGGGGAGCAGATCCCACATCGATTCCCGCGGTCACGAGCATCAGGCCAGAGGAAGCGTCGTTATGGGAACTCACGCTATAGCAGAGGCTCTCTTTCTCCCTCACCTGGGTAAAGAGACGCGAATGAGGAAATTGTCCCAGCACTCCGTTAGCCACCAGCATCGATTCATGAAGGGGATCGTCGAAGCCGGTCGATGTCCTCAACGCCAGGACCAGATTCGCCTGCTGGACCTGGAAATACTCGGTGACCTCACGCGTCTGCTCGGCTCCCTTCAGCGGGATAGATTCCCTCAGTTGCCCCGAATCGGGAACGTTGCCATCGAAGAGTGGCTGCAACCTGGCAGCCGAGACCTCCGGATCGATGTCACCGCTGAAATGAACGTGCATCGGAGCAGTCGCGATCATCTGCCGCCACAGATCGGTTATCAGCTCGGGAGTCGCAGTATCCAGCGTCTCGACCATCCCGTACTCGTGGAAGCGCCAGGGTTCATCTGGACAGGTTTCCTCGACACATCGCTGTATCGCCCAGGATCGCTTGTCATCGATTCGCCCCTCGATGGTCCGCCTGTGCTGAAGAGCCTCGTTTTGAACCGTCTGCTCGCAAAAACACTCTTCGACCAGATGCGGCTGGTGGATCAACTCCGTAAGAAACGCGATGGCCTGCTCGAAGACTTGTTCCGCAGCGGGAAGTCTTGAATCCTCGGGAAACTCCGAATGGATCGAGACGACATGCCTCATTCCTGCGCGATCGACTCCGCTCCCGATCGACATCCCCCAGAGTTCTTCTGTGCGACGACTGATGTCTCGCATCGAAGGATGGGATCGCGATCCTCGTAGCAGACAAGCGGGGATAAGGCATTGGTTTGCAATCGACGCTCCCAGATCACCGATCCAGGAGACCCGGAAATGGCTCGTCTTACGGCGGGTCTCTCTGCGTGTGTGAAGGATTGAACCCGGAGCAAGTTCTCTGGACTCGAAACCAGCCAGCCTGCTGGAAGCCGATCGGGTCAACGATCCTCCCCACCCGGGGTACTCACCAGGTCGTCGGAGACTCCGCTGATGTGGCCTTCGAACATCGCCCGGATCTCGTGGACCTGGGGGACAAGTTCCTCGAACTGATCCAAGGTGAGGGCCTGTGCTCCATCGGAAAGAGCTTCCTCAGGTTGATCGTGAACCTCGACAAGGATCCCGTCGGCACCAACTGTCGCTGCAGCTCTCGCCAGAGCCGGGACCTTGTAGGAAGCGCCGCTGCCATGAGAGGGATCAACCAGCACCGGAAGGTGAGTGCGCTTCTTCAACTCGGGAATCGATCCCAGATCGAGCACGACCTCGTCGGTCGCGGTGGCGCAGCGAACACCCCTCTCACACAGAATGACGCTGCTATTACCACCCGACAGGATGTATTCGGCCGCCATCAGGAACTCATCGATGGTGGAAGCGAAGCCACGCTTGAGCAGGATCGGTATCGACGTCTGACCCAGTTCCTTCAACAGTGAGTAATTGTGCATGTTGCGAGAACCGACCTGTAACATATCGGCAACTTCTGCGATTTTATCGACATCGCGCGGGTCGAGAATTTCTGTGACGATCCCGAGACCGGTTTCTTCTCGAACTCTCTGAAGAATCTCCAATGCCGCATCGCCGAGTCCCTGAAATGCATAGGGAGATGTGCGCGGCTTGTATGCGCCACCACGGAAGAGATCCGCACCGGCTGCGGCAACCGAGGAGGCAATCCGCAGGGCTCGCTGTTCATCCTCCACGGCACAGGGCCCGGCGATGATGCTGAACGAACCGGCACCGAGACGAACAGACGCCACCTCGACCCCTTCAGGCCCACGATCAGGATCGGCAGCCGTATGGAGGAACTCCCCACCGAGCGAGATCACCTTCTCGACACCTGACCAGGACTCGACCACGAGACTGCGGATCGCAGCGACCTCACCGCGCACTTCCAGGTAGAATCGTCCGGTTCCCTCCACGGCGGTAACTTCACCTCCGTAGGACTCCAATCGGTCCCGGATCTTGCGCCGTAAGGGCCCCGCCAGACCCGGGTAAAGGATCACCACAAGGCCTGGTTCAATATCGCTGGAATGCATCGACACCTCTGCAATGGAAACGTTGTTCTGGTCACTCGACAGCACCATACAAGTACCATGAAGGGACCTGCCCCGGAAGCCAACTGGATCATTTGCGATCGAAGCGGCGCTCCAGTTCTTGCCAGGAGATGAACAGTTCCGATGGTCTCCCGTGAGGACAATTCCAGGGCTGGAAAGCCCGCTCTCTTCCCTTCACGAGGTCCTGCTGTGCTTCCCTGGAAAGGGGCTGCCCCGCCTTCACGGCAGCCTTGCAGGCCATCGTCTGGAGCAAACGCTCACGGATATCCGGTTGCTCGGCACCAGCACTGCTCACCGGCTCGAATCGAACCAGCAAATGCCGCAGCAGATCGCCAGGAGCCTGACCATCAAATCCCTGGGGCACCGTTCTCACCAGCACAACTCCCTCGCCAAACTCCTCACCCTGCAACCCCAGTTCTGCAAGTGCATCCGAGTACTCGACGAACAGCGACCACTGCTCAGGATCGAGCGGAACCGGTTCTGGAACCAGCAACGCCTGCGCGAGGTTCCCCTGCTGCCACGACTCGCGGATCTGCTCGTAGAGGATCTTCTCGTGAAGCGCGTGCTGGTCGATGATGCGCAAACCGTCCGTTTCCTCCAGAACCAGAAACGAATCGCGGACCTGGAATACCCGCACCGAATCGGAAACCAGAGTGGAGTCGGTGGCCATCACCATCGGCTCCCCGGGACCGCCGGTGCCAGAGTAGCCCTCGACTCCCTCAACCGTGGCTTCGGAGCAAGTCGCTTCCTGAGTCGCACCGAAGGGATGCTGTGGTCGGCCCGCTTGGCGATCAGGATTGTGATCACTCTCGAGGCGCAGTTCTGGCACCGATCCGGCCGCCTCCAGAGTTCCCCGTACTGCCCGACGAATGTGACGATGGATCTGCTCTCGATCCCGGAATCGGACCTCCAGTTTCGAAGGGTGTACGTTCACATCCACATGCTCGGGATCGACTTCGATGCCCACCACCGCAACCGGGAACTGGCCGGGAATCTGAAATCCCCGAAAACCCTCCCTCACGGCGTGCTGGAGCACCTTGTCCCTCAGGAATCGACCGTTGAGGAAGGTATAGATCGCATCGGAGTTGCGTCGCTGGAGATCGGGCCGTCCGATCCAACCTGCTATCGCATCGTCACCGGTCAAGGGGATCATCTGCTGCGCCACCTCCGAACCGAGCACCTCGGAGATCCGATCCAGCAGCGTCTGATCGGCAGGGTAACGCAGAACCGTCCTCTCGTCGTGGGTCAGAGAAAAAGCGACTGTCGGATATGACAGAGAAATGCTCTTCACCGCGGCAGAACAACGAGAGACTTCCGCCGAACTGGACTTCAGAAATCGACGGCGCGCCGGCACAGCCGAGAACAGATCCCGAACCGAGATCCGTGTTCCTGGCCTCATGGCAAGGGGAGTTAGATGCTCAATATCACCCTGAGTCCCGACGACACGATGAGCGGAATCCTCTGCTGCCGGTCGAGATGCGATTTCGACAGTGGCGACCGCCACCATGCTAGAGAGCGCCTCACCGCGAAAACCGAGCGTCATGATGCGGTGGAGATCGACGGCTTCCTTCAATTTCGATGTGGCGTGACTCTCCAGAGCCATCGAAAGCTGATCAGGAGCGATCCCCTGGCCATCGTCGGTGACCTGAATCAGTCGCTTGCCGCCATCTTCCAGATGGATATCGATGCTCGACGAACCTGCATCGAGTGAATTCTCGATCAGTTCCTTGACCACCGAAGAGGGGCGCTCGACGACCTCCCCCGCTGCGATCTGTTCGACCAGCAGCGCTGGTAATTTCCGGATGTGGTTGGCTTGCTGTGGCAAGAGCCCTCCGTCATGCCTGGAGTTTGTGCTCTTCGATTCGAATCGCTCCTTCGAGCGTGTTCTCGAGCAATTTCACGACCGTCATCGGACCTACTCCTCCGGGTACCGGGGTGATATATCCGGCCCGGGCAGCCGCCGCCTCGAACTCGACATCGCCAACGATGGAGCCATCATCGAGTCGGTTGATTCCTACATCGATCACTGCAGCACCGGGACGGATCCAATCGCCGCGGATCATCTCCGGTCGCCCAACCGCAGCGATCAGAACCTCTGCACGCCTCACCTGCTCGGCAAGATCTCGTGTTTTCGAATGACAGATGGTCACTGTTGCCCCTTCGGCAAGAAGTAACTGGGCAATCGGTTTTCCGACGATGTTCGATCTTCCCACGACCACCGCATCCGCCCCCTCCAATGTGACACCGGACCATAGCAAGAGATCGATGCACCCGAGCGGAGTACAGGGAACGAAGGTGGGTTGACCGACAGATAGTCGTCCTGCATTGACCGGATGAAAACCATCCGCATCCTTCTCTGGCAGGATCCTCTCGAGCAGAGGGGCAGCATCGAGTTGGGCTGGCAAAGGCAATTGAAGCAGGATCCCGTGAACTTGCGGATCTGCATTCAACTTGTCGATGCACTCCTCCATCTGTTGCTGGGATATATCTATCGCCAACTGGTGATGAAATGACCGAATTCCGGTCTTCTCGCAGGCACGTTCCTTGTTACGAACGTAGACGGCGCTGGCAGGATCTTCTCCCACCAGCAAAACTCCGAGCCCAGGTGCATGACCGGTTCGCTCCTTGAAGACACGAACCCGCTCCTTCAAACTCTTTCGCAGTTCCTTCGCCCTCGCCTTACCATCGATGATCTGCGCCATCGCTCGATTCCTCCCCGGATATCCCGGTCAACGGACCCAGTCGCCGCTTCTTCCTCCCGATTTCTCCACAAGTCGAATCGGACCGATTTCCATGCCCCGATCGACAGCCTTGCACATGTCATAGATCGTCAACAACCCGATCGAGACTGCCATGAAGGCCTCCATCTCCACCCCGGTTCTCGCCTGAACACGAGCAGAGACAGTCATCTTGATGGTGCTGATTCCATCTTCTTCACCATCTTCTATCTCAACGTGCACGTTGTCGAGCGGGAGCGGATGGCAAAGAGGAATCAATCTCGACGTCTCTTTGGCAGCCTGTACCGCTGAGAGACGTGCTACCGCCAGTACGTCTCCCTTCTCCACATCTCCATCGACGATTCGCTTGAGCGTCGTGGACTTCATGCGGATGTAGCCCTCGACGGTGGCACGACGGTCGGTGACCTCCTTATCACCGACATCTACCATCCGGGAGTGCCCCTTATCATCGGTATGAGAGAGTGGAATATCGTCTTCACCCGCCATGGGCGCCCCCTACCTTTCTCGCTCGATGACGAAGCGTGCCAGTTGCTCGAATTGGTCACGGGCTTCACACCGGGGAGCCGCTACATGGAGTGACTTGAGTGCATTCGCCACCACCTGCTGCGCTCTCTCTCGCACCTCATCCAGGATCTCGAATTCATCGAGCCAGCGAACCACCTCGTGGTGGAACTCTGTCCTGTCCATTTCTCGATGGCCTTCGAGCAGTTTCAACAAGGACTCCCTCTGCTCGACATCGAGTCCATCACGAAGTCGGATGAGGGGGAGAGTCATCTTGCCGTTTGCAAGATCGGTCCCCAGAGACTTGCCGACCGTCTCCTGATCACCGAAGACATCGAGAGAGTCATCGATGATCTGGAAGGCGACACCGAGTTGGTTGCCGAACTGTTCCATCGCGGCAGCCTGATCCTCGGTAGCCCCGGCCAGCATCGCCCCCAGGCGACAGGAGAGCCCGTAGAGGATCGCTGTCTTGCGATGGATGATCTCGAAGTACTGCTCCTCCAGGAGCTGTAGATTCCCAGCATTACCGACCTGCATCATCTCTCCGATGCAGATCTCCATCGTGCAATTCGCCAGCAACCGGGCTGCATTCTCCACCTCTGTGGAGATCACGAATCCGCGCGCATAGATGATGTCACCCAGCAGGATGGCTGCACGATCGCCGTAGCGAGAGTGGATCGTCTCGACCCGACGACGAATCTGTGCTGCATCTAGAAGATCGTCGTGCACCAGCGTTGCCGTGTGAATCAACTCCACAACGGCCGCACATTTGATGTGATCGTTTCCGATCTCGCCGAAGCAGCGTCCGGACAGGAACAGACAGGCAGGACGCACTTGTTTACCCTGGAAACGGGAAAGGTGTTCCAGCAGTTCATTCACGAATGGTTCAGTGGAAGCGAACTCTCCATGAAGAAACTCCCGAAGGGCTGCGATATCCTCGGAAACGAGTTGGTACAAACTCGCCAGTGTTTGTGAGTCCCCGCTCGAGATATCGGTTGCCCCTCCTCTGTCGAAGTTCACCGGACAGTACCCCCGAAAGAGGGAAGATCATCGATTGGTTGGAGAGGTAACTTGAATGCCTTGCTCACGCCTCGGTGAAATACCATACCAGCACTGACATTCAGACCCTGGGCGCGATGGGGATCGCGTTTCACGAACAACTCGAGTCCTTCGCTCGCCAGTTCTTGCAGGTAAGGCTGTGTCGCGTTGGTCAGGGCAAAGGTAGAGGTCCTCGGCACGGCACCGGGCATATTCGCCACGCAGTAATGTACAACACCGTCGATGACGTAGGTTGGATCGGCGTGAGTGGTTGGACGGCAACTCTCGACGCAACCGCCCTGATCGACAGCCACGTCGACGATCACGGATCCGTTGGGCATCTCCAGGAGCCACTCCTTGGGAACCAGAACCGGGGCCCTGTCTCCGGCCACGAGAACCGCTCCTATCACCAGATCCGCGGCCTGAACCGCCTCGTGTACGGCGAAAGGGGTCGAGAAACAGGTATTGACGTTCGCGGGCATCGTGTCGTCGAGGTAGCGCAATCGCTCCAGATCGATGTCGAAGATCCTCACTCGAGCACCCAACCCTGCCGCCATCCTGGCAGCGTTCGATCCCACCACTCCTCCACCTAGAATGACGACTCGACCCGGCTCCACTCCAGGAACTCCTGAAAGCAGCACTCCGCGCCCCCCATTTTGACGCTGTAGATTGCGAGCCCCAGCAAGAACCGACATTCGCCCGGCAACCTCGCTCATCGGCGTGAGCAGAGGAAGAGTACCATTTTTCCCCTCGATGGTTTCATAAGCGACAGCGGAAACTCCCGAATCAAGACATGCATCGGCCAGAGGTTTCGATGCCGCAAAGTGGAAGAAGGTAAAGACGACGAGATCTGACCTGAGAAACTGATACTCCTCGGCAAGGGGCTCCTTGACCTTGGCGATGATCTCGGAACGAGCCCAGACCTCCGCTGCGTCATCGATCATCTGACAGCCGGCACCGATGTATTCCTCATCTGAAATACCACTACCGAGGCCAGCACCCTTTTCCACCAGCATTGTGTGCCCGGCCTTCGTCAACAAGAAAGCACCGGATGGAACCACGGAAACCCGCTGCTCCTGCTCCTTGATCTCTCTTGGGACACCGATGATGGACACCTTCATGTGGGGCTCCTTCGCGACCTCTTGACCCGCGATGATTTGAACTTCCAGACACCTGAGAGACGATTGCAGTGACCGATCTGCCTGGACAAATCTGTTCAACACATCCACGGTTATGACGATTGCTCGACGATGGTAGCGAACAATTTCTCAAGCCTAGTCGCAGATTCTACTTCTGACGATAATGTGTGACAACCGATGCAAATCCCCGCAGGCTGCTCAATAAGCCCTGCAAGTGACCGAAGGCCCCATGGCTTCCTCAGATACAATATCAACAGGTCTCACCTGAAATTCGGGATCCACCTTTCCTACCATCAAAATGGAAGATTCGACGAGACTCGCGGTGGATTTGCGTGCAATCGTATCCAGGCCTCGAGGATAGCCAGATCGGGTCGATACCTTCCTCTTCACGCAGCATGGATACGGTGCTGAGACCAGGGAGGCTCTCAAATAAACACCCAGGAGTTCGGTACTGCCGACTGGACCGCTGCTTCGGAAAGGGTTCCGATGACAGCGCTGATGAGAATACGAACCGCGGATCATCGTAGTTGACAAGGAGAGCCAGGCTGATGAGTGCCCAACAGGAGATGAATCCCCTCGCACTGCTGGGTGGGGTATTCGATCCCCTACATCAGGGACACGTCGCCGTCGCTGAGGCGGCGCTGGAACTTCCTGGAGTCGAAGAAGTGAGGTGGATCCCCTGCAAGGAGCCTCCTCATGAGAAGGACTCCACCCATGCTCCAGCCGAAGTTCGACTCGCGATGGCGCAGTTGTTCTGCCAGGAGGTAGAGCAATTCACCTGCGATGACATCGAGTTCGAACGCGATGGGCCTTCCTGGACCATCGATACCGTCCGTGCTCTCGCCGAGCAATATCCGGGCAGACCCTTGCTGTGGCTGATCGGCTCCGACAACGTTCGGTTGATCGGAAGATGGAAAGAGGCAGAGGAACTGTGGAACCTGGCGATCCCGGTGGTGGCGCACCGCCCAGGCTCCGGAACCGTCTTGCGCAGGGAACACCTCCCTTTCCTCGAAGGAGAAAGATGGCGACTGGTAAACTCCTGGTCGCTTCCGGAGGTATCTCAGGACATCTCCTCGACCCGATTGAGAAGCCTGTTGGCAGCCGGGAAAGATGTAGGCGACTCGATACCCCTGGCGGTACTGGAAGCACTGGAGTCGGGCGGATGGTATCAGCAGCCTGCTCCTTGATGGATTACTTTGCAGGGGCAACATCGACACGCCAGTAGACTTCAAATACCAGTTGCTCTGTTGAAAGGGGCCAGATGACGAGGACCAGGGTTCGTGACCTTGCTGAGGCCACCGGTGCCGAAGTGGTCCTCAAGGGCTGGCTCTATAACCGCCGCTCCTCGAAGAAGTTCCACTTCTTGCTGCTGCGCGATGGCTCCGGAATCGTTCAGTGCGTTGTAAACCGGGACGAATTCGACGAGCAGCAGTTCACGGAGATTGGCAAGATCCCTTACGAATCCGCCATCGAAATCTGCGGGATTGCCAATTCAGACGACCGTGCTCCAGGTGGTGTGGAGATCCACGCAAATTCTGTCGAGTGTCTGTGCATCGCGGAGGAATATCCCATCTCGAAACAGGAACATGGCCCTGACTTCCTGCTGAGCCACCGGCACCTGTGGCTACGTTCTCGCAAACAGGTCGCCTTGATGCACATCCGTGATGAAGTGATCCGGACGATACGCGACGAGATGCACGCCAGGGGATTCACCTGCATCGATGCCCCGATCTTCACTCCCACCGCATGTGAAGGAACGAGTACACTTTTTGAGGTCGACTATTTCGAAGATGAGAAGGCGTACCTGACACAAAGCGGACAACTCTACATGGAGGCCGCCGCCATGGCTCTGGGTGATGTCTATTGCCTCGGGCCTACCTTCCGTGCCGAGAAGTCGAAAACGCGACGGCACCTGACAGAGTTCTGGATGTTCGAACCGGAGATGGCTTTCGCAGATCTCGATGACGTGATGAGTTTGATAGAAGGCCTACTGAGTCGTATCGTCGAACGGGTTCTCGAACATTGCAGAGAGGAATTGGAAGTCCTGGAACGCGATATCGAGAAATTGGAGAAGGTCCAGTCACCCTTCCCGAGAATCACCTACACGGAAGCTGTCGAACGAATGAACGCCGAGGGACACTCCTTCGAATGGGGAGGAGATCTCGGCGCTCCTGACGAGTCCGTGATTTCCTCCTGGTACGACTCTCCCGTGCTGGTCCACCGCTATCCTGAGGAGGTGAAGGCCTTTTATATGAAACGTGACCCACAGGACTCTCGTCTGGCGATGGGTGTCGACGTACTGGCCCCGGAGGGTTATGGCGAGATCATCGGCGGCGGCCAGCGCGAGGATGATCTGGACTCACTGGTCGGTCGGATCCAGGAACATGGTCTGTCAGAGGAAGATTTTCGCTGGTACCTCGATTTGAGGCGTTATGGCTCGGTTCCCCACGGAGGATTCGGTCTCGGTGTCGAGCGGACCATCTGCTGGTTATCGGGCGTAGATCATGTTCGGGAATGTGTGCCGTTTCCCCGCATGCTTTATCGGATCTATCCCTGATCACACTTGCGGCAAGTAGCACCAGCGTTACAATCTATGTTTACATGGGTTATTTCTGTCTGGATAGGCAGGTTCCCAAGTATCGGTAATTGCGCTTTGGTAAATTGACCAGCGAGTGCTCCAAACGGTTGTTTATCGGCTTTTCCTCCGGGGCGCGGGGGGAAGTCGAAGGCTCCCGCCAACAACCAGCAGCAGTGGCTCAGGGACGGATTTCATCCGCCCGGAGAGGACTCTGATGAGGAACTTGTGCCCCACACTTCAGTCATTTGACCTACTGCGTATCGCAGTGTTCAGCACCATCTCACTTCTTCTGAGCGCACCAATCGAGGGACAAAATGGCTCCATCGAAGCGCAGACCTCTCTGTGCGGAGTCAATCCAAGCGGTTCCGATGTGACCGTCAATACCTCCGATGGAACGGTCTGGACCATCGACGCCACCAGCGGCAAAATCTGCGTCTTCAACAACACCCTATCTCCCCCCTCCCTCGCATTGGCCAACATCATCGATCATCCGGTCGGTCCTGCAGTGGCTCCATTGTTCCAGCCTCAGTGTTCCGGAATTGCATACTCTCCGACTACCGACACTTTCTGGATCCTCAACTCCACCTCCTTCGAGTTGGTTCAGATGGACGACCAGGGAACCCAGATCGGTGCTCCACTCCCCTTCAGCATCAACGGGAGTGCATCAGGTCTGGCCTTCGACAGCACCACCGGATACCTCTGGCTTCGTGATACGGTCAGCCAGGTTGCTGTAGAAATCGATCCGGAAACCGGAGATGTGATATCTACCCTTCCGATCCCAGGCGACGACGTACGTTACGGAGTTGGAATCGAATTCCGCCTGGACGGTACCGAGGGCTTCCTCGATTTCACCTACGGAGATGTGTTCGATGCCACTGTCGCTGAATTGCTATCTGTTTCCATCTCGACGGGCCAACTGGACTGCAACCATGTCACGTTGCCTCAGGGTACCAATGGCGCAATCCTGGGATTCGCGCGTGATGGGAATTCTTCCTATGCCTACACCAATACAGCGACTGACCTGTTGCGAATTGATGTCGTACAACCGTTGGTCACAGCTCCAGCAGACCTCTTCTGTAGCACCGATGGAGAAGGATCCAGTACCCTCACCTGGCGTAACTGTGGACCCGGAGCAGGTGGATTCTACAACCTGATCCGAATCACCCGAAACGGCGCCATCATCGACACACTACCGGGTTCTGCCAGTTCATGGATCGATTCCACTACCTCCAGCGGTACCCAGTATCAATACCTGGTTCAGGGAGTCGTCGGCAGCGAGATCGCCTCTTCGAGCTGCACCGTCATCAATGGCCCTGGCGGACTGGTGGCATATGTCCCCTTCCAGGGAGTTCGGCCCAGAGATCTCGCCTATGACGCCGAGTTGGATGATCTCTACGTAACAGAGTCCTTCTCCGGTGAGATCCAGGTACTGGACTCGAATCTGACCCTGAAACGCACCATCGATACTGGCTTGGTCAATCTGCGCGGGATTGGATACAACTCCACCATGGATCTGCTGCTGGTGAGCCGGGTCAACAGTAGCCTGGTCACATTCGTCGAACCCTTGACTGGTGTGGTGCTCTCATCTTTTCCCGTCAGCACTTCAGATGTGACTGCCATCAGTTATGACTCCATTGCTGATGACTGGCTTCTCCTTGATAGCGGATCAGACCCGGTGACCGTCCTTCGGATGGAAGCACTGGCGGGCTCGGAAGGGAACCCTCTGGGAACGATCACTCCACCGCAGACATCAGGTCTCATCCTGGGAGGTGGAATCGCCTCCATGGCCGATGGCACTCTGCTGAGTGGTGTCGATAACGTGGGTGATATCACAAGCGTCAGCCAGTTCACCAGCTTCGGATTCCCGCTCAATTTTGACCTGACCCTCACGGCGATGGGCAACTCACCGACGACCCTCAACAATGCAGTGACAGGTTTCGAGATCGTCTGCAGCGAGATCGTGGTCGCGGGGAACATCACGGATACCCTGTTCCGGCTGCTGATCGTCAGTGATGGCCCGGATTTCCTCCGCGGTGATTCGGATGGAAGTGGCTCCCTGAACCTCGCCGATGCGATCTTCACGGCCACCTGGCTGTACGCCGATGGAACCACTCCAGCGTGCCAGGACGCCTGCGATGCCAACGATGATGGGCGTTTGGACATATCTGACCCCATATATACATTACTGTTCCTATTTACTGGATCTGCAGTTCCTCCGCCGCCCTATCCCCTTCCAGGACCTGATCCTACCTTCCTTGACGATATCGATTGTTAATCCAATCCGATTGACTTGTTAATCATTGTCAATAAACTAGTAGAGCCCTCCGGGTCTCGGGGGGACCGTTCCGTCCTGCCCCGCAGCAGGCTGGAGGGGAAGAGTCTCGCGGTGGAAACACACCGTGGGGGGGAAGAGGAAGTGCGGGGAGCCCCGAGGGGGCAGAGGAGTGGAGATGGGTACCTGCCTCAGGCAGGTGTTCGTCGCTGCGTGGACGGTTCTGGCACTGACCTTCCCGGTCGGAGCCCAGCAATCGCTCAGCATCGCGGATGCCAATACTCAGGGTCTATCGTCGGTATCGACGACGGTAAGCCTCGATAGTGACACCGGGACGCAAGGATATGTGCTCGCCATCGCGGTGGACAACTCCTTGCTCAGTGTAGTGAACATCACAGTAGAAGGGACCGACGTGGAAACTGTCGGAGTCGAACTGATCGCGGCCGAGATCTTACCTGGAGGTCTAACCCTGGGTGTGATCCTCGATGCCTTCAGCCCATACGAGGGACAGATGATCCCAGCGGGCTCGGGCACCAGCATCGCTCTGCTCAGTTTCACTCCCACCATGATCAGTCCGAACCCCATCACTACCTCTCTTCAATTCCAGGATGGCGTGTTCAACTCACCACCACTGGACAACTTGATCGTCCAGGGCGGGCTTTCCATCGGTGTTGCCGAGGGTCTCGTTCTCAATGACGCGACAGTGACCATCAATCCACCGCCACCCGACTCCATTTTGATTGAAGACTCATCCGCAACATCGGATGGCCTCGCGATTGGCGATGCCCGGATCTTGCTCTCGAATAGTTCTGGACCGGTCCAGGGTTTTGTCGTCGCGGTCGCTCACGGAGCGGAGGAGTTGACTCTGCAAGAAATAACCCTCTCAGGAACTGTGACGGAAGAGGTGGGCGCGGAATTCGAGGTCTCGAACCTGTACTCGAACGGTGGCACCATCGGAGTGGTGCTGGACTTCCAACCACCCTTTGATGGTCAGACAATCGCGATAGGCGTCGATAATCACATCGCTACCTATCGATACAGCTGCAATCAGATCATCTACTTGCCCGAGAATGACCTGGTAACTCCACTGACCCTGATCAATGGTTTCATCGGAAATCCTCCGCTGGAGAACGTGATCGTGGTCGGAGGACTTTCGCTGTTTCCTTCGCTTCAGAGCGGTTCTTTCACCTGTCAGGCGATCGAACCTCCTCCTGAAGACGATACGATCATCACCGCCCAGACCGAATTCGATGAAGAAGTCGGAAACTACGCCTACCACGGCCAGACTGGATTGCTCCGCTTCTACTACTCAGATCCCGAAGATGAAATCCAGGGTTTGACGATCACCGTCTGTTATGACTGCGACCTCACCCTGGAAGAAGGCACGTTCACCCTCGAGGACTCGATCGTTCAATCGGTCGGTGCCGAGTACATCAACCATCAGGTCGACGATGACTGTTCCGATGGCGAAACTGGTGAATTGATCCTTGCGATCCTGCTCGATGCCTTGCCACCTTTCGAGGGACAAACCCTACCTCCGACCGATGAGAATCTCTTGATCGGCACCATCAACGTCACCGTGGATGACACCGCCGAGTGCAACGAACTCCAAGAAATCAACTTCTGCGACAACATCAACGGAAACGGTAGTGTCTACCTCTACAACAACGTGGTCATCGACTATCGATCGGTTCAAGACTTCGAACGGATCGATACGAGCGTTTTCGTTGTGCCTCAGGAAATCTTCCAGAGAGGCGACTGCAATAGTGACGACAAGGTCGATCTTGCAGACGTTGCTACAGGGATCGGTGCCCAGTTCTCAGGATTACCGATCCTGTGCTCGGATGCTTGTGACAGCAATGACGATGGAATCATTAACCTTGCAGACTCTGTTTTCGTCTTGAACTGGTTGTTCAAGTTTGGCGATTCACCGCCTGATCCGGGCCCCTTTAGCGATGGGCCCGATCCGAGTGCAGACCTGCTCCCACTCTGTGTCAGTGACGACACTGGCTGTGACTCACAGCCGTAATAACAAAGGCAACAACTTCCCCAGACGTTGGGGAAGACCAAATAGCGAGGTTGGTCGGCACTTCGAAGCCGACAACAGGAAGGAACGAGTAATGCGTAACTCTATACGCGAGAATATTTGTAGGATGTGTGTTCTCATCCTGATTTTCGGCGTTGGTACCGTTGGATTCGCCCAGAATCCTGCATTCGAGATGTTCATGGACGGTGGCGACGTGTTCGGCGGAGACACCTTCACCTCGACCGCCCAGTTGAACGTCCTGGAACCAGCAGAAATTCAGGGCTGGAGCCTGAGCCTGTGCAATAACGAGGGCATGATCCCCGTTGGTGCCCAACTCGGAGCAGATGCCAGTACCGTCAAAAACGGCGCCTTGCCTGATTTCGAGACCACGATCCTGTCCGACGATGCGGTCATGTCCGGTGTCGTCATCTGCTTCACCGGCTGTGCGGTCCTGAGCCAGGTCCAGAACTTCAGCATGCTCGATGTGAACTACCAGGTTCTCGCTGCTGTCGGTCAATCATGCTGGGTTGATTTCTGCACCGCAGGAACGCCCCCGGTCAGTACCGTGCTCGTGATCAACGGCAATAGCGTAGACCCGATCACCAGTGGAGCCACTTTCCTGATCCACAGTCCCAACTACCTGATCTTCGGACATGGGCTGGGCGTCGTGGGTCAGACCGCAAACCTGCCGGTCCTGATCTCGACGGTGCGTCCTCTCGATGGTTTTCAGATCGCAGGTCAATACGACCCGTCTCTCATGACCCTGACCAGCGTTCTGGCCTCGGGCGTTGCGGCTTCAGCGGAATTCGTCGCACTGTCAGAGAACCTGGAAGCCGGCGAGATCGCCGCGGGCCTGATCATGGCCCTCGATACTTCAACGGACATTCCAATTGGTGACAACCAGGAAGTTCTTAACCTGCAATTCGACGTCAATGCAGATCTCGGTGGAGCTACAGCTCCGCTGACCACCCCTGTCATCTTCGTCGAGTCGGCGGGAACTCCTCCCATCACCAATAAGATCGTCGATGCGAATTACAACGAAACTCCGAATCTCGTCAACGGCGATATCGAGATCGTCGATTTCAATCCCTTTGTCAGGGGCGACTGCAACAGCGATGGAGGACTCGTCAACATCGCAGACGGAATTTCTGTCCTGCAGTACCTCTTCCAGGGTGGCACCACACCTGGCTGCCTTGATTCCTGTGACCTGGACGACAATGGTGAAATCAGTGTTGGTGACGCCGTCTGGATATTCTCTTACCAGTTCGCTGGTGGAGCTCCTCCGATGGCACCGTTCCCGGACCTCGGAATCGACCCGACCACAGGTGACGGTATCGGTTGTGACGGCGACGCTGACGACCAGTAAACGACACCTGACTAGCTAAATTCGAGATCAACCTCGCATTGAACTCGAGACCCCGGAGGTTCACGCCTCCGGGGTCCATTTTTTGCCGGGTGAGTGACCATCCACGGCAAATCGCGTGCCCATGACATGGTCGGCAGGATGTGGATCGGATACCTCGAGGTGATAGGATGGAATCGTCCGGGAATCCGGTCGATGTACCCCGATACGTCCGCTGCGAGGAGTTTTCGAGATGTTTGGTTTCCTTAACCGATTCATGATTCTGGCGGTTCTCTGTGGCCTTTTCCAGCAGTCCGCTGGCGCTGCAGATGTGCTCAGCATCGACAACATTGCCGCCAATGCCGGCGATTCAGACGTGTTCTGTTTCATTCGTGCAACCCATGACTCAGGAATCGAAGGCTTCGCTGTCGGAATCCAGTACAACCCGATCCACCTCAACCTCAGTGAAGTCGATTTCCAGGACACCGCGGTCTCCGGGTTGCTATCGGGCGCGGAACCCGACTTTGCGGGTATCTCCATCGACTCCGTTACCGGTGTCCTGCTTGCAGGTGTGATCTTCTCGTATGGCGATTTGAGCACACCTCCGGCGACGCTACCGGCCTCTCCCGATGATCAGAACGCCCTGATGAGATTGAATTTCTCCGTCAGTTCCATCAGTCTCCCCGCTACCATTCCGATTCAGTTCGTGAATGGTCTGGGAGATCCACCGATCGATAGCGTGCTTTCTTCTGGCGGTTTTTCGATAATCCCGACCCTGGTTGACGGATCTCTCACCATCAACAACCTGCACCGTTTCTATTTCGGTAGCATCGCCGCAACTCCAGGTAGTCTGGTTACTGCCACGCTCCGCTATGACCACGAGGATGAGATCCAGGGATTCCAGGTGGCGATCTCTTATGACAACACCATCCTGGACCTCCAGATACCCGCTTCCGGCGCTGACTGGTACTCAGGATTGTTCCTGGATGCGTTGTTTCCCGGAGGCCCTGGAGTCCAGGGAGGAATAGAACTTTTCTATCCGGCCTTCGATCCAGCCGTTGAACCGGGAGTCGGTTTGGCAACGTTCGCTGCAATCTTCGATTTCCTGCCCCCCTTCGGAGGGCAGGTCCTACCAGGAGGAGATGGACAGAGCCTCTTGCGTCTCGAGTTCCAGACTCCTGCGGATCCGACTCTGCTGGGAACTACAACGGAAATCGTTCTCGACGATTCCTACCTGCTCCCCTCGTGCCCACCGTCAAATCCAAACTGCACCTCGGGGCAAGCGCTCAACTACGTGATCTTCGATGGGCTCTCCATCTCTCCGATACTGGAGAACGGTATCGTGGAATTCCTTGATGCTCCGGGTTTCCTTAGAGGCAATTCAAATGGAGATTCCAGCATCGACCTGGCAGATGCCCTGTTCGTGATGAACTGGCTCTTCGTGTCAGGAGATCAACCTGCCTGTTTTGATTCTGCTGATGTCAACGACGATGGTGGCCTTGACATCTCGGACTCCATCTTCTTGCTGAATTACCTTTTCGTGAATGGACCGATACCGGGAGCCCCCGGCCCCTTTAACTGTGGGCTCGATCCTTCCGAGGATACGCTCGATTGTGTACTCCCGAGCGGTTGCTGATCCTTCAGCTGCTGCTCTACTGAAACGACCTCAACATCCCCTGAATCGTTTGAGGACCCCCCTGCGTCCGCACCGACGGTTCACAATCCCCTCTCAGAGGAGGAAACATGCGTCACTCCTACGTGATAGCCATCATCGTCGCTGTCTTGTCTATCGCCAGCGTCTCACAGGCCCAGGATTTGATGTGGATCGATGACGCCACGGCAATCCCTGGTGCCCATGCCGAGGCGATCGTTCGACTCAACAATCAACTCCACATCCAGGGCTTCCAGAGCGCCATCAGTTGGGACTCCAACATCTTCTCGCACGTCTCTGAAGATACCAGTGGACTGGACATCGAGATTTTGCTGGCACCACACGAGGTCGAGTTCTTCACTTCGACCTACGATGACAATTTCGAACCTGGAATTGGATGGGCAGCATGCGCCGCGATCTTTGATTTCAGTCCTCCCTTCAGTGGCCAGACATTAGCACCAGGCACCGAGAATTCGATCGTTCGCTTCACCCTGCAAGTCGTGGCTGACAATGCCCTGATTGGAAGTTGTTCCGACATCAGTCCAGTCAACGGAATGGGGCAACCGGTTATTCATAACATCTTGACCATCGACGGAATTTCAACGATGCCAGAGTTACAGGCCGGCACCTTGTGTTTCGTCGATGCGGTGGCGTTCATTCGCGGAGATGGAAATGATGATGGGACTCTCAACCTGGCTGACGCGATATTCCTGATCAATTACTTCTTTGCCGATGGTCTCATTCCAGGTTGCAGTGCAGCTGCCGATGCCAACAACGACTTCACGGTGGATCTCGGTGACGTGATCTATCTGATCAATCACCAGTTCCTCGATGGCGCTGCCCCGGCAGCCCCCTGGCCTGACTGTGGAGCAGACCCCGCTGGAGAATCTGCAATCGGCTGCGCCAATTACTCCAACTGCCCCTGAAGAGAAACTACCTTCCCCACGCGGAGGTCAACGGAGTTTGCGGCGTACCAGGTAAGAGTGTCGAGACCAGCGTCTTCTACACAGTTCTGTGCCTCTTTTGCCGAAGCCGGTGGAGCCCCGATGACATCATCGCCGCGACTCAAGTTCGCCGGACAGGCGACTGCGTGTTCATCGACGACCTGGAGTGCATCGATGACTGGCACGATTTGGGTGAAGGAACATCCGATTTCAGACGTGTAGGGCTCATCGCACTCACCTTCCTGCTGCCATCGATATAGAAGACGCTTCTTACAGGGGAAGTCTCTCCAATTATTATCGTGCTCGGTTTCGTCAATCGGAACTGCTCTCCCGGCAACCGGAGCGATACCGTACAATCGAGACTCTCTACAAGAGAGTCGATCTCCATACGGGTATCGACAGGAGGATCTCCTGGACAGGATTCAACTCAACCATCGCAAGTTCGAGGACGATGTCGCCTGGCGATGGATCCCACCCGAGGGCAAACCAACATCTTGCCTCGTCGCACTTCACGGCATGGGCCAAGATGGGTCCGGGCTGGCTCGCCTGCTCCAGCATCTCAGCGAGCGAGGAGTGGCACTGTTGACACCTGACGGCCCTTACCGACACGAAGTGAGGGAGCGCAACACGATCCGTGAAGGGCATTCCTGGTACATCTACACCGGCGACCAGCAACGCTTCCTGAATTCGATGCAGAAGTCAGAGAAGGATCTGCTGGGCCTCGTCGAGACGGTTCTCGATTCCACTGGTCTCGATGGTTCCAGAACCACACTGCTCGGCTTCAGCCAGGGTGGATATATGGCAGGATTCATCGCTTGCAGACATCCAGAACGGTTCGCGAATTGCATCATCGCCTCTGCTCGTCTCAAGCACGAGTTTCTCGAAGATGAACTCACCTCAGGAAAGTTACCTGCTGTACTGCTTCTCCACGATGAAAATGACCCCCTGACGCAACCAGACCCGGTGAGGGAATCGATGCGGATCCTCTCGCAATCCGGGGCCAACGTCACATTGGACTGGCATTCGGATGGCCATCGACTCGGTGAGGGGTCCATCGCGTCGATCGAGCGCTGGCTCGAATCGAGGGGGCTGCTTGGTTGATTCCGAATCTGATCTAGAGAAACTACGAAACGCTGTCGAAGATGGAGACGTAAATCGCTCTCTGGCGCTGGCGAAACTGCTTCGATCGAACGTCTCTCGAATGGACGAAACGATCCTGGTCGCCACTGGTTTTCTCGAGGGGGGGGCGCCACTCGACGCACTGAAACTGCTGGAATCGCTCGCCGGGGCTCCCGTCGCTAGCGATCTGTCACAGAACCGGGCACAGGAACTGGAACAGTTGCGCAAGGTGCGCCTCGCCGAAGCTCTCTATGCCACCGGTGATCCACGCGGTGCGCTCGACTCCGTGGAATCGGTCACACCCGCAGGCGCCCAGGAAGCCTCCGACCGCGAGTACTTCATCGGGTTGTGTCAGGATCACCTGGGAGAACTGGCGCTCGCCGAGGCTCATTTCGAGCGGGCGGCTCAACTGGACCCCCTGAGGAATCCCCCGATCCCGTCGATTTCCGAACGGGAAGCCCATCTCCTCGTCTCGGAGGTGATCGAAGAGTTGCCGGAAGCTCTACGCAAATCGTTGGCGGAAGTCCCCGTGATGATCGAGGACCTGCCTGACAGAAAACTGATCGAGGAGACCCGAGGCGAGGTTCATCCGGACACTCTCGGACTCTATTCGGGCATCAACCTGGTGGATCGGTCTCACCTGGAGGTCGGTGGTATCGGTGAAATACCAACCGGAGCTTCCATCCGGATCTACCGCAGAAATCTCGAACGAATCTGTCAGGATCGAGAAGAACTCCGCTCTGAAATCCGTATCACCCTGCTACATGAGTTCGGACATCACCTCGGCCTCGACGAAGACGATGTGGATCGACTGGGACTGAGCTGAACCTCGATCAGTTTCCTGCCATCTGGGAAGCGAGAGACTTCAATTGCTCGACCTTCCCGGTGCCCTCCCAGGGGAATCCTTCCTCTTCCCTGCCAAAGTGCCCATGGGCTGCTGTAGCAAGGTAGATGGGTCGTTTCAGATTGAGATAGGAGATGATTCCGGCGGGAGTGAGGTCGAACACCTCTCGCACCAGGCGCTCGAGTTCGCTGGCGGAAATCGTCGAGGAGCCGAAGGAATCGACCAGCACCGACATCGGTTCGGCAATTCCAATGGCATAAGCCAGTTGCACCTCGCACTTGCTGGCGAGCCCTGCTGCGACGATGTTCTTGGCCACGAACCTGGCCATGTAACAGGCGGACCGATCCACCTTGGAGGGATCCTTACCACTGAAGGCACCACCGCCATGCCGTCCCATTCCGCCGTAGGTATCAACGATGATCTTGCGACCGGTCAGGCCACAGTCTCCCTGGGGGCCGCCGACGACGAACCTACCGGTCGGATTGATGTAGTACCTGGTGTTCTCATCGAGGAGTTCGGACGGGATGACCTCTCGAATGATCCGATCCTCGACGAACTGGTGCAGGGTTTCGTTCGATACATCTTCCGAATGCTGTGTAGAGAACACCACTGCATCGACACGCTTCGGTATTCCATCGACATATTCCACGGTCACCTGACTCTTGGCGTCGGGGCGAAGGAAGGGCGCTTCCCCTGCCGCACGTATCTTCGCATGCTCGGCAACCAGCTTGTGGGATAACGAGATGGGCATCGGCATCAACTCTGGTGTCTCGGTACAGGCGAATCCGAACATCAACCCTTGATCACCCGCTCCAGCCCGATCTACACCCATCGCGATGTCAGGACTCTGCTTGTCGAGAGATACCATCACCGAGCAGGTATCCGCATCGAATCCCATCGCTGAATCGGTGTAACCGATGTCACGGATTACATCTCGAACCAGCTGTGGAATATCGATGGTGGCACTGCTGGTAACCTCACCGGCCACCACCACCAGACCCGTGGTGACCATCGTTTCGCAAGCCACCCGGCTGTCGGGATCTCCGGCAATATATGCATCGAGGACGGCGTCCGAGATCTGATCGGCGATCTTGTCAGGGTGTCCCCTGGAAACCGATTCTGAGGTAAAGAGAGCGGTCTCTCCCGGCATCTGCGTTCCTTCCGTGCAGCGGGCAGGATCAAGCCTCGCCCCTCCCGGAGCCTCGAGACCTCTTACTCGCCCGCAACTGCTGTCATCTCTCGCAAAGCCCTGATGGGCCGTGGAACGAGATACTCTAGCGACTTCATCCGCTCGAGCCAACCGAGATCAGCAACTCACTGAGAACCCTCGAGCAACGCTCTGATGCCCCTCCGATCTGCTCCAGCACCTGCTTGGCCTTATCACGACCACGTTGTCGCAGGTTCTGATCCCCGGCCCATTTCTGGAGCAAGGGTCCGAGTTCTTCAGGTCTGGAAAGTTGATGCACCGCACCGGCTTCACGCAACAACTCGACCATATCCGTGAAGTTTTCCATCGATGGGCCATGGCAACTGACACAACCAGCAGCCACAGGCTCGAGTAAATTGTGCCCACCACGAGGGATCAGACTACCCCCTACGAAGGCCGCGTCCGAGATCCTGTAGGCTCCATCGAGCCTTCCGAGACGATCGACAACCATCACACAGCAACATCCGGAATTGGAACTCGATTCCAGTTCCGAATCAAAACCCATCTGTCTTGCCATCATGAGAACTGAGTCTGCTCGCTCAATATGTCGAGGAGCGAGGATCAACTGGCTCCCTGGTCGTTCGAGGAGAAGACTGCGGTGAGCTTCTAGCACCACTTTCTCTTCGCCGGGATGGGTACATCCTGCAACCCAGCGGAACCCGCCCTGCGCGAATCCGACAGCACGATCATGATCTTGTCGAACAAGCGGAGGATCAGGGCCGACGATGGCATCGTGCTTCAATTCTCCAGTGATCCTGATCCGTTCGGGTGCCACACCGAGTGCGAGAAAACGTTCCGCGTCCTGTTCGCCTCGCGCACACACTTGCGTCGGACCTTGCATCAAGCACCTTGTTAGTGGCCCGAACATCGAGAGTTTTTTCTCGCCAGAAGATGAAATCCGACCATTGACGACCACCACCGGAATCGAACGGGCGTGACATGCCAGCAGCAAGTTTGGCCACAATTCCAGTTCGACCAGCACAACCACATCCGGACGTAGTCTCGATAGCACACCATGGACACACGGAGAGAAATCGAACGGAAATAGCCGAACCTGCTCATCGGGAAGCAACTCCTTGGCGAGATCCCTGGCTCCGGTGGTCATCGTGGAAAGCACCACCTCCGCCCCGGGACGGTCGCGACGGAAGCAATCGATCAGTGGAATCGCTGCCCTGACCTCTCCCACGCTGGCTGCATGAATCCAGATCCTATCGCGACTCGGCAGTGAGATGCTCCAGAAGCCGAGACGTTGCATCAGCGATCCGACAGATCTCCCTCGCAAGAAAACCAGTTGAAAAAGCCAGGGAGATAGCAATATTAGCGCGGCTGCCATCGGGAAATCGAGTAAGAAGCCGAGCAATCGTAGTCCAGGTTTGGATCGATGGACGCTTCGATCTTTCACGGCACCGGCGCGGCCGTCTGCACGTTGCCACGCACCCTCCCGATTCAATCTGCCCCCCCCACCGATCCCCTCACTTCCTCTCACAGCAATACTTGAATTTCTTGCCACTCCCACAGGGACAGGGATCATTCCTTTTCACCTTCGGTTGTTCATTGCGGATTGTATTCAAGGTGGTCGTTCCCTGCGACCCTAGAACACCCTGCTGCATATTTTCGGCATGAGACTCGAACTGCCGTTGCGCATCATCAGAGGATACACCCTCCAACTGGCCACTCCATGTCTGCGCCAGACGCTTCTGCTCCTCTGACTCGTCCACTGACTCGATTCGAATTCTCGAGATGATGGAGGACGTCTCTTCTCGCAATTGCTCCAGCATGCTGGCAAAGAGCAAATAACCCTCTCGCTTGTATTCCAGTTTTGGATCGACCTGTGCATAGCCACGCAGCCCGACTCCGGTTCGGAGTTGATCCATGGCATGCAGGTGTTCCTTCCACTTCTCATCAACAGCTCGCAACAAGATGAAATGGAGGAGCCGATCGAACTGCTCATCGCCGGCGGATTTTCTCTTCTCTTCGACCAGATTCAGCCACGCAGCGGTGACGAGTTCGATCCAATCTTCCGGCTCGCCCTCGGCATAGGTGGAAGCAGGCAGTTGGAGTTGATAGCGACTGGCGATGTATTCTGCCACGGAATCGCCAACATCCTGGTCAGGGTCCTCGATCTCCAATAGTCCCATGATGTAGGTCTCGATCACCTGCTCGAAGTGCTCCTCCACCAGTGCCATCAGGTTGTCACTGGCAAGAATCCGATCTCGAACCTGGTAGATCACCTTGCGCTGGCTATCCATGACCTGGTCGTACTCGAGCAGGTTCTTGCGGATCTCGAAGTTCCTGGCTTCCACTTTCTTCTGTGCCTTTTCGATGGCTCGGGTAACCATCGGGTGAGAAATGTCCACTCCCTCATCCATCCCGAGACGTTTGAGCATCGAGGAGACACGATCACTTGCAAAGAGCCGCATCAGATCGTCCTGCAGGGACAGATAGAAGAGAGTTGCCCCCGGATCACCCTGTCGACCACATCGCCCTCTCAACTGATTGTCGATCCGACGCGACTCGTGCCGCTCGGATCCAATCACCATCAATCCACCCACATCCACCACACCTTCACCGAGAACGATGTCCGTTCCGCGACCAGCCATATTGGTAGCGATGGTGACATGGCCCTTCTTCCCCGCCTCTGCGATGATCTCCGCTTCGCGAGCGTGGTGCTTGGCATTGAGGACGTTATGGCGGATACCACGTTGTTCGAGCCGACTCGAGAGTCGCTCCGAATCCTCGATGGAGATGGTGCCGACCAGCAGTGGTCTGCCACTCTCATTCTCCAGTGCGATCCGGTCGACGATGGCGGTCCACTTCTCTCCAGTGGTCCTGAACACGATGTCGGTGAAGTCCTCCCGGATCACCGGTTCGTTGGTGGGGATCTCGACCACTTCCAGACCGTAGATCTCGCGGAATTCTGGCGCTTCCGTCAGTGCGGTTCCTGTCATCCCTGAGATCTTGTCGTAAAGACGGAAAAAGTTCTGAAAGGTGATCGTGGCGAGGGTCTGGTTCTCGTCATTGATCTTGAGACCTTCCTTCGCCTCCACCGCCTGATGGAGGCCATCCGACCAGCGCCGACCCTCCATCAAGCGACCGGTAAACTCGTCCACGATGACGACTCCGCTGTCACCAAGGACGTAATCGACGTCCTTTCGATGCAAGTGGTGAGCCTTCAACGACTGCTCGATGTGATGGGGCCAGTGCATATTCGCTGGCGAGTAGAAGGAGTCGACTCCCACCAGTTTCTCTGCAAACTCGATGCCTTCCTCTGAAAGCAAGACTTGCTGCTCCTTCTCCTTCACTTCGAAATGCTGATCTCTCGTCAGTCGACGCACGGCGCGATCTGCATGGTAGTAAACCTCTGTCGATTTTTCTGCGGGTCCGGAGATGATCAGGGGTGTTCTCGCTTCATCGATCAAGATGGAATCCACCTCATCGATGATGGCAAAAGCTCTGTGCTTCTGACACTGGTCCTCGGGACGGGTCTTCATGTTGTCACGGAGGTAGTCAAAACCGAACTCGTTGTTGGTTCCATAAGTGATGTCACAGGAGTACTGCTCTATGCGCGCCTGGCTGTCCATGTTTGCCTGGATCGCACCCACCTTCATACCGACACCCTCGTAAACACAGCGCATCCAGTCAGAATCTCGCTTGGCCAGGTAATCGTTGACGGTAACGATATGCACCCCCTTGCCGGGCAATGCATTGAGATAAGCCGGCATCGTTGCGACGAGAGTTTTTCCCTCACCGGTGCGCATCTCGGCGATGCCACCGTGGTTGAGTACACAACCACCGATCAACTGCACATCGTAGGGACGCATCGGCACGCCCGTGCCGGTTTTCAGATATCGATTTGCCGATTCACGAACCGCGGCATAGGCCTCAGGTAGCAGGTCTGATAACTTCTCTCCTGATTCCAGACGTTGCCGGAATTCTTCAGTCTTGGCACACAGTTGGTCAGCACCGAGTGCCACGAAGTCAGATTCGAGGGCATTGATCTGGCCCACGATGGGCTCGATCTCCTTGAGAATCTTGTCGTTATGAGAGGGGACGATCTTCCGGATTGCTTTCCTGAGACCGCTGAAGAGACCCATGGTTGCCTAACCCTCCCGATGGGGAGATTGTACCCGATCAGATCAGGGTACCGGGCGCTCTCGATCCGGCAACCGATACCGGCCACCATCGAAATTGCCACGCATCGTCTCGAGAGAGGAATAGCCCTCGGATGCGAGCAGTTCTCGTAACTCGGTGAGGATTCCCGGCAGACAAGCAGGCTCCCTGTAGAGGTGAGTTCCGACCTGGACCAGAGAGGCACCGACAGACGCGAATTCGAGAATATCCTGCGCGCAGGTGATCCCGCCGATGGCACAGACCGGCACCTTCACTGCCCGGCACACCTCCATCGCCATGCGCAGTGCAATCGGGCGAATTGCCGGGCCAGAGAGTCCGCCCGTTTCGGTCCCGATGCGAGATTCACCGGTTCTCCAGTCGATTGCCATCGCCCGCAAGGTGTTGATGACAGAGATAGAATCGGCTCCAGCTTCTGTGGCGGCGATCGCCTGTTCCGCGACATCGGTGACGTTCGGTGTCAACTTTGCCATCAGAACCCCATCGGTGAGCGGACGAACGGCTCGAATCAAGGATGCAGTAGCCTCCGGATCGAGGCCGAAGAGAAGACCTTCCTTGACGTTGGGGCAGGAAACATTGAGTTCGTACCCCTCGACGAGTGGCTGTCCCTCGACCGCTTCGACCACCTTGCAGTAATCTTCGATGGTTCGGCCCACGACATTGACGAGGATCGGAACTCCATAGCTTTGAAGAGTCGGAAGATAACTTTCGAGGAACTGGTCGAGCCCCGGATTCTGCAATCCGATGGAATTCAATAAGCCAGCGGGTGTTTCGACAGCACGCGGCGGTGGATTACCTCGTCTCACCTCGACGGAAATCGATTTCGGCACGATGGCGCTGAAGGTGCCCGGCGGCAGGAAGGGCTCGAACTCCTCACCGTATCCGAACGTTCCCGAGGCAGGGAGCACCGGATGACTCAACTCGAGAGATCCACGAGGACATGGAATCTGCACCGAGAGATCCACACTGGAAGGATCACTTCTGTTTGCATCCGAAGTCGGTGGGTCAGCGTTCAGGACTTCTCCCGTTTCTCTTGCGCCGCGACACATAGGCGTGTCCAGGGTACCGCCTGTAGCCGTTGTACGGGAATCAACTCTTCGGTGTCTTCGCAGATTCCATAGGTGCCCATGTCGATGCGTTTCAACGCTTCGTCGATCTCCTGGACGAGATTCGTCTCGCTTTGCATCGCTGTCAGGGTCAGTTCGATCTCGAAGTTTTCTGAACTGAGATCTCCCTCGTCGCCACTGGACCCTCGACCCTCACTATCGAGACTCGAAAGACTGCCAGTGACAACGTTTCGCTGCTTGAGCAAAAGCTTCCGAAATGGTTCGAGCTGACGTTTGGTGTATTTTTTCTTGGCCATCGATCTCCAGTATTCGATCTGAGTCGATTCGTTCTTCTGATCCAGCCTCGTCCACCCAGGGACCGTTGGCCTTCCTCGGCAGAACCCGGTAACCTGAAGTGCGCCGGCGCCCTGGTCCTGGGAGGCGAATCGTCCCTGAAAGGCAGCGGATTCTATGAAGCGAGGAAGAGTCTCGCAAGGGCTCTCGAAAGAGGACTCCGTTCCCGATCCAGTCCAAAAATGGCTCGATTACCTGTGCGTGGAACGAGGCCTGGCCGAAAATACGCTCGCTGCCTATCGACGGGATCTGCTGGGGCTGGTTTGCCAGGCGCGACAACAACAGATCGAATTCCCCCAGGAGATCCGTCGCTGGCACCTCCAGGAGTATCTACGCAAACTGCTCGAGGAGGGGATGGGCGCCCGCAGCCGTCAGCGTCGGATCTCCTCGATTCGCGGATTCTTCCGCTTCCTCGTCCAGGAGGACCAACTCGAGGAGAATCCAGCCGATCTGCTCGTATCACCCCGGGAATCACGAAGACTCCCCCACACCCTTTCTGTCGAAGAGGTGGAACGACTGATAGAAGCCGCAGGAGATGAGGAGAGTCGGTTTCCCCTGAGAGACCGGGCCATTGTCGAACTACTCTACAGTTGCGGTCTGAGAGTTTCGGAACTCTGTGATCTGTGCCCGATGGACATCTTCCTCGAGGAGGGATTTCTGCGCTGCCGGGGTAAGGGTTCCAAGGAGCGCATCGTACCGGCAGGAGATCGTGCACTACTTGCCATCCGGAAGTACAGGGAAAAGGAGAAACCGATGGTTCCGCAGGGAGAAGATCGGGTTTTCCTGTCGACTCGTGGTCGCCCGATGCATCGAAGAAGTGTATTGGAGATCATGAAACGAGCTGCAGTCACCGCCGGCATCCTGCGATCGGTGAATCCACATATGCTACGTCACTCGTTCGCTACCCACCTTCTGGAGCGGGGCGCTGGTCTTCGTGAAGTTCAGGAGTTACTCGGTCATGCCGACATCAGAACCACCGAGATATATACACACGTCGACCGCCGAAAATTGAGGGAAGTGCACTCCCGATACCATCCTCGACCCTGAACCGGTCAAACTTCGAAGCAAGGTATGGTTGTTCTGCCTGTCTCGATCAGACCCGTCGGTCGCCGCGGCACACCATGAAACTACTGGTTGCACTCCAGGTTGTCAGGTGTGGGGTCGACACCCTCATCTGGATAAGGCGGTTGAGGGGCGGGCCCATCGAGATAGAGGAAACTCAACAACTGTATGCTATCACCGATGTCGATCCTGCCGTCGTCGTTGACATCGAGCGCCTTGGGGCAAACGGGCATCGGACACTCGGGGCAAGCATTCGACATGTAGATCAGGTTGAGAATCGCATCCGCCAAGTCGAGCCGCAGATTTGAATCCGCATCTCCTCGGAGGAAGATTCCTTCCGAAGCGATCGGGATGGTCAGATCGATGGTCAATGGCGAAACCGACTGGTTCTGGATCACGAAGACATTGCTGATGGGAGGAGTCCCCAGATCGTCCTCGAATCTCAGCACCACTTCGGTGAGAGAACCCAGTTGTGTACTCACGTCGAAGTAGAAGCGTGCGTACTCCATCTCGATCCCTGTCGCCGGAATCACCTGGCCAGCATAAGGTGGCAAGATATCCAACAGGACTCCGAGAATCACGTATCCGACATCATTGTTGATGATTTCCTCGACGAACTCTGCTCCTGCAACAGAGGTGATGGTGCCCTCGACCGAGGACGAAGAGCAGGAGAGCACCAGGGGATCGAAGGACATCACGCTGGAGAACCCCTGAAGATCAGCAATGTTGTATCCGTGCAGGCTGATTTCGTGATCGATCTCTCCCGCAACAGCGGTTCCAGTGGTTGATTGAGCTAGCAATACGTTCTGCGAAATCACCGAAAGTGAACCGTCAACGAGATCAGGAACCACGGCGACACCATCGACCATGACGAGATTGTCGATCGGCGGCTCCCCAACACCGTCAGAGAAAGCAATCGGCTCTGCATTGGCTGGAACCAGCCAGCTAGAGGCATCAAGAATCAACTTCCCGAGCAACGCACCGGACGGAGCGGGAAGCGATAGATCAAAGGGGGCCTCGCTGTCGATGATCGCCAACAGCGTCGCCTCACCTTCCTCGTCATCGGTAGTCGTCTGGAGAAATTCGACCGAGATCGCAGCCAGGACACCAGCCGAGAGGTCCAGCTGCTGCAGGATGATGCGATCTGGGTCGACGGCAATGCCCACCTGGAGACCACTGACCGGCTCGTCGCAGGAGAGAGAAATCTCCACCTCGACCCCCGATTGCCCCGGGAAGACGACCACGTCCCCCAGTTCAAGCAGCGCCGTCTGTGCCAACGCGGGACGAATCACCCCGAGCGCGCAGAGCAACCCGAGCAGTGGCATCCAACTATGGCGAAGTCTGAAATTCATCAGAGCGACCTCACTTTATTAACAAAACAGGACCTGGATTCGACGATTTTCGCACTGAAATGCCTCTATCCGGTATTTCTAGACGAAAAGCACGAAATTTGGTTCTCCGACTCCTCTCGATTGTAATCCTAGTTAGTAATAAACAAAGGCAAAAGACAGGACTGACAGGCATAGCAGTTGCCTCCAAATATGCACTGAATCTACCTAACCCACTCGATCATATAGTGTTACATGCATTTCGGTGAACTCGTGTGGATCCAGAGCCGCCAGAGCGTCTTCGAGAAGTTCCAATACATCGTTCTCCCGCGCGAGAAAACGCTCTCAGGCGGAAAAAAAGGGGGGGAGGAGGTATGGACCCCAATCGAACCCCGACGAGCGCTGGAGGCCCTAGCAGGGGCAAAGACGCACGCCTGGGACGATCTCAAGGATCGACCATCCTCCCCCACACTGCTCTCCCAATCGGAGGGGGAAAGAGCAAGTCAAGGTTGCCAACATGTCCGCCCGGTCGTTGACGACCGATCACTCAGGACCCCAACAGACTCCGAACCGGAAGATCTTCTGATCGTTTCAAAGAAGGGGGATGGTGGGATTCCGGGCTCAGCCCGCCACAAAATGCCGAAATCCGCAGCACATCCCCCCCCGATTGTCGAAATGAACTGTCCAAATGAGGCATTTCTTCGCCAGATGGAGAGGATTGCCTCGGGTCCTCTCCACGTGCAATCGAGACGCCAACCGACGCAATTAACGTAACTACCTGGAATTGAAGAAGATACGGATTTGTGGTGGCAACCGTCCGATAGGGCTTCTGTTCACGGGTGAACGGAAATTCAATCAAGTCCTTGTAGGGAAAGAAGTTAGAAGACTTGCTTTATTATAGAGCAACAGCCCCGTTTCGGATCAGTTGGGTCGGAAACCATCCACTTCGATCTGATATTTGCCCATCAATCGGTAGAGACGGTTTCGATCGATGGAGAGCAGGTTCGCAGCGCGACTCTTGACCCCCTTCGTTTTCAGTAAAGCCAGCCGGATGTGTTCAGCAACCAGTTGGTCGTAGGTAGGGAACCCATCACGGAGTGAACCAAATTTTATATCGAGCGCCATCCCCTCTCCGGCCTCTCTCGCAGCTTCACGGAAATCGGCCAATCTTCCCTCGATCCCCGTTGCTCGCTGGATCTCCGCAGGAAGATCTTCCGGCGTGATGTGAGTCGGATCATCGCCGAGAGCAAATGTGCGTTCGATGACGTTGCGTAGTTCTCGCACGTTGCCAGGCCATGAGTACGTCTCCAGCAACTGAACCGTTTCTTTTGTCAATTCGCGAGACTGACAGTTGTAGTCACGGGAGAATTCCTTCAGGAAATGTTCGGCAATAGGCTGGATGTCAGACCTCCTGCTCCGAAGAGGCGGGATCTCGATGCTGACGACATTGATCCGGTAGTAGAGATCCGCCCTGAAATTCCCATCTCGAACCAAATCCTGAATCGGGCGATTAGTTGCGGTAACAACTCGAGCCTTGACCGGTACTGCAGCGGTGGAACCAAGCGGCGTCACTTCCTTCTCCTGGATGGCTCGAAGTAGTTTTACCTGCAGATCCAGATCGAGTTCCGTGATCTCGTCAAGAAACAGCGTCCCCCCTCTGGCAGCCACGAAAACACCGTCCTGATCGGCAATCGACCCGGTGAAGGCGCCTTTCTTGTGACCGAAGAGTTGACTCTCCAGCAGGGTCCGCGACAGCGCCCCACAGTTGACGGCGAGATACGGATGGTCTTTCTCCAAAAAATTCTCATCCTGCTTGCGCAGGAACTCGTTGCGCTTCTCGTGCACCTCGTGAGCAATCAGTTCCTTCCCTGTGCCCGGCTCGCCCTGGATGAGTACGGTAGAAGGAATCTCGGCGACCCTCTTGACCATCGAGAAGACCTTCTTCATCTGTCGATCCCTGGCGATCAACCGGCGTGGTTTCGACCGCTTCCGCTCGAGCAAGGCAAATGCCTTGTCGATGGCAATGATGAGTGAATCTGAATCCCCTTGCCCCTTGGTGACGAAATCCCACGCACCGGCCTCAAGCAATCGCATCTTCAGTTGGCGGTTTCCCTGGTCGGTGAAGATGATGATGGGAATGTTCTCGTCGTAATCTCTGACCATGCGAGCCACTTCCTCGCCATTCAGTTCCGACATGTGCAAGTCGCTGATGACGAGGTCAATATCTTGCCATTCGAGGATATCGATGACTTTTCTGGGATCACTGATCGCCTGAACCGAGTATTTACAGTTCTCCTCGATGACCGAACTCACTGTACTGAGTACGGCCTCCTCGTCGTCGACCAGCAGGATCTTTCTCACCACATCCACAGATTGATTCATCTTCTCGCTCCCCTGGAAAACGTGCTGACCCAGCCAACACAAATGCTGTAGCCACCAGGCATATCAACGATTCCCTCCCGGTGCAGGTTCCCGCCTGCCGCCGGGCCGATGCCCTCCTGCGTGAAGTGTTGGGTGTATTTCTCACAACAGTTCCGCTGATGATCGGGGATCCACTCGAGAGATCCGTCTTCGACGATCTCGAATGGATCGATTCCCTGGCGCCAGGGATCATCGCTGTTCGGTGCCCGGAGGGACCGCAAGGCTTCACCCATGTAACGGGCGCGCTGTTGCAGATCTGGCAAGAAACTGGAGCCTCTCCGGCGGGAGCAGGACAGTTGGGGCGGGATGCTCAGGATACCACAACTCTCGGCGCCATCCTGCTAGGAGACGGTCGGTATTGTCGGAAAGTTCCAGGATCACGTGTATTGGCAACAAGACAGGCGGGTGGCCGGGTGGTTCCACACCACGATTTCCCGGTCACCCGCCAGGGATGGCAACTTTATTGGAGGAGAAGATTCACTCCTTCGAGCCGGAATACACGGCTCGGAGAAAAAGTTCAGGCAGCCGGCCTTTTCCTCTTCCAGCACACAAAACAACGACACTCCGGCTGCCTGATTCCAGAGTCTTCACCAGCAGGGCATGCCCTGCGGCGATGGGATGATCCCCATCGCACACAGAAGAGTGACATCCTACGGAGATTCCTGCCAACCAGATGAGGTCGATCCCTCGTCAAGGGCATCTGGAAGGGCTATCCTTCGCCTTTCGCGGATACGAGGCATCCGTGTATACCCGGGAAAATCAACCCCGGACGGGAGCGCCATGTGCGGTTTTTATGGTGTCATCGGATCTTCTGATACGGCATGTCATGAAGTGTACGAAGCCCTTGTCAGTCTTCAGCACCGCGGGCAGGACTCTGCAGGAATCGTCTCCTATGATGGCCATTTCCATTTAAAAAAAGGGAACGGTCTGGTCAGAGATATCTTCCGTAGCAAAAACATGGCAAGACTCACCGGATCCTGGGGAATCGGCCAGGTTCGTTATCCCACCTTTGGAGGAGCTCTCTCTGAAGATGCTCAGCCGTTTCTTATCGACTATCCTTATGGCATCACGATGGCACACAACGGTAACGTCACCAATGCCGATGATGTCGGGGAGTGGCTACGCCAGAAGAAGCGTAGAATCCTCCAATCCAGTTGCGACCTGGAACTGATTCTTGGAACCTTCGCTGCAGAACTATCAGAAACAGGGACTGCCGATCCGGAACCAGATGCAGTTTTTGAAGCACTGGAAAAAGTACTGCAACGGGTCAAGGGTGCCTACTCGGTGGTCAGTCTCATCGCCCGTCTTGGGATGCTGGCCTTTCGCGATCCTCACGGAATCCGTCCGTTGTTGATGGGTCGTCGCATCGACAAAGATGGAACTTCCACATGGGCATGTGCCTCCGAAAACGTCGCTCTCGAGATCCTCGGCTGTCAGGACATCCAGGACATCGGCCCGGGGGAGGCAGCCATCTTCCTGCCCGGCCAGGATCCGATACGGCGAAAGGTAGGCCAATCGGAACACCGTCCCTGTATCTTCGAACAGGTTTATTTCGCCCGTCCCGACAGCATTCTCGATGGAGTCAGCGTCTACGAGGCACGCAGGAACTTCGGCATTCAATTGGCCGGGAAGTGGAAAAAACTGGGACTTCATGCCGATGTAGTGATTCCCGTTCCGGACAGTTCCTGCACCGCTGCCAGCACCATGGCCCGAGAGATTGGCGTCGAATACAGAGAAGGCCTGGTCAAGAACCGGTACATCGGCCGTACCTTCATCATGCCCGGGCAAGGAGAGCGAACCTCCGGCATCAGGAGAAAACTGAACGCCATCGAGAGCGAGTTTTCCGGCAAGGACGTGCTACTGGTCGATGACAGTGTCGTTCGCGGAAATACCTCGCGCCAGATCGTCGAACTCGCCAGAGCATCGGGAGCTCGCAAGGTCTACTTCGCCTCCTGCTCGCCTCCGATCAAGCATCCGTGCGTATACGGTATCGACATGTCGACTCGAGGAGAATTGATCGCAACGGATCGCACCATCGACCAGGTCGGCGAAAAAATCGGTGCCGATGCAATGATCTATCAGGAGATCGACGATCTTCGAGCGGCGCTCCACAACACGGGTTCCAAACTGCACTATTGCGCGGCCTGCTTCGACGGCAAATATCCCACCGCCGATGTAACGAGTGAGACTCTGGCGAACATCGAAGGGTGCCGCATCCAGAACCAGAAGGACCGGCTAGAGATCAATGCAGACACGGTAGGCGAACCTGGATAAAATGTTACATCTTGGGGGAAATCGAGAATGATCGAGCCTTATCTAACCTAACTGTGATCAGTTTCGGTCGACTCCCCCCCCGGGAGGTATCCTTGATCGCTTCTATCGGAATCGCCCTGACCCCGACCTTTCTGTGTGCCATGACAGGAATGGCACTTCTGGTAATTCTCGATGCGGTACCAACCCTGGGGTACAAGCGCTCGGCACGAGCCATCCTGCTCGGTGTACTGATCATTTCTTTTTCCATATTGTGCGCCATCTTGCTGCAACTTCGGATGCAACCACTGGTGATGCTGACGCTGGCAACCAGCGCGATGCTATTCATGCTTCCAGCCACCTTGCGAATCGCTCTGAGAGCCCGGGAGGGGCCCAACGACACCAGTCCATGGCTGTGGCGCTGGCGCAGTCGTCCTGGCCGGGGAGGAGTCCAACAACAACACCAGAGATTGAATCAGGTCGAGAAAAAACTACTCGATCAACCGATGGACGCCATCTTGCGCCTGCGGGCGATGGAACTGGCGCTGGCCGTCAACGAGAACTCGCGGGCTCTGTACCATGCACACCTGCTCGACGAGATCCTGCCTCAGGGTTCGGCTCATGCTCACGTGCTCAGGAGCACCTGTGAGATCATGGTGAAAAAACAACATAGGCCCGCCGATGCAATCTGTACCCTTGGCCGCCTGGAGAAACTTTACCCATCCCAACCCAAGATCCTGCAGTCGTACCCCTGGCCCAACCAGAACACCACCACCGGCAATCAAGAGAAGTTGTAACCAGGAATACACCGCTCGGAATCGAACTAGAGACGAGGTGCGATCACCGCATTCTCGACCTTGCCCTCGGCGAGAAAAGCCACAATCTGCTGAGCCGACTGTATCCCGACGTTATTCTGCGCTTCGACCGTAGAGGCTCCCAGATGCGGAGTGCAAATGATCCCCGGGTGACTCCTGAAAGGGTCATCCTCGGCCGGGGGCTCCTGGTCATAGACATCGATGGCAGCACCAGCGACCTTGCCACTATCGATCCCCCGCATCAATGCTGATGCATCGACCACAGGACCACGGCTGACATTGACGATCCTCACACCATCCTTGCATCGTGCTATGAAATCGTCATCGACCATCCCTCTTGTCTCATCATTGAGTGGAGGGTGAAGCGTTATGAAATCCGCCCGAGGGAGAGCGACATCCAGTTCTTCGAGTTGGGCAGGAACCGAGGCGATGTCAGCAGCGGTGACGAAAGGATCACAACCGAGCACCGTCATCCCGAGCCCATTGCCCTTGCAACAAACACGCTGACCGATCTTGCCGAGTCCGATGACCACCAGTGTCTTTCCCTCGAGTTCAACACCGACCAGATTCTTTCGGTCCCATCCTCCGGTGCACATCTTGGCGTACCCCTGGGGAATGTTCCTGGCAAGAGCAAACAGCAACCCGATGGCATGTTCTGCTGCCGCATTGGAATTCGCTGCAGGAGTATTCATGACCAGGACCCCTCGCTCCGCAGCCGCATCACAATCGATGTTGTCGACACCGGCACCTGCCCTGCAAATACATCGAAGATTCGGAGCCTTATCGAGCAGGTCTGCAGTAATCTGGGTTCCGGAACGCAGGATCCAGCCTGATATCGATCCCAGGCTCGACTCCAGTTGATCGACACCCTCTATCACCTTCAAACCAGCCTCCAGCAGAATCTGTTTCGTCACAACTGGAAGCGGATCGGAGATCAGTACGGTTGTTTCCGATGCAATCAACTGAGGGGGTCCTTTCGGGGGAGATTAGCGCCTATTTGCACATGGGGAGCAGATCAATCCTTGAGCCGTCCAATGCAGAGGCATGCGTTGTGCCCTCCGAAACCGAAGGAGTTCGAGAGAGCCACTTCGATCCGGGCTTCGCGTGGCTCGTCGGGAACCGTATCCAGATCACATTCAGGATCAGGATCTACTTGATTGATTGTTGCTGGCACCACACCTTCACGAATTCCAAGTGCCACGGCAGCAAGTTCGACTGCTCCCGATGCACCCAGCAGATGTCCGACCTGTGATTTCGTCGAACTGACCATGAGTTGTTCGGCGTGATCTCCGAACAACTGGCGAATGGCAGCCATTTCCATCACATCATTGAGTTGAGTAGAAGTGCCATGTGCATTGATATAATTGACATCCTCGAGGTTCCTGCCGCCTTGATTGACCGCAGCCCTCATCACCTCGATGGCCATCTTCGAATCCGGATCGGGAGCGGTGATGTGATGAGCATCATCAGTACTTCCGAATCCAAGAATCTCACAGTAGATCTGTGCTCCCCGACGCCTGGCATGTTCAAGTTCCTCGAGGAGGAATATTGCTCCCCCCTCGCCCATGACAAAGCCATCACGACTCACCTGGAAAGGCCGCATGGCAGTGGAAGGATCGTCATTGCGAGTCGACATCGCCTTCATCGCGCAGAATCCACCGATTCCGAGAGGGGTGATGGCGGCCTCGCTACCACCTGCTAGGACCGCATCGCAACGGCCAGAGATCACGCTCTCCAGAGCCATTCCGAGAGCGTGCTGGCTGGAGGCGCACGCTGAAACGGTGGAAAAATTGGAGCCCTGAAACCCGTGCTGAATGGCAATCTGCCCCGCACCCGAATTGAGCATCATCTTCGGGACGAAATATGGCGAAATCCTGCTGGGGCCTCGATTCATGTAATTTTCGTGCTGCGTCTCCATCACTCCGAGTCCACCAATTCCGGAACCGGTGATGACTCCGTATCGACTGGGATCGCCCGAGGGGTCTAATCCGCTGTCTTCCATCGCCTCGGATGCAGCCACCATGGCGAACTGGGCAAACCGATCGAGTTGGCGGAGGGTTTTGCGACTGATGGTGCTTTCGGGATCGAAATCCGAGACTTCCATGGCAAAACGGGTCCGGAACTCGGACGCATCGAACAGGGTGATGGGGCCGACCCCGTTACGACCCTCCAGGATGCCATTCCAGAAGGCCGCCAGATCGTGGCCGATCGGCGAAACCACGCCGATGCCAGTGATAACGACCCTTCGCCTGCTCATCGTGAAGATCCTCCGAAGGAGTCGATCACTCCTTGACGATGTGCCCGTTGATGTAGGCGATGGCGTCTCCCACCGTCTTCAACTTCTCTGCATCTTCATCCGGGATCTTCATGTCGAACTGATCCTCGAGATGCATCAGCAATTCGACAATATCAAGGCTGTCAGCTCCGAGATCAGTCTGGAGGACCGCCTCATCCTTGACCTTGTCTTGTGCCACATCGAGCTTGTCCGCGATGATATTCTTGACCTGATCTTCGACACTCAACTCAGATTCTGGTGTTGTGGAGTTGGGCGTCACCTTCTCGAGAAGGTTCTTCTCCTGTTCTTCCGGTGCTTCCGCCGAGGGTTCTTCGGCCGAAGGTTCTTCTGCTGGATTCATCGTATTCCTCCTTCTGACGGACCGACCACATGCAGTGCTCGGGGGGTATCCTGATTAAATTGGAGCCCAACTCCGCGCCAACCGCGGCGATGGAGATAGCCCCTGCAATCGTCACGATTCTAGGCAACAGCGCCGAATCGTCCAGTATGAAATCCCCGGGTTAACAGGCAAGGCCACCATCGACCCGGATCACCTCTCCTGTGACATAACTGGCCGCATCGCTGGCCAGAAATAGCACGGTTCCAGCCACTTCCTCGACGGTTCCGGGACGACCGGCAGGGATTCTCTCTATCAGCACCTGACGCGCTTTCTCGGGTAAATCGGCCAACATATCAGTATCGATCATTCCCGGTGCCACCGCATTCACGGTGATGTTGCGGCTGGCAACCTCCTGGGCGAGCGACTTCACGAGGCCGATCAATCCAGCCTTGCTGGCCGCATAATTTCCCTGACCCGGATTCCCGGTCAGGCCAATCACACTCGTCACTGCGATGATGCGACCACTCCGATTTCGGATCATCGGCCGCACCGCTTCCCGAACACAGAGGAAGGCTCCCTTGAGATTGGTGTCGAGGACTTCATCCCAATCCTCGTCCTTGAGAGCCATCACCAACTTGTCACGAGTGATTCCGGCATTGGCCACCACCACATCGAGACCTTCCAGGATCTCGAGGGCAGCGGAGAAAAAATTCTGGACGCTGTCTGCGTTGGTAACATCGAGAGCCAGTCCATGTACTTCGCCATCGATTTGGGAGGCTACCTGAGCAGCGGTCTCGCCATTTCTTCCGGAGATCACAACGCGAGCACCTGCGGCCGCGAATGCTGTTCCAATCGCTCTCCCGATGCCCCGGGTTCCTCCGGTCACGATGACCGATCTATCCTTGAAATTCATCATGTGACAGTTCCTTCCAGGATCTCCTCGATGCTCTCTCTCGCCAGGAGGGAATGGGTAGGGATGCTCCGATCGACTTGCCTCAGGAGACCTGCGACGACCTGGCCGGGCCCCGGTTCGATCACTTCATCGAGTCCATCTCTGACCAACGCACGGAGAGTCGGCTCCCATAGTACCGGGGATTCGATCTGCTGAAGCAAGCACTCTCGAATCCGTGACGGATCAGTGATCTGTTGCCCGAGCACGTTGGGGTAGAAATGCAACTCGGGTGGTTGGATCTCCAGTTCTTGGAGCAGAGGTGCCAATTCCTCGGTGGCCGTGGCCATCAGTGGAGAATGGTACGCCCCGGCCACCTCCAGTTCGACGATTCGGCGAGCTCCCATTTCGCTGGCCGCATCGGCAGCTTTTCTGACCGCCTCGACCTCGCCGCTGATCACGATCTGGGTGGTTGCATTGACATTGGCGATCGCCACCACGCCCTCGGCCTGAGCGTCCTGTACCGCCTCGCGGACCTGATCCAGTTCCAGCCCGAGGATCGATGTCATCGTTCCCTCGACCCGATCGCAGGCGCGCTGCATCGCCTTGGCGCGAGCGATCACAATCTCGAGAGCATCCTCGAAGCGTATCGACCCCGCAAACACCAGAGCGCTGTACTCGCCGAGGGACAATCCCGCCGTCGCCTGCGCCCGCAGCAGATGGCTGCCACCAGACTGTTCGAGGATCTGTATGACTGCCATCGATGCAACGAAGATGGCCGGCTGGCTGAACTCGGTGGAATTGAGTCTCTCGCGCGGACCCGATGCACAGATATCGGCAAGGTCTTCCCCCATGCGGTCGCCAGCGACATCGAACAGTTCCCTGGCGACCGGATAGGATTCCACCAGATCTGCGGCCATGCCGACGAACTGGCTTCCCTGTCCGGGGAAGAGAACCGCTCTCCGATGAGCGGATCGGGCTGCGGAAGGACCCGTCATCCTGACTCCATCCCTGGAAGAAGAGTGATTATCCCCTGGGGCTCTCGAGGCTTTCGGCTTCGGGGCGCTGATTCTCGATCAGTTCCATCTCTCGCTGGATCGAATCGATCACCTCCTGCTGGACCCCGGTCTCGATCATTCGCAGAGTCCACAGGATCCCGTTGGAGACCGCTCGTTCATCGCTACGGCCATGACCGATGGTACAAACCCCTCGAGGTCCAAGAAGCGGGGCTCCTCCGTATTCGGCATAATCGAATCGGGTACGGATCTTGTGCAATCCACGTCGAAGAAGTGCTTTCAAGGGTCCGAAATCGATCTCGGATTGATCGAGTTGGGATCCCATCTCATTGGAGATCACCTGAAACAGTGCTTCCGAGAATCCTTCTGCGGATTTGAGTACGATGTTGCCGACGAATCCGTCGCAAACGACCACATCGACATCGGCATGGAAGATATCTCCACCCTCGACGTTGCCGGAAAAGTTCATGCTGCTGTTGGCCAGCAACTGATAGGCCTCCTTGGCGAGGGTGTGTCCCTTGTCCTTCTCGGAACCGACGTTGAGCAGACCCACTCTGGGATTCTCGACGCCGTAGGCACGACGAAGAACGGCCGACGACATGATGGCATTTTGCAGCAAATGGATCGGCTTGCACTCCACATTGGCACCACCGTCACAGAGCATCACTGGACGCTCTCCACGCGGCAGAGGCAACGCGATGGCTGGACGACGCACTCCCTCCTGCATTCTGAGTTGCATCGAGCAGGCAGCGACCATCGCCCCGGTATTTCCGGTGCTGAAGATGCCATCGGCTCGACCTTCTTTCAGCAGTCCAACCGTGACCGCCAGAGAGGAGTCCGGTTTGTTCCGAATAGCATCGACCGGAGAATCTTCCATCGTGACCCACTGGGAGCAGGGTACGACCTGGAGACGGTCGTCCTTGAAATCGACGGAATCGATTTCACGCTGGATCAGATCCTGAACTCCTACCAGAGTTACCTGGAGTTCTGAATTCTCTGCGAGGGCACGGATAGCACCGCGCACAGGGATGGCCGGAGCCCGATCCCCACCCATGGCATCGACTGCGATGAGAGGCATGTCACTCCCTCCCGGGAGAGCTTAGAAGTCCTCGACTGCCAGCAGCGTGCGGCCTCGATAGGTGCCGCAGTTGTCACAGATGCTGTGGGGCAGGGTGAGAGAATTGCAACGAGAACAGTGCGTATGGCTGACCGGGCGAATTGCATCATGTGCCCGTCGCTTGCGCTTTCTGGCCTTATTCGTCTTGCGCTGAGGTACTGCCATGACTACTGCTCCGTATTCAACCTGATTCGATCTGGGTGGCCGATTGCCGCAATATCAGAGTGGCAAACCGCCAATTCCGAACCAACCGGGATGGTAGGAGTGGGGACCAATTCGGTCAAGAAGATCCGTGGCGGATCAGGAGCCATTTCCGGCGATGGAATCCTGTAGGGAACGAGCCATCGCTTCCAGAGCCTCATCGAGGCGCTCCACGGCCTTGCCCCCCGCCTGGGCCATGTCAGGGCGCCCTCCACCCCCTCCGCCGAGGATTCCGGCCCCTTGCCGCGCCACATTGCCGGCGTGGACCGTTCCGGGGGGGAGCGCTTCCGAGGTTCCGACGATGAAGCGGATCCCATCGTCGCCGCTGGAAGCGAGGATGAAGGCCCTCTCTCCGGCACGGCGTTTCAGCGCATCGGCCACCACTAGCAGTTGTTCCTGAGGAGCATCCTTCCAGGTCGCGATCACCACCTCGCCGGAACCCACCGTGCGCCTCTCTCCGTATCCCGAGTCCAGTTCCGCCAGCAGGTCGCGGTCGCTCGCCACCCCTTTGCCACCCTTGAGAGCACGGTTCTCGGCGACCAGACTCTCGATGCGCTGCTCGAGATCCTCACGAGGTGTGCGCAACTTCGTCGCCAGACTTTGCAGCAGATCCTCATCGGCACGCACCCGGCGCGCTCCCTCGATTCCGGTCAACGCCTCGATCCTGCGGACTCCCGATGCAACGCTACCTTCACCCACGATCATCATCGGTCCGATTTCTCCGGTACGCTGGCAATGGATTCCACCGCACAACTCGAGCGAGAACTCGGGGATCTCGACCATCCGAACCCGATCACCATATTTCTCACCAAACAGGGCCATCGCCCCGCGCTTTTTTGCTTCTTTGAGTGGGATGTCATCGTGGATCTGGACCTCGGCATCGCGAAGGATCCAGTCCTGGACGATCCCCTCGACCTCGGTCAGTTGCTCTGAATTGATCTTCTCGTAGTGACTGATATCGAAGCGCAATCGGTCTGGGGCGACCAGGGATCCTTTCTGCTGGACATGATCTCCCACAACGACTCGAAGTGCCGCATGGAGAAGATGAGTGGCGGTGTGATTGCGCACGACATCAAATCTTCGTGCGCCATCGACCTTGCAACTCACCTCTGTACCCGATGAAAGTTCAGGCAGTTCCCCTTCGACAGCGTGAACCACGTGCACGTAAGTGCCCTCGGAGTTCTTCTGGCAATCGATCACCTCGAGACGACAACCGGAAGCTTCGATGACACCTGTATCTGCCACCTGACCGCCCGATTCGGCGTAGAAGGGAGTTCGATCGAGCACCAGCAGCGACTGGTCCTCTTCCGACATGAAGGAGACCACGCTGGCTTCCGATTCCAGCTGGTGATAACCGAGAAACTCGGTCGCTCCCAGACCCGTACAGCCAGCGATGGCACTGTTCGTTTCACTACTGAGGATGACCTTACTCCCCTGACGACTTCGAGTTCTTTGCTGGTCCATCAGATGATCAAAACCTTCCTTGTCGACATCGAGACTCACCTCGCGCGCCATTTGCTCGGTCAAGTCGATGGGGAATCCACAGGAGTCATGGAGAAAGAACGCCGCCGGAGCCGGGAACTGCTCACCCCCTGAAGAACGCAGTGTATCCACCTCAGCATCGAAACGGGTCATGCCGGTCTTGAGTGTGCGCAGAAACTGCTCCTCCTCCGAATGAATCAGTTTTTCGATGAGAGGACGCCGCTCCTCGAGTTCGGGATAAGCATCGCCCATCTCGGAGACCAGATGAGCCACCAGTTCATGGATGAAGGGGCGTTCCATTCCGAGCTTATAGCCGTATCGACTGGCACGACGGAGAATTCTCCTCAGTACATATCCGCGTTCCTCGTTGGAAGGGAACGCTCCATCGGCGATGGCGAAAGACAAACTCCTGAGGTGATCTGAGATCACCCGGTGCGGAGTTCCCTCCGGACCGTTAGATGGAGCCACCCCCGTAACTTCCCCGATCTTGTCGATGATGCCAGCCAGTAGATCTATCTCGAAAACAGTCTCTTTCTCCTGCAAGATCATGGTGATTCGTTCAAGGCCCATGCCGGTATCGATACTGGGACTCGGCAAATCGACGCGAGAACCTCCCGCTTGCTGCTCGTACTGCATGAAGACCAGATTCCAGATCTCCATCCATCGATCGCAATCGCACACTCCCAGAGCACAATCACTGCCACAACTACTTCCAGCTCCTCGGTCAACATGAATCTCTGAACAGGGTCCACAAGGCCCCACATCCCCCATCGACCAGAAGTTGTCCTTCTCACCGAGTCCGACGATACGTGCCGGAGCCACTCCGATCTGATCAGACCAGATTTCTCGTGCCTCGTCGTCATGCTGGTAGATGGAGACCCACAAACGATCGGGATCGATCCCGTATCCCTCGGTCACCAGTTGCCATGCCCAGTTGCAGGCGTCCTGCTTGAAGTAATCCCCGAACGAAAAATTACCAAGCATCTCGAAGAAGGTCAGATGGCGGGCGGTGTATCCGACATTCTCCAGATCATTGTGTTTTCCCCCGGCACGGATGCACTTCTGCGAGGAACAGGCGCGGCTATTCTCGCGCGTCTCACGACCCGTGAAGACACCCTTGAACTGATTCATGCCGGCGTTGGCAAAGAGCAGAGTCGGGTCGTCATCGGGAACCACCGGGCTGGAAGCCACGACTTCGTGGCCGTTGTCCCGGAAGAACTCGAGGAACCGACTCCGGATCTCAGCGACTCTCATCTTCGATCTCATCTCACAACTGAGGAACTCCGACCAGATGGTCGGGGAAAAGCAACAGCGGCATTCTGGTCAGTTCCGAGGAAGGCTGCAAGAGGAGCCACCGCTGAAGCGACCCTGTCCGAGTTTGTCGTTACTGGCCCACCAGAGGAATCTCGCCGATTTCACCGGAGAGTTCTCGCTGTGGGTCGAACAAGAGCGGATAGAACTCCCCCCCGAGGAATTCACCCTGAGGAAGGATGGGGAAGTTCCCCGTACCCGGTCCCTGCAACGCCTCCGGATTCGACCACACACCATCGGCGACGAGATTGACGACCGCTCCGCGACGAGGAGAAGAAGAGATGTTCTGAAACGAGCCATGCATCGTCAGTGGGTGGTGAAACACCGCCTCCCCGGCATGCAATTCGACCGCCACCTGGCGATCGAAGTCTTGCCGCTGGGAAGAATCGAGATTCTCACGAACAGAGTCCATTTCTCCGGAGAGACCGGTAACCGGTAGCAACCCCCATCGGTGGCTTCCGGGGATGTAATGAAGGCAACCGTTGTCACGAGTCGTGTCATCGAGGGCGATCCAGCAGGTCAAGTGAGCCATCGGCTGGGTCCAGGTCCAGTATGAAAAATCCTGATGCCAGGAAACTACCCCGCCATGCTGAGGTGGCTTGCAGAATAGTTGATCGTGAAAGAAACGCACCGCAGAAGCGAGTAACTGGTAGGAAACCATCCGGATGACGGGGCTAAACAGGAGATCATGAAAACCCTTCTCGATACGCCAACCACCGAGAGCGTGAAATAAAACCGTATCCGGGTCTTCCGATTCATCGACGTGATACTCGTAGAAGAGAGAGTTTCTCGGATGATTCGGATTCATCAATCGGTCGAGTTGTTGTCGAAGACATTGTACTTGATCGCTGTCGAGAACGGGGATCCCCGCGATGAATCCCTGCTGTTCGAAGGTTTTCACTTGCTCTGAAGAGAGCGCAAGTTGTAACCACTGCTCGTGAGAATCCGGTTGCTTGAAAGTATCCGTGATCGGTTGGTGATAGATGGCTAGATCTTCGATGGAATCCATGCAGCCGACTCAAATCTACCGATCAGGGTACCTACAGAAGAACCTCCACCGGCCCCAGATCGAGCATCTTCCGATAGCTGTCGAAACGCTTCTGCAGCGCAGACGCGCCGACATCAAGAAGGCCGTTGACGCCGAATCCTTCACAACAGAAGGAGGCGGTGACGGTTCCCCAGGCAACGGCAATCTTCAGTGAATCGAGATCGGTCCGGGCACTTTTCACCAGAGATCCCATCATCCCACCGGCAAAGGAATCTCCAGCCCCGGTAGGATCCACGAGGTCTGCCAGTGGTAGAGCAGGGAGAGCCGTTTCTCCCCCATCGTGAAAGATCATCGCTCCGTGCTGGCCCTTTTTCACGATGACGTAGGTCGGCCCCAGTTCGCGAATCTTCCTGCCGGCGAGCACCAGATTCTTCTGAGAACTGAGCAGCAGAGCCTCCTCATCGTTGAGAACCAGAGCATCGACTTTACCGACAAGTTCTTCGAGATCAGCACGGGCAGTGTCGATCCATAGATCCATCGTATCGACTACGGTGAAGGGAGAGCCTTCCATCTGATCGAACACACTGGCCTGTGTCGGTGGCGGGCCATTGCCCAGAAAGAGGAAAGTCGCATCACGATAGGATTCCGGCAGTATCGGCTGGAAATTCTCGAACACGTTGAGATCCACGCTGAGGGTTTCACGACGATCCATGTCGTCGAAGTATTTCCCTGACCAGCGAAAAGTGTTGCCGCCGGATATCACCTCGAGACCGCGAGTACAAATTCCGCGGTCTCGAAGAAGTTGATGACGATCCTCCGGAAAATCCTCCCCCACGACTCCGACCAGTTGGACCGGTCCAAAGAACGCAGAAGCGAGGGAAAAATAAACCGCAGATCCTCCGAGAGTATCCTCGATAGACCCAACAGGAGTCTCGATGCTATCAAAGGCAACACTTCCCACAACGACCAGTGACATGGTGTGCTACTTCCTATTTGTCTTCGTCATCTTCTTCCGCCTCGAGCCGCTGGGACACCTCCCGTACGCGAACCTCTGCTGCCTTCAACTTGTCACCGCAGATTTCGAGCAACTCAGCGGCACGTTCGACATCGTCTGCAAGAGCATCGACGTCGATCTCGTCGGCGTCATCGATTCGACGCAAGATTTCGTCGATCTCACGGGTCGCATCCCGATATCCCGGTACTTTCTTGGCACTCATCGTGACCTCGTTCCTCTCCTTGCCCTCCAGAAAACCAGTCTAGCCACGATGAAGCTATCGGGACAGGTCCGCCGGGGGATCCTCGCGCGATCTTTCAACCCGTGCATCGATGACTCCATCCCTGATCTGCACCTCGAGCATTTCTCCGGTCTTCGAATCTGCGATGGTGCGGATCGTTTGTCCCGATTCCCCTCTCACCCAGGCAAATCCGCGTGAGAGAATTCGTGCGGGATCGGCAGCACGAACTCGTCCACCTCGAGCGCTCCACCTCTCTCTCTCCTGGGCAACACACTGGCGTGCACAGTGCACCAGCGAGACGGTGGTTCGCTCCAGTCGATCCTGCTGAGTGCGAAGAAATCTCCCTCCGGCATAGTTCAGACGATCTCGATCAGCCTTCAGCCCGCCGCGGGCCTCTCCGATATGACCAAAGGACGAGGATTTCAATGCACTTCCGCGTACCAGCAACGATCTCTCTTGCTCGTGGATCGCAAACTCGATCTTCTGGGACACTCGACTGCGCAGCCACTGCAACTCGGATCGTAGGATCTGTAGAGACCGACTTGCCGCCAACATGAGCTGTGCGACACGATTCCTGAGGGTCTGCCACGAATCACTGACGCGCTGGATAAGGAGCTGTGCGACCGCGGTCGGGGTCTTTTCCGAGTGAGCCAACTCGTCGAGCACCGATCGATCTGCCTGGTGACCGATCCCGATGACGATCTTCAAGGGATGTCGTGCCACCGCCAGCGCCAGGGGTAAACTGTCGAAGGCGAGCAGATCAGCACGGGAACCGCCACCTCGTACCACCAGCACGACATCGTGGTCCTTGGCATGCTGCTCGAAGTACGACAGCGCTGCGAGTACATCGCCCTCGGTATGCTCTCCCTGGACATGAACGCCGAACAGACTCACATCGAAGGAGAAGCCGGAGTTTTCCAACTCATCGATCAGATCCTTCCAGGCATCACTGCCCGGTGAGGTGATCACTCCGATCCGCAGGGGAACCTGTGGCCACGGGAGAGACCGGTTCTGCTCCTGGAGTCCCTTTTCGCGGATCTCTGCGAGGATCCTCTCACGGCGCCGGGCGATCTCTCCGAGGGTGTAGGAAGGGTCAATGTCTTCCACCACGACCTGGAACGACCCGGTCCCCACGTACAGATCGACGCGTACCTTGAGGCGTACCTGCAGTCCATCCTCGAGACCAGAGCCCGTCTCGGCAAAACGATCGAGCACTTTCTGTCGGTTCGCCTGCCACAGGATCGCTGTCACCGATGCTTGTGGTCTGTCATCGTCCTGATGTTTTTCGGCGATCCTGAAGAAGATATTGTCCCGGTGCTGGTTACGATCAAACTCGAGAACCTCGCCCACTAGCCAGATACTTGCAGGGACCGACAGTTGGAGTGCCTTCCGTACCGTCTCGTTGAGCCGGGTTACGGTCCAGCCATCAGGTTGGGGATCGTCGGTCTCTCCCGAGGGAACGATCGCTGATTGGGCCATTCCCGCCAGGCCCTCCACCTCGCCGGTGAGCAATTTTTCCAGATCAGCCGACGTCTCGAAACCCAGAGGTATCAAGACCCGAGCCGCCTCTCCGGCACTCTCGATGGGAACACTCCAGAACTTGTGATCTCGATGCCACCTTCGGCCGGGAATCGATTTGACCTCCTCGATGAGCATCTCATCGAAAGAGAAACTCAAAACGATCCGTGCGAGATCTGTATTCCAGTCCATCCTCTTCACAACTTCCCCTCTCGCCTTGCTGGACCATTACAGGGAACCGGGCTAGGATCAGGGTTTCAACCCCCGACCGCCCGGAAAAGGTGCCCGGGGAGGCCAGAACCAGAACGACCCCCTTGAACTGATCAGGCTCCTGCAAACTCCTCGACCACCGGAAAGGCTCACCATCGATGCCCCCTGACACTACCGAAGATCTGCATCTACGAGTGGTCAAACGAGCACTGATCGCCGTCAGCGACAAGAGCGGTATCGTCGAGCTGTGCTCTTGCCTGGCCCAGATGGGCATCGAGATCGTATCGACTGGTGGCACCGCCGCCACACTCCGTGAAGGAGGAATTGAGGTCCAGGCTGTCGAGGATATCACTGGCTTCCCGGAAATGATGGCAGGACGCATCAAGACACTGCACCCGAGGATTCATGGTGGCCTGCTGGCCCGGCGTCATGAAACCAGCGACATGGAGTCGTGCCACGAGCATGGGATCACTCCCATCGACCTACTGGTGGTGAATCTGTATCCGTTCGAGAGAACCGTTGCCGCGGAAGCCTCTTTCGAGGAAACCGTCGAACAGATCGACATCGGCGGACCCGCGATGGTGCGCGCTGCGGCAAAGAATCACCATGACGTGGCGGTGGTCGTGGAACCGGATCGTTACCAATCCATCATCGGCGAACTCGAGGAAACCGGGGGTGCCCTCTCGGCGGCTACTCGCAAGGATCTGGCACTGGAAGCCTTCCGGAGAACCGCGGCCTATGACGGATCCATTTCCAACTGGCTGGGGCAGCAAATAGAAGGAGCTTTCCCTGAAGCGGTGACCGAGCAGTGGACACGCGTCGGAGAACTTCGTTATGGCGAAAATCCTCACCAGCAATCCGCCTGGTACCGTAGAAACGATGGCGATGCTTTTTCCATCGCCGATGTGACCTGCTATGGCGACAAGGAACTGTCCTACAACAATTTGCTCGACGCATCGGCGGCGATCGAATGCTGTCGTGGTCTGCAAGGACCGGCAGCGGTAGTGGTCAAGCATTGCCTGCCGTGCGGCGCTGCGGAGCGCCAGAGCAGTGCCGAGGCTTTCGAGGCCGCCCTGGCGGGCGATCCGATCAGCGCCTACGGCGGTATCCTGGCACTCTCCGAACCACTTGATGTAGATCTAGCAAAGCGACTGGCGACCAAGGATCTGTTCTTCGAGGTGATTCACGCTCCCGAGTTTCTCCCCGGAGCCCGCGAGGCGCTCCGAGATGGGGTAAAATGGGGACGTTCCTGTCGCATGCTCGAGGGCGGTGAGACGGGCCAGGAAGATGCCAGCGCCGTCGAGATCCGTTCGGTGCCCGGAGCGATGCTACTCCAGACCAGGGATCGCCCGCAGCGCCACCGTGATCAGTTCGAGGTGGTCACTGAGCGGCAACCAACCGATCAGGAGTGGCAGGATCTGCTGTTCGGTTGGAGGGTTCTGCCCCATGTCCGCTCGAACGGGATCCTTTTGGCCAACCAACGCGCTATCATGGGAGTGGGAGCAGGGCAACCGAGTCGAGTCGATGCGGTCCACATCGCCTGCACAAAAGCGGCGCAACGCTCGGCTGGATGCTCGCTCGCCTCGGATGCATTCTTCCCCTTCGCCGACGGTGTCGAGGCCGCCATCGAGGCCGGAGTGACCGCTGTGATCCAGCCGGGAGGCTCGATCCGCGACAAGGCAGTGATCAAAGTCGCGGATGCAGCCGCAATCGCCATGGTGTTCACTGGAGAGAGACACTTCCGTCACTAGGAGCCGATGAAGACCCTGATCGCCCTCACTACAGCATTGCGTAGCATCTGGCTGCTGAGTCTGGGGATCATGCTGGTGGTGGTACTCGACCCCGGCTGGGGGATCTACGAGGCCGCCGCGGAATTCGCCGGCGGCCCCGAGGTACTGCTCAGAGGTGCGCTGGTGCTGGTGCTGGCAGGGCTGCTGTGGGAGCACTTCCTCGGCGTCCTGTTGCGCAAGCGTCAGTCGGCTCTGGCCAGGGCGCTGCTGAGGCTCCAGCCGGGTTTGCAGCACATCGGGGCGGTCCGGATCCTGATCCAGTCGCTGGCGACCGCGGATCCGAAACTGGTCGAATCTGTCCACAAGGAACTGGTCAAACTCACGGGTAAGGATCTCGGACAAGACCCTCGCTCCTGGCAACGATGGCTCGGACTGCAGGAGAAGATCTGCGCCGGGAAAGTGGAACCG
>DCAA01000023.1:33012-33796 GCA_002311345.1 Planctomycetes bacterium UBA1146 | reverse complement strand
CCGCTCGATTCGCTCGACGATTCGAACGCGGAATCGAACTCGCAGAAGCGCAGGTTCTCTCCCCTCAAGCGATTGCTGATCGAGGGCTTGCTGGTCCTCGCCATCGCCTTTCCACTGGCGCTGGGTCTTCACACCTTCGTCACCCAGGTATACGCCGTCAGCGGGCATTCGATGGAACCCACCCTTCACGATGGCGAACGGGTGGTGGTAGACAAGATCCGTCCGGCACTGGGAGAACTGCAGCGCGGAGACCTCGTCATCTTTGTCTCGCCGGAGGATCCCTCGAAAAATCTCATCAAACGCATCATCGCCATCGCCGGCGACGAGGTTGAACTGATCGGTGACCAGGTACTCATCAATGGAGTTCCTTTGCAGGAGGATTACATCCACCGCACCCTGTTTCCCGATCGCCCCGGCGAGGTCACGGTGGTCAAACCAGGCCACCTGTTCATGCTCGGCGACAACCGGCCACAGAGCCGAGACAGTCGCCAGTTCGGGATCATTCCGATCGAGTCGATCCGTGGCAAGGTGCTGATGCGGCTGTGGCCGCTCGATGAGTTCACCATCTTCTGATCGCCGCAGGCACCAGTAAGATCACACGACTTGTCCCTGAAGAGCAGCGGGCCAGATTTCGGCGCTAGAAGTGCCAGTAGGTCTGGGCATAGAAGAAGTTGGTGCTCTTCAGCGCGCTGGTACTGGTGGTGAACTTGGCCACGCCCACTTCCAGGTCCATCAATTCTCCGAGCGGATGGCTCACGACCAGATCGATCTCGGTGCCCCAGTT
>DCAA01000023.1:31191-32939 GCA_002311345.1 Planctomycetes bacterium UBA1146 | reverse complement strand
GTGAGCGCCACATCTGCTTCAGAGAACGCCGTCGAGAAGCCGAAGTAGGTGTCCCGAACATTGCTGTTGTCGACCACGTCGGCGATGCCGTGGGTGCCATGCGGAGAGCCGAATACGGACTGGAACCCCTCTTCCCGGGTGGCCCCGGCGGAGGTGCCGGTAGCCATGATGTGACCAGCTCTCCAGAAAAGATCCCAGAATCCCGGTGTCCGGGGCATGTCATAGGTACCCTCGAAGGCGAAGTAGAGCGAATCGAGTTTCTGGATCTCCGCGTCGTCCACCGCGTCGAATCGGAATCCATCCTGGAGCGCGTACTCGAAGGTGAGTCCGACTCGCGGGATGATTCCCTCGCGCAGCGTGAAAAAGTAACCGTAGGTATCTTCCGTAGAACTTCCCGGATCACCGAGACCATTGGCTGCCGCTGCCTCCGCATTGGCAACATCTGAGCGAGATTTCCAGTAGTAGAAACTCGCCTCGATGAAGGGGAGCGAATCGACAGCGAGGTGTGCGCCGTAGAAGTGGTCACCAGAGCCAGCACCACCGGCGACATCCTTGGCCAGCGTCAGGTAGTGTATGTTCAGATCGAGTGCGCCGTCGAGAAACTGGCTGGCGAGGTGATATCCATCTGCAGTCACCGGTCCGACGTTGCTCCACTTGTCACTGTGAATGATCCGGCCCTTGTCGTAGGTCGGCAGTTCGGAACGGCCAACACCCAAGCTCCAACCGGAGAGAAACTCGAGGGAGTCGTACAGCCCGCTCAGGTCCGCCAGTTGAACATGCATGGCGCTGACCACCGGCTGGCCGATCCCGATCGCCGGATCATCCTGATCAGTCTGACCTGAGAGAGAACGAGAATCACGAACCCCCAGCGAGAAACGGATGTTGTCGGAGAAATTAGTGGTCATCGCGACGTTGGTTCGCATCAGGGTGACGGTGTCTCCCGAAGGGTCACCGGGATTCCACGGGCTGGAGTATTCCCAGCGCAAGCGGAGCTCTGTTTCGAGCTCGATATGACCGTCCGCCAATACGGTGACCGGAACCAGAGTCAGCGTGATGAAACCGACCAGAACGAAGAGGATTCGATTCATGTCCACTCCCTAACCCTGGGCTCGGCAGCACCCCCAGGTTTTTCCCACCCACTGAAGAGCATCCTGCCGCGAAAATAAGTTCTGGCAAGAGGAACGATGGCTCCGGGATTAAATCTGGGCATAAAAAGAGAACGAGGACGCGTACCAAAGGCACACGTCCCCGCTCCAGCAAACGTCGAAATCCGGGACGCGGGGATCCCCCGCAGCACGGTTTTCTTACAAACTCCAGCCTGTTCCGATGTAGAAGAAATCTTCATCGGCATCAACATCGTTGTCGTCGTCAGCGCTGAAACTGGCGTAACCAATCTCCATGGAGGTCGTATCAGTACACGCCCAACTGAGGATCAGATCGACTTCGGTTCCGATTCCATCACCGCTATCGTCTGCGGATAAGGTGATGAAGTTGATGGTCGCATCGACTCCGTCCATCGGAGAGAAATCAAGTCCCACCGTGGTGTTGTCAATGTTTGCACCTGCACGAATATCGGCGATACCATTGGTACCATGAGGCTCAGCACGCATTCCATTCCAGGCAGTGTCAGTGACACTGCTGCTGGCGTGGAGGGTCATCCCCATGTCCCCAAGGCCATACGTGATGGCGATGTGGGTCGAGGTTCCATCGTCGCCACCGTCATCGTTGTCACGAGTGGCGTATTCGAC
>DCAA01000023.1:0-31077 GCA_002311345.1 Planctomycetes bacterium UBA1146 | reverse complement strand
ACCGGTACCAGCCGGAGAAGCTCCACCACTGTTGTCGAAGTAGTAGAGATCCACACCAACGCCACCCATCTCGGATGCCATGTGGTAACCGTCCGAGTTGTTGGGCGCAGCGTCGAGGGCAAAGTCGCTGCTGTTCATGACGCGACCGGTTCCCTGATTAGGATCGTTCATGCGACCGAGAGTCATCGACCAGCCACCGAGGAAGGAAGCTGCCGAACCCAAATCCCCTACAGAGACGTAGGCTTCCTGGATCCACAGGGCTTGACCGGTGCCAGGCGCGAATCCTTCACCGAACGTCATGTCGTGGCGCAGCGAAGCACTCCAACTGAGGTTGTCGCTGATCGCGGAACCAAGGTTGAGGTACAGCTCAGCATCTGTACCGTTGGACGAGTCTCCACCATCAGGTGCACGGTAATCCCAACGTAGGCGGAGATCTCCACCTACTGAAACTCCGTCCGCCAGAGCGACGGCCGGAACCATCATGGCCAATACTAGGCCGAGCACGATGCTCTTATTCATGTCTACCCTTTCTTCCCCTCTCACTCCGGCGGACTTGCCGTCGATCCTGAGGGGTCTCCCTTGTTTACTTTCACTTCCCTTGCGGCGAAAGCGGGGATCGGAGAAGCCGGACATGCCTCCCGGAGCCTTCGGCCCCCGCCTCAATGGCGATAGGAGAGACAGAATCGAGGAAAGTGGCAAGGGCTCTTGCGACGAAAACAGCAAATTCACCGGAATAGTTTTCCACAGATAGACATTACCGGAAGCGCAGAGCCGGGAATCGGCTCGAGAGAAATTGCCTCCCCCGCCACCAACGAGAACCATAACCAGAATCGACAAAAACAGTTATAGAATTACCTGGGAGCTCGCTCGGACCCCTGAAGAGCCCTTCAGGAGGGGAATCCATCCGGTACTGTTGTTTTGATCGCGTGTGCCAAAATCTGACGAAAACCACGCCACTACCGTACCAAGAGGGAACTACTGGTCGGTTACCGCGTCTCCGATGGCGGTGATGTAGGTGATGGCCTGGTCAGAAGTGAGATCGAGGATCTTGTTCCAGTCGTCATCGAAGAAACCAGCGATGCCGCTGACGCCCAGTCGCTGATGGATGCAGGCCAGGTTCAGTTGCTGGCCGAGAAAACCAGCATCGAGATGTAAATAGCGATAGGCACGATCACCCCACACTTCTACTGCCGCTGGAAGATCGGAGCTGTAGATGACGAGACAGGCGGCATCCCCGGCGAGAGCCTGCCCGAGACAAGCCTCCTGCACCGGACGACGAAAATCACCCGATCGAACCAGCCGCAGTTCATGCTCGTCGGGGATGTAACGCCAGACACCGGATTCCAATCCCCCAACACGATGGCAAACCAGATGTACTTCGAGAGCGCTACGTGCGCTGAGATAACGAACCGGACCCGGGGAAGCGAAGCGATGCGAGAAATCGAGCACCCGGGCGATGTCCTGTCGATCGACCTTCGCTCCACTGAATTGACGGGTCGATCTTCTTCGAACGATGATGCCCTGAAATTCTCGAGACAGATTGGACAGGGTCTCATCGAGAGAGATCACCTCGTCATCGGGTTCAGCACCGGCACACACGGGAGGATCAGGAGGTCGAGTCACGGGAGAATCGCGCACTATCGAACTGGTTGCGTGAAGAGAAAGGATGCAGTCAGCATCCAGATCGGGAGGAGCCTGCGACCGCTCCGAACGCCGGACCGACGCTGTCAGCCCATCGGAAGAACCTACATCCTCACCACGGCACAGCGGCACCACCACCAGGGCACCTTCCTCCTTGTCGTCGATGAAAAGCAGATTATGGAGCGTCGAATCCTCGAATCCGGCGATGGGAACCGCCTGTAGCCCCTCCTGACGTGCTGCATGGACCAGATTCCCCAACACGTGACCGGTATCGAGCAGGATCCTGCGATAGGCGCGATCATGGTAACGCCAACGGGAGCGCTGCCAGATGCCGCTGAGGATCACCACCACGTGGATTCCGTCGAAAGCAGGATGTTCCCAGCAAGCACTGGTGATCCCCGGCATCACGTTGCCCTCGAAAAGAGGCACCAATTGATGTCGAAGAACCGAATATGCGAACAGCCCGTCCTCCAGGCCACGGATCCCCCTGAGCGCCAGGGTGATATCGGTCGGATAGAGTGCCCCTGCAGATGGCGATGCGCGAAAGATCTGCTGACCCCCGGGACTGAAGCCGGTGGCTCCATTGGTGAAGTACAGGATCCGCGACAGCGCTCCGACGAACTCGGAAATACTACCGGGATCGAGTGGTTGCTGATCATCGGCGGGCCCGAGCGGGAAATCGGGAAAGGGCAGATAGGGTACGAGATCGATCGGTTCGCTCGAGTGCCACTCTTTCCAGGGCAACGGCTGTTGCTCGAAGTCGGGCTGCGGAAGCAATCCGATGGTGCGAGGGGCGTACTTCGTCTCCTCGTGATACCACTCGGCAATCGATGGAATCCGTCTCGAATCCATCACGACTATACCTCCAGGTCCTTCGAGGCCCGGTTGAGATTGCGGCAACCGTCTGCGGTCACGATCACCACATCCTCGATCCGACAACCTCCGATGCCTGGATAATACAGTCCCGGTTCGACCGTCACGGCGATTCCCTCCTCCAGGATCGGGCCATTGCGGGCGATCCGGGGCGGTTCGTGGATATCGAGTCCCAATCCATGGCCAGTGCCATGAAAGAACCCGACCCAGCGCCCGTTGCGTTTCTCGGTCGCAAATCCGGCCTTGAGGAAGATCTCCTGCACTTCGCGATGGATGGCATCGCCACTGGCACCAGGCCGGATCAGATCGATGGCCCTCTGCTGGGCTTCTCGCACCGCCGCATGGATTTGTTTCTGCTCATCCGTAGCTCCACCCCGGACCACGGTGCGTGTCATGTCCCCCCAGTAGCGATGAGTCATGTGCTGGGGATAGATGTCGATGATGATGGTCTCCCCCGCATGAAGCGGGCCACTTCCCACATCGTGCGGGTCACAGCCCTGGTCCCCCGGCGCGATGATCAAGGAAGGGATCTGGAATCCTCTTTCGAGCAGAAAGGAACGGACCATCCCTTTGAGACGCTCGGAAGTGAGGGCTTCACCATCGAGTTGCAGCGCACCGTCGTCACCCGGCTCGCTCCGGGCAACAGCATCGATGGCCATCTCCATCGACGCCTCGGTGGCCGCCTGCGATTGTTCGATGTAGGTGATCTCATCGGCACGCTTGATGGCTCTGCGCGGAAAAAAAGGATCGGCACACGGAGTTACCGTGATGCCTCCGGCTCTGAGATGGTCGGCCACCTTGACTGGAAAACGGGCCGGGACATCGACCTCGGTCACTTCTCTGGTGCGCAACATGGTGAGAACAATCTGTTCAAACGGAACCGGTTGCTGGTTGTCACCGCGAGCTAACTCGTCCATCGCCGAATAGGAAACCACCTCGTCGACGCTGGCTTCCTTTTCTCCTCGTCCGAACTCGAGATCGGTGAGCATGATGGCGCTTCCGCGCGAATCCTCCAGCCAGGTGAAGGTATCCACTGCCAGAAAACCAGAAGCCCACAGAAGATCCGGTTCCCTCTCGCTGGCATCGATGATCAGCCGGGCTTTCGAATTCGCGTTCATGCCGTTCCTTCTCCATATCGGGCCAGGGCGGGAAGATCGTAATCATCGGACAGGGTCGGTCGCAAGACACCGAGTCGACGCTTCGTGCCGAAAGGTCGTACCCTTTCCTGAAGGCGGAGCCGAGGCACCGAGAGCTCCGTGGTGACCGAATGCTCCAGGGTGACGTCGACAATCTACCACTTCCTGCCTTGCTCCAGGGACTCGTCTCGAACCACAACAGCGGTATTCTGGTGCTCGAGGGGGAGAACCAGTGCCGGAGAATCGGCGTCGATGCAGGAGCCGTGGAGCTCATCTGCGATCCTGACGGCAATTCTGAACCACTCGGTCAGATCCTCACCGCCCTCGAGATTCTCCAGCCCGAAGAGATTTCCAACATCCTCACCAACCTGGGAACCTCGGCCCTGGGAGATGCTTTGCTGCGGTTACGTCTCCTCGACACTTCGATGGTAACGGGGCCGATCCGGACCCTGATTCACGAACAACTACTTGATCTGTTCTGCTGGCAAGGAGCCCGTTACCGTTTCGAAGTTTGCTCATGGCAAAAAAAACGGCTCTTCACCGGTGAAGGAGTCTCTCCGTGCCTCAGGTTTCCGATCCCATCTTTGCTACTGGAAGTCGCCCGTAGAGAAGATGAAGACCATCTCAACGCAGCGGCTGGAGCCTGTCTCGATGAGATCTACCAGATCGCAACTGACAAGCAATCGGCTGAACTCATCATCGTTGAGACCCTCGCTGTAGATCCGATCGACAAGAAATTTTTCAGGCTCCTCCAGCAACCCTTACCACTTAGAGATGTGATAGACATCAGTGGAGCTCCACGCTCACCGGCTCTCGATACGATCCGACTGTTGCTCGAACAGAACATCATCGAACCGATGTCTTCTCGCGAAAAGAAAACCGTGGTCGGGAGGTTGCTCGCCCAGCAACGTCCTGCCAGAGCGATGGCGGTCTTGCGCAGCCTCGCGTGCCAAGAAGATGATCTTCCTGCGCTCGAACAATTGCACACCCTTCTCCATCAGGAGAAGGCACCCATCGGCGAAAGAGAGCAACTCCTTCGCCGTCTTGCCAGCGCTCGTAATGATTCGGGAGACAACATCGGATGCAGGAAAGCCCTGCGCCAGAGAGCCGAACTGGTGCCGGAAAATCTCGAAGCTCAACTGGAGCTGCTCGAGAGTCTGCCGCTGACAAATAGCCGCCGCGAGACGGAACGACTGCTCGAGAGAATTTTCCAGTGCCCTCAGACAGCCCATGAAGCTCTGCTTGGGGCCGAGGCGATTGAATCTCGCAGGGCGGGCGATCCGATTCGGGATCCCGGCTGGCTCGAACGCAGTGTGAGTCTGAGGATCCAGGGCAACGACCCGGAAGGAGCCACCAGGGTACTCGAATCACTGCTTCGAGAAGGTCTCCGCGCAGGCACGGATCTGGATTCTCTTCATCGATGGTTAGATCTGCTCGAGCAGGCCGATCCTGGAGCCCACGAGCAATGGAAAGCGCAACTGCAACGCAGGCGAAAGGGATCGAGCAGCCGCGTCGGAGTCCTTGTCCTGTTGTGCCTCGCCTTCGGCCTGTTCGCCTTCTTGCACGGACGCAACTCTCCTGAGAAGGCCAGCGCACTATCGACCACCACCATCTCCACCCAGATCGAAATCCCTGCACTGATCAAGTTAATTTCCGCCGATGAAAAAGGAGCACCTGAAGCGGCGCATCTCATCGCACTGGAAAGAGGGTTTTCCGAAGCGATTGGCTTGCGGACAGATGGCAAATACCTGAAAGCGCTGCAGCAGATGAAATCCCTGCGTGATGCTCGGCTCCCGGCAACCTCCCTCGGCGCCATCGATCGGTTCTGCGGAGAGCTCGAGGATTACCTGGAGAATGCGCAAGGGTTACACGAACGCTCTCTCGGGTTGAAGAAACAGGGCAACCAGGAGGGATCTCTATCATTGCAACTGCAACTGGTCAGAAAGTACCCCCACTCGCCGATCGTCACTCGGATGAAACTGGAACTGCCCCTGGAACTGACACCTCGACACGCCATCATCTCGATCGATGGAAAGATCGTTCCCTTGCCCAAGCGTGGCGACCCGGAAGCATCGATCCTGCTGCCAGCCGATCAGCCGGTCCTCATCAGCGCCCAGAGACGGGGCTATCAATCCCGGATGATCTGGCACGAACCGGGCTCACTCACACGCATACAGTTCCATCTGTCTCGCTTGCCAAACCGTGTCGTTGGCGGTGATACCCCTGTAGAGACCACCATCTCGACTGCGGGAACTGCTGTGATCGTGATCGACAGGGATTCGCGGCTGCGCTCGATCTCTCCGGTAACCAAAGAAGTGCACTGGGAAGTCACTGCCAGACCTTCCGGAGATCTGGTCGATGGGGCGCTCCTGCTGGAAGATTCCATCCTCGTCGCCACCTCCACCGGCCATCTTCTTCTCATCGACACTGAGAATGGCTCCGTCATCCGCGAGACGAAGATTTTCACCGGTCCGGGAATCGTTCGAAACACTCCCATCGCGGTTGCCGACAAAATTGTCGTCGCCACGTCACGGGGAATAGTTCATGCACTCGATCGGAAATCTCTCGAAATGATTTGGACCCGAGAGGTGGAACTGATTCGCCGGAGTCCTCTTCAAACAACGGACGGTCTACTCATCGCAGTGGGTCCGAGTTCCCTTTCAGGAATCGACGTTGCCGATGGTTCAATCCTCTGGAAACGGCAGACTCCTCATCGTGGGCTTGCGACTACCGCTCGACGGTCTGCCTTGTTCGTCGCCACAAGTTCGGAAGTTACTCGTTACTCGGCACAAGACGGGAAACCGATCTGGCGTCTGGCACTCGATGCAGACCCCCCCCAGACGCTAAATACCACTTCGGATCTGCTGCTCCTTCAATCAGAAAACGGATCGCTACAGGCAATCGACTTCGATGAAGGAACGATCCGCTGGAGCACGCCTCGTAGAGAAACAAAACCGATCGTCTCTACCATCAGTGGAAACATGTTCGCCTTCTCGAATACTGATGGCGGTCTTCACGTCATCGATCTCCGCGACGGACAGCCTTTGTGGACACACCTGGGATCTTCTCCCGGAAGTTGCCTCACCTTTGATGGCGAGATGCTGCTGGTTGGTGACGAAAGCGGGGATCTGCTGCTATTCGACCTCAAGTCGCTCGACGGTGATTTGTCGGCTGCTGAGAACCCATCGTAGTCTTCTATGCATACCTAGCCCCAGATTTCGGCACCTAGGCGAGAATACCGGAGGGACCTTGGGACTCATCGGAACCTGGATGAAAAAAACCCACAACACTGAAAAAGAGACCTCCGGGCTCCTCGCTCGCGGTTCCGCAGCGCGCCTTCTCGATACGGTGCACGATCTGGTTCAGGGGGGTGATCGGCCAGCTGCAGTAAGCTGGCTTCGCGCCGGAACCGTCAGATTCCATCCCTGGGAGCAAGGCGAAATCGCTCTCGACGAGATAGAGAGAAGCGGGGCGCGAGAAACACTTGGTGTGCTCCAGGATGCAGTGGAACTGAACTATACCGCAACCGAAGCGGCGCGACTCTCCGAAGCGCTGGAGCGTCTCGGTGATTCCTCCGGTTCGACCCTCTGGGCCCACGCCGCTATCCAGGAAGATCCCTGTGACCCGGCGGGCTATCTTGCGATCGCCCGTAGTTACTTGCGTCGCTTCCGCCGTCAAGATGATGCGGTGGCAGGGCTTCATGCGCTGCGATACCTGACCAAGGCGTGCCAGTTGAAGCCGGGTCACAGGGAGTGCCTGCGCTCCCTGGCGATGTTGCTACTGCTACTGCGAGCTCCCGTCGCCGCTGCAAAGGTCTTGCAGCCGATAGAAAATGATACTCCCGAGGATCCGATGGTGCTCGCAATGCAATCCCTCACTCAGAGGATGCCTGCTGAAAACACCACGAACATCCAGGAACTGTTCCTTCGCTGGGAAACCGGAACCACTCCCGTACATTTCCCAGACGGCATCGGGGTGATCCCCTGTCCGGATGGAGTGAAGGCCTGGGAGTTCGACGAAAATCGTACTCTCATTGCAACCAGTACCAGTGCCTCCCGGGACACGGATACAGTTGAACTCTTCTCGGTACTCGCCGGAACCTTGACTGGTGCAACCCCCAGAATGGGACTCGGAGAGTTCTCGAAATTCACCGCTCGTGGCCACGGGACCCTCCTCATCGGTCTGGCCGCACCAGACGGCATGATCTTCTGCCACACCGATCGCCATTCCCGTGAGGAATCGCTCTCCCGGTGGATCGAGAGCCATCGCAGCGGGGAGACGTACCGATGAAGAAACTCCTGCAAGAGGTCAACGATCTGCCCGGGGTCATGGGAAGCATGGTGATGACCGAAGATGGTCTACCGGCCGCTTCTCTGCTCGGATCAGGACTCGACGAGGAATGCGTCGCAGCATTCGCCTCCAGTTCCAGACTCGCCGTGAGTCGCGCAGCAATTCATTGCGGCGAGGGTGAACCTCAAGAAGTTGTGCTGGAATCGGAAGGTGGCAACCTGCTCCTCATCGGTATCGATGGAGCAACACTTGCAGTCATCACTCATCCTGGACTGGAGATGAACACTGGCCTTGTCGAAATCCGTAGCATCGCAAGGCGCCTGAGCGGAGCCCTGAAAATACGGATCTGAAAAGAAGATGAAACCAACGAAGATCTTGGAGAGTAAACAATGGTACAGATCAACTTCGCGCTGAAGGAAGTCAATTGCAAGATCGTGTACTACGGTCCGGGGCTCAGTGGAAAGACCACGAACCTCGAGGTAGTTCACCAAAAAGCACCCGGCAACAGTGTCGGTGACCTCACCAGCATCGCTACCGAGGGTGACAGAACCCTGTTCTTCGACTTCCTCCCCCTGAACCTGGGACAGGTTGCAGGGATGAAGACGAAGTTCCAGATCTACACCGTCCCCGGGCAAGTCTATTACAACTCGACGAGAAAACTGGTTCTTCAGGGAGCCGACGGGGTCGTGTTCGTCGCCGACTCCAAACGTGGAAAGATGGACGAAAACATCGAGAGCCTCGGAAACCTTCAGGAGAACCTGAAAGAGCATGGCATCGACCTCTCGAGCATCCCCATCGTTCTCCAGTACAACAAACGCGATCTTGCCGATGTCTACAGTGTCGAGGAACTGGAGGAAGCGCTGAACTCGTGGGAAGCGCCGCATTTCGAGGCGGTAGCTCGCGACGGTCAGGGAGTCTTCCCCACCCTCAAGCGACTCGCAGGAATGGTCCTGGAGTCCCTCAATGATCAGCACGGAGCGAAACGTAGCAGTTCTATCTCGATTTCTCGCGACAGCAGAACCGATACCGCACACTCGAGCAGCGCCGCAACTTCAATGGCTTCACCAGCAACCCCGGTTGCTGCATCCGAGCGTACCGGGACCGCCAGGGTGTCCCTCACTGCTGGTGCCAGCACGGCGACAGCAACCAGGGTCCGAACAATGGTCCAGGAAGTTCCTGCCCGTCCAGTGACCGCCAGCTCACGCCTCACAATCTCCACATCACCGAGGCGCAGGAAACGTCGCGCGGGACTCCTTCTCGGATTCCTGTTCGCCACAGCAATCACGGCAACGGTGCTCCTTCACCTTGCCGGCGTCATCCGGATCTTGCCCTGAGTAACACGGAAGGAATCAGAAAATTGGTCACTGATAGCGATCGCCTACGAGATCAACGCCTCGTTTTCTACCGTGAAGACCTGGATCAAATCGATCAGGTTCTGGTGGAATTCCTCGAACTCTCCGGAAGCAAATGCAATCTCCTCATCGATAAAGAGGGTCACATGGTGACCTGTTGTGGAGATACGAAATCAATCGACCAACAGACCATCTCCGCACTGGTGGCTGGATCTTATGCAGCCACTCGCGAGATGGCGAAACTTCTCGGAGAAGACGAATTCTCGGTTCTCTTTCACCAGGGGAAACGCGACTCCATACAACTCTCCGTGGTTGGAGATCGGACCATCATGGCGACCGTATTCGACAATCAGACCACGGTCGGTATGGTTCGCCTGTACTCCAAATCAGCCTGCGAGAACATGGAAAAGATCTTCGAGGAGATCGGCACGAGACCTGCAAACAAGGCAACGCTCGACGCCGAGTTCGGAGATTCCGCCCGAGGAGCGCTCGACTTCTTCTTCTCCGAATAGGAGAGGTTGCAACTGCTAGCTCCCTTCGCTCTCCTTGTGTCGTTCTTGTTCCTCGATCATGTCGAGCAGCAGTGCCCGGATGTCCCACTGACGATCCGCCATGTCCGCAAGTGTGTGACTCGCCTCGGACAAAAACTTCACAACTGCGAAACCGAAGATGCCGAGCAGAAAACTGAACACACCAGATAGATAACCGTTATCGAGTCCGGTGAAGAAGGCAAACAGCATCGAAAGCACGAGAATTGTCCAGGCAACCACCATCAACAGGTGTCCCAACATACGTAGGCGCCGATTTCTGGTTCCGGCGCGCGGCTGGAAATAGCGGACTGAATCCTCGAACCCTCCCCGAACACCCTCGATGCGTTCCTGTTCTTCCAGGTCATGTAATAACTCGAGTCGTGATCGATACTCTTCCTGACGCCGATCGTTCTGCTTGCGGCGCTCCTCGACCTCCCGCACTTCAACTTCATCGAGAACCCGGGTATTCTTACCACAGGTCGGGCAGGTCACACTGGTCCCGACACTCACATCGGGTGCGGAGAAACCAGCTTCACAGTGCTCGCAGATCGATCCGATCGCCATCACCACTCCCTCGCCAGAGGCCATCACGGTACTCGAACCACTCCCCCCACCGCTGCACCCGCATCGTGACGGTCACGGTGGCTCCCAACCAGTAGCAGGTAGCAAGAAAAAGGGGGGTGAACCGGGCTTTCGGTTCACCCCCGCATCAGATTCCAACGGTTAGGGAAGTTACTCCCTGAAGACAGCAGGCTGGATGCCCATCACTCCCAGAGCCCTCGCAGCCGCTTCGATGATCTTCACCTCGCCGCTCTTCATCGCCGTGTTCACGGCATTCAACACGCTCTCCTCGACCATCCCCGTTCCACGATGGATGTTGCCCAGAGCAATCAGGGCCATCTGGCGAAGGTCTACACTGGCATCATCACCCTCCTCGATCACCCTGACCAGAGCCGCACTTGCAGCCGCCGGGCGCAATGCACCCAGGACGGCACAGGTCGGGATCCTCACCGCATCGGCAGGGTCATCGAGAGCACTGATGAGTGCATCCGTGGTGGTGGAGAGATCAAACTGACTGCCCCTGCCGGACAGATGGCGCAGAGCCTGGGCAGCCTGTCTGGCAACATCTGCTCCCCGCGTGTTGTCACTTCCTGCCAGCAGGCCGACCAGCAAGTCGTTGCGCAGGCGCAACGGGTCGATGGAGCGGTTGACGACGAACACTCCCGACTCCTCGTCACCATAGGTAGCCTGAGCCTGGACAAACTTATCGTCGTCGGCAAATACGATGATGGGAGTACGAGCGGTTCTGTAGTCGCCTCGCAGCCTTCGGATCACCTCAGCTGCAGGAAACTGGCCGGTAGCCGACGAGATCGCGATGATGTCCTTCGGGAAGGAGATCGCTCTTTCGAGGCCTCGCACTGGATCGTGGTCATTGAACGGTTCGATGTTGGCCCGACGCAGCAAAGAGCCGACCAGCAGCGCGTCATCCTGATCCGGGAAGATGGTCAAAGCGACTTTTCGGCTTCCCTCGGCGAGACCTTCGGCGAGGTTCGGTATCACATTGTCGGACTCGCTGAAGGACCCTGAAGGATTGTGGAATGCAACGCAGCGAGCGGCTGCGAATCGAACACCTCGCTGTTCGTAAGAAAGAGCCCTCTCCACTGCAGGGGATACCGGGGCGTCATTCAAGCCCCAGAGGAAGACTCTCAATCCAGATAGGAGATTGATGGCAACCTGCGGACGACGGTCGGTGAGAGCCAGGTCGAGTCCGGCTTCCAGGACATCCACGGGCATCGTGAATGCTGAACACCGGACACGCTCCATCTCCAGTTCTCGGGCACGAAGATCCGCCAATTGAGATTCGTCGGTGTCGCCCGCCTCCACCTGTCGAGAGATGACGGAGCGAACATCGCTGTACTCACTCCAGCGCGCCATCTGATTGCAGGCATTCAAGGCCAGAGCAGAGCCTCCATCTGCGGTGAGGGAGAGGGCATCGCCGAGCAGTTGCTCGGCACGCAATTCGTTCAGTTCCCAGCCCTCGACGGTCCGATAGGAGAGGGCTCCATCCGAGACGTTCCAGATCACAGGATCGTGGTAAGTGCGCACCATCATGGTGCTATCGACACTGAACTCGTGAGCCTGATCGACCAGCATCGAATACGCATCGCCACTGCTACTGCCGGCCACGATCGAATCGGCCGCCGCATTGGCAGCCGCCCGGATCAGAGGATCAGTACTGCTCTCGGCGAGCCAGAGAAGGCAGGGAATCGCGATCGGGTTCTTGATCTTCTGCAACGAAGCGATGGTACCGGTGACGACTCCCAGCCTGGAGGAGTGAAGGCAGCGAGTCAGCGGCAATACCGCATCATCCGACATCCGGATAATCGCCTGGATCGCCAGCACTCTCGCCGTCTGCTCTGGCTGCCCCAGACGATCGACGAGACCTGGCAACAGATAGACACCATAGTCACTGATCGACTGGTAGAGAAGTTTCGTACGTTCGAGCAGATCCTCTTCGCCGAAGTAAGAGTCGAGGGTGTCGGTGATGGCAGCAGCATCCATCGAACGGCGCTTGGTTTCGAGCGAGGTGAGCCGAAGAAGGGCTCCCATCTGCGCTCCGAGAGTGTCATTGCCCGAACGGATCACCCGGATCAACTGGCCGTAGCCCACTTGATCGACCCAGTCGAGAGCTTCCTCCGAGGTGATGTCCAGCAACAAAGCGCGTTCGAATTTTTGCTGAGCATCCGAAAGTTTACCCTGTTGAAAGAGGTTTATTCCCTCGTCCAGTAATTTCTGCACATCCGGTCGAACCTGTGCCGAAAGCGATTCTATCGACGTCATGGTGATGATAAGCGTCGCAAAGACTAGGATCGCCAGTTGGAGGACGCGGCGGATTTTCATCCGACGCTCCGTGACCACCTCGTTCATGCTCGTCTTCCCCTCCTGGGCAACCCCGCTTCCGATGGCAAGCCGAATGACTTCCACAACAGCGGAGCACTCATTTCAAAGGTGTCTCAAAAGGAAACTTCTGGAACACAGGAAACAACCGCAATGGAACCCCGATACCCTCCAAGGGGTGGGGAGACCGATGCGGACTTGCCTTTTCTACACTTCTTTCCGATCCAGCAACCCTCATCCGAACAAGGATGAAGATCGATCCGGGATCCGTCACGAATTGACCACCTCCCGGCCTGATGCCCCGGGAGGTACGAGTCGAATCCTCGACGAGTCCATGTTTTCGCACAGGACCCCGCTCCTGTCGAGTCTTCGCCTACAACTCCCAGGGCTCTTCTCGGGCCCATCGGCCCCCCAACCGCCAAAAATGAAGTGACCAGTCTGACACAAGTCGGTTGCATCGACCCCCTCTCCCCTTTAGCACTGGAGGCCAAATGCCGCTCGAAATAGAAAGTCGTAACCTACTTTCCATGAACAACTTGAAGAAATCCAGAAGGAACCGCCTGTACATCGATGCCTCACGGGGAATCGCCGGCGACATGCTGCTGGCGGCCCTGATCGACCTGGGAGTCCCTGCCGAGGCGGTCACCGGGCCACTTTGTCAGGCATTGCCACGCCATTCGCTCGAGTTTCACTCCGAATCGCGCCGCGGCATCGGCGGCTGTCGGGTGAGCGTCGAATCGGCGGAACAAACTCCCCCGCACCGCAAACTGCCCGATCTACTGGCAGCACTGGAGCACCCGAGCATCCCTGATCCGGTGAAGATCACCGCCGCAGCCGTCTACCGTCACCTTGCAGAGGCAGAGGCCAGGGTCCATCAAACCACTCCTGAAGAGGTGCATTTCCACGAGGTCGGGGCTCTCGATGCCCAGGTCGATATCATCGGAATCCTGCTTGCACTGCACTGGATCGATCCGGTCGAGATCATCGTTTCGGCTCCGCCGCTGGGAAGCGGAGTCGTCAAGGCAGCGCACGGGATCATCCCCATCCCCGCGCCAGCAGTCGTTGAACTGCTGAAAGGAGTCCCGGTCGTCTCCGGTCCCGCCGGCAGAGAACTGACCACCCCCACCGGCGCAGCAGTGCTCACCACGATTGCGCACCGCTACTGCCACGCTCCCGAGGGCAAACCGATCGCCCAGGGCTGGGGAGTCGGAACCACAGTGGCTCCTCCCGATGATCCGCCCAACATGCTGCGTGTGATGCTGCTGGAGGCCTCCGGTGAGACCACCGAAACGGTCGCCATCCTGGAGACACACTTCGACCACCTCTCGGGAGAAGAAGCCGGCGGCATCGTCGATTCATTGGTGGAATCGGGAGCTCTGGACGCAGTGCTGGTTTCCGCCTGGATGAAGAAGTCTCGACCAGGTCAGTTGCTGACCGTCATCTCGCGTCCCGAGGATCGAGAAAGATTGATTCGAGAAATTCACCTCCTCACGGGAACCCTCGGTGTCCGCGAACGGATCCAGCAACGCAGCGTACTGCGTCGTGAGGAGCATCAGATCGAGGTCTCCGGCGAGACGATCCGGGTCAAGAAAGCCTGGATCGGGGATCATCTCGTCTCGATTCGTCCGGAGCAGGATGATCTGCGGGCTGCTGCTGACAGGATTGGCATCTCTCTGTCTCAGATGCGACGCAGAGTTGACTTCGAACTCGAGAAAGCAGGGCAATCGCAGTGAATGAACCTCCATCTCATGCGTCATCCCCTGCGTCGGCTTCGTCAGGAAGCCAGCCAGCGGGGGGGTCAGTGGATGTGGAGCAAGACGATGAAGACCGTCTCCTGGTTCGCTGTCACCTCTCCGGAGATGCCAACGGCTTCGAGCAACTCTATCGTCGTCATCGCGAGAGGATCTTTGCCGTGCTTGTGCGGATGTTACGAAATCGTGAAGACGCCCTCGACGCAACCCAGGAGGTTTTCATCAAGATCCACCGGGGGCTCGATTCATTTGACCCATCGGGAAGATTCCTCACCTGGGCCTACCGCATCGCGACCAACCATGCCATCGACACGATCCGCAGAAGAAAGGTTCGCAAGGAAACGCCCATCGTCGAGGAAGCAGTCGGCGCTGATGCTGATCTCCGGACTGGTCGCAGGGCCAATCCAGAAGCCGGATCTCAACTGGAACGAGGAGAGGTCGCTACGATGATCGCCAGGGCAGTCGACGAACTGGGCGAAGCACACCGGATGGTGTTTACTCTTCATTGTTACGAGGGACTCTCATACGGCGAGATCGCCGCGGTACTGGGCATCCCGGTGGGGACCGTGATGTCACGTCTCTACCACGCACGACGCAAGGTGAGAGACGCGCTGCCGCCTGACTGGGATCCCGGTGGTCCCAGTCGCTCCCGAGGAAGGAGCCAGTGATGAACGAAGTTCCGGACCTGCAACGATTCCAGGAACTGGTGGAGGCTTCCGCCCACCGGGAACTGACCGAGGCCGAGACCGCCTTCATCGGGCGCATGGGTTTTCAGTCCCAGGAGTGTCGCCAGTGGCTCGAGACAGATGCCCAGACCGTGACTGCAGCGCTAACGGAGGACCCCCTGCGCAACGTCCCGGCCCCGTCATCACTCGACTGGGCACGCCTGGAAACAGGCCTACGTCGTGCTGGAGCCCTCCCTGATACGAAGTCCCGGGTTCAGAAACCCTGGCCGATACTCTCGGCTGCCGCAGCGATAGTGCTGTGCATCGGGGTCGTATATGCGATCCTCCGTGATGGTCTCTCCGATGCTCCGGCACACTCTTCCGAAATGGTTGTGGAGATTCTCGACTTGCCAGAAAACGATGGAAGTCTCATCTTTGACGGGGGAGAAGACGACGATGGCGTCTTGATGATTGTCATCTCGAATGGATAGGAAATCGGCATGAAAACGTGGCTCAACTTGATCGGAGTACTGGTGCTGGTCACAGCCGTGGCCAACTCCACCGCCACAGAGGCACAGCAAATCGCCCAGGATACCAACTCCTCGAGCGTTGCCGTCTCCTTCGAAGTGGTCCATACCAGCTCCAGCGATTCCGGCGGCATCCCCGACAGCCTCAAAAAATACGGCAAGTATCTGCGCCGTGCCGGTTCGGAAAACTGGAAGTTCCACTCCAAGAATTCGCCGAAACCGGTTCCCGGTACTCCAAAAACCGTCAATTTGCCGGGAAAACTGGGCAAGGCGACCATCTCTATCGATGCCAAGGGAGTGGCTACCGTCAAGATCCTGGACAGTCGCGGTAAAAGCCTCGGAACCTACCGTTCCAGCCGCTTCCCGTTGGTCATCGCCAACCAACGGTTGCGCATCGACGGCAAACCGTACGTGTTCATCCTCGATCGATCGAAGAAGAAATAGCCTCTCTCGCGGGATTCCATTGCAGGAGAACCCCTCCAGGTCCGATCTTTCAATAGATGGATAGTTACAAGATCGCACTTCTGGGACTGGGGAACGTCGGGGGAGCCGTCGCAAGACTGCTCGCCTCTACTCGTGATGAATGTGCGGTGCGCGCCGGACGTTCGATCGAGGTCACCCGGATCGTTGTGCAAGATGCTTCCCGCCCGCGCGAATTGCCCGTCGATTTACCTGGCGACCCCGAAATCTGCGAAGACCCCGACAAGGCAATCGAGGATCCTCAGATCGATGCGATTGTCGAACTCGTCGGCGGAACCGACCTTCCCTGCCAGTGGATTCGGCGCGCACTCGAAAACGGAAAAGACGTGGTGACCGCCAACAAGGCGGTGCTAGCCGTCCATGGAGAAGAATTATTTCAAGTTGCCGCAGACCGGGGTCGAAACCTCTACTACGAGGCTTCCGTTGCCGCAGCAGTTCCGATCCTCCAGGTTCTTCAACAAGGGATCCCCGCCGGCCCGGTCGATCGCCTGACCGGAATCCTCAATGGAACCTGTAACTTCATTCTGAGCCGTATGGAGCATCTCAGTTTCGATGATTCAGTAGCCGAAGCCCAAAGCGCAGGTCTCGCCGAAGCCGATCCGACGCTCGACATCAACGGCATGGATTCAGCCCACAAGCTGGCACTTCTGGCAAGAATTCTGCTCGGCTGTGCCGTTCCCATCGAAAAGCTTCGCATAGAAGGAATCGTCGGACTGACTTCTTACGATATCGAGTTTGGCAAACAACACGACCTGCATTTGAAACTGATCGGAATGCTGCGGCGAAACGGAGAAGGCACCTCCATCGGAGTGATGCCCTGCTTCCTTCCCTCTTCCCATCCTCTCTCTTCGGTACGCGATGAAGACAATGCGGTACTGCTCGAGGCGGAACCGTTCGGCTCTCTGGTGCTTCAGGGCAAGGGCGCCGGCGGAATGCCCACCGCCGGAAGCGTGGTCGCCGATATCCTGCGGGCCGCCCGTGGCGATGCGATCATCTACCCCGTCTCTGGTCCGATCGAGAAGATCATGGATCCCGGAGAGAGCCCGGCTCGTCACTATCTGCGCCTCGAAGTACCCGATCGTCCGGGAGTGCTGGCACGCCTTGCCGGAGCACTTGCCTCCCAGGAGGTCGGGATTGCAGCGCTCGACCAGCCTGACAATGTCGATTCGGTGAACCATCAGGTACCGATCCGAATCCTGACCCACTCGGTCGCAACCACCGACCTTGATCGGGCGCTTTCGAATCTTGATTCCGATCTACGAGCGATCTCGGAACCGATCCGGATCCGGATAGAGGAATGACGATGGCAGGCATCATCGAACGCTACCGAGATCGTCTCCCCGTCACTCCCGAAACTCCGGTGGTGAGTCTCGAGGAGGGATCGACTCCGCTGATACACGCCCCAGGACTCAGTTCCATCCTCGGTGGGGATCGTCAGGTTTTCCTCAAGTTCGAGGGGCTGAACCCGACCGGTTCTTTCAAGGACCGTGGCATGACGCTGGCGGTCTCCAAGGCGATGGAACAGGAGTGCCGCGGTGTCATCTGCGCCTCCACCGGCAACACCTCTGCTTCGGCCGCAGCCTACGCAGCGCGGGCGGGAATTCCTTGCTGGGTCGTGCTTCCGGCAGGCAAGGTCGCGGCGGGAAAACTAGCGCAGGCCATCGTTCATGGAGCCCGGGTGATCCCGATCGAGGGAAATTTCGACGAGGCGCTCGAACTGGTTGTCGAGATCAGCGAGAGGGAAGGCATCACCCTGGTAAACTCGCTCAATCCCTATCGGTTGGAGGGTCAAAAAACCATCGCCTTCGAGATCATCGAAGAACTGGGCTGTGCGCCCGACACACATTTCCTGCCGGTCGGGAATGCAGGCAATATCACCGCGACCTGGAGAGGATACCGCGAGGACCATCATGCCGGAGGCACCCCGAGCTTACCGAGCATGATCGGCTGCCAGGCCGCAGGTGCTGCTCCCATCGTTGGCGGTGCCCCCGTCAAGAATCCGGAAACCATCGCCACCGCAATTCGTATCGGGAATCCCGCCTCATGGCAGGGTGCGCTCGATGCCATCGAGCAATCGAGTGGTGACATCCTCGCCGTCGAGGACCAACAGATCCTTGCCGCCTACGATCACCTGGCGAAGCGCGAGGGAGTCTTCTGTGAACCGGCCAGTGCTGCCAGCGTCGCCGGACTGCTGAAGAGACACGAGACAGCAGCCCAGATCGCTCCGGCTGGAGGCACCATCGTCTGTACTCTTACCGGTCACGGATTGAAAGATCCTGATCGAGCCATCGCCGGGGTCGAACTTCCCGCTCCCATCCCCACAGAGATGGACGCTCTACGGAAAGCGATGGATCTGACATGACCCGTTGGAGAATCCACGCGCCCGCTTCCAGTGCCAATCTGGGACCCGGATTCGATGTCCTGGGTCTCGCTCTGCAGTTGGGAATCACCCTGGAACTCGAGCCAGACCGCGCAGATGGTTTCTGTCTCGAGATCAGTGGAGAGGGTGCCGACAGCCTTCCAAGGGACCGCTCGCACCGCATCGTGTCGATCGCACAGGAGATTGCCGGAGATGCGGTCGATGCTGCCGGCTGGACGGTCCACAGCGAAATTCCGATCGCACGAGGTCTCGGCTCGAGCGCCGCCGCGCACGCCTGCGGTGTCGCCGCGGGTTTCTTGCTACGGGACGGATCTCCTCCGTCACCACAGCAGTTGTTCCAGCGAGTCTCCGACATCGAGGGGCACCCCGACAACGCCGCTGCCTGCATCGATGGTGGATTTCAGGCGGCCTCGGGTAGCCGTTCGGATTGGAACCATGTCTCCCTGCCCATCGAATCGGTTCCGCGAATTCTTGCGGTCATCCCCGAGGTTCCACTGGAAACGAAAGAGGCACGGGCAACTCTTCCAGATTCCTACTCACGGCAGGATGCGGTCGCGAACCTGGGTAGCATCGCGACCTTGCTTTCTGGACTCATTCGCGGCGACTGGCAAGTTGTCGAGAAAAGTTGCCAGGATCGATTCCATCAACCCTTCCGGCTGCCACTGATCCCCGGTCTCTCTGCCGCATTAGAAGCGATGCAACGTGAACAAGAACTTTCAGGGAGTTGGCTCTCGGGTGCAGGCCCAACTCTGGCCGCCTTCGTCAGCAATCCGGAAACAACCGTGGAGAGTGCTGGATCCGCGCTCGGTGCTCTGCAAGAGGCAGGAACCCCTGCCATTGCAGAGATCTTTTCCATCAATCATGTCGGACTCCAGATGGAGAAGATCGAATGACTCCGGCGAAGTTGAATAAACCGGTTCACGTTCTGAAGTTCGGCGGAACCAGCGTTGCCACCCCGAACTTGATTCGTGATGCTGCGCAACGTATCGGCCAACGCAGGGCGGCTGGCTGTCACGTTGTCTGTGTCGTTTCCGCGATGGGTGACACCACCGACGAACTCAACACGCTCGCCCAGCAGTTGTCGTCTCAGCCCCAGCGTCGAGAACTGGACGTGCTGCTGTCGGCTGGCGAGGTCCAGTCGATGGCGCTGCTCTCCATCGCGCTGACCGAACTGGGAGTACCCGCGATCTCATTCACCGGCCAGCAAGGTGGAATCGTGACAGATGACCGTCATTCGGAAGCAAAGATCCTGCGCATCGATCCCGACCGTGTGGTCGAAGCGCTTCACGGCGATCATGTCGTGGTGCTGGCCGGGTTCCAGGGGATCGACCAGCACGAGGAGATCACCACCCTCGGCAGGGGTGGATCCGACACCACTGCCGTGGCGATGGCAGCAGCGCTCGGTGCCGAACGCTGTGAGATCCTCACGGATGTACCAGGAGTCTTCACCGCAGACCCTCGCCTGGTGCCTTCTGCAGTGCAAATCGAAGCACTGAGTTATGACGAGATGCTGGAGATGGCAAACCTGGGAGCCAGGGTACTGCATGGGCGATCGGTCGAGATCGCACGACGTTTCAACGTACCGCTAGTAGTAGCCTCGGCAACCGAGGACCGACCAGGTACTCGCATCACAGGAAAGGGAGAGTTGATGGAAGAAGTCGTTGTACGCGCCGTCACCGATGATCGGGATGTCCGCAAGATTTCCATCCTGGCGGTTCCGGACCAACCAGGAATCGCTGCCAGAGTGTTCAACGTGCTGGGTGAATTCGATATCAATATACGCCTGATCGTCCAGGCTCAGAGTCACGAAGGGCTCAACGACATCACCTTTATCGTTCCTGGAAGCGCTTCTCTCGAGGAGTCCGATCTACAGAGGATGGTCCAGGAGGTTGGCGGTGAGTCGTGGCTGATCGATGACGATGTCGCGCTGCTGAATATCGTCGGAGAGGGCATCTCGAGAGAGCCAGGTATCGCCGGTAAAATCTTCTCGGTGCTGGCAGAACAGGAGATCAACATCGACTTGATCTCATCCTCCAACCTGGTGATCACCTGCGTCGTGCGGGAGAAGGATCTCGCCCGCGGTGCCAGATCGCTCCATCAAGCTCTCATCGAGACTGACACTTCCTGATCAGGAATATTCCTCGAGCGGCGGACAGGAGCAGATCAGGTTGCGATCTCCGTAGGCCTGGTCGATGCGTGCAACAGCAGGCCAGAACTTGTGGGTTCTGGTATGGGCAGTTGGAAAAACCGCCTGTTCTCGAGAATACGGGTGGTTCCAGTTCTCCACGGTCACCATCGCAAGTGTGTGTGGTGAGTTCCTGAGTGGATTATCGTCGGCGGGATAGATACCCTCCTCGACCGCCTTGGCCTCGGCGTGAATCCCTTTCATCGCTTCAATGAAACGGTCGAGTTCTTCCTTCGGTTCACTCTCTGTCGGTTCGACCATCAGAGTACCTGCCACTGGCCAGGACATGGTGGGAGCATGGAATCCAAAATCGATCAATCTCTTGGCGACATCGTCGACAGTGGTTCCGGCGCTCTCCTTGAGCACGCGGGTATCGATGATGCATTCATGGGCAACGTAGCCATTTGCACCTCGGTACAGGATCGGAAAGTAGTCCTCGAGATTCCGTGCCAGGTAATTCGCCGACAGGATCGCCACCTCGGTGGCCTTGCGTAGCCCGGAGGCTCCCATCATGCGGATGTATGCATAGGAAATCGGCAGAATCGTCGGACTCCCGAAAGGAGCCGCCGAGATGGGGCCGATCGCCTCACTCCCTCCCGTTTCCGACTCCGGGTGCCCGGGCAAAAACGGCTCGAGATGACTGGCCACACCGATGGGTCCCATCCCGGGCCCCCCACCTCCATGTGGAATACAGAAGGTCTTGTGGAGATTGAGATGGCCAACATCCGCTCCAAAATCACCAGGACGACAGAGTCCCACCATCGCGTTCATGTTGGCTCCGTCGAGATAAACCTGGCCACCCGCATCGTGAATCATCGAACAGATCTTGATGATTTCCGTCTCGAAAACTCCATGGGTCGAGGGGTAAGTCACCATCAATGCGGCCAATCGATCCCCGTACTCAGCGATGTTGAGCGCCAGATCCTCGAGATCGATATTGCCTTGTGAATCGCAACGCAATACCACCACTTCCATGCCCGCCATGATCGCGCTGGCCGGGTTGGTGCCATGGGCCGACTGGGGAATGAAACAAACATCCCTCTTCTCATCACCACGGGATCGGTGGTAAGCGCTGATCACCATCAACCCGGCGAATTCCCCCTGTGAACCTGCATTGGGCATCAGGGAAACTGCACTGAAACCGGTGATTTCCGCCAACCATGTCGAGAGACGCTCGAAGAGTACCTTGTATCCACCGGCCTGATCTACAGGCGCAAAGGGATGGAGCTGTGCAAAACCCGGATAGAGAATCGGGAACATCTCTGCAGCCGCATTCAGTTTCATGGTGCAAGAGCCCAGCGGAATCATCGCGGAGTTGAGAGCGAGATCGCGAGTCTCCAGTTGATGCATGTATCTCATCAAGGCCGTCTCTGAACGATATCGATGAAAAACCGGGTGGGTGAGGAAAGGACTGGTTCTCTTCAAGTGACCTGGCAGTTCAGTTTCACAGCGTTCTGCGAGTTGATCGATATTCACTGCACCAGCATCGGCTCCGAAGATGGTCAAGATGGAGATGACGTCATCACGCGTGGTGGTCTCGTCAAATGAGATCCCGATGGAACCATTGCCGTAGTATCGGAAGTTGCGACCATCCGCCAGACTTCGTTGACGCAGTTCCTCTTCACTGACTCCTCGAGGAACCACCATCACGTTGTCGAAACGCACTGCTTCGACAACCTCGTGCCCGAGCTCGGCAAGGGCCAGAGCCAGAACTTCGGTTTGTAGCCGGATACGGCGAGCGATCCTGGTGAGTCCATCGGGACCATGGTGAATCGCATACATTCCGGCGCAAACCGCCAGCAATACCTGAGATGTACAGATGTTGCTGGTCGCCCGATCTCTCCGGATGTGCTGCTCTCTCGTTTGAAGTGCAAGCCGCACTGCATCCTTGCCCTGGGAATCGCGAGAGATTCCGACCAGACGTCCTGGAATCTGTCGCTGATGCTTCTCGCAGGTGGCGAGATAGGCAGCATGCGGACCGCCGAACCCCATCGGGACACCGAAGCGCTGGGTCGATCCGACGACCACATCGGCTCCCGACTCTCCCGGAGGACGCAGGATGGTCAGCGAAAGCGGATCCGCCGCCACCACCACCAGAGCATCTGCATCGTGAGCACGCGAACAGATCCCCTCGAGATCGACAACCCTGCCCTCGGTGTCGGGATATTGCACCAGGATACCGAAACACTTGGCTGGGAAGACAAAGTCCTCGTGGTCCCCGACGACAATCTCGATTCCCTGGGGCTTCGCTCTCGACTTGACGATCTCGATGGTCTGCGGATGGCACTTCTCAGAGACGAAGAATAGTTCCGCACTGCCAGCACCACGGGTTCGTTGCTGTATCCGATGACACATCGTCATCGCCTCGGCAGCCGCAGTTCCTTCATCCAGGAGAGAAGCATTTGCAACTTCCAGCCCGGTGAGATCACAAACCATCGTCTGGAAATTCAAAAGTGCTTCAAGGCGCCCCTGGCTGATCTCCGGCTGATAGGGCGTGTATGCGGTGTACCAACCCGGACACTCCAGGATGCCACGCTGGATCGCAGGTGGCGTGATGGTGCCGTGATATCCGGTTCCGATGTGAGAGCGAAATATCTGGTTACTGGCTGCCAGTTGCCCGAGTTCGGACAGAACCTCCTGCTCAGATGCAACCTCTTCCAACTGCAGAGAATCTGCATGACGGATCGACGAGGGAATCGTTTTCGCGATCAAATCCTCGAGCGAATCGGCATCGACTTGCGCGAGCATCTGCTCGAGGTCAATCGTTCGCGGGCCGATGTGACGGTCCTGGAACAGATCGCCGGAGTCGAACAGATCTGAAACGCCACGAGACATCGTAGAACCTCCCCAAATCCAGGGTGTGGCAAGAGACCGATCCTGATCTCAACCGATAGTCTCTACCCTAGCCATCTGAAAAGGATGCGGCAACCAAACCGAAACCGCTGACAGTAGCATCCCCATGACAGTCTCGGTCTAATGCCTCCACTCGAAGTAGCTATTTGGACGCTGAGGAGGCCGATGGGAAACCAGATCTTCTGCCCCGTAGAACCGGACAACGAAGCGATCCTGGATTATGCACCGGGTTCGGCAGAAAGAGCCTCGATCGAGAAACGGCTCGATTCGATGTGGAGCGAGACCCCGGAGATTCCGTGCGTCGTTGACGGCAAGGAGATCTTCACCGGAAACATCAGAGAGCAACGCTGCCCCCACGATCATTCGAGGGTGCTGGCTCGCTGGCACGGGGCCACCCCCGAAGTGGTGAAGATGGCAGTCGATGCCGCCAACGAGGCGTGGATCGATTGGGCGAGCGCCACCCAGCAGGTGCGCTCTGCTGTGATGGAGAAAGCTGCGGTGCTTCTGAGTGGTCCCTGGCGTGACGAACTCAATGCCTCGACGATGCTCGGACAATCGAAAACGGTAATTCAGGCCGAGATCGATGCGGCTTGCGAACTGATCGATTTTTTCCGCTTCAACAATCATTTCGCCCTGGGTCAAATCCCTCAGGAACAACCACTGAAAAACCCGCCCGGAACCAGGAATCATATCGACTACCGTCCTCTCGAGGGATTCGTGTACGCCGTGGCACCCTTCAACTTCACCTCCATCGCCGCAAATCTGTGCTGCGCACCTGTTTTGATGGGGAACACGGCGATCTGGAAACCCTCCAAGACGTCGATCCTGTCCAACTGGTACGCCTTCCGGATGCTAGAGGAAGCGGGGCTTCCCCCCGGAGTCATCAACTTCGTCCCCGGCGACCCGGTAGAGGTCACCAGTGCGGTACTGTCGAGTCCCAGTTTTGCGGGCCTCCATTACACGGGATCGACGGAGGTTTTTCGGCAACTGTGGAAACAGATCGGTGACCAGATCGAGAATTATCGCAGTTATCCGCGGATCGTCGGAGAAACGGGCGGCAAGGACTTCATCTTCGCCCATCCGAACGCCGATGTTGCAGCGCTGGCAACTGCAGCGGTTCGAGGTGCCTTCGAATACCAGGGGCAAAAGTGTTCCGCAGCGAGCCGAATGTACATCCCTGAAAGTATATGGCCCCAGTTGAAGGAACTTCTGGTAGAAGCGACTCGATCACTCCCGATGGGAGATGTTCGCGATTTCAAGAACTTCGTCAGTGCCGTGATCGATGAAAGCGCCTATCAGCGAATCCAACAGGCAATCGACAGGTCAAAAGAAGATCCGAAGTGCAAGATCATCGTCGGCGGGGAATGTGACGACTCTCAGGGCTGGTACATCTCTCCGACCGTTATCGAATGTGAAGATCCCCGTTCATACACGATGGAGACGGAACTCTTTGGACCGGTGCTCTCTGTGTTCGTCTACCGCGATACCGCCATGGACGAGTGCCTCGATCTGGTCGATAGCACCAGTCCCTACGCTCTCACCGGAGCGGTTTTCTGCAGTGACAGTGACGCGACAGATGCCATTTCAGCGCGACTTCGATACAGCGCGGGGAACTTTTACATCAATGACAAGCCAACCGGGGCCGTGGTTGCACAGCAACCGTTCGGAGGCGCTCGAGCTTCCGGAACCGATGACAAGGCAGGCTCGGCTCTCAATCTGATGCGCTGGGTTGCGCCGAGAACCGTGAAGGAAAACTTCAGCCCCGCGACCGATCACAGATACCCGCACATGGAGTGAATCTCGAGCAACTGTGCCGGCAATGTCACTGTCAAACTTCGTTCAGGCACTGGTGGCCGGGTCGTGAAGACCCTCACGGATCAGATCGACAAGCCTCACGACTCCACGGGGAGACCCGTCATCTCGCAGCACCATCAGGCAAGTGATCTGCTCCTTGCGCATGATTCCGAGCGCTTCCACCGCGAGACAGTTCGCCTCGACGACCCCTTTTTTCGTTATCGAGGATCCATCCTCGCGACGACTCATCTGCCACGCCTCTGAAACCGGTAACCCGACCGGAGAAGAGGAGCGAGTGAACAATCTTCTCAGGTCACCATCGGTGAAGACTCCCTGGTAGGCACCCGAGACATCCACGATGCATGCCATTCCAAGTCCCTTCCCGCTCATCTCGACGAGAAGGTCTCCGACGGTTTGATCTTCTCGAACCTGCGGAAGTTGATCTCCTTCGTGAAGCATATCTTCGCAACGCACCAGCAACCGACGTCCCAGAGCGCCTTCGGGGTGATTACGAGCGAACTGCTCTGCAGTGAAGCCGCGCGCATCGAGAAGACTCATGGCGAGTGCATCGGCTACCGCTAGTTGCAGAACAGAACTGGTCGTAGGAGCCAGCGACAGCGGACCCGCCTCACCCAGTGCAGGAATCTCCAGCACTACATCGGAGAGTTCGGCCACTGGAGATTTTGCATCCTCACAGATGGAGATGATCTCTCCTCCCACTCTTGCAAAGTGCCTGAGGAAGCGAATCAGTTCCTCGGTGTGCCCACTCTTGGAGAGAGCCAGCAGCACATCGTCAGCTCCGACCACCCCCAGGTCACCGTGCAGGGCATCGATCGGATGTAAAAATAGTGCGGGAGTTCCGGTGCTGGCCAGGGTTCCGGCAACCTTCTGCGCGATGCTCCCGCTCTTGCCGATGCCGCTGACGAGAACACGACCCGGGGCGTTGGCGAGAAGGGCCACCGCCTTCTCGAAAGAACTCCCGAGTCCCTCGGCGAGAGCGTCCAGGGCTCTCGCTTCCTGCTCGATCACTTCCCGACCGATTCGAAGGCTCTCTGACAAGGCACGGCTCCTTTCGCATGCCATCGCACCCCAATCCCACCGCACCATATCGGCACATCCTGGCAGCATCCCGCTACATCGTGCTGTCAGAGGACGTTTCCTGCAAGTAAAGCACTCAAGTCTGGGCCTGATTGTGACGATGAACCGTGCAGGAACCCCCTTTTCGTGGAGACCCGAAATGGCTCACAAGCGTCAATACCCCGCAACCAGCCCCACCGAGCAAGATCGCTCCGGTGGATTGCCTGCCCCTAGCCGCGAGTCCCAGTGGCTCGATGTGGTGTCCTATCCGGCTCCCCTGCTACCACCACGAATCGAGCCACAGCAGCCGCCCGAACTCGTTGACGACCTCGTACCACTTGAGCCGGTCGAATCGACGCAGCCCTCGGCACCCCAAATCGCCGCCGTTCGCACCATCGTCATCATCGCTCTGACCACCATCTTCTTGCTCAGCTGGCAACAAAAAGCCGGCGAGGAGAGCACTGTCGATCCGATCACGACGGCCACGATCCTCGACAACTGACCGACAACACCGCGCTCTCCACGTCTTATCCAGGGTGATCGCACAACTCGCCGCTGCCTTCGTTTGTTCCATCATCCGAACAGTTGCCAGACAACGGTTCCGCCTCAACGGTTGCCCCGCTCTCCTCTCGGCGATCTCATCTCAAACATCCTGGACAACGATGAGTGTGGGTTGCTGCAGTGGCGAAGATCCACCAGACTCTGGAGGATCGCCCTGAGGCGAGAGGAGAGATCTGCCATGCGCAGGAGAGACTTCTTACTGCGGGGAGTTGCTGCCGGGGCGGGGCTGCTCGCCTCGCCAGGACTTCACCCTCAAGATAGTGCTGGCTCCGACTCGCCGGGAATTCCCATCATCATCTCCACATGGGGTTTTGGAAAAGCAGCCAACCTGGAAGCTCTCGAAATCCTCGCAGCGGGAGGCAGCGTACTCGATGCTGTCGAACGCGGAGTGATGACGGCCGAGGCGAATCCTGTCATCTCGACGGTCGGATACGGTGGCTATCCCAATCGAGAGGGCGAGGTGGAACTGGACGCGGCCATCTGCGAGGGCAAAACCCGCGATGGTGGTGCGGTGTGCGCACTGACCGGTTTCCGCCATCCGGTACAGGTCGCACGCAAGGTGATGGAAGACTCCCCCCACCTGATGCTGGTCGGAAAAGGGGCCACTCTCTTTGCCCGCAGCCAGGGCTTCGAAGAACAAGAAACCCTCTCCGAGGGAGCCCGCGAGGCCTATAGTAAATGGCGCCAGAAACACCCGGAAGGCGATGGAAAAGCCGAGGGGCACGACACCCTCGGCCAGGTCGTGATGAATTCGTCCGGTTCCATCGCAGCAGCCTGCACCACCAGTGGCATGGCCTGGAAATACGCCGGCAGAGTCGGAGACTCTCCCATCATCGGTCATGGACTGTACGCTGACGACAAGGCCGGTGGCTGCGTCGCAACCGGAGTCGGTGAGGAGATCTCGAAGGTGTGCGGATCCTTCCTGGTGGTCGAACTGATGCGCCAGGGAGCCACCCCCGATGAGGCGATCGCCGAGGCTCTCGATCGCATCATCGGACGTGTTGCCACCAATCGATCGGTGCAGGCCGCTTTCGTTGCCATCCGCCGCGACGGGTTGACCGGCGCAGGATCGATCGGTTCGGGATTCCAGTATGCGCTCACTCGCGGAGCCGAAACGGAAGTCGTCGACGTCACAGCAAGATTCCAGGAGGGCTAGACCATGCTCGAATCATCTTCCAAGAGGGGTGCCGTCGCGGCAGCCGAGCCACTCGCAGCAGCCGTCGGAGCAAAGATTCTAGATGCCGGCGGGAACGCCATCGATGCAGCAGTGGCGGTCGGATTTGCGCTGGCAGTGACCTATCCGGCAGCGGGAAACCTGGGAGGTGGAGGATTCCTGGTCGGCTCCATCGGAAGAGGATCGGGTCGAACCGATGAAATCGCACTCGATTTCCGTGAGATGGCGCCAGCTGCCGCCACTGCCGATATGTATGTACGTGCAACCGAAGCGGGCATCAAAAAAGCCTCGCTGGTGGGACACCTCGCCTCGGGGGTTCCGGGATCGGTCTCCGGTCTGCTCACTGCCCAGAAAAAATGGGGAAGCATGCCGCGCAAGAAGGTGATCGAACCGGCTCTGGCACTGGCCAGAGACGGATTTCCGATGACCGAAAGAACCCAGCGGATGCTGACCGGAGCGAAACAGGGAATGCTCCGCTTCGAGGCGACCGAAGAGGTGTTCTACCCGGGAGGAGCGACCGTCCCCGCCGGCGAGAACTTCGTGCAACTGGACCTCGCCAGAACTCTCGAGGCCATCATCGAGAAGGGTATTCCGGGCTTCTACGAGGGAGATGTCGCCGATCACATCGTCGTGGAGATGAAGCGTGGTGGTGGAATCATCAGCGCCAAGGATCTGCTGGCATATCGATCAGTGGAGAGAAAGCCCATCCGTTTCTCGGTGGGTAAGGGCAATGCCATTTCGATGCCCCCGCCATCCTCGGGCGGCATCTGCCTGGCCCAGATGTACCGCATGCTCAGTCACTTCTCACTCGACGAAGCCGATGCGCAAACACCTAAGTTCTACCATCTGCTCGCCGAGGTGATGCGAAGATCGTTTGCGGATCGAAATCAATATCTCGGGGATCCGGATTTTGTCGACTGCAAGATGGAGATGCTCGAAAAACTCACTCGGCTCGATGAGCGAGCCTCCTCCATCGAGCAGGAAAAAGCCTCTGAGTCGGCAGACTTTCTCGAGGACAGTGCCACACCAAAAGAAGGTGAACAGACAACCCACTACTCGGTGATGGACAAACAAGGGAATGGGGTCGCCGTCACCACTACCCTCAATGGCTCCTTCGGTAGCAAGGTTCTGGTGCCCGGAGCAGGATTCCTGCTCAACAACGAGATGGACGATTTCACCACTCACCCAGGAAAACCAAATCTGTTCGGATTGATTCAGGGATCGGCCAATGCTGTGGCGCCGGGGAAGCGACCGCTCTCTTCGATGAGCCCCACGGTTCTGATGAATGAAGATGGAAAAGTCAGTGCGGTACTCGGTACTCCCGGTGGTCCGACCATCATTACCAACGTATTCCAGGTACTCATCGGGCTCGAGCGCCTGAAACTATCACCCGAGAACTCGGTCACGACTGCAAAAGTACATCACCAGTGCTTGCCTGATCTTCTCTATCTCGAAAGAGGGATCCCGCAGAAGACTGAAGAGACTCTCCGAACTTTCGGGCATCGAACTGGCAGGAGAGGCAGCATTGGTGATTTCCAGCTGCTCTGTCAGACGCAAGAACGGGGCATCGTAGGAGTCAGCGACTCCCGAGGTGGTGGTGACGTAAGTTATACAAACTGACCAACAAGACTTTCGTGCACAGGCAAAGTCAACACCATAACTTTTTGATTCACAATAGGTTCCACGCTATTATTTACATTAATTGCTCCTATGTATATTACATGAAGGCAATCGAAAGCACATTTATCAAGGGTCGCTGTTTAGTGCTTTGAATACATTTTGTTCTATGGAGTTTGAATACATTTTGTTCTATGGAGGCTGTTCGAGCCCGTCGACACGGTCGGCCGGACGCTATCGAGTCATGGCTCACATCGGAGGGATGGTGTTATGCGTCCTATCAGTATCGTCTTCCTTGTTATCTTCGCTCTTCTCGGGCTGAACCTGACGGGCTCTGCCCAGCAGTCACTCTCGATCAGTGATGGTTCCACTCAGGGGCTCTCCTCTGAAACTCTCACCATCACCCTGGATGCCACTGCCGATGTCCAGGGTTATGTGTTGGCGATCGCATTCGATGACACCTTGTTGACCGCCAGCGATCTGCAGCCAGCAGGAGCGGCAGAGAATGCCGAGTTGGTCGTAGCCGAGATTCTCACCGGCGGAGTGACACTCGGGGTCGTCATGGATTCAGAGCCTCCATATGGAGATGCTCCGATTCCGGCAGGAAATGGTACGACCATCGCCACCTTGACAGTAACTCCTGCCCAGGTGGTTGGGAGTGATACCGATGTCGCCGTCGATTTCCAGGACGGGACACTCAACTCTCCTGCGCTCGACAACATCATCGTTCAAGGAGGATTATCCGTAGGAGCTGGTGAAGGACTCGGCCTCAATGGAGGCACAATGACTCTGCTCGAACCTCCACCTGCCTCGATGTACATCGAGGATGGATCCGCTCCAGCCGATGGCTTCGGTACTACTGGTGATGCCAGGATTCTCATCGATAACAGTCTCGGAGATGTCCAGGGATTCGTAACCGCAGTGACACACGACGGAGCTGTGATCACCCTCGAATCCATTTCTTTGGGTGCCGACGCCGAAGCTGCTGGGACCGAGTTCGAGATCGCAAACATCTACGAAAACGGCGGAACCCTGGGTGCGGTGGTCGATTTCACGGCTCCTTTCGAAGGCCAGACCATTCCTCAGGGCAACGGACTTCACATCGCCTCGTACACGTATTCCTGTGACAACTCGAACATCTACACCGAAGGGGCCCCTGGCACTCCTCCGGCGCCGGAAATCAGTGCCCTGACTCTCGCCGATGGGCTGCTGGGTGATCCGGTGCTCAACAACGTGCTGGTGATCACAGGGCTCTCCATCTCCCCGCTGCTCGAGAATGGCACCTTCACCTGC
>DCAA01000017.1:772-17973 GCA_002311345.1 Planctomycetes bacterium UBA1146 | reverse complement strand
TAGAGAAAGAACGGCTCGTCCTTGTGTGCATCGATGAACCGGACCGCTTCATCTCCGTAGCGTTGGGTGAGAGTACGTTGATCGGTGGGTCGTTCGATCACCTCATCATTGCGATGTAGAGGCACGTCCCAGTACTCGAACTTCGGCTCGAGAAAGGCCTCCCAGCCCTTCGGACCTTTATTGTTACGATCCATATCATTGGAGTAGGGCACCCCGAACCATTGATCGAAACCGTGTCGGTGCGGCAGATAGCGCGGCAGATGTCCCAGGTGCCACTTGCCGACCATGCCGGTGGCATAGCCGGCCTTCTTCAACAACTCCGGGATGGTGATCTCGGAATCGGGAATGCCGCCGGCAGAGTTGGGAAACAGTACACGGCGCTTTGCAGAGCAGAGCCCACTTCGAATCGGCAGTCGCCCCGTCATCAATCCGGCGCGACTGGGGGTACAGACCGGCGCCGCAACGTAGAACTGGGTCCACTTCTGCCCTTCGGCGGCCATCTGATCGAGATGGGGCGTGGCGATGGTCGGGTGGCCGAAGCAACCGAGATCGCCGTAACCGAGATCATCACAGAAGATGACGATGATGTTAGGAGGGGTGGCTTCCGCTGGTGCTGCGATCACCACTTGTGGCAACAGCACCAACAGAAGGAGGAAAACTCTGGTCATCCGGTAGCACCTTTCCCGTCCGTCTCCGTCCGCTGATGAAGCAGTGGTCTCAACGCCCACAGTACCAGCACCAACCCCGCCGACCACAGGGCATAGCGCCAGTCCCTCCACAAAAACAGGGAGACGGCGATGGTCAGGCTCAGAGCAAGATTGACCAGGGGCACCCAGGGATACCAGGGAACCCGGAACGGACGTTCGAGATCGGGCTCACGCTTTCGCAACACGAACAGAGCCAGAGCCGTCGGAGCCGTGATCAGTAGCACCACCAAACCGTTGAGGATCAACAGTTGTTGCTCATCGAAAAAGAGGGTCAGAGAAAGCAGGATGACCGCCTGGAGAAGCAGGCAGTTGCCGGGTGCACCCTTGCCGTTGAGTTTCGACATCGGGGCAGGTAGATCGCCACGCTTCGCCATCGCCCAGGCAACCCGTGCCCCGACCTGGATGACCGCGCTGAGGGTCGAGAGAACCAGGATCACGAACACCAGATCGAAGACACCAGCGACCTTGTCGCCGAACAGATGACCTGCGGTCACTGCGCCGAGATCGGTGAGGGCCCCACCTGATTCGGTCACCATCTGCTCTGGAGGCAACACCGACAGAAAGACGATATTTACCAGTAGATAAAGGAGTGCCACCGCAACGACGCCGAAGATCATCGCCCGCGGCAGGGTTCGCTGCGGATTCTCCACCTCGGAGGAGATCAGCACGATCGCTCCGTAACCAGCGTATGCGAACATCACCATTATGGTGGCGAAGAAGATTCCCCCGAACCTGTCGATACCGGTCGGAAGTTCGACCTCGCCGCTGCTCTCGGCGGGCACTCCCCCGGTCACGAGCAGTCCGCCGATGATAAAGGCGAGTAACAGTGCTACCTTCGCCAGCGATGTAAAGTTGTTGAAGGTGGCGCCGAAGTGCAACCCCCGGATGTGAACCCAGGTGAGGCCAAGGATGGCGACGATCGCTGCCACCTCGGTGCTCACCTCAGGAACCAGGTCGTTGAAGTGGACACCGATGGCCCGTGCGACAAAGGCCCCTCCGATGGGCCAGGAGAGGGGGCCCACCAGCAACCCCCCGACAAATCCGGCATGTTTGCCATAGGCACGCTGGAAGTAGATGTACTCGCCGCCACTGGAGGGCAACATCGCTCCCAGTTCTCCCAGGGTGAGAACGCCTGTGATGGCGAACAGGGCCGCGATCACCCATGCCAGCAAGATGTCCAGCGGGTTTCCCAGGGTGGCGGCGAACTGTCCGGTAGTGGTGAAGACTCCCGCTCCGACCATCGTCGTGAAGACGAGAATGACTGCGGAGAAGAGGCCTATTTTTTTTGGACCGGCATTCAATCGATGCTGCCTTTACCTTGTTGCCCCTTGCTGGCTGTCGGCGTAGCGTAACCTCCGCTCTCGATTGCAGAAACGGATCGAATATCGTGATCGATCACAAGCGCAACGCTGACAAGTCAGTTCCGGACGACAACCGCATCACCGCCTGCGCCAGTAGGCGGTGGCAATTCGACGCCCAAAGGCGTGTTGATCCCGGCGGATCCTGCCGGGTGTGGGCTGGTACCTGTTCCGATGGCTCCGCTGCATTCCTCAAGTGGCATCCCCAGCGACGCAGTTGGAGGCAAGAAGAACAGGCGCTTCGCCAGTGGTTACCGCAGATCGCCCAGGAACTGGCAAACCGTCCGGAACTGCTCGACTCGAGTGAGCAAGAAGGGCTACTGCTCATCTCGGCGGTAGCCGGAGAACCGGTCGAATCCGGCACAGATTCCGAACAAGAACTTCACATTATCCACCGCCAGACGGGTGTCTTCCTGCGAGAACTTCATCGACTGGAAGTTGTCGATGAAGATCCGGTAGCTCTTTCGAAGGCTATGCCCGAACGACTCCAGGGGTGGATCGACAAAGCAGACGGTGTCCTTGAGGATGACCAGATCGTTCAAGCGACAAAGTGTATCGGCGATGGGAGCCTCTTCGCTAACGACCGCCGCGTGGCGTGCCACAACGATTATCAGCCACGCAACTGGCTGTGGGATGGTCATCGTCTCGGCATCATCGACTTCGAACATGCCCACCTCAATCACCCCGGCTTCGATCTGGTCCGGCTGCAGGTGGGTACCTGGCAGGAATCCCCATCGTTGCGAGAATCATTCCTCGATGGCTACGGTCAATACCCGGACTGGCTCGATGATGAACGCATGGATGCCATCATCACGCTGTTTGCTATTGGATGTGTGGTGTGGGGAACACAGCATCACCAGGAGAAACTGGTCGAACTGGGTCGCCGCTGCCTTGCGTGAGGATCGGCGAGAATCCGCCTACGGCTTCTGGTCTTCCTGCTTTTCTTCCTCCTGCAACTCGCGAACCAGATCCAGTTCTCGGCGGGCAGTTTCATATCCGGGAGCCTGCTGCAATACGATCTCCAGTTCGCTCCGGGCTTCGTCGAGGCGACCCAGTTGGCGCAGGATCCGCGCGCGAGTTACACGGTGGATGGGCACGGGACGTCGCTTGAAAATCGTATCCAGATCCTCGAGAGCTTCCTTCAAAACCGATTCCGCTTCTGCTTCCCGTCCTGCAGCGCTGAGGATCTCCGCCTTTCTCTGCAACCACGGCGCCTTGAGTGCTGCCGACTGGAGTTTCACGTCAACGAGAGCGAGTGCCTCATCATGGTGGCCACTGTCGGTTTCGGCCCGAATCAAACTGATGGAGAGTAGAACACTGTCTCCGCTCTTCTCGATTATCTTCCGATACAGGGAAGCCGCGATTCCCGGAGCTTTCCGCTTCTCGTAAAGCATCCCGAGTCGCAGTGTCTTCTCCAGATCCGGGACCACTGCTTGCACACGAGCCAGATCGATGATGGCACCATCGATATCCCCCAGACTTTCGCGCAGTGCGGAACGTTCGCTGAAAACATCCAGCGAGGAATTGCCCGGGGCAATGGCAAGTTCATCGAGCAATTTCAGCGCTTGTCGAAACCTCGACAGATCGCGCAGACACAGAGCTCTCTGCAGTTTCTCGGCAAAGGGTTCGATGCCACACCCTCGTGCCATCTGCAGATCCTGTAATCCCAGTTCTGGACGCCCATGAACCCGACACAGCCTGGCGCGTAACAGATAGAGCGGCCCAGGATCTTTGCTCTGCTTGATCTCCCTGGTGATACGATCGATGTCGATATGTACACCATCATGAGCAACAACTGGCAAGGCCTCGATCAAGAACATCAGTACCAGCATCAGGGTCAGGATCCTCGACATCATTTTTCCTCCGGAAGTCCCGATGAAATCACACCCAGGGTCGCTCGGGAACCATCCAGGAGTTTCATCACTGCCACCACATCACCGACATCTTCAGACTCCGGATGAATGGTGAGAATCCAGTCCCCAGCAGCCGGTTTGCGTTCATCGGTCAACAGAAGAAATTCACGATTTACCTGCCCGAGGGTGTTCCAGTTTGCCGGAAGGTCGTGCCACAGAGTGCGCCCCTCGGGAACCAGCGCTTCGATACTACGGGCGAGGTTTTCACCGGGGCGCTGCTGGCCGCGGATTGGCATCAATACGACGCAATGTAGCCCTGCCCAGGCCAGCAACAAAAGCATGAGGCGGGTCCAGGAACTGCCAGGAAATCCCTTGCCTGTATCGGTGATCGGGAAGAATGCCCCTGCAAACAGGATCAGCGCCATCCAGATCCAGGCGATGGGTTGTGCGACTGGAATCGCCGGCCAGATCTGAGGATCGATGGCACGAGAGATTCCAACGCTGAGCGCAAACAAACCTGCTCCGGCGATCACGACCTGCAGAAATCGCGACACGAGTTGCACTCCACGATTTTCCTTTGCTGCCATCTCGAAATCAACATCGAGGATCCTCGCAGTCATCAAGCAGATCATCGGCAACGCCGGTAGCAGATAACGAGGCTGGACTCCCGGCCACAGCAGATAAAAGAGCGCAGGAATCCCCGTCGCGATGATCAATCCTCGTAACAGTGGATCGGCACGCCACATCTCTTTCAGTCCTCTGTACCCTTTCAGGATCAGAACCAACGTGACGGGAAAAAATCCGAACAGCACTCCCAGGATGAATTCCCATCGATGCTGCCACCATTCCTGACTCGACCCCATCCGTGTCAATTCATCGGACCACGTCCCAAGAGCAATAGCGCCTTCTGGCCTCTGGAAGACCGCGATGAACCACAGTGAACTGATCGCCAACGCCAATAGCGGCGGTCCCCACCAATGTGGTCGACGCCAGTGGCCGACTTTCCTGGTACAGGCTGCAGCCATCATCACGCCGATCACAAATGGCACTGCCGCTGGCCCCTTGGAGAGAAATGCGATGCAGAGCCCCACAACCATCCAGAACATCGAGGTGCGAACCGAAACCGTGCTGCCCGGTCGTAATAACACCAGCATTTCCAGGGCATATATTGTGCAGCCCAGGGTCAGCAGCAGATCCGTCTCTCCGAGGCTCGCTTTGCGCATCACCATCGGGCAAAGCAAGAAAAAGAAACAGGAGAGAGCTCCGGCCCGTCGCAATCCAAGACGAACCCCTGTCCAGAACAACAACGCACCGGTCAGCAATGTGGCGACCAACGCAGGGATCCGCACCGCAATCGCATCGACCTCGCCCTTCACGAATCCGATCATTGCCGTCATCCAGGGATAGAGGGGAGGCTTGTTGAGATAGGGCTCACCAGAGACCGTCGGAAGGATGAAATCTCCGCTCGAGAGCATCTCCCGAGCAGCCATCACGCGGCGGCCCTCTTCTCCGTACAGTTCACGATGTGGAAGCGATAAGGTGAACAGTGTCGCCACTAGCAAGAAGAGCGCCAAGATGAGTTGCCCGGAGACAGGGATACTTCCGGCAGCGTTCCCAGAGGTCATCGTATCCCCCCCGATGAATCTCATTCCCTCATCAACGCACCAGGTCGCTCACCACATCTCCATCGATGACAGTACCGACGCAATGCGTGGTGTACTCGAAAGGATCTCCATCATAGAGAGCCATGTCCCCGTCTTTGCCCACTTCCAGAGAACCTACTCGATCCGAGATCCCCAGCAACTGTGCAGCAGAAGCAGTGATCAGGCCGAGTGCATCAGAAAATGAACAGCCGTATGCACAAGCAATCGCCGCTTCCCACAGCACGACCCGCGTCTTCGGAACGTAGGATTCATAACCACTACCCATCGCAACAGGAATCCCGGCGGCCACCAGTTTTGCGGCGGTCTCCATGCTGGAGTTCTTACCTGCCCCGGAAGCTCTCATCATCGTCGGATGAATAATCACCTGGATCTTCTGTTCGAGAAGAGCATCGATGAAGTCGTAACATTCCGATCCACCATCGAGGACGACCTGAATACCCAGTTCCTTCTGCAATCTTAGAGCATTTTGAATATCGACCGAGGTATGAGCAGAGATCATCAGCGGGGTCTCCCCGGAGAGCACCCGTACGAGAACTTCCTTGGCCAGGTCTCTCGCTGGAGGATCCTTCTCTGGATCTGCCTGAGCCGCCGCTATTTTTTCCTCGTAGGCGCGTGCCCGGATGAACTCCTGACGGAGCATCGCCATCTGCTTGGCGCGGGTTCCTGGACTCTGACCCTCTTTTCTCATCGCTGCCGATCCTAGAGTGCAGGCCACCATCATCCTGGGCTTCAGCACTGCTGCGTCGACATTGTCTCCCCGTGTTTTGACGATGAATGTCTGACCGGAAATCAACTGGCCCGGGGCATGCCCGGTATGCAAGGTTGTGACTCCAAACGAACGGATCCATTCGATGAGAGGCTCTCGCACGTTGTAGGCATCGAGGGCATCCAGTTCCGGTTGCATCGGGGCCGATCGTTCCAGCTGGTCCTGATCGTGGTCATAGTTGAGCCAGCCAGCGAGACCGACCACCGAATGAGCATCGATCAGCCCTGGCGTCACCACCTCAGCCTCGATGACATGCACATTTGCCGGAATCTCGACCGATGAAGCAGGGCCCACCGCAACCACCTTGCCATCGCGTACCAGAACGACACCGTTGATGATCGGTTCTGCCCAGGAACCATCGGCCTGACGGGCCATCGTATGAACCGTCTGACCACGGACAGCGATGAGCCCTTCGATCTTTGGAATGCCCTTTTCCTGGAGGGACATTCCGGCACATCCGGCCGCTGGAACGAGCAACAACAGCATAAAAACGAACGTCTTGAGAAAGTTCATCGCTGCTCCTGTCGTTCACCACAACAGTGGTAAGCCTGGTCATCTCCGGCTCCCCGTCCACCGACGGCAAACAATCGCTGCGCTGGATCGGAACGATCGAAGACCCGCTCCCCCTCCACCCAGGTTTCCAGGACCTGGGTATATACGCTGAAGGGATCGCCACTGAGGATTGCGAAGTCCGCGTCCTTTCCAGGATCGAGCGAACCGGTTCTTCCTTCGAGACCCAGCATCTCTGCTCCTGAAAGAGTCAGGGCACGTAGTGCGCCTTCGCGGCTCATTCCGGAGCGAACTGCCAGCGCTGCAGAGCGCAAGAAAAGGCGGCTATCCGTGATGAAATCATCGGTGTGAAAGGCGACATTTACTCCTGCCTTTTCCAGAACAACTCCGTTCTCCATGCTGATGTCACGGGCTTCCAGTTTTCCACCGGGAGAATCAATCACGATCAGGGAGCAAGGGGCTCCTGATGCAGCGATTTCATCGACAACCTTCCAGGCTTCACTGACATGATGGAGCACTACCTGAAAACCGAACTCATCTCGCAACCTCAGCACGGTGAGGATGTCATCGTGACGATGAGTGTGGTGATGCACGATTCGCTTGCCATCGAGCGCCTCTACCAGCGCTTCCATTCGAAGATCTCGTTCGGGTATCTTGTCGGGATCACCCGCGGCACGAGTGATCTTGTCCCGGTATTCCTGCGCCTTGACGTAGGCCTCTCTGACAAGAGCGGCGGATTTTGCCCGTGTGCCCGGAAAAGGTGCAGATCGCTGGGAGTTGGTCCCGTTGGCCATCTTCAATCCACCCATCGGCCACCCTTCGGAATCCTTGATGAGAAGTTCATCGACCGTTCCACCTTTTCTTAATTTCAAGTAGGTGGTCCTGCCACTGATGAGGTGTCCCGATCCAGGCATCTGGTTTACGAGTGTCAGGCCTCCGGCCCTTGCTCTTTCCAGAGAAGCCGCACGGACATTGACCGAATCGAGTGTCCAGCACTCCGGCTGAATCGGATCTGAACTGTCACCCCCTCCCCCCATACCGATGTGACTGTGGGTACAGATCAAACCGGGGATGATGGTCTTTCCGCTGGCATCGATTCGTACCGCGCCGGTTGGAATCACGACATCTTTACTGGCTCCGATTGATTCGATTTTGCCACCACGGACCACCAGCACTCCGTCCTCGATGATGGGACCCGAAACCGGCATCAGCCGTGCGCCAGTAAAGGCGGTGGTATCTGCTGCCGTGATCAAATTGCCCATAAACAGCAACAGGATCGCGACAACAAACCGATAAGCGCAAGATCGGCCCTTTGGCCTCGCTTCGGTAATCAACGGCAACCTCCTCGAAATTTCATTCAACCCAGGAAACACATGTGGGATCGTCGAAACGATATCCCAGGGTTGCACACGGGGAAAGAGCCCCACAAGGCTCCCGATGCAGAGGCCACTGCTGTGCATTTCCTGGAGCGCTGGCTCTGGTATCTTGTCTCGATCGGGTTACATGCCTTGTCTGGTACAAATTGGGAGGAGAGGACCATGATGCTGTCGGCACCTTCACCGTGGCGCTTGGCGATCATATTCCTGTCCTTGTTCCTCTTCATGGGCTGCGCAGGCCCCCCTCTTGGTATCGAGAATCGCGAAGTCCGTCTTTCCATCGCCCGGCTCGGCTCAACAGATGGCGACCCGGAAGGCTTTGCCTCGTTGAGATCCGCATTTCGGCTGCGCAATCCGGGACACGATGTCTCGTTCCAGAGGAATACACGGGCACTGGTGTCGTACTCAAAAACCAGAGCAGCTTTCGTTCAGACCGGAGAAGCGCGAGCTGAGATCTCAGGAGGAGCGTTACACCGGAGCAGTAATCTCACTGTCGGTGACATCGTGATCCTTCGACCCGGAGAAGGATTGCTGACAGATGCTCCCCTCTCATTTGTCGTGTTCGAGGTTCCAGATAATCCGCCTCGCGAGCTGCCCAGTTATGTCCGGCCGGACTGGGATCTTTCCATAACAGACACCCCCGGTGGATGTGCCGAGGAGGAGGGTGCCTACCGACGCATACTGCTGACCTGGAAACCAGAAGTGGGACCTTACATCTGGCATGGTATCAATGCGCACCGGGTTCGTATCTCTGACTCCTTCACTCACTACCATCCCCTCGTTGGTGGTTTCGATGAGTTTTACCTGGTGCAGATGGTCCAACCGGGAGGTTCCATCCTGACCAGCCCGCATGTTGAAGCCATCGAATCCAGAAACGTCGCTAGAGATGCAGTACCAGGACTGATGAGGCTCGACCAACTAGCCGTAGGCGATCTGGTTTACCTACCTCGCGGCCTCATCCACAGGGGAATCGGAGGAGTGCTTGCCCAGGTGATCACCGTTCCCGGATTCCGTCCCGGTGCAGAAATCGGAGTCGATCATCACCTGCGTGCCATCAACGAGCAGTTACAACTCTCCGCAATTGAATCGATCCCTTATCACCAGAGCGCTTCTCTGGAAGCCGTGGTGAAGTAACGACATCGGGCTGTTGTCACTTCCTTTTCGTCCAGTGCGATACCCGGTATCATCACTGGTAGCGGGAGGGCTCCCGCTCGGAGGAAAATCGATGTCTCTAGACACTGGACCATTTCGATGGTCTCCAGTAATGATCTGCAGTCTTTTGCTCACCTTCATCGCAACAACGGCCGTGAAGGCGGACTTTAATTATCTCGACTTTCTTGACATGACCGGTCTCACTCTCGTCGGAAACGCGGCGCAATCGGGCGATCGAATTCGACTGACCCCCGCATTGAGCGCCCAGATCGGTGCGGTCTACACCGAGGATCAGATCCTGCTGGGTTCCGGTTTTGACACCACCTTCACCTACGAGATCAATCCTGCCGCAGGCGGAGCCGATGGCATGGTTTTCATACTCCAGAACGAATCGCCGACGGCGCTCTACTCCAGTGGTGGAGACCTCGGATACCATGGCATGACCAACTCACTGGCCCTGGAGATCGACACCTACATCAACGGCAACTACAACGATCCTCCGGTAGCACACCTTTCTCTTCATGGTCGTCCTGGCACCGCAAACTCTGCCGATGAGCTGGTAGGGTCGATCATCTCGGATACTACTTTGACGAATGTGGGCGGGCTTCGCACGATGCGAGTCACTTACGATAGCGGGATCTTTGAGATCTATATCGATGACCTGACGGTGCCTAGGATGTCGGTTTTTATCGATATCACCCGGTACCTCGCTTCTGACTCCGCCTGGATTGGCTTCATCGGTGCGACCGGAGGAGTGACTCAGGTCAACGATGTACTCAGTTGGAGTTTCACAAACGGAGGAACCACCCAGTTCCTACGGGGCGATACCAATCTCGACAGTTCCGTCAATCTACCCGATGCCATCTATGCCCTCGGTGCACTGTTTGTTCCTGGATCCCCTGCGGTGACCTGTCTCGATGGTGCTGATATCAATGATGACGGTGGTTTCAACCTGCCCGATGTCATCTTTCTATTGAGTGCGCTGTTCGTCCCGGGCTCCAGTGGCGTGCCAGAGCCTGCAGGAAGTTGCGGAAGCGACCCGACCGACGACTCCATCGACTGCGAGACCCCGATCTGCCCCTGATCGATCGGTAAATCCTCCCTTTTCATCATCAATAACTCTTCTACCCTGAACCCAAGGGGAAGGGGGATCGATGAATCCCATCAACACATCGAAGGTTCTGATCGGAGGCATCGTCGCCGGCGTGGCCATCTTCGTCGGACAGATGCTCAATCAAATGATGTTCGCGGAACGCTGGAAGGAAGTGATGCAGGGATCGGGCATGAATTCCGAATATGGCACCCAGGCGATGACGATCATGGCGCTGTTTCTGGTCGGCCTCGGCCTGGTGACGGCGTGGCTTTATGCGGGCCTGCGCACACGCTACGGTGCCGGACCAGCCACTGCGATCAAGGCGGGAACTGCAGTCTGGGCCTGCTGGGCGGTGTTCGGTTACTCGACGACATACTTCATCGGGCTTTATCCGGGAGATCTGGTCGCATACAGCGTCATCATTTCGTTTGTGTTCATCAACGCTGGCGCCTTGATCGCCGGAAAGATGTACACGGAGGAAAGCGCGGTACCTGTCCAGTCCTAAACCCCGGCTGAGGGCTGATAGTTGAGCACCTCGAGGATTCCATCGAGGTCGGTGGGAGCGGTCCCCCCTTTCGGGCGACCGGCGATGGTCCCGTCGGGGAGATCCATCGCCTGCCATCCGAGCCCCTGAATCCCCTCACGGATGGCATCGCGGTCACCCTCCATCACCAACCAGCCCTCTTCGGGGATGATTCGCTTCACACCCCAACCACCGAGACGAATCCGTAAGCGCTGCTGGCCGACAAGGCGCGCCGTCTCGCTCGGCAACGGTCCGTGACGATCGAGCAGATCCTCGGTGATGACATCGAGTTCCGTCTGGCGAAGTGCGGTAGCGATCGATCGATAATTTCGTAACCGCTGTCGAGTATCGGAGATGTATTGCTCGGGAATCCGACACAATCCCCTCAGGGCGATCTCCACATCGGGAGGCTCCTGCCACGGCACTCCACGTAGATCCGCCACCGCTCTCTCGAGCAACCGGCAGAACAGATCGTATCCCACCGCACCGATATGGCCCGACTGCTCCTTGCCGAGGATGTTACCGGCACCACGTATCTCCAGATCTCTCATGGCAATTTGAAAGCCCGCACCCAGTTGCGAATATTCCTCGATCGCCTCCAGACGACGACGCGAATCCATCTTCAGTGGCTGATCCTCAGGAATCAGCAGGTAGCAATAGGCCTTGTGATGACTTCTTCCAACACGTCCGCGCAACTGATGCAATTGTGAAAGACCAAATCTATCAGCGCGTTCAACGATGAGTGTGTTTGCACTCGGAATGTCGAGTCCGCTTTCGATGATGGTGGTCGAGACGAGGATGTTCGCTTGCTTGTCGATGAAACGAATCATCCTGGCCTCGAGTTCGTGTTCGTTCATCTGTCCATGAGCCACGACTACAGCCGCCTCCGGTAGTAGTTTTTCGACACGTTGGCAACACTCATCGATGCTGGTGACCCTGTTGTGAAGCCAGTAGACCTGGCCATCTCGATTCAGCTCCCTCAGAACGATCTGGCGGAACCTCTTATCATCGAAGGAACAAACCTCGGTCTGGATGGGAGCACGACCCTCCGGCGCCTCGTGCAAACTCGAGATGTCCTTCACCCCCACCAGCGACATGTGCAGAGTACGGGGAATCGGAGTGGCGGTGAGTGTGAGAACATCGACCAGCCGACGTAGCTGTTTTAATTTCTCCTTGTGAGCGACTCCGAAGCGCTGCTCCTCGTCGATGACGATGAGGCCGAGATCGGGGAAGTTCACGTCTCCGGAGAGAAGACGGTGGGTTCCGATGAGAATATCGACATCGCCGCGGGCAGTTCTCTCCAGCGTCTCTCCCTGCTCCTTGCGCGACAGGAAACGGCTGAGAACCTCTACCTTCACCGGCCATTCCGCCATCCGTTCACGGAATGTCACCAGGTGCTGTTGCGCCAGCACGGTTGTCGGTACCAGTACGGCCACCTGCTTACCGTCTCGCACGACCTTGAATGCCGCGCGCATGGCCAGTTCGGTCTTTCCGTAACCAACGTCGCCGCAAACCAGTCGATCCATCGGTTTCGGCAGTTCCATGTCCTGCTTGATGGCACCGACCGTCTCCAGTTGATCTCCCGTTTCCTCGAAAGGAAACGACTCCTCGAAAGCATGCTGAGCATCGTCATCTTCCGGGAACTGGTATCCGGGTCTTTCTGCCCGCAACGCCTGAATCTCGAGCAATTCGGACGCGAGATCATGAAGCGCCTCCTCGGCGCGCCCCTTCTTCTTCGACCATGCAGTACCACCGATTCGATCGAGCCTGCCTGGTTTTTTACCTCCGCCGACGAACTTCTGGACCAGATCAATTCGCTCGACCGGAACCAGTAAAGTCACTCCTTCGGCGAACTCGAGGACCAGAAAATCTCCCTGGCGCGTGCCTTCGCGAATATTTCGCAAACCACAATATCGTGCGATGCCATGAGTCACATGGACAACATGCTGCCCTTCTTCCAGCTCAAGGAAGGTGTCGACGGCGCGGCCCTCGACCCTCTTTTTCTGAACGCGTTCGAGGCTTCTTTTTCGGCCAAGAGCTGCGTTTCCGCTGACGAAGATTCCGCCTCCGGGTTCTTCCCAGCGAAATCCACAGGACAGCCCTCCAAGACGTACTCGCACACGAGATGAGATGCTTCCCTCTTCGAGCACTTCTCGGAACCGCTCCGCTTCCGCCTCCTGTCTCAAAAACACCAGTACGTCGGCACCTCGATCAGTCTCGTCGGCCAACGCCGCAAGCGTTGCCTCGAAAGAGCCCTGGAAGCGTTCGGCAGAGACGACTGGAAGTCGAACCGGGCGATGACCTGGTTCAGGGACCAGTGGGTCCATCTGCAATCTCAAAAACCGACCCGCGCGCGCCCAGAAGGACTCGCACAACTGATCTCTCTGGCGTGATGCCCACTGACCGACCAGGAAGTGTGCCTTTTGCTCCACCTCTCGTGGATCCCAGACCGCCACAACGCTGTTTTTGGGCATCACATCGAACAGCAACTGTTCGCGGCCAGTCCAGCCACGAATGAACCAGGCTTCTTTTGGAGCGATGGTCAACACCAGTAGATCGAGATTGCTACTTACACGCCCATCCCTTTGTGAAATTGACTGGATGCTCTCTATTTCGTCATCAAAAAAGTCGATGCGATACGGGATACTCTCCTCGCGTGGCCAAACATCGAAGATCCCACCCCGGATGGCAAAGTCACCTGGTCTCGAGACCTGTGGGAATCTCCTGTAGCCCGCGTTCACCAGCGATCTCGCTAACTCTGCGGGTGCCCTGAGATCACCACAGCGCAGTACGACTCGGTGATCTTCTCCCGTCTCGGTGGAAAAAGGCTGAAGTACCGCCTGCACCGGGGCGATGATGGTGCGAACCTTACCCGCCTGGAAATCCCGTACCGTCTCGAAACGTTCGCGGAAAGTCTCGGGGTCCGGCTCGGAATCTTCCTCGAATAGACTCTCCCACATACCGAAACTACCGATCGGTTCGGCCGTAAAGGTGGTGGTATCGCTCCGTAATCGTTCGGCAGCATCGGGACTGGAACAGATGACAACCAGTGGACGATCCAGTTGTTCACTCAGATGGGCCAGCAACAGACCGACCGCACCCTCCCCGCAACGACCAACGTGAAGCACTTGTTCAGCGAGAAGACGCTGACGAACTTCTGTGAGCGCCGGAGATGAGGTGACGATCCGTTCGACGAGGGGGTCACGATCAGGAAGGGCCCCTTCATCGCCATTGGTCATCGCTGCTGCCCACCCTTCTTCACCGTCACCACCGTGGAGGAAGGAGGCAGGATAGCCGCAGCCTCTCGACACCTCCTCCCCCCTGCGACGAAAGTGTTTGAAATCAATACACCCCGCTCCCCATCCGGAGGCAACAGAACTGGGAAAATGCCAGAAACAGCCTCTCCCGGTCGTTTCTCGACCTTTTCGAGTTGGCACGACCGTTGCGTTTTATCCCCTGCCCGCCCAGTAGACCCGCCGCAATGAAAGAAAGGGGAGCACCATGTTGCCCTCCCTGTCCCTCTCTCGCCTCGCCATGGCACTGTTGCTGTCGCCCGTGTTTTTTTTGGGTACCGATCGAGTGCAAGCTTGCCCCTGTGATCCGGTCAACGAAACGATCACCTCTGTGATCCAGCGAGACGGCACTCCCCTCGCCGACGATCCGGTATCGTACCCCTATCCTGTAACGGTATTACAGTTGTTGCAGGCCATCGATGCGTCTTCTGGTCACCTGGTAATTCTCCCATCGGGAAAACCACTCGCCGAGCAGAAACTCGAAGAGCAGGACGCAGGGACACTGCATCTCTTCGATCGTAACCGCTGGAAAGAACCTACTGTATCGATCCAACTTCTTCAGGCACTCGGCTGGAAAATCGATGTGGTCAAGCCACCTGGAGCAAGAGTGGGGACGACGAGCGTATCCTCCCGAGCAGTCCGAGGGAGCACTCGCCTGCTCAAGGTCGTATTTGCCTATCCCCCCCGCGAGAAGTCGGAGGATCCGTTCCAGACTCTCGTGATTCCATTGCAATATGCAGACCTCGAAGAGACATCCAGAGCATTGATACAAATACCCCACAGTCGAAGACGATCAGATCATCACTTCGAGATCATCCGTTCTCCTTCGACACGTTCCGTGATTCTCATTGCAACCGACCCACTGGTTGTCGAACGGTGCAAGAAACTGATCGCACAGATGGAAAAGGTTGCCCAGAGTCAGCAAGTCAGTGTCCCCGTTCCAGCGCCTGTCATCTGCAAGGAGGAGAAATGAGGTGACGCCGCTAGAATGCTCTGTCCCACAGAGCCTCTCGTGATCCAGTGTTAGGGAGAGAGCCCGGTGAAGAGCGCTGCATGAGCGCTTTGATCCGGGCTCTTTCTTGTCGAGAACTGATCAAATTTGCGCTGCTGAGGATAGAGGGGCCCGATCAGTCGGCGGGATCGATTCCAAGTTGTTCGAGCGAAACGCGCGCGGCTACCTGCTCGGCTTCCTTCTTGGTGTTGCCCTGTCCTGTACCGAGGACTTCCCGCTTCAGCATCGCCTGCACCACGAACTCCTTGGCGTGATCGGGTCCGGTCTCGCTGACCACACGGTAGTTCGGCGTCGAACCATCATCTCGTTGGAGATGTTGCTGCAGAATCGACTTGTAGTTCACCGAGTGTTCCTTTTGATTCACCGCCAGTACCTGGTGATAGAGGTTTCGGATGATGAACTCTTTGGCCTCTTCGATGCCGCTATCGAGATAGATGGCAGCGATCACTGCCTCGAAGACGTTCGCCATCAAACTGTTGGGAAGTTTGCGACGACTGGTAACACCCTTGCCGACCGCATAGGCCTCATCGAGACCGAGGCGTTGGCTCTCCTCGGCCAATGTATTGGTCGAGACCACTGCAGACTTGATCTGGGTCAGTTCGCCCTCGGGACGATCGGGAAAGAAATTGAAGAGAAACTCGGTCATCACCATTCCGAGCACCGAATCTCCGAGGAACTCCATTCGCTCGTTACAGGGATTATCGATGGTCTTCAGGGAGGAATGGGTCAGCGCCTGGATGAGGTGGTTGGGATCACGGAAGCGATATCCGATCCGTTTCTCACACACCTCGAGGCGCTGGAGATCGACCGGAGCAATGTTTTCGTGTTCAAATCCGCGCGGACCAACCATGATTGATTTCCAGTGGTGGCTGCGGACTTCCGTACCGTCTCCGGGGGGCGTACATCCCGGAGTTCCGGTACGCGGGTCGGCAGCCTACCGACGATGTTATTTTCGACCGATGGCCGCAGTTCCTTCAGGGAAATTCGCACAACGGTCCAATAATTGCCCGCAAAGACCCCGAACAGGGCTCTGGAAGCGTCAATTCGAGGATACGGGGCTGTTCGATATCCTGCAAGCGTACCTGGACCCCCCCTCTCTGGTAGGATCGACCGTCAACGAGAGGAGAACGCTTCGATGAGCGATTCTGTCCCATTCTCCGCTGTCTACGGGGTCGGAGAGAAACAGTGGAGTATCCAGGACCTGCTCGGTCGTTTCGACGAACCGGCGTTCCTCTCCGATGGAATGCACCGGATCAGTGATCTCCACCTGCAATCGGGCAGACCGGCACACTACCGCTTCGATGGAGAACTGGTACCCCTACCCAGAGGAGCACTGCTCGATAGCGCGACGGTCATCGCCCTGCTCGAACCGATTCTCAATGACAGGGCCCGTCAAAAACTGGCAGCCGGCAAGGACCTCGATGCTTCCTGGGAATGGCCCGAACGCCAGCTCTCATTTCGCATCAACGCGTTTCGGTCCCGCGAAGGTACCTGTGCGGCGATCCGGGTACTCGCCAGCGATGTCCCACCACCGGAAGAACTGGGATTCCCGATGGAGCGCAACTGGCAAGAGATCGTCACTCTCGAACAAGGACTCGTCATCGTCACCGGGGTCACTGGCAGTGGCAAGTCGACCACCGTCGCCAGTTTGCTACGACGGCGAGCGCGTGATCGGGGAGAACGGATCATCACCCTGGAAGATCCCATCGAGTACGTCCTCGAGGGCGATAGGGCTCTCATCTCCCAGCGCGAACTGGGTACCCATCTCGAGAGCTTCTCTGCAGGACTGCGCAGCGCTCTGCGCGAAGACCCCGATGTCATCTTCGTCGGTGAGATCCGTGACCCGGAGACCGCGGCACTGGCCCTGACCGCAGCGGAGACGGGACACGTCGTC
>DCAA01000017.1:0-624 GCA_002311345.1 Planctomycetes bacterium UBA1146 | reverse complement strand
GTGATGGCGAATCACTCATCCATCGCCAATCTGATCCGTACCGGCAAATGGGCGCAGATCCCCGCCGCCCTGGAAACCCACCGCAAAAACGGCTGCATCACTCTGGACCAGCACCTCAAGCAACTGGTCGAGGATGGATCGGTCGACATGGAAGCCGCACTACGCAGCGCCAACTCCGCAACCCTGCAGGCGATGCTCGGTGGGGAATAGCAATTCAGCATGAAAAGAGAAGGAGTCGCGATGAAGAACGCGCACAGGGCCAGCGGAATCTGTTTCGTGGTCATCGTTCTGATGATGTCGGTAGCCCTTTCGGGCTGTTCCATCACCACAACCACCTCTACCCGCCAGGATGAAGATGGACAAACGGTGAAGAGCCGCTCGATTCAAGTCGGCACTCCCTTCGGCACCATCGGCACCAGGAAAAATGAAGACGAAGAGAACGTCGACTAGGGCAGCACGTTGAGCGTCGCGTAGACCTCCGGGTGCAGCAGTTTCTCTCCTTCGGCGGAGCGTACGCCATCGAGATGCATCTCCGTGACGTAACCGCCGATACGCATCGCACCGACACCGGCGAGTTTGAGCGTCACTGACTTGCCATCCGCTGCGGCGACCGCGCTCTCCACC
>DCAA01000003.1:31245-32021 GCA_002311345.1 Planctomycetes bacterium UBA1146 | reverse complement strand
GTACCCATCGTGTCGAATGTTCTTCGAACTCTCTCGATCATGATGCCCATCGGCATCCTTCTCGCCGTGGGGTTTGCCGATCCCGGCACGGTTCACGGATCTTCTTTGCTGGAAGCTGCCCTTGATGGGGATCAACAGGATGAAACCGCCCGCGTCCCCGACCCGGCTCGCGCTCTTCGAGAGGCAGCCAGGAAACTCGATGAGCATTCGCGCAAGCACGGCTACGAGATCGATTGCAGGGCCTGGGGAGGGCTCTCCAACAAAGGCGATCACGAGGTCTGGATGCACGCCGTCTACGAGCAGCATCAAGGAGTGGTGCGGGGAGACCTGATGTTTGTCCGGGAGATGAAGGTATTTCGGAATCCGCGTAAGGGAGCCATCCTGCTCGGCGACGATTGGGTACCGCTGACATCGAATCCCGCCGGTAACCGTCTCGAGCGAATCATTCATTTCCCTTCCGAATTACTCAAGGACGCGCTTCTCAAGTCTCGAACCGCCCGGTGGATCGAACCGCGAGTCGAGGTCGATCTCAATGATCCTGATTATGTAGATCCGATGGATCCCCTCGAGGAGCCGGAGGGGGGAACTGCTGTCGTCAAGAAACCGGCACAGGTGAGCACCTATCAGCGCGTGAAGGTCGATGTCGATGAAAAAGTGGCGGTTCAGTATTTCAACGATGTGCAGAAATCTGGGTGTCTCGGCGGTAGTGGCTGAACGATCAGCAAGTTCCTGTCCAGTGTGGACAGGACCCGAGCCAGGTGCAGCATCGAGGTGGG
>DCAA01000003.1:5015-31084 GCA_002311345.1 Planctomycetes bacterium UBA1146 | reverse complement strand
GGTCAAAAAAATGTTGAAGTGATCCTGGGAGATTCCCGCCTCCCCTTGTTCTGATACTGCCCGCCGATTTTCCACCTCTCTTGCCGCATCCCTCGAAATCAGCTCTCTGTGGGTCTCTGCCCGTATTTCCCAATAATTCCAGAATTGTTGACCTACGGGGCCTGATATCAGGATGGAAGTGTATGAGGTAGTCGTGTCCCCGCTGTGAAGGAGGATCAAATGACCAGCCAACAATTGAAACTGACAGTTTTCTTCATATCGATCGTTCTTCTCGCAGGTACCGAACTCTTCGGTGCCGAGGAAAATGCTCGTAAAGCACTGTTTGAGGCTACTCGTAACCTGGTGAAGATGTCTCGCGACAGTGGTTACAGTGCCGAGATCTTCGTTGTGGGTGGACTTACTGAATCCGGCGATCACCGGGTGGATCGCCCCAATATCAGTCTCAGGTGTTCGGCAGATGTGCGCGGGCCCTTGATGCACCTCCCCGAGTTCTTCGCATACATCAACGGTGACAAGGGTGCCATCGAGGCCGAAGGCAACTGGAAGAACATCCGTTCGACACGCAAAGGTCGAGCCATCCAGGGCCTGGTGGATGTCCCCACCGAAATACTCATCGACTCGCTGAAGAAAGGCTCCAGGGTCGAATGGAAGGAAGTTGGAAAAGTGATCCAGGTGACCCTGGCTCCTCGACGTTCCCGGGCCCTCTTCTCGGAGATGAACAACTCGGGGTGTATGCGTCTCTCTGATTTACTTTACAGTCGGACTGAACAAAGAATTGACGGATCGAACAGCCACGGCGTTGTGGAGGTCACTCTCGAGGAGAACGGGTCTCTTCCACAGAGCATCGATTTCAGGTTGCTGGCTGCATTTCGCAATGATCAAGGTCGATCTGCCAAGGGGATGCTGGCATTCGAGAACGGTGTGAGGCACGTCGCTTTCCGTTGTGTCTACCGCCTCGATACCACCGTAGCCGTTGGTCAGATGCGCCTCTCGAGAGATCTGGTCAAATTGCTCAAATAACTCAAACCCACCCTCCCGTGGTCCGTGCAGGATGGAAATACGATCCTGCACGGATTTTTTTTTGATTCCGGTCGAGGCTCTGGGTAGCATCGGTCCGTCCGAATACCTGACGAGAGGAGCCTTTTGTGCTCAGAATTACCATAGTTGCTCTACTGGTCGTGTCAGTGGCAAGTGCCTGGAGTTTTGCTGGAAGCGTCGCTGTAGATAGAGCGCCCGATCCAGTCAAAGCAGTTCGCAAGGCAGCCAAGGATTTTCTCAGGCTGACACTGAAAAAAGGTTACTCGACCAGCGTCTCCATCGATGGAGGCATGGCGGCATCATCCGACCACAAGATTCTCGACCAGGCGGTCGAAGAAGATTACTCCGGCCTGGTTCGTGGGATGCTGATGCATATGCCCGAAGATAAGATCTTCCGTACCATCGACAAGGGTGCACTCTTCGATGGCGACATCTGGAGAGTATTGCAGTCGACTGCGGAAGGAAAAAAACTCGATCGCCTGTTCGCCTTCCCGGAAAGACTGCTCTCGGAAGCAGCCAGAAAGCATCAGAAGGTCGAGTGGCTTGCATCGAAAGAGAAACCGTCGGAGGAGGTTCGCGAGGGTACCACGGGTAAAACAACGGTCGCCGGACGTGAAGAGAATCGCCTCTATCATAGGTTGAGGGTGACCCTGCCGGAAAAGACGGCCTTGAAATATTTCATCGAGGTACAGAATTCCGGCTGCCTGTCGGGTGGCTGATGTATTTCCGAATACCTGTCCCGTGCGGACAGAACCCAGACTCGCAGTGTTCTCGATATCGACCTGGATCCGATCACCAATAGCCCCAGGAAACTGGAACTTCTAGTTCTCACCGGTATGCGAAACCAGGATGGCAAGACGGCTAAAGGCGATGCAGCATTCTCGGACGGAGTGGAGCACGTCGTGTTTCGCTATGAATACGTGATCGACACTTCAGAAGAAATCGACAAGTTCCGTGTTCCTACTGCGGCTCGGAAGTTGATGAAGTAATCGATTTTTGACTATTGAGACGAAGAAGGACCATCGACATGCGGGTTCCGGTGATCATCGTGACTCTGCTCCTCGGGCTACTGACGGGAGCCGCCGCCGGCGACGTGATCGTTCTCGTCTACGATGTGCGTGATCTGCTGTATACGCCCAAGGACTTCCCCGCCCCGAAGCTCGGTCTCGACGGCCTGGATGAAGAGTCTGGCGATCCCTTCCGTGATGAAGACGACCTGAATGGCCCGATCATCTCCGCGGGAGAACTGGTCGAGCTGATAAAAACTCACATCCAGCCCGATCGCTGGGAGCAAGCCGGCAACTCGGTTCGAGTGCACAATGGCCAGTTGATCGTCGTCGCCGAAATGGAGACGCACCAAAAAGTCTCCGCAAGCCTGCGGCAATGGCGAGTCGATGGGGCTCCGAACACCTACACGATCAACGCCCGCGTAATTCCGAGTGGTGCGACGCTGCTGACAGCGCTTGGCTTCAACGGGAAGTCGAAACGGAATTCGCGAGCGATCGACGCGAAGAGGCTGAGCAACGCGCTTGCGGGACGAACCGCGAAAGCGCACGAGTTTCCGAAGCTGAGCGTGCTCGAAGGGCAGACGAGCCACGTTCTCCGTGTCAAACAGTCGGCTTACGTTGCGGATGCGAAGCGCAACGAGGAGACCGGCATCGTCGAGCAAAAGATCGAAGTCTTGAACGAGGGCGTCACGCTGGAAGCGACGGTCCGTGAGTGCGGTCCGGAGCGTATGCTCGTCACCTGGAAGGCTCAAGTCGCGCGGTCGACGGGATCCGAGTTCGCGAAAATCAACGGCACCGATGTGGAGCTTCCGGAGTTGGCAATCACCTCGCTGCACGGACGCATCGTTGTCAAGCGCGGCCGAACACTCGCGATCCGTGGTTTGCCCCACCCCGATGGCGAGACCGAGGGCGACTACGTCTGGTTGATCGACATCACGAAGGTGGAGCGCAAGAAACTAGAAGCGGACTTGTAACTGATCCGATCCAGCCGAGATTTCAATCGAGCCCGAAGTGGCCCGAAGAGGTTTCGGGCTCGTTCATCTCTGGCGCCGCTTGTCGTATCGGCTGGCGTCACCCCTTTATTGTTGTTCTGATGAGGCTCTCCCTAGGAATCCGCGTTGAGAGCCTCGATGTTGCTCCGGATCGTCACCAGTTGTTGTTCGAGTTCGACGACCTGGGCCTTTTCTCGCTCGACCACCTCGGGAGCAGCCTTGAGAATGAAATTCTCATTAGCGAGTTTCTTGTGAGATCCGTTGAGACGACCCTCGGTTTGCTTCTCCTGTTCTCGCAGTCGAACTTTCTCCTTCTCGAGGTCGATCACACCGGGCACGAAGATTTCCACATCTCCCGACACTGAAACGGCACTGTCGATGGTGCGCTCTACATCCGGTCCCACCGTGATCGAGGAGATCACACCGAGATGAAGGATCAGTCCTTCCAGCGATTGGAAGGCTGCTGCAGTGGTGCCGCTGGTTCGAATTCGCACTTCCAGTTCCTGGCGGGGAGGCACGTTGTGTCTTGCGCGTAGATCCCGGAGGGTCCGGATCAGATCACGACAACGGTCAAAAGATGCCTCCAGTTCCTCATCGCGGAAGCGGGATTCTGGTTGTGGCCAGCGAGCCAGGCAAAGCAATTCAGAATCTTCCAGTGGTTGATCGATTCCTCGTTCGGAAGCGAATTCGCGCAGGCTGCCCCACAATTCCTCGGTGATGAAGGGGACGAAGGGGTGCAGCAAGCGAAGCACCTGGTCGAGGCATGTGGCGAGCACCTGTTGTGCTGTCGTTGCATCCTCGCCGCCATCTCTGAGACGTGGTTTGATCGCCTCGAGATACCAGTCGCACAGTTCATTCCAGAAGAACTCTCGAGCGGAGCCGATTGCAGCTGCAGGGTTATATGCGCGCAGATGATCGCTAACCTCTTCGCAGGCACCGGTGAGTTTCGAAAGGATCCAACGATCTTCCGTCTGCAGGCGCTTGGAGCAGCCGGAGTCATAACTGTAGCCCTCGAGATTCATCAATGCGAAGCGCACAGCATTCCACAACTTGTTGCAGAAGTTTCGACCAACATCGAATCGATCACTGATCAACTTGGCCGAGGGGACGTCCTCCATCGTACCGAGGACGTCAAATTCCTTACCACTTCCAGGGCAGAGATAGGTGAAGATGCTGTGGCCATGTTTGGCAGTGGCGAGATCGATCACGTCCCCGGTGAAGGGACTGATCGCCTGGACCGGGAGACGGATGTCCTGGGTTCCGGTTTGCATCTCAAAGAGAACGAATCGCATGGCATCGGTGCCGTAGCGTTCGATGATGTCGATGGGATCGATTCCGTTCCCCTTCGACTTGCTCATCCGCTCACCCTTGCCATCGAGGATGTTTGCGTGCAGGAAGACGTCGGTGAAGGGCAGGTCTCCGAGGTTGTAGAGTCCCATGATCACCATTCGGGCAACCCAGAGACTGATGATGTCTCGTCCGGTGACGAGGCACGATCCAGGATAGTAGTATTCGAGGCAATCGACCGATCCGTTGGAAGCACCGAGAGGGCGTTGTCCCTCATCGACGATTGCAGTTGCTGGATCGGGCCAGCCAAGAGTCGAATGGGGCCAGAGCGCGCTGGAGAACCATGTATCGAGCACGTCTGGATCCCGCTGGAGCCCCGCATCTTCAATGATGATTCTGATCGAGTCCTGAATTGCCGGTTCCCTCAGGGACAGCAGTAGCTGTCCACCTCCGGCGGGGACCCCATCGCTGTTCTCGACGAGGTGATTGGTACCGTCTGAGGTGACAACCCTGGCGCACACGTCCTCGGTTTCTGGGGTCATGATCTTGTCGATGAGATCCTTCAGTTCAACTTCTTCCAGATCGCCTGCCCAGATCGGGATCCGATGTCCCCACCACAACTGGCGTGAGATGCACCAGTCGCGTTTTTCTTCGAGCCAGTTGATGTAAGTGTTTCGGTACCTCTCGGGATCCGGATGGAAACGAACGCTCCGACCGCTGGGAGATTTCCATCCCGAGACCGAATCGATGGCGGCCTGGGCGAGACCGGGGGTTTTGAATTGATGGTCGAGCCCTTCCCCGCAGGTGACTCCTCCCTCGATATCTCCCATTCGCACGAACCACTGCAGTGACAGGTAGGGTTCCACCGGCGTCTTGGATCGGTCGGAGTGCCCCACCTCTACCTTGCGCTCTTCGATCAACTCGAGGAGCCCGAGAGATTCGAATTTCGAGATCACTGACTTGCGAGCTTCGAAACGATCTTCTCCGGAACAGGGACCGGCTGCATCATTGAGAGTGCCATCCGGCTCAAGAATATTGATGGCATCGAATTGATCACTATGACGTTGCCAGACCTCGTAGTCGTTTGGGTCATGAGCTGGTGTGATCTTCACGCACCCGGAGCCGAGTTCTGGTTTTGCCCATTCATCCGTGATCAGTGGGATCTCGCGGTCGACGATCGGTAACTTCACCATCCGCCCGTCGCGGGCCATCTGTGTCAATTTCTCCAGCGATGGGAGCAATTTCTCGATTCGTTGTTCGAGTCGTACCACTTCTTCAGACAGTTCTTGCTGGTGCTTCTCAGCTGCCTGGGACAGTCGTTCACGCGTTTTCTTGAGCAGTTCGTCCAGAGCCCGTGCAGGTTCCGGGTGAACGGCGACCGCTGTATCTCCGAGCATTGTTTCGGGACGAGTAGTTGCGACCACGACATGGTCCGGTTCTCCACTCTGCGGATCGATTACCGGGTAACGGAGATGCCAGAAATGACCATCGATGGTCTTGTGTTCGATCTCATCGTCGGCCACTGCGGTCTGGAGGTGACAGTCCCAGTTCACCATCCGATCACCCTGGACGATCAGGCCATCCTTGAACATACGGAAAAATGTCCAGGTAACCGCGCGTGCACACACTGGATCCATGGTGAAGCGCTGGCGGTCCCAATCGCAGGAGCAACCCATCGCCTTTTGCTGAGTGACGATTCTCTTCTGGTACTGGTCCTTCCACTGCCAGATTCGTTCGACGAGCTGCTCGCGACCGAGGTCGTGACGTGTTTTTCCTTCCAGTTCGAGCAAACGCTTCTCGACTACCGCCTGGGTGGCGATTCCCGCATGGTCGGTACCGGCCATCCACAACGAATTGTGTGCCATCATCCGGTGCCAGCGTGTCAGAAGATCCTGCATGACATTGTCCATGGCATGACCCATGTGGAGAGCCCCGGTGACATTAGGCAGGGGCATCATGATGACGTAACGATCCTTGCGATCATCTGGGATGGATCGGAAGGCATCGTGGGCTTCCCACCTCTGGAAGATGGCCTTCTCTATGAGGACCGGGTCGTATTTTGTGGCGAGATCCTTGGCCATCCATCCTCGACTTTCGTGTGCAGACACCGAGGATCCTGTTCCCCCCTCGGCAAGTCAAGGGAGACAGGCGAGATCCTGTTGCGGCTGCTGGATTCCCGGTGATGAGAGGGCTACCGTCACGGGTCTGCAGGGGGAATGGAATCCCTGCAGAGGTGGTACAGGAGATCGAGATGCGAGGCTGGCGAAAAATCCGAGATCAATTCTCTCAGGTAGCCAGGATTCCACGGCGCTGGTTGGGTCATCCCGATCTCCGTTCGTTGAGACGTAAGGTCGACCATCTCCAGCAGGATGTGGAGCATCTGCTTCACAGGTTGCATCCCGAACTGACAGCGCCGGAAGCACGACAGGTCCAGGATGGGTCGCCGGTGAACTTTGAGGCGCAAGGATACTCTCAGAACGGGGAAGATGGTCTGCTTCTTCACATCCTGTCCGAGATAGGAGTGGCTGGTCACCGCATCGTGGAGATTGGTTGTGGTTGCGGAGCCGAGTGTAATTCGGCTCTTCTGAGTTGCTGTTTTGGTTGGCACGCGCTTCTCTTCGATCGAGATCGCGCTCAGTTGGATCGGGCTCATCTGTTCTTTCAATCGAAAGGTGTCGGGGATCGGGTAAGGCTCATCCACCAGGAAGTTCAACCCGATGACATCGATCGGTTACTGGTAGAAGATGGACAAGGCGATGAACTGGATGTTCTCTCCATCGATGTAGATGGATTTGATTTCTGGCTGTGGAAGCAACTCAGTGCAGTACGGCCACGAGTCGTGATCATCGAGGTGAATGCTTCTTTCGGGCCAGAGGTGTCACGGACAGTTCCCTGGTCTCCAGGAGCGTCTCATCACGATCCGTTTCGCCATCATGTCAGGGGGTGGCACCACGGTGCGAGCCTTCGAGCGATGGAGTCACTGGGACGAAGTAAGGGCTATATGCTGGTGGCATTCGAATCGACCGGAACCAATGCCTTCTTCCTGAGGGAAGATCTGCTGATCGCCTCACTTCCTCGGCTCGATCCTCAACAGGTATGGCGCCCGCATAAAGTGAGAAGCCGCCGACACTCACCCGATGCGCAGGCTAGATCTCTCGAGGAGCTCCCCTTCCTGGAAGTGGATGATTGCGGAGAGATGAATCGGGAAGCGCGATTGACGGGTAGATGACCTGCTCCTGTGAGAGCAAGATCACGCGTTCCAGGGAGGTGTTCGATGGATGGCTTGCAATCGAAACTGGTCCATGGCGGTGAGCCGAGGCCGCGAATCGGTGGGGCGGTGATCCCACCGATCTTCCAGAGTGCGACCTATGAGCAGGTGCCCGGAAGTGGCTATCACGATGGTCGTTACATCCGGCTCTCGAATACTCCTTCGCATGACCACCTGCACGAGAAACTCTCCATCGTTTGCGGAGCCGAGGCAGCGCTGGTTGCTTCCAGTGGCATGGCAGCGATCACATCCACCTTGCTGGCTCTGCTCGGGAGTGGCGACACGGTTGTGGCGCAGGATCTTCTCTATGGAGGAACGGAGAGTTTTTTCAGCGGTGAAGTCCAGCGTTGGGGTATCGGAGTGCATCGCATCGATGCCTGTGATCCGGACAGTTGGGGGAGCCCCCCGGCTGGATCGCGGGTGGTGTATTGCGAGGCGATCACCAATCCGACCTGCCGCATCGGAGATTTCAAAGCCCTCACCCGGTGGGCTCGCGAGCATGATCTGATCTCGGTGATCGATGCGACCTTCGCTACACCCGCCTTGCTACGACCGATAGAACTCGGGTTCGATCTGGAGGTTCATTCAGCGACCAAGGCGCTCAATGGTCACGGGGACATTGCCGCCGGAGTGGTCGTAGGTAGAGAAGATCTGGTGAAAAAGATACGACACTGCCTCGATCATCTGGGAGGTCATCTGGATGCCCACGCCTGCTTCCTCCTGCACCGTGGTATCCGGACCCTGGCACTTCGCGTCGAGCGCCAATGCCAGAATGCTCTGCTTCTGGCGCGTTTTCTTGATGGGCATCCGGCGGTCTCCATCACCCACTACCCCGCTCTGGAACGACACCCCGATCACCACCGCTGCCTGGAGTTGTTCGGGGGCAAGGGGGGAGGGGTACTCTCCTTCGATGTGTCCAGTGGGGTCGAGGAAGCGGAGAGAATCACAGTCTCGACTCAGTTGATGACAACAGCTCCCAGTCTCGGAGGTGTGGAAACCCTCATCATCCGTCCAGCCAGTTCCTCACATGCTGCTGTCGATCCGGCAGTGAGAATCCGTATGGGAATTCCCGATTCTCTGGTGCGCATCGCTTGCGGTGTCGAGGACGGTTTTGATCTCGTAGCGGACCTGGTTCGAGTGATGGGAGATCGTAATTGAAACGGATTGGACTGGTGACCTGCCTCGAAATCCCGGAACCGGATCCGGATGAGGGGATCCAGTTACAGTCGGTCCGAGATGCCGGAGCAGAGGTAGAACTGATCGCCTGGGATGATCCGACGACCGATCTGGCTTCTTTCGATGTCATCGTGTTGCGATCCTGTTGGGATTATCCCTGGCGCGAGAATGAGTTCCGGGACTGGCTGCAGATTGCGGATCGTGAAACGAGGGTTGTGAATCCGGTCGAAGTGGTTTCCTGGAACCTTCACAAGGGATACCTACTGGATCTGCAGCAAGCCGGAGTGCCGGTGGTGCCGACTCGGTTGCTGGAGGCCGGTTGCCACGAAGAGGGCCTGTGCAAGATTCTCGATGAGCAAGCCTGGGACCAGTACGTCATCAAGCCGGCGATCTCCGCTGGAAGTTGGCTCACCGCTCTTTTCGGATCGAACGACCTCCCAGCAGCCAGACAGTTCGTCCTACAGCACGGTCAAGATCGCGACCTGCTGGTGCAGCCATATATCAGGTCGGTCGAGAGCGGTGGAGAGCGCGCTAATGTGTATCTGGGCGGGCGCTTCAGCCACAGCGTCACCAAGAGGCCTCGCTTCAGAGGCGAAGATGAACAGGTAGGGGAGGCACAGGAGGTGTTGCCCGAGGATACCCTCATCGGTGAGCAAGCCCTTCGATGCAGTCCCGGGCCGGTACTCTATGGACGAGTCGACACCGTACGAGATGTGGACGGAAATTCGATGGTTTCCGAACTGGAGTTGATCGAACCGACTCTGTTCTTGCAGCAGTACCCACCAGCCAGAGCAGTGTTCGGGGCAGTCTGTTGCCGCTTCGCTGATGAAGATCCTCGCTGAGTCGGGTCGATTGATCAGCGACGCGATCTTCAGGACTCTCTTGCTATTTTTACAGATGATTGAGTACCTTGCCGGGGGAATACCCGGGGAAGGGGGGCTTGGTGCCTACGGAACCGGGTGGGGAATTTCAACAGAAGGGGAATGGAATGACCATTTCCAGGATCAGGATCTGTACGGCCATCTGTGGCCTTTTACTGGTTTGTGGACTCGTCGCGGCTCAGCCCGGAAGCATCGTGACACAGTCGAAAACCACTGCTGATATCGAAGCCGCATTCAACAATTCGGTTTTCGATCAAAGCGTGATCACGAAGAACTTGGCGAACCAGGTGATGAACAACCTGGTTGGTACATGGAACTTCGAATACGCGCTCAGTGAGGAACTGGGCGGATATCCCGCCGGTACGCCGGTCAAGGCGACCGTGGTTTACATCCGAGATTTTTCTTCCGGAGGCCTGTTCGGGTCCGCGGAGACGGCGAATCTCAATGGGGTCGTGATCAGCAATGGCGCCTACTTCATCAACTGGAATGAATCCGCGGCGCGGCTGGAGTCTCACGGAAGATTTGTGGCAACAAATGTCATTGCCATCTTCGACGAGTATCTCAAAGAGTGTAAGGGCAACACCTGCTACTGGGTCGGACAGCGTTTTCAAGATGGGATCACATCTTCTAACGTGCTGATCGAGCGCACGGTGGTCAACGGCAACTTCAATGTCATTGTCAATGAACTTTCACCGGCAGGAAAACCCTTGGCGCAGTTGTGGAATGTCACGGGAGTCAAGGTCAACCCACTCAAGTTGGCACTGGGTCCCTTTGTCTCGCTGGCCAGCGAGTGGCAGTCGGAGAGTTTTTCGGATACCGGCGATCGTCTTCGCATCGAGCAGAGTGGTTACTGGGCTGCCAATGAGACCTGCTTGATCGTCGAAACCAAGAAGTACAAGAACGACTTCGTTGCCGAGAGCACCATCCAGACTTTCTACTACGATTTCGACAACTGTCGGATCGCCTTCACCGAGATCGGCTCTAGCGGCCTGGTCTGCAATGGCTACATCTCCCCGATCACGGAGAGAAACGGTACCCCTTGTCAGCTCCGGGTTGTTGATTCCGAGTTCGGAAATGGTGCCAGAGTAAGCACCATCAACAAGGTCATCCTCGTCGATTCGAAGACGATCAAAATTGACTTCGAATGGGCCTGGTGGGAAGGTGAGGACATCACAACCGAGAACAATGTCCTCGATTTCGAGCAGCGCTTCGTTCTCAAGCGCGTACCGGCGTCCAATAACGCCATTCCTCGTCCGGCTTCTTTCTGATCCGGACGGTCGTACCCGCGGTGAGGGGATCGACACTCCCTCACCGCGGGTAGGGCCACTTCTTCACGTGGGTTACTGATTACTCGCGGGGATTCCCCTCGGCTTCTTCGATTTGATATCGGATACCGTTCATCCGCTCGAGTAAGTCTTCTGCTACACCCGGGTGAGAATCTGTAAGATTTTGTTCTTCCCCCGGGTCCTCCTGGAGATCATGGAGGATCACCGGAGCACCCGGACTCTTGCGGAGGATCTTCCAGCGACCCCTCCTGAGAGCTTCTTCTTCCTTGAAGCGCCAGTACAGTTGCTCGTGAGATCGTTGTCCCTTTTGTCCAAGCATGGTTGGTAGGTAACTGATGCCATCGATTCCATCCGGAACTGGAATGTCGGCGAGATCACATGCGGTGGGCAGGAAGTCCTGAAAACTGGATGGGTGATCACTGGTAGAACCAGCAGCGATCATGCCGGGCCAGCGAGCCAGCATCGGTACACGGATTCCACCTTCGAGCAGGTCTCTCTTGTATCCACGAAAAGGACCATTGGAGTTGAAGTACTCGTGGTCATGTCCGCCTTCTGAATGAGGACCGTTGTCGGATGTGAAGATCACGAGAGTTTCTTTTTCAATCCCGAGTTCGGCAAGAAGGTCGAGGATTCTACCGACGTCCCGGTCCAGCAGAGAGATCATCGCAGCGAATCCCTTCTCCGGTTCTGGCCAGTCTCTGGTTGAGTACACACCCAGATCGGGGACCTCCATGCCGTTGCCGGTCGCTCCTCCTTGCTCATTGTTGGTATGCGGGATGGTCAGGTGGGCGTGCATCAGAAAAGGTACCGAGGCGTGCTCTCGGATCCATGCGAGCAGCCAATCGACGATCACATCGTGGGAATAGGTTTCTCTCTCCACCGAGTAGAACGCCTTGCTCCCCTTTTTTCCGGCGGTCACGTTTCCTGCAAGCGGGATCTTCTGGTCGTTGTGCCACAGGTGGGTCGGATAGTAGTTGTGAGCATCCCCTTGATCGAGATAACCAAACCAGTCGTCGAAACCCTTCTTGTTGGGGTGGCCTGCTGAACCCAACCTCCCCATCGCCCACTTGCCGCATCCGGCAGTGGCATATCCTGCCTCCTTGAGGATCTCGACGACGGTTCTCTCGCCACCTTCGAATTGGTAGTAGGCATTGGATTGCAGAGCGGTGTGGCCCGAATGCATTCCGGTCCAGAGTACCAGTCGGCTAGGTCGGCACACGGTATGCCCCGAGTAGTGATCGGTGAAGCGGATCCCCTCACGGGCAAACTGATCGATCCTGGGGGTTTGCAGCAGTTGCTGACCGTAACAACCAAGATCTCCCCAGCCGAGATCATCCGCCATGATGTAGATGATGCTAGGAGGCCTCGAATCTTCCCGGATTGCGAGGGTACAACTGGCGAGCAGGGACAGTAATGCGATGGGCAGGATCTTCACGAAAGTGCTCATCACTATTGCTGTTTCTCGACGCGCCCGGGTTTGCGGACCTCGGATCCGTTCACCTTGGAAAGTCGGTCTCCCAATTTTTCCCGCATCTTGGCGGCGCGTGCTGCCATCTCGACGACCACTCCTGGGTGTTTTGATTTCACATCTTGTGATTCCGCTGGATCCGAAGAGAGGTCATACAGGGCGAGTTCGGTTTCGATGTTGTAGTTGTACTTGGCAGGGATGCCATTGTTCCCCGGCTCACGTCCCTCGAGGCTGCGGTACTTATGCGGAAAGTGAAGTTTCCACTTCCCCATCCGCATCGCTTCCAGGTCCCCACGGTGGTACCAGAAGTAGAGTTCTTCATGCGGTGGAGGAGCGGTCAAATCACCGCGCAATTGCGAAAGGATACTGACCCCGTCGATTTTTCTCGTTGGTGCTGTTCCTCCGGTCAACTCGACAATCGTCGGAAGGATGTCGATGGTCATGCAGGGTACCGAACAAGTACTCCCAGCAGGGACTACACCAGGGAGGCGAACGACACAGGGAACACGAATTCCCCCCTCCCAGGTGGTGCCCTTACCCTCTCTCAGTCCTCCGGTGGTGCCAGCATGGTCACCATAGGAGAGCCAGGGGCCATTGTCCGAGGCGAACATGAAGAGGGTATTGTCGAGAATTTGCTCCTCCTCCAGTGCGGCACGGATCTGTCCGACCGAGTCATCGATCTCCCGGATCACGTCGCCATAAGGCCCGTAGAGAGATGTCTGTCGGAACTTGTTGGACATCCCCAGAGGTACATGAGGCATCGAATGGGGCACATACAGAAGAAACGGTCCATCTGCGTTCTCGTGGATGAACTTCACCGCCCTGCGGGTCAACTCAGCAGTGATCTCATCCTGATCATCGAGGGTCTCGATGATCCGATCGACCTGGTCTTGTTCGTACCAGGGCAAGGGAGGCCAAGCCTTGGGTGACTCCGGATGTCCGGGCCACATATCGTTGCTGTATGGAATCCCGCAATACTCGTCGAATCCCTGTTGCGTCGGCAAGAAGGGAGGCAGGTGACCCAGGTGCCATTTACCGTAGCAGGCAGTGGCATACCCGAGCGGTTTTACGACCTCGGCGATGGTCATTTCTTGCGGATCGAGTCCGATTCTGGATGAGGGTGCGAGGGCCCCGCTGATCCCGACACGGTTGGCATAGCAGCCCGAGACAAGCGAAGAGCGTGAAGCAGAGCAGACTGGCTGGCTGACGTAGAAGTCGGTGAAACGCATCCCTTCCGCAGCAAGCCGATCGATGTGCGGCGTCGGGATCTGTTTCGATCCGTAGCAGGAAAGATCGCCCCAACCCTGATCGTCGGTAAAAACGATGACGATGTTGGGTGGCCTCTTGGCTGTGGAGACTTCCCCTGCCTCAAGCGAGGAGAAACCGAGCAGAAACACAACTGAGATGAGTAGGTTGGATTTGTTCATGCCAAGGAGGATACCCCTGGCATGCGGTCGGGTCAGCCCAGGATTCCGTAACCGTAACTCACCTCGATGGGCGCCTTACGGGTGAATCGATCGGGAGCGAAGAAATTGGCCTCGAAGTGTCCCGCCTGGTCATTTCCAATCGCGGCGGCGACACCTCTGCCGACCGCAGGTGCCATCTTGAAGCCATGTCCGCTGAATCCACTCACTACCCATATTCCCTCGAGGCCAGGGACCGGTCCGATCAGCGGATGAGAATCGGGTGTTACCGTGTAGAGGGCTGCGACCCCTCCCCAGGAGGGAGACATGCAGTAGTGGGGTAACCTTCTCGAAAGGCGCTCACGGCATTTTGAGATGAATTCACCACTTACACCTTCGTCATAGTGGTCTGGATCGTCGACAACAGCATCATCGTTCATGTCGAGCAAACCGACACGGGTCCACCCCGCAAGTTCTGGTTTCCAGTAGAGACCATTGGTGAGGTCACCATAGATCAGTCGCTTTTCCCTGGCTCCAGCAGGCGGTTCGAAGTAAGCCTGTTCCGGTCGCAGTGTTTGCAAGGGTAGAGGGACTCCTGCTTCTTCGAGCAGTTTTCCTGCCCAGGGACCAGCGGCGACGATGACCATTCCAGCTGCGACACAATTGCCGTCATCGAGTTCGATGCCCTGGATGCGATCTCCATCGCGAAGGAAGCCAGTGACACGAACGCCGATCCGAACATCTGCACCGGCACGGATTGCGCAATCCAGGACGGCGTGAACCGTCTGAACAGGATTCACATTTCCTGCTTCAGGTTCCCATGCGGCACATTCTTCATCCGCGAAGGACCCTGCTGGTTCAAGTTCTCTCAGTGCTTGGGAATCGATGACCGTTGTGTCTACTCCGAGGGATTGCTGTAACTGGACATTGCGCTCCAGGTTTTCACGATCGGTCTCTTTGCAGATGAATGCCATGCCGGGACGATTGAAAGAGATGTCGAGTCCGTATTGATCCTCGAACCCGCAATACCAATGCAGGCTTTCGCGTGCCATGCCGATGGTTACCTTGTGAGAGTAGTGCTGGCGAAGAATGGCTCCCGATTTTCCCGTTGAACCGGCACCGGGATAGGATTTCTCCACCAGAAGAATGCTACCCGATGCGGATTCAGCGAGCCTGAGGGCCATCATCGCGCCCATGATGCCACCGCCGACGATGACGAAATCGCGCTGTTCCATCAGACTCCCTTGCGCCACCTCTTGTTCGGGGCTTTTGCGTCCTCCTTGGCGAGTTCTCGAGCGAGGTACTCGCAGACCTTGAGGAAGCCATTCACTTTGGTGGCTTTCTGGATGTCTTCACGATAGACGCTGGTGGCATTGATGTCGATGAAGCACCGACGACCATCCGCAGTGTCCATCCATTCGACACCGCCGATGTCGAGTTGCGAGGCGCGAAGAATCTCCCTCGCCTGAGCTACAGCGTCCTCTGGTACATCGGGCCATGGTTCGAAGATGGCATCCGGCTCGACCCCCTCTTCGATGGGATTGCGCGGGCATGCTTCGGCAGGGCACAGGTTGAAGGTGTTCTGTGGTATTACCTTCATCGCAAACAGCAATTCTCCGTCGACGAACTCGACGCGCGCGATGGCTCCGTCTTCGGAAACCACGAGTTCTTGTAGCAACATCAGATGACCTGGAGCGAATACATTTTCGTCATCGAGGAGAGTCAGGAGATGCTCCTCGTTCTCGATTCTCCTGACAAAAGCACCACTACCTCCAGTATCCGGTTTCAAAATCAGCGGGAAGACCAGTTTGTTTACGATTTCGCGTACGGCATCACAACTACTGACGACATGTGTGCGGGGAACATCGACTCCGAGATTGTTCATCAGAAGTTGCTGGGCGACCTTGCTTGTTTCGAGACGGAAAGAACGCGATCCGTTCACCACCTGGGTTCCCGAGGCTTCCAGAGAGGCAAGCAGCGCATGAGCATGAGAGATGGCCCCGTCATTTCCTCGAAGGTACGAGGAAGGAGAAACACGGTTCAGATAGAGGATGTGTTTTCGTGCATGGAGGAGATCGAAGGTATGGGTACGAACATCGATGGGTTCATACGGGATTCCAGCTGTTTTCATCGCCTCGAAGAGGGGAGAGAGCCAGGCATCGTTTTCGAACACGATGCCGACGCTGGGGGCGAACTCATCTCCCGGGGGTAGATTGGATTCCGTCGCTTCCTTTACCGGAGTTCCGCTCTCGAATGCGGACAGTTTAGAGGAATCGATCTCCATGATGACCTCACGTTCAGGGGTCTGGAGCATCGCTCTCTCGGTGGCGAACACTCCCAATAAATGTACCTTCCTGGGAGTGGATTTGTCGAAAAGGACAATCTGGTGGAACTGACCGAAAAGCCTCAGATCCCGTGTGGGAGCCAGATATTCTTCACCTGGACGCTTCTGTCGAGCAGTTCTCGGGATCGAATGGAAGGATCTCCCGGACACCAGCAGACCTTCATGTTCCCGGCCGAGGCGGTTTCCAGTTCAGCGCCCAGATTTCCCTGCGAGTCGTACCAGAGCAGATCGACATCGTCATGAGCTGCCAACACCGGTCCGATCTCAGCAGCGTCACCGGTGAGCAGGTTGAGAGCTCCTGGTAGGAGGTCCGAGTGTTCGATGACCCGGCACATCTCCACGGCGGCCAGACAGGCGGTCGATGGAATTGCGATGACTGCGTTTCCAGCCGCCAGTAGCGGTGCACAGAAAGCGACCAGTCCCAGCAGTGGTTTTGTTTCCGGGCAGATCAATCCGGCGGTTCCATAGGGCTCGTGGAGTGCGAGTACGAGTCCGCGGATGGGAGCATCGTGGACCGCACCGTCGTGTTTGTCGGCCCAGGAAGCCCACCATGTCCAGCGATCAACGGTTTCAGCTACCTCTTCGCGGGCGGCTTCTTCACCACAGCCGGTCATCTCATCGATCAACTGAGCGATCTGGCCCGATCTCGGTTCGAGATTCTCTGCGATGAACCACAGAATCTGCGCCCTCGCATGACCGGTCATGCCAGCCCAACCCGAGCGGCCGGCGGCCTCGACCGCATTGCGGACATCCTTTCGGTTTGACTGACCGGCAAGTCCGATCAGTTCGCCCCCTGGGGATCTGACTTCGAAAGAGTAACCTCCGTCGGGGCGAACCTGTTTCCCTCCGATGAACAGTTTTGCGGTGCGGTCGAGTGCGGCATCGCCTTCGGTAGCGGTGATGATCGCTCCGACAGGCACCGGGGCCTGGGCGGAGGTATCACGGCGATCGGGACGAAGGTAGGCACGCAGGCCTTCTCTTCCTCCTTCACGTCCGAAACCGGATTCCTTCATGCCACCAAAGCCACTGGAAGCATCGAACAGGTTGGTGCCGTTGACCCAGACGGTTCCCGCCTTGACCTGACGGGCGATCTCGATGGCGGTATCGATGTCCTGGCTCCAGACCGAGGCCGCGAGTCCGTAGCGGGTGTGATTGGCGATCTTGATCGCCTCGGACGGGGTCCGGAAGGTCGTGGAGACGAGCACAGGTCCAAAAACTTCCTCGCTAGCGATCTCGGACGTCAGCGGTGCATCGGGGAACAAGGTGGGGAGGAACCAGTATCCCGCTTTCGGGAGATCGATTTTCGGTTGAACGCATTTCAATCCCTCACCGATGGCTCGATCACACATTTCCTTGATTCTGGCGAGGTGTTCTTCATCGACGAGAGCTCCCATGTCGATCGCTTTGTCGAGAGGATTACCGACTCTGAGCCGAGACATCCTTTCTTCCACCTTCCGGTGAACCACATCGGCGACCGATTCCTGGATCAGCAGCCGGCTACCGGCGCAGCACACCTGACCTTGATTGAACCAGATGGCATCGACAAGACCTTCCACGGCACTGTCGATATCGGCGTCCTCGAAGATGATGAAGGGACTTTTCCCACCCAGTTCGAGAGTGAGTCCCTTACCAGTACCAGCGGTTACCTTGCGGATGATCCTGCCGACCTCGGTCGAGCCGGTGAACGCGATCTTGTCGATATCTGCATGCGAAACGATGGCAGCGCCGGTATCACCATCCCCGGTGACGATGTTGAAGACTCCGGCAGGTAGGCCAACCTTTTCACAGATCTCTGCGAACAGGAGTGCACTCAGCGAGGTCCACTCTGCCGGTTTTAGCACCACCGTGTTGCCACATGCCAGTGCCGGGGCCACCTTCCATGCCAGCATCAACAGCGGGAAGTTCCACGGGATCACCTGACCACAAACTCCCCAGGGCTGGGCACCGGGATCGGTTTCCTCGAGAATCCGCGCCCAGCCGGCATGGTGGTAGAAGTGCCGAATCACCAGCGGGATGTCGATGTCTCTCGTCTCCCGGATCGGCTTGCCGTTGTCGAGGGTTTCGAGCACAGCAAACAGGCGGCTCTCCTTCTGGATGGCACGTGCGATGGCATAGAGGTGACGGGCCCGACCCGCAGTGCCCAGTTGTTGCCAGCCCGCGAGTGCACCGCGGGCGGCCTGCACCGCCTTGTCGACATCTTCGGGGGTTCCCTGCAGTACATCTCTCAGCACCTCACCAGTGGCGGGGTACCGAGATGGGAATCGACTTGCCTTGGCGGGGCTGACCCACTCGCCGCCGATGAAATGGGCAGGGTTCTTGCCACTGCGTTCGATCCAGTCTCTTACCTGGCTTGCGACCTCGGGTGCCGGACCCCAGTCGAGAGTGTCGAGCAGGTGTGACGGATTCGTTTCTTCAGGTGTCATCAAATCTATCCCATCGGATGCCGGTGGGCGGCGGAGTAGCGCCCGGTGGCGTGGAACTCTAGTTGTCGCTCGAGATCAGCGAGGAGGGTAGAGGCGCCGATGCGGAACCGATCCGCTGCCATCGACCTCGTCCCCAGTTCTTCTCGGATCAAAATCAAGAAAGCGATCGCTTCCTTGGCGGTTCGGATGCCGCCTGCTGGTTTGAATCCCGCCAGGTGGCCACTGCGTTGCTGATGTTCTCGAATCGCCCGTAACATCACCAGTGCCACCGGCAAGGTGGCGTTGACCGGTTCTTTCCCGGTCGAAGTTTTGATGAAATCAGCGCCGGCTCCCAGGCAAACGCGAGATGCCCTGGCGATTCGTCGCAGATCGCCCAGTTCACCGGTGGCGAGGATGGTTTTGAGGCAGGCGCGATCGCCGCATGCATCACGATAGGCCTTGACCTCTGAGTGTAGGTCTTCCCACCGCCCCTCGAGTACGAGACTTCGAGAGATGACGATGTCGATTTCCTCCGCTCCGGCCGCGATGGAGGATTCGATCTGCTCCAGTTTCATCTGGTGCGGAATTTGACCCGCGGGGAATCCTGTCGAGACCGCACAGACCTTTACCGGAGAATTTTCAGTCACCTCACGGGCGGTGGCGATCAGGTTGTGGTAGACGCAAACCGAAGCGCAGTGGATGTCCATCGGTAACCCGTGTGCTTCGAGGATATCAGGCCGTACCGGCATGCGGGCCTTGGATGCCAATCGACGTACCGTGCCCGGAGTGTCATCGCCGGACAATGTGGTCAGATCGATGCATCGGATGGCATGGGCGAGCCAGCCGATCTGCCACGACTTCTTCACTGTTCGTCGACCCATCAATGTCCGGGTTCGGCGTTCGACCGCAGATCGATTGATACGGGTAGCGAGTACCCAGTCAAGATCGAGATCACCACCGGGGTTGAGCAATTCATCCTCCTGAGAGAGTCAGCATCCGGTTCCGAGGGGCACAGGTCAACGGGCCTCGAACCCCGGAGCGCCTCAGCGGCCGGTATCCCCGGGATCTATCTGGCACAGGTCCTCGAACCAGGATACGGCTTCGTTGCACCAGTCGTCCCACATCGTGACCAGTTCCTCATCACCCTTTGCCGCGCTGGTTCGCAATTCTCTCTCGAGGGCGACCGTCTGGCGGTATCGCTCGAAATCTCCCGGCTCTGGATCTGCCACTGCCAGCGCAGCGGTCAGCAGGGCGACACTCATCCTGCGGACCACCCTCGGGTCGACATGAGTAATGCGATCGAGACTGGTGTGATAGGCAAAATCGGTGAAGTGCCACATCAGGATCGCCGGGATCTCCCGTCCCAGGAACACATCGTGATCACTTCCTCCCTCCCAGGGGTGTTCTCCGATGACCCATCCGTTGGAGGCGGCTGCGACATCGTGCATCGCAAGGCGAGCGATGGTCGAGATGCCACTGGAGTGGAGATCGGACTTCCTGACCCTGCCAGCACCCCACGGGGTGTGAGAGTCGGGAGCAACAACCCGGAGTGCACCCGGATCAGGGGATCTTTCGAGCAATGCGATCGCCCCTGTCATCCCTTGCGATGCGCCGATCATGTCGGCGGAGAAGGCAACGATGGTCTTTCTCTTGGTGTGGTCGAGATAGATGCGGCTCATCGTCATCTCGTCGCCCCAGATGAACGCGATACTTCTGCGTGGCCAGCCGAACTTCTGCTGACGCAGGGAACTGAGAAGCGATCGGACTCCCTCCAGTTGTCCGCCGATGCCACTGGCGTTGTCGACAGCCCCCGGTTCCTGAACATGGGCTGCCAGCGCGACCGCCTCATCGGGGAGTCCCTTACCGACCACCGTCGCGACGACGGTTCTCAGTGGTTTTTTCTCGGTGATGACCTTCGCCTGCAACGATACTCGCCCGGTGGGGTGGTTCCGGAGGATCGAGTGAACCCTCGGTGAGATCATCGCGACCGGAAAATCTCCCTGACGGACGCTCGAGTAGCGGATGGCATCGAGATGGCGATCGCCTCCGCTCGGATCGACGGTGAAGTCGGAGAGGATGGAGGAGAGGACTGCGACGGCACCGCGAGATCGGGCAGTTCTCATCGCCCGGGAAGCGGAGCCGTCAGTGACGAAGATGTCACCCTTCTTCAACTGCTCGGCATCGAAGCACAGTGGTCCCTCGACATCACAGGAGGGGGCATGGACCGGCAGCATCGTCCGGTGTTCATCGTGGCTGTTCTTGAACGACAGCAGCACTCTGTCCGGTTGGCCATCGATCAACAGCTTCAGTTGTGCCGATTTGGGAGTCCAGGCTTCCGAACGCATCGGAGTCTCGATCACCTCCAGTTGCAGCAGTTCTTCCTTGCCGAAACCGACAGCACGCAATTGTTCGAGCACATGATCGAGGGTCGCTTCGAAGCCCTCGTTGCCCGGCTCGCGGAACCAGCGGTCGGCATAAGCGATGGTCTCGAAGGCGCGGTCGGCCGAGTAGCCATCGAACAGTGTCGAGGCCCACCGAGCCGTGGCGGTGTTACCGGGAGCCACAGCGGGGCCTGGATGTTCATCCGAACCCGCGGGGGTGCCATCGGTGATGATGCGAAGCATCTCACGACCCAGCACGTCACCGACGCCGAAATAACTCTCGGCGTGTCCGAACCAGTGATGTCCGTGACCGCTGTTGGGGGAGTCCTGTGGTCGGCGCAGGAACTGGGCGGTCGAGACGTAGGAGACGTTGCCACGGTACTGTGGCCTTTCTGCCACCGCTGCCTGAGCGTGCCGAAGAACAAGGCTGCCGGCGTTGCCGGTCTCGCCGATCACTACCGGCAAATCGGGCACCGCGAGTTCCTTCCTCAGGTCATCGATGAGGTGACTCATGTTCTGTTCGTAGGCTTCCAGCGCCCCCTCGGTGAACATGTCGTTCCAGCCCTGGAACCAGAAGAAACCGGACAGTTTTCGCGGCCGTCCAGCCAGGTTGGGAAACTCCTCGTCGATGGCATCCAGTGCCTCCCGGTACTCGGCGATCATCTTCTTGTAATAGGGACCGGTCTCTCCCTCGGCACTCGGTGGACGAAAATCGACATGCAGGCTCTTTCCGCCCCAGCAGGTCTTGATCAGCAGGATCGGCGCATCGATGGCATCGCCGAGTATGTGACCGAGTTGCAGTTCTGGCCCGAAGTGGTGCAGATCATCGTAGACGGCATATCCGATGGAGAGAGGACCACTCTTGAGGACGTCATTGCCGGTGCGATAGCGCACCCAGACGTCATCGCGCACCGTCCAGTCTCCATTGGCCTGGCGTAGATGCCCCATGCGCTGGGCCATCGCCGGGTCCTCCAGCAGCCGGATCAGCGTCCCGCGGCCGCCGTTGTAGTACTTCTCGTGGACCAGATCGACCACCGCCTGTCCCTCCATATTCGACTGCCCGGCCAGCAGGAACACCTGGATCGGCTCGTCATCGATGGCCATCGTCGGCTGTGTTGCCAGTACCAGTAGCAGTAGCTGGGAGAGGAACATCGGTCTCCTTCCGGGGGGCCAGATATGGATGCCTCAGGAGAGCAGGATACTCTAGTCCCGTGGGGGAGGAGACCCCGCAGTTGTGGTCCCGGTGACGTGAGGAGCCACGGGATGCAGGATTTAGACACGGCACTTCCCGACCGCGCCAGGGTGGTCATCGTTGGCGGCGGTATCGCCGGCGCCAGCGTTGCCTATCACCTGGCGAAACTGGGCTGGAGCGAGGTGCTGTTGCTGGAGCAGGGCCGTCTTGCCGGCGGCACCACCTGGCATGCTGCTGGCACGGTCGGTCGTCTTCGTACTTCCAGCAGCCTGACGAAGATCAACGAGTACAGCGTGCAACTGTACTCGTCGCTGGAGCAGGAGACCGGCAAGCCGACCGGCTGGAAACAGGTCGGGTCTCTCATCGTGGCGCGTTGTCCGGAGCGGATGACGCAACTGCGACGTACCGTGGCGATGGCACAGTATCTCGGTGTCGAGGCGAGCATGATCGACACCGAAGCGGCTCATGAGAAATGTCCACTGATGAATACCGAGGACCTGCTCGGTGCCGCCTGGCTACCGGGAGACGGCAAGGTGCAGCCAGAACAGACCACTCTCTCTCTGGCCAGCGGCGCTCGCGCCGGCGGAGTGAAGATCATCGAAGGGGTGCGCGTTGAATCCCTCACCAGCGAGGCCGGGCGCATCACCGGGGTGATGACCGATCAGGGTCCGGTCGAAGCGGAGTATGTTGTTTTGTGCGGAGGAATGTGGACGCGGCAACTGGGACTCGCTGCCGGCGTCACGCTTCCGCTCTATCCGGTCGAGCATCACTACGCGGTCTCCCGGCCATTAGAAGGAGCCTGGGATGAAATGCCCTGCTGCAGGGATCCGGATGGAACCATCTACTGGCGTGGTGAGGGCGACGGCGTCTTGCTCGGTGCGTTTCAGGCTTACACCAAGCCGTGGAATGTCGATCCGATCCCGTCCGACTTCAGTTTTCAATTGCTCGATGATGACTGGCAGAAGTTCGAGGACCCCATCCGTGAGGGGTACCGGCGTCTTCCCGGGCTGGAGCAGGCCGGCTTCGAGAAGTTCGTCAACGGGCCCGAGAGTTTCACCCCCGACAACCAGTTCCTGCTCGGTGAAACGCCCGAGATCTCGAACCTGTACGTCGCGGCCGGCTTCAACTCGGTCGGGATCGCCTGTTCCGGCGGAGCGGGCAAGGTGCTGGCCGAATGGATGGCCGCAGGTGAGCCGCCGTTCGATCTGTGGGCCGTCGATGTGCGTCGCTTTGCTGCGTTCCAGAATGACCGCAAGTTTCTCCAGGAGAGGGTCGGGGAAGTACTGGGATTGCACTACCAGATGGGCTGGCCCAACCGGGAGTTCGAGACCGGCAGGGACCTGAGACGATCTCCTCTACATGACCGTCTGGCGGCGAAGGGGGCCTGTTTCGGCAACAAGATGGGCCTCGAACGTCCCAACTGGTTTGCTCCAGCCGGGCAGACTCCGGTGACGGAATATTCCTTCGGCCGGCAGAACTGGTTCGAAGCACACGCCGCCGAGCATCTCGCTACCCGCGAGAGTGCCGCCATCTTCGATCAAACATCCTTCTCGAAGTACATCCTGGTGGGTCCCGATGCACTCGGATTGCTCCAGCGACTGTGTGGCAACGAAATGGATGTTGCGCTCGGCAAGGTGGTCTACACCGGCCTGTTCAATCAGCGAGGTACCTTCGAATCGGATCTGAGCGTGATGCGAACGCGAGAGGATAGCTTCTACATCGTCTCCTCGAGCGCTCAGCGGATTCGCGATGCCAACTGGATTCTCCAGCATGTCGAGCCCCAGCAGCAGGTGGATCTGATAGATGTGACCGATGAACTGAGCGTCATCGGTTTGATGGGACCGAACTCCCGTCAGATCCTGACCCGGGTCTCCGATGATGATTTCGCCACGTTTGCCTTCGGAACCTCGCGCAAGATCTGCATCCAGGGTGTCGGGTTGAGGGCAGCACGGATCACCTACGTCGGAGAACTGGGCTGGGAGTTGCATGTTCCTGGCGACGATGCGGCCACCGTTTACGATGCCATCTGCGAGGCAGGACAAGAGCTCGGTCTCGTCGATGCAGGTCATTACGCCGTCAACTCCTTGCGTCTGGAGAAGGGCTACCGCGCCTGGGGAGCGGACCTCACTCCCGATGACACGCCGCTGGAGGCGGGCCTCTCCTTCGCCCTGGCGTGGGACAAGGAGATCCCCTTCATCGGCAAAGATGCGCTGCTCAAGCAGCGAGAAGAGGGGCTTTGCAAACGGATGGTCAGTTTCGTGGTAAAGGATCCCGATCAGACCTTGTGGCACGACGAGCCCATCTATCGCGACGGCGTTTGTGTCGGCTACACCTCGTCGGCTGCCTACGGTCATACGTTGGCGGCTCCCGTGGCGCTCGGATACGTCCGCTGGCACCAGCCGATTTCTCGCCGCTTCATCCTCGATGGCAACTACGAGATCGATGTGGCGGGAGAGAGGGTGCCGGCGACAGCGCACCTGAAGGCTCCCTACGATGCCAAGCGCGACAAGATCCTCGCCTAGCGGTTTGTCGATGAGTTCTGGTGCCGATGGTCGAAGTCGTGGTTAGATACGAGCCTCCTGGACAGGGAAAGAGGATCTCCGGTGGACGATGACATCCCGTACCTGTTGCTGACGCCCGGTCCCCTGACCACCACTCGTTCGGTGCGAGAGGCGATGGGAATCGATTACTCGACCTGGGACGTCGACTACAACAATGTCGTCCAGGAGGTGCGCTCGGCGCTGGTAGGTCTCGCCACCGATCAGGACGGCTACACCGCCACGTTGATGCAAGGCAGTGGTACCTTCTCGGTCGAATCGACCATCGGCAGCGTGGTGCCCGCAGATGGCAAACTGCTGGTCATCAGTAACGGCGCCTACGGGGCACGCATCGTCAAGACCGCCCGGATGCTGGGAATCGATCTGATCGATCTCGATCATGGCGAACAATCGCCGCCAGATCTCGATCGCATCCGCCAGACGCTGGAAGCCGATGCAGCCATCACCGATGTGGCGATGGTCCACTGTGAGACCACCACCGGGATGCTCAATCCGGTCGCCGAGGTGGGGGCAGTGGTCAAGGAGTTCGGCAAGCGCTACATCGTCGATGCGATGTCTTCTTTTGGTGGCATGCCGATGTCGATCGAGGGATTGCACGCCGACTTCATCATCTCGTCCTCCAACAAGTGCATCCAGGGAGTGCCCGGGTTCGGTTTCATCATCACCAGCCGAGAGATGATGGAGAGCCTCGAAGGGCGTGCCCGTTCTCATAGCCTCGATCTCTACGACCAGTGGCAGATGATGGAGGCCGCTGGTGGCAAGTGGCGCTTCACCTCGCCGACTCACGTGCTGATGGCATTTCGCCAGGCACTGCGGGAGCTGGAACAAGAAGGTGGCGTCGAAGTGCGCTACCAGCGCTACAGCGAGAATCACGCCCGGCTGATCACCGGCATGGAAAAACTCGGATTCGGTACATTGCTGCCGCTCGAGTGGCACTCCCCGGTGATCACTTCCTTCTACTACCCGGCCGACCCTGCCTTCGACTTCGACGAGTTTCATCGGCGGCTGAAAGAACGCCGTTTCGTCATCTATCCCGGCAAGGTCTCCGATGCCGAGTGCTTCCGTATCGGCACGATAGGAAACGTATTTCCGCAAGACATCGATCTCCTCATCACCGAGATCGGCAATGTCGCCTCGGAGATGGGGATCGAGCAACTGGGTCGCGCCTAGCGATTCGACGGGTGCTGCGCTGCCGTTACTGACGCTCGAAACGGATCTGACTCATTCCTCCCGATTCGATGTCGAAACCAGTAACGGCCCCGTCGTCGTTTCGTTTCAGGTGTAGTTTCAACCACCAGTCGGCGATCAGGACATCCCCTTCGACTGGAGCGAGCGGGATCTTCGAATTGCCGGGACCGATCAAACTGGCAGTCGATCCTTCGGCGA
>DCAA01000003.1:1746-4977 GCA_002311345.1 Planctomycetes bacterium UBA1146 | reverse complement strand
TCGGCCGAATAGTAGTTGCCGACCACCGATGCGGCCTTCCAGTCCTCCGCAGGCGATGCACCGCTTCCACCACGGCGTCGGTCGGACCGCTGGCGGTTGGAAGGTTTCTGTTCTTCGAGCCCATCGACCACCAGTTCGGCGATCTGTGAGCAGACTCTGGATACGTTGAAGCCACTGCAGTTGGCGAGGCAGATGATCACCACTCCTTGATCGGGGAACGCGACGATCTTCGAGCGATAACCGACCCACGCACCGCCATGTTCCAGCACCCTCTGGCCACGCCAGTGATGGTCGATGACTCCGAGGCAGTAATCGATCATCTCTCCGTCCTCGAGGGTGAAGCGTTGCTGCAGCCTTTCGAGCAGATTTGCCCCGAGTCGTCTTTCGGCCAGAGCGTTGACCCATATCGCCAGATCTTTCACGGTGGTGTAGACGCCACCGTCGCCGACCTGATCGAGAACGGTTCCGTGAATCCGATACTTGCCTCGTCCCGCCGGGGCGTAACCGGTCGCTCGAGAGGGCGTCACCTCGAGGTGATTGTCGTGGTAGTGACTACTCTTCATCCCCAGCGGCGAAAAGATCTTCTCGTCGGCGAACTTCCGCAGCGTTTTGCCCGTTGCGCGCTGGCAGATGACGCTGAGCAGGAAGTAGCCGCTGTTGCAGTAGGAGTGCTTGGTGCCCGGAGAGAAGTTGAGACCTTGCTGGCGTGCGATCAGTTCGATGGTTTGTTCCGGTGTGAACGTATCTTCATCGCCGATCCCGATCAGGGGCATCAACGATGTGTAATCGCGCAGGCCGCTGGTGTGATGCAACAGGTGCCGGACCGTGATCGGATGGTCGTATTCGGGGATCTCTGGCAGCCATTTGCGGATGTCGGAATCGAGAGTGATGTGTCCTTCATCCTCCAGTAGCAGCATGCAAGATGCGGTGAAGTGTTTCGAGACGGACGCGATGCGAAAGACGGTGTCGGGACCGTTCGGGATCGAATGATCTAGGTTCGCCATGCCGAAGCCACCGCTGTAGATCAGGATGTCGTTCTTGATCACTGCGATGGAGCAGCCGGGACTATCGTCTCGATCCCAGATCTTGACGATCTCGGCGATCCGTGCCCCGAGTCCCTCCACTGTTGGATCGTCGATGGCGAGGATCGAGGATGCGCAAGTCAAAGTCAGGACAGTTAGCATCGAAAGAAAAATTGTACGGTGAATCATCCGGTTCCTCGTCTCTTCTCATCTTCGAGCCGTCGCGCGACGACACGTTCGGGTCTCATCATCATGATCAATACGATGGGAATCAGCGCACTGGATCCTCCCAGCACGAACAGGTGCCACCGTTCCCACTCCATCTTGTTGAGCTGGGTGCCGAGGAAGGTACCGAAGTTACTCATCGCCATGTACAGCGTGAACTGGGTCGCCGCTGCCGTGGTCCAGGAGATCTTCATGTAGAGCGAGAAGAGCGACACCGTCTGGAACGCGATCGCCCCCTTGAACAAAGGGATGACCCACAGCGGTGAGAAGGATTCGTCGAGCCAGTACGGATGCAGCAGCCCGAAGACGATCAGGCTACCGGAGGCGATCAGCCCGCCGATGAAGGCCATCTTGCGGCGCCCGAAGCGATCGCAGAAGAAGCCACCGGCGAGCGCTCCGATCACCTCACCACCGACTCCGTAACTGCCCTGCACCTTGGAGTACTCGGTGGCACTCCAGTCGAACACCTTGACGAAGGTGTCGGCGGCGAGATTGATGAAAACACCCTGGCAAACCGAGGTGAGGATGGCGACCAGCACGCCGATGGCGGTGGTCCACAGCGCCAGCGCCCGGAACAGTTCCTGCAGCACGATGAGGGGAGAACGCAGTGCGGCGATCTGTTTCGAGGCAGCCTCGCCCTTCGACCAGGGGAAGCGTTTCTCTCCGGCCCGCTCTCTGACCATCAGCACCGCAGCCAGGATCACCAGCACCATCGCCGCCTGCGCCTGGATGGTGGCGTTCATGCCGTAGTTTTCGACCATCACGGCGCCACCGTAGGTGCCGACCGAGATGCCTACGATCTTCGATCCCCACATGAAGCCGTTGACGCGCCCGCGTTCCGACTCGTCGAGGATGTCGACTGCCAGTGCATCGGTGGCGACATCTTGCAGCGAGGCGAAGCAGTTGTGCAGGAAGAAGATGCCACCGACGAACAAGATGGCGCTGATGGAGGTGGCTCCTTCTGCCACATCGGAATCGGGGATCCAGTGGAAGAACTGCACCAGCCACGGCGAGAGCTCGACCGTCGCTTCTTGATCGAGCGCTCCGATGGTGCCGATGCGATCGGTGGCCAGCAGGGTGATGGCCATCCCCAGCTGGGCGATGGCGATCCACGGTCGACGCAGACCCATCGACGGCCAGCGGACCGAGTCGATCATCGGCGCCCACAGGAACTTGAAGGTCCACGGCAGCACCGCGAAGCCGGAGATCAGCACCGTCTCTGCCCGGCTGAAGCCGCCCTCGATGAAGACCGCGATCAGGGCATAGATGACGAATCCCCACGGGAAGCCCTGGGCGAAGTAGAGCAAGCACAGCATCACCGTGCGCAGAAGCCGATTTTCCTTCAAATTCAACGGTGCTCTCCTCGTTCTGGCCGGACTGAACGGCCCCGAAAGGCACGATACGGTGCAGGAGAGGCCCGGAGGAGTCGTTTTTCACCTTTTGGCTCATCGGCCGGGTCATCTGGTCCGACAGGTATTTGGAACGGGATAGGTAGGTAGAGCGTTGAAGACCACCACAGGGAAAGGAGACAACATGACAAACAAAAAACTGCTCATACTCTCTTTCCTGGCTCTGATCCCCGTGATCTCTGCCGGGTGCTCGGCCGGAAACACCTATCTGCGCGCCATCGGCTCCTGGAAGTGCGTCCCGAACACCACCGAAGTGGCTTCTGCACAAACCACCTCACCTCTGGCGTGGATGCGCAATATGGCCGCAAAGGTGCAAGAGAAGGTCACTTCTGACATGGAACTGACCATCGATTCCTCCGGTGCCTTCGTCGCCAAGATCCAGGGCCGCGAGATCGCCGGACAGATCGAGGTCACCTCCATCTTCGGCAAGGGACTCGGGGTTCGTACCGAGATCGGTTCTCTCGTCAAGGAGGGGAACGTCCTGATGGTCGACGACGATCACATGATCCTGGTGAGTTCCGGTACCGAGATCGCCTTCGAGCGTTGCCCCTAGACCAGACCGATATCGATCAGCC
>DCAA01000003.1:348-1718 GCA_002311345.1 Planctomycetes bacterium UBA1146 | reverse complement strand
CAGCCCCTGTCCCATCGAGGCGCTCGGGATCGGCTGTTTTCCATCACTGAGTTCTGACAGTTACCAATCGTGACTTCGACGCGTCCCGATCTGATGGCGTGACCTCCCCCGCTCTCTCCGGTACTCTACCGTTTGCAAGACGTTTCCCCTGGCCCCTTACCGACCCGATGAGGAGTTCCCCCGATGAACAGAAGCAGAGTATCGATGTGGATGCTGGTCGCGGTGCTGATGTCACTCGGCCCGCTGACCTCCCAGTGTGTCGCGCAAGAGGATGAGAAGCCGCAGTACAGGGGCCGCACCATCGCCCAGACGATGCACTGGAAGGGTGCCGAGTGGCTGCTGCGGGAGACGCGCGAGAAGGAGGAGCGGGTCTCGGTTCTGATGGAGGCTCTTGGCGTGCAGGAGGGGCAAACAGTCTGTGATCTCGGCTGTGGCAACGGTTATCACGCCCTGCGGCTGGCCAGGCGGGTCGGGGCCTCGGGTAAGGTCTACGGCGTCGACATCCAGCAACCGATGCTCGACATGCTCGAAGAGCGCAGCGACGAGGCGGGTCTCGACAACATCGAACTGATCCTCGGAGGTACGGCGGACCCGAAACTCCCCGATAACTCCTGCGATCTGATCCTGCTGGTCGATGTCTACCACGAGTTCAGCGATCCCGAGACGATGCTGGCGAAGATGCGTCGGGCGCTGAAACCCGATGGCCGCATCGCCCTGGTCGAGTTCCGCAGCGAGGATCCCGAGGTGCCGATCAAGAAGTTGCACAAGATGAGCAAGGCGCAGATCCTCAAGGAATACCTGCCGGCGGGCTATCGTCTCTCTGAACAGTTCGACGATTTGCCGTGGCAGCATCTGATGTTCTTCAGCCGCGATGATTCCCCGTCACAGGCGGATGATCCCCCGCTCAAGAAGGATGATTCCCCGGCACAGGGTGCCTGGATTTCCCTCTTCAACGGCAAGGATCTGAAGGACTGGAAGATCAAGTTCTCTGGCCACGATCTCCACGACAACGTTCGCGACACGTTTCGTGTCGAGGATGGAGTTCTGAAGGTCGATTACAGCAACTACAAGAGTTTCGATCGCAAGTTCGGGCACATCTTCTACAAGGATTCCTTCTCCCACTACCGGCTACGCGTCGAGTACCGCTTCGTCGGCGAGCAGGTCAAGGGCGCTCCGGGGTGGGCGTTTCGCAACAACGGTCTGATGCTCCACTGTCAATCACCCGAAAGCATCGAGAAGGGGCAGGATTTCCCCGCTTCCATCGAGGTGCAGTTGCTCGGTGGACCGGGCGGTGACAGCAAACGCACCACCGCCAATCTGTGCACTCCCAGCACCAACGTCGTCATGAATGGAGAACTCAAGACTCGCCA
>DCAA01000003.1:0-160 GCA_002311345.1 Planctomycetes bacterium UBA1146 | reverse complement strand
TCATCGACGGCAAGACGGTGCTCGAATACACCGAACCGCAACTCGATGAACGGGACGCGGTCGCCAAGAAGCTGATGGCGGCCGGTGCCAAGAAGATGCTCAGCGAGGGCTACATCTCGCTGCAGGCGGAAAGCCACCCGACCGAGTTCCGCAAGATCGA
>DCAA01000040.1:15719-58173 GCA_002311345.1 Planctomycetes bacterium UBA1146 | reverse complement strand
TCTGTGACATGGCAGTCACCGACTACCACCGATAATTGCTCGATTCTGGTCTTCGAAGAGACTCATACATCGGGAATGTTCTTCCCTGTAGGAAGAACTCCGGTCACGTTCGCAGCAACGGATACTGCAGGAAATCGCACGCTCGCCTCGTTCGATATCACTGTTGTGGATGAAGAATCCCCAGACTTGTTGGATATCCCTGCGAATATCACAACCTCCACCGATCCTGGCCAGTGTGAAGCCGTGGTGGAATGGACATCGCCAACTGCGCAGGACAACTGCGATATTGTAGATGTACAGGCCAGTCATGTCTCAGGATCTTCGTTCGCAATCGGAACAACCACGGTGACCGTAACGGCTTCGGATCAGTACGGTAATATGTCTTCGGGTGCGTTCGTGATCACTGTCTTGGACAATGAAAGCCCCGAGATTCTAGGTGTTCCCGATGACGTGATCACCAGTAACGATCCAGACCAGTGCAGTGCCCTGGTCGAATGGATTGATCCTTCCTCCGAAGACAACTGCCCTGGAGAGAGCCTGCTGTTGAGTAGTTCCTCGGGCGATGTGTTCGATGTTGGAGTTACAGAGGTACAAATCACGGTTACGGATGCATCAGGAAATAGTGTTACTGACTCCTTCACCATAACCGTAATCGATGATGAGAATCCGACAATTGTGAGTTCTGGCGACATTACTGTTGAGGCAACTCCTGGTACTTGTAATGCAGAGCTTGCCATTGCGGCACCTTCAGTTGCAGATAACTGTGAAGTTGGTTCCGTGTTGAACGACTACAACGGAACTTCAGATGCTTCTGATGTTTACGAACTAGGCACGACCATCATTACCTGGACAGTCACTGATATTTACGGAAATGAAACAACTACAACTCAATCGATAACGGTGACTGTTGACGAAACAGACTGTAATGAGAACGGCCAGCCGGATGTTTGTGACATCGCAAGCGGTATCTCTTCCGATTGCAACGTCAATGGAATCCCGGACGAGTGCGAAACTGACTGCAACGGCAACGGAATACCGGACGAATGCGATATCTCATCTGGAGGAAGCGCTGACACCAACAGCAACGGAACCCCGGATGAGTGCGAGCAGCCATTCCAGCGCGGTGATGCAAATACCTCTGGAATCGTGGATGTAACGGACCCGATCTACATTCTTCAATATGTGATCGGTACAGGTCCGGCACCAAGTTGCAAGGACTCTGCAGATTGTAACGACGATGAGAGCCTCGACATTAGCGACGCAATTTACCTCTTACAGCACCTGTTCCTGGCTACAGCGCCACCACCAGCTCCTTACGGAGTCTGTGGGCTCGATCCTGACGGTGAGAGCATCGGTTGCGACGCCTACCCGATCTGTCCCTAGATAATTGATCCATCCGGTTACTGGTCTCCAGTTTGCTGGAGACCAGCAACCGGAGCAAATACAAGCCCATTGCCGCCCTTTGAATCAACGAATGACGAAGTGTGGCACCGAAGATAAATAAAGTGTTCTCCATCTTGGAGGTGCGATGTTACCCCGAATCGCTTACCTGATTACTACGTTGTTCATTTCAGTAGCACTGGTTTCTCCAGTTCTGTTTGCTCAATGTCAACCGACAATTGATTGCAACCAAAACGGTGTGAGTGACCAGTGTGATCTAGATCTTGGTACCAGTGATGATTGCAACGGGAACCAGATTCCCGATGAGTGCGACATCGAATTGCTAACCAGCGAGGATTGCAACCTCGATGGTATTCCCGACGAATGCAACCCAGAAACCAATGATCTCATCGGTATCGGGTTGGCATTTGGTCAGGGATTTGGATCTGCCATAGATTCCAGTTCGCAATTCACCATTGTCGGAGCCCCTTTTGACGATCTCATGGGAACGAACACAGGGTCTGCAAATATCTTTCGTCGGATAGGTACTCAGTGGATCGAAGAGATGAAGATCTTCGGCATTGCTGCCGGCATCGAAGATCGATTCGGAACTTCGGTTGCCGTGGCGGATGACCTCGTTGTTGTCGGTGCTCCAGGGAAGTTTTTTGGCCGAGGGGCTGTTTACATCTACCGCCGAGTCGGAAACAACTGGTGGAACTATGATGGCACGGTCACAGCCTTCGACGCACAGGCTGGTTGGGCTTTCGGAACATCCGTTGACATTCAGAATGAGAAACTCATCGTTGGCGCGACGATGACAGGTACGGGGACCGGTCCAGGAGCCGTCTACATATTTTCACAGATCAACGGAATGTGGTTACTGGAACACAAGCTCCAGAGTGCTGCAGAAGAAGCTGGGGATCACCTCGGGGCTTCTGTGAAATTACACGGTAGCAGGATTGCTGCTGGTGCGCCGGGAAGAGATGCCGGTGGAGCGACCAATTCCGGGGCTGTAATTATCTTCGAAGAAGCTGCAGGGCTTTGGTTGGAAACGGGTACATACCAGTCAATTTCGCCACAGGCATTCGGAGAGTACGGAACCGCCCTGGATATGGATCAGGAGCACCTTCTGGTCGGCGCTCCTGGAGAAGATGTAGGTGATGGAGCAGCCTATCTTTACGATCGGCTCTCCAGTATGTGGATCAATGCGCAGAGACTCTCACCCAATTCTGCTGATGAGATTGGCCTTTTTGGAAGCGCAGTTTCACTGGATGTCAGGACTGCGGCGATCGGTATTCCTTTGGCAGGAACTGATCAGGGAAATGTTTGTCTCCTGCGCCAGGAGAATGGGACCTGGAATCCAGTAGAAAATCTCATTTCAATTAGTGACCAACTGTCCGGAGATAAATTTGGAACTTCCATTTCATGTCAAATCCCCTTCCTGCTTGTCGGATGTGCAGGAGAAGATTCTGGTGAATCGATTTGGATTTCCGCCTTTACTGATTGCAACCTGAATCTGGAAGATGACGTCTGCGATGTTACTCAGGGACTTGAACCAGATTGCAACCTCAACCAGATTCCCGATTCATGTGAGATAGAAGATGGGACCAAACAAGATTGTGATGGAGACGGTGTCCCGGATGAGTGCCAGATATCGGAAGGGACCTTGCTTGATTGCAACCTCAATGGAGTCCCTGATGATTGTGACATCAGCAGTGGATTCTCCCTGGATTGCAACATTGATGATCTACCTGACGAGTGCCAGGTAGATGCTGACCCTTTCCATCCAGTGATCAGCAACATGCCAGATCCGATTTCTGTTGAAGCAGACCAGGATCAGTGTGGTGCTGTCGTTACCTGGGATTCACCAGAGGCGACAGATGATTGCGGTATGGAATCACTTGTTTCTACACATCAACCAGGATCTTTCTTCACACCCGGTTTGACGATCGTTACCTACACGGCGACCGATGTGTCTGGAAACACAAGTGTTTCGATGTTCACGGTCCTGGTGAGCGATGAACAAGCCCCCGGTCTCGAAGGCTTGACCGCGGTTGTTACCGTCCAGGCGCCCATCGATAGCTGCGAAGCACAGGCCAGTTGGGACTCGCCAACTCCAATTGATAATTGCGGTATTTTCTCGATTTCCAGTTCGCATGCACCGGGATCAACATTCAATGTTGGGCTGACAACGGTCACCTACACGGTGATGGATCTGAGTGGCAATGTTGCTGAGTTACCCTTCATAGTTGAAGTTCTGGATAACCATCTACCAGAAATAGTCGGGATTCCTGAGAACGTAGCAACTGTGGCAGATCCTGGAATGTGCTCAGCAGTAGTTGAATGGACCGAGCCAACCCCGGAAGACGATTGCGAAATTGTCTCGTTCCTTTCCACGCATCAGAGTGGTGGAGTATTCCCGGTGGGTTCGACAGCGGTGGCTTATACTGTCATTGATTCCAGCGGACTGGAAACGACTGAAGAATTCACGATTACCGTGGAAGATAACCAGGCCCCGGAGTTCACTTCTATCCCATCGTCTTCGACTCTTGGTAATGACCCTGACAACTGCCAAGCTGTCGTTACATGGGCAGAAGCTGCTGCTACAGATAATTGCGATATCGAATCTATTACAAGTACACACCAACCCGGTAGTTCTTTCAGCCTTGGAACTACCGTGGTTACAGTTACAGCTGTTGATGTGAATGGGAATACTACTGAGCACAGTTTCGAGATCACAGTCAATGACACCCAATTGCCAATCCTCGTTGGAGTGCCTGGTGATATGACGGTCGAAAATGACTCCGCGCAATGTTTTGCCGTTGTGAACTGGGCATTACCTGGGATATCCGATAACTGTTCCGTCGCGAGTTTTTCTGGAACCCACGACTCTGGTTTCGAGTTCCCATTGGGATCTACTACCGTTACCTACAATCTTGTTGACACCTTTGGTAACACCACAGAAGAAAGTTTTGTGGTGACGGTGAACGACACCGAAATGCCAATCCTTGTCAATATGCCGGTTCCGATCGCAGTCCCGAATGATCTTGGACAATGCGGTGCTAACGTAGATTGGGATGGACCAATTCCCTGGGACAATTGCAATCTCGTTGATTTCGATGCTTCCCATCAGTCCGGTTCATTTTTCCCGATCGGAGTAACTACCGTCAACTTCCTGGTCATGGATGGAAATGGCCAGGTTACGACATCCAGTTTCGAAATATTGGTAGATGACGAAGAAGCTCCAAAACTCAACGGCATGCCGGCTGATCGTACCATTTCAACTGATGCGGGACTTTGTTCTGGAATCCACGATTGGACTCCACCAGTTCCTTCAGATAATTGCGAAGTGGTCTCTTTCACGGCTAGCCATGATCCAGGAGACATCTTCTCGGCTGGGACGACAGAAGTTAGTTACATCGTAGAAGATTCTGCCGGAATCGTCACTACTGATCAGTTCTTGATTACTGTGATCGATACCGAAAATCCAGAAATCATCGGGATTCCTGATGACTTCACACTTCTTGCTGATCAAGACGGGTGTTCGACAATTGTCGATTGGACTGCTCCTGATTCACAGGACAACTGTGGAATCTCAACTTTTGATATTACCCACGCCTCCGGAAGTTCCTTTGACGTAGGAACGACGACAATTGTAATCTCGACAGAAGATTTGCATGGAAATCAGACGTCCACGTCCTTCACTGTCGAGATTCTGGATGACCAGTTGCCGGTGCTCTCGGGTATCCCCGCTCCCATCACCGCGATTTCCGATGCAGGTCAATGCGGAACAATGATTTCCTGGGACGAACCCGGTGCAACCGACAACTGCCAGATTGTTGGGCTTGGGTCTGATCACACCAGTGGAGACTTCTACGATGTTGGAACCACAGTGGTTACATATTCAGTTAGTGATCCGAGTGGGAACGTAACCGCAGAGAGTTTCACGATTTCGATTGCGGATGAAGAGCATCCTGAGTTTGGACAGTTTGAAGAACTGATCCTTGCTACGACTGATCCTGGAATTTGTCAAACGATAGTGACCTGGGATCAGCCGCTGGTTACAGACAATTGTGCAGTTTCTGAAACCACTTCAAGTCATCAGCCTGGAGATGTGTTCCCCGTCGGAGATACGGTGGTTGATCTTTTGACCACAGATGTCAATGGAAATGAAACCTCTGCCAGTTTCACAGTCAGTGTTTTCGATCTAGAACTCCCTCAAATTGTCGGCCTTCCACAAGAAATCACTGCACCGACCGGAGAAGGCGTTTGTGATGGCGGAATCGTTACATGGGACGAGCCAACCTATACTGATAACTGTTCGGCGACTGGACTTGGTTCCAGTGCTCCGAGTGGCACTTTCTTCGCTTTTGGAACCACGATAGTCACGTATTCGGTAGTCGACGAATCTGGTAACGAAAATACGGCGACCATTTCCGTGACGGTCATGGATAGTGAAGCCCCTGTGTTCACCAGTCTCCCCGGCACGTTGATCGGATCCAACACTCAAGGACTTTGTAGCGCTGCCATCTCCTGGGATCCTCCAACTGCGACGGATAACTGCAGTGTGGATACGATCACTCTGAGTCATGATTCTGGCCAGGATTTTCCCGTTGGAGATACTGTTGTGACTGCTGTTGCAACGGATGTCCACGGAAATGTAACTACCGAAGTATTCACCGTCAGCGTGCTGGATGAAGAAGCTCCACAGTTTGCCTCAGTACCGCAAAACTTGGTGGTGGAGAACGAGATCGGACAATGTGGTGCTGCTGTGAACTGGATTGAACCTACCGGTTCAGACAATTGCCAGGCCTTCACAATAGAAGCAGATCACGTTAACGGTGCCTTCTTTGAAGTGGGTACTACGCCTGTAATCTTCTCGATCAGTGATACGGTTGGGAATGTAGTTACCGAATCCTTTGAAATCACCGTTGTCGATCAGGAGTTGCCCGCCATTACCGCAATGCCTTCGGATTTGACGGTGACGACAGGTCCAGGTGTATGTGTTGCCGGAATCGACTGGAATAGTGCTGAGGCATCAGACAACTGTCAGATTCTATCTTTCAGTTCAAACTTCCAGTCCGGTGATCTATTCCCTGTTGGAACAACCAGTATTGTTTACACAGCTCAAGATCTTAGTGACAACATTCATACCGATAGTTTCCAGATCACCGTGATCGATGAAGAACTACCAGAAATCCACGATCTTCCGGCAAATATCCTGGTCAGTACTGATTCGGGCGCCTGTACGGCAGTAGTGGATTGGGTCCAGGAAACCTCCACTGATAACTGTGAAGTTTTCGAGCACATATCGAGTCACCAACCACAGGATACCTTTGAACTGGGTATTACGACCGTGGATGTCAGCGTTACTGATGTTAATGGAAACTCAACGTCGGCTTCATTCACGGTAACCGTTAATGACGAAGAAAGTCCGCAGCTAGTGGGGATGCCGGCGGATGCCACTCTCGATAATGAGGCCGGGCTTTGCGGAGCAATCCTTAACTGGGGAGAGCCGACCTCGATCGACAACTGTCAGGCAAGTGTGCCGACTTCCGATATAGCCAGTGGATCGATGTTCTCGATCGGTACCACCGTGGTTACATATTCCACCGAAGATCCCAGTGGGAACATTTCGACGGAAATCTTCACGGTGACCGTCGATGATGTGGATGCCCCGGTGATCGACTCGATGCCTGTCGATATCGAGGTGGTTGCACCGGAAGGGTCTTGCGATGCAGTGGTCTCCTGGCTGGAGCCCTCGGCGACGGATTGTATTTCTCACGAGATCTCGAGTGATGAAGTCAATGGTGGGGCGTACCCCATCGGAGACACCCTGGTCACCTATACCGCTATCGATCTGAGTGGCAACACATCCAGTTCCATTTTCACCGTCACAGTGCTCGATCAGGAGCAACCAGAAATTGCAGAGATGCCAGCGACCGTTCAGGTCGATACCACTGCTGGATCATGTCTGGGTGTGGCAACCTGGACAGAGCCGACTGCCAGCGATTGCTCCGGAATCTCGAGTCTGGTTCCGGATCAACCCAGTGGAACAGAATTCCCTGTTGGTTCCACAGAAGTGACCTATACGGCGATCGATGGTAGTGGCAATACATCGAGTGCCAGTTTCACCGTAACTGTCGTGGATTCCGAGTCGCCAGTCGTCATCGATTTGCCCGCCGATATTGGTCTCGGGGCTGAGGCGGGTCTTTGTGGTGCAGTTGCGACATGGGAAGAGCCCACATCCAGTGACAATTGCGAGGATCTTGGGCTTGGTTCCAACATTCCCAGTGGCAGTTTCTTCGAGGTGGGAACGACAGCGGTGACGTACTCCGTATCTGACGCGAGTGGCAACCTGACAGAAGAGAGTTTCCTGGTGACGGTTGAGGATCTTGAAGGTCCAGAGATCGATGGTGAACTCGTTGATGTGATCATCGGCACTCAATCCGGTGTCTGCGGTTCGACTCATGAATGGGATGTTCCTGATTTCCTTGATAACTGCGGAGTTACCGAGTTGGTTGCAAGTCACCAGCCGGGAGATTTCTTCCCCGCCGGGGAGACCACGGTTACTTACCTGGTGATGGACGCTGCCGGCCATACCGCGGAAGCCAGTTTTCTGGTCGAGGTGTCTGATCTGGAAATTCCCCAGATCCTCACCATGCCAGAAGACGTGGTTCTGGAGAACGATCCTGGTGTATGCGGCGCGGGCCACACATGGGATCTCCCCGAAACATCTGACAACTGCGTAGTCAGTGCTCTCGTTTCCAGTCATCAGCCTGGTGATATTTTCCCAACGGGTGAAACAACGGTTTTCTACACCGCACAGGATACGACCGGAAACATTGTCAGCGATCAGTTCACGGTCATCGTCAACGACCTCGAGGCTCCGATCTTCAATGGTTTACCCGCTGAAATTACAGTGAGTTGTGATCCTGGAGTCTGTACTGCTCAGGTGAATTGGGCTGAACCGGTCGCGTTCGACAATTGCGAGATTTTGAATTACACCATCAGTCATCAGCCTGGGGATATCTTCGCCCTCGGTACCAGCACGGTATCTCTCGAGGCCTCTGATATTCATGGCAATCAATCTTCAGCTACCTTCACGGTTGTTGTACTCGATCAAGAAGCACCAGAAATCTCCGGAACCCCGGAAGACATCACGCTTTCGGCCGTCGAAGGATTCTGCGGAGCCGTTGCTGAGTGGTCGGAACCGGTGGCCACGGATAACTGCCAACAACTTGGACTCAGTTCCAGTTCAGCCAGCGGGTCCTTCTTTCCTGTTGGATCCACAAGCGTGATTTACTCTGTATCTGATCCGAGTGCGAATGTTACAGAGTCCAGTTTCACCGTGACTGTAACCGACGATGAAGCACCGACTTTCACCAGTCTTCCGGATGACTTCACGGTACCCACGGAACCTGGAATTTGCGGAGCTGTGGTCACATGGGCCGAGCCTGGCGGTGGTGACAACTGTGCTGTTGGTAGCCTCACACTGGATATGGAAAATGGTACATATCTGGACGAAGGTGAATACCTTGTGACCGCGGTTGTGAATGATATTCATGGCAATTCGCTCACCGATCAGTTCACCATCACAGTAGCCGACATGGAAAACCCACAGTTGACGGGAGTTTTCGAGGACATCACGTTGATCGCCGATACAGGCAACTGTGGAACGGTCGCTACCTGGGAAGCACCAACTACTTCTGATAATTGCCTCGGTGAGGTCCTGGCCGTGAACTATGCACCGGGAACTTACTTTGTCACGGGTACGACCGAAGTCCGATATGTGGCCACTGATGCGAGCGGAAATGTCCACGAAGAGGCCTTCAATGTCATCGTGATTGATGACCAGTTCCCGACGATCGAGGGAGTACCAGCAGATATTCAGGTCTCAAATGATCCAGGTCTATGCACTTCAGTGGTGGATTGGATTCAGGAAACATCCAGTGACAATTGCTCGATAGGGTTGCACGCAACGACACATCAACCCGGAGATGCATTTGAACTCGGCACAACGGTTGTGGGGATCAGCGTAGTGGATCCAAGCGGAAACGAGACCTCCGCGTCCTTCATCGTTACCGTAACGGATGACGAAAACCCACAATTACTGGATATGCCTGCTGATATTACCATCGGAACAGATATCGGTTCCTGTGGTGCAACAGTCAGCTGGACGGAACCAACTCCGAGCGATAACTGCGAAGCTATCGGAATGTCATCGGACATCGAAAATGGTTCATTCTTCGAAGTTGGGCCAACAACAGTGACTTACTCGTTACAAGACACGAGTGGAAACTTCTTCACAGATTCATTCGTCGTCTTCGTTACTGAAGATGAAGCCCCCACGATCACGGGTGTGCCCGCTGATGTGGTGATCAATGTTGAATCCGGTCTATGTGGTGCCAGTTTTGACTGGGTACTACCAACCATCTCTGATAATTGCATAGTCGCTCAGGAATCTGGTTCGCACCTGCCGGGAGATTTCTTTTCTGTCGGTAGTACTACCGTGACATACGCTGCGATTGACACCGCAGGCAATGAAACCAGTGAGAGTTTCGTTGTTAGTGTTGAGGACGACGAATTCCCGGTAATAACGGGCGTGCCACTGGATGTCACACTTTCATCCGATGCTGGGGTTTGTGCTGCAGTTCACGAGTGGTCAACTCCGGAAGTTTCTGACAACTGTGAGATTGATTCCTTCTTGCAAACTAATGCCCCAGGCGATTTGTTCCTCATTGGGGTCACTACTGTGCAGTTCACTGCTGAGGATCTGGCCGGAAATATCACCGAACAGCAGTTTACAATCACTGTGGTCGATGATGAGGCACCCGAGATACTCGGAGTATCTTCTGACATCCAGATCGATACGGATTCTGGTGTTTGCACTGCAGTAGTCGATTGGGTTTCTGAAACATCCAGTGACAATTGTGGTGTTTTCGAGCACTCAACGAGTCATCAGCCCGGGAATGTCTTCGAACTGGGAACCACCATTGTGGAAATCAATGTGACGGACGTGAATGGAAACGTTTCGACGAGTTCTTTTGCTGTAACCGTCACCGATAATGAAGTTCCGCTAATTCTGGATTCTCCCGCAGATATTTCAACGGGAACTGACGAAGGAGTTTGCGGCGCTACCATCGATTGGAATGAACCTACTGCCGATGATAATTGTCAGGCTGTTGGCCTTGCATCCGATATCCAGAGCGGTTCTTTGTTCGAAGTCGGTAGTACCGTCGTGACCTACACTGTAGGGGACCCAAGTGGCAACTCTGCGATGGTATCTTTCGTCGTAACCATCACCGACGGAGAAGCTCCGACCATCTTGGATGTTCCGGCAGACGTCTCGATTCCGACACAAGAAGATGTATGTGGTTCTGTCTTCGACTGGACTCCTCCGACAATCACAGATAACTGCCAGATTGCGACTGAAGAGAGTACCCAGCAGCCAGGCGACTTATTCTCCGTCGGAATCACGACGGTGACCTACACAGCCACAGATGATGCAGGCAACTCCACTTCTGCCAGTTTCACGGTCGAAGTCCTCGATGAAGAAGCACCTGTGATTCAGGGCATGCCGCTCGATGCGGTCATCTCCGTTGATTTGGGGATTTGTGCAGCCGGTCACGAATGGGTCGAGCCTTCGGCCACGGACAACTGTGCCGTAGTGAGCCTCGGCTCTGACATTCCTACAGGACATCTGTTTGAACTTGGCTCGACTGTTGTCACCTACACCGTTGAAGATTCTGCTGGAATTCTGACGACATCTCAGTTCACCGTGACCGTTGTCGATGACGAAGCTCCAGTGATCTCAAATGTGCCGGATCGAGTGCTCGCCAATACGGCAATCAACGAGTGTACGGAGATTGCTGAATGGGCTGCGCCGATTGCAGAAGACAACTGCGAGTTGGTGTCCTTCACGAGTAGCCATACAAGTGGTGAGCCGTTCCCCGCGGGTGATACATCAGTATTACTTGTTGCTACGGATGCATCGGGAAATGTGAGTGAGATCGAATTCCTGGTCACCGTGACAGACATTCAAATTCCGTCCATTATCGGTTTGCCGTCGGACTATACCGTGGTTACCGAACCAGGAATCTGTGGTGCAGTTGTAGCGTGGGATCTTCCGTTTGCAGTGGATAATTGTGGGGTCGAAACGCTGACCTCGGATATCCCTTCGGGCAGTTTCATGAGCCCAGGAATTACCACGGTGACTTACACCGCAATGGATGTGAATGAAAATATCCTGATTACAAGTTTCGACGTGACCGTCGTTGATCTGGAATTCCCGGAGTTCATCACTGCTCCTGCAGATGTCCAGTTGTTGAGTGAACCTGGTCTTTGCGACGTTGTAGTCGAGTGGGCAGAAGTATCTGCAACTGATAATTGTGAAATCGAGTTGATCGAAAGTACTCATCTCAGTGGTGATCGATTCTCGCTCGGAATTACTGAAGTCATCATCTCTGCTACAGACATCAATGGAAATGTTTCCATTCATAGTTTCGCTATTACGGTTACAGACGAAGAACTTCCACTTTTCACCACGGTACCTCTCGACATTACCGTCGAAAATGACCTCTCGGTGTGTGGAGCTCTGGTCTCGTGGGAAGAGCCAGTGGCTCTCGACAACTGCACCATCGAGTCCCTGATTTCGGACCATATGTCTGGAGACCTGTTCGAGGTCGGAGACACTTCGGTTACCTACGTCATTTTGGATTCGAGCGGGAATACGGCAGATACCACTTTCGTCGTCACCGTGCTGGATACAGAAGCCCCACAGCTTCAAGGTCTACCTGAACTCATCGAGGCGAGCACTGATGTCGGTGAATGTACCGCAACAGTGTCGTGGGACTTGCCCGAGATCACTGATAACTGCTTGGTGGTCAATACCATGTCCACGCATGTTCCAGGTGATATTTTCCCGATCGGCGATACGGTTGTTACATACAGTGGTTCTGATTCGGCTGATCTTGTTACCACGATTGCTTTCCTTGTGACGGTCAGCGACCAAGAGCAACCTCAGATCAACTCGATGCCGTCAAATATGACCGTGTCGAATGATCCTGGGATATGTGGAGCTGACGTCTCGTGGATTTCACCAACTGCCGTGGATAACTGCGGTGTGAGCAATCTTACTTCGGATATCGAAAACAGCAGTCTCTTTGCTCTTGGAACCACAACAGTGACCTATACGGCGACTGACATACACGGAAATAGCATCGATGCATCTTTTGATGTGACCGTCGAGGATCAAGAATTGCCGATATTGAACGGACTACCTGTCTCGATCCAGATCGGTACAGATACTGATCTTTGTGGTGCTACTGCAACGTGGGCAGCAGCGGAGGCGACAGACAATTGCGAGGTTGTTGACGTCACACAAACCCACATCAGTGGTGATTTCTTTCCTGTGGGTGAGACCACTGTCACATATCTGGTTACAGATGCCGCTGGCAATGAAGCCAGTGTTTCGTTCGCTGTTCAAGTTACTGATGTTCAAGGACCTGTAGTTACCGGGCTACCTGATGTCATCGATGCTGAAAACACCACCGGGCAATGCGGATCAGAGATTACCTGGGAAGAGCCAACCATCGCGGATGCGTGCGGAGAAGTGACATTCAATGCTAGCCATCTCTCCGGGGAGTTCTTCCCAGTAGGCGATAATGAAGTTGCTTACACCGCTACCGATTCGGCTGGAAATGTGACAATCGCCACATTCATCGTATCGGTTCGAGATACAGAACTTCCAGTGATCACTTCGGTTCCAGAGAATCAAGTTGTCGTCGCTCCTCCGGGCCATTGCGCTGCTGCGGTCAACTGGGAGCAACCTACAGCCACTGACAATTGCGAGATTACGCAACTCGTGACCAGTTTCTACTCCGGAATGGAGTATGCGGTCGGTACGACAACGGTAATCGTGGTCGCAACGGATGGTGGGTCCAATCAGGTAACCGCCTCTTTCCAGATCACCGTGCTTGATGAAGAAGATCCAGAGATCGTTGGTATGCCAACAGATCTTACTTTCACATCGGAAGCAGGAGTTTGCGGAGCAAGTGTGAGTTGGATCGAGCCTAGTGGAATAGATGGATGTGGCCTGTCCAGTTTTGAGTCCAGCCACGACCCGGATTCATTCTTCAGCGTTGGTACCACAGTAGTTACATATGTCGTCACTGATACCAGTGGTAACAGTGTCTCTGACAACTTCACAATCACAATATTGGATGTCGAAAGTCCGACAATTACGCCACCGACGCCAATAACAGTGACGGCACCGGAAGGCGATTGTAGTTCATACGTAGAAGTTCCACCTCTGGTAACAGAAGATGCCTGCGGCCCTGTTGAGGTAGTCAATGATTTCAATGGCACTGAGAATGCCTCCGGGGTTTTCCCGCGTGGAAACACGTTGATCAACTGGAGTGCTACCGACGCCAGTGGAAACATATCATTCACTGCTGGCATCGTTACCGTCCTGGTCGATTCACCGGACTGTAACAGCAATAACAATCCCGATAGTTGCGACATCACCACCGGATCCAGCCTGGATTGTAATTCAGACGGAGTTCCAGACGAGTGCCAGCCAGATTGTGACGGTGATGGTATTCCTGACGAGTGTGAAATATCACAGGGCGGGGCCCTTGATTGCGATGAAGATGGTATTCCTGATGAATGTGAAATAAGTAATGGTACCGAGGCGGACTGCGACAGCGATGGAGTCATCGACCTTTGCGAGATCCTCTCCGGTACGGAAGTCGATTGCGACCAGAGCGGTATTCCGGACTCTTGCGAACTCGCTACTGGTGTTGCAGTTGATTGCAATGGCAATGGTCAACCTGACAGTTGTGATATTGCGTCAGGAATTGATCTCGATTGCGACCTCAACGGGGTTGCAGACAGCTGTCAGATCTCGAGCGGAGCATCGATTGACTGTGATCAGGATGGAGTAATCGACTCCTGTGAATTGAATTCAGGATCGGAAGTAGACTGCAACGGTAACGGAGTTCCTGATAGTTGTGACCTTGCAACAGGACAAGATACAGATTGTAACGACAACCAGGTTCCAGATGTCTGTGATCTCGCTTCCGGCGTCTCTGCGGATTGCAATGGCAATGGAATATTGGACGTTTGTGATCTCGATGCAGGCATCGCGTCCGATTGCGATGGTAATTTTGTACCGGATAACTGTGAGATCGCAAGTGGCGCTGCTCCGGATTGCAATACCAATGGAATTCCTGATTCCTGTGATTTGGTGACGGGAATTTCTGAAGATTGCGATGGTTCAGGAGTTCCGGATAGTTGTGAAGTTGCAAGCGGTGCAACACCGGATTGTAACGGCAACGGAATCCCGGATTCATGTGATATCGACGCAGGGCTGGCTGATTGTGATGGAAATGGAATTCCAGATAACTGTGATATTGGCAATGGCCAGGTTGCAGATTGCAATAGTAACGGAATCCCCGACCAGTGTGATCTTGCCAGCGGTCTCGAAGAAGATTGCAATGGAACAGGTGTGCCTGATAGTTGCGAAGTCTTCACCGGCACCTCATCTGATTGCAATATGAATGGTATTCCTGATTCCTGCGACATTGCTTCTGGAGTTTGGGCTGATTGTGATCTTGATGGTGATATAGATAGTTGCGAAATTGAACTCGGTGTCGAACAGGACTGCAACTCAACAGGTATTCCCGACAGTTGTGAGATTGCAACTGGAGTTTCTGAAGACTGTAACGGTAATACCATTCCAGATAGTTGCGACCTTTCAGATGGCACGCTCAATGATTGCAATGGCAACTCCATTCCGGATGCCTGTGAGATTTCTGATGGGATTGCGGAAGATTGCAATGGTAACGGAATTCCGGATCCCTGCGATATTGCGAGTGGAACTGATGGCGATCTAGATGGAGATACCATTCCAGATTCGTGTCAGGTGAACTTCATCAGAGGTGATGGTAATGGAGATGGTATTGTGAACATTGCTGACGGCGTCTTCCTACTGGTGAATCTCTTCGCTGGTGGTATGAATCCGAACTGCAACGATGCTGCGGATGCGAATGATGATGGCAGCATTGACGTGAGTGATGTCATTTCAATCCTTGGGTTCCAGTTCAACGGAACCAGTCCGCCGCCGGCACCCTTCCCAGCTTGTGGTGTTGATCCGACGGATACGGATACTCTGGGCTGCGCGAGTTACAACGCTTGTCTGTAATCTAGGGGCTTGAGAGGCGTCGGGGTCCTGTTTCATCGAGCAGGTTCCGACGCCTCATTTCTTTGTCCGCAGAGGCGATGTAGTAATGATCATGTTTCTCCATGTATCTATTTTGTTACTTTAGTTCCGTAACATACTTTCGTATCTTATTTCTCCCAATAGTTTTTGTAACTCCTGACTATTTGGAACGATATGGGTGTTTGTGTGGCCTAGGTCTGAGATTTTTCTGCTTTTGTTAACATAAACAATCCGGTATAAACGCTGTGGGTTTGAGAATGTGACAATTATCGTCCGAGGTGTTGATGGGGGGATCTATAGCAACGGAAGGCACTATTTCGTCTTCTACGGGCTCCCTCCGTATTTTCAACATCTCAGTCATCAAATGTGATCGGGGTTATCTCTTTCGATGATCGAAAGAATTTGCCGAGTGTTCGGCATTGCCCCTGGGGTCGGGTTACCGACCAGAAAGGGAGTGGGAGGAATTCCCATGCGTATAATCTTCTGGGCCGTATTGGCCTTCACCGTTTTCGTCGGTCCAAGTGCGCTCGAAGCGCAGGGTGATCCAGGTACAGATTGTAATAATAATGGCCAGTCCGATGCCGTCGATATCTCTTCGGGATTCAGTACTGATTGCAACTTGAACGCCATACCCGATGAATGCGACAGTGCTGCCGATCCGCTGGCAGATTGCAATTTGAACGGGATTCTGGACGCATGCGAGCCGATCTCGATCGCCACCTTGTTGGGTGCCTTTTCAAGTGTTATCTCGATGTCCGGGGATACCTTACTCGTCAGTGACGCATTCGAGCCACTCGAGCCAGGCGAAGTACCTGAACCGCCCGATCCGGAAGATCCTCCACTCGTACGACAAATAGAAGTCTATGAACGCCAGAGTAATCTGTGGATACTCGGTGATTTGCTCATTCCTCTTGATGAAGAACCCGAAGATGGTTTCGGAGCTTCATTGGCTATCGATGGCGATGTCGCAGTGGTGGGAGCACCTCACAGCGATGGCGGTACCGGTGCTGTTTATGTGTTTGTACGCACCGGGACAGGTTGGATGCAGGCGGCGAAACTGACTGCCGAACTTCCGTCTCTGATTGATGGATATGGGACATCTGTAGATGTGCTGGGCTCTGACATCATCATCGGTGCTCCACAGTTGATTGAAGAAGATCCTAATGATCCCGAGCAGATATTACCTTCCGGATACGCCGAAATCTGGTCTCAGACCGGTACCGGTTGGGAGCGAACAGCGCATATTCTTGTGACTGAAACGCTTCCTGGCGGCGAAGAGACCGGTAGTTCAGTTGCCCTGGCTGAGGGTGGTTGGGCTTTCATCGGTGCGATTGGCTTTGGCGCTGGATCAGGCAGGGTCCACATGTACCTCGATCTAGGTGGTACATGGATGTCCCAGGGAAGTTTAGCTGCGATCGATAGCATCCAGAACCTGCGTTTCGGGCGAACGATGGCAGCCGACGGATCTACCCTTGTTGTCTCTGCCCGTAATGCATTGGGTGGGCCTCCCGGATCCGGTCCCGTTGGAGCTGTATACACCTTTGATCGAACGGGAGTTTCCTGGACCCAAGTTTCAAAAACGATGAGTCCTCATCCTGACCCGAATGGCTACGGAGTATCCGTTGCGATAAGTGGTAATCAACTTGTCGTTGGTGAGCCAAATGTCGACTCTTCGCAAGGGCTTGCTCATCTGTACCGGCGCGATGGGGCTGGCTGGGAACTGAGGGAATCGCAACGTCCAGCCAGTATTCTCAATGGTGATCGGTATGGAACACAGGTTTCGACCAATGGAAACTGGACAGGAGTTGCAGCAATAGGACTTCCTGCACTATTTATGAGTTTCACTGAAGATGCTCCGGACTGTGATGGAAACGGCATTGATGATCGATGCGAACTCACTGACGGTAGCCATGGGGACTGTAACGGCAACGGGATTCCCGATGTTTGTGATATTGCCGCAGGGCTAATCTCCGATTGCGATGGCGATGGAGTTGATGATGCCTGCAATTTGCTGGAAGGAACTCCAGATTGCAATAACAACGGAATTCCAGATAGTTGTGATATTGATTCCGGTAGTAGTGATGATTGCAATTTGAATGCGATCCCCGATGACTGTGAAACCGACTGCAACGAAAATGGAATACCAGACGATTGCGATCTGCTGTCTGGAATCGCTGATTGCAACTCCAACAGCATTCCTGATAGTTGTGACATCGCTTCTGGCGTTGAAGAGGATTGTGACCTGAACGGACTCGCAGACGATTGCGAACTCGCAGCGGGGGCGTCGGATTGCGATGAAAATAACATTCTCGATGTTTGCCAGATCGCCGGCGCCGAGAGCGATTGCAACGCAAACGGAATTATGGACTCATGTGAAATCCTCAGCACGCCCTTGTTGGATTGCAATGGCAATGCCCAGATTGATTCCTGTGACATCGATTTTGGGATTACTCAGGATTGCGACGAAAATGGCGTGCCCGATGAATGCCAGCTGACAGCAGGGTCATCTATCGACTGCAATAGCAATGGCATCCTGGATGAATGCGAGGAAGTGGGAACAACAGATATCATTCCTCCGGTTTTCTTGAATCTTCCGTCGAACATGTCGGCAAGTGCAAATCTAGGTGCTTGTCACACGGCTATGAGTTGGGTATCTCCTGCGGCAAGTGACAATTGCGGACCACCGCCGTTGGTCAGTGCCTCGCATATTTCCGGTTCAGATTTCCCAGTAGGGGTTACAGAGGTTGTGTTCACTGCCGAAGACCAGGCAGGTAACCAGTCAACCGCTTCCTTCACGATCACGGTCACAGACGACGAGGGTCCGACTATCTCCGGTTTGCCCGCTTCGTTCACCCTGACCAATGATGCTGATCTGTGTGGTGGAACTGCCATGTGGGATGAGCCCACTTCTGCTGACAATTGCGCAGTTGCCTCGTTCGAGCCAGATATCGCAAACGGTAGTCTGCTCGACGTGGGAGAAACCACGATCACGTACACGAGTACTGATATTCATGGCCATGTGGCGACGGCTGCCTTCACGGTTACGGTTCTCGATGATCAAAATCCAGAGTTTCTATTGGCTCCTGAGAGTCAGATCCTGGATACCGAGCTGGGACTGTGTGGATCCACTGCCAGTTGGGCTGCTCCTACCACAGGTGATAACTGTGAAGTTCTATCGCTTGGAAGTTCTAATAATAGTGGGGATTTCTTCGGTACGGGGACAACTGAAGTGACTCTGACGTTGACCGATGTTCACAATAACATCACCACGCATGTATTCAGCATCACCGTGAATGATGTCGAGGACCCCGAGCTTCTCGAGATGCCATCAAGTATCAGCCAGACGGCAGATCCCGGCCTGTGCGGAGCTAGTGTTTCGTGGACACCTCCTGGTGCTGCAGATAACTGTCCAGGAGAACTCCTCAGTGGTTCGCATCAGCCTGGTGACTTCTTTGCTGTAGGAGACACCGAAGTTACATATACGGTCGAAGACAGCAGTTCCAATGTGGTGAGTAGTTTGTTCCTGGTCACTGTTACGGATGACGAAGCGCCAGTGTTTGACATCGCTCCCCAGTCTCAGTCACTGGGCACGGATCTCGATCATTGCGATGCAATTGCGACCTGGGACGAGCCAACCAGTTCTGATAACTGTGAAGTCGCTTCACTGACTTCCAGCCACCTATCTGGTGCTACGTTCTCATTGGGGGTCACGACAGTGATGATGACCTTGAGCGATATACATGGTCAGACCACAACCCACGAGTTCGACATCCTGGTGTCAGATGACCAGGCTCCTGAAATTCTAGGTATGCCTTCGTCTAGCAGCCAGAGTGCGGATCCTGGCGATTGTGGAGCCATCATCGAATGGGCCACTCCCAGTGCAACGGACAACTGTCCGAATCCGAGTTTATTTACTGAACATCCCTCCGGAACTTTCTTCTCGGTGGGTACAACGCTCGTTACCTACATCGCGACTGATTCAAATGGGCTTGAAAGCACCAGTTCGTTCGAGATTGCCATCTCGGATGATGAACTTCCGAGTTTTGATACCACTGTCGCTGATATGGAACTCGAGACTGATTCTGGGTTATGCGCTGCAACTGCAACCTGGGGTGCGCCGCAAACCAGTGACAATTGCGGAGTCCTCTCACTAGGGTCGGATTCTCCGTCAGGTGCGCAGTATCCCGTGGGTATGACGACTGTAACGATGACGTTGCAGGACATTAACGGGAATGTGGCAACAGATCAGTTCACGATTACTGTCACTGACACTGAATTGCCATTACTGCTCGAGATGCCCCTGGACATTGATTTGACCAATGAGCCAGATCTGTGCGGGGCCAGTGTCAGTTGGGCCGAGCCGTCAAGCTCTGACAACTGCTCAACAGACATCATGTCTAGTACTCATTCATCCGGAGAATTCTTCCCGGTTGGAGAGACCACGGTTACCTACTCCGTCACGGATGATTCCGGCAACAAAACAGCGGCGTCATTCACGATCACCGTGAACGATAATCAGGCGCCAGAATTCGACCTCGCGCCCGCGGACATGACCATGCTGTCTGAACCAGGTGAGTGTGGATCCACAGCAATGTGGGACGCACCCCAGGTGAGTGATAACTGCGGTGCTACAACTCTTGCAAATAGTCATGAGTCCGGCGATTTCTTCAATGTAGGGACTACATTCGTGACGCTTTCACTGACTGATGGGAGTGGAAACAACAGCCTGCATACGTTCATCGTGACGGTAATTGATGAAGAGGATCCGGTTATCGACGGTGTTCCTGACGATTTATCGCAACTGACAGATCCAGGTCAGTGCGGTGCGAACGTTAACTGGACTCCGCCGGTCTCCTCTGATAACTGCGCGCTCGGTGAACTGGTGGTCAGCCATCAGCCAGGCGAGTTCTTCCCGGTGGGTACGACAACGGTGATTTACTCCCAGGCGGACATAAATGGCAATCTGGTTTCAGCACAGTTCGATGTCAACGTCACTGATGAGGAACCTCCCACGATTGCGACGAGTGGAAATCTGACGATACCCGCTCCAGATGGTAGTTGTACCGCGACGATCAACGTTGCAATCGCAACGGCCACTGACAATTGCACTGTGGTGGATCTCTATAACGATCAAAACGGTACCGATGACGCCAGCGGAACCTACGAAGATGGCAGTACGATCATTCTGTGGACTGCAATCGATAACCACGGAAATACTTCTGTTGTCGAACAGGTGGTTACGATTGTTGTTCCACAAGTGGATTGCAATGGAAACGGTAACCCAGATGTTTGTGACGTTGCGGAAGGATCTTCTGCCGATTGCGATGGCAACGGTGTTCCTGACGAGTGTGATCCCGACTGTAACCTGAATGGTTTACCCGATGCTTGCGACGTTTCCAGCGGAAGTAGCCCCGATTGCAATGGCAACGGAGTTCCTGACGAATGCGACCTGGAAAGTGGCAGTAGCCTCGATACCAACGCAAACGCGACACCGGATGAGTGTGAACCCGTTTTCCGTCGGGGAGATGCAAATGACGATACTCAGGTAGATATTGCCGACGCGATCTTCATGCTCTACTCACTCATGCTCGGTGGTCCTGCTTCTGGATGTGTTGATGCTACGGATGCAAATGACGATGGCGTTCATGACATCTCAGATATCATCTTTGTGCTGAACTACCAGTTCCAGAACGGTGGACCTCCGCCGGCTCCGGGACCGACCACATGTGGAATCGACATGACTCCCGATGATGGTATCGGTTGTGACAGCTACGGGGTTTGTCCGTAAGGACGGCTTTGAGCCAGGGTTCTGGGGGCCGGAGAAGATCTTGATCTTCTCCGGCCTCTTCCCATCTCGAGTGAAATCGTGAGATGCTGTCAGAAGAGAAAAAGTCCGCATGATTGCAGGGAGGAAACCGATGGCACGGCAAGAAGACAGTTTCTTCGCTGATCTGGAGATCCGGCTTGCCTTCAACGAGCGGCAAATCGAGAAAATGCAGCATGTGATCGATCAACTGGAAACACGCCTCACCTCGTCTGAGGGGAAACTCGGATCCTTGATCGGAAAGTTGCCGGCCGACGTACTCCACGATGATGCCGAAGAAAACAGTCAGTGACCATCTGCATTGTTTAGTTTGAAGAGTTCCCTTTTACTTCGCCCATAGCGTCATGGTTGGAAACTTCACTTTCGACCGAGACGTGCTCCTTGGCACCCGAGCTCGACGGGTCAGGATTTGGGTCCGCTTCGGGTTCTTCATCGTCGTCATCATCATCTAAATCGTAGAGGATTTCGCAGGCATCGATGATGTTGGAACTGGTCGTATATAATTTCTCTACAGTTTCAAAGCCAATGCCTTCAAATATTTCTTTCATCGATTCCAGAAATTCGTCATTACAATTGGCTATATGTTCTTCGGGAACACTCTCCAGATCAGATTCTTCTTCGACCACCTTGCCGAAGTGCTTCTCCTCGAGCTGATTTTGTAGTTCTTCAAAATTTTCGATCATGTTTACGATTGAGTTCTGGATCTGCTCACTGTTGGACATCTGTTTGCCTCCTGCTCTTTGTGTATCGTACTAAAAAACCTGAATGTGTTATGAACCGGGCCAGAAGAATGACGGCACCACTTCTTCAAGAAGTGGTGCCGTTGAGTATCAAGGAGATTCGACCAGAGGCCTTACTTCCCCGGGGTCGCTGGCTTCTTTATCTTTCCTTTGTTCGATGGTTTTCCCTCGGTAGGGGAATCGGATTTCTTGGCAGAATTGACCATCTCGATAAATTTTGCTGGATCAGCAGCGACTTTCGAGACGCAACCCTTGCAGCAGAGTTTGACCAGAGTGCTACCGACTATGACGTTCTTGGCCGGCCCCATGCTTCCAAGTTTTTCTCCGGAGATGACGCATGTGGTGAGAGGGTAGTTTTTCGATTGCATCTTCGTGATCTCTGAATCGAGTTCTTCGAATACTTTTTCAGAGTCCTTCTTGATCTTGCGAGCACACCCCAAGCAGCACAGACGAACTAATCGGTTCTTGATCACCACTTCCTTGGCGCTCTCATCAAGTTTCTCGCGCGAAAGAAGGCAGAAATTGACAGGGTAGCCTTTCTTTTGAGCAGCAATGATCTTCTTGTCAATTTGCGCCAGGTACTTATCTGGAGTTGCTTTGAACTTGGGGACGCAACCTCTGCAGCAGAACCGGACCTGACGTCCTTCGTGCATGAAATTGATCGGAGTTCCCATCGATCCCAGCTTCTTTCCCGTTACTGCGCAAACATCCAGCGGGTACAACTCGGCCGAAGGTATGGGATCGGCAACGGGCGTTACAGTGCCGATTGCGAGGGTCAACAATAGTGAAAGCATGGAAAAATCTACCTTTCTTGGAAATCAACGAGTGCTGTGAAACAACTCCTTGAATAATCTTCCTGGTATCCTGGACTTCATCGTGAGGAGTCAGGATACCCGAGGAGAAGTAATCATTCTTCCTCCTTCTTGTGATCTCCAACTGATGATCAATTACCACCCGATTCGGTAGTGGGGGAGATCTTGACCTGAATCCTGGCTTTTACCGGGAAATGGTCGCTGTAGCCTTCTTCCCAGGTACCGCGGAATTTACGAAATCTAGCTGGCCGGCTCGCATTCTTGATCGAATCGGTCATGAAATCTGGATGATGGACCTCGACCGAATTTGGAACCAGGGTGACCCCGGTAGTATCAAGCATCCCCGGGCTAACGATGATCTGATCGAAACAGTTCCAGGTCCATTCATTCCAGTAATAGTAAGTTCCCGAATCTGATCCAGAAGCGAAAGCCCAGCATGGATTCCAGAGCCGCGGAGAAAATTTTCCATTGCGCGTTAGAGATAGGTTGAAGGGATGTTCGACGGTTCTCCGTTCCCGGACAGCCTTCAGCACTCCGAGCACGGAGGCATCCCACGGGTCGTCGTTGAAGTCACCGACGATGATGATGTCAGCCTGGGCATTTTCGGCGAGATGGCGATCGATGATACTCCTTGCCGTGCTGGCAGCCGCCGCTCGTTTCGGGGCACTCTGCTGGGCTCCTCCATAGCGGGATGGCCAGTGATTGACCAGCACCAGAAGGGGTGCACCCAAGACTTGCATCGGAACTTCGAGAACTCCACGGGTCGCAGTATTTCCGCCACCCATGTCGATGGGGTGTAGTTTTGCCTCGCCACTGAGCCTGAAAGGATCGCGATAGAGCAGGGCAAGATCAATTCCTCGGTGGTCCGGTGAATCGATGTGCACGATGGACCAACCTTTCGGTTCGAGTACTGATTGGGAGATCAGATCTTCCAGTACCCGTCGGTTCTCCACCTCACTGACGGCGAGCAAATTGGTATCCAGAGAATCAACAGCCCGTGCCAGGTGAGCGAGTTTCCGCCTGTATCGATCCTGATCCCACTCCTTATCAGGGAGAAACTCGTCATCGCCTGGGTTGTCCGGGTCATCTTCGTAGTCGAAGAGATTCTCCAGATTCCAGAAGGCGATCGACGTCTCTACCTGATCGAGAAATTTGAAATCAGTCGCATCCGGTGAGCCTCCGAGGAGCAGCAGAAGAAAGCAAAGAGAAATGCACATGAGTCCTCCGTATATTGAGATCTATTTCTCTGAACATCGTCATGTAGATCGAATGGTTGAGCAACCCTGATCGGATGGGTACTTTCTTCCCGGATGGCCTAGTCCATGATCCAATACACCAGAAGAGAGACCCGTCCAAGTTGTCTAGAATCCTGTGAGTAAGGAGAATTAACGATGAAGAAGATCTGGATTCAGGGATCCCTAACAGGACTACTTTTTGGAACCATTTCAGGAATCATGGTCGCCTGGCTAGCCGCAGGTGGAGTTGCTGTATCCGCGGATTATCCCGGTTTGGTTGGACTATGGGAATCCGAAATCATTGCGGAGACCTACGACATCTCCATCGGCCTTGATGCGCTAGGCAAGCCCAAGCCTGCCAGGGGACATGTAGAGCAGCGCATTCTACTACTCTTACCCCAACACTATGGCAACCTTGTAACGATCACGGGTAATGGCACATCTGCGATCATGTGGTATCAGGATGGAATGGGAGTCATCCGAAACGCCATTATTCCCGATGCGAATCAGCAAGCGGTTCGTGTTCAACTTCAGAATACAAGTAAGTTGAAACAAGATGTTGTTCGCAACTAAGAGGTGACGGTGGCTTTGCGATCGCCGATGAGAAAAGGAATCACCTCATCGGCGCGATCCCGCGCATCCTTTTCTCCCAGAGAGAGTAACGTTTCGATGTATTCTGGCTGGAACATCAGCAGAGAGAGTAAGTCGTGACTCTCTGTTTCCTGCGTCCCCAGTCCTCGCTCGAGAAAGCGGAAGGGACCAGGTAAGCGAGCTTCGAATTCACTGGCAAGCACTCCTGGATCCTCACTGGGACGAGTTGTGAGCAATTCCACCGGGCGAAGTCCGCAACGATCCTCTTCAGGTAGTTTTTTTAGAAGTTGATTGAACCTCTGTACATTGCAGGAATCAAACTCGAGTGCGTCGAGAAAGACTGCATTCATCAGTATTCCTGCGACATGTGCCGGTGGTGGATAATTACTGGAAACAACTTTCCTCGGCTCGGCACCCTCAGGCAGATTTCTGGTGGAAATTGCGAGAATTCGATCGGCACCCATGTGCAACACCGGCGAGAGAGGAGCGGTTTGGCGAACACCGCCATCGCCATGCCAGGAATCACCGATCTTGATGGCTGGGAAGATGAGAGGGATGGCGCATGATGCCATGACGTGATCGAGTGTGATCTTCGTCTGGATACCAGATCGGTAGGTTCGGTTCCATCCATTGGCGCCCTTGCCATGAATCCAGGTGACGGAACGCCCCGTGTTGTAATCGGTAGTGGTAATGGCGAGCGAGTGAAGACGTCCCCGAAGGATATTTTCCTCGATCCCGGGAATTTTTCCGTTATCCAGATGATCGGTCTGGCGCGATAGGAAGTCCCGCAGCGGAGTGGTGTCAACCAGTCCGCGTGTGGTGGGTGCGAACGAACTTCCACCACTGATGAGGCGAAGGCCCCATCGGGTGACGATCTTCGCAAGTGATCCCGTGTCTGCATTGAAGACCTGGTCCATCGTCAACTGAGACCACAGTCTGCGAAGGTCTTCGGCAGCTTCGTATAGTGATCCCTGGTGGCGAGCAAGATGAACAGCGTTGATAGCCCCGGCGGATGTGCCCGAGAGGATGGAGAATCGCAACTGTGGCAGTCTTCTTCCGATATATCGAACGAAGCCCGCCTGATAGGCGGCACGAGCACCGCCTCCTCCCAGTACCAGTGCGACCCGGTCTCCCGCTTGAGTCATCACTCCTTGTGCCTTTCAGGAAAATGGACGGATTCCCTACAAGGATCCCATCTTCTGCCCGAATCGGCATATTCGAGCCTGAAGAAAAGGCTGGGCTTGCCCGAGAGGTCGGCTCGTGCGCTCATCGGAAAACAGCACGAGAACTCGGCATGATGGTTCGAGAGGAGAAGCAGTGCTCTCGGTGGTAATACCGGTCCGAAATGGTGTTCCTCTGCTCAAGAGGACGCTCGAGGAGGTTCTGGAGTTCCTGGAAGATGAGATCGATGGAGAACTCATCATCGTTTCCGATGGATGCACCGATGATCCTTCCTCTTTCATGGCACCTTGGCTGGAAAAAGAGGAGCGACTCCGATTTGAACGTCTCGATCACCATCGCGGTAAGGGTGCGGCGATTCGGCGAGGAGTTCTTTCCGCACGCGGAGACATGATTGCTTATCTCGACGCAGATCTTTCCGCGGCACCTCAGATGCTAATACCCCTGTTGAGATCGGTGGAGGACGGTGCCGATCTCGCCTGTGGATCACGCCACCTACCAGGATCCACAATAGATGTTCCACAGGGGCTCTTACGAGTGATTCTTGGCTCCTTGTTCAGGAGGGTGGTTCAACTGGTGACAGGTCTCCCCGTGAAAGATACCCAGTGTGGTTGCAAGGTATTTCGTAGCGAGAAATTGATCCCCATCTTCGATCAGTTGCAGGAAGAGGGGTTTGCCTTCGACATCGAAATTCTACTGGCAGCACGCAGGAATGGGCTCGTTATCGAGGAACTCCCGGTGGCCTGGTCCGATGGCCCCCGCAGTTCCCTCAGGCCGATCAGAGATGGTATCCGGATGTTGTGCGCACTGATCCGTTTGGTTCGCAACGACCGTAGATCTCGGCGCAAGTAGAGACCCCCACGATTGCCAAGCGCGAAAATGTCACCGCTAGAGTTCCTTCTCTCGAGGATCAGCGGGAAGTTCCACTCCCTGCTCGATGAGCAGTTCCACGATGGCCGTTTCCAGTTTTTCTCCGCGCACTCCCTTGTGGCGGATTGTTCCGGTGGCATCGAGCAGGAAGAGCGTTGGCCAACCAGTGACTCCCCACCGGGTAGCGATGGGCCCGCCTGTTCCTCCACCATCGTAGAAAGAAGTCCAGGTGATCTCCTCGCGCGCCATCGCTTCCTTGAGTCGATCTCGACCTCGGTCTGAATTCACGCCGACGATGGTGAAGTGTTCATTGTATTTCTCCACGAGCGACCGCTCGTGTGGGTACATTGACCGGCAAGGCCCTCACCAGTCTCCCCAGAAATCAATCAGCACGACCCTCCCTCGGAAGTCGGAGAGCCGGAAGATGTTCCCATCGACATCGGAACCCTCGATTTCTGGAGCGACTTTACCGACCACCAGGTCTTCAGCTGGATGGGGCGATAGCATCGCTACCGCGATGGCGCCAAATGTTGAATCGCGAAAGGGAACCGCTCCATATCGATCCCTCAACAATTCCAGGCTCTTGCGAGACCGGGCTATATCTTGCGGATCCTTGCTCCTGCGTAGGGTGTAGACCTTGGCATGGATGGCCCAGGCATCGACCCTGTCATGCGGGCTGGCTTCGATGAGTTCATCCATCAGGGTGCTGATCTCGTCACGGTCGTACAGATAACGGAATTCCGCGATACGAGAGAGTTGAGGAGAATCGGAATATTCTGTGATGAGACGACGAACTTGCTTGGTTGCCGCTTCTTCCATCGTTCCGGCGGAGCGTTTCCACCAGTGATTTCGCAGGATCCAAAGTTCTGCACGTAGACCACTCTCAGTTCCTGAGAATTTCATCGCGAGTGTTTCGAAACGAGTTTGGAACTCTTCCGCTACAGTCCGTGGGTTACTCTTGTCGGCCGCGGTCTTGAAGAGGGCCTCCAGAGCTTCGACCTTCTGCAAATCTTCGTCGCACCAGCCAGCAGTGGACCCGAAAAAGAGGGCCGCCAGCATCACAGTCAGCGAGCAGAAATTCATGGGACTTTGTGACGACATCGAGTCACCTCCTGGTCCGGTATCCTATCATTCCAGTCAGAATGACGTGAGGGGATACTGATGGACTTGCGCCACACCGTAGGGCCACTAGGCTCAATCAGAGAGAGAGGATGTTTCAATGCAGGGATTGAGTCGAGGCCGAACTCCGGGATTGCTCCGCGAGGTGGCTTTCTCGAGCTGGAGTTTGCCCCTGTTGATAACGGTATCTCTGATTTCTATCGTCTCCTGTGGCGATGGTGCCAAGAATCCCGACCAGGAAGCCTCGGCCAATGGAACTCCGGTGGAGCAGCATTCCGGCCCGATTGTTGAGACCAAAGTCGATCAAGGGACCTCTGGCAGGATAGACCCTGAAGTTTCTACCAAGACCCCCAATTCAACACAGTCCGACCAGGATGACACAGCCTCACAGGACCCCTCTGCTCAACCCCAGGGCCTTCCCGACCTGTCCCTCATCGAGGATCCAGCCTTCCAGAGGAGAGCGAAACTGGGGCATCTGGTAGCCAAGAAACGCTGCATCCTCTGCCACAAAATTGACGGTCGTGGCGCGATACTTCAGCCGCCTCTTATCCAGGTTTCTGTGCGGCGGCTCGAGCGGATGCAGTCCTTTTCCGATCACCTCGAAACGATGCGTCAGGACGATCCCAATCGTTACGAGGCGAAGGAAGAACTATTTCTGGCCATCGAAGATGAGGCAGACCAACTGCGTAAGATGTCGCTATGGCTCCATGGCTACTTGAAACAACCAACCTTCGACAATGGTCAGGCAAAGATGCCGCTACAAGTTCTCAAACCTGAAGAGATCGACCAACTTGTCAGTTATGTCATTCAACTATCCATCGACGGGATTCGAGAGGGTGTGAAAGCGCTGGAATGATGTCTTTCCTGGCTATCGGTCACCGTGACTATTATCCCAGCACGAGTTCTCGTGCATCTGAGAAAACACCATCATCTCCTCTGCTAACGTTCCTGTCATGACTTCGGCAGTCACGTTGCCGCCAGGACCCTGCAGGGCTAGTCCAAATTCCGCCTGTGGTTATGCTGGAAGATACAAAGAATTTCTCTCAGGTGTTTCAGCGTATTTCGGGATGATCTCGGGGGATATCACCTGAATCTGCTTCGGCAGAAACGCTGGCATCGATCCCAACCTTCGGGTTGGCGGATCTTCGTGGGAGATTTGGGGGACACCGTGGGCTCATGGTTTTGGCCTAGGCCCACACACCCTCCGGCCTGTCTCCTCGGGCCGGGGGGTTTCTTTTTTGCCACCAGATGTGCTGCCATGGTTCGTCAAATTGATGGAGTCCAGAAAGAGGAGTCCTACACCCCGGCCAGCCCCAGATCGCTCTCGTCGAGCAACTTGAATCCATCATCCATGAGCAGTTGACGGGCAGTATTGTTCTCGTCTACATGAACGATGAACACTCCGAAGCCATGGGGGCGCGTCAGCATTGGATAGGCATAGTGAATGTTGATCTCGGCCTGAATCAGTGAGCGACAGATCATGCGTAGTCCCGCTCGTTCATTGGGTACTTCGATGGCGAGAATAGGATTCACAGATACGGGAATGCCGTTTTCGTGGAGCACCTGGCGCGCTGTACCGACTCGATCAACGACAAGACGAACGATGGCGTGGTCTGCACTATCGATCACAGAGATGGCATGGACGAGAATGTCTTCAGTGGTGAGGTAGCGCAGGATCTCGCGCAATTTACCAACATGGTTTTCGAGAAAGAGACTCAACTGACGCACGAAGGGGTCGGAGTAGTCCTTTTCTGTCTTCAGCATGTGGGGATCATAGCCCCGCTACCGTCGAGCATGAAAGAACTGTTCCTCGACGAAGCAGACCATCAGTAACCTCCGGGGCCACCTCCACCGTGGTTTCCGCTGTCGTCGCTGTCGCCACTGCCGCCGCTGTTATTCCCACCACCGTTGTTGGTTCCGCCGCTGTTATTCCCACCACCACGTCTTCCGAAGTTGCCCCCCCAGCCTCCGCCCTGCGGTAATTCCAGGTACGCGGCGTACTGGTCGGCGTTGAGAAGATCTTCGATTTCTCCACTTTGTTCTTCGCGAGTTTGCTCGAAGAAGTTCCTCATCTCACCGCGACCCAGATCCAGACCACGGGCTTCGCTCCACAACGTGGACATCTCGACTGAATGATCGGTCAACAAGGAGGTGAAATCGTCGGCCAGGCCACCGGTCAGGCCCAGCTGCTCGGCCATTCTACCGGCTCGCTCCTGCGCCCGTGCCATCGTCCGCTCTGCATTTCTCTGCTCTCTGTCAGCGCGTTCTTCATCGCGTACCGCTGCAAGGGTGTCTCTTACCCCCTGGTCGAACTGGGAGGGAGAAAGGGAAACTCCAGGATCCGATTTTGAAGTCGAATTTGCAGGGATCCCCTGCGCGATGGCCCCGAGTGCGAGGTCGTTCTGGGCAATCCGCATGGCGATGGCGGCGACGACTTCATCGGGGACGGTAGCGACGCCGGTTTCCGGATCGACGGTCGTGTTGGACCAGGAAGACGCATCGGTCGGATCCGGTTTCGACTCGAGGATCTCCAGACGCTCCTGAAGAACCTGCAAGCGGTTGTTCAACCGATCCGCACGTTCACCAGATTGTTTAGCTTCTTGAAGATTTGAATATGCCATGGCGCCAGTGACGACAATCAGGACACTCATGATGATGAGAGCAAGCTTCATTGTTTCTCCTCGTCTTGCCGGAGCAGGGATTGCTCGGGAGCCAAATTCTACTGTTCTGTAACGGTAACCCCAAATTTACCTCAAAGATCCCTCAGGATCCCAGGATTTCCTCCAGTTGTTGCTGACACTGCTCCAACAGGCTCTCAGCGTCTTTTCGTAGCAGTAGGATCCGCTCCTCGATGGCTGAGCGCCACTTCTCATCCTTGATTTCTGAGAGATTGATCCGAACGTTGAGAATCGCACCTTCGAATCCGGCCCTGGCCATCCAGACGGCTGTGCCGGCATCGGTGACCCCCGCAGGAAGACCTCTATGTGCTGCCTTGAGTGCCAGTCTCATCACCTCGAGGCATAATTCGGCGCTATTGAGAGGCACCTCGATGGCATGGCGATAACCCGCTTCGATGGCGACAGCCCGAATTTTCTCCTGTTCGGGGGTGCCCTGGGGAAGACGCAGCGCCGCGATCACGCTCTCGAACGCTTCCGTATCCTCGTCCACGGCACGCAGAAGATCGTCTTTGAGCCGTTGAGCCTCGATGGCGATCGTTTCCATTTCCGCACGTCGTTTGCGGTACTTGCGTTTGGTGAAGGTCAGGTTGGCCACCATCGAGGAGAGCGCCGCCCCGAGAGATCCAGCCAGGGCCGCGATGGAGCCGCCCCCGGGAGCGGGAGAATCGCGTGAGACTTCATCGACGAATCCGTCAACCGTCTGAGATGTCAGAGGACCACTGGTCGTCGGCAATCCGATCACCGAGCGTTCTGGATCGAAGTTCGAGATGTCGCAAAGGCCCAGGGATTGAACGGCGGTCGCGATGATGTCCTGAACAGGAATCCCGCGACTCGAACCCTGGTTCGAGAGGTAATGTTCTCCGCTTGCACGGATGGCCGGGTAAGGGGCCACCCCTACCAGTTCGGAGCCGGTGATCACGAGACCTCGATCTTCTGCCAGTTGGCGGCAGGCATCGAATACATGATGCATGTTGGTCACATGGAAATCGGTCAGATTGATGGAGATCTGAGCACGGCCGTATTCGGGGATCACCCAGCCGACAGCCCTGCAATGTTCGAATCTGCCCCGTTTCATCACCATCTCACCGTCGAGCGCAGACGGGTCTTGCCCGAAAAAAGTGGCTTCCTTATCGAGTGAGGTACCGTGGTCACGAAGATGCTGATCGAGTTCTTCACGAGTCGAAAAGACCTCGGCAGTGAGCGCCGATGGCCAGATGCCATCATCGGTTCTATAGCGAAGTAACTGTCCACTCGAGTAGTAAGGAGTACGTGCATTGATTCGCACTGCACGGCCCTTTTCGCGGATTTCCATCGCCAGATCGTTGGCCTGGCTCTTGTCGCGGGTGTTGAGGTTCACGTTATAGGCGATCAGGAACTCGCGAGCTCCAACGGTAACGACCCCTGGGCCAGGCAGGAAACGGGCCGGTCCAAAATCCGGCTTCCATTGTTCATCTGTCATCTTCTCGGAGAGAGCTTCGTATTCGCCCCTTCGAACGTCCGCCAGCGACATCCGATCTTCACGAAGTGCGGCACGGTCGTACATGTAGACCGGGATCTCCAGTTCTTCACCGATTCGTTTTCCAACCGCTCTTGCGATCTCGATGCACTGTTCCATCGAGATTTCGCTGACGGGTATGAAGGGGCAGACATCGGTAGCTCCATGGCGCGGGTGAGCGCCCTGGTGCGAACTCATGTCGATGAGTTCTGCGGCCTTTTCGACCAGCCGAAACGCGGCTTCGGCGATAGGGTCGGGTGGTCCCACCAGGGTGATCACTGTACGGTTGGTTTCAGAACCCGGATCGACGTCCAGGACATCGACATTTTCCACTGCTGCAGCCGCAGCCACGATGAGATCAATCTTCTGTCGGTCGCGTCCCTCCGAGATGTTGGGCACACATTCGACGATGGCTTCAGCATTGACTATTGACGACATCAAATCCTCTCTGAACCCGACATGATGAAGCGAATTCGATCCTCAATCGAGCGGCTCCGGCAGGTTTCATTCTCCGTGCGCCTGTTGGAGATGCTGAAGGAGCGGAGAACCATCCAGATCTCGATCGGGATCTCTCCGGACGATGTGCACATGTCCCGGATCTCCGGCAGTCCGGACCAGTTCCACGACGAAGGTCGGGCCCTGGATCCGGTAAGCGTGACGCATTTCCTTGTCGAGTGAACCCCACCACGCGAATCGGATCTCGTCGAGGTTCGCATCGGTGATTCGGGTTTTTTCTGCCTCTTCGATGGGGGAGTTCAGTATTCCCAGATGAGAATCGATGAGGGCATCGAGCAGGATCTTCTGGGATGAATCCAGTTGGTCGAGACGGATACCCACGGCATCGGGTGCACCTGGATGTCCAGGTCCGGTCACTACATCTCGAGGGAGTTCACCCTGCTGGATGGCGATCTCCTTTTGCTCTGGAACTAGTGATTTCATCAGGGCGAGCGCCAGTTCTTCTTCCTCATCGAGGAGTTCCGTTCCGGTATTGGGGCCCATCATGGGCACTGTCGGAGCGGCACCCAGGAAAGCGGGCGTGGAGGAGAGCACTCGATCACCTTCGAGCAGGAACTTGATGGAAATATGGTGTCCTTCGACACGCCATCCCCAGGGAGCATCAGCAGCGGGATCACCGAAGATGGCGAAGGTATAGAGTCCAGGATCTCGAGATGGATCAGGTTTACCAGAACGATTATCTCGAGCACTCATCATTCGTAATACATCTTCGAGTGCCACGATGGCATTCCATTTCAGGTGACCCGTATCGGAAAGAGCGCTTCTCACCAGGCGTTGAGCCAGAACTCGTTCTTGCGCAGACATGTCATTCAGTTTCAATCCTGGTCGCTCACCCGGGAAATATGACCAGTTGGAGAGCGCTTCACTTCCTCCGGCCCCTGGAGTGGCGCTGAAGTGAATTTTCTCTCGTTGCTCCTGAGACAGAGCACTCAGCAGTGAACGGGCACTCTGGTTGATACCGCTGGCTACTTCACCAGGGATCCGTACCCCGGGTACCGATTGGGATGGATCCGGGAAAGAACTGACCAGCATCGGTACGAAAAGGCAAAGGACCAGGATGATCTGGACCGGTAGCCTGCGAAGTCTAGGTGATTCATCTGATTTCATCGGTTTCCTCCGCTGCCATCCTGGCCTCTGAGACTGTTCCACAATAGTGGCATGTTGATGATTGTCGTGCTTGGTGAGACTGCTTCTCAATCGCCTCGAGAGGGTGTTTCCTTCCTGCTGTTCAATTTTGGATCATCGAGGGTTCCGCGAATCCGGAAACGGAGAAGTCGATTCGCGATGTCGGACAGAAGTGGCGCTCCTCCGAGGGTCTGCGGTTCCATCACCAGATTCAGGATCTTGTTGAAGGCCAGGGTTCCCCTGCCAAGAATCCTTCCGGTTTCGCTTCTCAACTTGATCGAACCCATGCCTCTGAAATCGAAGATCTGATCATGAATCGAGAAGTGACAATCGGCTTCCCTGATCTTGTTGTTGTTGCGGTTGAGTCCCTCGAAAGGATTGATGATCGCACCGGCAAGAAGTGGAATCTGCGCCAGCAATCCTTTTCGGATCGAAAACTCGCCGCTGCCCATGATCGATTCGGCTGAACCCACCACGCCTTCCACCTGAACCGACCCCCGAGCGGTTCCCCGGACTCCCTTCTTGCCAAACAAGAGTTCCGACCCGAGCGAGAGATCCACATCACTGAGAATCGCTTCTCCGGCGAAGCTGCCATGCTCCTGACCAAGATCCGCGAAGAAGAACCCATCCAGTGGTCCTCCGTAGATTTCACAGGGTCCCAGTTCAGCCTGGAACAACTTGGATCGGTCCGCGGGTAGTCGACTTCTGAGCCATTGCGAGGGAGGGTCCTCTTGTTGTTCTTGATCATCCTGGAAGGCAATTCGAGGGTGGTCGATTCCGTAGGTGAAACTGAGGTTTCGAGTCGAAGGAACAGTTGCGCGAAAACGAGAGAAACGGAAATCACCATCGGATAGTTGGCCGGAGAATGTATGCCCTTGTCCCGGTTGGATTCCACCGTGAATCACGAAGTTTGCAGACAGTTCCTCCGCACGGATGGCAAAGTCGAAGAGACCCTCTTTCAGCTTCCCCTGAACGTCGTATTCAACGATTTCGATCGGTTCGGTCAGTTCGTTTTTCAGATAACGGTAAACGACATCGATCCGCCCCGAGACACTTCCTGCGAGTTGCATCTTCTTGAAGAAGTTCTTCAGGTCGGGCGGCAGATTCTGGACCAGTTGATCATCAGAGAGGAGCAGTCCTTTGCCATCGGGTCCTTCCATGATGGTCAGATTCATCGAGAGAAGCGTAGTGTCGCTAGAAGGCGACTGGTTTTCGATGGAATCATCAGGTCCGATTTCACCAGATACGGTCACGATGGGTGAACCTTCTGGATCGGTTCTCAATTCATCGAGGCGGATTCGTCCTTCGGTGCTCGAGAAAACCACCTGCCCCTGGTGAAATACCAGCGGGTATGGAAGTTTGTGATAACGCAACCGCACCGGATCAGCGATCCGAGCACGGACGTAGATATCAAAGGGTGTGTTCTCGTCAGAGCGAAATTCGACGACGGTATCGAGCGATCCTCCACCCCTGATGAGGTCGAGAGAACGTAGCCGGTCCGAAACATTTACCGGCAAAGCCGAGATGAGTTCTTCATCGGGGACAAGCCTTGGACTCTCGATGGGGATTTCCATCCGTACGAGTTTGCCGCCCTTGTATTCGATCAACCCGGCGGGAAGTGCCAGTTCGCTCGGGCCGTGTCTTCCTACGAGATTCTGAAACAGGACCTTTCCTTGACTGATTTCGAAGATGATTCGACCTGTGAGATCATGAACTCGATAGGGGAATGCCTGGTGCGCAATACTGGCTCCTCTGGGATCCATGACGATCCTCAGATCGAGAGGGTTACCGGTGGTTTGCCGTTCGAGTTCGATGCGAAGATCTGAATCTCCTCGAGGTGAATAGAGATCGAAGATGTGTGAAAAGCGATCTCCGAGCGCTGTCCGCACACGATCATCGAGAGGTAGGGATTTGCCCTCGATGACGAGATGACTTTCTCCGAGTGGCTCCACCTGGAAGTTGCCTCGCGCCCTGATCGGCTCCCCGGCGATTCCGCCCGAGATGTCCAACTCGATCTGACCATCGAAATATCGGATTTCGCCATGCAAATCGCGCAGAGGATATGGGTAGTCGGAGTAACTGCCATCCACTCCAGCGAGGATCACTCTCATCTCCCTGATATCGGGAGGGTACTGGTCACCGCCCACTAAAATTCGCAGACCGAACTTTCCAGAAGGAGAAAACCTGTTCCAGACCTTCTGGATCGCCTCGGGAAGTACATCATGAATTCGTGGCTCGAAGACGAGACCGTCGATCGCGAGTTCGAGTTCGCTTGCTCCGGGCTTCAAGGCGTCCAGTTTGATCTCTCCGAAGAGGAACGCCTGGGCACCAAAGAAATTCCCGACGAGAGGATCCCGAAAGGAGATGGCCTCCGGTGTGATCTCCAGTTTTCCAGACAGTTGATCGACGAGAATGTCGGGTTCCTCGAATCTGAGCGAGCCCTGAGAGATGGTTAGTTCGGTAGAATTTCTGATCGGCTGTGCATCTCGTAACACCAAGGTGTGTTTCAGGCTCGCTACTCCAGTCGGATGGTAATTGTCCCAGACCAATCGAAGTGCTGGTGGAATTCGCTCCCTGAGATGTTGATCGAGTTGAATACGATCGATGTCGAGGCTCAGTTCGAAATCTCCCATCGAGAGCCTGCCTCCACCTTCGAGGCGGATACTGCGTACAGAACTGTCGAAGGCAACACCACGAAGTTTCCACAGTTGCGGATCGTCGGAGGAAACTTCGAGTCGAAGACTGGAGACATGTAAGCCATCCGGGCTGTGGGCAATTGTCACGGGACAGGTTTCCACACGTAGGTCCGAAATGATCAACTCGGGTGGGGCGATTGCAGCGGTGCGATTCGTATCATCTTCGGGCAAAAGGGAGGGCCCCTGTACGGGGGCGATCGCGTCTCGCATCACATCGAGAATGGTCAGGTCTCCGAGATGATCTCGTTCCAGGACCATCGTTGATCCCGAGATCTCTACCTTCTCGATGTGAGTCTTACCAAGAATGAGAGCCCAGGGATTCAAATCGATGTCGAGATGAGAGATTCTGATCAACTCGGCATAACGGCTTCCGTGCGGCGGGTAGATCACCAGATTGTTGACCTCGATGCTCGCAGGCCAGTTCCACTTGACGTCATCGACTGCAAAGCCGGTCGATAGACGATCTGCCAGAAGAGTTCGAGCGCGATAGGTCATCTGCTCGGGACTCAGGATCCAGGATCCGATCCAGAATGTGACTCCTACAAATGCCAGGGGAATGATGAGCACGAACAGGAAGATGCGACGCAGTCGAGCGCGAATCCTGGTCTTGGTCGGCTTTTTTCTCCCCACGGGAAGGGGGTAGGACACGGTGGCAGTGCGGTGATTTGTAGAATCATCCATCTGCTTACCTCCCTTCCAGTTCGAGTTCTCTTGAGATCGTTTCGACATGGTGTCTGTTGATCCTTCTGCCCAGGAGGCAAGTCACCTCGTAGGGCAGGATTCCGCACCACCGGGAGATCTCCTCGGCTTCAATACGTTCGTCCTGATTGGATCCGATCAGGGTCACCTCGTCACCGACAACGGTACCGGGGACGTCGGTCACATCGATGACGGTGTAATCCATCGTCACCCGACCCACTACCGGAACACGCTGCCCGCGGATGATTACTTGACCGCGATTCGACAGGGTCGAGGGAAATCCATCGTGATAGCCGATGGGTACCGTTGCCAGCCTTGATTTGCGAGTAGTTATATAAGTTGCTCCGTAACCCACGGGATGATTCGAGGGATGATCTCGCAGATAGACGATCTGGCTGTGAAGGGAGAGGGCGGCCTCGAGTCCTGCTCCGCCAGGAAGATGATTGAAGAATCCATAGAGCGCTCCCCCTATACGCACCATTGCCGCGTCCGGGTCGGGATATCTCAGCGCCGCCTCGCTCGCATCGATGTGCACCAGCAGGGGTCCGATTCGCAGATTTTCGAGATCCTTGACGATTTCGTGCAGAATTTTTCTCTGGCGAAAAACCTGTGAGGAATCCGAGGGGGTGGGGAGGTGGGTGCCGATCCCCTCGAGACGAAGTCCTTCGCACTGAGCGATTTTACGGGCATGAGCGACCGCCTGAGCGGGGCTCACCCCGAGCCTCGCCATGCCTGTATCGACCAGTAGATGGACTCCGAGTTCTCGTCCCATCGTGAGGGCTGTTTTGTCGAGGACTTCGATCCGACCCGGAGAATGAATGGTGACGGAAATCTCCTGATCGATGAGACGGTCCAGTTCAGGTTCGACCAGCGCACCGAGTACGAGGATGCGGGTTGTGATTCCTGCCTCACGGAGATCGAGCGCTTCCCGGCAGGTCCCTACACCGAGGAAATCGATGTTTTCCTTCTCCAGGCGTTTCGAAACCGGAATTGAACCGTGTCCGTACGCATCGGCTTTGACTACAGCGAGAAACTTCTTGTCGGGCAAGCGTTGACGGAGAAGTTCGAGATTGTTCGCGATGACATCGAGATCGATGGTTGCCCAGGCACGCTCAGGTTTCATGCCTGTTCCTCTCCTTCGATTCGACGACGCCTGACCTCCTCGGCACGACTTACGCGAAGATACCGGGGGTTGAGGAGATGTGGTTGTTCCCAGCCGGGAGGGGCTGGACTCCCCTCGACGATCTGACGTACCTGGGAATTTGCAATCTCCAGTCCTCGACTGGCTCGTGGGGTGTCCCATTCCAGGGGGCCGGTCTTCAATCCTGCAGGAAAATCGGTCCTCCTGGAACCTGAACCGATGAAACCGATCCCCGGTTCGACGAAAGAGGCCAGCTCTTCCTTATCGATCGCCCGATCCTGATCCAGGCGCGACGTTTTGTGTCCACTGACCTCGAACAGGGCCAGGTCCAGATCTCCGCTGCCGGCATCGAGCAGCACTCCCCACTTTCCGTCCTCCTCGATGTTGGCTGCGATGACATCGAGAGATGAAATTCCGAGCACCGGGATCTTGAGCGACCAGGCGATCGCCTTTGCTGCGGAGACCCCGATTCTGATTCCTGTGAACGACCCCGGTCCACTGCTGACCGCGACCACCGCCAGTTGAGACTTCGCATGATTTCTCGTCACCAGGGTGTCGATCCTCGGCAGCAGTTCTTTTCCATGTACCAGTCCGGGGCTGAACAGTTCTTCATCCTGGAGTTTTCCATCGTAGGTCCCCAGCGCAACGGATCCATTGCGTTGACTGGTTTCTATCATCAGGATGTAGCCATCGGAGGGAATGTTCATAGAGCGGAATTTCCGTAATCCTTAGAGGTGAGATTGCCTCGCTTGCCATCGGTGTCCGCGACTTACGATAATCAGACAAGAGACAGCCGGCAACGTTTGCAGGAAAGGAGTGAGGCGATGCCCCATGCGGTCATCACGGGAGCACCTCCCCTCGAACAGATCTGGAGAGGATTCGAGCCTCAACAGGAGGTACAGGGGTCTGAGGTGAGGAATCTCCAGGGAGCCTATCTACGAAGCGATCGAACCCAGTTATTGGTCCTGGCACTGGTGATAGAACTGGGAGTCACGCAACGCTTCCTGATCGTTGTGGAGCAGAAGAAGACCAGCACAGTGGTTCGGTGCCAACTCCATCACCCGGTGGAGAAAACCGCAGGAGTGAAGGCTCTCCTGGCGCGGGTGGCCAGGCTTCTCATCGAAGCGGGCGGTAGCCTCGAGAAGACGAACCTCCCGGATCTCTAGCAGCGTACCCTCGCGACCAGGTTTCTAACACGAGCCACATCCACCGGTTGTCCTACATCTCCATCGATCTTCAACGAGGTTCCGACGATCACACCGTCGGCGAACTCCATGATCGGGATGACATTGTCCAGATCAACGCCACTGCCGGCCAGCAGAGGTGTTGTGGCAATCGCGCTTCGCACTTGCTGTAGTTCATCGAGATCGAGAGGATCCCCCGTCGACTTTCCCGTGACGATCACAGCATCTGCAAGTCCTCTATCCACCGTTTCGATGGCAGCACTGCCGGCATCGTAGTCGTCCGAACGGATAGCGTGTTTTACTCCCACATCCGCAGCGATGGAGATCGAGTCGGCTTCGATGGATTGACGCAGGCGAAGGGTTTCGTGGGCACGCCCACCGATCCAGCCCTGGTCGGTGAGCATTGCTGATGTGTGCACATTGACGCGGATGAAACGACCACCGGTGGCTGCTGCAATGGCCAGTGCTGAGGCAGCATCGTTTCGCAGTACATTCACACCGACCGGAACCTGTTTGGCGAGTTCGACAATGGCGGCCACGATGACACTCATCTCGGCAACGGTTGAGGATTCGACACCGCCAGGAAGAAATGGCGCGTCACCGAAGTTCTCGACGACAATTCCGTCGATGCCTCCCTCCAGCAGAGCTTCTGCATCGGCGAGGGCATGCTGGCGGATCGCATCCCTGGATTCGTGACAACGCGGACTTCCAGGAAGTGGACCTAGATGCACGACTCCGATGATCGATCGACTGCCGAGTCCGAAGGGAAACGCCATCCGACTCCTTCCTGGAAGTTGGATAGTGTACCCTGCGCTGGCATTTCGAGCAGTGCAGTGGAGAGGGGGGGCGTTGGATCGCAGGGTCATCGTGACAGGCGGGAGTCGTGGTCTCGGTCTTGCCATCGCCGGTCATCTGACGAGCAATGGCTGGCAGGTTGGAATCCTGGCTCGAGATGAAGCGGGGCTCTCGGAGGCGGTTCGCTCCCGGGCCGCGGTCACTTCAGTTGCGGTGGATCTGACCGATTCGACCGCCGCGGGGCTGGCCATCGACCAGTTGGCCGCAGACCTCGGAGGTGTCGATGCACTGGTCAATAACGCCGGAAAAGTGCTGCGCAGTCGCTTCGAGAAGCTCGATCCCGCTCAATTCCGCAGCGTCATCGAGCAGAATCTATTCTGTGCAGTGCATGCCACCCACGCGGCAATACCCCATCTGAAGCAATCTGGAGGTGGATCGGTGGTGAATATCTCCTCGATTTCCGGGATTCAGCCGTTGCCGGGCGGATCGGCCTATGCTGCCGCGAAACATGGACTGGTGGGGTGGAGCCGGTCGATATTCCATGAATTCAGAGATGAGGGGATCCGAGTCTCGCTGGTCCATCCGGGCTCTATAGAGGCCCAGGAGAGCTCAGGAGTGCCAGCAGAGGAGGTTGCACGGGCCGTGGCAGCGATTCTGGAGGCTCCGCCAGGGACCGTGATCTCGGAGCTCGAGGTAAGGCCTCTGAAGCCCCCCCGCGCCTGACGGAACTCCTTTTGCAGTAACAGGTTGACGAAGTCCAGGGGGATTGATAGCCTCCCTGTTTACGTCCGGATCTGGTGCTAGTTCTGATCCAGGCTGTCTCGGCGCACCGTCCTCGACCGCCGGATCGGGTTTGGCCTGGGGAGAAGCGTGGACAGACCGATCATCATTGCGGGGAACTGGAAGCATAATCCCGATCGAATTGTGGGCGAATCTCTCTGGCGAGAGGTCGCTGCGGGTACGATGTCCCGGAAATCTACCGTCGGAGCGAATTCGACGGTGAAGGTGGTCATCTTCCCCCCGGCCCCCTGGTTGGGTTGGTTGATGTCCGGCGATGGTGCCGAGTGCATCGGTAACGGATTTCCGGACTCCGGTGTCATCGAGATCGGTATGCAACAGATTTCTGATCGATCTGCCGGTGCTTACACCGGAGAAGTTGGCGCTGCGATGGCGCGTCAGTTCGGAGCCCGCTGGGCTCTGGTGGGACACTCGGAGAGAAGGACTCTGTTCGGAGAGACCGACGAGGGTGTTGCACGACAGATGGCCGCTGCTGCCGGCGAGGGCCTCTGCCCGATGCTCTGCATCGGAGAAACGCTGGAAGAACGCGATGAGGGTCGCACATGCGAGGTGGTTTCACGCCAGCTCGAAGCGGGCCTCTCGCTGTTACATGAAACTGAGCAGTACGCGGTTGCTTACGAGCCAGTGTGGGCCATCGGAACGGGCCGAACCGCGACGGTGGAGCAGGTCTCAGAAGTGCATCAGCAACTCCGGGATCTGCTCCAGCAGAAACGGGGAGCGGAATCGGAAGCGGTTCCGATCCTCTACGGTGGGAGCGTGACGCCGGAGAATGCGAGATCCTTGCTGGATCTTGATGTGGTTGATGGGGCCTTGGTCGGGGGAGCGAGCCTGGATGCGGCGAGTTTCCTGGAGATTCTGGAAGCGGGAATCGCATCGGCGTGACACGTCGAGATGCTGCCCTGCAGATGAGGTAAAGCGATGGTGACCTTTCTGATGATTCTACTGGGAGTCGTGACGGTCCTGCTGGGGCTAGCGATTCTGCTCCAGGAACCGAAGCAGGCCGGGCTCTCCGGAGCCTTTGGACTCGGTGGCACGGAACAGATGCTGGGGACCAGCCCGACCAGCGGCATCGCTCGTTTCACCATGTATCTGTCCGTTGCGTTCTTTGTGCTTTGCATCACGGTGGGCCTGATGGCTCGCGAAGAGCGGGATGATTCGCGCCTCACGTCAGATCCGATCGGAGACTCCATCGGTGTCCTGGAACCGGGAGGGGTGGGGATCGGCGATGCAGTTGGCGGAGATGGTCGTGTGACGATCGTCGATCCGGTTACCGGCATAGGGATCGTAGGTGCTCCCATTACAGACGATGGTGCAGCAGACGATGATGCAGCAGACGATGGTGCAGCAGACGAT
>DCAA01000040.1:11582-15652 GCA_002311345.1 Planctomycetes bacterium UBA1146 | reverse complement strand
GCAGACGATGGTGCAGGCGATGCGAACAGTTCGGGTACCTCGACCGATGACGGGGGAAGCGGCAATTGACCGATTGTCTGCGCAGCATGACGGGTTTCGGATCCGGATCCTGTGAAGCGGGTAATGTCCGGGTGAAAGTGGAGTTGAGGTCGGTGAATCACCGCTATCTCAAGGTCGCCTGCCATCTCCCCGATTCCTTCTCTTCGCTCCAGGGGCAGATCGACAGCTACCTGAAAGAGAAGATCGAGCGCGGATCTCTTTCCGTCTCGATCCAACTGCAAGAGACCGATGAGGGAGCCGACAATTGCGGATTCGAGCAGATCAAGAGGAACTACGACAGACTCTGTGCCCTGCGCGACGAAATGGCTCCAGGCCAGGAGGTGAAGATCTCTGATGCGATCCTGCTCCAGGGACAGAATGGTCTCGGGTACAAGGTCGACGAAGAATCGGACGGGTTGCTCATGAATGCCCTCGAGGATGCAGTGGCAGAAATGCGCCAGATGCAGCAGAACGAGGGCGAGAGGTTACTCGAGGAGTTCAATCGCATCCTCGATTGTATCGACAAGGGTATCGGTCAACTCGAGGAGGCTCTTCCCGGGGCGATGAAGTGGCTAGGTGAGAGATTCCAGGAGCGGATCCGCCAGTGGGTGGAGCCGACCGGAGTGGATCTCGTTTCCCAGGATCTTGCTCGCGAGATCGGGATCCTGGCCGAGCGTTCAGACATCACGGAGGAGTTGACCCGGTTACGGGGACACCTCATCGAGTATCGCAAGGTCATCCTGGATGGTGGTCGAGTCGGTCGTCGTCTCGACTTCCTGACCCAGGAAATGTTCCGTGAGGCCAACACGATGGCCTCGAAGTTACCGCGACACGATCTCGCCCACACGGTGGTCGAGATCAAGGTCCAGGTCGATCGGTTGCGAGAGCAGACACAGAACATCGAATGAAGAATCCCCCCGTGGTGGGGATCAAGAAAAGGGGGCGGTGCGGTGACCGCTCGCGGAATTCTGGTAGTTCTTTCTGGACCCTCCGGGGTCGGAAAGACAGTGGTGAGCGAGGGGTTGCAGCAGAAGGCCGGATTCGTCCGAGCCATCACTGCCACCACGAGAACTCCCCGAGCAGGGGAGCAAGATGGAGTGGATTACCTGTTCCTCGATCGTGCCCGTTTCGAGCAGCGCGTCGAGGAAGGAGGATTCCTGGAGCACGCCGAGGTGCACGGGAACCTCTACGGAAGTCCACGCGATGGCATCGAGCAGCAACTCGTCCAGACGAGGGCGGTACTGCTACTCATCGATGTGCAGGGCGCCCGGAAGTTGCGCCAGGACGGAGTCGATACCCTGCAGATTTTCCTGGAGCCTCCAGGGCTCGAGGAACTGCGGCGTCGAATCGAGATGCGCGGTGTCGAGAATGAAGAGATGGTCGATCTGCGATTGCGTAATGCGCTCTCGGAGATGGAACAGAAGGATGGATACGACCACTGTGTCGTCAACGAAGTGCTCGACGATACGGTCGAGGAAGTCGCCTCGATCATCGAGGAGGAGTTGACTCGCAGAGGTGAAAATTGATCAAGAATCGAGGATTCAGCGCTTACCGATCGCTGGATCTGGAATGGAGGCACTCGTGCTGGATGTTGATATCGAAGACCAGCTCGTTCTAAAAACGGGCGGGAAACTCCAGCTTACTTCTTTGATGCAGAAACGCATCGTGGAACTGAAACGAGGGGCACGTCCTCTCGTCGAGATCGAATCCAACGATCTGCAAGAAATCGTGATTCAGGAAATTCTGCAGGAAAAAATTGTACTTGCAGAACTCGAAGTTGCCGAGACCAGTTTCCTTTCCGATGCTCGCAAACTTTCCGGAGATGGCGACAAGGATGAAGAGAAAGAGGTCTATGGCTCTGACCTGAAGAAGGTCAAGGAGGCGCGGATCAAGGAACTCTCGCAGTTTCTTAATCCTACCAACGAATGACGGAGACGGTGCGGCGCGTGTTTTTCACGCGTCGCACCGTGATCTTCCATGAACGAATCCATGAACTGGGAAACCCGCAAGATTATCCTCGGTGTTACCGGAGGTGTTGCTGCTTATAAGGCGGTGGACCTCGCTTCTCGTTGGGTACAGCGCGGGGCAACAGTTCGGGTCCGTATGACACCTGCGGCGTGCCGATTTATTCAACCGCTCACTTTCGAAGCGGTGACTCGCACGGAGGTGATCTCCCGGATCTGGCATCCGGTCGGTACCCATGAACGTCCAGAACACATCGGTGCAGGAGATGATGCGGACGTCCTGGTGATCGCTCCTGCCAGCGCGGATCACATCGCTCGTCTGGCCCATGGATTCGGTGATGATGTGGTTTGTCTCACCGCACTGGCCTGGGATGGCCCCACGGTGGTGTGTCCGGCGATGAATGACCGGATGTGGAAAAATCCTGCCCTGCAGGAGAATGTCAGGATCTTGCTGGAGCGTGGAATCCATGTCGTCAAACCCGCCACCGGGCATCTGGCGTGTGGGTCGACGGGGCCCGGGCGGCTCGCAGATCTCGATGAGATCGATGCGGTGGTGTCGGGTCTGATCGAGACGAGGGAACTCTCTTGAATCGACCGGTCCTGCTGATCACTGCGGGGCCGACCCGGGAGCCCATCGACGCCGTTCGATTTCTCAGTAATGGTGCCAGTGGAACCGTGGGAATCGAGGTGGCAAAAGTAGCCCTGACGGCAGGCTGGGAGGTCCACCTGGCTCTTGGTCCGGTGCACCAGCCGGCTCCCGATGGAGTGATTCACCATCCTTTCACGACTGCCTGTGATCTGGAAAAAATCGCCGTGGAACTGTGGCCTCGAGTTGACGTACTGGTCGCTACCGCCGCAGTTTGTGACTATCGCCCGGCCGAGCCGATCGCCGGAAAACGCAAGAAGTCAGACGATCGATGGGACCTGCAAATGGTTCCCAATCCCGATGTTCTGGCAGCAAGAGGTGCCGAGAAGGAAGATGAACGGGGACCACGGGTTCTGGTCGGATTTGCCCTCGAGACGGACCACCATGAGGAAGAAGCACGACGAAAGGCCGTGAACAAACGTCTAGATCTGGTACTTTGCAACACGCCGGACAACCTGGGCGTGGCCATGGGGGATTACGTCTGGCTGGAGCCGGGGGAGCCGGCGATTCCGATGCCAGATATCACCAAGAGAGATCTGGCTGTGAAGATCGTCGAGTTCATTGGCACGAAGGTCGCTTCTCGCCGCTGCGGCCGTGCCTTCAACGGGGAGTGATGAGCTCAAATCGAAACCGGCGTCAACGTCGTGGGGGCGCCAGTTTGAAATCTGCAGGTCTGGCCCGGGAGGCCGGGGCGTTGGCATTGCTGGCGCTGACCGCTTTCTTTTTCGTTGCGCTCTACAGCGAATATCTCGTCGCGCAGGGCCGCAGTCTCGACAATGCATGCGGACAGTTCGGCAGTTTCATCGCTGGCCTGCACTTCGATGTTTTCGGCCCTGTCGCCAGTTTCCTGCTGGCACTGGTCTACGCGGTCTGGGCCGGATTACTGCTGTTCCACGTCCGTTTTCAGTCCTGGTGGCCGCGTATCCTGGGGCTGGGCCTGGTCGTCTGCGCGATTTGTTTCCTCGAGTACCGATTCACCGAGACAGCTCTGCTTGCCGGATCCGACTACAAGGGTGGGGTCATAGGGATGTTTTTCGGATCGATGGCCTTCGATGCCTTCGGGGTCACGGGAACGACCATCTTCTCTGTCCTTGCTCTGCTGCTGGGCCTGATGTTCGCGACCGGAATGCCAGTGGCTCAGATGTTGAGATCAACTCTGGCGTTCGCCGGAAATGCTATCGCCGGGATGGGCCAGAAAACTCCCGGGATGGTTCGCAAGGTTGCGGGTTCCATCGGAACCGCATCTCAGGCAGCTGGTTCTAAAATAAAGAAGGCGGCCGGGTCCGGAGATCCCGAAGTGACCGATGAAGAGAAGGAGCTCTTGCTCGGCGATTCCGACGAAGAAGAGGAGTACGAGGACGACGAGGAACTGGAAGAATACGACGAAGACGAAGAATACGAGGAAGAAGAGGACGAGGAAG
>DCAA01000040.1:6203-11500 GCA_002311345.1 Planctomycetes bacterium UBA1146 | reverse complement strand
GACGAAGAGGTTCCCGAGCGCACCATCCGGCTCGGTCCTGAGCAAGAAGAGGTGTCCATCTCCTTCGAAGAGGAGCAACTCACCTTCGATGGGGTCTTTTCACCACCGTCCATCTCGCTTCTCGAGGAGCCTAGAATTGTTGATCACGAGGAGGGCAAGGAAGAACTCAATCTTGTCGCCACCCGTATCGAAGAGAAGTTGAAGTCCTTCAAGATCGATGCCCGTGTTACCAACATACAGCGGGGCCCGGTGATCACCCAGTACGAGTTGAGTCTCGATGCAGGTATCAAGGTACACAAGATCGTCAGCCTCTCCGATGATCTCGCGATGGCACTGTCTGCTCAGAGCGTGCGGGTGGTGGCACCGATTCCGGGCAAGCCTACGGTCGGGATCGAGGTTCCCAATAAACAACGCGAGATTGTGGTCCTGAGAGAGATTCTCCAGAGTCGTGTTTTCCATGATGCCGAGCCCCGAATTCCAATTCTGCTCGGAAAAGATGTTGCGGGTGAACCCATCGTCGAGGATCTGGCGCGAATGCCTCACCTGCTCATCGCGGGGTCTACCGGTTCGGGCAAATCTGTCTGCATCAATGCGATCATCACATCGTTGTTGATGACGAGATCGCCCGATGAACTGAAGTTGATCCTCGTCGATCCGAAGATGGTTGAACTCTCGGCCTTCGAGGACATTCCACACCTTCTCACTCCGGTGATCACGGACATGAAAAAGGCGCCGGCAGCCCTGGAGTGGTTGGTCCGAAAGATGGACCAGAGATACGAACTCTTCTCGAAAGCGGGGGTCCGCAACCTCCCGGAGTACAACGAGCAGGATCCACAGGAGCGCTACGACCGGGTGGCCAAGAAAATCAGTCACGAGGAGGCCGATCAGTTACCCGAGCGATTGCCCTATCTCGTCATTATTATCGACGAACTTGCGGATTTGATGATGTCGAGTGCCAAGGACGTGGAAACCACTGTCATCCGATTGGCACAGAAATCTCGTGCCGTGGGGATCCATGTAATTCTCGCGACGCAGCGCCCATCGGTTGATGTCGTTACCGGTCTGATCAAGGCCAACCTTCCGGCGAGGATCTGTTTCAAGGTGGCCAGCAGGATCGATTCTCGAACCATCCTCGATCGTATCGGTGGCGAGAAATTGCTCGGCATGGGCGATCTGCTGTACCTCCCTCCCGATGCATCCGATCTGATCCGAGCCCAGTGCACCTTCATCTCCGACAAGGAGTTGAAAAAGGTCGTGAAGCATCTTCGCAAGGAGTCGAAACCTCAGTATTCCCAGGAGATCGATACCTTCCTCGAGGGTCGTCCCGATAGCAGCGATGGTGTCGCGGCCGTGGAAGACGAACTCTTTGGCGAGGGGGTTCGAGTCATCCTGGAAACGGGACGTGGCTCGACCACCTTGCTGCAGCGAAGACTGGGAATCGGCTATACCCGAGCATCACGTCTGATGGATGCCATGACCGAGCAGGGGATCGTCGGAGCCTTCAAGGGTTCGAAAGCCCGGGAGGTCAAGATGACTGTCGAAGAGTGGGAAGAGATGCAGACCGAAGCCTAGCTCAACTCGGTGAGTTTCCATCGTTTTGTCATCAGGTACATCGCGAACGAAGCGAGCCAGTGAGAGCCCGAGTAATGCTCCGGGTGAATACCAGCGAACCCTGCCACCTCGTGTTCCCGTGCCATCGTCTCGATGCCAGGTGGATATTCTCCAAGTCCATCTGCTATGGCATCGAGCATCCATCCCCGAGACAGGTTGAGGCCATCGAGATGGGACAATTTCCCGTCCGAAGGATCGGGGCAATGTGCGATGAAAGAGGGCCATTTTCCTGCGGCCACTTCTGGATGAGCCTGTGTGATCCAGGCTCCGAACTCGTCGCGCGAGAGTACCCGACGCATCAGGTCCGCCGTGGCGAGAGATGGAGAAAGAAAGTCGTGATTCGAGGGTTCGAATTGGCATGGGAGATGTCGATCTTCTCCATGATGACGACGACTGATGGACCCTACCGTTTCGACACACTCTTCGTCCTGGTTCGATACGGCCCAGTCGTGGAACAGGCCAAGCGAGAACATCGACTGGTCGTGTTGACCGGAACGAATCGGGTGAACGAGCCGTGAACACCACCCGAGGAGATCTCGTCGAGCACGTTTCTCGAGCGGGACCAGGTTTTCTGCCAGGGGGTCGCGCGTCTCCTTCAACTCGGTGCAAAGTTGTAATAACCAGGCGCGACCATAAGGGATCTCGAAGCCGGGCCGGTCATCGACGAAGCGGGCCTCTTGTTCTATGTCCTGTTCGTTCAGAGATGTATTCAGTGCCGCACGGCAACGGTCTGCCAGTTGCTCTTCAACACCCATCCTGAGAGCACGTACCAGTGTCCAGTGGCAATGAACTGCCGAATGCCAGTCGAAGGCACCCCGAAACACAGGAGTGAGTTGGCGTGGCAGTTTGAGGTCAGTCTCTGAATGCAGGACGAGACCGAGGTAGTAGGGATGTTCCCGGTCGATGCAAGAGAGGGCCAGTTGGGCAAGTTCTTCGATCTTCCCATCTATCGGCATCTGTGTTTCCTCCGGCGACATACCACCATCCAGGGATACCTGGGTCCATCTCCGGTTCTGTGGTTCCATCCCAAGCAGGTGAAAAAATTCCCTCGCTTGCTATGATCCAGTGACCGATTCGATTTCGGTCGCGGGAGGAATATTGAACTCGTTGAATCCGATCGCCATCCACCTCGTCAGCCTGGGGTGCCCCAAAAACCTGGTCGACTCCGAAGTAATTCTCGGACGAGTCGGGGCGGAGGGTTTCGTGATTTCCCAGCGGCCAGAGGATGCAGACATCCTGATGGTGAATACCTGCGGTTTCATCGAGAGTGCCAAGCAGGAGTCCATCGATGCGATCCTCGATCTGGTCAAGCTCAAGGACTCTGATCCGGCCAAGCGTGTGGTGGTTGCCGGGTGTCTGGGGCAACGCTATCCCGAGGAACTTGCCAACGAGATCCCCGAGATCGATGCCATCGTCGGTATGTCGGAGTATCCGCGCATGGGGGAGATCCTCGCCGGCCTGATGCAGGAAGTCCGAGATGCTCGTAGGGTGCATGTCGGGGATGCCAATCACCCGGCATGGTCCGAGGACTCACGGCTTCGGCTGACTCCTCGACACACTGCTTACCTGAAGATCAGCGAGGGCTGTGATAATCCCTGCACCTTCTGTTCGATCCCGTCCTTCCGTGGCCGTTTTCGTTCCAAGTCACCCGAGTTCATCGTAAAGGAAGCGCACGAACTGGTCGCCAATGGTACGCGGGAGATCAACCTGATCAGTCAGGATCTCACCTCGTACGGGCTCGACATCGACGGTGAGTATCTGTTGCCGGACATCATGGAAAGCCTGAATGAAGTCGACGGCATCGACTGGATTCGCTTGCTCTATACATATCCCTACAAGTTCTCTGACGAGATGATCGACGCAGTCGCTCGTCTCGATCGAGTGATTCCGTACATCGATATGCCGATCCAGCACATCGATAACACCATGTTGAAACGAATGGGACGACGGCTCGGAGAAGAAGGAACAAGAGATCTTTTCAGCAGAATGCGTGAGCGAATTCCATCGCTGGTACTACGAACTACTTTCATCGTCGGATTTCCTGGCGAAACGAAAGAGCAGTTCGAGAAACTGGTGGATTTTGTTCAGGAAACGGGTCTCGAACGTGTCGGTGTGTTCCCCTGGTCAGCCGAAGAGGGTACACCGGCGGAAAAACTGCCAGATCGAGTTCCCGAGCAAGAGCAGCAGCGGCGAGTCGAGGAGTTGATGCTTGTCCAGCAAGAGGTCGCTTTTTCGTGGAATCGGTCTCGCCTCGGTAGCGAGGTCGATGTACTGATTGACTCTGTTTGTCAGGAGACGGGATCTTTGCTCGGCCGTTCCTATGCAGAGGCACCGGAGATAGACTCGTCCATCAGACTCCCGGCGGGATCCGGCCAGGTTGGCGAGATGGTGCCCTGTCGCATCACGGAGACTGACGACTACGACCTGATTGCAGAACTGACCGGGAATTTGCAGTCCATCGAGCAGACAGAAGGGGGAGAAGTTGATCCCCGAAACACCGCTGAGGGGAAGAGACTGGCGTAACCTGCCCAATCTCATCACGCTCGGACGGCTCGGGATCGCGCTGCTTCTGTTTGCCATGCTGACCCTGGAAATCTCCGGGTGGGGGATCATCAATGATCGCCATCTCGCGCTCAACATCGCAACTATTGCCTTCATTCTCTGTGTGGTTACTGATTTTATTGATGGATATATCGCACGTCGTTGGAAGATGGTGACAGCGTTCGGGCGACTCGCTGATACCTTCGTCGACAAGATCGTGATTTGCGGCACCCTCATCTACCTGGTAGTTCTCACTCCTGATCTGATTCGGCCCTGGTTTGTCGTCATCATCGTGGCGCGTGAGTTTCTCGTCAGCGGTATCCGTTCATACATGGAGAGCCAGGGAGTGGCATTCGGAGCGCGCGCCGGTGGCAAATTGAAGATGGTTCTGCAATCGATGTTGATTCCGGCCGCAATGTTGCTGGAGGCCAATAGTGAGGCAGACATCGGCCCGGTGTTTTACCAGGCGCTGGAAGTTGTCACGGTGATTCTGTTCTGGGGAACCCTGGTTACCACCATCTGGTCTGCGGTCGATTATCTGCTCTTTGCCATTCGAACCGAACGAGAGAGGCGGATCTCCGCTTGAAGAGTGCCGGTACGGTTCATCGGATGATACTGACCTTCCTCGGTGCTGGGTATTCGCCCTGGGCTCCAGGAACAGCGGGCAGTCTTGCAGCGTTGCTGGTGGGAGTTGGGGCGTGGAATTACTGCCCGGATTCATACCGCATTTATTTGTTTCCGGCGCTGGCATTCATCGCATCGGTGGCGTGCATCGTCTGTGGTCGTCACATCGAATCGATCTTCGGCACCAAGGATCCCGGTGCGGTGGTGATCGATGAGGTCGCGGGGCAGTACGTGGCGTTGAGCGTCATCCCCTTAATCTCCGCGTCGTTACATCCCTCCAGCCTCGTGCCCTGGATCACGGCGTTCGGGTTATTTCGACTGCTCGATGTGCTGAAACCGCTGGGAATCCGACGGCTCGAAACCCTGCCCGAGGGCTGGGGAGTGCTGCTGGATGACATCGCAGCGGGTGCGGGAGCTGCTCTCCTGCTCTATCTGGGTGCTGATCTGCTGACGGATCTCTAGCGGTTACGGGCCTGTCGATCGGATGGAAGTAGCATCAGCAGGGCACCGAACAGCACCAG
>DCAA01000040.1:0-6157 GCA_002311345.1 Planctomycetes bacterium UBA1146 | reverse complement strand
AAAGCGATCTGCTGCGAATCGATGAAACCGGTCAGCGATGGGCCGACTGCGGTTCCGAGACTGAAGCAGAGCGTGTTGATACCCATCATCCGGGCCCGGTTGCCTGGGCTACTTCGCTCGGCACAGATTCCGCCAACGGCGGTACTCATCATCGCCGATACCGCCCCCAGTCCCATCCGGATCATCGTCAACTGAGATAGATTCGTCGCGTCGCTCTGTAGAACCACGAGCGGGATGAACAGCAGCAGACCCAGCAATAGCATCCGTTTCTTGTCATAGCGATCACCGGCCCATCCACACGGATACTGGAACAGACATCGAGTTGCGATGAAGATGGCGAACATCGTTCCCAGTTCCGACTGGGTCGAACCAAATTCTCTCTCGTAGAAGGGAAAAAGCGAGATGACCGTGCTGATCCCCATCATCATCACGAAGATCACAGCACCCAGTAGACGAAAGATTGGTTGTATCGGAGGCAGTGGTCGCGCGCGTTCTTCAGTGCTTTTAAATTCCTTCGGGTCGTCGACTTTGGCTGAGACGAGTAACACGCTCACCATCAATAGACTTCCCGAGACGAGAAACACCTGATCGTATCCGCTGGCATCTCCGATCAATCCGCCGATCACCGGACCGAGGCCAAAGCCGAGCAGTCGGATGGTGGAATAGAGGCCGAGCACTTTTCCGCCCGATTCTTCCGGAGCGTTGCGAGCGACGATTGCCATCATCGGGGGAAAGGTGAGTCCAAGAAACGATCCCTGCAGGATCCGTAGCAGCACCAGTTGCCAGTAACTATCGAGAAGGGGCAAGCAGAACGAGCAGCAGGCTCCCAGCGCCATGCCGGCGACGATCAGTGGTTTGCGGATGTCGTACCGATCGGAGAATCGCCCGGCGAAGATCTGGATGCAGGCCATCGCCAGACCTGTGATGCTGAAGAGAAACGCGGTTCTGGCTTCCTGACTGGCCGTGGCAAGCCCGGGCAGCATCTCGGCGAGCCAGGGGAAGCGTGTTACCAGTGATTCGCCCACCTGATTTGCTGCAGGTGAGGTGAGAGTGCCGAGAAATAGCGGCAGGGTCGGGATCAGCATCCCCATCGCGGCCGCTTCCGAGAAGCGGCAACTGGCCAGTAGCCAGATGGTGCGGGGATTTCGTTCTGGGGGGTCGACCTGCATCGATTCTCCAGTTGAGGGTGGTGGGATCGATCAAGTCACCGACAATATGTTATCGTTCCCCGCACGATACAAGTTAGGGGTACGCTCCGAAGTCAGCAAGCGGATCGGTGACCTCGTCACGAATAGGAGATGTCTTGGCCCGAGGTGGTGGCCCAGCACGAACCCGCCCCACACGTTCGGCGGAACGCCCTCCGCGACAGATCTTCCCCATCGCAGTGAAGTACGGAGCGGTATCCGGACTCATCCTGGTCGCTTTTGTCCTGTGGGTCGGAACCACATCAAAGAACCTCGCCTTGCAATCGACCGCCAGGCAAGTCAACAGTAATGGCAACGAGTTGGTGCTACTGGCCAGCTCGATGATCACCCCTTTCTGGCAAGACGATGCACTTTCCGTCGCCGATCAGGCGCTGGCTCAGGAACAACTTTCACAACAGTTGAAAGATTTCATCGAGACTCCTGGACATCACACGGTGCTCGATATCCTGGTTCTCGACCAGACCGGCAGGAACTTGATTGCCAATGCTCGCGGAGGAGATCGGCTCGGGATTCGTCTCGGAAAGAACATCGAATCCGCTGCTCTGGAGGGTTCGAAAGTTCGCGTTCGTTCCGGGACTCTTTCTGATGGGTCCATCCTGGCGCCGGTGCGATCCTTCGAGAATGACCTGCCCGATTCTGCCGGTTCCGTGCAGTTGTTTCTCAGTGCCCTTGCCATCGAGCAGCTCGAGAAGTCTCTGGCTGCCGAAACCGAGATTCAGATGTGGAGCGTCATCTTGCTCGGGATCCCGTTCGTACTGGTCGTGGGATTCCTGCTGACTCGTCCGATACGCCGGCTACGCGAAGACATGACCCTGGTGGCTCGCGGAGATCTTCATCATCAATCGTCGGTCAGCACTACCGACGAACTGGGAGCGCTCGCTTCTTCCTTCAATCGCATGACTCGTTTTCTCGCCGAAGCGCGCGAACAGGAACTCCACGCTCAGGCGGTGGCGAGAGATCTTTCCATCGCCACGCGCATCCAGAAGGCTCTGTTGCCCGAACATTTGCCGGAGATCTCCGGAATCGAGATCGCTCGTTACTACCAACCAGCCCGGGAAGTGGGGGGAGATTACTACGACGTGATCTCACTGCCGGGTGGACGTGCGGGGATCGTCGTCGCCGATGTCTCCGGTAAGGGGCTCGCCGGAAGCCTTGTGATGACGATGACGAGATCGCTGGTACGGATGGCAGCACGCACCCAGCCCGATACCGCCTCCCTGCTGGAGGAGGTCAACGCCAGTTTGTCGCGTGATATGACCGAGGGGATGTTCGTGACGCTGGCCTGGGCAGAGTTCGACGATGAACGTGGTCAGGTTCGTATCGCCCGTGCCGGTCACAACCCACCGCTTTTGTTACGAGGCAGTGGTCGGGTCGAACAGTTCCAGCCCAGCGGCATCGCCCTGGGGATGGACCCTGGCCCGGTCTTCTGTCAGTCGCTGGAGGTGAGCCACGTCGAGTTGTCACCGGGGGATTCCCTGATCCTCTATACCGATGGTATCGTCGAGGCGATGAATCACGATGGAGTGGAATACGGGCTGGAGAGATTCGCTCAGGTTCTCCAGAATTTGACCGCGGCAACGCCCAAGGAGGTGGTCAGGGGCGTGATCACCGATCTTTCACAGCATGTTGCCGGTGCCGAGGCCAGCGATGACATCACCTTGGTGGTGGCTCGAAGGGAGCTGGAGCATGAGTGACGATCTGGTCATTGAACGCAGAGGTGAAGGTGATCGACAGTACCTCGAGATCCGAGGCACCCTCGATGCAGAGAGGGTCGAACAACTGGCACACGAGGGCTTCGAGGCGATTGCCGCCGGTTCCAGCGTCGAGTTTCGTCTCGCAGGAGTGACTTCCATCGATCTGACCGGTGCTCTGGGTCTGGTGGCACTGGCAAGGGAAGCATCCGATCGTGATGTTGCCTTCCGGATCGAGGGTTACCCGGCGCAACTCCAGACGCTGCTCGAAGAGCAGGGGCTCTGGTCGGTGCTCGATGGAGAGGATGACCAGTAATCATGGTGAGGATCGTCGCCATATTGAGGCCCTATCGCCTCAAGGATGCTCTCTCGCAGTTGCGGGATCGTCAGTGGGTGCAGCACATCCACGTCCAGGAGGTTCGTGGATACGGTATGCAGAAGGAGCACCTGGAAGATTATTCCGGTGATGATGTGGGTATGGAATTCTTGCCGAAGATCCGCCTCGAAATCCTCGTCGAGGATCTATTTGCCAAGTTGGCGATGGAGGCGATCGCCAAGGGTGCGCGCACCGGCCGGATGGGAGACGGAAAGATTTTCCTGATCCGAGAAGCCGCGGTCGTGTGAGTTTGACGCTGCCGCGATGAGCGGGGTATTCTTTGTCGTGAAGAGAGGGTTTTCTACCGCGCTTTCAGTTGGTCGCAAATGGTGTACCCGCTGAGGGGTCGAGAGCCCATTTCCTCCATGGAGATCGAATCAGAGTGATCCTGTGTGGTCACGATCCGGGATGGATCCACGTCTTCCAGAGTTCCACAAAGGGCTTCTGGTCGGCCGACAGTGACTCTAGTTTTTCCGGGGTTGATCCCGGATTTCCGCGAGGGGGAGCCGAGAGGCTCCAATCCCACACCACGTCTCTCGCAAAACACGCTCGGGTGCTCCACAGGGAGTCCGTGAGGGGGACGTGTGCGTCTACAAGTATCAACTCGACTGGCCCAACAGCAGATCCTGGCACCCCAGTTGATCCTTTCGATGGACATCCTTCAACTGGGTGTTGCCGATCTCGAACTTCGCATCCAGAAGGAGTTCACCGAGAATCCCGCCCTGGAGTTGGTCGAACCGACCGAGGTCGAACAGAACTCGACCGTCGAGGGTACCGATAGCGAAACGGCTCGGTTGTTGGAGATCGTCGACCGCATGCAGAAGCCGATGACGGGAGAACGCCGTCAGATCAACTCTTCAGCGGGATCCGATGCCAAGCACGAAGCTCTGATGAACACTGCCGATCGTCCCGAGTCTCTCGAGTCGTTTCTCTTGCGCCAGTTATTGCTGCTCGATCTCGATTCGCAGCAGCGTCACGCTTGCGAACTGGTCTGTGGCAATCTCGATGAGCGCGGTTGGTTCATCGATGACTGCGAAGATCTTGCTCTTTGCTCAGGAATTTCTCTCGACAAAATTCAGCAGGCGCTCGCCATTGTGCGTCGACTCGATCCACCGGGAGTGGCCGCACACGGTCTTGCCGATTGTCTGCTGTTGCAACTAGGAAGCGACATCGAGACGATCGAGTACCGCATCATCTCCGAATGCATCGACGACTTGCTGGGCAACTCATTGCCCCGGATCGCAACCAAACTGTCGATCTCGCTCGGCGAGGTGCAGGAGGCGTGTGATCTGATTCGCCAGCTCGATCCGGCTCCCGGATCGAGTTTCATCGACACCAGTCACCATGTAATTGTTCCGGAGATCACCGTCGATGAGGTGGGCGATCGTTACGTGGCTCGCCTGTCCAGTGATCGTCTGCCCGATCTGCGCATCTCGCCCACCTGCACGGCGATCCTCAAGGAGCCAGAGGTGAAGAAGGAGGTCGCCAAGTACATCCGAAATCGCGTCGAGAGTGCTCGCTGGCTGATCCAGGCCATCGAGCAGCGTCGTCGTACCCTGATCGACATCGCCCAGGCGATCGTCGATCGCCAGCAGGATTACCTGCGCGATGGGCCGGCCCACATCCATGCCCTCACCATGCAGGAGATCGCCGATGCTACCGGTGTTCATATCTCGACGGTGAGTCGTTCCAGCAATGGCAAGTACATGCAGACATCGAACGGTGTCATCGAACTGCGACGCCTCTTCACCGGCGGCGTTGCGCGTGAAGACGGTGGCCTCGAGAGCCGCGAGAGCATCTGCGAGACGATCCGTGGCATCATCGATGCCGAGGACAACAACTATCCCCTCAGCGATACGCAACTGGCCAAGCGGTTGACCAGCAAGGGCATCAAGATCGCCCGCCGCACCGTCACCAAGTATCGCGAACGCACGGGCATCCCGCAGGCCAAACTGCGCAAGCGCTACCGCGTGTGAATGGAGCCAGCAAGAGCGATCAGCGGTTCTTCTCCTCGATGATTTCTTCGAGTCGTTGAAGAACAGCGTGGTTTTTCAGCGCTGAGTTTTTGCGCGCAACTGTGAGTACTTCGTTGAGATCTTCCTCGGATTCATCGGTATAGTATCCATCTTCTTCGTCAAGGAGTGCAGCGAAGACATTAGGTCTCGTGGTGCATTCAGCGCAAACCAAAAGAGGGCGAGAGCTTTGCTCATTAGAGCCACTCCCTATGAGTGGTTTGAGCGATTTCAAGGTTCTATTCTTTGCCAGTCCAACTGTCAGCACCGACTCCTCCTGCCAGTTCCCCACATCGGGGGATCCAGCATCGAGCAGCGTCAGATAGACATCTGAGTCGGCGTAGTTCAGTACGGCGATCATTGCAGGGGTGTTTTCCCCGTCGATGGTCTCTGCACTGGCATTGAACTCAAGCAGGGTTTGAATCACCTCGAAGGGTGCCTTCTTTTGGAGTGCTATTATCAGTGGTGTATAGGCCCATTCGCAGTGTCTCTCGAGAGTGTGTGGACCCTCGATGTCGGCACCATTTTCGAGCAACAGGGAAATCACTTCATGCGAATGCCCGACCTCCAGGGCAACCATCAACATCGAGTACTCGCGCTCTCCATCCTCCATCATGAAATCGGGTGACATCTCGGACTTATCTGCCAGCACCACTTCCTGATTGCAGTCCACGACAGCTTCGAGATCATCGTCTTCCATCCAGTTGGTGGTGACCTCGAAGTTGGCATCCGCTCCATCGGCAAGAAGCTGGCGCATCTGTTCCACGGAGCCTTTGGGATGGCGACAAAGATCAAACAATTGATGATTGAGATTCCGCATCATCTCACCTCCCTCGAGGACCAATACCGTATTCAGGATAGACTGAAGAAATC
>DCAA01000035.1:61460-61870 GCA_002311345.1 Planctomycetes bacterium UBA1146 | reverse complement strand
CAGAATGTCTACAAGGGCATCCTCGCCATGATGAACTACTACAGTTCCATCGACCGCGGTAACGAGTCCATCGATGATGGTATCAACCTTCGCTTGCCCAGCGGTACCAGCCTCGACTGGGGCAATCGAGATTACGACGTCAACCTGGTTATCGCCGACAAGGCCTGGGACGAAGATGGACAGCTCTGGTTCAATCCCTTCAATAGCGATGGTTTCATGGGCGACCAGTTGCTGACCAACTGGGTCTACAAGCCGTACTTCGAGGTCGGAGCCCGTCGTTACCGTTTCCGGATCCTCAACGGTTCTGTCTCTCGCTACCTGAAGATCGCACTGGTCGATCAGGACGGCGAGCCGGTCCCGTTCCACATGATCTGCAACGACGGCAACATCATGGAGCATTCTGTTGCCTT
>DCAA01000035.1:60799-61320 GCA_002311345.1 Planctomycetes bacterium UBA1146 | reverse complement strand
GAACGCTATGACATCGTCGTCGATTTCGGCAATTTCCAGGATGGAGACACCCTCTACTTCGTGAACCTGCTGGAGCACAAGACGGGACGCCGTCCAGAGGAAGCGATCCCCCTCGAAGAGGTCATTTCTGGCGCATACCAGGCAGTGAACACCGGAGACAGTTGGGTTGACGGTGACCCCTGCGTCGGTGAGTTCCTGGAATTCCGGGTTCGAGACTACGACGAGGTCGACCAGAGCATGGATCCGGCAGACTTCGTCCGCGGCCAGCAAAAGATGATTCCTCTTCGCCAGCCGACCGCTGACGAGATCGAGAACGCGGTTCACAGGACCTTCACCTTCGGTCGCTCCTCTGGAACCGACGGCGCTCCCTGGACCATCAAGACTGACGGCGGATCCGGTTTTACGATGGACCCACGACGCCTCTCGGCAGCTCCCTCGATGGGAGATCTAGAAATTTGGCACATCGAGAATGGCAGCGGCGGTGGCTGGAGCCACCCGGTCCACATCCACTTCGAAGAGGG
>DCAA01000035.1:60291-60719 GCA_002311345.1 Planctomycetes bacterium UBA1146 | reverse complement strand
TCTACCGGATCGGCCGGATGGACGATAGCACCGACAGCGTCGAGATAGCGCTTCGCTTCCGTGAGTTTGCAGGCAGTTACATGGAACACTGCCACAACACCCAACACGAGGACCGAGCCATGCTGCTGCGTTGGGATATCGAGAATCCAGGCCAGGTGATGCTGATGCCATCCCCCCTGCCCTCCTGGGAAGGGGTCGAGTACGTAAATACGCTCGCATTGCCAACTTTTCGCGTCGGCGATGGCACTGGTCCTTCCGTTCTCGAATTCACCGGTGTCGGAGGTGAGAACCTCGGTGCCGACGGCGGCAATGAGGACGATGACGACAATGACGACAATGACGACAATGACAACGATGACAACGATGGCGACGATGACGATGATGACGACGATGCCGACGATGACGACGACAACAGTGGCAGCGGCAAC
>DCAA01000035.1:49050-60115 GCA_002311345.1 Planctomycetes bacterium UBA1146 | reverse complement strand
GACGACGATGATGATGAGGATTGAAAATGACAACCATGCTCAACAACGACCAGAGAAGTGCGCAACTTGCGCTGGTTTTGCTCGCAACCCTGCTTGTATTGCTCGTCACACCTGTATTACAGGCCAGCGACGATGAGCCGGACGTTCGTTTCGCCGGATCCCGCTGGGGTCAGACGTACTTCCCGAACGTGGAGTTGACGACCCACGAGGGTGAAAAGGTGCGCTTCTTCGATGATCTCATCGAAGGCAAGGTGGTGATGATCAACTTCATCTACACCCGCTGTCCGGATGCCTGTCCACTGGAAACGGCACGTCTCTCGGAGGTACATGAGATTCTTGGAGACCGGGTCGGTCGAGATGTGTTCATGTACTCCATCAGCATCGATCCGGACTACGATACACCCGAGGTACTGGCGAAGTTCACGCAGACGTATCAAATCGGACCGGGCTGGACGTTCCTCACCGGCAAGGAGGAAGACATCCTGCTGTTGCGCAGAAAACTCGGCCTCTACATCGCGGAAGTGAACAAGGACCCCTTCGACCACAACCTGAACATGATCATCGGTAACCAGGCGACCGGACGCTGGATGAAACGTTCCCCGTTCGAGAATCCTTACATCCTGGCTAACGAGATCGGCACCTGGCTGCACAATTACAAGACCCCCAGCGACAGGAAGAACCAGTATCAGGATGCACCCGAACTCCGAAAACTGTCCCAGGGAGAGGCGATGTTCCGCACCCGTTGTGCGGCCTGTCACAACATTGGTCGTGACGAGAATACACGGATGAAGGTTGGCCCCAACCTGCTGAACGTGACCTCGAACCGGCAACATGACTGGTTGAGCCGCTGGCTCAAGGAGCCGGATGTGATGCTCCAGGAAGAGGATCCGATCGCGACCGGGCTGTTCGAGGCTTTCAACCGGGTCCCGATGCCCAATCTTCGACTCAACGACCACGAGATCGAATCGTTACTGGCGTTCCTCGAGACCGAGAGTCGCCGCGTCAACAAGGTGCAGCAGGTCGCTGCTCTCGCACGTCAAAAAAACGCAGAGGTGCCCGATTGTTGCCAGAAGCTCGAACAGATGGTGATCGGTGCACAGGAGCCCGAAGAGACCATAAATCTGCTCGCACCCTCCACCGCAGACAGTCCCCAACTGCATGTGGCGACCACCAGCTCTTCCCCTTTCCGATTGGCCTCACTGCTGTGCGGGCTCGGCCTGGGATTGCTCGCCTTCAGGCTCCGAGAGCACCGCAACTGAACCTCCAGAGCATCGACATCAGCGGCATGTTTGGTCACAGCATGCCGGTTCTGGTCGTTTTTTTTGGATTGCGGGTTTGGCCCTGGTTTAGGCCAATTACCCACCACCAACAGACACTCCTGAGTGCAGTCGAGACCGCAGCAGATCCTTGCTCTGGTAACTCGTGTTACAGACTTCTGGCAACAAAGTTCACAGAACAGTGCAATAATTAGTATCGAAATGTCGCGAGGAGAAGTACGGCCAGAGGAGCACGTAGTTATATCATTTTGTATTAATTGCAATACTCCACGATCTCGTGCACATCCAATCCGGAGGAGGCGAAGTCCTTCAAATTAGAGTCATCAGTTTGTTATCGATCGGATACTGAGGCCTCTCTCCCGGTATGTCGCGATAGATAGTTTAGACTTGCAAAATGCTGTTAACTTACTTCTTGAGTGGCTCTGCTCCACGAGGTTCAATCGATAGGCTTGAATAGGTATGAATATGAGCCTGCGGGTATCGAGTATGCTAACAAACGCTCTATAGGGTTATGTAACTCGAATAACGACGACCCTCTAATGACGTCTGGTGATTTTGGGTTATGGATGTTTTGTAATGTGATGGAGCGGCTATTGGTCTCTGGCTTTCTCTTGACCAGGATAACGGATTCCGATTTCTGCTCCCCTTTGGATATTCAGATGGAAAGCACATCTCTCCTATGAAAAGAACTTCTGCTCTCCAGTTATATGTGAGGTAGGTGCTCTATGCGCATCGCTATCGTTTTCTTCTCGGTCTCCTTGCTCTTCTTCTCCGGGGCGATTCAGGGCCAAGACTTCGGTCCCCTTTCGACCCTCGAAACGCCACTACCGGGCAACCTGATGGAATTTGTTGCTGACCAGGAAGCTGCGATGGCTTTGGGTAAGGCGCTCTTCTGGGATTCCCAGATTGGTGGCGATGGTGCCACCGCTTGTGCCACCTGCCACTTTTCAGGAGGCTCCGATACTCGCGATCGAAACATAGGTCATCCCGGGGCGGGTGGGACTTTCACAAACCTGGCAGCGAATCATCAGATGACCCACGATGATTTTCCGTTCCGTAAACTTGCGGATCCGGATGACGCGGAATCTGCGGTCGAACGGGATTCCCCCGAGGTGGGTGGTTCTCAGGGCGTGCACGATTTCGATTTCGTCGCAGTTTCCCTGGGACTCGATGGTATGGCTTACGGTGCCGATGAGAACAACAACCTCGACTCGGACGGCTTGCCCATGATCAACCCCGTCCACAGCGTGGGTGGAATCAACGTTCGCCAGACGACCGGAAGGAACGCTCCTTCCGCGATCAATGCCATTCACAGTGTCGATTTTTTCTGGGATGGCCGTGCACGATCCGATTTCAATGGCCTCAATCCCGGAGGACAGGGTGATCCAGATGCGGTGATCTTGAAGATCGATATGGATGGCGGAATCTGCGCCTGTGGAATCACGATGGAAAAAGCCGCCGCTGCTTCTCAGGCCGTGGGCCCCCCGGGCAGTGACGTGGAAATGACCGGTGCTGGACGCCGTTTCATCGATCTTGGCAAGAAAGCCTGTGCACTGATGCCGCTGGCCAACCAGATGGTGGCCTCTGATGACAGTGCCCTCGGTGGTATGGCGATGTCTGGAGTCGATGGTGGCCCGGGACTCGGTACCACCTACGTCGAGATGATCCAGGCGGCATTCCGCCCCGAGTACTGGGCTTCGGATGCGATACTGGATGCAAATGGGACCGTCATCGGTTCAGGCGAGCCGGATGGACCCGATGAATTCGCCCTCATGGAGATCAACTTCGCACTCTTCTGGGGGCTCTCAGTGATGCTCTACGAGGCCAGCCTGGTCTCGGACGACACACCCTTCGACCAGTGGCTCGCCGGGGATGTGGATGCCATCTCTCCGGAAGCAGAGAATGGTCTCGATGCGTTCTACAGTGGCGGCACCAAGTGTTCTCGCTGTCACTCCGGTCCGGTCCTGAGCGCTGCCTCGTGGGATCAGCTCAACGTGGAAAGCGGTGTTGGCGTCGGCCCTGTGGTTGAAATCGATACCCAGGAGGATTCTGGAATCGGCGACAAGGGATTCTTCAATATCGGAATTCGTCCGATTGCCGAGGACGGTGGTCGCGCGGGAGTGGGCAATCTCACCTGGACTTCCGGACTGATTTCCGGAAACACGAATTTGCTCCCCGATGCACAGATCGAGGACCTCGATCTCACCGATACAGTCAAGAACGCCGGTGCGTTCAAGACTCCTACACTGCGTAACGTCGAACTGACCGGCCCTTACTTCCATAACGGCAGTCAGGCCACGCTGCTACAGGTGGTGCAGTTCTACACCCGCGGTGGTGACTTCGGTGGCGATGGAACGGACGTTCATAAGTTCGTGAATCCCATCGGGAAACTCAGAAACAAGTTACCGCGTCAGCAAGCTGTTGTGGCGTTCATGAAATCTCTCACCGACGAACGCGTACGCTGGGAGATGGCTCCTTTCGATCATCCTGAGTTGATGATTCCGAACGGTGCCGTGGGAGATTCCACTTCGGTAGTTCTCGGCGGTTTGAATGCAAGTGAGTCCGAGGACAATGCCGTGATTCTCCCGGCAACGGGAGCCGGTGGTCGTACCGCTGCTCAAGGTCCGGTCAAGGGTTTCCTCCCCGACGGTGGTTCCGGAGGTGGCTCCGGGCCACTCGGTGGCACCGAGGTGGATCCCATCACCGATGTCATATGTTTCGAGACCGGCGGTAACGTGGTTCTCTCATGGTCCAGCAACACGCCCATCGGGTCGATTGTCATCGAGATCGATAACGGTGGAGAGATGGGTCTCGATGTCTTCACTCTGAGTGGATCCGAGACGAGTTTCGAGGACGCGGTATTCCGTCCTGGAGTGACTGGCTATCTGATCACGCCCTTTGCTCTCGGTTCAGAGTTGAAGTCATCTGCTTGCTACATCCGCAGGGGAGACCTTCCGGGACAGGTTCCAAACTTCTTGAGAGGTGATATGAACCTGGATGGAATGGTCGATCTCGCCGATGCCATCGACACTCTCCAGGGAGTCTTCCTCGGTGGTCTGATCGCCTGTGGCGATGCAGCGGACTGGAACGACGACGGGAAAGTGGATATCTCGGATCCGATCTCGACCTTGACTTACCTGTTCGGGGGTGGGCCTGCTCCGGCACTTCCATACCCGCAATGTGGTTCTGATCCGAGTTTCGATTCGCTCGGCTGCGACCAGTTGGATATCTGTCAGTAACTGATAGGTAGACACTAATTGCAAGGAAGCCCCGTACCGTGAAGGTGCGGGGCTTCTTTTTGATGATAGTTTGGATAAATGGTCTGAATGCCATCGAGATAATTTATGAAACCTGACTTTCGCTCTGGTCCAGTCATTTGCGTCTCCATCGTCAGCAAAAAAGAAATCACTGGCACAGATTCACAGAAGCGGAACCATTGATATCTGGAAAAATGCCACCCTTCAATTTGTAGAGTGGCATGGGGTTTTATTTTTACTCTCCATGTGAGGAAGGTGCCCAATGCGGGGGATAATCGCCATCTTCGCGTTGATATGCGCGATGTGTTTCGTTTCGAGTTTGCAAGGACAGGACTTTCCCCCGATGTCTACCTTGGCAACGCCATTACCGGCGAATCTAAGCGAGTTCGTTATCGACACTACAAAGGCCATCGAACTCGGCAAGGCGCTCTTCTGGGATTCCCAGATCGGTTCCGATGGAGCAACCGCGTGTGCCACGTGCCACTTCTCCGGTGGATCGGATACACGCGATCGCAACCAGGCACACCCGGGAGCCCTGGGGGTGTATCAGAACCAGGCTCCGAACTCGCAAATGACTTCCGAAGACTTCCCGTTCCGCCAACTTGCGGATCCTGATGTTGCCACCTCTGCAGTTCTGAGAGATTCCACCGAGGTGGCAGGTTCCCAGGGGATTCACAAACTTTCCTTTGGTGGAGTATCCCTGGGACTCGATGGGGTGGCCGATGGTGTCGATGACTCCGTAGGAGAGTCGGATCCTCTCCACAACGTTGGAGGAATCAATGTTCGCCAGGTGACGGGTCGTAATGCTCCTTCCGCGATCAACGCGATTCACTATGTCGACAATTTCTGGGACGGTCGTGCCCGTTCCGATTTCAACGGCAATGATCCGGGCGGTCAGGGAAATCCGGATGCAACGATCAGACAGATAGACCTCGACGGCAATATCTGCGCCTGCGGCATCACGATGGAAAAGGCCTCGTTGGCCTCCCAGGCGGTCGGCCCACCGCTCAGTGGCGTTGAGATGTCCGGTTCGGGTCGTCATTTCAGAGATCTGGGTAAGAAGGCCTGCGCACTGATGCCGCTGGCCAACCAGATGGTGGCCGCCGATGACAGTGTCCTCGGTGGCATGGCGATGTCTGGTGTCGATGGAGGTCCCGGACTCGGGACCACCTATGTCGAGATGATCGAGGCGGCGTTCCGTCCCGATTACTGGGCCTCGAATGCCATCTTCGATGGCGATGGCAATGTCATCGGTACCGGTACTCCTCAAGGACTGGATGAGTTCGCTCAGATGGAGATCAATTTCTCACTCTTCTGGGGAGTCTCCGTGATGCTCTACGAGAGCACGCTGGTGTCCGACCAGACTCGCTTCGATGAGTGGCTCGTGGGAAACGTCGAGGCACTGACTCCGGAAGAGGAGAATGGTCTCGATGCTTTCTACAGTGGCGGAACCAAGTGTTCGCTCTGCCACTCCGGCCCTCTATTGAGTTCCGCCACCTGGGGGGAACTCAATCTGGATAATGGAGTTGGAGCCGGTCCGGTGATCGAAATCGACACCAATGGTTCCGATGGCATCGGTGACAAGGGATTTTTCAACATCGGAATTCGCCCGATTGCCGAGGATGGTGGTCGTGCAGGAGTGGGCGCCCTCACCTGGACCTCTGGATTGCTCTCCGGAAACACGAATCTGCTCCCCGATGCACAGATCGAGGACGTCGATCTCACCGATCCCGTCAAAAACGCCGGCGCGTTCAAGACTCCGACACTGCGCAACGTCGAACTGACTGGCCCCTACTTCCACAACGGGAGCCAGGCCACGTTGCTACAGGTGGTGCAGTTCTACACTCGCGGTGGTGATTTCGGTGGTGATGGCACAGACGTTCACAAGTTCGTCGATCCCATCGGAAAGCTCAGAAACAAGTTACCTCGTCAGCAGGCTGTGGCGGCGTTCCTGACGGCCCTGACCGATGAACGTGTGCGCTGGGAGATGGCCCCCTTTGATCATCCAGAACTGGCGATTCCCAACGGCGCCGAGGGTGATTCGAACTCGGTTGTACCCGGTGGCATTCATGATGGGGAGTCTGCCGACAATACAGTGATCCTTCCGGCCACGGGAGCCGGCGGCCGCGCTGATATCGGTGCTCCTCCCGTGATGGGATTCCTCGGCGGAGGTGGCAATGGTTCCGGGCCGCTCGGTGGAACCGAAGTCGATCCCATCTCCGACGTCGCCTGCTTCGAAACCAGTAACGGCGTGGTCGTGTCCTGGTCCAACACCACCCCGATGAGCATGATCACTCTCGAGATCGATCACGGTGGCGAGATGGGATTGCAGGTGTTCACTCTCAGTGGAGACACGACCAGTTTCGGGGATCCCTCCTTCCGTCCTGATGTGACCGGTTACATCATCACGCCCTTCTTCCAGGGTGTGGAGTTGAAATCTGCTGGTTGCTTCATTCGACGGGGCACCTTCCCGGGACAGATTCCGCACTTCTTGCGCGGTGACATGAATCTCGACGGGATAATCGATCTTGCCGATGCCATCGACTGTCTGCAGGGGATCTTCATGGGAGGCACGATGGTCTGTCATGATTCGGCCGACTGGAATGATGACGCAGCCGTCGATGTCTCGGATCCGATCTCGACCTTGAATTATTTGTTCGCGGGTGGACCTGCTCCAGCGCTTCCGTTCCCGTTGTGTGGTTCCGATCCGAGTTTCGATGCGCTCGATTGTGATCAGAGCAACAGTTGTCCCTGATCGTTGCAATTCGATAACAAGCAAAGAGAGCCTCGCATCGTTACGGTGTGAGGCTCTCTTGTTATCGTTTCAACTGTGATCGGTTCATTCCCCGGAAAGAGATCGAACGCGAAGATTTCTGAACGCCACGGCATCTCCATGACCGAGGAATCCGATGTGTCCCGAGGAGCGCTTCAGCCCTGGATGGGCCTGACCATCGAGAGTTCCGTCTCGACTGGCAACATCGAGATCCGCATCGACAATGACGTGACCGTTGAGCGTTATCGTGACGCGGCGACCTTCACAGCGTACCTCCTGGAAGTTCCACTCGCCGACAGGCAATTGATGACCACGAACGGCGGGGATCACCCCGTAGATACTGCCGTGGAACTGGTACGGCTTCAGATTCGCGTACTTGTCAGCACCGTCATCGAGAATCTGAGCCTCCATACCCTGGTATGCAGCGTTGCCACTGGAAGGGGCACGAAGTCCGAGACCATTGTTGGATCCGGGCCAAAGTTTGAACTCGAAACGAAAGATGAAGTCGGCGTATTCGTCTTCGGTGTAGATGTTGCCGCCATTGCCGGCCTCGCAGTGGATTTCTCCACCGCTGAATTGGTATCCATCGGTCTGGCCGATCCAACCGTTGGCACTGCGACCGTCGAACAGCGATTTCCAGGAAACACAGCGCTGGCGAATCTTTCGGGCCATCTCTCGACGGTTTTCGGGAACAGCGCGGGTATACAGCAACGCATCGAGCAGGTTGATGCAGTAAGCCTCGTAGCGGCCCGCTTCCATCTGCTCGGCCAGTTCCAGGATGCGATCGGCATCTCTCCCCTTTTGCCCTTCAGACGCCGCCAGCAGTCGATCCACCATCGGCTTCATCGCCTCCGGTGCGCCGAGACCCGCAAGAGCATCGAGGGAGGCCTCCGTGGTGGCCGGATCGTTCGCTTCCAGTGACCGCAACAGCACTGCCACTACCCCCTCGGTCTCCCCTCTGGCGCCAAGCGCGGTAGCGGCAGCAGGCCTCCAGCGGGTCGGCCCATCTTTCAGGATCTCGATGAGAGCCTCCTGGGCGGCCTCCCCGGGGATGAAGCCGAGGGAACGGACCGATTCATCGGACCAGTTTTCATCGGCGAGTACGGAGGCCCTGAGCGCTGCGACTCCGATCGGATCTCCGAGTTCTCCCACCATCCGGATGAGAAATCTCTCGACACCTTCTGGATGGGTGCTGGAGACCAACTCAGCGAAGACCCGGGCTAGCGCCAACCTTTGGGCTTCATGACCAGGAGCTGCTGCCAGCATCACGAGTCCGTGCAGCGCACTCCTGGCGGCCACGTCTTGTTGCAGCAGTTCATTCTTTTGCTTGAGGTCCCCCCCGATGAGGGTGCGATCTTTCACATGGGCGAATACAGCGTGGATCTGTTTTGCATCTTCGTCGAGGGCCGCTTCGAGGATCACCTGTTTGTCGCTGGCATCGATGCCGAGTAGTTGCTGAAGCAAGGTATCGGCTGGCGTCTTGGCTGGAGTTTCTTGCGGGGCCGGATCCTGACAGAAACCCGGCACGGACATCGAAATGAACCATACGACGAGTAACGATGTGAAAGTGGTCAACCGCATGAGAGATCTTCCTGACCGATGAGAAAAGGGCACCGTTGGGTTACTGGGATACCTGCCGATGGGGATCACTGAAAGAGATGTCTCGATCCTTGCTCCTGTTCTTTGGTCACATCTGAGCAGACATTACCTGTTGGTTCATATAGGTTTATCTAGATATGTTCGGGGTTTCCTCCCCTTGCATTGCTACCGATAACATCGAGGATACGAGGGATATAACATCATAAAATACGCCGGATATTTGACGTATATGAATTCAACAGGAGGTGTTCGATGCGATTCCAGCCCGTGACCAATTTCCCCGTGTCTATTTCTCAGCTCCATCGCCTTGCCCCGGTAGTCCTGGGGCTGTTTCTTTTTCTGGCGGCGTTATTGAGCCCGAATGTGCTGTTGGCGCAACCGGGTGGACCCGTTGCTTTTCCCGAAGGTAATGTCGACAACGTGGAAGTGCGGGCGATGTTCGAATTGCAGCCTGTCGGCGGCACGGGATCTTTCCCCTTGGCTTTTGAAGGAATACTTTCCGTTAACCGTACAGATCCACAAATAGATGCCAACGGAAACGAACAAATCGAAATAGAAATCGTGGCCCTTGAGCTTGTTGGATTTAATCCGCAATTGGGCACCGTCTTGTTGGGAGCCAACCCGAGGCGCACTTCTCAGGGAGTGATCGAGAGAGGTTCAAATCCGCAGAATCCTTTGGCTGCAACCGCCACCATTGAACTGTATCTGGTCGGCACCCTGGCACCCCCCGGGGGCCTTGTTGCAATAGAGGCACAGGATCCGGTGATCGTTACAGTCGAAGATGCCCGCACCTTGCCCATCGCCAACTGGAGATTCGAATTTGAAAACGCTGTGACCTTTTTCAATCCAGATACCGGTCTTGAAGTGGGCACCATAGTGCCAGGCCCCGGCCCCGATATGGATTCGAGACAGAATCCTTCCTTCTCGGTCGATTTCGGTTCCGCGGCCTTTCTGAGCGTAGGGACAATTTTCGGACGTGGTGCCCCCCCTATACCCGGACTGGAAGTCAGCCCCAGAGATAATGTCGATGCTCTGTGCTACGGCGTGAGCGTGACCGATCCGGGTAGGAATGTGATCTTTTCGGTCGCGCCGGGATCGCCGGGTGCTGCGGGAACAGCAGTACGAGCTGCGGCGAGCGCCCCGGCCCCTTACCAGTCATCATCAGAGTTCGCCGGAATAGGTACCGGTGGCCCGGGTACCAATTCTCTGGTGGTGCCGAACACCGATCTGGTGCTGGCTCCCTCCGATGACCTGGATGCACTCGACAATTATCCGCCTAGTTTCGCATCTGCTGGCTATCCCAATCCCTCGAGACCCGTCTATTACTCGATCACTGCCACATCCCCCTCGATTGGTGCGGCTGTCCCAAACCTACGGCCTGGCCCGGCCGATCCGAGCATTTCCGCCGATGATGTGCTGGTCTTTGCGCCGGGGATTGGTCCCGCCATCTATGGCAGCGGTGACCTCGATATCGGTCTGATCAGTGGAGATCCGGCTGCCGGCGTTGAAGGCGATGAACTGGATGCGCTGGTGATGATGACATTTCGTACCTGGGCACCGGGAGCTCCACCTCTCCTCTTGCCCGGTCAGGAACCACCCCTCGATTCGAACGGAAATCTGATCACGCCGATTACTACCGATCTGGCGTTCTTTTCACTGGCTCCCGGTTCGCCATCGCTAGCTGCCGGTGGTTTTAATGCTGCGGATATCTTTGTCACCAACTTCAGTGGTTCCTTCGCCTTGATAATCCCCGCTGCCAATATCGGTTTGACCCTCGAGGACGATCTCAATGCCATGAAGTTCATGCTCAGTAGCTGGCACGGTTCCGTCGATGTTCCTGGAAATCCGCCGCCAACCGGCGGCTCGACCGTGACGGTGACCATCGGGGACGGCGTTGTTGGTATCGATATCCCGACGGTGACCACCGGTGGTGGCTTCGCCGTTGCCCAGACGATTGCCGCTGCACTCAATGCCAGCAGCTTCTTCGAGCAGAGAACCTGGTTGCACGCCTCTGCCCACGATTTCAATTCCGGGTTGCTGAGCATCTTCGGGGCCGGCCCCTGTAATACGTTAGTGACGCCAGGTGGTCCCGATCTGATCATTGACTGGATCCCGGTGCCGTTACCCTTCCCGCTGATTCCACCTCTGGGTGGTTGTCC
>DCAA01000035.1:43485-48987 GCA_002311345.1 Planctomycetes bacterium UBA1146 | reverse complement strand
GGCGACGAGTGCGATGATCCAATTCCGGCGGTTCTGGGTTTGAATGGCTTCGATACCACCGATTGCACCGATAGCCCTGATCCCTACGACGATGCGCAGTGTCCGGGCACATTCATCGGAGATATGAACCAGGACATCTGGTTCACCTACACTCCCGATGAATGTGGTGTGTTGAAGGCGAGCACCTGCGATCTCGCTTCCTTCGATACCGATCTGGTCGCGTACTACGCCATCTCCTGCAGCGAGAAGATCCAGATCGCCTGTAATGGCGATGCTCCCGGCTGCGCCAACCTCACTTCCGAGATGCAGTTCCCGGTCACGGCGGGGAACAAGTATCTGATCCGTCTCGGTGGCTGGGATGACGCTGCCTTCGGAAACGGTGAGTTGCGCCTCGAGTTGGTTCCAGACAGCACCATCGGAGATGAGTGCATCGATGCCATCAGTGCATCGCTGGGCGCTAACTGGCTCGATACCACCTGTGCCACGGACAGCCTGGATGCCTATGACGCTGCACAGTGTCCCGGCACGGCCCTCGGTGCCATGGTTCAGGATGTCTGGTATGTCTACACGCCGGATCAGAACGGTCTGCTCAATGTGCGGACCTGTGACAGGATCGACTTCGACTCCGACATCGTGGTTTACAAGGGTTCTTGCACCGATCTGGAGCAAATCGCCTGCAACGGGGATGGCGTGGATCCGGCCACCGGCGCCGCCTGTGGCGGATTCAGTTCCGCGGTCGAAGATGTTCCCATCGTTGCCGGCGATCCGATCTACATACGCGTAGGGGGTTGGCAGGATGGACAGGCGGGCAAGGGCTTGCTCGATCTGGAGTACCGTCAAGCCGCTGCACCACCTGCCGTCGAGCAGTTGACCTGTAGTTCCGATTGTGCGGATACCGCCACCATCACGTGGGTCAATGGCGGTACCTATGACTCCATCACCGTCCTCGTCAATGGTACGGTGGTTGATACTGTCGGTGGTGCCGATACCAGTTACACCGCGACCGGCATCACCGGAACGCGAACCATCTGCCTCGAGCCAGTGGCCGGTGGATTGGTCGGACCGCAGACTTGTTGCGTAGTTTCCGGCCTGACGCCACCACCAGAAAACGTCAACTGTGATCCCATCTTTGGCACCACCAATGTGGCGGTCGCCTGGACCAATCCAGTCGCCTATGACGGGATCGAGGTGTATGTCAACGGGGTCTTGGAACAGTCTCTTCCTGGTCCCGCCACCGGTACTATTGTGACCGGAGGCGCAGGTCGTGACATCTGCGTGCGAGGCCTCATCGCCAACTGCTGGTCTGAAGAGGTATGTTGCGAAGCCGGGCAATCTCCGGGAGTAGGCGATCTCAACTGTGATCCGATCTTTGGTACCACCGATGTGGCCGTTGCCTGGAGCAACCCGATCGTCTACGACAGCATCGAGGTCACTCTCAACGGCACCCTGGTGCAGACACTTTCCGGAACCGATACCTTCACCACGGTGACAGGAGTTGTCGGTACGAGAGAGATCTGCGTTATCGGGATCATCGGAGGTGTGGCGACCGATTCGGCCTGTTGCACCGTCAATACGGGTGGTCCGGGTGATCCTCCCATCACCGTTGGCGATCCCAATGGCGATGGATCCGTCGACATCGCTGACGCCATCGGCATGCTGGGGTATCTGTTCAACTCGGAGGCCATCAGTTGCCTCGCCGCGATGGATGTCAACGGCGATGATTCGACCGATATTGGCGATCCGATCTACGTGTTGGCCTACCTCTTCACAGATGGAGCTGCTCCAGTCGGAGGCGGTCCTTGTAGCCCTGATACTAGTTCTCTCGGATGTGATGACGGCGGCTGTGGGTAGAGTGTTGGGGATCACTTGAGGTGACGAGAAAGGGCTGGCGCGGAATTCCGCGTCAGCCCTTTTTTATAGCTGTGGCAAAGAAACGCGTGGTGAGATCAGGGATCGTTAGTTTCGTTGTGCTGCATCGATTGGTTTCCGGTATCAGTGATGGCACCCGGAGATGTGTCGTGGACATCGAACAGCAGATCCTGAAAATTCTGATGGGTTACCTTCAATTGCCAGTCCCCCTCTGCGATATCAGTGATCCGGAATCGACCTTCTTCATCGCTACGAATCCTACCGTCGTCGCCTAGCACGAGCGTCGCTCCGCCAATTCCGGAGATCTGGATTCTCAGCCCGGCTGTCGGAGCGTTGTCAAAGGCTTCTCCGGGACGGGCGAAGGCGATCCGTGCTCCAGATATAGCCCTGCCGTTACTGTCGAGCAATCGGCCGATGATGGTCGCCGAGTGTTGCATCGGTATGGTGACCTGGGTGGTTTGCCCCAGTTTTACTTCGACCAGCTCAGTGACCGTGATGTAACCATCGGAACGAAAGGTCAACTGATAGGTTTGCTCGCGCAGGCCATCGAGTTCAAAGAAGCCATCCGGATCGCTGTATTCAACTCCGCCAGAACCACCCAGAATTATTCCATTTCCTGTGCGAGGTTCTCCGCGCTTGAGATGAAATTTGGCAACAGGGAAGCCGCTGAGAGCATCGATGACCTTGCCCTCGATTCTTCCGGCATCCAGCACGGTCACCACCACATCCGAGGTTCCCGCCTCTATACGCAGCTGGCCTTCCATGACCCAGGGTTGTCCCCGGGTGACCTTGATCCGAAAGAGTCCTCCTGCTGAGACCTCGACGGAGAAGAAGCCGTCGTGGTTGCTGGTTGTGATGGCGTCGCCACTTCGGTCCCCGGCGCCGAAGAGGTCTGCGAGGCTGATCTCGCCGTCTTTCACCTCGGCCACCGAGAGTCGTACACCGACAACCGGATTGCGCTGGATATCGACAACGAATCCCTCGATGGTTTGTGTGGGATTCAACTGAAGCACGATGCCATCCATTGAAGAGTAGATGTTCAACTCCAGCGGATCTGTTGAGTGAAAACCGGGAGCGCTCGCATCGATATCGAAAATGCCGCCCTCGCTTAACGAGATGATGAACTCTCCATATTTGTTTGTGGTGGTTGAGGATTTTTCGCGCGCTACAGATTCAACGATGCCAACATTGCCACCGGAGAAGGAGATGCTCAGGGGAGTCCCTGCGGATTCCACTTCCCTCGGCGGAGTCAACTTGACTCTGGCACCGGAGACGGGCGTTCCATCGGGAGCGAGTACGATGCCTCTGAGCTGAATCCCGTCAGGGAGCACCAGATCTCCTACGTCATTATTGCCTGCTGAATACGTTTGAGACGCTTCCACCAGCGTTGGGTACTCGCGGTGTTTGACCTCAAGAACGACCGGTCGAGTGCTCGGTACCGGCAGGATCGAGAAAGTACCGTCTTGGGCGGTAATGCCCCTGCGAGAGGACTCGATCTCCGCTCGAAGGATCCAGAACTGTTTTTGGTCGTCCACATCGAAGGAGGACAGAAAGCGATTTTGTTGGTCGATGACACTCACGGTTGCTGCAGCCACGGGCTGTCCGCTGCTGTTGACCACCCGTCCCTGGATGTTTGCTGCCGGTGTGAGAACGATCTCGAGCGGCTCATTTTGACCGGGGACCGTTTGGATTTCCTGTGCGTAAGGGGAGAACCGATCGTCTTCGATGATCACGAGCATCTGTGACCCGGTCAGGTAGGGGCGTAGGGTGAAGGAACCATCCCCGGGATCTCGCCCTGTCGAGGCGGTTGCCAGTGGTTCGTTTTTGCCGGCGTTGTTGTCTTCGTTATCAAACAGACAGATCGAACCATGATAAGGCGCGATCGGCTCACCATTCTCGTCGATCAGACGACCAGTCAGAACGCACTCGTTACGGAGAACCAGCTGGGCTTCGGTGGTGCCTGGGGGAAGGTTGATCGGTTCCGACGGACCGTAGTCCGCGCGGCTTGCCTGTAAACTACAGGCCCCTTCGGGTATTCCGTACAGGGTGAACTTGCCTTCGGAGTCGGTGTAATCATGGGGCCACAAACGCTCATCCTTGGCCTCTTTCCGGGGAAAGAAAAAGATCCCCTCGCGAGTTTGGATGGGAGGGCGCGCTCCGACATGGGCCGCTTCGACCGGGTGCCCGACAAGATCGACGACGACGCCGTCGATCCGTCCCCCTGCCTCGAGATGAATTTCGAGAGTGGGCTCCACTCCCCGGGTCGCCCTCACCGTATCGATCCTCTTGCCGACGAGGCCCGTAACGGATCCTGCTCGCACCATGAGACTGCCGACATAACCCTCTTCCACCTCGTGGATGAAGTACCCATCACGGTCACAGTGAGTCATGTTGATTGCCGAACGAAGGTCGGGAGCGGGGTAGGATTCCAGGTAACCTTCCGGGACTGGCTCGCCATCGGGCCCCAGGATTCGGCCGGAGATGGACCATTCAATTTCCTGGTCACTGTCTTCCGCAACGGCCTGCTTCCCATCATCAGTGGAGGGAGTCGAGGTGGTGGCCTCACCAACACTGGTCGTTGCCTCACCGACCGGCGCAGGCCCCCCCGGGGTGAGGTTCGAGGGCGTTGAAGGCGAAACGGTGGGATTCTCCATCAGCGAATTGATCAGAAAGAAAAGCAGAAGTACGAGAGTTACAGCCAGTAGCAGTTGTTTCATGGGTCAATTTCCTTTGACTGCCGTCCCGCAGTGACAAGGGCAGTATCCGAGCACAACCGGATGCTAGCCTGCAGGGTTCCCCAGTCCAGCCTGAATTGTATGTGCCATGAAGGATTCACGACCCTTTTCGCCGGGATACGGCGCGTCGCACCGCCTCGTCGACGATCACCGCCAACAAGATGATGGCACCGATGACGGCGAACTCGATGTTGTCGGGGATGTCGTCGATCAACACGATGGAGTTTCTGAGCACCTGTACCAGAGTGGCACCGATCAGCACGCCGATGATGGTACCCTCGCCGCCGCGCAGCGAACAGCCGCCCAGCACTGCTGCGGCGATGGCGTACAGTTCGTAGAAGTTACCGAAGTTCGATGGTTGGGCAGAACCGGTATCGAGCACGAACAGCAAGCCGCCGATACCACTCAGCAATCCACACAGGGCATAGGCACCGATCTTGACCCGGTCGACGGCGATGCCGCAGTGGCGTGCGGCGGTCTCGTTGCTGCCGATTGCCAGCAAGTGCCTTCCCCAGACAGTGCGCCTCAGCAGCATCGCAGCGAGCAGCGCGACCACGATGAGAATCAGCAACGGAGCCGGCAGTGCGAAGCCATCGGTGATGGGGATGCGACCGTTTCCGATCGCGCGCAAGCCGCCTTCGGTGGTGCCGAACCCGACCGTATTATCGGCCAAAATTCCACGAGTGATTCCTCTATAAATAAATAAGCCACAAAGGGTTACGAGAAATGGCTGGAGCCTCAGTCGGGTCACCAGCAAGCCGTGAGTGACCCCCAGAGCGGTCGCCAGCAACAGCAGGCCCGGCACTACCAGCCATGCCGATAAACCAACCTGTGTGATGAGCCAAGGTGTCAGGCAGCCGATGAGGCAGATCAAGGAGCCGATCGAGAGATCGATGCC
>DCAA01000035.1:12543-43465 GCA_002311345.1 Planctomycetes bacterium UBA1146 | reverse complement strand
CCGGTGATGATGACAAACGATGCACCGATGCCGATGATGCCAAACAAGGCACTACGTCGCAGCAGGTTCTCGATGTTGTAGGAACTGAGAAAGGACGGGCTGATCGATGCGGTGATGACGGAGACGGCCACCAGTACGGCCAGAATGCCGAGTACTTTTTTCATGGTGCATTCCCCCCGGTGGCCAGCGCGAGGATCTCCTCCTCGGTGGTATCACTGCTGGTGAGGGTACCTGTGATCCGTCCTTCGTGCATCACGATGATCCGGTGTGACAGTGCCAGCACCTCTTCCATTTCGCTGGAGGCAAACAGGATCGCGACCCCTTTCCTGGAGAGTTCTCGCAGTCGCTGGTGAATCTCTTCGCGAGCTCCGACGTCGACTCCGCGAGTCGGTTCATCGAGTAGTAATACTCCCGGATCGAGCGCCAGCCATTTTCCGATCACGACCTTCTGTTGATTGCCGCCAGACAGATCACCGGCGGCGATGTCGGTACGAGCCGGGCGAACGTCGAGTCTTTGCACAACTTCGGTGGCAGTGTTTTCTCCGGCGTGTGGTTTGAGCCAGCCGAGAGCACCCGCCTCGCGGTGCAGTCCTGGCAACATCGCGTTGTCGGCGACGGTGCGCTGGAGTGCGAGTCCCTGGGAAGCACGTTCCTCGGGGACCAACGCGATGCCCGCCTCGACGGAGTGTTCGGGATTCGACGCAGGCAGCGGTTTCTGGTCGATCTGTACCTGTCCCTGACGTGCACGCAGTCCAAACAGCGCCTCCAGCAGTTCGCTTCTTCCTGCCCCGACCAGTCCTGCCAGTGCGATGCGCTCGCCCGCCTTGACCTCGAAGTGGATCGGGTCAGGGTGGGTGTTGCTGAGCAACCCTTGCACCGCCAGGCGAACCTGTCCGATAGATTTCGTTTCCGCTGCCACAGGTTCGAGATTGCGACCGACCATCTGGCGCACCATCTCATCTCGATTGATCTGATCTGTCTGTAGAGTGGCCACTTGATGGCCATCACGAAGTACCACAACGCGATCGGCGACCTGTTCGACCTCGCCGAGGCGGTGGGTGATCAACACGATGGCGGCCCCGGAGTTTTTCAGCACCTGGATGCGATCGAGCAGAACCTTCGTTTCCGTTGGAGACAAGGTGGCGGTCGGTTCATCGAGAAGCAACACGCGCGCCTTGCCATCGAGGGCGCGAGCGATCGCGACCAGTTGACGTTGACCATGGCCCAGTTCGCTGACTGCAATATCGACTGGCACATCGAGAGCCACCTGTTCGAGTGCGTTGCGAGCCGCGTTGCGACAGGCCCTATCGTTCACCCAGCCGTATCGACCGACCGGTTCTCGCCCTAGCAGTAGATTTTCTGCCACCGTCATCGAGTCGCACAGTTCCAGTTCCTGGGGGATATGTGCGATGCCGTGGGCGAAGGCATCGGCGGGACCGGCAAGAAAAACCGGCTTTTCGTCGATGCGAACTTCGCCCTCATCGCAAGGATGAACGCCGCACAGGATCTTCACGAGAGTGCTCTTGCCGGCACCGTTTTCGCCGATCACCGCGACGATTTCTCCGGGCAGGATCGACACGGTAACCGAGTCCAGGGCGACCACCCCGCCGAACCGCTTGGAAACGGATCGTGCCTCTATAACCCCTGACGGTGGAGTCACTTGCCCAGCTTCTTGTGGATGTCCATGCGGAATGATTCGACCTCTGCCTTGCGGATAACTCGTGCCGGAACCTTGAGGATTCCGTCTGCCGGAATCCCGGAACGATCTCCCTCTGCCAGCGCTTTCAGGAGCCGCATCGAGGTGGCGCCGTACTCGTAGGGATTCTGCACCACGGTTCCATGAACGGTGCCGTCGATGATCCCCTGCAGGGTGCGTTCATCTTCATCGAAACTGATGACCTGGACCTTGCCGATGCGACCCGACTGCTCCAGTGCCTCGAGGATCAATGGTGTGTTGTAGGCAAACAGACCGATGCAGCCAGCGATGTCATCGTGCCGAGAGAGGATGTCCTCGACGTTGGCCTTGCCCTTGGCCATGTCGAACTGGTCGGTGAGAGTTGCGACCACCTCGAAGCCGTTGCCGGAGATCACCTCGCCGGGTTTGTCGTAGCGGGTTGAATCCCATTCCCGCCCGAGGATCTGATCGATCACACCTTGACGGCGCAGCCGCGCGTTGTCCTGCTCGAGTCGTCCGACGAAGATGGCGACCTTGCCACCATCAGGCAGCGCTTCCTGAACCAGTTCTCCACACATCCTTCCCGCTTCGTAATTGTCGACCCCGACGAAACAGATCCTCTGTGAATCGGGAGCATCGGAATCGTGGGTGATCAGCAATGTCTGTTCGGCGATGCGGTCGAGGAACGGAGTTTGATTGACTGGATCGATGGGACTGACGGCGATGCCGTTGACCCCCTTGACCATCAGATCCTCGATGATGCGCTTCTGATCGGCCAGGCCATCGGGGGGCATGTGGAAGGAGGCATCGATTCCGAGATCAGAGGCGGCGTCTTCGACTCCTTTTCCGGCCAGTATCCAGAAATCAGCCACTCCGTTGGTGACGAATGCGAACCTGGGAGTGGCATTGGCCGATGTTTGTACTTTTACCCCATCATTATAAGAATACTGATCAGCACTGCACCCGGTCAGGCTGACAAGTAGCAGGCAGATGAAGGAGATGGTGGATCTCATCGGTGTTCTCATCGTTGTCCTCCTCAGGGTAGGCACACGCCGCCGTTGACATGGATGTTCTGTCCGGTGATGAAACTGGCCTCATCACTGGCGAGAAAAACCGCCGCTCCCCCGACATCGGATGGGACTCCCCAGCGTTGCATCGGGATGATATCGAGATAGGCCTGCTTGTCCTCCTCGGCATCGTTCTCGTGGCGTTCGACCGGAATCCAGCCGGGTGCGATGGCGTTGACCGTGATGCCATCCGGCGCCAGCTCATTGGCCATGCTGCGGGTCCAGCCCAGTTGTCCACCTTTGGCCGCGACATAGGCGCTGAAGGGAGACAGCCCACGGGTGTACACCTCGCTGGCGATATTGATGATCCGCCCCCACTTCTGGCTCCTCATGTGCGGCAGAGTGGCACGCGTCAGCAAGTACGGGCTCTTGATGAAGAAGTCGATCATCGACTGGTAGAAATCCCAGTCGTATTCCTCGATCGGCATCTGAGGTTGTGCAGGTGTGGCGTTGACGACCAGGATGTCGATCGGTCCCAGCGTCTCGGCGATCTCGGCGCTGAGCCGATTCACTTCCGATTCATCGGTGACATCTCCGCGAAAGAGAGCCCCTTCGTGACCAGCATCCTTGTACTCGGCAAGAGTGTTTTCGGCGCGTTCGACATTGTGCTGGTAGTTGATGGCGACCCGGGCTCCGGCGGCCCCGAGCGAGTGGGCCATCGCCTTGCCGAGTCCGGTGCTGGAACCGGTGACCAGGGCGGTACGACCTTCCAGCGAGAAGTTCTGGGTCATGTTGGTTCCATCCGTGACACAAGAGAAATCCACCTTCGGACCACTGTCGGTCTCCAGGACCATCAGGGTAGAGGGCACTCCTGATCGGTCAACGGGCTACTCCTGGACCTGCCATTTGACCTCAGGTGCAACTGAACCCTACAGGCCGTTGGTTCTTTTTTTTGATCAGGCATGAGCCTGTGAAGTCACGGGGATCTGTTTTCAGCCGCCAAATTAATAGCCTGAACTTGTGTCCCAGAAGGCTCTGGATCCGGATTTATAGGATGGAACGAAAACCCGAGGGAACCATGAAAGCCAGGGTGAGCCCATGCGGATCGCAGTCATCGGTGGAAGTACGGCGGGATTGGCCACGGCGCTGCGACTGCAGCAGTCGGGTCACGAAGTCTCTGTCTGGGAGCGCCGGGCTGGTGCTCCGACCGGTGGCTTCGGTCTGCTTTTGACACCTTCTGTGTATCACTCACTGGAACAGATCGGGGTCGATCTGGGCCACCGTGTTCACGCCATAGAGCAGTGCCAGATTCTCGAATCCGAGGGAACATCGCTCCTATCGCAGCCAATGCACAGTACAGCCGGTGTCGAGAGAAAAGCACTGGTCGAAGAACTGATGTCCGCTCTGCAACCAGGCACCCTTCAAACGGGAACTTCATTTGTCGATTTCGAGCGTGACGAGCGAGGCATCGCCACAGCGGCACTGTTTGATGACGGAAGACGTCAGTCAGCGGATCTCTTCATCGGTGCCGACGGGGTTCGTTCGCGTGTCCGCAAGCACCATGTTCCGGGGACTGCCCTGACTCCGGTTCGTACCGTTGAACTGGTCGGAATGTGCCAGGGGGATCGGGTTCCGGAAGCGATGCGAGGTCGTTTTCTCAAGGCGATTCGACCCGGTGATGGAATCGCCATCGGTCTGGTGCCTGCCTCGGACAACTCGATCGTCTGGTATATCCAGTGTGATCCGAGACGCTGGCCTCAGGTACTACTGCCGCTGCAGCAGCGTCAGAACTGGCTGCTTGACGAGTTGCGCCACTGGCCGACTCTCATCGAAGAAACAATCGCCGGCAGCGATCTGCCCCGGGTTCACCTGTGGCGCACCACTGATCGAGATTTGCCAACGACTTTTCACCGCGGGAATGTACTACTCGTTGGAGATGCGGCTCACCCGTTGCTTACCTTTACCAGCCAGGGAACCGGCTCCGCGATCGAGGATGCGCTCGCCATCGGTGATCTCCTCGATGATCATGATCTCGCCGACGCTGGCGCAATGGATCGCACTCTGGGTGCTTTCGCTCGTTTTCGTCGGCCGGTCCTGCAGAAACGCTTACAGATGGGTCGACGGATGCAGCGGGAATTCCTGCGCCCTTCCCGTCGGTCACTGTTGGAGGTTCCCGTCTGTTGCTGATGGTTGGACCGGGAAACCCGATAGGCAAAACCAGGAGACAAGATCCGTGCCCGCTGACTCTCAATCCGACAACTTCGATCGGTTTCATATCGAACCGCAACTGCTGCGAGAGCGCGCCTTCAATTTACGGTGGGCGACCGTCGATCCCGATGTAATTCCGCTGACGGCCGCAGATCCCGACTTCCCCGTCGCACACGAGATCCGTCAGGCGATCGCGGCCCACGCAGCCGAGGGTGTGCTCGGATATGGACCCACGGAAGGCTTCGACGGTTTTCGTGCTGCGGTCGCCCGGATGCTCTCGAGTCGCAGTGTCAGTGCTCGGCCGGATCAGATCCTGGCCACCGATGGTGCCGCCTCGGCTCTATGGGCGGCCTGCCGGGCGGTGCTGGGTCCTGGCGACGAAGCCCTGACCTTCGATCCCATCGATTTTTTGCTTCCGCATTGCTCCGAGCAGGCGGGTGCGACGGTGGTACGGTGCCCACTCGAACGAGGTACCTGGGTCATTGCTGAAGGGGCGCTCGAACAACGCATCACCGAGCACACCCGGGCGATTCTCCTGTGCAACCCTCACAACCCGACCGGTCGAGTATTGAGAGTCGATGAGTTGCGCCGAATCGGTGATCTGGCCATCGCGCATGATCTGGTGATCATCAACGATGAAGTATGGGCCGACATCATTCTCGGCGATGTCGAGATGACCAGCATCGCTTCCTTGTCGCCAGAAATCGCCGAGCGCACTATTACCGTCTCGGGGTTCTCCAAGAGTTATGGTCTGGCCGGGTTGCGCATCGGCTTCATCCATTCCGGCAGTGAGTCGTTGTGCCGTCGAGTGCTTGAAGCATCAGGAGCCCCGCGAACCACCTTCGGTGCCTCGGTACTCTCCCAGGTGGCGGCCCAGGCGGCGCTGGAGCATTGCGATTCATGGCTGGCGGGATTCCTCGATCACCTGCGGCAGATGCGGACCATGGCGGTAGCGCGACTCGATGCTTTGCCTGGGGTTTGCTGCCGGGCTCCCGAGGGCACCTATCTGTTGTTTCCCGATATCCGTAAGACGGGATTCGATGCACAAGCGCTCGCCCAGCGTCTTCACGATGAAGCCCGGGTCGCCGTGGTTCCCGGATTGATGGAATGGTTCGGTCCTGGTGCCGAGGGGCACCTGAGGCTTTCTTTCGCCACCACCGAGCAGATTCTCGATGAGGCTCTGACCCGTATCGAAAAGATGCTGGTTGGGGGATGATCGCCCCACGGGAGGTGTGCCTATGATGGTTCGTTTGGTCGCGATGGTGTGTTTACTGCTGTCGAGTTCTCTCGCGCAGGGAGATTCGCCGCGTCCCGATATCATCATCATCATGGCCGATGACATGGGCTGGTCCGATATCGGTTGCTACGGCGGCGAAATCAAGACTCCCCATCTCGATGAACTGGCCGCCGAGGGTGTTCGTTTGAGCCAGTTCTACAACACCGCTCGTTGCTGCCCGACACGCGCCTCACTGTTGACCGGTCTCTACGCCCACCAGGCTGGTGTCGGTCACATGGTTTACGATGGTGGATCGGCAGGCTATCGAGGCGAACTGTCACCAACGACCGCGACCATCGCCGAGCATCTTTCGGCAGCCGGATATCGCACCTATATGTCGGGCAAGTGGCATGTCACTCACAACCTCGGCAAGGCGAAGCAACGTAGCGAGCCAAAGCAACGGACCAACTGGCCCATCGATCGTGGCTTCCAGCACTTCTTTGGCACCATCCACGGTGGCGGTTCCTATTACGATCCGGTGTCATTGACCCGCGACGAGCGATACCTCCCGGCGCCCGATGGTGACTACCACTACACCGATGCCATCAGCGCGGAAGCAGCAAACTTCATCGAACAGCATGCCGACCAGAGTCCTGAAGATCCGCTGTTCATGTACGTGGCGTACACCGCTCCTCACTGGCCTCTCCACGCCCGGCCCGCCGACATCGAAAGGGTCAAGGGACGCTATCGGGACGGTTGGGATGCGATGCGAGCAGCGCGCCTGAAACGTCAGCGTGGCATGGGATTGATCGATGCGGCGTGGGATCTTTCGCCGCGTGATTCTCGCATCAAGACCTGGCAACAGACGCCGAATCATCCGTGGCAGGAGCGGCGGATGGAGGTCTACGCCGCCCAGGTGGAGCAACTCGATCGTGGTATCGGTCAGATCGTCAAGGCGCTGAAGGCACGGGGTCGGCTGGAGAATACCCTGCTGCTGTTTCTGGCCGACAACGGTGGTTGTGCTGAAGAGATCACTTCTGGCTGGAAGAGTTTGACCATCCCGGAGAAGACCAGGGATGGTCGTGAAGTGAAAAACGGTAACAATCCGAAACTGCTGCCGGGTCCGGAGGTGACCTACCAGAGCTACGGTTTGCCGTGGGCGAACGCTTCCAACACTCCCTTTCTGCTCTACAAGCACCATGTCCACGAGGGCGGCATCGCGTCACCGCTGATCGCGCACTGGCCGGCAGGTCTGCCGGGCAAGGGTGTGATTCATGATGGACCGGGTCATGTCATCGACCTGGTGTCGACCTGTCTCGATGCTGCCAACGCCGATCCCATCACCGAGCGGGAAGGAATCGAGATGCAGCCCATCGAGGGTGTGAGCCTGCTTCCGGTGCTCTCGGGTCAGCCGGCCACGGAGCGCCCCATCTTCTGGGAGCACGAGGGGAACCGGGCGGTGAGGCTGGGGCGCTGGAAACTGGTCGCGCGTCACAACCAGCCATGGCAACTGTTCGACATGGTGGCCGATCGTACCGAGTTGAATAACCTTGCCACCCAGAAGCCGCAACTCGCTCGCGCCCTCGAGGCCACCTATCAGCAGTGGGCACGGCGTGCGCTGGTTCGGCCATGGCCGCTCAACCGCTAGCGAGGATCGTGGCAGGTCAGATGCGCCAGGGGGCTCGCATCGGCTGACGAACCATGCGATTCGCTTCCTCATCTCCAGGGAAACTCTGGCTGACAGGATCGAAGCGCAGTTTTCTGCCGGTGCGCACGGCGATGTTGGCCAGGTTCACCAGCGTGCAGGAGCGATGGCCGTTACTCTGGTGAAGCGCAAACTGCTGGCGGGTTCTGACCGATTCCTCGAAGTTGGTCAGGCCATCTTGTGGAGGGTCCGGTAGTTCATCGATTCCATCGAGCAAGTCGGCGGGCTCGGTACGCAGTCCACGGAACACCTTGCCGTTGGGACCCTCGATGTAAGGCAGTCCTTCCGCATCCTTGGGCCCCCATTCGCGCGATTCCAGGATCAGTTCGGTGCCATCGGCGTACTTCAGCATCACCTTGCCCCACGGCCCGCACGAATCGGGGTGCTGCGGCCACGGCGCGATGGCGCTGATCTCGGTGGGCGAAGTGTGGTCCTTGTCGAGGATCCACTGCACCGGGTCGAGGTAGTGCTGGCCCATGTCGGCCAGCCCGCCACCGTCATAATCCCAGTAGCCGCGGAACGAGCCGTGGGTGCGATGAGCGGTGTAGGGTTTCCACGGAGCCGGTCCCAGCCACGAGTTGTAATCGAAGTGCTCGGGCACCGGTTGCGGAGCCAGTGCCGGTTTTCCGATCCAGAACATCTTCCAGGCGAATCCGGTGTCGGGGCTGACCCTGACACGCAGCGGTCCGCCGAGGCGACCGGAAAGAACCAGTTTCTTCATCTTCTTGGCATCGGTGCCCAGACCGTAGAGGGAGCCGCGGAAGCGGAACCAGGTGTTGAGGCGGAAGATGGCGCCGGTACGCTGTACCTCTTTGACGACCTGGATTCCCTCGTCGATGGTGCGGCTCATCGGTTTCTCGCACCAGACATCGAATCCCGCCCGCGCTGCCGCCACACTCATCAGTGCGTGCCAGTGCGGTGGGGTGCAGATGTGCATCACATCGATATCAGTTCGCTCCAGCATCTGACGCCAGTCACTGTATCCACTGCAGTCACCGCCGGCGTGTTTGAGCCCATCGGCGAGGCGGCGGGCATCGACATCACACAGTGCCAGTGTCGTCGGGGTGGCCCCCTCCTTGTTGGGACGGATGTGGGCACCGCTTCGGCTGATGCCGCCACAGCCGATGATTCCATGAGTGACCGTGTCGCTGGGGGCGATGCGCCCCGGTCCGCCCAGTACATGAGCCGGGACGATGTGAAAGAGTCCCAGTGCCGCGGTGGCGGCGGCGCCCCGGCGTAACACCTCTCGCCGGGAGAGATCACGACCTGTCGGACTCATTCCGAATCCTCCTCGTCTTCCTCGTCGTCATATTCCTCGTCGTCTTCTTCCTCCAGAGCCAGCAGCTGTCTCTGCGAGTGGATTCCCAGCAGCCAGGCAGTGGTCGCCTCGATCAAGCCCATGCCGAAGGTGTACGGGGAGAAGCCTCCTTCGAGCAGCAAACTGGAGAGACGTGCCAGTGAGATGCCAAGAAAACACCAGGCGAGTGGCTGTAGCCATGCGGCGAACTCGAGGCTCCAGAGGGCTCTCAGGATCACCACTCCGAGCATCGTGATCAGTCCGCTGACGGCTCGGAGCTCGCCCAGCGACGCTAAACTGAGTTCTCCTTCATAGGCACCACTGCCCTGTACCTCCAGCACCCAGGAGATGACCCCCTGGGGGTCCACCAGCATCCAGACCCCGCCTCCGATGTTGATGACGGCGATGACTGCGAGCAGATTTCGAATCACGAGTTATGCCCCTCCCCCGAGATCGAATCGATGTTCCATGACGTGCGTGTAGATCTCTCCGGGACGCAAGACCACGGAGGGCCAGGCATCGTTGTCTTGCTTGTTGATCGCATCGGGCCACAACTGGCTCTCGAGGCAGAACGCGGCGTGTTTCTGGTACACCGCACCCTTCTTGCCAGCGACTCCATCGAGGAAGTTGCCACTGTAGAACTGGATCCCCGGCTGGTCTGTCCAGATCTCCATCGCAGTGCCACTGGCGGGATCGATCGCGCGGGCGGCAAATCGAAGAGCCCCGGCCTCCTTGAGACTGAATCCGTCGATGACGAAGTTGTGGTCGTAGCCTCCCGGGTCATCTGCACCGTCACCGGGAAACTGACCGATATCCTGACCGATGCTCTTGGCCGTGGTGAAATCGAGCGGAGTCCCTGCCACCAGGGCGATTTCGCCGGTCGGGATGAGGTTCTCGGCGGGGGTGTATCGTGTGCATTGAAGCATCAACTGCTGACCGAGGATGGTACCGGAATCATGTCCGGCGAGGTTCCAGTAGGAGTGATGAGCCAGATTCACCGGGGTGGCACGATCGGTACTGGCGGCCATCTCGATGCGCAGCGTGTCGTCATCGGTGAGGATGTAGCGCACTGCAGCCAGCACTTCGCCGGGGTAGCCCTCCTCTCCATCGGGACTCGTAAGGAGCATCTCGACACCGATGCCCTGTTCGGTGTTGATCGGCTTGGCGTCCCAGATTCTCTTGTCGAAGCCCTTGATTCCTCCATGAAGGTGATGCTCGCCGTTGTTGGTGGCAAGAACCTGTTGAGATCCTTCGAGAGTGAAGCGGCCGCCTGCGATGCGATTTGCGCAGCGACCCACGATGCAACCGAAATAGGGACTGCGGTCGATATAACCATCGACGTCGTCGAAACCGAGCACGATATCGGTGTACGTCCCATCGATGCCCGGGATGAGACACTCGGTCAAGGTGGCTCCGTAATCGGTGAGTCGGATTCGCATCCGACCATTATCGAGGGTATACCGATGCACCGCTGCACCATCGATCTGACCCCACGGTTCAATCACGATGCCATCTTCCACGGCAGGCCCCATTTCATCTTCTGCCTCGGTGATCCAGGATCCGGTTGACTGGCAGCCGGTGATGACGACCAGCAACAGCAGCAGCCACACAGCACTGATCTCGGCGACCATCTGGGTACTCTTCATTCGTCTCCTCCGCTTCTTCTTTGCGAGGCATGATGTGGGATGAAGCCGTAGGGTCCAGAAGGGAGGGTCGAACTGGCGGATTCAATGGGCCAATAAACCGTCAATACCCGGCAGTGCCGGTTGCGGCGTCGTTCAAGATTGGTGGAGCCGCGCTTGCGCTACATCGACCACTGCCGGATGATCGAGTGGTCTTCGATGTGCCCCCATCAGGGTCCTGTAAGGCTTTTTTTTACAACAGGTTACGAGTCCACCCCCGGACATCTCCTGGCGCCTGGCAGGGGCGGTGATTTCACCTCCTGTCATCGACCTGAAAAGCTCCAAGATACCCCCGGAAGGGGTGTTGAGGCCCGCGTGAGGAGCGGTGTTCGGTTGACCATCGTGGGTCTCGTCGTTACCCTCCTCGCTTGGCCTCGATGCGATGGTTTTGTCAGTGGCTCTGCCTCGCCTCGACGTTGAGAATCGACTGGAGAAGGCACATTTCTCCAGCGCAGGTATCTCCAGCACAGGAACAGGATCACGATCATGCCGCGTCGCTGTCAGATCACCGGAGCCAGGACTGCTTCTGGGAATCGCAAGAAGACTCGTGGTAAAGCCAAGTATCTCGGTGGTGTCGGTACCAAGATCACCGGTCTCACCAAACGGCACTTCAAGGTCAACCTGCAGAAAAAACGAATCTGGGTACCAGAACTGAACGGATTCGTGCGCGTTCGGTTGAGTACCCGTGCCCTCAAGACTATCTCGAAGAACGGTGCTTACCGCACCCTCATCGACGCGGGTATCCTTCAGCCTCCGAAATAGCCAGGTCTCATCAGGCGACCGAATCGAAGTGCATTTTGAAGCGACCCGCCACCTGTGCGACCGAACAGTGCTGACTGGAGGATGAGTTTCGAGGGTCATTACAGCTCAGGGGAGGTTCAGAAGGTGGCCTACACCACAAATGATATCCGTAACGTTGCACTGGTCGGTCACTCCAGCGCTGGCAAAACCCTGCTCGCTGAGGCTCTTCTTCATTGCGCGGGAGTCATTCCTGCGATGGGTTCCATCGACAAGGGAACCACCGTTTCCGACTTCGATTCTCGTGAGAAAGAACTGAAACACTCCCTCAAAGCGACTTTCTGCCACTTCGATCACGGCGGTGTTCACGCCAATCTTCTCGATACCCCCGGACACCCTGATTTTCAGGGTCGTGCCCTTGCTGTACTACCAGCGGTAGAGACCGTTGCGATCGTCGTCAACGCAGAAACCGGCATAGAAACGATGACCCAGCAGATGATGGAGGCTGCGGCATCGAGAAATCTGTGCCGTATGATCATCGTCAACAAGATCGATGCACCGGGGGTCGATTTTGCTGGCGTCTTCGAGCAGATCAAAGATACCTTTGGTGCCCAGTGTCTGCCCATCAACTTGCCGGCCGAAGGGGGAGCCAAGGTCGTTGACTGCTTTTTTGCTCCCGCTGAAGCGGATACTGATTTCAGCACCGTCGAGTTGGCTCACGAGCAGATCGTCGACCAGGTCGTCGAGGTCGACGAAGCCCTGATGGAGATCTATCTCGACCAAGGCGAAGTGGCCCCGGAGCAGTTGCACGAACCGTTCGAGACAGCTCTTCGTGACGGCCACCTGATTCCGATCTGTTTCACCTCTGCAAGTACCGGTGTGGGGATCCCCGAGTTGCTCGATGTGTTTGAGCGGCTGATGCCCAATCCGATCGAGGGGAATCCTTCCTCCTTCATTCATGGCGATGGCGAAGATGCCAGAGAAGTGCCGGTCTCACCCGAGAGCGATCAGCACGTCATCGCACACGTCGTCAAGGTCGATATTGATCCCTTCCGCGGCCGCATGGCCATCTTCCGGGCCCATCAGGGGATCCTCAATCGTGGCGGGCAGGTGTTCGTTGGCAGTGCACGTAAACCGATCAAAATCAGTCATCTTCTGAAACTCAACGGTGCCGAGCAGACCGAATCAGACACGGCGATCCCCGGCGATATCTGTGCGATTCCCCGTGCTGAAGAGGTGTTTTATAACGATGTGTTGCACGATTCACATGATGACGACAGTCTCCACCCGCAATCCTTTAACCTCCCCGAGCCGATGTATGGTCGAGCCGTGAGTACCGATTCGGTGGCGGCTGCGCAAAAGGTTAATGAAGCGATGACCATCATGTGTGCCGAGGATCCCTCGCTAAAGGTCGAGCACATCGCGGCGATGAATGAAACCGTTCTGCGCGGAATCGGAGAACTGCATCTTCGTGTTGCACTCGATGAAATCTCACAGAAGTACGGCGTTGAGGTGCAAACCGCATTGCCGTCGATCGCCTACCGCGAAACGATCACCGGTAAGGCCGAGGGTCACGCTCGGCACAAGAAGCAATCCGGTGGATCAGGTCAGTTCGGTGAGGTTTACCTACGTATCGAACCGCTCGAGCGAGGTGGCGGTTTCGAATTCGTCAACAAGGTTGTCGGAGGCTCGATCCCGACCCAGTACATCCCGGCGGTCGAAAAAGGGATTCGTGAAGTACTCGACAGTGGCCCCGTATCTGGCCATCCGTTGCAAGACGTCCGGGCCACCGTCTATGACGGCAAGTACCACCCGGTGGATTCGAAAGAAATTGCGTTCGTGGCGGCGGGCAGGAAGGCGTTCGTCGATGCCGTCCATAACGCCAAGCCCATCGTCATGGAGCCGATCGTCGATGTTGTGATCACCGTTCCCGAGGACTGCATGGGCGATGTGGCGGGAGATCTGTCGGGCATGCGCGGTGCCGTCAAGGGCACCAATGTGCTCTCTGGTGGTCGCACCCAGGTTTCCGGCCAGGCACCCTTGAAAGAGGTGCAGGGCTATCACTCACGCCTGAAATCCCTGTCCGGTGGTAAAGGTGATTTCACGATGATGTTCAGTCATTACGCCCAGGTACCCGCCACCGATCAGCAAGTTCTGGCAAAAGAGTATGCCAAGGGCTAGACGGACGCCGCTGAACTAGCGTTGCCCTGGTTTCTCGTCAGCATTGTCGATGCGATCGGGATGAGGAATCTCGACACCATTTCGGTGTGGCAACCTGGCCTTGACGGTGCGCAGGTGTTCGCCCAGCAATCGTGATAGTTGGTCCCGTTTTTGTGGCTGTTGTGCCGAGAGATCGTGCTTTTCCCCGAGATCCTTGCCGAGATGAAAGAGCACCCGCCGTGGTTCCGGGTGATGGTAATAGATCAACTTCCACGGTCCCTGGCGAACCGAACTGAACGGCTGGATCCCCGGTCCGCGCGGGCCCCAGAAGTGCGGCATATGCCAGAACAACGCTCGTTGATGGTCGAGCGCTTGCTCGTCGCCGAGCAGGTATGACACCAGACTGACTCCTTCGACGGTGCTTGCATGTGCTGGCGGACATTCGATACCAGCGATCTCCAGCAGCGTCGGGAAGTGGTCGTGACTGATCACCGGCATGTCGCTGCGTCGCTTCGCCGTGATCTTGCCGGGCCAGCGGATCACCAGCGGAACCCGTGTTCCCCCCTCCAGCGCCGAGCCCTTGCCGCTGGCGAGTGGATGGTTGTGCGTGTGGGCCTTGCCATCCCGAGCATGAGCCGACAGCCCGCCGTTGTCGCTGGTGAAGACGATGATGGTGCTGTCGAGGATCTCCAGATCCTCCAGTGCCTCTCGCAGGGTCCCCAGGGCTCGATCGACTGTTTCGATCATCGTGGCGTAGGCGGCTTCCTTCGCTGGCAACTCACCATAGTGATCGAGCCAGCGCTGGTTGGCGATGATGGGTGCATGGACCGCGTACGGTGAAAAGTGCAGGAAGAACGGTTTCTTGTCGCGGTGTGCGTCTCGGATGGCGGCCACCGATTCGAGCGCGAGCGCCTCGGTCAGATAGATTTCCTGGCCGTGGTATTTCTCCAGACCGGGGATGTCCCACAACGATTTGCCGGGGTTGTCGGGGTCCTTGGCGAAGTTCCGCTGGCCACGATAATCGGCCGGTCCGCCGGCGCCGTGACCGGCGATGTTGACATCGAAGCCGAGATTGCGCGGGTCTTCTCCGGCGGTTCCCTTGGCTCCCAGATGCGCCTTACCGGCGTGGATGGTCCGGTAGCCGCCTTTTTGCAACAACCGCGGCAGGGTCACATCGTCGGGCTGGAGACCGTTGACGTTCCAGTTCGGCGGGGTGGTGCCCTCCCGGGGACCGCCGGTGTCACGGTCCTTGTGCAGGATCCAGTAACTGATCTGGTTTTGTTGCGGCGAGCGACCGGTCATGACGCTGGTTCGTGTCGGCGTACAGACCGGCGACGAGGCGTAGGCATCGGTGAAGGTGATCCCCTCGGCAGCGAGTCGTTCCAGTTGCGGGGTTCGGTAGACATCCCGATGTGGTGGTCCCTGCGCGTGAAGACGTAGAGAGGTGTCTTGCCAGCCGAGGTCATCGACGATGAAAAACAGGATGTTGGGGGGAGGATCGTCACCCGGTGCGGCCAGCGCCACGCTACAGATGAACAACCAGTTGGCGATGGTGAAGATCATCGATTTCATGACGGCCAGTCTACGTCCCGCCGATCGTCACCGTCAGGGGCGATCGCGTCGGGGAACCAGAGTTCGCACCGCCAGCAGTGCCCCCAGTGCCAGGTAGGGCCAGGGAGAGTCGCGCCCCGGATCGCCGGTGGTGCCACCGGTAAGCAGGTGGATGCCCAGGCCCAGCAAAACCAGTGAGAGGATGGCGCAGATCCACCTCACCAGGTCGATCGATCGAGATCCAGGTTCGTTGCCATCGTCGGTCAACGGTTCGGCTGTTTTTCTGCCGCTGGCGCCGTGGCTTCGGCGGTCTTGGCGTGCTGGGCCAACCATGCCGCCCATCGTGGGTCTTCTCGCAACGCTTTCAGATCGCCGTCTGCCTGGGCCATCGAGAGCCGGATGGTCGTTGATCTCAGGCTTTTCTCCAGTGCCTCGAAGGCGCCATCGGTATCGCCGGAGCGGCACAGACAGCAGGCAAGATTGTAGTGGATTGCCCACATCTTGGCTGTGAGGGGTTCTTTCAGGCCGGAGTGGACACGTCCGATCAGATCCTGCATCAGGGCGATTCGGCGCCGATGGGTGGCAGTGGCTGCGGCCAGATCATCACTTCGAAACTGGAGATCTCCCAGCCGTGATAGCCCCTCGAGGATTCCTGCCAGGCTCACCGTGGTCGGAGTCCGGTCGGTGATCCGCCGTATTTGCTTCAACCAGCGCTCGAGGAAACGCCGCTGACCGAGTCGTGCCAGGATCAGCCCGATCTCGGTCTCGACCCAGGGCTCCAGCAACAGGTCGTCCATCGCTCGCTGGAGGGGTACCAGCTGTTCAGCGGCGGCGACATCATGCAGCGCGTTGGCAGCTCGTCGGCGTCGGGAAAGAGGAAGGTCTTCATCCTGGAGCATCTTCAACAGCACCTGTGCGGCCTCTGATCCGAGCGGAATCAGCGCCGCATACTGGCCCCGGTAGCGCACCTGATCCTGCTCGGATGCGACCCGCTCCAGTTCGGCGACCACCTGCTCTTCGATACTGTCGTCGGGGTAGGCATTCAACACGGCGCTCGTCGAGGTGACCATCGCCAGCACCATCAAAAGCGTTACCCGGACGAGAATGGCCACTCGATTCCTCCTTGATCCTCCGCCTGGGCATCTGATGGCGCGCGCGAAGGCGCGTCAAGGGTGGTTTCCTGATCTGCACTCTCAGGACCAATAGAACGTCAGTGGTTCGTAGATGAAGAAATCCGGACACTTCGGCGATGAAGTGTCCGGATTCCACCGGTTCAAGAGTTGCGGCGGAGGTCGCTACTGGGCGATCACCAAGCTGCCATCGAAGGCACTGGCCAGTTGCTGGAAGAATATAATCCCCAGTGCGGACCCTTCTCCGACGAACACTGCATCGATGGGGATGCCATCCCAGTTGGCGGCCGCGATTTCATTCAGTACCAGCGCCGTATCGGTAAGTGAGGGGCAGGCCGGCAGTCCATCGCCGACCACGATGAGGCGACGATTCGGGTTGCCGCTCTTGCGGATGATCTCCAGTCCTTGAATCACCGCTACGGCGAAGCAACTGGAGCCGTACGGTTCAAGAGCGGTAACCCAGGCGATGGCGCGCGCTTTACGCTCCGAGTACGCCGCTGAGCAGAGGATATCGAGCGGTTGTATGTTCTGATTGAAAGCGACCGCTCCGAAGTCACTTTCGCTGCTGAGGCTGAGGACGGCTCCTACGAACTCTTCACGTAGTTCGTCGATACGTCCGGAAATAGTCATGCTTCCGGAGATGTCGAGCACCCAGACGAATGCATCTCCCTCGAAATCGTGTCCGAAGAACTGGATGAGGTCGGGTAGAGGCTGTTCAACTTCATCTTTATCTCGACCTCCTCCGGAGGGAAGATCGAGCGGACGGCGAACCTGGTCCGAGGTCGCTTCGGTGACCATCGGGTAGGACGCAACGAGCACCATCAGGGCGACTGCGAAGATGCGAACCAGCGCCTTGCCGATGCTGTTCTGTTGAGTGGTTTCCTTGGATTGTGCGGTCATTGGGTCCTCCTTTTCTGGATCCCCACCGGCGGGCGGGGTATTGCTCTCTCACCCATTCCATCCGGGAACCCAATCGGTCCGGACCGGTCGGACCGAAAAAGATCAAAATGGTCCCGATCACGTGAATTCGGCGATTCAGGGGCGGGAAAGCGATTCCAGATCAGCGCTCGACTCGCTGCAGCAAGGCGCCGTATCCGCCGTCTCCGCCCAGATCGCCGGGCAGGATCTCGATCTCCTCGATGAGGCGCAGTTCGGTGTTTTGCTCCAGCGTTCTACGGATCATGTCCTGGTTCTCCTGTGGCTCCACCGAGCAGGTCGTGTACAGCAGATGGCCGCCGCGGATCAGGTGTCGAACTCCCGCCTTCAACAGCGCCATCTGCTGCTGCTCCAGGTCGCCGAGCACCTCCGGGGAGAAACGCCAACGCGCTTCATGGCGGCGGTTGAGAACGCCGCTATTGGAGCAGGGAGCATCGACCAGTACCTGCTCGAAACTCTGGTCGAGACGGAGCCGGGAAGCGTCGCGGGAAACCTCGAGCAACTGCAGGCGGCAACTGTCCCCGAGCTGGAGCCGTTCGAGGTTGTCGCGGATTCGATCCAGTTTCACGTCGCTGATGTCGCATGCGGTGGCACTTTCGATACCGCCGCGATCGAGCAATGTGGCGAGTTTTCCACCGGGAGCCGCACACAGATCGAGCAGGTGAGCTCCTTCTCGGTGAGGCATGCACAGGGCGAGTCGGCGGGCGGTCACATCCTGAACCCAGAAATCGCCACTGTAGTAACCGGGGATCTTCTCGATGAGGCCCGCTCCGGTCACCTCCAGGATGCGCGGAGCGCCCTGCGCTGCTTTGGCTTCCAGGCCCGCCTTTTTCAGCAAGCGGATCTGGTGTTTCAGTTCTCTCGGTTGTCGGAGCACGATGAAAAGCGGGGGGGTCTTGTTGTCGCGCTCGAGCATCAGACGGACTTTTTCGATGGGATAGCGCTCTAGCCACCTGCGAACCAGTTCGGGTGGATGGCCGTATTGCACGCTCCAGCGCTGGATCCGACCCGCATCTCCCCCCTGCAGTGTGAGTCGCCCGAATCGTGCCCAGCCGGTCAAGACCCGAACTGCGTTACGAGGGTCTCCCAGGTCCTCGTCGACATCCTCAATACCGTCACAGAGGTTTCTGAGTACCGCGTTGATGTATCCGCTGCGATCGATCGAATCGATTTTCGGGTCCTTCACCTGACGCCAGCCGTCGACGGTTTCGGAGACCACGGCATGATCCGGGGTGCGCAGATAGGTGCGCTGGTAGATCCCCAGGGCGATGGCCGAGCGGGTGGTTCGCGACACCTCGGTGAAGGGTCTGTCCATGAAGGCCCGGGCCAGGTACTGGACGGTGCCTCGCATGCGAACGCTGCCGTAGCACAGTTCGACCAGGAACCCCCGGTCCGAGGTGGAGAGGTCGCAGTGCTGCAGGTATTCGCGGATCAACTGTTCCATCGGAGTATGTGCCGATTGTTCCCACAGCGTCAGCAGGTGGATGGCTGCCGCACGAGTCGACAACGCGCTGCCACGTTCGCCGTGTCGGATCACGGGGAATCGATAGGGTGGTTCCAACAGTGGCGCATCATCGGTGGGCGGTGTCTGCCTCTTCTTTGGCAGGGGACCGCCGTCACGACCGGAGTTGCGGGTGGGCCGATCGGTATTCATACTCCTTCTCTCCCGTGAAATTGGTCCCCCACCTCGAACGGCATCCCTCGCAGCAGATCTGCCATCTCCAGCGGTTTCTTGCCGTTTCGCTGCATCTTGTGGATGGCGATCGCTCCCTCACCACAGGCGACGATGATCTGGTCTGTAGTGACCTCCAGCACGGTACCGGCAGCAACTTGCTCCGATCGATCGACGAGGCTTACCCGATGCAGGATCAGCTCCTCATCGGCGGCCTGGTCAGCCCCACCTCGAGTGACCCGTGTGCGAGTACGTGGCCAGGGATGCAGTGCCCGCACCTGCCGATCGACGAACACGGCACTGCTCTCCCAGCGTGCCCAGCCCTCCGATTTCTCGAGTCGTGGTGCCAGCGTCACTTGCTCTGCTTGCTGGGGAATTTGCGGCGGATCGCCACTTTCTAGCGACTCGAGCATCCGTTCCAGCAGATCCGCAGCCAGCAGCGATAGATACTCCTCGGCCTGTTCTGATGTGACCGTGGAAGGGGGTGTCCACTTCTCCATTGCCACCACCGGACCGGCATCGAGTTGTGGCACCATCCGGTAGAGGGTGACACCGAGTTGATCGTCCCCGGCCAGCAGCGCCCGCACCACCGGTGCCGCTCCGCGCCATCGCGGTAGCAGCGACGCGTGCAGGTTGTAGCAACCTCGCTCTGGGCCCTGCAGGAATCGAGCTCCCAGGATCAGCCGGATGTCGGCGGTGATCACCAGATCGGCACCGGCATGCTCGAGGATCTGCTGACCCTGCTGGCCGCGGAGTCGCTCGGTTTCGAGAACTTCCAGCCGCAGTGAAACGGCCTCCTGCTTGATGAAGGAAGAGCGTTGCGTCTGGCCGCGGCCGCTCGGTGCATCGGGCACCGTCGCTACGATCAGATCCTCACGCATGGAGTGGAGTCGGCGAAGTGTAGGGATCCCGAACGGACCCGATCCGAGGAACAGGATTCGCATCGCACTAACCGTTCTCGCGCAGGTGTACGAGCAGGGGATCGGCGTTGGTTGCCTGTTCCAGCCGCACCTGTTTCATGAGAGCCAGTTCGAGCAATGCCAGGAAGGTGCTGACGGTCCCGGGGATGCCCCGCTGTTTCGGGAACAGTTGTTCGAACGGCAATACCGATCCGGCAGCGGCACGAAGTGATCCGAGAACTTCCCCCATCGCCTGTTCGATGGGTATGTCCTCACCAGCGATGATGGTGAAAGAGGATTGCTCCCGGAGCCGGTCGAGAATCCGCTGAAAGGCCGCCGCGACATCATGGGACGAGACTTCGGACAGATCGAGACTCCCTGGAGGTGGTGGCGGTAAATCGTCCTGCCTGCGTTCGTACCCGAGCGAACGAACCCGGTGGGCCTCCTCGAGCAACTGGGCTCGTTCCTTGAATTCGTGGTATTGGAGCAGTTGTTCGACCAGGTTGTGGCGCGGATCTTCCAGTTCTTCCTCGAGCAGATCGTCTTCTTGCTCGATGAGGCTCGGCGAAAGCATCCGGGCCTTGATCTCCATCAATCGCGCTCCCATCACCAGGTATTCACCGGCTTGTCTCAGGTCCAGCGTCGCGGTCAGGCGTGCCTCGGTCACATGAGCCAGAAACTGCTCGAGGATGGTGGCGATGGGGATGTCAAAAATATCGAGTTCATTCTTGTGGATCAGATAGAGCAGCAATTCGAGCGGGCCGGAATAGTCGTCGAGGTGGGCGCAAAAACCGTCATCCCAGGGGTTACGAGCCCCCTCCCCGACAGCCGAGGTTTGCTCCTGCAGCGCGGGGTTGCCCGGTTTGGGATCGGGCTCCTTGGCGGGAAAGTCTTTGGTGCGCTGGATCACGACCGGGTACCTCGTTTTCTGCCTGATTCCCGCTGCCAGGGAACAGGGCCCCAGGATAGCAGAAGAGCGGGTCTGTTGCCCCGGAAGGTCAGAATTCTCGCTTGATCGGTACAGGGGTGGGGGGAGACTGGATGGCCATGAAACCCGAGATCCCGACCCCCCTGAAGTCGCACTCACCACAACTGCTGGTACTCGATGTCGATGGGGTGCTCACCGACAACTCTTTGATGATCAATTCCGATGGCAGCGAGGTGAAGCAGTTTCACGTCCCCGATGGGGCGGGCATTCGCTGGCTACTCGAGGAGGGGATCGCAGTCGCCTGGATCTCTGGGCGCGAATCTGCGGCGACCGAGCATCGTGCCCGGGAACTGGGGGTGGAACAGGTCCATACCGGAATCCGTGACAAGTCTACCTGCTTGCAGCAGATCATCGATCAACTCGGGATCGAGGCGGACAACACCGTCTATGTCGGAGATGATCTCATCGACCTGGCCCCGATGGCGCTGGTCGGCGTTTCGGTGGCGGTGGCGAATGCCCAGCCGACGGTGCTCGAGCAGGCAGATGTGGTGACGAGCCGTCCGGGAGGAGCCGGCGCGGTGCGCGAGGTGTGCGAGTGGATCCTCGCAGCTCGTGGTCTCTGGCAGGAACGGTTCCACGGTGCGGTCACAGGAGAAAGACCTTGAAGCGCATCTCCTTTTTCATCGGTGTTTTTTCCGTCGGACTGGTGGTCTTTCTGCTACTGACCGGGCAGTTCGGTGGGATTGGCGCATCCGAGGAAGAAACGACCACCGGGGATGCCTTCCCCGAAGTGACCCAGAACCGGGTCACCCATCACTCTTACGACTACAGTCTCGGGCGGCTCCGATTCACCCTCCGGGGTCTGATGGATCTCTCCTCGGGAGTCGTACTCTCGCCCGAGAACCTGATCTCTCAGCGAACCCTGATCGATGCCACCATCGAGTTACCCGTCTATGCCGAGGGACGCACCGAACCGGTCGATCAGATCCTGTTCGAGGCAGAGAAGATCATCACCGATCCCGGTGGCAAGGAAGCTCGTGTGGTCGGCCTGTTGCGCGGACAGGGAGTCGGCGGAATACCACAGATGGAGACTCGCGATCTGGTGATCCGCTGGGCCGATGGAGAAGATATCCAGATCGAGGGTGAATCTCCGGTGCAGGTCTCCTGGCCCGCCATGCAATTGCATGGTTCACACGGCATCAGCGGTTCCATCGGTTCCTCTTCCGGACTTCAGGAATTGAGTTTCGCTCCTCCGGTCATCGTTGCGATGAGCACCACCTATGGCAGCGCCTTCGTCGGTGCCGAGGCAGGAAATGGCTCGCAACAGACCGAGCAGGACAAGCAGGTACGCATCGTCTGCTATGGCCCCATCACCCTGGCGGGCACCGAACATGGCGCTCGCTTCGATGGAGGGGTCCGCATCTTCGAAGCGGCAGTCTCTGACCCGATGGATCCGCTTGCCCCACCCCCTCCCAGTCATATCGCTGCCGACTTCCTCGATCTTCATCTAGAACCAGAAAGCCGTCGATTGCTCCGCATCCATTCCCGGGGACGCGAGAACCCCATCACCATCCACCTGGGCGATGGCATTCTCATCGAGGGGCAACAACTCGACTGGAAGGCTGGAGATACGCAGGTGACTCTCAGCGGAGGGATCGCCATTTACGGCGAGGTCGGGATCTTCCGAGCTGAGCAGGCTCGGGTCGAGATCGGCTCTTCTCGCTGCATCTTGGAGGGCTCCGTGAAAGGAATCCTGAAGGGGATCTCATCGGAAACCGAGCGGGACTGGGACACAGAACCGCTCGAGGGCGATTGGACGGTGGCTGCCGAGACCGCTCAGTTCGAGTTCAAGGATGGCGAACTGATGACTCTCAGTGCTCGGGGGCGCGCTGGCGAATCGGTTTTCATCCGGGAGTTTCGAGATCAAGGGGCCACCATCGTCGGCGATGAATTGCGCTGGCGTGCTGCCGAGAAGGAACTCGAGGTGCTCTCCAGGGAAGGGAACCGGGCGATTTTCACCGATGGCGACAATCGCATCGAGGCGAGTACGGCTGCCCTGTCGGTCGATGCCACCCGGTTGGTGTTTCGCGGCAGCGTTGTGGGGCGTCTGCACGAACTTCCGCGTGGGCCCGAGGCCACCTCGCCTCGATGGCTCGGTGCAGATGCGGTGGGGAATCTGCGTGCCGACACCCTGACCCTGTTCTGGGATGGAAAGCAGCGACTCAAACAGCTGGAAGCGATCGGTTCCCTGACCCCGATGCAACTGCAGGTCGAGGGGCAAGAACTGCTGGGGCTGTCCGGGACCCGGCTGATGTGGCGCGGAGCCGATGCCCTCATCCGGATCGAGGGAGAAGGGCGCCAGCAACTCTCGATAGGGACCCGCGCACAGCTCGAAGCGGATCGTCTGAGCCTTTCCCTGATCGAGGGGTTGGCCACCGGTGAAGGCGCTGTGAAGGGCTCCCTGCAGCGCCCAGGAGCCCCTGAGGGTGCTTCTCCGCTGGTCATCGACTGCCTTTCGTTGGTGGTTTCACTGCAGCGCGATGAACCCGGTCGCAGCAACGAAGACGAATCTGCGTCCGCATCAGATTTGCCGATGGGCCGCATCGTGGCGGTGCGCGCCGTGGGAGATGTGGGGACACCGGTCAAGGTCGATGACGGAACCATCCGGGCGCTGGGACAGGAGTTGCTCTGGAACGTCGACGATGAAAAGTTCCGGTTCCAGGGACCCGGGTTGCAGCAAGTCGAGATCTCATCCGGATCCTCGGTGCCCGATCGCATCGAAGCAGAAACCATCACGCTCGATAGGACCGCAGGCACTGCCCAACTGATCGGGGATGCCAGGGCAGTGATCTACCTTGCCAAGGGTGCTGAATCCCGGCCTCCGAAACCCGGGCAAGGCGATGAGAAACCGCTCGCCTGGAAGTTGATCGCCGACCGAATCGACGCACAGCTAGCAATCGGCCAGCAACAAATTCAACTCGAGGAAGTGGTGGCGGTGGGTTCCGTGCGGCTCCAGCAGGAGGAAGGAGGCATCGAGTTTCGTGGTCAGCGCTGTCACTGGGATCACCAGAATCAACGACTACTGCTCTCCTCCGTCGACGGTCAGGGGCTGCAGACCTTTGTCAGGGGTGCAGAGCCTCGTGACGAGGTGGTAGCCCGCGAGGTGGTGGTGGTGCGTTCGACAGCACCTGGGAAGCAAGCCCGCGAGCGACTGGAGGTGCTGCTCTCATCGGTCCTCAGCGCGGTCATCCAGCTCGAACCGACCGGTGAAAAGGAGACCGGAAGTTTCGAGATGCGTGCCGATGAAATGCTGCTGGTCCTCAGAGAAGATGAAGAGGGTGGCTCGTTGCGACCCCACGAAGCGCTTGCCTGGGGGGCCATCGATCTGCGCGGCGGACCCTACCGTGTGCTGGCAGAAAGAGCCCGAGTACTGGCACGTAACAGCAGTGTCGAGTTGACCGGCGGTGATCGACAGCCAGTCCAGGTGATGCGTGATGGGAGCTCCGATTTGCCCCCCTCCCGCTCGGTCAAGTTGACCTGGGGCCCGCGTGGCTATCGAGTCCAGAACCTGCCGAGGGGCGGCGGTTGGTCCAGTTCCGAGATCGATGCAGCATTGAAGAGGATGGGTCGTAGCGACCGGCGTCCATCCAATTAGCAACGACTCTCACATCGTGTCGAAGCGAATCACGAATCTCTGGTTGCACCCCCCACTGACATCGTATCCTGTACACTTCCGGTCGGGTGCTGACCGGTGGTCCGGCGGTTATCGAAATGGACTTCGAAGGGATCGTGAAATGGTGACAAGGATCTGCTCGCGGGGAACCATGGCGGTGCTGCTGGTGATGCTGGGAATCGGCTGTTCCTCACCCGAGCAACGCATCAACCCCGAGTACGACATCGGAGTGGCTCAGTTGCTGGTGGTCCCCTTCCAGCACAAGGAATCCTCCTCCGGCGTGCTTCGCTGGTACTACGAATCCCCGACCGGAGTGGTACTTGCCCGGGCGACCCGGTTACAGATGTCGCGCGCCTGTGGAGCGGCCCAGATGGTCTCCGACCAGGGGGTGGCCGATGAGATCTTCCATCACGATGACAATAGTGTTCCGTGGGGCCAGATCGGAACTTCGGCGCGGGCTTCTCATGTACTGACCGGTCGCATCGAGAGCTTGACCTTCCGCGATCGGCGAACTCCCGGGATGCTTCAGGGTCGCATGCAGGGCTACTGGGAGTTGTTCCTGGTGCCGGCGGGCAGACCGGTTCTGAGGCGTGAATTCGACATCCGGGTGCCCGAGAATCCGGAATCAGGTCGTATTTTCATCACTTTCGAGAACTCCCAAACTGAACTGGAGGGGGCGCTGGTGGCCCGTCTGGCGCTGCAAATCTCTTCCATCTTGTGTGGAGAGGCCCCTTAGTTCGTTGACGAGGGATCGAATCCGCGGGCTCGACTTGCTCCCGGACTCCCCTCGCCGATAGAATCGTATGCGGCCCGACATGGGCAGCATTTTTTCGAACCGCCTTACCGCTCCGTTCAGGTACTGGCTGCCAGGAGAGTGGGCTGGAGGATCAAGATGACACACACCGCTCCCTTCCTGACACCTGCGATCTTCAATCTGGGTCCCCCCGAGTTGATCGCCATCGCCCTCGTGATGCTGTTGCTCTTCGGCAGCCGTTTGCCCTCGGTGATGCGAAATCTGGGTCGCGGAGTCACGGAGTTCAAGAAGGGCATCCGGTCGACCGATGACGACGATACGAAGACGATCGACCCGCCAGCGAATCCACCAACGCAGCACACCGATACCACGAACCCGACGGATTCCTCGGGAGAGAAACGCTTCAAAGACGAATAGTGATGGTCGCGAGGTGTTCGGGCGCAGGAAGTGGCGCCCCCGCCTCCAGGACTATCGACCCTCAGCCAGGCGATCTGCCAGGAACTCCGGAAGACCGCAATCTCTGATCTTCTTCTGCACCGCCTCCACGTCATACGGGATCCGGTGCCAGTCGATGCGCTGCTTCTGCGTGTCATAGATGACGACACTGGATGCCGGGTTTCCGTCGCGCGGCTGGCCGACACTGCCGACATTGATGATGGCCTGAAGCCCCTCATGGAGCTCGATGGTGTCGTCGGTGCTGTAGCGGATCACGTCGGTGAGCAGGAACGCGACCGGCACATGGGAGTGGCCGATGAAGCACAATGGCGATTGCAACTGCTGGAACGAAAGGTGGGCATCCCAGGTGGTCTGGATGTAGTCGAACAGATCCGGCTGATCGAGGCTGCCATGCACCAGCGAGAACTGCTCCTCATGGTGGACCAGTGGCCAACCGCGGATGAACTCGAATTCTTCTTCCGACAGTTGGCCACGAGTCCAGACGGTGGCCTGGCGAGCCAGTGGGTTGAAGTAGTCGATATCGAGCAGGTCTAGAATCGCATGTTCGTGGTTACCGGCGACGATCACATCGCAGCGCTCACGAACCTTGGCGAGACATTGCGAGGGGGCGGGGCCATAGCCGATGACATCTCCGAGGCACAGGGTTCGGTCGACCCCTTCGGCATCGAGGAAGCCGAGTACGGCGTCGAGAGCCTCCTCGTTGGCATGAATGTCTGAGATGACCGCGATTCGCAATTCAATTACCTCGCCAGGGGTTGCTAGGACGGGTGGATTCTAGTGATTTCGCAAAAAAGAAAAAGGGCGAGGCGCAGCAGAGGCTAATTCCCCCGCCGCACAGATTATCGGCCCTTGTTCCACGGGGAACAATCTGGGTCCTCCGGCAGGACGAACTCAGAAGGTTCCACGTGGAACATCCGGATTCCCATCACTAATTGGACCATCTTGTCTCCTTGGGATGGGAAGGATACCCTTCCATGCCGGGACCGAGTCGGTAAGGAGAATCGTACCAGTGGCCAGAATCGTGGCAATAGCGAGCCAGAAGGGCGGAGTGGGCAAAACAACCACTGCCATCAACCTGGCTGCGTATCTGGCAATTGCAGGCAAACGATGCCTGCTGGTGGATCTCGATCCGCAGGCCAATGCCACTTCCGGCCTGGGTATCGAGTCACCCCCCCACTCCCCGCTTCCAGGACTGCTCGAGGGTTCGGTCAAGACTTCCCAGGTGATGGTCGATACCACGGTCCCGGGTCTGAGTTGTCTGCCCAGTACCTCCCACCCGGAAATCCCGGTGACCACAGCGATGGTACAGGGTGGCGGTGTCAGCAAGTTGAGAGCTGCCTGGAAGCAGGCTGCCAACGATCCGCTGGCGCTGGTGCTGCTCGACTGTCCCCCATCGGTCGGCCCTCTGACCGATCTGGCGTTACAACTGGCGGACTCGGTGCTGGTGCCGGTGCAGTGCGAGTACTTCGCCATGGAGGGATTGGCACAGTTGCTGGAGGGAATGCGCCACGCCGAGCACAGCCAGCAACGAGAGATCCCCCTGGAAGGACTTGTGCTGACCCTGTTCAGCCCGGAAGTGGAGATCTGCCATGAAGTCGCCGAGGAGGTGCGGCGTTACTTCCCGGAGGATACATTCGAGACGCCGATTCTGCGAGATCCAACCCTCGCAGAGGCATCCAGTCACGGAGAGCCAATCTGTAATTACGACCCTCGCTCCGCCGGAGCCTGGTCCTATCTGAACCTCACGAAGGAGGTCCTCGAACATGAGTGGACGGAAACTGGGACGCGGGCTTGATGCCCTGATACGCCGCAGTGGAGATAGCTCTGTAGTGGCCGATTCCCCCGGCGCCGGTGGCGGCCCAGGAGGAATCGGAGTGGTGTTGATCGATCCGGCGCGGATCCGAGCCAACCAGGCTCAACCACGCACCCACTTCGATGAGGAAGGGCTCGATGAACTGGCTCGTTCGCTCTCCTGCGACGGGATGCTACAGCCGCTGGTCGTGCGCAACGATGGCAAGGGTGGCTTCGAACTGGTGGCGGGAGAACGACGCTTGCGAGCGGCTCAGCGTGCCGGCCTCGGCGAGGTTCCGGTGATCGTGCGCGACGTCGATGACGAGCGGATGTTGCCGCTGGCACTGGCCGAGAATATCCAGCGTGAGGATCTCAATCCCATCGAACTGGCCCGTGCTTATCGTTCCCTGCAGGAATCCCACGGCTGGACCCAGGAGCAACTGGCCAAGGAGGTGCGAAAGAAGCGCTCTAGCGTTGCCAACTCGCTGCGTTTCCTCGAACTGGAGAAGGAGATCCAGGACAGTCTGCTCGATCGAACCATCACGGCCGGTCATGCCAAGTTGCTGCTTTCGGTCAGTGACGTAAAAGCGCGCCGGAAGTGGCACCGAAAAGTAGTGTCCAATAGTTGGACAGTAAGGGATCTCGACGAAGCGTTGCGCGATGACAAAAGCCAGGATTCCTCCCTCCAGGGGAAAAAGAAGTCGTCGAAAAAAGGTCAAAAGAGTGACGAAACCCACGTTCTTGCCGAAGAAGCCCGCCTGGGCCCTGCTCTTGGAACCAAGGTTGCGGTCCTGAATACCGGCTCTAAAGGACGCGGCAAGATCGTCATCGAGTTCTATTCTGCCGAGGACTATGACCGCATTTCACGCATCATCGTCGGCGGAAAACAGCACTGATCGATGATCGAATTGGCGCGGATGGGTCCCAGGATGCGATGCTTCGGAGCCTCTTTCCGGCACTCCATCTACGTGGAGGAATCCGATGCTCTTGATGGCCTTCCTGCTCATCTTGCTGATTGTGATGCTACATGGAGTCGGTCGCCTACGTGGTGATTTGCTGACACGCGGGACGGTGAAGGCGTCCCTCTTTCCGGGGCTCTTGCCTGACAGTCTGGCCCGTACCTTCGCCTGCCTGGCCACCGCGACGCCGGTGGTGGGGCTGTCGCCGTGGCGCGATGGTGCCCCCTTTCTCATCGAGGGTGAATGCCCGCTCAAAAGGATCGGCGTACCTCTGGCGACGGTGTTTCGTCTGGGCGTACTGTTTTGCGGCTTCATCACGGTGATCTTGATGTTTCCGGTGGCGGCCCAAACGGTCCCCGATCCCGACACATTGTGGCGCGCTTTCGAGAGCGGTGACGGGAAACTGACCAGCACCTTGCTGAGCGCCCCTTTCTCGTGGCTTGCTACCGGCTTCTACGCCTGGTGGACGCTCGCCTTGCTCGCTGCGATGGTGCTGGCGGCAGGACTTCGAGCCGATGAGACCCTCTCGGCATTGCTCGTCGGAGGCGGTTTTGTCGGAGTGCTGGAGGGAGCTCACTGGCTCGGTCTGAGATTCGGTGTGTTCAGTAACGGTTGGTTTCTGCAGCGCTTTTACGAGGCGGACGCCGGTCGTGCGCTGGTGATGCTGGTGATGGTAACGATCGCGATGGTGGTACTGCTGGCGGCGATGCACGGCATCCCGATGCTGATGCAGAAGATCCGTCCGCGCCCTGAAGGCTGGCACGAAGGGAATCTGGATCGGACCCTGTCTGGACCCTGATCTGCTCGCATCTCGTTCTGTCCGCACCTCTTGCTCAATATCACTCCTGACCTATCATCCCTCGTTGCCAGCGGAAGTCGTCGCTTTTGACTTCGCCGTCGGTGAGGGAATTTCAAGCGGGAGTCGACCATGTTCATCTCGATCCGGACGATATTGTTGCTGCTCATCTTGACTCCGATGGTGGCGGCCCAGGACGACAGTGTGACAGCGGATGATGCCGCTGCCGTGGTGCTGACCGGGGTCGGTAGCGAATCGATGGATCTGAGTCTCGAAGATGCGATCGGTCTGGCCCTCGATCACAACCTCGATCTCGAGGTCCAGCGTATCAGCGAACGCCGCAACCAGCGCGATCCACTCATCGAGGCGGCGGTCTTCGATCCACTCTTTCGAACCGGGTTCACCTGGAGCAAATCGAGCACCACCTCGACCAGCATCATCGAGGGAGCCGAGGTGGGAGAGTTGAGCCAACGAGACAATCGCAACTACTTCCTCGGTCTGTCGGGGCTAATGCGTTACGGCACCAGCTGGAATCTTCGTCTCAACGGCAGCCGTTCCGAGACCTCGCCCCCCAGTCAATTTTTCAGTCCCCTCAACTACCGTGGCGCCTACGAACTGTCGTTGAGCCAGCCACTGTTGCGCGGATTCGGTCGCGACATCACCGAGACCTCGTTCCGGATTGCCGTGCGCAATGCGGCCGCCTCTCGGCTGGTGACGAGACGTTCTGTCGAGACCACCGTTGCCTCGGTGGTGGGGTCCTACTGGGATCTGGTCTACACCCGTCGCAATGTAGCCGTCCAGGAGAGCGCTCTGGCGGAGGCCAGGGAGTTGCTGGAGATCAACCGTCGCAGGCTCGAGGTGGGGACCGGCACCGAGATCGATGTCATCAGCGCCGAGGCCAACATCGAGACCCAGAAGGCGGGCATCATCGATTCGGTCAATATGTTGCGTGATATCCAGGATGTGCTGCTCGACAAGATCAACGCCCCCGGTTTTCGCCTCGGGGGCGAGGCGGGTCCGATGTTCCGGGACATCGAGGTGATCCCGACCACCTCTCTGGAGTTTACCGAGTTCCCGGTCGAGATGGCCGAGGCGGTCCAGATGGCACTGATCACGCGGCTGGAACTGGTCCAGCAGCAACTGCAGATCACCAACAGTGAGGATCAACTACTGCTGAGCGAGGATCAACTGAAGCCGAGCCTGACTCTCGATGGCGGCTGGAATCAGCCGGGTAACGACATCACCCTCGAAGGATCCTGGGCCAACATCGGCGAGGACTTCTCGTGGAACACGGGGATCAATTTTGAGATTCCGCTGGGCAATCGAGCGGCGCGCAACCGACTGCTGCAGTCGCGCGAAAATCTACGACTGGCTCATATCTCCCGCGAGCAGGCATCACACGGAATCGTGTTGGAAGTAACCCGAGCTGTCCGTGAGTTGCAGAGTGCCCGCCAGAGTGTCGACACCACCGCCGCCGCCACCCGGCTGCGGCGTGAGGAACTCGACGGTGAGACGCGCCGGCTCGAGGTGGGGGTCTCGACCGCCTACCAGGTGCTCCAGGTCCAGAACAGTTTGCTGCAGGCCCAGGTCTCCGAACTGCAGTCGCAGGTGCGTCTGCGCAAGGCGATCTCCTCCTATCGAAACGCCACCGGGACGATCCTCAAGGGTCACGGGATCCAGTTAGACTAA
>DCAA01000035.1:9966-12469 GCA_002311345.1 Planctomycetes bacterium UBA1146 | reverse complement strand
TCCAGCGCCCTTTGAACCCCTTTCTCGCATCCGCCACCTCGGTGGCAGTTGCGGTGTGTATGGTCGCTCTGTCGGGTCAGTAACGAGTTGTTAGGCACTTGTGTCCTATTTTCCGGTGGGGGGGGGACTTCTACCATGGGGTTGGGTATCTGAGTATCGTGGATGTATTGCGTGGAGGTGTATCGATGATCGGCGACATCGGGCGACCAGTTGCACAAGAGAAGCGCCTTCAGCGCGTCTTCATGGCGTTGCTGCTGGCGTTGCTTGCTGGTCCTCTTGTGGCCCAGGAGTTCGAGGTCAATCTCGAGGTCAGCACCGCCAGTGGATTCGGTTACAACCTGCTCGCCGGCATGGCCGAGGGTGCCTCCGATGGTTACGTCCCCGGTGAGGATCTGTACGCTCCGCCAGCTCCGCCGCCACCTTCCTTCCACAGTTCGATCATCTATGGCAACGATTCGTGGTTCAGTTGCATCGTGGCCCCGGATCCACTCGAGGTGGTGTTTGTCATCGGGCTCCAGTTCGACGGAACCGATCCAATTCTCATCGAGTGGAACCCTACGCTGCTGGCTGTCGGAGGGGAGTACATCCTCGAGGATGCTTTCGGTGGCTCGTTCCTGTTGATCGACCTGACCACACAGGACGCGGTCCTGATCGACAACATCGCTCTGACCAACCTGGTGTTGCGGGTGATCCCGCCGCCGCCGGAGATCTTCATCCGTGCGGATGTGAACCAGGACGCCGCCATCAACCTGGCGGATGCGATCCGATTGCTCGAGCACCTGTTCTTGTCGGTGGTGATCGATTGCCGCGAGGCGGGCGATTGCAATGACGATGCCTCCATCAACATCGCCGACGCGATCTACCTGCTGACCTACCTGTTTGGCGGCGGAATGTTCCCTCCGGCGCCCTTTCCCGACTGCGGAGGAGACCCGACACCGGACCTCATCGGCTGCGATCTGGGCTGTCCCTGAACCGACGATCCAACAGCTTCGTCAATCAGCGTAACGCCGATGCCGTCTCTGGCGGCAACCATCCATAACAACCTTTGGTAATCGATTAGTATGTTTGTAATGCCTAATAAATACAGAATTGGTAAAACGCCCAGGAAAAATCATACGGTGGGGGTATTTCGATATTCAAGCATGCCAATTAGGGAGAGCGCAGAAAAATCAAGTTTGTGATTTTTCTACCAATACGAATATGTTGAATGTTCCAGAAATGTTAGTGATTTTACGAGATTACAAGCAGTACGTAGTATTCATTCGCTCGAGGGGCTTGCTGGGCCCTTCTGTCCCGTCTTTGCCTCGATGAGGCCGTGCGGGTCGTAGGGGACGCTGCCGCTGTCATCGGGAACCTGGTATTGCGTGGCCAGGCCCTCCAGTTTTGTGGTCAACCCGGCGCGGATACTGGCATAAGCCGGATCGTCGGCGACGTTGTTCATCTCTTTCGGATCCTTGTGCAGATCGAACAGTTCCCATTCACCGATGTTGTAGAAGTGGATCAGTTTGTAGCGGTCGGTGCAGACACCGCGGTGGCGACGCACCATGTGGGCGGTGCGCCGTTCGCCGTGATACTCGTAGTAGTGGTAGTAGAGACCGTCACGCCAGTCGGCCGGTTTGTTGCCCAGCATCAAAGGTACCAGACTCGCGCCCTGCATCTGTTGCACCGAAGCGTCGGTGGCGGAGACCTGCGCCAGATCGAGAAAGGTCTGGGCGTAATCGAGATTGCTGACCAGGTTTTCATCGATTTGCCCGGCCGGCACCACTCCGGGCCAGCGCACGATCAGCGGAGTGAGGTAGCACTCTTCATACATGAAGCGCTTGTCGAACCAGCCATGCTCGCCGAGGAAGAAGCCCTGATCCGATGAGTAGATGACCACCGTCTCGCGGGTCAGATCCAGTTCATCGAGTGTCGTCAGCATGTTTCCGATGTTCTCATCGACCGCTTTGATGCAGCGCAGGTAGTCCTTCAGGTAGCGCTGGTATTTCCAGCGCACCAGTTCGTCCTCGGACAGCTGGGATCTTCTCAACTGTTCGTTCTTGGGCCCGTAGGCGCCGTTCCACAGCGCCGTTTGCTGTTCGTCGAGACCGCGCTGGGGGATCAGTTTGAGGTCGTTCTTGGTCAGTGTGGTGGCGATCTCCATATCCTGCACCTTGGCCGCCGTGCCGAGACCACTGTAGTCATCGAACAAATTGGCCGGTTCCTCGATGGTGACATCATCGAGGTAATCGAGGTATCTGGCGGCTGGTTGCCAGTGCCGGTGCGGCGCCTTGTGCTGCACCATCATCATGAACGGTTGATCCTCATCACGCTGGTTTCGCAGCCAGTCGAGCGCCAGTTCTGTGATGATGTCGGTGGTGTAGCCGGAGTGTTTGCGATCGGCGAAGCCCTTGTCGTTGTCGGCGGGTCTTCGCATCATCGGGTTGTAGTAGGGGCCTTGCCCGAGCAATCGCTCGTAGTGATCGAAACCGGTCGGTTCTGATTTGAGATGCCACTTGCCGAA
>DCAA01000035.1:6035-9803 GCA_002311345.1 Planctomycetes bacterium UBA1146 | reverse complement strand
CTCGGCGCACAGATGGAGTTGGTGACACCACAGCGGCGGAACATCATGCCGTCGGCGGCGAGTTGATCGAGATTCGGGGTGATGTCGCCAGGAAAGCGAGTGCCGTAGGCACCGATGGCATGGGAGGCATGATCGTCGGTGAAGATGAACAGGATGTTGGGAGCCTTCTGTGGCCGCACGGCAGCGGCGCTATCGTCCCCGGGGAGCCCGGCGCCGATGCCGGCACAGCCCGCCAGCACACCGACCAGAGCCAGCAGCATGAAGAAACGACCGATTCCACGGGTAGGTCGCGTCATGACGGTTCCTTTCCGGCAAGAAAACTCAGCATAGCCACCCATCTGCCTCTGCGGCACCCACGGCCGTTACTGCCCATCGGGGCGGGTGGGGGCGGTTCGTGGCGTGGCGTTCTTCACGTACCGATCGAACCAGTCGATCATCTCGGCGTGGGTGTGCAGCACCGACTCGCGGGCGCGGTATCCGTGGCTCTCGTTGGGCAGGTAGACCAGCCTGGCGGTGCCGCCATTGCCCTTGATGCCCTGATAGAGACGCGACGACTGCACCGGGAAGGTGCCGGAGTTGTTGTCGATCTCGCCGTGGATCAGCAGGATCGGCTCGTCGATCTTGTCGGCGTGCATGAAGGGCGAGATGGCGAAGTAGATCTCCGGTGCCTGCCACAGGGTGCGCCGTTCCGACTGGAAGCCAAAGGGGGTCAGCGTGCGGTTGTAGGCGCCGCTTCTGGCGATGCCGGCGCTGAACAGATCGCAGTGGGCGAGCAGGTTGGCGGTCATGAAGGCGCCGTAACTGTGCCCGCCGACTCCCACCCGGTTGCCATCGGCGACTCCCATCTCGACCGCCTTGTCGATGGCAGCGGCCGCCGAGGCGACGATCTGATCGATGAAGGTGTCGTTCATCGTCTCGGGATCACCGATCACCGGCATCGTTGCGGAATCCATGACGGCGTAGCCCTGGGTCAGGAAGAACAGATGCGACAGGCCGCCGATGCGGGTGAAGCGGTAGGGGCTGCCGCCGACCTGACCGGCGGTCTTCGGATCGCTGAACTCGCGCGGGTAGGCCCACACCACCAGCGGCAAGCGTGTTCCCTCCTTGTAGTTGGCAGGCAGGTATAGGGTCGCCGATAGATCGACACCGTCGGCGCGCTTGTAGGTGACCAGTTGCTTGCGGATGCCACGCAGTTGTGGCGTTGGATCGGGGAAATCGGTCAACGCCTCGACCCCCGCTGGTGAGCGGCGGCGGTAGTTCGGCGGCTCCGTCGGACTCTCGTGGCGGCTGATGAAGACGGGCCCGGCTTTGGTGATTGCGATCAGCGCCGTCATCGATTCGTACATCCCCTCGGCGCAGCGCCACAGCCGCTCGCTCTCGAAGGTCTCGAGGTTCTGGCGGTCGAGGAAGGGACGCGCTCCGCCGGGGCCAGCGCCCTGACCGCTGCGGTGGATCCAGGGGCCATCGATGCGGACCACCCGGTTACCGCGGGCATCGACCCTGGTGACCGGTGATCCGGGGTTGCCGTAGCGGTCGTTGCTGCTGCGGTCCTCGATCAATCGCGGTTTGCTGTCGGGGTCATCGATGTCACGCAGCCAGCTGGTCGTCCAGCGTCGCTCTCGATCGTATTCCTGAGCGAGGACGCGCTGGCCATCCTGCAGCCAGCTGACGCCGCGCAGTCGGTACTGGCTGCGAAACGCCTCGCGCGGTTGGCCGTCGAAGGGTTCGGCGACGACCAATCGGTCACGGTGGGGGACATCGTTTTTGGGATCGCCACCGTCGAGCGCCTCGGTCCATACCAGCGTTGCATCGTGGCCGGGACGCCAGCGGATACTGCGCGCACCGGTGCGTACGCCGTGCAGCGGGATTCCCTCACCGATTGGCACCTCGGCCACCACCATCTCGCGCTCACCGCGATGGTCCCACACCTCGATGCTGTGGCCGAACAAGTAAGCCGGCATCAGGTAGGAGAAGGGCCGCTGAATCGTCGTTACCAGCAGATGCTGGCCATCGGGCGACGGTGAGATGGAACGGTACAGGTCGGGCTTGCCGATTCTGGTCCGTTCGCCCGTGGTGAGATCGACGCGGTGGATCTCGCTGGTGGCGTAATGGCCAAACAGCGCCTCATCGTGGCGGTTACTGAGCAGATCCTGGTAGGTCCGCAGTGGTGTCGCGGAACCACTCGTCTCGCGCGTGCTGGGGCCGGTCGGTACTTTCGGCATCACCGGTGGTGCTCCACGTCCGCTCGGCACCTCGGTGACGATCACGCTGGCACCATCGGGACTGAAGGTGTAGCCGGAAGTGAGCACCGACGAGATCCGATTGCTGATCAGCATCGCTTGAGTCGGGTCAGCAACCGGTGCCACCCACAGCGATGTGCCGCTGTCGGTGAGCAGGGTGTAGGCGAAGTGGCGCGAGGTGTGGGACCAGCGCGCTCCCATCAGGCGGGCGCCCTCGGGAATGGCGATCGTCGTCACCGTTTTTCCCGAAAGGTTGCGCACGAACAGGCCGCGGTTGAAGGAGGTGCGATGGCGGCCGTTGGCCACCGGGTCGATGCGCATGCCAGCGAGTCGCAGCATCGGCCGCGATACATCGGCGATCGACGGCAGCGGGTCCGGCTCGATGCCGATGAACCAGCGCCCATCGGGGCTCAGGTTGAGCGATGGCGAGCGCGGTGCGTCGACCACCTCGACCACCTCGGCTGGCGGCAGACGATAGCCATCGCCTGCGCTGGCGAGCAGCGGGAAAACGCACAACAAGATCAACGCCACGGGCAGCAGGAGACTTCTCATCGAACAGGTCCTTTCGGGCTGGAACACACCACCACAGCAGCGGATAAACCCGGTGCCGGCACAGGTGCGATCGGGGGCAAAGGAGCCATCGCGCAGGATATATCCGTAATCCCCGCTCGCCAACGGCTGACAGCAGCGGATACACTGATCCGGTTCACAACGTGTGATCTACAACGTGAAGGTTGGGTTCAATGACGCTCTCGGGCCGCTGGTTGTCACTGCTGTTACTGCTCGCGATCCCCCTGGTTGCCGCTACACCCGTTGATGATCCCGCCGATGATGCCAAGCCGGCGCCGTTTGTGCTCCAGTCGGGTGAACGCAATGCGATCCTCGATCTGTTCCAGGCCACTTCCGAATCGATCTCGCCCCAGGGCGTACTCAAGTTGACCTATAACTTCTCATCCAATAATGAGGTGCTCGGTGAGGACTGGATGCCGATCCCGACCAATCAGTATGGTCGCATCGGTCAACCGGTGCGCTGGACTCGAGGCAGTGAGTCGGGCGTGGTGGGGGTGACCGGTGGCATCTTCTTCGCCGACAAGGGGCAGTGGTTTCACCGGGCGGTATGGCAACCGCAGGTCAAACTGGATACCACCTACTATTCCTTCTGTGGCGGCAGCAACGGCGATCTGTTTGCGGCGGTATATGGCTGGACCAAGGGTCTGCGTCGAAGAGTCGGCAGCAATCTGGGAACGCAACTGGTCAAGATTTCCGGAATCAAGGCCAGCGGTGGGCTCGGCAGGGCACCGGAGATCATCTTCAAGCAACCGGTACCGTTCGGTTTCGATCTGAAGGATGGCACCTTCCATGCGCAGCACGGTGGCCGCACCACTCAACAAAGTGACAGCAGCAAGTTCGTCAAGAAACTCGATAGCGGTCAGGTCGGTTTCGTCTGGAGTGGCAACGTCCGTGGCTGCATCGCGAAACTGACGCTACGCGGAAAAATCGATCTGGACTGGGCCGCCAAATCGATCCC
>DCAA01000035.1:661-5887 GCA_002311345.1 Planctomycetes bacterium UBA1146 | reverse complement strand
CCTGCCGGGGGAAGCGAAGAGCAACGAGAACCTCAACAGATGACTTCCTCGATCTCAATGTGGGGATCGCCCGAGAGGTACTTGAGGGAGACCACCCGGGATCCGGGGGGGGGGACTTTTGCCGGGTGTGAGGAAATTGCCCGCTTTGTCGATATAGAGCTGCTCGTCTTTGCAGGATCCCCTGATCGTTCCGTTGGAGCTGCCCTTGAAGTAGTTGAAGACCTCCCTCCTCTGATAATTGGAGGTCTCGATCTGGTGGTCAGTCAGCAATCGTCTCCCTTCTTCGGAGAACTCGTCCTTGGCTCCGGCTCCGCCAGCGATGTATACATCGGTTCCGGGACGAATATCCAAGTCGTCCAGCGTCCTCTTCACAGAGTCTGTGCCTGCGAAGTGAATAATGGTCGCTACGTCACCCGGCCTAATGAGCATCACGGCGATACAGGGGTTCGAACCTCTCGTACCAAACACCGTCCAGTCGCCGATGTCTTCCATCCTGATCGTGACGCTTATTCCCGAGGAACCCGCCCCGGATCTATCCATGCTAGAGCTGAAATCGCCTTGCGGGTCCATGCCGGGTTGAGGGTACGGCTTCAACTCGCCGGTCTCTTCCATCAACTCGTCCTGAGTCATTCCAGGGCAATAGGTCTCGTACCAAATGATTTCTGTCCACGTCCAGGGAGACCACCCTTTTGACCACCGTTGTGGGTTTGTATCCTCTACGCGCGATGCAGGGGGGGTAGGAATATTATCGTCGTCGTCAAGGCCTGTAGGATCGCGTCGGTTCAAGTGGTTATTCCCCACATACGTAATGCCGTTGCCAAGGTTGGAACTGTCGCCCCACATGCCGATGGGATCGCGGCTGAGGAACTCGCCATCGACCGGGTGGAGATATCGAGCGCGGTAGTAGTAGAGCCCTGTCTCTGGTTCGAAGCGCCTGCCGGTCTGCAGATAGGGATTGCCGACGCTGCTCTGGTCACGCTCGGCGAGAGTGATCGGATCGATGATCTTGGGTGCGGCGAGGAAGCCGTAGAAGTAGATCTCCTCGACCGTCTCGGTCTCGGCATCGACCAGATGGGTGACGTTCTCGTTGAAATCGCGCACATAGAAGTAGAGGTGGTCGGGCACCCCATCGTCGTCGGTGTCGACATCCATCGCTACCCACTCATCGGGTTGATTGGCGTGAACGAACTGGCGGGTCACCTGTTCGTTGCCATTTTCGATGGCGCTCTCTTCGATAACGTGGGCACCGTCGTAGTAAAAGTGGGTGGTGCCATCGAGACCAGCAATCGGCGAGTTGGTGATGGTCTTCTCGATGCGTCGGCCGCCGAAGATGGCTGGATGGGCATCGTAGCGGTAACTGGCGATGACAGCGAGAGTCGCACGGCTGATGACGGTGCGCAGCCGGTTGAATCCATCCCATTGGTAATAGTGCTCGGCATCGGCGGTGCGATTGCCGTTGCCGGGGCTGCCATCTTGCTGGTATTCAGGAAGGTCGATCTGATGAACCTCGTCGCGAGGGAGATCGCGGAAGATGTCGACCGAACCGCTTGGACCAGAACCAAAGCCCTCGATGTTCCGTATCGCCTGGGCTGCACCGGTGGTCACAAACTGGACCTGGAAGTTCCCCAGTGAGTCATCTGTCCCTATCACTTCAGTGCGATCGAGAGAATCGAGGTTGAGGGTGTTGAATTGTAGAGTGGTCCCGCCAGTGGCCGTACTCCCGTAGTTCTGCGAGCAAGCAGTCACCTGGAGATCTCCCCTGCGGCCATCGATGCTGAACCCGCCCTCGATCGCACCTGATGTGCTGGTCAGGGTTGTCGATAGTGGCAACTGGTTGGCATCGAGGGTCTGGGTCTCTCGGTAGGTCTCCTCGAAGTTGCCGCTGACATCGTCGAACGTTTCCCAGGTGGTTTTGGCTGCGTCGCAGCAGCAGTCTCCCATCAAGCACTCGGTGTAACGGAACTGGTCGTCGAAAAGGAAACTGAACTGGTCGTGGTCATCAGAGCCGATGAAGATTTCACGCCCGTCAGGGTAGATGAACTGGGCCAGGTCATCGGATGAGTAGCCCCATGAGACGTCGCCGGAGCCCGCGCCTCCTTGCAATGGGATGCCAGAGTTGCCGTCCTGTTCCTCGTGCACCCACCGTCCCAGAGAATCGGGAGTGCATATGACGATCGCGTCGTCGTCTGGATCGGCAGGATCGTTGTTGTCGGTACAGCGGGTGATCTGGCTCCTGCCGTTGTACTGCCACGTTTGTTCGGTCGAGCCGATCAGCATCGGAAAAGCGGTTCCACCGATGATTGTCGCGGCGGGGGTGATGATGTGGCTCAACCTTCGGCCGATGGCATCGTTCTCGAAGGCGTGTTCGCTGCCGTTTTCGTCGGTGCTACCGGTCAGTTGATGATCGAGATCGAAACTCCAACTGCGTGAACCGCCATCGGCGTGGGTGCGGCCGGTCTTGCGATTGAAAAGGTCATGGTTGAAGGATGTGATATTTCCCATGCCGTCGATGCGTTTTGAGAGGCGGCTATTGGCATCCCGCTCCGTTACCGTTTCGAAGATCCCGGAGGGGATGAACGGATTCGAGGTGTCGAGAGGAGAGGTTCCTGTTCCTCCAAGGTGCATCTCATAGCGGGTCATCCAGGGACGATTGGCGCCGTCGAAGAAGGTGAACACGCCGTTTCCACGCAAGTTGGAGACGAGATTGTCCGTCGTCCCGAGGCACGGATCCTCGAACGGGATCAGGCCGAGGCCGGCGACCGCATCGTAACGGGCGACAACGTTGTTACGGCTGTCGAGATCGACGTAGGTGGTGTTGCCCTCCGGGTCGCGGAAACGAATGCCGCGGTTGAGGGAATCGACCATGGTGTGGTGAACCAGCGTAGTCGGCGATGCGAAACCCTCGGGACTGGTATGGATCTTGTTTACCTTCAGCGGGTTGCCGTTGGCATCTAAACAGAGCTCGGTGCGGGTTCTCTGGGGAGGAACAGTGGGATCGGTGCCATCGATCAGCGGCAGGGTGCGGGTGGTGATCCGGTGCACCGCATCACGGATCGTCTGGTAGAAGTGGCCGTCATCTTCGAGGCGGAAGGTGGAGAAACCGGCTGCATCGCGTTCGAAGCGGGTGGTGATCTTGTTATCGCCAGGGGTCAGCGGACCGTCTTCGAGGATGGCCCCTGGAATGCCCGCGGGAAAACCGGGGATGAAGAGATCGGCATCGAGCTGGAACAGGCCTCCGGCCTCGTCAAAGAGCCGGTTGCTGCCTGCCAGTGGCACATTCGGTCCGCCAGATCCATCGGCAGGACCGCGTTGTGCTTTTCGAATCACCAGACTGGCCGGATCAAGAGTGAGACGCATCTCGTTGTCGGCGCGATCGATGAACTGCACCGGACGATCAAAGCCGTCGAAGGTGGTGAAACTCTTGTCGGTCAGAGCATCGCCATCGTTGTCGACCGCATCGGCGGTGCTGATCCGGTTGCCGTTGCGGTCACGGCGGAAGGTCCAGGTCGAGGGGTTGGCCGAACCGAGACCGCGCGTCTGGGATCTCAGCAGATCTCTGGCGTCGAAACTGTTGCCGACGATGTTGAACTCATCGGTATCACCGGGAACTGCTAGCACCGCCATCGGACTCTTCACCTCGGTGACGTTCTCGTTGTTATCTCGAGTGATCTGCGTCTCGAGGAACTCCGCCTCCGCCGAGGCCGGGATGGCGCTGTCACGGCGAGCATCGACCGTCTGCACACGGACGTTACCGAGGATGTCGCGGTCGTTGGTGTGGCGGAATTGGTCGAGGGGTGCGGCCACCTGGATGGGGATCCCGTCTTCCATCGTCCAGTTCTCGATGGCTCTCTCGATGGCATCGCCGTTGGCATCGAAGATGGTCTCGCGCAAATAGCCGTGGATCTGGGAGGGATCGACTCTGGGATCCTCGCTGCGGATCGGCCAGTCGAGATTGTTGTAGGTGAAACTGTAGACGTTCCCTTTGGGGTCGGTACTGGTGAGCACCTCGCCACGGCGGTTGCGGGTGATGCTGGAGGAGATGGCCAGACCGGCAGGGTCAGCCACGGAGCCGGAACTGTAGCCGCCGGTGACCGGATCTTGACCGGCGATGGGGTCGAGACCATCGCCATCAGGGTCGTTTTCGGGGAAGTAACTGAACTCGACCACACTCTCGAGGGGGTCGGTGATCCGGATTGGCTGGCCGAAGTCGTTGTTCTCGATGCGGGTGATCCGTTCTTGCTCGGTGTCTCCCTCGGCCAACGCCTGGTTCGATCCCGCCAGCAAGTTCACGGTCGGTGCATCGGTCCGGATCAGCAGTCCCATCTGCTGGTCGGTCGCACCGTCATCGTTCTGGTCGCCGAGATTGAGCAAATCAACATCGATGGAGATGTCCCATTCTGCCGCCACCGCCGGTGCCGCCGCACCCTCCTGCCAGTCGTAGGTGAAGGTGGTTCGGTAGCGCTCGGGGCTCCAGGGGCCGCCGTTTTGCGGTACGTATTCATCGTCGGTACCGCGCGGTTCGGTCGAGGTCAGCGGCAGGTTGAAGAGCGGTTCGTAGCGGAAGGTGGTGACGATGTTATTGATGCGGTTTCCGAAACCATCGCCGCGGACGGTGTCGGCGATCCGGCGGACTTCGAGCAGGTTGCCCTGGCTGAAACGGCTGGGGTTGCCTACGTCGTAGTTGTACTGGATCTCGTTGGCCATCGGCTGTTTGAAACTGGTTACCTCGCCATCGATGTTGAACTGGAAGGTGGTCTTGAACGGTTCCAGCACCACCGGGTCCAGTTCCTCTTTTCTCAGCAGGTGACCGGTGGCGTTGTAGCTGTAGCGGGTGACGTTGCCGTTGCGGTCGGTGACGATGGTCAGGATGACGGTGCCGGAAGGAACGCCGATCGGGGCCGGGTTATAGCCAAACAAGAGGGTGCCGCCGACGGTGATGCCAGAAGCATTGGTGCCGCCCACCTGCTGACTGATGATGCGGCCAAAGGTGGCAGGAATGCCAGCATCGGTGCCGTAGTTGTTGATGATCGCCGGGATGAGAGATCCATCCTCGACCTCGTTGGCGAAGATCACATCGGTCAGGTGATCGGGCAGCGCCGCTTCGTTGTAGCCGTATTGTTCCCGGATGCCATCAGGGAAGTCGTTGCTGGTGACAGTGCCGAGGACAACAGGCGAACGTGCCTCGGAGAGGTGATCGTCCCCATCGTAGCTGAAGACCACTTCACG
>DCAA01000035.1:0-480 GCA_002311345.1 Planctomycetes bacterium UBA1146 | reverse complement strand
ATGGTGCCAGAAGGGCTGCGTTCCTCGAATCCGCCGCCGGCAGTTTGCTTCAGACGCGAGTAGATCCCGACCGGTGAGTTGAAGCCGCCGCTGCCATCGTCGGTGTAGTCATCGAAACGGCCGTTACCGAGATGACGGCGCACGTTACCTCCGGCGAGCAGTTCCAGGCGCCGGAAGACGTTGGCATCCCAGCCCTTGCCAAGCGGTCCACTACTGCCAGGCGTATTCGGATCGCCGCTGCGATAGGTGCGCACGAAGGTAAAGCCGAGGCGTCGTCCGGCAATTGCCATGTCGATTCGCGACATCGTGAGTTCACCGCTGTGCAGCAGCACCCCGCCGGTCGGGTTGTCGCTCGGGTCGACACCGACGCGGCCGTTACGCGGTGGTTCGGCAACGAAAGAGGATTCTTGCGAATCGCAGATCCCGTTGCCGTTGGCATCGTCGGGGTTGTCGTCGGGGCAGGGGTCGCAGAAATCCGGC
>DCAA01000011.1:48754-64632 GCA_002311345.1 Planctomycetes bacterium UBA1146 | reverse complement strand
ATACTCTCATCGAAATCACCCTCACGGATGAACACCTCTCCAGCTTCCAGTTCGATCCGATCAGCAATTTTGACAATTCGATCCACTGCGGCGGCGGGAATGTAGTGACGGTGTGTGTCATCATCTGTCATCAAAACTCCTGACGGATAAATCGACTGAATTCATTCAGCAAGACTCTACCACGGCACCAAAAATCCATCAGCCTGACGACTGATACAATCGGATCCAATTCACCCCACACAGATAACCGCTGTTCTATCGAGTGGAGATCCCTACCACCTCATCATCCGGACCTCCGATACGAATGCGATGGTAGGCCCACAACGCGACCAGCATCCCCAGCGCAGCCGATACGAGCACGACCCAGAACTGCGGCAGCAAGGTGTGCTCCAGTAGCAGCAAGGTGCCGGTGATGATCCCGACGAGCCCACCGAACAGGAAACGTGACCTCCAGCCCCAGGAAGCGAGCATCAAGGTGGCCGCGACCGCTGCCAGATAGAGGCCGACTGCACGCCAACCGACCAGGTCGAGGCCGTAGTAGACCCACTGACCCTCTTCTGGGATTTCGATGATCTGTGCCACGTCCGTGGCATAGAAGAGCAGGCCCCCGAGGATGTGAAAGGGTGCGATCCACTCGAGGATCCTGGCACCTCGACGGAGATCGAGGCTCTTGCTGCGCTCGCAAATCCACATCATGGCGATGAACAGAACACCGTTGATGGCGTAGGCGAAAAAAGTGAGGTGTCGATCATCGACCGGCTCGATCAGTTCGAGTGGACCGCCAACATGGGCGAGTGCATCGAGAGAAAGAACCGCTACCAGCAGCACCAGCAAGTGGAAGGGAAGCGCCCAGCGTACTCTCCCCTGCTGCTCCAGTTTGAGGCCAAATGGCAACAGCAGGGCCAGTGGCAAGAACGCGACCGATTTCCAGCCGTCGTTCTGCCAGCCAAGGTAGTCCGATACGAGCAACAAAGAGAAGTAACTGGCGGCGACCAGCAGGGTCGTGGTCCAGGCGAAAGCGGTCATCCGCAACTGACCGAGGGCAAACAAGGACAATGCCATGCTGACCAGGGTCGCCAGCAACAACTGCTGGTTGGTGACGTCATCGACGGTCAACCCCGTGAACAGTTGTTCGACATCGGGCGGCACTACCGCCAGCCACGAGAAACTTCTCAAGAGCGAGATCATCGCCGGAACCAGAGCCAGAACCGCGGAACTGAGGAACACCGCTGACGCCATCCGGTCGCCCTTACGCCGGGCAAACTCACCGGCTCCGATCAGCAACAAGCAGATGGATGTCGGTGCCAGCCAGCGGACAAGTTCGCCCGGATCTTCCTTGAAGGGATAGAAGGCGAACAACACCGTCGCCATCACACCGATCCAGGCTCCGGCGTAGAGCATGATCTGCTTGAGGGTCAAACTGCGAGCATCGGCGATCCAGTGGTCTTCTTCCTCGATGATCCGCCGATATACCAGATCGAGACGATCCTTCTCGTGCTCGGAGATCAGCCCCTGCTGGCTCCATTCCTGCAGGTCCTCACCATGACGGGTGATATTGCGCTTGAGGATGTCACTGTAGAGAGCCGGGCGAAGACGAATCGAGTCACCCCCGAGGTAACGGCGTAGATCCTCATGAACTTCCCTGGCGCTGGGACGGTCGGCAGGATCCTTGGCAAGACACGCCAGACAGATCGCCTGCAGATCCGTGTCGATGGCGCCATCGATCCTGCGCGGGAAGGTCGGCTCGCGAGAAGTGATGCCATCGAAGATCTCGTTGACGGTCGCAGCATTGAACGGCGCCTCGCCGGTGAGGATCTGGTACATCAGACTACCGAAAGAGAACAGATCACTCGCTGGTGTCAACGTCTCGCCGGCCACCTGCTCGGGTGAGGCGTAGAGGGGAGTTCCCTCGAACAGACCCTTGTGACGCTCCTCTTCCTCATCACTGGAGATCGCCAACCCGAAGTCGAGTACCCGCACAGCCAGTTCCGGAGTGACCAGAACATTCTGCGGCTTCAGGTCACGATGGATGATGCCCTGGGAATGGGCGACACGAAGTGCCCGAGCCACTTCCGTCAACAGTTTTGCCTTTTGCGAACCGTTCAATGGCGCCGCAACACGGTCGATGGAATGCCCCTCGATCAGTTCCATGACGATGGCAGAGCAATCTCCTTCTTCCACCAGCGAATGGATGGTGACGATGGCACGATCTGCCAGTGCCGCCACCCGACGACCCTCGGCGAGGATTCGATCACGGCGAGATTGTGCCGTCCCCCGGCGCAACACCTTGATGGCGACCGCCCTGTCGAGGGCTTCATCGTGGGCACGGTATACCGTCCCCAGTGCACCGCTGCCGATGACATGCTCGATACGAAATCCCGAGATGGTCGGCACCTCGTCATCTTCGGCAGCCCCGGCGAGGATCGCCAGCGTCTCGATGGAAGAGCCGATGCGCGCCTGGATCTCGGAGCGCAACTCTTCCGCGAACCCGGCGAGAAACCGATCGAGATCGACCTCCTCGCCACGTTCTCGCAGATCGAGGAACTGAATCAGAGCCTCCTCGATGCGCTGCTCTCGCTGGGGGTCTTGTTGCCCGGATCCGGAGTCGGTCGTCATCTTCTACGCTTCCTCTTCTTGCTCATCCTCATCCGCCAGCAGTTGGCCGATCTCACCGCGGCGAACCTTGTCCACACAACCCGACAGACGCGCCACCGCTCGGTGAAAACGCATCCGGCATGCGTCTGCGGATATGCTCAGAGCCGCACCGATCTGTTCGAACGATTCCTTCGACCACAATCGGCGCGAGATGATGTCGTGGCTTTCATCATCGAGCAACTCGAGACCGAGATGAACCAGCGCCGCCTGCTCATCGAACTGAGCGGCGAAACTGGGCCGATCGCGGCTCTCCTGCGGGCGCTGCGGTTCGTGTCGACTGTCACCCGGCCAGCGTTCCTCACGCCCCATCGCACGCAACTGGGCGCTGTGATGATCGTGACGGCCACGGATCGCATTCTCGACGATGCGCCCCAGCAGTGCGCGAAGATGCTGCCCATCCTCGATGACGACCCGGGGAGCGTACTGGAGGAAATCGATCAGCGTCTGCTGGACCAGGTCCTGGGTCTCCTCGCGCGCCCTCAGTTGCTGGCCGAGCCGCTTGCGCACGCGCTGCTCGATCCACGGCATGACGTGGCCCAGAAGCGCATCGAGAGCTTCCCGATCGCCCTCCCTCCAGCGCCTCAGATACTCGGAAGTGTCTTGTGGATTTTCTCGCATCTCCTTGTCATCTAACCAGATAGGACAGCGGCTGTCCATTTTCAGAAAACCCCGTTCGGTAGCCCCGAAAAATCCCCTCATCGAGGTAGAGGACCACCTCGGCAGCCCCGCCAGGTCTGCTCCTTGAGCAAGAAGAAGGGAAATGAGTCATGAGAACCCGAATCCTGGTACCGCTGGCACTGCTGATGCTCTTTTTGATCGGCTGTGATGTGAGGATCGACAAGTCGGCGTTGAGTCTCAAATACGACCCTCGCACCGACACCCTCGAGGGTGTGTGCATCAATGAAGGAATCTTCACCGTCAAGGATAAGGCGATCGCTGATGCCACCGAGACCATCATCGCCTGTCTTGAAGGAAAACGTAGCCTCCATTTCGGCACGGGAATGGGCCATTGCTTTGATTTTGACGGCGAGGAACTCCCGAGCGATCCGGATGAGTTGTGGGCGAATCGTCAGGTGTACGTCGATTCGGCCCACATCTACCTCGACGGTGAAGACCGGCTCTCCGCAGTGCAGCGTTTCCATGTCAGCCAGTTCTCCCGCGTTCTCAACATCCTCAACCAGCAGATCAACCGCAACATCATCGAAGATCTCGTTGACGAGCAGCCCAAAGAAGAAGATGACAGCGATGGGGAGCTCGATCAGCGATCGATCGACTTGATGCTCCGATCCGCTCGCCAGGGAATACCCTGGTTCCGGCTCGACGGAAACGAATTGATCGGCGAAATTCCGATGTCACAGGAGTACTGGGCCAAGTTCCGCAGGTTTGTTCTCGTCACCTCGCTGGATGAAAGTAACGACTCGTCCTGGGTCAGTTTTGTGCAACTGATGGCGCAGATGAGTGAACTACGCTGGGACCGAGATGCCTTACACTTCCGCCTCGGCGGCCTGATTGATGGTGTGGTCCAGTTGGCCGAAGATGCTGACCTTGACCAGCAGTACAACGATCTTGTCCTGCAGTCACTCGAAGATGCCGGTTACCTCACCAACCCCGACATCAACGAGAACAGTGTTCGCAACTGGCTCCATCCCCAGGAGTAGCTCGCACAAGAGAAGTAACGTGGATCATCGGTGCAGTTCGCTTCGAGACGGAGACCTCTCGCAATACCCTGGATGAACAGGTCCGGGGTTCGATAAGATCCTGCTCGGAGAGGACTGCACCGTTGTCCCGGACCGATTCGATCACCACCGAACGACTACTGCTCCGTCGCTGGTGCGAAGATGACCACGAGCCGTTCGCCGAGATGATGGCCGATGCCGAGTTCAACCGTTACATGCCCGGTCCGTTCGATCGCAGCGAAAGCGATGCGATGATCGAACAGTTCGAGGGCAACTTCGAGATCGATGGCTTCGGAATGTGGGCCCTCGAGTTGCCCGGAAAAACTCCCTTCATCGGTTGCATCGGCCTGACGGTGCCCCGCACTGCTCTCCCCTTCTGCCCCTGCGTCGAGATCGGCTGGCGAATCGCGCCGAGATTCTGGAACCACGGCTATGCCACCGAGGGAGCGCTGGCAGCGCTGCGCTTCGGATTCGAGCAAGCAGAGCTCGACGAGATCGTCTCCTTCACCGTGCCTGACAATCTCGCTTCACGCCGGGTGATGGAGAAGATCCGCATGAGGCGCGACAGCGAGGGCGATTTCGAACACCCGGCTCTGGCCGAGGGTCACCCGCTGCGTCCTCACATCCTGTACCGGATAAAGCGCCGCTGAAGCCAGTCAGGCTCCGACCAGTTGCAGCGCCTTCTCGATGGCAGCGACAATCCGCTGGTTGTGCTGGGGAGACTTGACCGCCGTGCGCAGAGCATGAGGCCCCAGTTGACTGCCCATGCTGCTGGCGTCGCGCAGATGCACCCCCCACTGGCGGCACCTTTTCGTCACCTCCGCAGCAGTGGGGCCCTGGTGCGGAAGGAAGGCGAGCAGAAAGTTAGCCACGCCAGGGATCACCTCCAGACCCAGTTGCTGCAAATCATGCCTCATCTGCTCCCGGGCCGTAGCAGTCGCCCGGTATTGCTGCTGGTAATACACCGGATCCTCGAGCGCCTTCACTGCAGCCACCTGGCCCGGGAGACTGACCGCCCACGGTGGCGTCAACGCCCGCAACCCTTCGAGGAGTGCCGGCGATGCGCACAGATACGCCGACCGGACCCCCGACAGGGCATAAGCCTTCGACATCGACTTGCAGACGACCACGTTTTCCCTGTGACCGGCGAATCTCTCCAGCGACTGATCCTCTCCCGCGTAGTCGATGTAGGTCTCATCAATCCAGAAGCGGGTGTTTCTCGGTGCCGCTTCGATGATCGCTTCCAGCTGGTGGCGAGGCAGGTGTCGACCGGTCGGGCTATTTGGATTGACGATCACCACCAGATCAAATTCACCTCCGATGAGTCGTCGTTTCAGCACCTCCGGGTCGAGTTGAAACCCCGTTGCTCGTTCGAGTGCAAGACGCTCGACCTGACAGCGGATCACCTGCTCGCAGACATGAAAATACTCGCCATAGGTCGGATCGAGCAGCAACACCCGGCTCTCTGCTGTGAGCCACTGATAAAACGCAAGAAAGATCAGACTGGAGGAGCCGGCACCCGGCAGGATATCGGCCACGGGCACTGCGCGAGCAGCAGCGATCGCCTCGACCAGACCTTCACATCCGGTCGGAGGAGATGTGCGCACCAGCCAGTCGAGGTGTTCGCCAAGGGTCGACAGCACTCCCGGGGCGGGCGGGAACCAGGCATCGAGCACATCGGCATTGATGATCTCCTGGTGACGTGAAAGGGTCTGAAAATCCTCTCCCACGTCGCGGAAGAAGCCACCGCCATGAAAACAACTAGCCGGTCTACGAAGTGGCACCGTCAGTTGCCAGTCGACCGCCTTCTCGATCCGCGACAGCATCTGTGGTCTGTCTTCGACCACCTGGCGTACCTGTTGCACGGTGGCACTCATCAGCAGGAAGGTCACAGCGCCCCGGGTCAACTCGATGCCATGATCTTGAAATCCGCTGCTTCGATAGAGGGAGGCGATCTCCTTCATACCGATCACCATCATTCGTTGCCCGCCACTGGCCTCTACCATGCGAAAGGAGGCATACATCAGTGCCGCAGCCAGCAGCGTTCCTCGATGACCGGAGATCACGGTCAGTAATCGGACCTCGTAGAGAGCAGCCGAATCGTCGAAGGGCCACTGATTGCGTGGTAGGTAACTGTCGAGAGAATACTCACCCCTCCCGGGAGGAGTGAGGCTGATGTACCCCGCCAACTGGTCATCGATGATCGCCACGAAGTAGCGATTGAAGTCATCCAGGTGGTTCTTCAGCAGCCCATCGGGGTGGATGTCGTGCTGACCCAGTTCGACCGCATAGACGTCATGGCGGGAACGATAGATCGCCTGGCGATCCTGCTCGGTGGCCTCCCTGAGGATTGCCCTCGGGGAGGACGGAGATTCGAGGTTGTTGGTGATCTGATCGATTTTTTTGCTCTCAGATATCGCCTGAACCGTTCTTGAAATGGCTCCCCGGTGCAACTCCTCGGTTCTTCTTCAGCCACGGCAATAACATCAGCAGGCTGCTGTGATCTACAGACGAAAACACCGCGGGATCCTGAGGGATCCCGTTTATCCAAGAGATCCTATAGGGAGTCCCTCGAGACTGAAATCCCCTTGATCGTCAACTCTTCTCAGCAAAACAAGTTTCTCGTGACAGCTCGAATATGCTGGGGAGTGGTCCCACAGCAGCCTCCGACGATGCTGGCACCCGCCTCGATCCAGGAGGTGACATGTGCGACATAATCGTCGGGGTGGATGGCATCCGAAGAGATCCAGTTTCCATCTTCATCTGCATGGCCAGTGTTGCCGTAGGCGAGGATGGGAGTCTCCGGTAGTGCTTCCCGTAACAACCCGACCTGATCGACGATCGCGTTGGCAGCGACACAGTTGACACCGACCGCCCGTGCATCCCCCAGTTGAGACAGCAAGGGCGCCAGTTCCTCGCCACTGAGCAGCACCCCTGGCGGCCCGTCACTGCTGGTACAGAAACTGATCATCCACTTGCCGGGAGCCACCCGACGCGCGGCTTGCACCGCAGCGCGCGCCTCACCCAGTTGGTTCATCGTCTCGATCAAGATCAGGTCCACCCCTGCAGCAACCAGGTGCTCCATCAACTCGGTATGTTCACGCATACAGGTCTCTTCATCCGGCACCAGGTCCGGCCGGTAGCAATCCTCGAGCGGAGCGACGGAACCGAGCACCAGAGCATCCGGACGCTCCTCATCGCGAACCCGCATGGCGATCTCCACCGCCTGTCGGGTCAATTCTGCGGCGCGTTCGCCCAGTCCAGCCTTCTCCAGCGATCTACGATGGGTGCGGAAGGTGGCGGTGGTAATCGCCTCCGCACCAGCGCTGAGGTAATCGCGATGGACCTCTGCCACCACCTCGGGAGCATCGAGCAGAGCGCGGCTCGACCACAGCGGCAACGATAGATCGACCCCGCGCCGTTCCAACTCGGAACCGGTCGCTCCATCGATGCATCGCAACTTCAATTGTTCATTCATCGAGACTGCTCCCGCTCGTAGAACGCCAGTGAAACGATTCCAGAATCGCTCATCCGAGATCTGATCGGAATCGATATCCGGATGGTAAACATCGACGAGCTAGTGCTCAACTCGACGAAACAGGGTGCTGCTGCTTCATTGCTGGGCAACGACAGGCTCGATGCCTCTCCCCGGCGAGCGTGATACGATCCTTCCATGAAGAAGGTGAAGATCTTGCTCCTGCCGATCTCGCGTGCGCTGGTGGTAATCCAGTTGCTATTGCTGCCTTCGGTCCTCTGCGGCCTGCCGCTAGAGGATGAAATCGATTACGACCGCTCCATCCGTCCCATCCTCGCTGATCGCTGTTATCCGTGTCACGGCCCCGATGCTGGAGCGAGAAAGGCAAAATTGCGACTGGACCGGCGAGAAATCGCCATCGCCGAGCGATCTGACGGAGCGCCGATCGTCCCCGGCGACCCATCCAGCAGCCTGATGATCGAGCGTCTGACTGCCATCGATGCTGAAGATCGGATGCCTCCCCCCGAATCGAACCGGCAAGTTTCCGACCAGGAGATCGAACTGCTGCGACGGTGGATCGAACAGGGAGCCCGCTTCGATCGCCACTGGGCTTTCAAAGCACCTCGATCGCCGGAGCTCCCGGCGGTTCTCGATTTGCAGTGGTCGCGTCAACCGATCGACCGGTTCATTCTGGCCCGGCTGGAACGAGCAGGCCTCGCTCCAGCCGTCGATGCCAATCGAGCCATCCTGGCGCGTCGCGCCTCCTTCATCCTGACCGGACTCGCGCCCGACCTGGAGGAGTTGGACCGCTTTCTCGCCGACGAATCGTCGGATGCATGGCACAAGTGGGTCGACTCGTTACTTGCATCCCCGACTTTCGGCGAACAGATGGCTACCCACTGGCTCGATATCGCTCGTTACGCCGACAGTTACGGATACCAGTCCGATGTGCACCGTCAGATGTGGCAGTGGCGCGACTGGGTGATCGACGCTTTCAACTCGAATCTCTCGCACGACCAGTTCATCACCTGGCAGGTCGCCGGCGACATGCTGGAGGATGCGACCCCTCGACAGAAACTCGCCACAGCTTTTCAAAGACTCCACCGGCAGACCAACGAAGGAGGGAGCGTCGAGGAGGAGTATCGCATCGAGTACGTCGTCGACCGGACCCAGACCTTCTCCACTGCATTCCTCGGGCTCACCTTCGAATGCGCTCGCTGCCACGATCACAAGTTCGATCCGCTGAAACAGCGAGAGTTCTATGCGTTATCTGCGTTCTTCTCCAACATCGATGAAAGCGGTCTCTACTCCCATTTCACCTCCGCAGTGCCGACCCCGGCTCTGACACTGTTCGACCAGACAGCCACGGATCGCATCGCCGAACTCTCGACCCAGGTGAACAGTGCCGAGCAACACCTGCACGAGGTGGAAGAATCGCGGCGCGATGCCTTTGACCTGTGGCAGCGACAGCAAGAGGGTTCCTATCCGGCCGCTATTTTCACCGATGTCGCGGGCCACTTCTCCTTCGACGAGATCATCGACGCCAAGAGCATCAACAACATCGATCCAGAACACCCCGCCAAGGTTCCGGCAAGCCTCACTCTCAGCGAAGGGGTCTCCGGTAAGTCGATCCGGTTGACCGGTGACGATGCACTCGTGTTCGATGGTCTGGGTGCCTATAGCCGCAACGATCCCTTCAGCATCTCGCTGTGGATCCGGCCAGAGCACCACATGGAGCGGGCGGTGATCCTGCATCGATCGAGAGCGTGGACCGATGCCGGAAGTCAGGGATACCAGCTTCTCATCGAGGACGGTCACCTCAGCGCCGCGTTGATCCACTTCTGGCCCGGCGATGCCATAGCAGTCTCCACCACCGATCGGATCAAACCCGGGCAGTGGACTCATGTGGTCTTCTCTTACGATGGATCGAGTCGCGCTAGCGGCATTCAGTTGTGGATCGATGGCGACAAGGCAGACGTCGAAATCGTCCGTGACCATTTACGATCGCCCATCACCGGTGGTGGCCCTTATTTCGCCATCGGAGAGCGTTTCCGCGACAATGGCTTCAAAAATGGGCAGGTCGACGAGATGTACATCTTGAACCGGTCCATCTCTGCGCTGGAAGTTCGAAAACTATTTCATGACGTCGCGGATGCGGGTACAGAACTCGCCGTCAATGATGAGGGACTCTATCGCTGGTGGCTGCTGGCCATCGATGAAGAGTGCCGAAGTGCTCGCTTTGAACTGACCACGACTCGCAAGGCACTGGCCGCCTTCACCGATTCGAAGCCGAGGATCATGGTGATGAAGGAAATGGCCACCAGAAGGGCAACGCATCTGCTGCAACGGGGTCGTTACGATGCTGCTGGCGAAACGGTCGAGCCCGCTGTTCCGGGTATCTTGCCTCCGATGCCGGATGGAGCATCGAGAGATCGTCTGGGACTGGCTCGCTGGCTCGTCTCCCCGGAGCATCCGCTGACAGCGAGAGTTGCAGTGAACCGACTGTGGCAGATCGCCTTCGGCCAGGGAATCGTCCCCACCTCGGAGGATTTTGGCACCCAGGGGGTCCGTCCTTCCCACCCACAACTGCTCGATCATCTGGCCCTCGACTTCATCGACAGTGGTTGGGATGTAAAGAGGATGCTGCGCAGAATTCTCACCTCGCACACCTGGATGCAGTCATCGGGCTGCAGCCATTCCTTGCTCGAACAGGATCCCGAAAACCGACTGCTGGCACGCGGTCCTTCCGTCAGGATGTCGGCGGAGATGGTGCGAGATCACGCTCTCCAGGCCAGCGGGCTGCTGGTCGGCAAGATCGGCGGGCCGAGCGTGTTGCCTTACCAACCGCCAGGACTGTGGCAAGAAAAGAGTGGACGCACATATACCGCCTCGAAAGGAGAGGGCCTCTACCGACGCAGTCTCTACACCTTCTGGAAGCGAACTTCTCCGCCGCCAACGATGATGATCTTCGACGCATCAAAACGAGATGTCTGCGTGACCCGACGACATCGAACCAGCACACCGATGCAATCCCTGGTGCTGATGAACGATCCCCAGTTCGTCGAAGCGGCGCGGATGCTGGCACGACGCGTGATGACGAGTACCGAAGATGATCCAGCCGCTGCCATCTCCAATGCCTTCCGCCTGCTGCTGGGACGCACCATCGAGAACGCTGAACTGGAGACTCTGCTGACCCTTCGTGACCAGTTGCAGCAGCAGTTCGCTGGCGACCCGGATGCGGCCGGTCACTGGCTCTCGGTGGGAGACAGTCCCATCGACGAAACTCTCGACGCCATCGAATGGGCTGCCATGACGGCCGTTTGCTCGACCCTCTTCAATCACGATGAAACGACGAGGCTGAGGTGATGCGATGACCTGCCCGATACACCACCCAGATGAGAGCAACCGCAGGCAATTTCTGGCGCAAGTTGCTGGCGTTGCCATAGGCAGCACGATGTGGGGCTGGATGCCCACACCCGGGCAAGCGGTGGAGCACCTGAGGCCGCACTTCCAGCCTCGTGCGAGGCGAATGATCTGGCTCTTTCAAAGCGGTGGGCCCTCCCAGATCGACCTGTTCGATCCGAAACCGCTGCTCAACCAAAGACACGGTGAGGAACTACCCGCATCGATCCGGATGGGACAAAGACTGACGGCGATGTCTGGCAACCAGTCGTCACTGCCGCTGGTCGGCAGTCCATTTCAGTTCGCCACACACGGTGAAAGTGGTGCTCAGATCAGCGAACTGCTGCCCCACACCGCCGCCATTGCCGATAAACTCTGTATCGTCCGGTCCCTCCACACGCGCGCCATCAATCACGATCCGGCCATCACATTCGTCCAGACCGGTTCAGAGATCGCCGGAAGGCCTTCCATCGGAGCGTGGCTCTCGTACGGACTGGGCGCCGGCAACCCGGACCTGCCGGCGAGCATCGCCATGGTCTCCCAGAACAAGTCGGGGCAACCGCTCTACGCACGCCTCTGGGGTGCCGGGTTCCTCCCCTCTGAACACCAGGGAATCCAGTTCCGCCCCGGCAAGAATCCAGTGCTGTACCTGAGTGATCCTGACGGGCTGTCACGAGACATGCGACGCCAGATGCTCGATGCTCTGCTCGATCTACACCGGTTCCAGGATCAGGGAGAAGATCCGGACATCCTCGCAGCCAACACCCGCAATGAACTCGCCTGGCGCATGCAGACCTCGATCCCCGAGGTTGCGGATCTCTCTGATGAACCAGAAGAAATCTTCGAACTGTACGGCAAAGATTCCAGAACCCCCGGTACCTATGCCAATAACTGTATCCTGGCGCGTCGACTCGCCGAGCGAGGTGTTCGCTTCACGCAATTATTCCATCAGGGCTGGGATCAACACGGCAACTTACCTGGCGCCCTGCGTACCCAGTGTCTCGAAACGGATCAGGCATCTGCGGCGCTGGTGGTCGATCTGGAGCGCAGGGGTTTGCTCGATGACACCCTCGTCATCTGGGGAGGTGAGTTCGGTCGAACCAGTTATTGCCAGGGCAAACTGACTCCTCAGGGTTTCGGTCGCGACCACCATCCTCGTTGCTTCACCATATGGATGGCCGGCGGCGGAGTGAAGGATGGTCTTACCTACGGATCAACCGACGACCTCGGCTACAACATCACCGCGAATCCGATGGATGTACACGACCTGCAGGCGACCATCCTTCATATCCTCGGGATCGACCATGAACAGCTCACCTACAAGTTCCAGGGGCGCCGCTACCGCCTCACCGACGTGCACGGCAAGGTGATCGAGGCGCTACTGGCATGAAGGGCTGGTTAGGGCCCCCGCAACTGCAAAATCGGTAAACCGGCTCAACATTGCTTGTATTCCGGGTCCGGACAGGGCCAAATATGTGTACGCCCAGGAACCCTAACACGGAGGCCCATGACTGAGCATGCAGCAACCAAGGATCGTGATGACGGACCGATCCTGTGGTCCAACGCACTCTTTCTGAGTCTCAGCCCACTGTTGGCTGTGCTGCTGATCCCGATCTACCTGTGGTACTCGGGTGGCCACTGGGCGATATGGGTCACGACGTTCGCCATGTGGATCTTCACCGGGCTGGGGATCACCCTTGGCTACCATCGCCTGTTCGCTCACCGCTCCTACAAAGCTTCACCGGTGTGGCGTTTCCTGGCACTGGTGGCCGGGGCAGCTACTCTGCAGAACTCTGCCATCGTATGGGCCGCCGCCCATCGTCGTCACCACCGTCACACCGATCACCACGGAGATCCATACGATGCCACTCGCGGCTTCTGGTGGGCTCACATGAAGTGGATCTTCCACGAAAATGACCAGGCCGACGACCTGAGTAATGTTCCCGATCTGAAAGCGGACCCGCTGGTTGTCTGGCAACAGAAGTGGTACTGGGTCATCGCCCTGGTGATGAACCTGGTGTTGCCGCTGGGACTGGGGCTTCTCATCGGCCGCCCCTGGGGGATGTTGCTGATCGCCGGACTGGGACGCATCGTGTTCACACACCAGGCGACCTTCTCCATCAACAGCCTGTGCCACATTCTCGGCACACAACCCTGGTCCGAGAGCAACACTTCAAAGGATTCCTGGATCTGTGCATACCTCACCTTCGGCGAGGGATATCACAACTTCCATCACTCCTTCCCCGCCGATTACCGCAACGGGCTGCGCTGGTACCACTTCGATCCCGCCAAGTGGGCGATCTGGACCGGACAGAGGTTGGGCCTGACCAGCAACCTGAAGCGAACCGAAGCTCCGATCCAGTGGCGCAAGAAACTCGAACGACAGACGGAAAAGTACGAAACCTCGCTGTCGCAGTTCGTACCCGAAGTGGGTGCGGACTGGAATCATCGCATCGAGTCCGCCCGTCAACTGGTCGACGAGCATCTGAACCGCTGGTCAAAGAACCTGCGTGAGTACCAGCGAGCCTGCCGTAACAAAGAAGTGACTGCCGCCCTGCTTCGTTCTCTGCGGGAAGCCAGACGCGCCTGGAGGCGTGCCTGGAAGGAGTTCCTCGCCCTTGAACGAGCGTTGCCACTGCCTGCGTGACCGGTGGTAGATGAACGACAGCGGTCGTCTAGCATCAGGTCATGAACCATCACTCCCTGCTCATCGTGCTGCTGACAGCATCTCTGTGCCCGCTGTTGAGGACGATGACGGCTCTGTACCCCGGTTTCTTTCCGAAGTGGACGAGAACTGATACCAGCGCATCGAGGTGGTAGATCCACAACGGTGGTCATCTACCATGGCTTCATGAACAACAACAACTCCCTCCTCATGGTGCTGCTGGTCACCTCTGGGTGCCTGCTACTGTGCTCGTGCGAATCCCTCACCGCTCGCAACTCCGGCGCCCCGGAATCGATCCCGCTCTTCAACGGGGAGGACCTCGGCGGCTGGTACGCCGATGTACCTGCCGCAGATGGCGGCAAGGAAGTCGCCCCATCCTTCGTGGTCCGCGACGGCATGCTGGTCAGCCTGGGCAAGCCACAGGGCCACCTGATCACCGAGCAGTCCTACAGTGATTACCAGTTGGTGGTGGAATACCGCTGGGCCGGAAAACCGGGCAACTGCGGAATCCTGGTTCATGCCTCGACTCCGCGGCGTCTCTACAAGATGTTCCCGCAGTCGATCGAGTGCCAGCTGTATGCCGGCAATGCTGGCGACTTCTGGTGCATCGGCGAGGACATCCATGTCGACGACATGCTTGCCCGCCGCGGCCCCGCCGAGAAGTGGGGTGTCGACGAGGGCAAGAGTCGGCGCATCCTCAACCTCACCGATGGTTCGGAGAACCCGACCGGCGAATGGAATCAGATGGTGATCCAGTGCCGGGCGGACACCATCCATGTATGGGTCAACTCAGAGCTGGTCAACTTTGGCTTCAACTGTACCGCCAGTAGTGGACAGATTGCCATCCAGGCGGAAGGGGCTCCCGTCGAGTTCCGTCGAGTTGATCTCTCGGCACTGCCCACTGACGCAACAAGAGGACATTGATGTTTCGTTCGACGCTATTGTTGCTGCTACTGTTCAACCTGTTCGGATCGCCCTCGATCCTTGCCCAGGATCATCCGACCAAAGCGTCTCCCTTCGATGCGATCCGCTGGATCGAGCAGCAACCGCAGGTACGAATCGGGGACAAGTGGTATATCCCCGTCGAAATCGACGGTGTTGCTGTCGAGAAGATCCTCGCGAAATGCCGCAAGCAGTGGCCCGGCCAGCTGCAGAAACGATTCGCCGAGGATTTGATGGAAGCGATGGCACTGCTGGGCCATGCGCCGGGAGATACCGTCACTTTGCGTCTGAAACCGGTCGAGACGACGGCAGAGATCGTGCTCGACGGAATCCCCAATACCCTCGGCAAGCGCCAACAACTGCATGCTGATCGAAACCAGCAGCCAACTCCACTGCGTCGCTCTCCCTCATGGCTGTCGAAGAAACAGGTCGAGCAAGAGATCGCCGCCTTCGCGGCCGCACTCAGGGATCAGTTCGCCTACCTGCACCTCAAGGGAATCGATCTCGATGAGGCGATCGAACAGGAGGTGCATCGGTACTATTCACGCGGACTACCGACGCGAATGCCCCCTGTCGATCTGGTCATGATCCTGCAGCGGGTGTTGATGCAATTCGGCGATGGCCATGCCGATGTCCGCAGCACCAACTTCCGCCTCGGAGAGGGTGAGCCGTTCAACCCCTTCCTGCTCGGGGATACCGATGGAAAAGTGGTCGCCTTCCGATCCGATCGAAGCGACCTGCTCGATCCGAAGTATCCGTTCGTCGTCTCCCTCGATGGACGCCCCATCGAAGTTTGCATCGAAGAATGGATCCCCTTCATCTCCGCAGGTAGTCCACAGTTGATCCGCCGCCGCGCCGTGGGTCTGCTGCGAGAAGTATCGATGTGGCGTCGAATCGACGGTGGTGGCGGATTCAGGGATATCGAGAGGAAGATGCATCGTCCCTTCGCAGTCGAACTGGTTTCGAAAGATGGCAAGAAGACCCGCACACTCGAACTCAAACCGACCGATCGAAAACCCACATACAGGGAGTGGCCGCGCAGCGAAAGCCGCCTGCTCGACGA
>DCAA01000011.1:47943-48625 GCA_002311345.1 Planctomycetes bacterium UBA1146 | reverse complement strand
GGTAACGGTGGCGGCAGCCGTGAAGCGCTACTTGCGCTGGCTGGATTCCTGCTCGGCGACAAGGAAAGCCCCTGGGTCGGCAACTTCGCCGTCTACCGCAAGTCATCGAAATTTGATGAAGATCACCTGGCGAAGCGCTTCATGCGCCGCCTCGATAGTGCTGAGTGGACCCCCGAACAGCGTTTGGCCATCGACCGTGCCTTCGCCACCTTCAAGCCCGAGTGGCAGATCCCCGATGGTTTCAGCAAGTGGCATGCGCTGGTACTCGACCGTACCGGTCATCCACAAGAGTACTCCTACACCCAAGAAGTGGTGATCCTGTCCGATGCCGGTTGCTTCAGCGCCACCGACATCTTCCTCGGCGCGCTGGAAATCCACCCGCGGATCACGCTAGTGGGAACTCCATCCTCCGGCGGCAGTGCTCGATCGCAGCGTTTCACGCTCGACCACTCGCTGATCGAGGTTCGATGTGCCTCGATGGCGAGTTTCCGCCCCAACGGATGGCTCTACGACGGACGCGGCATCGAGGTCGACATCGAGGTCCACCCCGACCCCACCTTCTTCATCGAAGGGGGTCGAGACGATGTGCTGCTGGCCGCAATCGAGTCGTTGAAGGAGTGACCACTGCCCTTCAGCCGTGATTCGGAGCCATCCGCTGCCTCGACAGACCCGCCACCTCGCG
>DCAA01000011.1:0-47871 GCA_002311345.1 Planctomycetes bacterium UBA1146 | reverse complement strand
CCGAGTGGGCTGGCACCGGCGGCCTTGCGCGCGATGGAGGCAGCGTGGGCGATGGTGTCATCGTCGAGCGGTTTGCCGATGAGGGCAGCGATGCTCTCTTTGCAACGCACCGGAGTGCTGCCGACGGAACCGAGCCAGATCTCGATGCGATCAGTGGTCTTGCCGTTACACCAGCCCGCTGCGGCGACGCTGAGAACCCCGTAATCGATCGATCCGCGGCGACGCAACTTCCAGAACGCGGTTCTCTCGCCGGATGGCGCCGGAATCTGGATACCGGTGACGATCTCGTCGGGTCGCTTCGACAGGTACTCGATGCCATCATCGAGGAACAAGTCTGCCAGTGGCAAACTCCGCTCCCCCTCCTTCGAGGCGAGAGTGATCGAAGCACCGAGTGCACACAGCATCGGCACCGAATCGCCACTGGAGACCGCCCAGCAACGAGAACTACTGGGAGCGACCCAGCAGATCTCGCCCACCTCCTTCATGCAGAAGTCGATACTGCGACGCCACTCCTCGTTCTGATTGTAATAGGTACAACGGGTATCGAGGCACAGGTTGCCACCGATGGTGCCACTGTTGCGCAACACCGGGCTGGAGATGCTCGCCACCGCCGTCACCAGAGCGGGATATTTCTGCTGTACTCGCTCATCCCTGGTGATGGCATCGAGAGTCGTTGTCGCTCCGATGACGAGGCCGTCATCGTCAGCCTCTTCGATGCCGCTGAGCGCATCAATTCCACGCAGCGAGACCACCGTCTCGGCTCCCTGGTGGCGACGTTTCATGTTGGGCCACAGATCGGTACCGCCGGCGACGAGGCGGGTGTTGTTCGGATCCTCGGCGAGGTAAGCCACCGCCTCTTCGATGGTCGTTGGCTGCAGGAATCGAAACGCCGGAAGGCGAAGCATCAGTTCTCCTCCTTCACACCATCTTTGCGCTCGTTCATCGTTCCGGTCCCCGTGCGTACTCCCGCCTCATCGATATTGATCGCCTTGCCATCGCCACCTTCATCGGGAGTGGGAACCCTGAGGGGTACCCCGAAGTCGATTTCGGGGAACGATTTGGGCCCGAAGCGAGCCTCCTTGCCACGGTCTTTTGCCTCGAGCGCCTGGAGGATCATGTGTGGAGCGATCGGTACCTGGTCGACCCGTACTCCGACCGCATCGAAGATGGAGTTGGCGACCGCTGGCATCATCGGCAACAGCGGTCCCTGTCCCACCTCCTTGGCGCCGAACGGACCATTGGGATCGGGATCCTCGATGATGTACGTGGTCACCGGTGGCATGTCGGCAAAGGTGGGACTCTTGTACTCGAGCATCGACGGATGCTTGTGGACCAGCGCACTGGAGCGTTTCTTCGGCAGGCGACGGAATATCTGCTCCTCCATCATCGCCTCTCCCAGTCCCATGTAGACCGAGCCCTCGATCTGCCCCATCACCAGTGCAGGATTGATGCATTTGCCGACATCATGAGCCATCCAGACCTGCTCGATCCGGTAGATCCCGGTCGCAGGATCGACCTCCGTCTCCACCACCGTTGCACTGTAACTGTAAGCAGGCGATGGCCCGACTCCGGCACCGCGGTATCGGCCTGGCGAACGCGGCGGGATGTAACTGCCGGTGGTGCCCAGGGTGCCGAAGCGGGATTCCGCGGCGATCACCGCATCGGCAAAACTCATCGACTTGTCCGGATCCTCGCCGTGGAAGACCCGTCCTTCGGCGAAGACCAGTTCCCTGGCAGCAACTTCCAGTTCCTCTGCGGCACCCTTCGCCACCAGATTTCGTGCTCTCTCGGCGGCCTGGATCGCCGCATTGCCCGCCATCAAGGTGACCCGGGACGAGTAACTACCGAGGTCGACCGGCGTCAGATCGGTGTCGGCAACACAGAGACGGATGTCGTGCAGATCGATACCCAGGATCTCGGCGGTGATGGCCGCAATCACCGAATCCGATCCCTGTCCGATCTCCGTCTCTCCACAGAAAAGCGTCACTCCACCGGAACGGTCCAGTTGCAACTGGACTCCCGACTGGGGCATATGATTCCAGTAGATGGGTAGGCCGGCACCGCTGAGGTAAGAACCACAGGCAAGACCCAGGCCTCTCCCCTCGGGCAAGTTGCGGTAGCGCTCGCGCCAGGCGCTGCCAGCCACCACCGCATTGATGCACTTGCCGAGCCCCATCGAGCCTATCTTCAGCCAGTTGGCGGTGACGCTGCCTGGAGCCACCAGTTGTTCAAGACGAAGATCTGCCGGATCAATATTCAGTTCATGGGCGATCTTGTCGAGGTGAACCTCGAAGGCAAAACGTGGCTGGGGAGTCCCATGTCCTCGCTTCGGACCGCAGGGTGGTTTGTTGGTGAATGCGCGGATGCTATCGAAGCGGTACTTCGGTAGCTTGTAAGTCACCGTCTGCAGGGCCCCGGTGTAGTAGGTACTGGCTACGCCATAACTACCGTAGGCACCGCCATCGAGGGCAGTTTGAAGATGCTGAGCGGTAAGAGTGCCATCTTTCTTGACTCCCGTACGAATTTTCATCAGCACTGGATGTCTTCCTCGATGACAGTAGAAGACCTCTTCTCGTGTAAGACAGATCTTCACCGGTCGTCCCAGCATCAGCGCCATCTTCGCGACACAGATCTCGTGATTGAAGGGATCGCTCTTGCCTCCGAACCCCCCCCCGTTGGGACAGGCGATGACGCGGATTCGGGCAGCGGGGAGTTCCAGCACCTTGGCCAGAGATCGGTGCAGGTAATGGGGAGTCTGCGTCGATGAGTACACGGTGACTCGATCAGTCTCCTCGGTGAGCGCAACGGCGGCATGCTGTTCCATCGGCAAGTGGGTGCTGCCCTCGAAGTAGAGCACATCCTCGAAGATGTGATCGGCCTCAGAAAATCCAGCCTCGGTGTCACCAAACTCCATCGAGATTTTCTTGTGCAGGTTGCCCTCATCGCCGTAGTCGTGGATTCTCGGTTCCATAATCGAGATCGCCTCATCGATGCTGGCGATGGTCTCGAGGGATTGATATTTCACCTCCACGGCCAGCGCCGCCTCGTGGGCCTGATCCTCCGTCAGGGCTGCCACTGCCACCACCGGATCACCGACAAAACGAACCTTGTCCTGGCACAGGGCATGCTCGTCCTGACTGACCGGCAGGATCCCGAAAGGAACAGGCATCGAGTCGCCGGTCAGGAATGCCAACACACCGGGAAGTTTCTTGGCCCTCGAGGTATCGATACTGACGATGTGAGCATGAGGCACGGTGGAGCGGACCAGTTTCATGTGAACCATGCGTGGAAAGAAGAGGTCGTCGGCGAAGCGGGTCTGACCGGTCACCTTGGCGCGACCATCGACTCGTCGAAATGGAGTTCCGATGAGTCGCAACTGATCGCTGGTCACCGGCCCTTGCTCATCATCAGGACGCTGAGCATCATGCATCGGAGACCTTCTCTCCGGGCACCGGATCACCATAGAATGCACTCTCTGGAAGACGGTATGACTCGTCACCTCGCAACTGGGCTGCCGCCCATTCGACCGCTTCGAGAATCTTGTGATATCCGGTGCAACGGCACAGATTTCCTGCCAGAGCGCTGACGATCTCATCTCGACTGGGAGTGTCGTTTTCTTCCAGCAGCGACTGTGCTGCCATCAGGATACCTGGTGTGCAATAACCGCACTGAGCGGCACCGAGATCGGCAAAGCAAGCTTGCAGCGGGTGAAGTTCGTTGCCGCGCATCATCCCCTCGACCGTTTCGATCTTGCGATCTTCACACTCTGCGGCCAGTTCGAGGCAACTGAGCAGCGGCTTGCCGTCTATCAGAACGGTGCACGTTCCACACTCTCCCAGTTCACAGCCATGTTTTGTTCCGGTGAGTCCGAGTTCCTCGCGAAGCACCTCGAGCAGGCTGTGATGAACGGGAAATGCGACATGATGTACTTCACCATTGACCTGCAAGGTGCGGGTGGTTTGTTCCTGCGACATGTCCCCCCGATCGGCGACTACTGGTGCGTGGATACCCCGAAGTCGGCGGGACGGGAAGGCCCGGGGACTTCCTGCCAGGTACCGATGATGCGGTTGTTTGAATCAACACGCACCACTCTTGGCCTGTGATCACGAACCAGGGATTCTTCCAGTTCGATCCAACTCACGATGATGACCAGATCTCCCGGAGAGTTCTGGTGGGCGGCCGCACCGTTGATGCAGACCGTTCCTGAACCAGTTTCCCCGGGAAGAGTGTATGTGACGATCCGACTCCCCCGGGTGACGTTCCAGATGTGGACCTGCTGTCCTGATGCGATGTCAGCGGCATCGAGGAGATCGGTATCGATCGTCACGCTTCCCTCGTAATCGAGATTGGCGCCGGTAACAGTGGCCCGATGAATTTTCGAGTGCAGCATCGTCCGCCGCATGGCTCGGAACCACCCTTCCTCGTTCTGGAGATGAATCCACTCGTGAATTGAAGATCATATCCGGATGAAACCGTCGGGAACCAGTGAATCATCGCTATCGGGCAACTAGTGCTTGCTCGGGAGATGCCGGATTGGTTGCCCCATCCCCCTCCATGCGGCAGGATGATCCGGTTCCTGGGCCGCTTGAGAGCACCCTGTCCCGGATACGATCATCTCCATGAAGACCCGGTGGAAGGGAACAGAAGATGGAACCGATCTCCTTCCAGGTGGATCCCTCCCGATACCGTCACTGGGACCTCGAAAAAGAGGGGCAAGTGATGCGGATCCACATGAATGTGGATCCGGACTTTCCACTCAGAGATGGTTACGAATTGAAGTTGAACTCATACGATCTCGGAGTCGATATTGAACTCGCCGACATAGTCCGCCGCCTTCGATTTGAACATCCAGAGATCACTTCCCTGGTCATCAGCAGCAACCATGACCAGGTCTTCTGCTCCGGAGCGAACATTCACATGCTCGGAATCTCGAGTCACTCCTGGAAGGTGAATTTCTGCAAATTCACCAACGAGACCCGGTGTGAACTGGAGGACTGGGCAGCACAAGCGGATGTACGCACGATCTGTGCAGTGACCGGGCCCTGTGCCGGCGGCGGATACGAACTGGCCCTCGCCTGCGATGAAATCTGGCTCATCGATGACGGCAACAGCGCTGTCAGCCTGCCCGAAACCCCCCTGCTTGGAGTACTACCAGGAACTGGTGGTCTGACCCGTCTCGTCGACAAGCGCAAGGTGCGCCGGGATCGGGCAGACGTCTTCTGCACGCTCGCCGAGGGATTCAAGGGCAAACGAGCGTTGAAGTGGGGACTCGTTGACGAGATTGCTCCTCGATCCATCTTCGAAGAGAAGTTGCAACAGTACCTCGATCAGATCCAGCAGCAACGACCCGGACGCCAGGACCGACAGGGAATCGTCCTGGGACCGATCGAGGTGGCAGATGTCGACGGCGTGCGAAGCAGTTCGACCCTTTCGGTCGCCTACCAGCCCGAAAAACGCACCGCCGAGTTCACCATCGAGGTTCCGGCGGTGTCCGGTGCCCCCTCGACACCAGCCGAGATTCACGCCCAAGGAGATTCTTTCTGGCCGCTACGCTTAGCGCGAGAACTAGAGGATGCTCTGCTCGACCTGCGAGTCAATCGCAAAGGAATCGGTCTTTGCATCATGAAGACGAAGGGGAATCTCGACGACATCCTGGGCTGGGACCGGATTCTCATCGAACATCAGGGCGATTGGTTAGTCGACCAGATTCTTCATCTGACCACCCATGTGATCCAGCGAATGGAGCGGACCTCGTGTAGTTTCTTCGCCCTGATCGAGCAGGAATCCTGCTTCGGAGGATCGCTACTGGAACTCGCTCTGGCCTGTGACCGGATCTACATGCTCGACGAAGAGGGAGTCCAGATCCAGAGATCCGCGATGAACGAGGGCCTGCTGCCTATGACTACCGATATCACCCGCAGTGAATGTCGACTGCTCGGGGAGAAAGAGTTACTGGAATCGAACCAGGGGAACTACTCCCGGTTGGACGCATCAACAGCCGAACAGATGGGGCTCGTCACCGAAGCACTTGATGAGTTCGACTACGCGGACATGGTCCCTGTTGCCATCGATGAGCGAGTGAGCCTGTCTCCCGATTCTTTGACGGGGATGGAGGCCAACCTGCGTTTCGCCGGACCAGAGAACCTGGAGAGCAAGGTCTTCGGTCGCCTCAGTGCCTGGCAAAACTGGATCTTCATCCGCCCCAATGCCACGGGTCCTCATGGTGCGCTGACGTTGTACGGGAGACCGGAGAGACCGGACTTTGCCTGGGATCGGGTTTGAAAACGGGGAAGAGGATGACCGATGAGCAAGGTTGATCGTAGCGGAAAGATCCCTAACAACGTCGATCTCGCCGGAGACAAGCGCCTTCAGCGCGCCCTGGAGCACTGGCTGCCACTCTACATGGAGTGGTGGAACGACATGGGCCCCGCCGGATTCCAGACAAACGACATCTATCTTCGTACCGCGGTCTCGATCGAATCGGGCGGCTGGGCCAACTTCGATTACGTCAAGATGCCCGAATATCGCTGGGGCATTTTTCTGGCCCCGACCGACTCGACCAACACTATCGGTTTTGGTGACCACTACGGGAAACCAACCTGGACGGAGATCCCGGGTGAGTACCGGGGAAACCTTCGTAGAATCATCGTTACACAGGCCGATACCGAACCGGCTTCCGTCGAACAACAGCGATTCCTCGGCACCATCGCTCCTTCCCTCTACGACATGAGAAATCTGTTCCAGGTCAACGTCGAAGAAGGTCGCCACCTGTGGGCGATGGTCTATCTGCTTTTCCGATTCTTCGGGAAGGATGGCCGCGACGAGGCCGAGGAACTACTTTGCCGTCGCAGCGGCGATGAAGACAAGCCGCGCATCCTGAATGCTTTCAACGAGCCCTGCGATCACTGGCTCTCCTTCTTCTGCTTCACCCACTTCACCGACCGGGATGGTAAGTTCCAACTCGCCTCTCTGGCCGAGAGTGGCTTCGAGCCATTGGCACGCACCTGCGACTTCATGCTCACCGAGGAAGCTCACCACCTGTTTGTAGGAGAGAGCGGACTCGACCGGATCATCAAGCGCAGCGCCGAACTCACCCGGGAAACAGACGGAGATCCGATGAAAGCTGGCGGTATCCCGCTCGACATGATTCAGAGATCCATCAACTACTGGTTCACCTACAGCCTCGATCTGTTCGGGGGAGAAATTTCCTCGAATGCGGCCAACTTCTTCGCTGAGGGCCTCAAGGGCAGGTTCAAGGAGAAGTCACGTTACGAGGATCACATCATGAAAGAGGGGGTGAAAATCATCCCCCAGGTCGTCAATAATGTAGTGGTCGAGGAACAGATCCCCTACCGTAACACCATCAACGAGGTTTTGAGAGACGAGTACATCGATGATGTTCAGCGTGCTCTGCGAAAATGGAACCGAACCCTGGAAAAAATGGAACTCGAAACGAGAATCACTCTTCCTAGCCGTCGCTTCCATCGACATCAGGGGATCTATTCCAACCATGCCTTCGACCCGGAAGGCAACCTCATCACCGAGGAGGAATTGAAGAAGAATAGTGATCGCTGGCTTCTCAACGACGAGGACAACGACTACCTGGTCTCGATCATGCATCAGGTGATCGAACCGGGAAAGATGGCCAACTGGATCGCTCCTCCTGCGCGAGGAATCAACGGGCAGCCTCTCGATTTCGAGTACGTTCGCCTCTAGCGACGGTGATTGAGCAGCGTTTTGGATCAGAGGAAGTTCATCGAGGATCGACTGGACGGTTCGAACTCGCCCAGCAAGGCGCCAGCAATCGCCTCCTGATGGACTGGTCGGAAGCCGTAGGCACTGATGACGGAGATCTTCTCCCCGTCGGGGACGGCAACCATGTCGCGTGGATCCTCCAGCAACACGATGATCAATCTGCGGCTCTTATCCGCCACCGACTGGACCATTTCCCTGGCGGCCTGGCTGTGACGAAACCCCTGCACTAGCAGAATCACACCGGTCGATGTGGCCGACCTATCACTCACCTGCTCGATCTCCCGCGGAGCCGGATCGGAAGCGATCCTTACACATTCGACGCGATGCTCCAGTTTGTGGACCAGAAGTGCGAGATCTTCACCGCGAAGAGGATCCTCGACCCGAGAGCGCTGCTTGATTCCCGGCAAAACCAGCAACCACTTTCCTTCACCATCGATTCGAGCTGCCGGCCCGGAAAGTAACGTGGTGCCGTTACGAGCGATCTCCTGCGCCACCTCTGTGCCGACTTCGATGGGAGAGGGTGATTGCGCTGGATCACCCTCGCTGGAGAAGGAGAGATCATCGAGTCGCTGAAGACTCGCCTGGTGGGCCTGATCGAAGCGAGGATCTGATGCCACCTGCTGTTCGAGGATTCGAAGGGCGCGGATCTGCATCTCGGGAGTGTGACTGACCAACAACACATCGTGGCCGGCAGATGCTGCAGAGATGATCACCTGCTCGAAATCGAACCCGGACACCCCTCCCATCTCCAGACAGTCGCTAATGATCACGCCGGAAAAACCGAGTTTACCGCGGAGATGATCGGTGACCGCCGCCCGCGACATTGTGACAGGATTCTCTCGATCCAGTGCCTCGGCGATGACATGGCTCGTCATCACCATCGAAGCGCCCGCGCGCGCTGCTGCTCGAAACGGGATGAGGTGGTCGCCACTATCTTGGCCTGGAATCGTGGGCAAACCGAAGTGTGGATCGACTGTGGCCCTGCCAATACCCGGATAGTGCTTCCAGCAATCATGCACTCCCTGCTCACGGTGACCGGCACCGATCTCGCTGGCGAGTTCCAGCACCAGTTGTGGATCGGAGCCGAAGGAACGGGAACCAATGCCCCTCTCATCGCTACTTCGCAGCAGATCGACACAGGGAGCCAGGTTCACGTCGATGCCGATCGCTCTGAGTTCTTTGCCAGAGATCCTGCCTTGTAACCGAGCCAGTTCGAGAGCCCGCTGACGATCTCGCAGCGCGGCAGATCCGAGCGCCAGATTTCCCGGAAACAGGGTCACGCCACCCGGGATCCGGACCACTCGTCCCCCTTCCTGATCCAGGGAAATGACGAGGGAATTACCGAGCAGCGACCGTAGATCATCGATGAGTTGCTTCAACTGTTCGATGGAGACGATATTCCTCCCGAACAGAATCACCCCCCCCGGTTTCACTGCAAGCAAGTGCTGCCGGGTCTCCGAGGAGATCGAGGGTTCTGGAATGCCGATCCAGAGACGGTTGCCGATCACTCCTCCACCTGCTTTTCAAGTTCGCCAGGACAACTTCTTCCAACTACACAGATTCCCAGTGTCACCGGTGCCGTGATGACGATCCACCAGGGCCAGGCGATCACCGGGCTCTCCACGCCAAGGAGGGGCTTCTGCAAGAACAGAATAACGCCCAGGAAAACTCCGATGATCAGAGCCGTGATTACACTGCGAGAACTGCCGCGGCCGGAAAGAAATCCAGCGCACAGGAAAACACCCAGCAAGGCACCGTAGATGATCGTCATCGATGAGAGCGCAAGCTCGACGAGATTATCCGCCGGTGCCCACCCCGCTTCCTTCAACCACGAAAAGGCGATGGCCGCCAGTGCCAGCATTGCGGTGACCACCAATGTTGTTCGTCGAACCGTCGTCGTCTCCTCGGTTGCTGGTTTCTGCATCACATCGACGGTCCAGGTTGCCGCTATGGCGCAGACCGCCGAGTCGAGACTCGACATGGCGGCAGCAAGCAGCCCCGCCAGCACTAGCCCCAACAGACCTGGAGGCATCTCGTGCAAGACGAAAAGGGGCAAGATGTTGTCGCCATCTCCGACCCCGTAAACGGGCGGAGAATACGCCCACAGACAGGCGATTCCGGTACCGATGGCGAGAAAGAGCGCCGTCAGTGGCACATTCACAACACCCGAGATCACCAGCGCACGAGCGGCAGACTTGCCATCCCTGCAGGTCAAGAGTCGCTGCACCATGTCATGATCGGTTCCATGGGTCGCCATCGTCAGGAAGAAACCTCCAACCACCGCGGCTGGAAGAGAGCGAGAGTTCGCCAGCAGTGACGCGAAAAAACCCCCGACCGAATCGCCCGCCTCAGGCCAGAAAAAAATCGTTCCCGAATCAGTCGTGTTGATCCAATCGAATAGAGAAGTCAGGCCCCCTGGAATTCGATCGATCAACACCCACAGAACTGAAATCGCTGCGATGATGAAGACGATTCCCTGGATCGAATCGGTCGCGATCACCGACCGGATTCCGCCAACGAGAGAGTAGACTCCCGCAAACAGAGCACAGATCAAGACCGCCATTTCGATGGATAGACCTGTCACTGTCACAAAAGCAATCGCTGCGATGTAGAGCCTCACTCCGCTGGCGAGGATTCTTCCAACTATGAACGCGAGTGCGACACATCTTCTGGGCACGCAACCGAATCGATGGTCGATCAAACCATAGACAGTCTTCACACCGAGACGGTGATAGAGGGGAACCAGCGTCTTTGACAGAAATACCTTGGCGATAAGAGCACCGATGCCGAACTGGAGGTAGGCCCAACTGGTATTGACGAATGCACTCTGAGGTACACCGATGAAAGTCGCAGCAGATAGTTCGGTGGCGATCAGGGACCCGATAACAGCCGGAGTGCTGATCGAGCGTCCGGCGGTCAAGAGATCTTCACTCGCTCCCGATCTTCTCGATACGGTTATTCCCACACCCACGACCAGCGCGAGATAGGCGAGGACAATAACCAGATCCAGGTGTTCTACAAGAGCCATGGCGCGACAATAAGGGGTGCAGATCCGGGGATACAGGGGTGAAGCGACTGGAAATTCGAGCAGGATGGGTAATCATTGCGGTATGTCTGAATCGACAATATCACCACGAGATTCACGTCTCTCCCTGCTCTTCGAAGAGGATGCAACGGTCGTCTCTCGTAGATGTCTCGAACTCGTTCCTATCGTATTCGATGATCCAGAACTGGAACTGGAGATGATCGAGATACTGCAACGTATTGTCGATCAGGAGGAGGGATTCTCCACGGGAGAACTCTGCATTGCATTGTTACTCGGGGAAATCAGAAGTGCACCTGCCACAACCGTGATCCTACGATGCCTCCAGAGTGAAGATGAGGTGCTCCAGAGGACCTCTGTGCGGTCACTCCAGCGCATCGGAGGTCCAGCTTTCGACCAGATCCTCGATCTCCTCGAAGATGCAAATCTGGACGGAGAAATTTCTGCCCGGGCCATCGAAAGTCTCGAAGGGATAGCACTCCACGATCTACCTCAGCAACGTGAACACATAGAGGATCGACTCCGTATCGACCTGGTAAACCGAGCACTTCCGATCGAACGTAGAGAAGCCGTTGCACTCGCGCTGGCGCGCCTCGGTATTTCCGATGCATCGGAAACGATCGAACTATTGCTCGAACATGAATTCCCGAACGGAAACGTGTTCATCTCGGATGCTCTGGAACTGATGACCGAATACCCAGGTGGATTGCCATCCCATGTGGAAGATCCCATCGAACAGGTCGTCCGGTGGCTCAGCGACGATATTCTTCCCGGTGGAGAACTCGACACCTCCATGATCTTGCAGGAGGAACCGGGCGAAAGTTGATTGGAAATCGCAGCAACCTACACCAGATCTTCAAACCTCTTCGAAGAACCAGGGCTTGAGCACCTGTAATTTTTCCTCGTAGGTGTCAGGATCGAGCAACCAGGTACTGATCGCCACGGAGGAGAGCAGGCTGTTTCCATCCTGGGGAGTGAAGCAAAAGCCAGTGATCTCTGTGCCGCCCACGATCGACAGGGTCTCGTGTGGAATTACCGTCTGGTTGAGGATTCTACCGTAAAAGCCATGATCTCGACCGAAACTGAAGACCTGGTTCGCGGACCTCTTGTAGGTGCGAGCCAGTCGATCATTCTCCTTCACCCTCGTCAGCAATTCCTCTATCGTTGTCGGCTCTTCCACTTGTAACTTGAATCGCAGCGTGTGCATGTACTGCGAGTTCAGTTTTACTGCGCTGGAAAAGAGCCGGTCGTACTCGCGACCGACAGTCTTGAACAGGTGGAAAGCATCGCGGGCATGGTGGGTGCCGAATCGAGCGTCCTTGTGTCGGCAAACCTGAGGGGACGGCGCGTACCCGGAATCCTGACTGACATCGTTGGAGCGCCTCATGCAGACGAAATCGGCGGAGATCAGGTTGTTGGGCATGGTTCCATTGCCCAGTGCCATCGTCTTGATGATCGCAGCGAGATTGTGGGTGTTACAGGACACGACATGGAAGTATCGGTCTTCTCCAGCGACGAGAGCCTCGTCGTTGATCCCACGGGCATACATCTTTCCGAATCCAAACTCGGATCCCTGTGCCACGAAACCCTTCACCGAAGTCGCAGACTTGTAGTACTCCTCTTTGTTGGCAAGACCGGCACCAGAAGGCGTGCAATCGATGACCACGGAGGATCGTTCAATGGCTGTCCTCGTATCGTAGGATGGTCTCATTCCTAGTTTTTCGAAGCCGGACATCGCCTCTTGAGAAGTCGACAGCGATGCTCCTCTCTCGAGCAGATTCTTTACCTTTGAACGATCAGTGTAGAGAGGTGTTCTCTTGTTGAAGGTCACTTCATCGATACCGAGTTGATCCTTGAAATGGCAGAGTAGCCCGATCAGAGGCTCCCCGATGGTGCCGGTACCCACGATGTGTACTACTCGAGACATGATACCCCCTGGCTTCTGGATACACCGATCCGACCACTGGGCCAATAGGGCACCGCGGAGGAATCGATCCATCTCCCCAGAGACTAGATGCACTTCAGGCCCTCTGCGAGGAATCTCAGCGCATAGATCGTGGATCTTTCGGGTGATCCCCGTGAACAGAAAAAGGCTCCGCGGGTATCTTCCCGAGGAGCCTTTTTTGCCGAATCCGGCCACGGATCATCCTGGAAGCCGATTACGGATCTGGAGGAGGAGGAGGAGGAAGTTCATCGAAGCCCACGGTGACCTCATCCAATACCGGTGTAAATCCTGGATTCACCACATCCTGGAACAGGAAGAAGCGCAGAATCACCGCCTGGGGATCCCTCAGCAAGGCTGGATCGGAAACGATTCCGATCGGGGGGCCGATTCCTCCTGCACTCGAATCGCTGAGGCCAAACCCCTCGTAGAGCACCTGAAGGTTCAGCGGAGATCCGGTGAGCAAATCGACCACGATAGATTCCAGTTCCAGATTGGTGTAGGAACTGCCGTCATCGCTGACCAGGGAGTATGGATTGGAAGCAGCAGTACTCATCGGAGCCTCGAACAATGAGAAGGTGCCCACGATCGGGGCGGGAATCACATCGATACCCGTGTCAGAGAAGCCCAGCGGCGTTTCCACACGTACCCAGCCCTCGGCTCCACCGCCACCACTGCTGGTGGAGTTGTCGATCGGGTATGGGTCACCGGGAGGCACCTGGTTGGCAAATCCTCCGGTGACATTCAAGATCGAGCCCGACTCGATGATCACGACGCTGCGACCGCGTAAACGGATCGCTCCGCCGGCTCCGCCACCACCTCCGGCAGCGCCTTCCGGTGCGAGGAAAGAATTTCCACCGCTGGCCAGTATCTGACCCGTGGCGCTCACCACCATCGGACCGTTGGCGGTGATTTCCACGAATCCACCCCCACCTCCACCGCCGGTAGAGGCCATGGGAGTTTCACTGTCGGTGTCGTAAATGGCAGCACCACCGCCACCACCGAGACCGCCAACGTAGAGTGAGATACTGGCTTCTGGATCGAGAGGATCAGGAACGAGGAAGGAGGCTGCACCGTATGAACTGCCACCTTGTCCCGCTTCCGGGAACTCGGGATCGGTGCAGGAACCGGCACCATTGCCATTGATTCCCTCCGCAGCGTAGCCACCTCCTCCACCGCCTCCCACGGAACAGGTGGCCAACGATCCTTGGGCGGACTGCCCTCCGGTAGCCGCCGAGATCAGATTGGGAGGAACGGTACCACCAGGATCGCCACCCCCAGGCACACCGTCATAGATCATCTCTGGAGGGACACCTGCTGGAATTCCACCGTCTTCTCCGGGAGACTGGGAGGCCTCATATGCGAATCCTCCCTCACCACCGGATCCTCCTCCTGGTCCCGCAGAACTACTGGCTCCCGGAACAGGAATCGTAGGATCGGATAGATCGGGGATTCCCGCGTCTGAACCACTGACATCGATGGTACCGGAAATATCGACCGTACCTGTCGATCGAAGGAACAGAGAATTGCTTCCGACTCCCATCAAAAGCGCGCCTGCTTCGAGTGAAAATTGTGAAAACTCGAAAAGTCCATCGTTGCCGCCATTATCGAACACGATCGTCCCGGCAGCATCGCTGATGATTCCGGCATCTGTATCGACCGTGTATGGACTGTTTGCCGCATCAATGAATAAACCTGCTGTTCCCGTTCCCACATCGATGATGCCAGAGGAAACCCCGTAAGAAGTACCAGCTCCAACACCCAGAGGAGGTAAGAGAGAGGTTTCATCGAGAGTACCTGGTGCCACCAGGCTTCCGTTGGTCTCGAACAGGATCATGCCATCGGCTCCGGCTCCCCCTTTCTGGATCTGAGATCCATTGGGAGACTCGAGTTGGACGCCTCCTACTCCACCTGCGGCATTGACCGCGGCGGTAGCGCCCACTTCCAGGTTTCCGGTCGCCCGCACGATGAGAGTTCCTCCACCGGCTCCACCACCAGCACCGGCTGTGGTTCCATTGACTCCTCGCTGACCGTTGCCGCCAGCGAGTTGGATCTGCCCGGTAAGACGAACCGAACCATCCGCGATGATTCCCATGGCGCCGCCACCACCGCCGCCACCACCGCCATTATTGACGACGGGAGCTGCTATGGTGGTGGGACGACGGGTACCGGCTCCGCCACCCCCTCCGCCGCCACCTCCGACGAGTTGAATCCCGAGGGTATCCACAGTTGGACCACCCCCTCGCCCATCCGGAGATCGATTGGAAAGATTGAAGGAGAAAGTATTGATTCCATCTCCGCCCGCGGTACCACCGCCACCGCCACCGGCATTTCCAGCGCGAGTACTGTAGATCGAGGCAGGGATGACCAGATCGATCGATCCTCCCGCCACTCCCCCGAACTCACCATCCGTAGCCGGTTCGATATTCTCGACCATCTGGGTGGTACCGTTGATCTCCATCGTGGAACCCGTGCCACCGATACCACCTCCGGGGCCGGCGGTTCCACCGAGTCCCCCTTCAGCCGCAGTCCCCTCGATTCCGTCTCCCCCTGAGAGATCGAGATCTCCCGCGAGCAGGAAGACCAGATCTTGAGGATCCCCGGTACCAGAGCAGCGCAGAATGATGGGAACACCCGCAGGACCAGAAAACTGAACGATCGCGTTCTGCTCCAGCACGAAACTGCGCATCTGGAACTCACCAGGCACTGGGCCCGACGGAAGGATCTCTATCGGCGGATCCTCGGTGATGTCAAAGATGGAACCATTCGATTGGTTCATGTCGTAGATTCTGTCGGCCTGAAGGATCACATCCACGGTGCCATCACCTGCAAGGGCACCGAGATTCTGCTCGGGGGACAATGGATTGAACTCGAGAACCCCTCCACCCCAGATCGCATTGCCGGCAATCGGATTGAGATTCTCGGTGGTATCGAAAGTTTCACCGACTTGACCAATCGCAGATCCAGATGGGTCGTTATTGACCACCATCATCCCGGAAATCCAGATCCCCGGTGTATCGGTGAGAGCAGTTGCCGGCACCGGATCACCTAGCTGCAAACGAATGCGAGTCGTGATCAGGCCATCCGGGAGATCAGCGAAACTATCCCAGTTAAAAATCAGCAACTGTCCAGCGTTGAGGGCGAATGGAATCTGACCGAAGAAACCGAAACTGCCCGGTACAAAACCCATTCCATCGAAGGATCCTTCCGCCGGAGTGCATTCGAACCAGTCGTCAGAGAAGAGAGGATCCTCGTACTCGGGAAACGCATCGAAACGACCACGAACCGGCTCCGAAACGACGGCGAATTGAAGCGGAATATTTCCCCCGCGAATGCCACCCGGCATCAATCCTGCCGTGGTGTAAGGAGGGACAGAAGAGATCTCTCCAGGAGCCAGTAAAGTTGCCAGCGGTACCTGGATCATCGAACTGGTGAGCGGAAAACCAGAAGTCGCCACAGACAGAGTAATTCCGAGACCCGAGGTGTCCCCCGAGGGAAGGATGCCCGTCGGCATCTCGACACGAACTGCTTCCATATCCTGGGGCAGATCGTAATTGACGTTCCCTGTTCCGGACTGGACGCCCGGCGAGGCCAGGTTGTTGGTGCCGTCATCGACGGATGCACCTGTCACGCCATTGAGATTGTAGCCGTACATTACCACCGTATCGGGAACGATCTGGCCGCCAGCATTCTGAAGCACACCGACTCCGTCGTCGCCGATGGTAAATCCGACGATTTCCGGGGCAGCGGTAAAGACCCCGGCACCAGAGAAAATACCGCTGACAAACAACTCGACGGTACCACTACGGACTCCGCCAGGAACGACAACCTGAAGGATGGAGGGAGAACCACAGGCGTTGGGATCAGAGGAATCGACGGTGATATTGGTCACATAACCATCCAGCACCGTGTTGTTACTGAAACTGCGGAAGACCACCCGGTTGTCCTCAATTTGGGGTGAGAAGTTCACCCCGGTGAAAGTCAACTCGGTACCGGCGCTTCCTTGCTCAGGATTGACATCGTTGAGCGAAGGCGAAATACAATCAGGAGGAATCGGAGGCTCCGGAGGTCCTGTGTTCGTGTCACCGAAAATGGTGCCGAAACGGTGACCGGAATTACATCCTCCGATCAAAACAGCAAAGACGGCGATGGACAAAAGCACGAGTCTCATCGTGCGAGTCGACATGTCAGCGTAGAACACGCTGGCTCTCCTTTCCCCCGTGATATCCGGTAGTGGGCTCTTGCCGGATCCGGGGCTGGGATGCTTCATTTCTGGTCGAGAAGAACCACCATCCTCCACCACCTCCCCGAGATGGCGGGACTACAGAAGTTACTTCAACGCCCGTTTCTATGTTTAGCAAATCTTCGGCCAAGCAGCCCTGGTCTACCCAGGACCCTGAGAATACGGAATCTCGGGCTGTTTCCCACCTCCCGGCAACGAATTCCCGTCAAGTTCGATTGACGGTTCGAACAGGTGCTGTGCCACATTTGGCACGACTTCCGACTCGACCCACTTCGCAAAGCAGAGTTTTCGCCGAAAGCCGCCTCCAGACTCCAGAAACCATGGGCATTCCCCGACTGGAGTCCCCGGAGGGGAACAGGCAGGCATCGTATCCCGAGGCCACAGAGAGTCAAGATCGGGGGAGGGTGGCATCGATCCCCTGGTCGCTCCAGGATGTTGGGAAAGGAGGGCGCTGGAGGCCCATCATGTGAGATCGGCCCCGTTCGAACAATTCGTCGCAGAGAGGTTCTCAGAAGGAGTGCAGGGTGGTTCGGTTCCTGAAACGACTGTTCGAGAAGGAATGGACATGGATTCGCTCGCGGCTGGGCTTGCGATCGCGGCGCCTCAACCGCCAAAAAGAATCGAGAATTCTGGCGCCGAAATCGCGTCACTCCTCCTCAATAACAACTCCACGGCCAACACGGAGCGTCAAAGCACCGATTCGAAAAGAGCGCAGGCAACACCCTCTCAGTCCTGCTCGAGGGGGTCCCTTGCAGCGAGAGATCGCCACGACTCCCTCTGATCCCTTTTCCGCGGTGGTCGCTTCGGTGATTCTCCATGGCAGTCTGCTACTGGTGTTGATCCCTTTATTGTTTCCTGAGGCCGAGTCTCCCCCTGTACCCAGAACCTTCGTGATTCGATGGGAAGCCAGGAAGCCCGAAACCACCACCAAGCAGGAACCTGTCGCAACCGAGGCGCAAGAACCCGTAACAGAGCCAAGCGATGTGCCCATCCCGGAGCCACCCCTGAAGCAAGAACCCGTAACAGCTGCAGGTGAAGAGATCAATACCGATGTCGCCGGTGTCGGAGCCGCCGAGGGATCTCAGGGAAGCGGTCGTCGAGGTGACGCGCGCGGGGAGGCGCTTCGAATTCATGGTGGCAATTCCAACACTGAGGATGCAGTTGGCGCCGGGTTACTGTGGCTGATGCGGCATCAAGATCAAGACGGAAGCTGGTCCCCTGATCATTTCGACCGCCACTGTGAAGATACCGAAACACCTTGTAATGGTGCAGGGTATCCCGAACACAGGGCAGGAATCACAGCGCTCGCCCTGCTGGCCCTGTTGGGCAACGGGAGCATGCCTGATGACGATGGAGACCCGTCATCCGTCGCCTGCAATCGAGCCCTCCAGTGGCTACTCGATCACAAGGATCCGAGTGGTTGCATTCGTACCGATATCTCCACTGGCTCACGTAATCTCTACGACCACGGCATCGCTACTTTCGCCCTGTGTGAGGCCGCCGAACTCACTGGAGACCCCGCCATCACCGAGGCCGCCCGCAGCGCCATCTACTTTCTCGAATCGAGCCAGCAACCAGCAGGGGGTTGGGATTACACTCCCTCCCCATCCCTGCGCAACGACCTCTCCATCACCGGCTGGCAAGTTCTCGCCATCCATGCCGGTATCGAGGCAGGAATCCTACCCAGTGCCAGGACCATCCGTTCACTCGAACGCTACCTCGATAGGGCGATCGATGAGACCGGACATGCCATCTATTCCGATCGCGGACGTGGCAGGGGGAGAACTGGATTCGGTATTGATGCAGTCGGACTGCTCACACGTCTCTCGTTGGGACATTCTCCCGTCTCGGCCCAGAGCCTCGCCAGTGCCCGCAGGATCGCCGAGCACCCTCCTCGTCCCGAAGTCCGTTCACAATGGGACCAACACCCACAATCGATGTACTACTGGTACACGGCAACGCTCGCGCTGTTCCATGTTGGCGGCAGTCCATGGAAGAAATGGAACCAGGAATTGCAGCAAAAGGTTCTACAACTGCAGATCCAGGAGGGTGAATCGATCGGCTCATGGCCGCCGGACCCGAATTGGATCGGAGCCGCAGGAGGAAGGGTGGCCCAGACGGCTCTCGGGGTGCTGACTTTCGAAACCTACTATCGATACACTCCACTGCACCAGCGATTGGGAATCGCTCGCAACCCAAAAGATCGATGAAGGAGATGAAGTGTTCGAACCTGAACTATGTAGCCAGGATAAGATCAGAGACATCGATCGTCGTTGCATCGAGGAATTCGAAATCCCCGGTTTGATCCTGATGGAACACGCTTCCATCGGCGTCACTTTGTGCGCTATCGATCTACTGGAGCAACACGGCGGTGAGATCGAGGGCAAGCGAATCACGATCTGTTGTGGACCGGGTGGCAATGGAGGAGATGGTTTTGCCATCGCCCGCCATCTTCATTCGCTCGATGCCAGTGTCAAAATCATCGATCTGGCGCCACAATCTCGCCATAAGGATCGATCCACCAACCGGTCCATATGTTTGCACCTGGGGATTCCTGTGAAATCTGACTGCGATCCACCAGTAAACTCCGGGACCCAGAGCGAGGATCTCATCATCGATGCGGTTCTCGGCAGCGGAATCAGTCGCCCTCCCACCGGAGTCATCGCATCCGCCATCGACTGGATGAACGACCAGCCATGCGCTGTCCTGTCGGTAGATCTGCCTTCGGGTTTGATGGCGGATTCCGGGGAAACTCCGGGAAAGGTGGTGCTGGCGACCCGAACCGCAACCCTGTGCTTACCCAAGTGCGGCTTTCTGGAACCTCGTGGGCTCCAGGTGGTCGGAGAGGTGTGGATCTGCCCCATCGGTGCACCACCTTCGCTTCTCCATGGTTCGGCACCATTGTTCCCACCGGTTCCACGGCCACTCGAGTTGAAACCGGGTTTCCCACTGCAGTCGAGATGAAGAAAAGAAACGGATCCGCTACTATAGAAGCGACGGAGCCGAACTGGCTCCGAGCTGCATTGCGTGGCATCGATCGCTCTATCAGGAGGACCGAATAATGAAAATCATCGAGAAGATACTGTGGGGCACCTTCGGATTCATCTTGCTGGCAGCCATCGTCTGGGGATTCATGATAGGGCTTCCCAGCACCATTCCCGCGATCGCCATGAAATCGGAGAAGATCACGGAACAGAAACTGAGGAGTGAACTGACAGCCGAACAAAAAGTCGTGCTCGACGAGATGCTGCAACCTTCCGCATCAGCCTCCGGCACCTCGACGAGAGGACGCCCCCAATCGGAGGTATACCGCATCAACAGACCCTTGCTGGAAAGACTTGGGAATATCGCCGAATGCCAGAGGGAGTTGATGAACGCCTCGAGCGAGGTACGCGAAGATGGCACGCTGAAGATCTTCGGGATTCAATCCGGTAGCCTTCTCGAGCGCGTCGGGCTGAGAGAAAATGACGTGCTACGGTCGGTAAACGGAATCCCCCTGAACTTCGGATCACTCGGAGACTGCCTCGACGCCCACAGTGAGAGCCTCGTGAAACTCCGCTCTGGTAATCCGGTCGTGATCCAGATCGAACGAAGAGGAACAGTGAAAGCACTCGTCATCGATCCAACTGGACTGTAATCACCCACAGAACTGACCTGTTCCAGGGCTCCCGCTCAGTCCTCGATCACATCTGAAGTGGGATCTTTTTTGCGATCACGCCCGACCGTTCGGTTGTAAACAGTTTTCACGTTGACGCCGAGATCTCGAGCAGCGCGTGTCTTATTTCCACCGTGATGACTGAGAACTTTCTGGATGTGGGCATCTTCCACTTCCTTCAAACTCATCGAAACGCAATATCCGGAAACCTGGCGATCCGAGCCGGGCGACCGTTCGACCTGTTCCAGCGGCGAAGAAGCGATCTGTTCCCGAACCGCTTCTCCATCGATTTCTGAACCGGTATTGAGCAAAACGGCTCTCTCCAGAACATTTTCGAGTTCGCGGATATTGCCGGGCCAGGTGTGCTGAATCAACACTTCAATAGCACTGCTCTTCAACGGCGGAACCTCGATATCCTTGGCCCGCAGACGTTCCAGAACCGATTCGACGATATGAGGAAACTCGAACTCGCGTTCGCACAGAGGAGCCAGTTCGACGTGAACCACATGAATCCTGTAGAAAAGATCGAGACGGAAACGGCCGTCCTCGACCTCCTGACGCAGGTCTCGGTTGGTGGCTGCGATGATGCGAACATCCACGGACCGATCCTCATCCGATCCAACGGGTCTGATGCGCCCGGACTGCAGGACCCGCAGCAACTTCACCTGGGCCTCGAGCGGCAATTCACCGATCTCGTCGAGAAACAGGGTTCCACCGTTCGCCTTCTGTATCAGGCCTTGCTTGTCCCGATCAATTCCTGTGTATGCTCCCTTGAGGGCACCGAACAATTCGCTCTCGATCAGGGAACCCGGAATGGCTCCACAATTGACGGGAACCCACGGACCCTCACGCCGCTTGCTGGTCTGGTGGACCAATCGTGCGATCAGGTCCTTTCCCGTACCACTGGCACCATTGATGAGAATGGTGGAATCGGTAGGAGCCACCGCAGATAAGATCCTCAGGACCTTGATCGTGCGCGGATCGTTGCCTGCCACGTAGATGTCATTGCCACCGGACTCGTTGAAAACGGGAAGGTGCAAGACCGGTTTCTTTGAAAATACTCCGGTTTCTGCTTTGGGCGAATTCATCAGGCCACTTCCTCTCTCTCGAGGATTTCATCCTTGTGATTGTCGAAAAGGGCTGCGATTCGAGGATCGAACTGTTTACCACTCTCCGTACGGATTATCTGGAGTGCCTGATCAGCCGTGAGTGCTCCTCTGTAAGAGCGGGCGCCGGTCATGGCATCAAAAGCGTCCACAACTGCAATGATTCTCGCCATCAGGGGAATCTGTTCCCCGGATAGTCCATCGGGATAGCCATCACCATCCCAGTGCTCATGGTGATGAAGAACACCCTCGAGACTGGGTTGTAAAAACGGCACCGGAGCGAGGATGTCGGCAGACATCCTCGGATGTTTCTTGATGATCTCGAATTCTGCTTCGGTGAGGGGGCCCTCTTTGTTCAAGATGCCCTCGTGAATACCGATCTTGCCGACATCGTGGAGGAGAGCAGCATGAGCAAGGGCTCGTAGTTGACCACGGTCCAAACCGGATAGTTCGCCGAGTTTCACTGCCATGTTCCGGACCCTCGCAGAGTGTCCGTTGAGGTAGCGATCCTTGCTCTCCAGTGCGGCAAGCAAGGCTCCGACCGTCTGCCTCATCCCCCGCACCTCGTTGATGTTGAGAGCGCGAGACTTTGCACGTTCCATCGACGCGACGAATTCATCGACGTCATAGGGCTTGCAAATGAAGTCTGTTGCGCCACTCTTCATCAGGGCTACTGCACTGCTGACAGTACTCTCACCGGTGGTGACGACGATGCTGAGATCTGGATCCTCTTCGAGTGCTCGCAGGACCAGTTCGTCTCCACGCATCCGGGGCATATCCAGATCCGTGACGAGGATGTCCCAGTGGCCTTCCCTGATCTCATGGAGAGCTTGCTCTCCATCGGCAACCGTAGTCGGCGAAGGCCACCCCTCTGCCGATAAAATCACCGAGATCAGTTCACAAGCACCGGAGTCATCGTCTGCAACCAGAATTTTTAGATTCGCCGCACTCATCGGGAAACCACCCGATCAGCCAGGCACAGAACTCCTTGCAAGGAGTTCTTGAATTTCCAGCGCATCAGCATCTCGTCCTGCACAATACTCTCCCAACCCCGTGATCCGCAGACACGGAACTCCCACATCTGGTCATCGACCAGTTGATGCTGGAACGGAGGTCACCCTGTGGAAGGCTCAAAAGAATCGTTGTTAGGGAAGACTATCCCGCGATCACGGAATTCGTCAAACGAGGCAGGGATGGGCAACCGTCAGGCTTGCTGTAAACCGCGATCCGGGCGATCAGAAGTGCTTTCTTGGTCATCTGCAGCAGAACCCGCCTCAGCAGAACCCAGCTCGGAATAGAGCGGGCTACCTCCCGCAGAAGCGGTGGTTTCAGAAACATGAACGGCCATCGTTGGATCGTCACCCCACTGCTTTGCATCCTCGATCTGGACCACCACTCTGCAAGAAACCCCCTGTTCCTCCATCGTCACACCGTAGAGGCGTTCAGCCTCCACCATGCTGATTCGACTGTGAGTGATGAGCAAGAACTGGGAAGTTTTCGCAAACTCATTGAGAACGCGAACGAACCGTCGGTTATTTTTTTCATCGAGGGCGGCATCCACTTCGTCGAGGATACAGAAAGGGCTAGGACGCGACTTGAAGAGGGCAAAGATCACCGAGATCGCTGTCAAGGAACGCTCTCCTCCGGATAGGAGACGCAGACTAGAAATCCGCTTTCCAGGAGGCCGTGCCACAACATCGATCCCCGCCTCGAGAGGATCGACGTTCTCTTCGAGTTTCAGATCCCCGGTACCACCTCCGAACATCATGGAGAAGATCTCCTGGAAATTCTGACGAACCTCCTGGAATGAATCCGTGAACAGTGTCCGGCACTGGTCATCCAGAGTTGCGATGGTTTCCAACAAAAGTTCGCGAGACCGTGTCAGGTCTCCGACCTCTCCGGAAATTTCAGAATGCCTGGTCTGCTCGGTCTTCAATTCTTCTACCGCCTCGAGGTTTACGTTGGAGTTTCTTCTCATCCGGGCTTGAATATCCCGGGTCTCCTTGCGTAATCGTTCCGTGAACCGATCAATATCTTCGTTCTCCTGCTGCAGGTTGGAGCGCCATTCATCGAGCGGAATCTCCTCGAGGGACACCTCGAGATCTTCGCGCACACGGTCCCGGATTCCTTCTATCCGAACCTTGCATTCATTTTCGGCCAGGAGATCGGATTCACGTCCCTCCCGCAGCTGCTCTCCACGTCCACGGCATTGTTTGATCTGTTTTTCGGATGCACTTCGGTCCTGGCGATACTGTTCGAGTTGTTGATCCAGGGCAACGCGCCGGGTAGCGATCACTGAGAGATCCAACTCCAGGGTCTTTTCCTCATCATCGAGAGCGTGCAACTGGGACAAACATTTCCCAGCTCTGTGCTCCTCTTCTGCGATTTCGTCACTGACGCGTTCACGCAGTTGATGGCGCTGTTCCACCTCTTCTGCGAGACGGCGTTGTTCGCGCCAGTCCGATGAAATTCTCTCCTGTTCTCGTGTTGCCCGTAACTTCTGCTTCTGCAATACCGAATCCATGGAAGAAAGTTGCTCATCGATCGTGGTGAACATTTTCTCTTGCTCTTCGACCGTATCTTTCAGAGATTCTCGATCTCTGACAACCTGTTCCAGGTCTGCTGTGGCAGAGTCCCTCAGCGAAACAAGATCTTCATAGTGCTGAAGTGCTTGCTCGAGATCTCCTCCTAAAGTCTTGCGTCGCTCGGTGATCCTTTTCAAGGATTCTCGTGCCTTATCAAGTTCACGTCGAGCGAGTTGCAGTTCGATTCGAGAGCGTTGCGCTTGCTGATCCAGTCGCTGGATCTCGCCTCGGCGTGAAGAGATTGATTCTTCGAGTGAGTCGCCCTGTTCCGAAACCTGTACCAGATGAGAATGGACCTCTTCCATCGAGTTACGGAGTTGATTCATCTCCACACGTCGTGATACAAGGCCGCCGCGACTACTGGCGGAGATGCGCACGGCTCCCCAGGGTTCGATGACTGTGCCGTCATGAAGAACCACTCGATATTCTTTGAATCGTTTTCGAAGTTGGAGTGCTTCCGTCAGGTCGCCTGCGACAAGAACCTGTCCCAGGATTGCATCCACTATCGGACGACAGATCTGATCGCACTCAACGCGAGAAGAGAGGATCTCGACACCTGCGGGGATCTCTGGAGTGGAAATTCCTCTACCGATCTCATCTTCGACCGAGACGATCGTTACGGTCTCTCCATCCAGAATCTTCTCGATCGCTCGTATTCGATCCTCGATGGGAGTGCGGCCCTGCAAGACGACCGTCTCTAGAATCCGCCCAAGAACCGCATCGACCATACGAGCGGTATCCGGATCTGCCTCGATCAGACGTGCCAGCAGACCGCGGATGTCCCCGGCAGTTGGCTCTTTGGAATTGAGCAGTTTCTGGGTTCCTTTTCCCAGGCCCTCCAGACTCTCCTCCAGTTCAACGAGAAACCGGAGCCGACCTTCACGGCTCTCTTGATCGGCACGCAAGGCTGAAAGGCGCTTTCTCGATTCATCGAGGATGGAGGTGCGTTGGCCGACTTCCTCATGGAGTTTTTCTGCAGAAAGGGTGGCGGCCCTCTCCAAATCCGCAGCCGACAGGATCAACTCATCATGCCTTCTGATCGCCTCCTCTAGATCTTGTTGTTGGGAATGGAACTCGAGATCCTCTGCCAGACGCCGCTGGCGAATTGTCTCCTGTCCCCTGAGATCTCCATCGAGTGCAGCGATGGTATTGCGCAGTCTGGTCTCGTCAAAAACCAGCCCCAGTTCCTTGTCCCTCGATTCACGGATGACGCTATCAAGATCCTCTCTCTGGCGGAAATAATCCCCGTGCGACTCGGCTTGTCGCTCCAGATCAATGCGAATCTCACGAAGTCCAGTGATTCCTTTTTTCACCCTATTGCGGATGTCATGGCAATGACCCTGATACTCTGCCTCGACGCGAATCAGATCTTGAAGCTGTCTCTGACGATCTTCATTGCGACTGATGGAATGACGGCGCTGTTCCTCCAACTGACTTCGGCGCGTCCCGATCCCTTCCAGTGCAAATCGTTTCTCGGTTTCGGACTGCCGTGCCTCGTCAAGTGATCGATGAGTTTCTTCCAGTTTCGCTTTGTACTCATCGAGTTTGGCCTCGAGAATCCCCGTCAGATCAGAGAGCATCTCACGAAGCGTGTTTCTCCACTGGAGACGAAACGTCAGACGCTCCCTCTCCTTGGAGAGTTGATCGACGTCATGGGCTGCAAGAACAGAACTGACCTCCCGGAATCGGTCGCGATCTGCAAGGAAACGCCGTGCCCTACCGGCCTGCATCTTGAGACTTCGAATTCTGCGCTCGATCTCCCTGAGTTGATCCTGGACCCTCGTGAGTTCACGCTCGGAACGATCGAGGCGATTCAACGCCTCCGATCTTTGTCTGCGGAAATTGGAGATTCCCGCGGCCTCCTCGAAGATCTTGCGGCGCTCCTGGGAATTGGCCCTGAGGAAGGCATCCACCCGTCCCTGGCCCAGGACGGAATATCCATCGGCACCGATTCCAGTATCTGCAAAAATTGCCAGGACATCCTTCAGGCGACAGCGACGACGATTGATCTGGTACTCGCTGGTGCCGTCACGCAGGAGGATTCGGGCTACCTCCACCTCGCTCGCCTCGATGGGAAGAAAATGATCGTCGTTGTCGAACAGCAGGCGCACCTCGGCACGCGAGAGCGCGGATCTGGTCTTGGTTCCCTTGAAGATCACATCGAGCATCTCGCTACCACGAAGTCCCTTGGCAGACCTTTCACCGAGTACCCAGCGAAACGCGTCGACGATGTTGGACTTGCCACAACCATTCGGACCGACGATTGCGCTGGTCCCCGGATCGAAATCGAAATCGACCGGATCCGCGAAGGATTTGAAGCCAGTGAGCGAAATTCTCTTCAGGTACAAGATTCCCTTTCGATCACCGAACCCTATGCCCGATCGGTTACGGGCGCCAGCAGTCTTGGGGAGATAGCAGCGTCTCGGAGCAGTTCTTCGAGTCGCTCCCAACCTCCCCCTCGTCGACGAGAGATCTTCAGTAACAACTTCTCCGCATCCTTGCGGCTCTTGTGTCCAAAATGAGATTCGATGGCAATGACAGGAAACGGCTGCAACTTCTCCTGGTTACGTTGAAAGTACTCTCCACAGCAGTGAGGAATCGCTCTCTCGCTGGCAACCCACAGAGGCTGAGATTGCTGACGAGCATCGATCCATTCCCCTTGCCAGGGAGGAGCGATACCGCCATTGACGATCGCATCGAAGGCCATCGTTCGCTGGCAAACCGCCTGGATTCCCTCCGGCGGAAGATGGTGCAGCCAACCGGCAATGATCGTCAGATCCCGAGTTCCATCCCAGACGATACGGGGAGCAATCCTCGATCTCAGACAGCGAACAAGAAGTTGCCGGATGGAGCCAGGAATCGGCAACGGAACCGTGATTCTCAGGGGAACGGGACAGGAATCCTCCAGACATCCGATGATGAAGCGATGTTGAAGATCCATCTGGTGCGGATCGGGAAACAACTGTCCCGCAGCTGGTCGGGGTGCGCCACGAAGTTCCCAGACGACCTGAGGAGGCTGCTGCTGAGCTTCGAGATATCCCTGAACCCTCGACCGAACTCGGTTCCATCTGTCCCGCACAATTTCCTCAGGCAGGTTATCGATTCCATCGAAGGCTCCGGATACCACGACTGACCCCGCGACCCATTCAACTTCGCGCATGATCCGATCTCCAACATGCTCGAGGGATTCGGGACGACCGAAGATGCTCTCCACGACAATTCTCCTGCTGAGAAAGCGCAATGGGATGGTCGGAACAAGTCCATCGTTACCAGGCCAACGGTAACGAAGAAATTCATTGGAAATCGAAGTTTCAAGAGCTCGAGGTCCGCCGAAGTGTGCAACCTGCGATGCAATCCTGTTCACGGTGAAATCAGAAACCCCAGCTGCCAGAGGCCATGACAGGAGGTCCTCGAAAGAACTTATCCAGTTGGACTCTCCTGAGCGGAGACAGGATGTATGCAGCTGGTCGATCAGTTCGTGACTTTGCCAGGACATCCCTCCGGCACCGACCGATTCCACCACATGGTGAACGATCTGGTCTTCAAGTTTCAACTCGTGAGATTCAGTGAGCGCCTCGCCGTGATTCACGATGGTCCTGAGAATCGACCGGAGTCGCATCTCGAGGGCGAGGTGCTCCTTCCGGCAATCATCGGACATCAGTGATCTCTTTCTTCTCCAGCAATGGAGCCAGTTCCTTGAGGAACTGGGAGACATCGGAAAAGGCGTGGTAAACCGATGCGAAGCGCACAAAGGCAATAGAATCGAGTTTCTTCAGGTATTCGCTGACAATTTCACCGATAAAAACGGACGGCACTTCACGATCGAACTCATCACGAACCCGCTTCTCGATGGCGTCGACGATGATCTCCATCTCGTCGATAGAGACGGGCCTCTTCTGACAGGCGGTGATGATACCATCGAGAATCTTCTGGCGACTGAACGGCTGCAGTCTCTTGTCCTTCTTGACCACCAGCATGGTGATCTCCTCGAGGCGTTCTCGAGTGGTATATCGCTTGCCACAACTGTTGCATTGTCGACGTCTGCGTACCACCCGACCATCGGAGGTGGTCCGGGAGTCAACCACGCAATCATTGCTGCTAGCACAACTCGGGCACTTCATCCCCTGCGGCCCCCATATCAGTGATCCATCCCGACTGACCGTCCATTCCCACGACCATGATATCTCACCTCAACACCCTACTCAACGAGGCCAGATGCAGCGCCAGAACCGATAGGATCGAGGTGGTGCGGGTTATTTCCCCAGACAGAAGCGCGAAAAGATCCGGTCGAGGACATCTTCAGGGGTAGATTTTCCGGTCACTTCTTCGAGTCTGGTGAGGGCCTCTCGAAGATCCGCAACGAGAAGTTCTGGTCCACCCTCGGCCTCTTCTATGGCACGACCTAGCCGATCTCGACAGTCATTGACCAGTTGCCATTGCCTCCGGGTGAAACGGATTGCATCGGATCTTTCCCGTCCCGGAGTGATGGAAGTCCACCGAAACAACTTTCCACGAAGAGCATCGATCCCTTCTCCAGTCATCGAACTGACCCGAGGAGCCTCGGGAAAAATGTTCGGTTCTCCTGGTGATATCAGGTCGATCTGGGTCAAGACAGGCTGAACTCTCGAACCGAACTGCACCGAAATCTGGTGCTTTTCCTGCTCGATCTCTGCTGGATCACAAGTAGCGTCGATGACCCACAAAACCGGGTCATCTCCCTCCAGAAGTTGTGCTGCTCTCTCCAGCGCCAGCGTCCCCAGTTCCTCATGTGTTGAGCGCTGACCCGGAAGATCGAGAAGTTCGATTTGACGCTCTCCCTCGTGCAGGGTACCGCCCACTGCATCCGTCGTGGTACCGGCCACCGCCGAAGCGATCGCTCGGTCCTTACCGAGCAGAGCGTTGAAGAGAGAAGACTTTCCAGCATTGGCCCGCCCCCACAACAAAACCCTCGGAATGCCATCAGAGTCTGCGGTCCATTGCCTTCGCGACAGCAGGTTATCCAGATCGATCAGAATTGGTTGCAGTAGTTTTCGGGCACCCTCGGTGCCAGGAGATTCTACTTCCTGCTCGGAAAAGTCGAGTCCTGCCTCGATGATCGCGATCACATCGAGCAAGGAGTCCGCTGCAGAACCGATTCCCTGTGCCAACTCCCCCTCCATCACCCGACGTGCTGCAGCGAGAGAGGCACGGTCCTCTGCCTTGATCAGGGCAGCGACCGATTCCGCCCGACTCAGGTCGATGCGTCCGTTGATGAAGGCGCGACGAGTGAACTCTCCTGGTTGGGCCAGACGGGCACCCGCCTGCTCCAGCCGACCGAAAATTCCATCGACGATGGGCGTCGAACCGGGGAGTAGCAGTTCCACCCCCTCGTTGCCGGTCCAGGATGCGCCCCTCTTCCATTTGATGACCACAACCGGAGCCGGGGGTGCATCGAGTTGCCAGATCAGATCAACGGTTCTCGGGGTGCGAGGTGGCCCGGACAGCGCTTTCGAGGCCAGGAGAGCCTCGATATGACCGGCCGCTCCATCTCCATCGAGCCGTAGCAGTACCAGCGGAGCCGGCGGAGGGGGGCTCGCGAGAGCATAGATTACCTCCTCCACACTCCGACACCTTCCTTCATCGACTTCGAACCTTGCCCTGTCCAGGTCGAGCAGGCCCAGAACTTCCTGAACCGGAGGATCCAGGTTTTGCTGGCCCCGTATCTATCTTGCCACTGCCAGCGTCCTTTTTTCCGCCAGGCATCGGCATGATGCCTGCGGCTCGAAGGTCGCGACGAATCATCTTTTGTTCGGCGATTCCGACTATCGCCGAGGTGATGAAATACACCATCAGACCCGAGGCAAAGGTGTAGAAGATGAAGCCAAAGGCGACCAACATGAAAGTCATCATCTTCTGCTGCATCTGGACCTGTGGATCATCCGATCTGGGCATCATTTTCTGATTCACGATGGAGATGATCACGTACAGAATTGGCAACAGATTGAACCAGTCCCCCAAAAATGGCAGCGAGAAGGGCATGTGGAACAACATGTCTGGACGAGTCAGGTCATTTACCCAGAGAAAACTGGTCTGTCGCAATTCGATTGCGATGGTGAAGGTCTGGATGAGTGCGAGCCAGATCGGCAACTGCAAGAAGATGAAGAGGCAACCACCGAACATTGCCGCTGGATTGACTCCTTCACTCTTGAACAGTTCCTGCATCTTGCGGTGCTGTACCGGAGCATCATTCTTGTAGCGTTCCTTGATCTCGTCCATCTGGGGTTTCAGTCTCGCCATTCCCTGCTGCTGTATCTGCATCTGCCGCATGTTTTTCTTGTTGACCGGATGCAGAACTCCACGAATACAGAAGGTGAGCAAGATGATGGCGATTCCCCACGAACCGACGAAACTATCGAACAGTCTCAGCAACCAGAGAAAGGGACGCACCAACCAGCCGAAAAATCCGTAATCGATGAGTTGAATCGCATCCCAGGAAGCATACTCGTCGAGAACTCCGGGATCCTTGGGACCGAGAAATACGGCGTACTCATGAGGGATTCTGGCCTCGACCTTGCGTCTGAATCCGATTCGCATCGGCCAACCCTGGAGTCCGGCTTCCGCCAGAGCGTTGAATTCCGCCTCCCGTTCACCTGGCCTGGCTCCGAGGGCCAGCAATCCGAGCGAGGGAGACTGCCCGCTGGCGGATGGAAGCGGACGGATCACCTGGGCAAAGTAGTTACTCTCCAGGGCTCCCCAGGCCACCCCCTCCTTGCGGATCTCTCCGCCCTCGATCGCCTCCACGTCGCCACGATCCAACTCTCCTATCACTCCGCTGCCGAGATGGTATGCGGTGATCCACTGGTTCGGGAATGCCGATGCGCGACCGGAATCATCGTATCGGATCCGCTTGGCACCCAGAAACTCGTAGTGAACATCGGTGGCGACCGGCCATACTCCATCGAACAGGATCGACACCATCAACTCGTAGCCATCTTCGGGAAGGTAGTAGCTCTGGACCACCCAGCGATCCGCTCCCAACTCGGTTCTGAACGAGATGCTCCTGAAACTGGTTTTCTCCACTTCCCAGATCCGATCAGCCAGGTCGATACCAGAGGAGGGAAGTTTGACGAGCAGTCCAGACCCCGATTCCAACTCGGGTGAGATCAGGTCGAGAGCTTCCTGGTCCTGGAACTCTTCCTGGTAATCCGGCAGGGTTGCCCGCACCACTGAAGCACCACGGTTGCTGATCTCGACCTCGAGAACCGAGTTGCGCAGAAAAAATTGCTGCTCTTTCACCACGGGAACGATATCGACGACCGGGTCGGTACCAACGGGAACACCCACCCCTGGAGCAACACCAGACTGTCCATCGACTGGCTGACCCTGTGGGAAAACGCTGGGAATGACGCCAGTTGGTACAGCAGGCTGCGGCTCACGAGGTGGAGTTATCCAGTCCATGTAGATCACGGAAATCGCAAAACAGAGCACGATCGTCAGGAGAAATCTCTTGTCCATCAGTTCCTGTCTTCTCAGCGACCTTCGACAAGTCGCAGGGCTAGATTCTCCGGTAGCGGAGTTCTGCGGAAACGTCGCACAGTTTCCTCCACTGGATATTCGACTCGACAGAACTCGATCTGATCTTCGTGGAGAACCACGTAACTGCTTCGTGGATCTCCATCACGCGGTTGCCCGACAGAACCTACATTTACGATGGCTCGTTCTTTTCCCAGTTGAAAACGTCCTCCGATTTCATCCGGGGTCTGGAAACGAGGGCCAGGCAAGAATACACCGCCAATGTGTGTATGTCCGACGAAAGCAGTGCTGGCAGTGAAACTGTCAAATAGTTCTTCCACCTTGGTGGGATCGTCTTCGCAGTCATGCACGAACAGATACTCCCTGATGGGATCTCGGGGGGTGCCGTGTGCCAGTAAAACATCATCTTCCTCGTGGGTTTCCTTCATCGAATCGAGAATCTTCCAGAGAGCGGCATTCTCCTCCCGCGGACAATCGGAATTCATCAACTGCTGTTTCGTCCATTCCACGGCAGCCTTGGCACGCGGATTGAATCCGATCGGGTCGAACAACACCGCCTCTTCGTGATTTCCCATCAAGTTGACATCGAAGGCCGAACACCTCTGCAAACACTCCCTTGGCTCGGGTCCATAGCCGATGACGTCCCCGAGGCAGAGGATCCGCTTGATACCCCGCATCTCGATGTCCTCGAGAACAGACTCCATAGCAGGCAGATTGGCGTGGATATCGCTGACGATCGCAGTAGGCATCTTCCCCTATCCCTCGGCTGATCTGGCTCAATACAGGGTATTCTCAGCGCGAATGCCACCTGTAGTAGTACAGGAACCGAGATGGTACCCGCTGATAGAGAGGATTCCACCGATGACGGGCCCGGTGACCCCGCCAGGGGTCACCGGGCCCGCCAAAGTCCTGACACGGTCGAAGCCTACAGACCGTCCGGAGTCGGATCGGTGCCCGCTTCAGGGAACGGGGCTGCCGGGGGAGCTCCACCTGAGAAGAGCCAACTGGCCAGCAACACTGCATCTCCGATGTGAACCACTCCGTCGTCGTCAATATCTGCGGCATCGAGTACTACAGGTACCGAACCAGCACCCGCCACATAGGCAGCGATGGCAGATACATCGGCGAGATTCACGAGTCCATCACAACTCACATCTCCGCGGATGAAGGTCCCGTCATCGAAATAGGTGAACCCGCCGGAGAAACTGGAAATTTCGCTACCGAAGCCATCGACGAAGACGAGGTCAACTTCTCCGGTGACGTAGGATGGAGGTACCCTCACGGTCGCCATCGTTCCTTCTGGATTCACCTGCACGACAACAGAGGCGACTCCTCCGAACAGAACCCCCAGATCGGCAGGAAGTTCTGAACCAAGTGCCGTCATCGTTACAGGCCCACACACGTTGGCTTCCATTGGGCTGTAGGAGTCGATGACCGACTGGAAGTAGGTGAAACTTTGAGGAAGAATCGACGACCCATAGGTCGTGAACACGGACACATCCACGATCCCTGCTGAAGCCGCAGGAGTGGTCGCCAGCAGTGTACCCGGGTCGACGAAGATCACCGCGTTCGCTGGCTGGTCTCCGAAAAATACCGTCGAATCGGGCGTGAAACTGGTGCCGTTGAAGAGCACGTCAGTTCCCCCATTGACAGGTCCTTGCGTGGGATCGATGGAGAGAATGGTAGGAGCCTGGGGATCGGAGAAAACCACGAAATCCGCACCCAGGGTCTCCGGGGTGATGGTGCTGGCAGTTTCATCGACAAAACCATTCTCGATCGTCGCGTTGGCGGTCTCATGGGGTCCAAACAGGATTGACGTGGTCAATCCTTCTGGCGCATCCGGGGAGACGAGGAACCGGAAGTAGCCCAGTTCATCTGCGAGCGACACGGGAATTGTATCGAATACGGAGAGCACGGATCCAAAAGCGGTCCCTGCAGATGCATTGATACCCGAGAAGAAAGCCGAGAAGGGACCACTGAGGTCCTCTCCCACGGTTCCAATGTTGCTGACCTCGAGGCAGGTCAACAGTGTTGGATCCCAGTTCAGAGCGACCACGTATCCGGTCAAGGGCTGACTCCAGACACCACGCGCCCACACGACGATTTCATCTCCCGGGGTGATCACGGCACCGTCCAAAAACAGTGCATTACCCACGATGGTCAGTCCGCCATCGTCCAGTTGCGGCGTGATAACAGGCCCTCCCGAAGAGGGTTCGAAAGTCGCATCAACAAGATGGAAAAGCGCCTGACCCAGGATCGAGAAATCTGCTTCGACCGAACCTGAGACCTGTGCCAGAAGTACACCACTGGAAGAAACCAGATCTGCATCCGTGACGAAAATTGTTAACCTTCTCAAACCCTCGAAGGTACCTAGCGGTACATCGTTGGTCGTAACTGAAGAAGATGGAACATCTGGAACCTGGACCGTGAGATTCTGGAGCCGACTTCCATCGTAATCGATTTGCAACGTCCAGGCGGATACGGACTCGAGGAGGTGGCCGAATAGATCGACGGTGAAGGGTCTACCGATCACGGCAACCGATTCGTCGTAGAACAGCGCGTTACTGATCGAAGCCTGACAGGAACCACCCTGGGCAGAGTGATTCACACCCTCGTGGAAGAAGTAACCCGTGATCTGGTAAGTCCATTCTCCCTGTCCTGCAGGATCATCAAGCAGGGTTGCCGTTCCAGGTAGGCTGAAGAAATCTGACATTCCACCACCGGTCCGTTCCACCACGATCTCGTCGTACTGGAACGACTGTGGTCCATTCTCCCAGCTCAATTCGACGGCAGAACCATCGGAGACGCAGGAGAAACCGGACGGGGGTGAGAGCGGTACATCGACCTCGGGAGCATTGACGATGGCGCTGCTGCCTCCATCCCCGAAGGCCTGGATCGAGTAGATCACGGCGCCCGGGAACTGATCATCGAACTGAACCTCTGTGGCCGAGCCCGATAGGGTCACGGCGACGAAGCCATCGGCCAGGACATTGACCTGGTCGTAGGCTTCACCGTTGAACCAGGTGACCTTCACATCGTCGTCACCAATCAGCGCCGCCGAAACCTGCGAAGGTGGCACCGTGCCGGATCCTCCGGCATCACCGATGTCACAGATTCCGGGAGCCGAAGGAACTCCCTGCTGGATCGACCTCAGATCGTACTGATGAGCATTCAGGTCGGTGTCATCACTGTAAGAGGACACCACAGCGCTCAGGTTAGCGATGACGTTCCCGTCGCGTCTCAACTGCCAGCTGCTGGTCCCGGTCAAGAATCCCCAAGCGAGAAAAACTCGCTCGGGAAGGTCGTCATCTCGCTCGCAAGCGAGCACAGGCGCAGAGATCAAGACGACATCACAACTCACCGAAATGGACTGTATCCCACCTGAAAATCCGGCCAGGGAGTAACTGATCGATCCGGATCCAGCATCGATATCCGTGTAACTCGTAGTGCTACCCGAGAGGGTGGCAATCAGCACCCCATTCTTGCGAATCTGGATGCCCCCTGGCTGATCGTAGGTGATGGGATTCGACCACTGGATGAGGACTTCGTCGTTCCCCCCCACTGACGATGCAGCACAAGTCATGTTCTCCGGGGCAGGTGTGGTCGACTCGATCAAGACAACACCCTGGGCACCGGAAATGTCTGCCGCGATCAGCGCGCCGTCTCCTTCGAGGATCGCCTGGTTCGAATACGAGATTCCATCCACGAGCAAACCATCGGCCAGTTGGTAACTGGCTGCTCCGAGCAGCCCAGGTTGGGGCTGGAACACCAGCCTGGCGATGGGCAAATCACCGCTGGCAGGAATGTATCCATTGATGAACAATTCCGCGACGGCTACGCCACTCTCCTGATCGATGTGTTCGACCACCTCGACCGACCCGAAGGGGAAGGTGTCGGCATCCGCCTCGATCCTTACCATTTGCAACAGCAACTGATCGAATTCGATGGCTATCGTGAACTGAGAAATGTCCTGCTCGAAACTCGCTGCCAGCGGCAACTCGATCTCTGCTTGACCGGGACCGGCGCTGACGAGCGCCGGAAGGTTGTAACTGAGTTCCGTTTCTCCTGAATCGACCACAGCCGAGGAGCGCCACAGTGCCAGAGAACCGGAAGCCTCTGTGCTCTCCTGACGCATCAGGACATCGGTTCCACCGTCCCCGTCACTATCGACCAGCAGGATTCTTCCCGACTGCGGGTTCCTGCTGTAGGGAAGCGATTCAATCACCGAATCGGCGAGATCCGACGAGAGACGCCGGATCAAGGTCAGCGGATTGCTGGAACCGGTCTGTACAACAACGATGTCATCGATACCGACCGGATCTCCATCGACCTCTCCCACGGACAGGTCCTGGACCTGCCCACCGGTCACAAACGGGATCCCTTGCCATTCAGCGTCTAGAGGTACTCCTGGATGGAGGTGAATCGAGAGGCCAGAAGAGGCCATGGCGATGGCATCGACCCAACCATCTCCGTTGACATCGCCGAGGGCGATCTTGCCCACCGGAGCAGGAGACAGCAGAGACGACACCAGGAAAGTGCCATTTCCAGCCCCCCTCAGAAAGATCCCATCTCCTGCCGAGACAACCGCGTCGAGACGACCATCACGATCCAGATCTGTGATGGAGATCGATTCCACAGGAGCCGCAAATGGCATCAGGCCGGTGATGCTGAAGGTGGTGATGAATTCGAAGGTGTCCAGATCGAAAGTGGTCACCTGACGGATGATACGAAGACCATCGGCGCCTCCGGCCAGAAGATCGGGAATTCCATCCCCGTTCAGTTCTGCCCACTCGAGTACATCGATGACGGCACCAGACAGATCGATGGGATCTGGGTCCTCGACCAGTTCCTGTCCCACAACTCCGATGATTCGTAGCGTCCCGTCACTACAAGCGATGACGGCTTCGGTCCGGGAATCCGCATCGATGTCGACAAGAACAGCCGCTGTCGGGGCAGAGTCAAGTTGCAACTGGGATTGAACCGTCCAGGAAGATGCCTCTCCGGTGAGTCCGCTGCGCAGTAGACTCAGTTGCCCATCGGTTCCGATCAGCAACATCTCGAGCCCACTGTAGGGCAGAAACTCGCCCAGGTCCGCGAACAACAAGGCATCGGTTCCGCCCGCCAGTAGCGGCTCCTGGGGTCCGAGTCCTCCGGTGGCATGTCCCAGGTGGGCACGGAAACGAGCCACGAAGGGATCCAGGAATCTCGGTTCGTCCTCGTCTTGTTGAATCTGCGACACTAGATCGGAACTGTAGACGATCTGCATCCATTCTCCCGGATGCAACTCGGGTGAGTTTCCGGGGATCAGAAGTTGGAGCGCATCCGACAACCCACCACTTTCACCTGGAAAGGCGAACTGTGGGTTCCTGAAACCGGTTCTGGTTCCATGAACCAGAACCGAGCCCGAAACACTGGAGGTCTGGTACGGCAAATCGAACGAGGCTGTCACCGAGGGACGCAATGGCACCGACCGGGTCCCCAGAGCTGGCAACAACTGGATGATCGAGAACTCATCATCGCCGGTCTCGAAGTCTCCCGGGTCCGCCCCAGCTCCTTCGGTGGTGAACTGGATCTGAATTTCATCGATGGGGATGAAAACTGCTGTCTTCACGCGATCAGAAATGATCACGGTCACAACGACTCCCTGCGAAAAGGGAAGATCCGGAGTGATCGTCAGAACCCTGGCAGCTTCGTTGAGGACTCCGACAGCAGAGACCACCCCATCGAGATTGGTCTGTACGCTCCAGTTCGCCGAATCGGTCGTCGACGAGGGATCCATCGCGGTGGAGAAACCGATCTGGATGGCGGTATTCACCGCGACTTCTGTCGCTCCGTTGGCTGGACTGGTAAAGGGAACGGATGGCGGATTCGTACACCCGGCAAGAACCACTGACAAAACAGTGACGATACAAAACGCCATCAGCAAGGAGGGGCTCTTCGAGTACAAATTCGTCTTCATCGCATTTTTAGTGATCATCATCGATCAGCCTCCGTCGTCATTTCGAGGATCCATGTACGCAAAAAGACGCGCGATGAATCCAGCAGTCTCCCGGGTCATGGCGGACCCGGATCAGACGGTAATTTCCACTGCGGCCGTACATGACCGCACTCGATCACCGTCGACGATGGGGCATCCGGAAGGAATGTAATGGCTAGACCCGGTGGTTGCGTGATCCCCGAGGCTACCTCCATCGTAGCGATAAGATCGGGCACGTCAATGGAGGTCAAACCCCCATCAGACCTGCCAGAACAGAGAAGAGGCCCGGCGCGGCTTCCCGCGTCGGGCCTTCCGATGTGTCCAGTAGAGCCTGAATTCTCTCGACCTAGGGGCAGTATGAAGCTGATTCGCAGTCAGCGCCCTCTTCGATTCCACACTCCGGGAAAGGAGCACTCGGAACGGGGCCGCTCAGCAGGCGGTAACTGATGATGTAGATCGCATCTCCGGAGTCGAGCATTCCATCGGAGTTCGCGTCACAAGCCTCAGCACAGCTGGCAGCCGGTCCATTCTGGAACAGTTCATTGAGGATCCAGATACCGTCAGCGATGTCTATGACTCCATCGCCGTTGCAGTTGCCACGAAAGAACAGTGTGTCAGGCGGAGCGTACTGTGGGAACAGCGTCACGGAGCCGTCTACCAGCGCCGGTTCGAGGCTCTGGCCTCCCACCACGACCACGTTGACGACCGGAGGAGAACCGAGCTCATTCGACCACGAGAGTGCAGTCGTTGTCGGATCATCGAGTCCGGCGAGGGCAGATCCCTCGGTGCTGTATTCCACGTTGAGAACCGCTATGGCGGTCTCGAATGCCAGTGTATTGACACCGGTGAAACTGAAGACCACTCCGATAGTCCAACCGTTCGAAGGCGTCGTGTTGATACCTTCGAAGTCGGGGCTGAAACCAATGTCTTCATTCCAGGCGATCGATTCGACGGTCAACAAGGCAGGATCGTGTTCCATTCCCATCGAAAATCCCTGGGTATCATTCGGAAAACCCGGATTGCTGGGATCCTCGAGGATGGAAGGGGTGACCGTGAGAGTTGTCTCACCGGTATTGCCGTCGTAGTCGACATCATAATCTCCGGCCAGGTAACTGAAGGGCGGAGGTCCGGAAACCAGATCAACGGTTCCGGAGGAGGTCGTGGGAAGGATCGACTGCCCGGCCACCACGACCAGGATCTCGACTGCTGGGTTGCCGAGGGTTGAACACAAGTCAACCGACGTGCTGGTATCGGCAGCACCGATCAGTTCGTAGGTAGCAACGTTCAGTTCACTACCGGTGGACGGAGGCAGAACCGCGCAGCCGGTAAAACAGATCACAACGCCGACGGTGAAGCCCGTAGTGGCATCAACGTTGACCTGGTTGAAACCGGGAGGACTGCCGTTATTGACAGTTGCTGTGGTCGCACCATCGACGACGGCGGTGAGGCTGAGTGCCGCTCCGTCATGACAGACGCCGAAGGACCAGCCCTGGATGTCGTCTCCGTTGTTATCGAGTAGGACCTGGAGGTCGACACTGGCTCCGGGTGCTCCCGAGGCGTCAGTCACCGAGAGGTCGTACTGGGCGAACGCCGGGGCTCCGATCAGGAGCGCGAAGGCGAGGGTAAAAGCAATCTTGCTTGTTTTCATGTTTCTTACTCCACTTCCTAGTGGAAGTCCTTGTCTTTGGGTTCCTGTTGATTGACTAGTTACAAGAGGCCGGAAGCGCGCAGTCCAAGTCGTCCTCGGTCGGGTCGGGGCCAGCCATGTAGGGGCCTGGATCCGGAGGGAGATCTCCGAACAAGAACAGGAAGTTGAGCAGGAATACGGAGTCTGCGAGGTTGATGAGCCCGTCGTCGTTCGAGTCACAGGCATCGAGGCAACCGACCTCGAATCCCTGGAACTGACTGGCTATCACGGTCGCGGCATCCGCCAGGTCAACCTGTGTATCAGTGTTACAGTCTCCGCGCAGGAACGCCGGGACTGGAATGATCTCGTAAGTCGCACCAACAAGCAAAAAGTCCTGTATCGACTGGTAGTTGATAACAGCCATGTTATTGATCGCAACCTGACCATTACCGTTGATTCCGTCACAGAAATCGATGCTGAAGCTATCACCACAGACGGCTCCTGGGTCCACCTCGGCCTGTACGCAGGCGATCATCAGCGGCTCGACCGTTTGCGGGAGCTGCTGGTTCTCGAAGGGAGGAAGAGCGTCCATGAGGATACCGGCGATCAGTTCGCGACCGTCGCCATCATTGTCATCGTTATCGATCTGGTAGTTGACGAACTCGGCGCCCAGTTCATCAGCGATCGTTCCTTCGATGGTGAAGGTACCGTCGATCAGAAGCAGGTCGTCGTAGCAAACCGCCAACTGCACACCTTGAATGTTGTCATTAGGATCACTGTAGAAGAAGCAGAACTCGATGCCCTGTCCCGGGAATCCAAGTCCACCGTTGGTGCCCGTCTCCGGGAAGTCACGCTGTCCGATGTAGAACGTGGTGTCGTTGACGATCTCTTCAATCGCATTAAGGGTCACCGTTCCGCCCTCGAGGGAAGGACTGATGGAGAGACCCCCAACCACGATCACGTTATCGAGCAGAGGGCTTCCAAGCACACCGTCGACCAGTTCCAGATCAGTCTCGACCGCTGGATCGGGAATCAAGATCTCCATCAAGGAGGCGTAGGTGTAACTCGCGATGTGATTGTCGTCTCCGGTCGGGATGTTTTGACCACCGAACGGACTCTCGAAATCGAGAACCACGCCGAGGCTTCCACCGTTGGAGTAAATCTCCGGAACCACGAGTTCGGCTCCTGCGGCGAGGGATTCCGAACCGAGAATGATGTTCTGGAGACCGAGCAAGGTCGGATCGTGTGAAACCACGATCACGAAGCCCTGAACTGGACCGCTGGAGTTAGAAAGGAGGATGCGTACTGAACCACTCTCATCGGAGTCGATGTCAGTGGACTCGATTCTCATGCTGTCGGGGGGAGGTGGCAGCAGGGTCAGGGTTCCGTTGTTGAGACCCAGACCATTCGAGGCATCGATGCTCTGACCATTCTGGACGAGCAAGTTCGACAGGGGCGGATTGTTCAGCACGCCATCTGTGAACTCGATCGCAATCGGAGTATCCATGCTCACGAGGATCTGAGGAGTCATCGTGAAGGTGGCGATCTCTTGACCGGTACCTGTAGGAATCTCCTGACCATCAAAGGGTGATGTGGCATCGATCACAACTCCGAGGGTGAAACCACCCGGGAGAATCTCCGGAACGATCAGTTCCGCCGAGGCGGCAACAGTTGCTTCACCAGGGCCGACATCGCTGACAGTTAACGATGAGTCGTCGTAGGTGATAGCGAGTACGAAACCTTCTACCGGATTGTCGGCGTCCATCAGGACACCCAGGGTCTCAGACGCTAATCCAGCTGTCTCACCGTCAGTGATGGCGAGAGAATTCTGGGCGAAAGCATGGGTTCCGACCGCGGCAAAGATTACCGCGAGCAGTGCGCTGTGAATGCGCGAAAGACGGCGGTTCATCACTACTCTCCTCGTCTCCAGGGGGGGACACGTCGGAACTTCGTCTCGATCAGGAGGGCCTTTCTCACCTCTTCCTGACCTTTCGGAAGGACTCCGAGCAGGGGGAAAAAACGTTAACAAAATGTTGTTCACTACATGTCAGCCGTCGCTGGAAACAGCTCAGGGGTAGAACTGGATCCGGAGATCGACCGACGTAAACGTCGCTTATTTGGCTCAGGAAAAGGATTTCCGCCGAACCGAGGTCCAACGGGAGGGTGGAGTCGTGTCGGGACTCCTCGTGCTGAAGAATCGAAGTTATCACCTATTGTCAATCCTGTCTATAGACAACAGTGTTTGTTAATAGACCCCCCGGTCTAGAGACCCCACTGTGACCAACCAAGAAGAAGCGAATGACGGTGATATCCGGCAACAGGTGCCGAACCTCGGCAGCAGATGCCGGGTCAGGCACAAATGGTCACTACAGATAAGCCAGGAGGGGAAGGATGGTCACTGTAGATATGTGCTGGTAACAAACTGAAAGTGGCGATGAAAAAAGGGTCCGGAGCGTTTTACGCCCCGGACCCCTCAAACAAGCCTCCGGACCGGGAGAGCCTCCCGCACCGATCCTGGCAGTGCCTCATGGACAGTAAGAAGTCGCCTCACAGTCGGCTCCGGCTACTGCGCCGCAATCCGGGAAAGGAGCCACCGGCTCGGGTCCATCGAGGAGCCGGTAGTAGATCACATGGATTGCATCGGCCATATCGTACAGATCGTCGCCATTGATATCACATGCCGCGGCACAGGTACCACTGGGTCCATCCTGGAACAACTCGTTGAGGATCCAGATCCCGTCAGCGATGTTCACGCTACTGTCTCCGTTACAGTTACCCCGGACGAACGGCAGATCGAACAGGGGATTGAGGGTAATGGAGCCGTCTTCAAGATTCGGGGCGAGAGAGTTCCCCCCCACCACGACAACGTTATCCACAGGAGGATCACCCAGCGTGCCGACCCAACTCAAAGCGGTGACGGTGGGACCTGTCGCTCCGGCCAACCCATCCGCAACAGTACAGTAATCGACATTGAGAACCTCGAGAGGCTCGGGGAAGGCCAGCGCGATGCCCCCGGTGAAGCTGTAGACCACTCCGAGAGTCCACCCACCGGGGAATATGCCCCCCGCAGCGAAGTCAGGTTCAAAGGGAAGAGTCACGTTGACTGCCTGGGGTTCCATGACACCAGAGTCGTTGGCCAGTCCCATCGAGAAACCCTGGGTATCGTTGGGGAAATCCGCTCCAGCGGCTGAATTGTCCACTTCGGAGAGGGTGATCCCCACCGAGAAACAGGCATCTCCCGTGTTGCCATCGTAGTTCTCGGATTGGTCCGGTGCGCTAAAGGTGTACTCGGGATCCGGCACGGTCAGCGGCTCGAGGGTAATGGTCCCATCCTCGAAACTCGGACTCAGAGAAGATCCATCTACGACGACCACATTCTCCACCGGAGGCGAGCCGAGTGTATTCACCCAGTTCAAGGATGTAGCAGTAGCGTCCGTGGTTCCCGCGAGGGTTCCCGCATTGGTCTCGTAATCGACGATGAGCACCTCTAGGGGGGAGGGGAATGGCAGGACGATTTGACCCGTAAAACTGTAGACCACACCGATGGTCCAGCCATCGGGGAATAGGGTCGAGGCGTCGAAATCAGGTGAGAAGGGAAGAGTCACCGTCACCGCTGTGGGTCCAATGAGGCTGCTGTCACTGGCCAGCCCCATCGAGAATCCCTGGGTATCGTTGGGGAACGGAGCTCCAGCGGCGGAGTTATCTACCTCGGAGAGGTCGATTCCGACGTTGAAGGAACCGACACCAGTATTCCCATCATAAGATGCGGTCTGGGTCGATGCGGTGAAGGTAAACTCTGGTCCCGGAACTCCGAGAATATCGACCGTAGCATCGGCCTGATCGGGCACAACGCCGTTTCCATTGACCACCAACAACGTCTCCACGAGAGGAGCTCCGAGCGTACCGCAGAAGGCCGAGGTCGCCATACCCTCAGCATCGGCACTGTATGTCCCAACGTTCAACTCATAACCGGTCCCTGGTGGCAGAGAAGCCTGGCCGGCGAAGGAAATCACAACCCCGACCGTGTAGCCGTCTGCAAGCAGGTTCACTACATTGAAGTCGGGCGTCGACCCGTTGTTCACGGTCTCGGTCGTCGAACCATCAACGACAGCTGTGAGCGTCATCAAGGTAGAATCGTGGCAAACGCCGTACGACCACCCTTGAATCACTTCACCGTTGTTATCCAGGTTCGTAGATTGATCCAGAGTCCCACCGAGACCAGCGGTCGTCGGACTCGTGATGTAAAGCAGATAATCCTGCGCCAGCGCACGAGTACCTCCAGCAAGACAAACCACAATTGAAAGAAAAGCAAAAAATTTGGTCATGAGCGGGTTCCTTCTTTCCTCGGGGCCAGATTCCTCAGACCCATGTCTATCCTCGTGCACACCGAATAAGGATCTCTCCAGTAACGACTCGAAGGCCGATAGGATGAGATTTCCGGTCCACCAGAGACACGAACAATCCAAGCCATTAGCAAATGGTGTCGTCGCTCTCGCAGACAGGAAGCGAATCCTCCGTCGGATCCGGACCGTCATCGTACGCTCCAGGAGCCGGCGGCACAGCCCCGAATTTGAACAGATAATTGAGCCCGAACACCGGGTCTGCCAGGTTGATGAGACCATCGTCGTTGAAATCACAGGCATCCGGACAATCGATTTCGTAACCCATGAACTGGGTTGCAATAGCAGTGGCAATATCAGCGAGATCTACCTTATCGTCGCTATTGCAATCTCCCCTCTGAAAGATCTCGACCGGCTCGACGGTGATGGCTGTGCCGAACCGTTCAAAATTCTGAACTGACTGAAAATCGATAACTACATTGTTGTAAAGCGGTACCGAGCCATTTCCGTTGATTCCGTCACAGAAATCGATGGCAAGCGGGGTCTCACAGGGAGCGTCCAGGTCGATGGTGACATCGAGTCCCCCGATCAGAAGGGGAAAATCGGTCTGTGGAAGAGTCTGGCCCTCGAATGGTGGCAGCGCATCGAGCAGGATTCCCACCACCAGTTCGCAACCGTCCCCGTCATCGGGAAGGTCGTCGACTTGCACGGCGAGGTACTCCACTCCGATCTCTTCCACGATCGAGCCCTCGAAATCCCAGGAATCGGGATCGATGGTGAGAAAGCAATCGTAGCAGAGGGTCAGAGTAAATCCCTGGATGTTGCCATCGGGCTCCTCGTAACTGATGTGCAGCCGTCCCGTGGCACCTGGGATCGGGTAGTTACCAACGGTCGTGTCGAACAGGACATCAGCGTAGAACACGGTATTCTCCGCCGGGACCACGATGGGATCGATGATGAACTGACCATCCACCAGAATCGGATCGATCGACAGCCCTCCGATCACCACCAGGTTCGAGAGGGGCGGATCTCCGAAGACACCGTCGACAAATGTCAGATCCGTCAATATCGGATCAGGAAGGGGTTCTCCGTCGGTAACGATCAGCGGATTCAGTACGAGGTAGCAGAAGTTCGCGATGTGGTGCCCCTCACCCGGATCGATTTCGTGTCCGTCGAAGGGGGGCGTGAAATCGAGAACAACACCGATCGTCCCACCGTTACCTTCGATGTTGGTGACCACAAACTCAGCCCCGACATCATCGGTTACAGTTCCGGAGATGTCGATTCCGAGCAGGTTCAGCAACGAATCGTCGTGGACGATGGAGAGAACAAAACCCTGGACTCCGCCTCCTGAATTGTCCAGCAAGATGCGAGTACATCCCTCCGACTCCTGGCCCGACGAAGTTCCTTCAATCGTCAAGGTTGCCGGCGGAGGAGGAAGGATCGTCAGAGCTGCAGGAGCATCGACGAGATCCAACCCTTCATTGACCCCGATAGAGATGCCCCCCTGCACCAGGATGTTCGACATCGGAGGATCGTTCAGGATCTCATCGACAAACTCGAAGCCAGTGGTTTCCGAGGATCCCTCGGGAAGAGCCACCACCGATCTGGCTTCAAAAATGGCCAGCAGGATGGCTGTTCCTGCAGGAATGACCTGACCATCAAAGGGAGATTCGGCATCGAGGACCACTCCCAGGGTGAATCCATCGACAAAGATCTCACCAACGACCAGTTCCGCATTCTCGGTCTCGGTACTGGTCCCGGTGATCCCCAGATTTTCGATGGCGACGAGGGTTGGATCCGAACTGACTGCCAGTACAAAGCCCTGAATGTCAGCGGTCGCATCGGCGCTGATTCCGAAACCGGCGCTCCCGAGGCCTGTGACCGACTGCCCCTGGCCCGTCACCTGCAGCGATTGCTGGCCATGAACGGGTACAGAAATGGTCAGTGCGAAAACCAGCAGCAAGTACCATAACTCTATAAAACAACGGCAGATAGGCACCGTATTCTCCTTCTCGAACCGTGGGCGGCGGATAAATACCGGCGAACGCTACTCGCCGATTCACTCACATTATCTGCTCGAAGGGGTGGAAGAAAGGAGTAGTCCTGACTTTCCTGCCGATACCGACTAACAGAGAATACGTTTTGAATATGATATTGTGCACAATTCAACTCAACTGCGGTTGCGAATACCACGGCTGAGCAATACTGAACCTCACCATCGACCCCTGCAAAGCCAGGAAAACACCAGTCGCCGAGGCGACCAAAACAACTCACGCGAAGTAAGAAACGAGGCCGTTCTGGCAACAGATTCCAGAACGACCCCGTCCAAATCAACAATAACAGTCGCTACCCGCAGAAGGATGTCGCGCAATCTTCCGGAGTTTGATCCGTTTCCTGGCCACAGTCCGGGAATGGAGCTGACGGCTCCGGACCATCGAGGAAGCGGTAATTGAAAACGAAGACCGCATCTCCGGTATCAACAAATCCATCTGCATTGGCATCTCGAGAGATGGGACAGGCGCTTGTAGGACCATTGAGGAACAGTTCATAGATGATCCAGATGCCATCTGCGATGTTCACCTTTTCATCCCCATTCACGTCGCCACGGATGAAATCGACGGTCACCACCGCGTTCAAGGTGATACTGCCATCGTCAAAGAGTGCCTGCAAGGATCCACCATCGACCACGACCACGTTGGCCACCGGTGGACTTCCAAGACCATCATCCCAGGTCAGCGCCACGGTCGCTCCGTCTTCATCGCCAGCCATGCTGCCACCGGTTTCGTAGTCAATGGAAAGGACCGTGGTCTGGACCGGAAACGGTAAGGTGTTACCTCCGGCAAAACTGTAGACCACTCCAACGGTCCAGCCATTGGAGAAAAGAGAGTCCTCGGCAAAGTCTGCTGTAAAGGGCAACGACAGGTTCACGGCCGTCGGAAAAACCTCGGAACCGTTGGATACGCCCATCGAAAAGCCCTGGGTCTCATTAGGGAACGGGGCGCCGAGTCCGCTGTTGTCGGTTTCGGAGAGGCTGATAGCGACGGAAACGCTGGCATTGCCATCTCCGGGATTGTAGTTCCCGGAGGCATCTTCGGCATGGTAGGTGAACTCGGGATCTGGCACGCCAACCACATCGACCGAACCGGAATTCTGGCTCGGGGCGACGGACTGACCGTCGACCACGATGACCGTGACCACCGGAGGCGATCCGAGAGTATCGCAAAAGGCCACCGTGGTGGTGCCCTCGGAGTTGCCGGTATAGGTCGCCACGTTGAGTTCATAACCGGCTCCCGGCGCCAGAACAGCACAACCGGTGAAGCAGATCACGACTCCGACGGTGAAGCCTGCGTCATTGACACTCACCTCGTTGAAACCAGGAGGCGAACCGTTATTCACGATCGCCGTGGTGGAACCATCTACCACTGCATTGCAGGTGAGGAATGCGGTGTCGTTACAGGCTCCATAAGACCAGCCCTGAACATCGAGGCCGTTATTGTCCATGGAGATGGTGAGGGAACCGCTTCCCCCCTCCGGAATAGTGCCGCTACTGATGCTCAGGACGTAGTCCTGCGCCACGGCCACCTGACCGAACAGGAACAGAAACAAGAAGATATAAAAGATTCTCATGCTGAACGTGTCCTTTACCAGGGGCGGTTCTCCACGCAAACCCAGCGAGAACCGCCAACCCAACTTGCTATGAAAAACTAGAACTGTTCTCAAACACAATTCACCAAAGTGCACACGTCAGATATCAAGAAATCTTCCGGTGTGCCAGGAAATCCCCGGCACACCGGAAGGTAAATAACCTACGGACACATCGTGTCGTCGCTGTCGCATACCGGCAAGGAATCGTCAGTCGGATCTGGACCATCATTGAACGGTCCCGGAGCAGTTGGCTCGGGGCCGAACTTGAAGAGCCAGTTCAACAGATACACGGAGTCCGCCATGTTCAGCTGACCATCGTCGTTGGCGTCACAAGCATCGGAGCAATCGATCGGGTCACCATTGAACTGATTGGCAAGCATCGTTGCCGCGTCCGCCAGGTCGACCTTGTCATCGCTGTTGCAGTCACCGCGCTGGAAG
>DCAA01000016.1:359-9899 GCA_002311345.1 Planctomycetes bacterium UBA1146 | reverse complement strand
TTGTTGCAGTCGCCGCGTATGAACTCCGGTTCTGGTGGTGGCGGGGGGCTACCACAGGAAGGGTCAATGGTGGCGTTGAAGATGCAGGCAGTTGGGAAGCAGGTCGCCACACAGTCTTCCATGATACCGATGATTCTCGCTTCGGTTCCCGGTGGTGGAACCGGAAGCGTTCCCAGGTCGACCAGGTAGGTGCCAGGAAGTGCATAGGGAGCAAAGAGGGCACAGAAACCGCCAGGATCGGCGACGAAAACACCGCATTCATCGAAATCCACCTGGGCAGCCACGGGTGTACTGATCAGCAGTACAGTGGTGACGAGTACAAAGACCGTCGCGTTACCAAAACGTGCAAGAAATCCCATCTTCGATTCCCTTCGGCCGGCTACCGTTCAGAGGTGGGATTTGAGCCAGCGTGCCTACCTCCATTTTAGCCAATGCGGTGACGGAAGGGAATCGTAGGCAATGGTTTCGAATCCGCCAGAATCGCTTCATTCTAATGCTCTGAACTCGCATCATAGGCTGCGACCTTGTGACCCCTGGGGTTACGGATGCTAGACACTGATGTCAGGGAGAAAGAGCAGATGAAGATCGGGGTGCCACGGGAAGTATGGCCCGGTGAATGCCGTGTGGCCGCATCTCCTGCCAATGTCAAAAGACTCCAGAAACTCGGTTTCTCGGTAGTGATCGAAAAAGGTGCGGGATCCGCCGCCAGTTTCGATGATGAGAGTTACCGCAGTGTCGGAGCGGAGATCGTAGATGACCCCGCAACGGTCTGGGGGCACTCCGACATCGTCATCAAGGTTCGCGCCCCGATGGTCCATCCGGATCTGGGCACCCACGAGGCTGACTTGCTCCGTGAGGGTGGAACTCTCATCGGGTTCATCTGGCCCGGCGAGGAACAGGCGCTCCTCGAGAAACTCGCCTCCCGCAAGGCCACGGTACTGGCGATGGATTGTGTGCCGCGAATCACGCGTGCCCAGAAACTGGATGCCCTGTCGTCGATGGCCAACATCGCCGGATACCGGGCGGTGCTCGAAGCGGCGCAACACTTCGGCAGCTTCTTCACCGGACAGATGACCGCCGCTGGAAAGGTGCCTCCGGCCAGGGTTCTGGTGGTGGGAGCCGGCGTTGCCGGGCTATCTGCCATCGGTGCGGCTCGGGGTCTGGGAGCCATCGTTCGCGCCTTCGACACCCGCCCTGTGGTCGAGGAGCAAGTGCAGTCGATGGGAGCCGAGTTTCTCACCGTCGAACTCGAGGAAGATGGAACCGGCTCTGGCGGATACGCCAAGCAGATGAGTCAGGCTTTCATCGATGCCGAACACGCACTGTTCGAGCAGCAGGCCGGGGAAATCGACATCATCATCACCACCGCTGTAATTCCCGGCAAGCCGGCGCCGTTGCTGATCACCGAACAGGCGGTCAAGAACATGAAACCGGGATCGGTGATCGTCGATCTGGCGGCGGAGCGCGGTGGCAATACCGCCGGTGCCGTCGCTGACCAGGTGGTGAAGAGCCACGGCGTGACCATCATCGGCTACACCGATCTTCCCAGCCGCATGGCCAGGGTCTCCAGCGAGCTGTACGGCAACAACATCTGTCATCTGCTCGATGACATGGGTGGGGCTGAAGAGTACCGCGTCGACGAGGATGACGAGGTGGTGCGCGGTACCCTGGTCCTGCACGATGGAGAGATGAAATGGCCGGCACAGGTGAAGGAGCTTCCCGAGGAGCAGATGAAAGAGAAAGGCACTGATCCGAGCGAGTTCGTTGCCAAGGCAGCCGCCGAGAAGAAGGATCGTGGACCGTGGATGCTGCTGCTGGTCGGCCTGGCGCTGATCGCGGTGGGATGGTCCGGCGATAGCGGATTCCTGCATCAGGTGAGCGTCTTCGTACTGTCCTGTTTCATCGGTTACCAGGTGATCTGGAATGTCAGCGCTTCCTTACACACTCCCTTGATGAGTGTCACCAACGCCATCAGCGGAATCATCATCGTCGGCGGTATGCTTCAGATGGGCGGATCCCTGGAAGAACCCGCCACGGTTCTCGGAGTGATCGCCGTTTTATTTGCCACCATCAACATCGCGGGCGGATTTCTGGTCACCCAGCGCATGCTGAAGATGTTCCAGAGATGAGGGGTAGGAGATGATTCCTTACGGAGCGATCCTCAGTTCCTACCTGGTGGCCGCGGTGCTCTTCATCCTGAGCCTCGGCGGTCTGTCTCACCAGAAGACCTCCCGCCGTGGAAACCTGTACGGAATCATCGGCATGGCGCTGGCCGTTGGTGCCACGGCATTACTGATCCTCGGCAAGGTGCAGTTTCCGGAAGGACTGGCCGAGAACTTCCGTGGCATACTTCTGGATGACCCGACCACCTCCACTGTTTTCGCGGCTGCGATCGGGATCGGTGCGCTGACAGGATCGATCCTGGCGGCCAGAGTCGCGATGACATCGATGCCGGAAATGGTCGCAATCCTGCACAGTTTCGTCGGATTGGCGGCAGTGCTGGTCGGGATCTCCACTTACCTCGGTTCGGGGATCACGGTTCCCGTCGGCGGCGAGTTGGTCCACAACATCGAGATCTACCTCGCTGTCTTCATCGGAGCGATCACCTTTACCGGCTCGGTGCTGGCATTCCTGAAACTGCGCGGAAGCGTATCGGGAAAACCGCTGACCTTGCCGGGACGCCATCTGCTGAATCTGTTGATGGTCGCCGGCTGTGTTTACCTGGCGATTGAGTTTGTCTCCGCGGAGGGACATTCAGCCGTCGAACCGCTACTGTGGATGACCCTCATCGCCTGCGTCATCGGCTTCCACATGGTGGCCGCCATCGGTGGTGCGGACATGCCGGTAGTGGTGTCGATGCTCAACAGTTATTCCGGTTGGGCTGCGGCCGCTGCCGGGTTCATGCTCAAGAACGATCTCCTCATCGTTACCGGTGCGCTGGTCGGATCTTCCGGTGCCATCCTCAGCTACATCATGTGCCGCGCCATGAACCGTTCCTTCATCAGCGTCATCCTGGGTGGCTTTGGCACCGATAGTGGCGTAGTCGTCAGCGGCAAGGCTCAGGACCAGGGGAAAGTGAGGACCTTCGATGTCCACGAAGCGGTGGAGGCGATGCGCGATGCATCGGACATCATCATCGTTCCTGGTTACGGCATGGCGGTAGCCCAGGCGCAGCATTCGCTGAGTCAGGTGGTCGACTTCCTCAAGGACAAGGGCAAGACGGTTCGTTTCGGGATCCATCCGGTGGCAGGCCGCTTGCCGGGTCATATGAACGTGTTGCTGGCGGAAGCCAATGTCGATTACGACATCGTGCTCGAGATGGATGAGATCAACGGCGACTTTCCTGCCACCGATCTGGTGATGGTGATCGGTGCCAACGACATCGTCAATCCCGATGCGCTCGACGATCCAACCAGTCCCATCGCCGGGATGCCGGTGCTGGAAGTGTGGAAATCGGACACCGTCGTGGTGATGAAAAGGAGCATGGGCACCGGTTACGCTGGTGTGCAGAATCCGCTCTTTTTCAAGGACAACAGCCGCATGCTCTTTGGTGATGCCAAGGAGGTGATGGATCAACTACTGACGGGATTACGTAGTTGATGATTCCGAGCATTTTCCTGCTTCTTGCCATGTCTGGGCCCATGACGGAGCCCGATACCCTTCGTGTGATGACCTGGAATGTTCACTATTTTGTCCCGGTGACGGTCAATGCTGAAGGAAAAGTAGCCACCGCAGCGGGCGGAGCCGAGTCGGTGATCGCAGGAATCGTCACCGCAGCACGACGATACGATCTCGATGTCATCGCACTTCAAGAAGCGACACCCAGAAAGCACGTGATGGAGGCGGTTCGTCGTCTCGGTTGGCAGGTGCGATGGTTTCGCGGTGCCTGGACCGGCGATGGCTGGAGGCAGGGCTTTCCCGGCGCGATCCTGACGCGGCTTCCCATCCTGGAGAGCCGTGATCGTCCCGATCTCGATCCGTATTCCAGCGACGATGCCTTCTCACGCACCTTCGGCGAAGTGGTGATCAACTACAACGGCAAGCGAGTGGTGCTGATGACGGTGCATCTGTTGCCTTCCTGGAAAAACACCACATCGATTCGTTTGCGCGAGATCGCCGCGGTCGAACGGGCAACACAGCGACATCGAAAGCGAAACCTGTCGGTCATCGTGATGGGGGATGCCAACCATCAACCGGCGACCCCGGAGTACGAGGCCTGGGTACGGGCAGGATTTACCGACAGTTATCTCGCCAGTGGTGGCGATCCGGTCGGTGGCTGGACCTGCCCCAGCACCGGGCTGACCGAGAGGATCGATTACGTGTGGGTGACGGGGCCGCTGTCTTATCAGGTGCTCGAGTCGAGGCCGCTTTCTGATGACGAATTCCACATCGACCCTGCCCGAAGCGACGATGGAGCCCTCAGCGATCACGTTCCCGTCATCGCGGTACTGGGTTCTCGTGTACGCCCGAGCGAGAGGCCCAACGACAAGCGTTGAGCAAGGCGATGATTCACCAGCAGTTGAGTTGTCCGCTGAAGCGCCTTGTTAGATCCTGATCAGCTTCTCTCCGTTCGTTCAGTGTGCGCCGAGCCCGATTCTCACGGCAGATGGATGTAGGTGACAGAAATAGATGGTCAGGGAGCATTCCGGAGACCTGGCAGCCCCTTTCCTGGTAGTATTCCGGCCAATCATGGCATTCTGGCCACCATCGATGGTTGTCGATAGGTTGCTCGTCGCCTTTCCGTTAGTTAGCATCGTGGATGGGCGTTTCTGGTACACATATGTCAGAAAAGTTCGGGAAGAGGCTCACTCGAGTCCTTCCGGGGCAAACGGGTCACGGTTCGGGCACATCCCGGATCGCGGACCGGGGTTTCCCCTGCATGTGCCCGCCTGGCACATCTCGACACGTGGGTAACGTCCTGGGGGGCGTGACCCGGAAAGGGTCCCTCTGATGAGAGATCAGATATTGCGCAGATTTTCGATGGTACGGGTCTTTACGCTCGCCTTTTTGTTGCTCGGAAACGCTTCTACCCTCGATGCGAAGCAAGTTATCTCCGGCGCGATGCCGGATGCGAATGCTGTCGCAGCTGCCATGGATGCAGCCAAAGCTGGAGTCCAGGAACTGTACTTTTCCGAGCATTTTGATGGCGAACTGGTGGTGGAAGTAGATCTTCCTCGCTTCGGCTCGGCCACCTTGAGTCTTTATCCTCACAGCGTTCGTAGTGATCGCTTCGAGGTGCTCGTCGATGATGGGACACAGTTGGTCTCTTACCCTGCGCCTGCCATCCGAACTCGTAAGGGAACGGTGCTGGAGATTCCCGGTTCTCGTGTCCGTGCCAGTTATCACGATGGCAGGATGACCGCACTGATCCTCACCAATGATGGTGTGTGGTCCATCTCTCCCACTTCCGAGATCGGTTTCCCGGGAACCGGATCGTGGCACGGCATCGTGGAAGCCCGCGATGAACTGGACCTGGGATACATCTGTGGCACTCCTGATCCGGCGACACCTCCTACAGGAGGATCTGCCGGCGGAACCCAGTCCTTCGGGACCACGTATTTCCTCACCGAGATCGGAATCGATGCGGATTTCGAGTTCTACCAGCAAAACGGCTCCAACGTGACCAGCACCATCAATGACGTTGAAAATGTCATCAATGGTGTCGAAGGAGTCTACGAAGCCCCGAACATTCTCATCACCTATGAGATCACGGTGCTCATCGTTCGAACCAACAGCGCAGATCCCTACGGGACCATCTCATCTCCCGGGTCCTTGCTGAACACGTTCGGCAATGTGTGGAGTTCAGCCCCCGAAAACCAGATCCAGCGTGACCATGCGCATCTTTTCACCGGTGTCAATCTAGATGGCGGTACCATCGGGATTGCCAGCCTCGCCGACATCTGCACCAGCAACGCATACGGATTGTCCCAATCACGATTCACCAGCAACTTCAATCGCAGGATTGCCCTGACTGCTCACGAGGCGGGGCATAACTGGGCTGCAACGCACTGCGATAGTTCTTCCCCTTGCCGGATCATGTGTTCGGGTCTTGGTGGCTGTAGTGGACTCAATCCGCTCAGTTTCACCTCAGGCCCTGAGGGTCAGATCATCAATTACAGGAACAGTCGCACCTGCTTGACCAGCCAACCTCCCGAACTTGCGCTGCCATTTCTGGATGAATTTACCAGTAATACGCCGAACTCTAACAACTGGGTGTACAACGAGGGGGGATTCGCAAGCACGAACGCCAGCGGAGAACCGAGTTCACCTCTTTCGCTGAATCTGGATCGCGCCGGTACTGGCGAGTATCAGTATGACGAGATTCGATCCAACACCATGCTTCTTGGAGGCACGGTCCCATCGTTGCAGTTCTACACCAATCATTCAGGTGTCGAATCCGGTGAAGAGTTGGTGGTGTCCTACCTCAACGTAGGGCTCGATTGGACCGAACTGGATCGGATCACATCCGATGGGTCCAACCCGACCACCTTCACGGTACACACCTATGAATTGCCGTCGAATGCCCGACATAACGGTTTCAGGCTGCGCTTCTACACTGATACCAACGAGACCAACGACGACTGGTACATCGATGATGTTTCCGTCACAGACGGTCCTCCTCCTCAACAGGAGCCACCGACCCTCACTTCCCTTGTGCCCGGCAGCGGACCCACGGCAGGGGGGACTTTTGTTACCATCAATGGCAACAACTTCAATCCCGATATCGTCATTCTGATCGGTGGTTCGGTTGTCCAGAACCTCAACTACATCAGTGTGACCCAGTTGAGCGGCAATGTCCCCTCATCCAACATTCCGGGCCTGGTTTCGGTGATTGCTAGCCAGACTTCAGGAAGCGATTTCCTCGATCCAGGCTTCCTCTACACGGAGGAATACATCATTCACAACAGCGCAGATGGGTCTCCGGGTGGTGTTGTCGACGTCACCGTCAGTGCTGACCACGATACGATTGTTGCGGGATATTCGCTGGCGATCGACTTCGATCCGACAGAGCTGAACATCTTGGATGTGAACGATACGGGAACCGTCGCGACAAATGCCGATTTCTTCCAGGAAACGCTGAACAACGACCTGACAGTCGATGGCGGCTGGTGGACCCTGGGTGTCGTTCTCAGTTTTGCGGGCAATGATACCCTACCACCATCAACGCAGTCGATTCTGGCCAATGCCAGTTACTTTGTTTTGCCTTCGATCGGGATCGGTGAGCAACTGGTGGTGATGCCGGTCGATGGGATTGGAAGTCCATCTCCAACTGAAAACTTGCTGGTCGATCCTGCTGGAATTGCGGTCCCGCCGCTCTTGGAGGGTGGTCTGATCACGGTTTCGGATAGCTCTTTTCTGCGTGGAGATGGGAACCTCGATCAGGATATCAACGTGGCGGACGCAGTCTTCTGTCTCAACTACCTGTTCAACAACGGGAACGCGGACTGTCTCGATGCCATCGATGTCAATGATGACGGAGCGAATAACATAGCGGATGCAGTGGCGCTGCTGGATTTCTTGTTCTCGAGTGGATCACCACCACCGCCACCGTTCCCGAATCCTGGCCCAGATCCGACAGCCGACAATCTGGACTGCAATATCTAGATACCTTTTGCAGGGCCAGGTGTTTACATGGAAAGCGGTCTGATGCCTTTACCCGGGCATCAGACCGCTTTTGACATCGAAAGCCGTTACTGACTTCTGGCTGTTGGCTACCGAAGAGAGTCGAGCGTGGCAGCCAGGTCACCGTCGTTTTTATCGATCGCATCACAGAGTGCCCCGAGGCTGACGCCAGATTGTTGTGCACGTGCCAGCAACTGGAGGATGACCTGCAGCCCTTCCTTTGGATACTTCTTGAGCAACGCTCTCCAGGTACGATCCTGATCAGTGGACAATCCGAGACGCCCCAGCGCCATTTCCATCTGAGCGATGGTGGGAGCGAGGCTAAAGATCGGGAGCGCGAGGATAGCCGGATCGATGGGAATGGGAAACGTATCGAGCGAGGTTGTGCTGTGTTGCAAGGAAGACCACACTTCGGCGAGCAGTTGCTCCAGCTTCTCGGATGAGTTTTCTCCTGTCCCTTCATGCATCGGCGGCTCGGTTCCTTTTTCGACGCAGGACTCGGTGATATCGATCCGCGCGATTCCTGCACGTGCAAGTTCTACCGGCCGGTGGTCGATGGGATCGAGTACTTTCTCGACGATGCCGTGCAGGCCGCGGGCGCCTTCTCCAGTCTCTCGTGCCTTGCGGGCGATGGCACGCAGAGCGTCCTTCTCGAAATTGAGATCGATGCCATGACTGGCCCAGAACTGTTTCTTGTGGGTGATGATGCTGTTTTCCATCTTGTCGAGAATGTGGATGAAATCGTCTTCGTCGAGTTCCTTCAATAACGAGATGTTGCCGAATCTCGCGGCCAGTTCCTCGCCGATCCCCATGGTGACCAGATCACGTCTTTCGATGAGGTCGTTGAGGGCCATGGTCGAATCATGTCCCTCTTCATCGTCGTCTTCTTTCGCCTGGAAACCGATTCGCTCATCTTCTCCCAGGCGGTCGAGAATCACCTTGCGTAGTTCGGAAAAGGAGCCGCAACAGATGAAGAGAATGCCGGAGGTATTGAGCGTCCCTCCGGCGGGACCGCGGTGATTCATGACCAGGCCATCCATCATGGCCAGCAGTGAATCTTGCACCGCGATACCCGGATCCGCGGGGCCGACGATGGTGCGTCGACAACTGTCCAGTCTGTCGATGAGGATGATTCCTTTCTGGGCGTGTCCGAAATCTCCTCCGGCGCGCTGGATCAAGGCGCCGATGATCCGCTCCACTTCTTCACCCGACATCACGGGTTGGACCAGCGAAGCGGCGTCGGCATGGATCCACGGCACTCCGAGCATCTCGGCCACTTTCTGCACCAGGAAGGACTTCCCGACCCCGGCCGGTCCGATCAGCAACAGATGTTGTGGGGTGACGGCGCCTTTCGGAGAGAGATGCGCGGTGACGTAGTGGTTGTAGATCGCCACGGAGAGTTCTCGCTTGGCACGTTTCTGTCCGCGGATTTGCTCATCGAGATGAGCCTGGATCTCCAGCGGATCAGGGAAGGTGGCTCTGTTGCTGGTCATCTTCAGGATCCCTCCATTATCATCACTGACATCCTATCGGAGTGGACGGGTATTGTCAGGTTCTCCTGCCAGGAACGCTGGAGACCAAGATCTGGACGCCTTGCCGGATGGCCCATAAGGTCTTCAGGTGGCACGAACAGAAACGAGATTTGAAGTGACCGATCGAGCCGAACAACTGCACTGGGATCGTGAAGAACTGCGCCGAAGAGGCCATGAGGCGATCGACTGGGTGGTCGATTACCTCGCTGGTATCGAGCAGAGGTCGGTCCTCTCACGGGTCGAGCCAGGAGAGGTGGCCGCATCCTTGCCCGAACATCCACCCGCACGAGGCGAATCGTTCGACGAGGTGCTCGCCGATCTCGATCGAGTGGTGATGCCGGGCATCACCCACTGGCAACATCCATCCTGGTTCGCCTTCTTCAAC
>DCAA01000016.1:0-162 GCA_002311345.1 Planctomycetes bacterium UBA1146 | reverse complement strand
GCCCGCGAACAGGCGAGCGATTTTGCCGTCGATCGTGATGGAGTCCAGAAGTCGATGACGGTCTATGCCTCATCGGAGGCGCACTCGTCGGTGGAGAAGGCGGTCCGCATCGCCGGTCTCGGCAGCGACCAGTTTCGCCACGTCGATCTCGATGAAGATCTC
>DCAA01000044.1:67349-67663 GCA_002311345.1 Planctomycetes bacterium UBA1146 | reverse complement strand
TCGACCCGGGCGCTTCGAGTACAAACCTGGAGAAAGGATCAGAGATCAGCTCCTCGCCTGGCCTCTTCCTTCTTCTCCTCTTCCTTCGGTTCTTCGGCAGGACGAGCACGCTGACGTTGGGCCGGCCACTCGATGGTGACTTCCTGACGTTTTCCGTCTCGTTCGAAGACGATCTTCTTTTTTGCTTCTCCGGAAAACAGGCCACGCATCAGGCTGCGACGATCGGTGACATCCTCATCATCGATCTTGACGATCTTGTCGCCCGATTTCAGACCGGCTTTCGCTGCCGGACTGTCCGGAACCACCTCGGAGAT
>DCAA01000044.1:29707-67065 GCA_002311345.1 Planctomycetes bacterium UBA1146 | reverse complement strand
CTGGGCAATCCCTCCACGTCTTTGATGGTAAATGGTAGATCCGGATTCATTTGCATCACCGGGCCGAAGACCTTCTCGAAGTCCTCTTTCATTGCAGCAGTTGCAGGAAGCCCTGCGATGGCGTTCGGGCCCCCATCGTAAACGAATACCGCCGAGATCTTATCCATCACATCCGGGTTTTTTTCGACCCATGCGCGCGATCCGAGCAAGCCTTGCTCTTCACCGCTCCATAACATGAAACGGATGGTACGACGAGGCGTGGCCCCTGCAGCCATCAGGATCCGCGCAGCTTCGATGGTGGTTGCCGAACCGGTGCCGTTATCAGTGGTTCCAGTAGCACCATCCCAGGAATCAATATGCCCACCGATAATCACGTATTCGTCAGGGAACTCGCTTCCAACGATATCTCCGATAACGTTGTAAAACTTGGTTGGACCCGGCTGGAAGTGATTTCGGATGTCAATGCGAAGAGTCACGTCCTCACCAGCGGCAAGTTTTTCCGCAATAACATCGTATTGATCCTTGCGCAGGTTCACGCGTGGAGTTGTCGGCAGGTTATCCCAGGTAACCCGAGAATTTCCGCTCGTGGTGATGGCCTCGCCCCGGGTCGGATAGATCCAACCCGCGATCCCGTACTCTTCCAGGCTTTCTCTCACCTCACGCTGAGCCTGACGCGCTTCACGATCGCGGCGACCGCGCTGTGAGGGCATCATGACCCATGCGCCTTTCATCTTCTCGGCGTCGATCGACTCCATATCTGCTGGAAGCACGATAGCCGGACCTTCTTCGACTCCTTGGGTTCCTGCCGACCAGGCGGGGGTGCCGAACTCGAGATCCATCTTCTCCGGTGCAATCATTTGCCCGCGCCAGGGTCCACGCTGGAACGCTACGGCGAACTCGCCGGCTTCTTCCATCACAACATTTTGAAGGCCATAGGAGACGAACAGGTCTCTGACCCATTCACAGGCGAGGTGATCCTGATGGCTCCCGGTAAGACGGGGACCGATCCCGTTGACGAGATGGTCGACCACATCGACGACGTTGTTGTCGTTCAGGCCGATGTCGATCACCTTCTTCTGCATTTCAGTCAAATTGACGTTTTCTTCATCGCCCGCGTGAATACTGGGTACGACAACAACAAGGGCGATGACACACAGCAAGAGGGCGGTAAACCGCATGATGATTCCTTTCAGAGAGACCCTCCGAGGTCAGCGAAATCTGCCCGGGAGGGGGCTACCCGGCACGAGAAAGGTCGTCCAGGATCGGTCAGAATCGCAAGGATAATGGCCACGGTCAAGGAGGCGATAGGCGCCCAGATGCCACTGAGCACCTCTGCACCTCAAACACCTGCCTGGCGCTTCTCCTGCTTCGCCCAGGAATCCTTGAGAGGAACAATTCTGGCGAGGTGTGGCGATCCAGAACTGGATAATTTCTGATCTGCCACGAAGTATCCGACCCTCTCCAACTGGAACCTCTCCCCTGGATTGGCTTCCTTGAGTATCGGTTCGCACAACGCCTTCGTCTCCACCAGCGATTCCGGATTGAGGAAATCGGTGAACTCTTTCCCCTCTGGCGGGTTGTCAGGATCGGGCTCGATGAAAAGGGGCGAGTAGAGCCGCACAGGAAGTTCCACCGCACAGGAGGCCGGGACCCAGTGGATGATTCCTCTTACTTTTCTGCCATCGGGTGTCTGTCCTCTGGCCGTTTCAGGATCGTAGACACATCGAAGTTCCTGGACCTGTCCCGATTCCGGATCCTCGATCACTTCCTTGACCTTGACGCAATATCCGTATCTCAAACGTACCTCAGCATCCGGGGCGAGTCTTCTCCACTTGCGTGGTGGCTCCATCCGAAAATCATCGCGATCAACCCATACTTCCCTCTCGAAAGGAATGGAACGTGTACCTGCCGATGGGTCCTCGGGGTTATTGACAGCTTCCACCATTTTCCCTTCACCCTCGGACAGATTCTCGATCACCAGTTTGAGCGGATCGAGAACCGCCATTCGACGGATCGCGGTACGATTCAGGTGATCCCTGAGGGCATTTTCGAGAATCGCTAGTTCGATGGTCGAGTTGAATTTCGCCACACCTATATTCTTCATGAAGGCACGGATCACCTCGGGCGGGTATCCGCGACGACGCAAGCCAGCGAGAGTTGGCAGGCGCGGATCGTCCCAATCCTCGACGTGCCCATCCTCGACAAGAGTGCGCAATTTTCTCTTGCTCAGCACGGTGTACTCGATATTGAGGCGTGCAAATTCTGTCTGCCGCGGCACCGATTCGAGTCCGATCTTGTCCAGGAACCACTCATAGAGAGGACGGTTGTTGTTGAACTCGAGCGAGCAGAGTGAGTGAGTCACACCCTCGATGGCGTCTTCCTGGCCATGGGCCCAGTCATATGTGGGGTAAATGCACCAGTCGTCCCCGGTCCTGTGATGAGTGGATCGCTGGATGCGATACATCACCGGATCTCGCATGATGATGTGAGGAGACTCCATGTTGATCCGTGCCCGCAGCGTTTTCTCCCCATCCGAAAATTCTCCGGCTTTCATGCGCATGAACAGGTCGAGGTTCTCTTCAACAGAGCGATCACGATGTGGACTGTTGCGGCCCACCTCAGTGAGAGTGCCGCGGTATTCCTTCACCTCATCACCAGTGAGATCACACACGTAGGCATCTCCCTGTCGGATCAACTGAGTCGCCCAGTCATACAGTTGACCGAAGTAATCACTGGCGAAGCAAAGTTCATCCCATTCGAACCCGAGCCAGCGGATGTCCTCCTGGATCGAATCGACGTAGCGTTGCTCCTCTCGGGATGGGTTGGTGTCATCGAAACGGAGATTGCATCGGCCTTGATACTTTTGAGCGAGTCCGAAGTTCAGACAGATCGCCTTGGCGTGACCGATATGAAGAAAACCATTCGGCTCTGGCGGAAAACGCAACTGGACCTTGCCGTCATCGACACCAGACTCGAGATCCAGATCGATCATTTTTTCGATGAAATTGGAGGAACTGTCCGGATATTTACTTTGGTCCGGATTCACCCCACTCATCCACGCCTCCTTTTGGCAATTCAAGGCCTGTTGTATCGAAATGACACAACCGAAGGAAGTTGACTTTCCTGTACCTCTACATCGGTTGCTTTTACCACCCCTGGCTTGGCCTTAGTATTTAGAAATGGGAAATGTATGCAATCAATCGTCCATTCCCGGAATGGGCGATGGTACTGGCCGTTAAGGGTCAGCGCGGAGGGCATATGGCCATTCGCGTGGGGCACTCCAGGTGGAGAGACGGAAATTATGAATTTGATGCAATTGTCTTCCAGAGGGCTTGTTCTCCTGATCTTGATGCTGGTTCCAGTATTTGGCTCGGGTATGGGTGATTCTTACACGATGACTTTCTCCGATGGGGCTGCACCCCAGGGGAGTGTGCTGTCGGTGTCATTTTCATTCGAACACTCTGCGCCTACCGGAGTTCAGGGTTTTTCCTTCGGAGTCTGCCACGACACAACTGTGATGACACTGGAGCCTGAGGGCAGCCCCACCGATTTTGATTATGTTGTCGACTGGGCATCCACCGTGGAGGAAATCAAACTGGGTGGCCCTCCAGATTTCTTCCAGCAAAACGAGGAATTCGGCGGCTGGACCGTCGGTTGCGTGATCTGCTTCACCTCGTGCGACGTACTCACAGGCGGAACTTACACATTCGGAAGTGCCAATTACAGACTCGATGGCCCCATCGGCACCATCACTTCCGTGGGACTCTGCAGTACTCTGGGAACCCCTCCAGTGAGCAGCGTGGCAGTGGTACAGGGCGCCTCGATGCCGATGAATAGCATCGATGGCGAAATTGAAATTCTAGAACAACCACCGGTCTTGTTCCAATTCACAGCACCCGAACAACGCGTGAACTACAACCCGATCGATGGAGAAGCGACCTTCGATGTGACGCTGACCATCACCGAGGATTCTTCCAATTCGACTTACCCCACCCCCACTCAGGGCTTCTCGATGAGTATCTCCTCTGATCCAATTTACATCACGCCAACGGCAGCAAGTACCACTGGTCCTGTAGCTGCCTCCAACCCGGCTTTCGCACAAGAGCAGATCACTTCCTCCGGCTGGATGATCGGAGTGGTGTACGCCTTCCAGGTGCCCGTGTTTCTCGAGTTTCCGACCGAGACCGATGCGGTTGAAATCTCGGGATCGACCGTGGCGAGTGCTCTGATCGGCGACGGAATCGGGCTCTTCGTGCCACTCCACTGGGAAAGCCTGGGGACACCTCCAATACATAATGTAGTGACCGTCAATAACGGGAGTATCACACCGATTCTCGACGACGGGCATCTCGAACTGCACCCGCAGACGATCAAAGATTTCAAGCGCGGCGACTCCAACGGAGACGGCGTCGTCAACGTTGCAGATGCCATCTGGAGCCTTCAGGAGATCTTCAATAGCGGATCTCCAGGAACCTGCTTTGATGCCAAGGATTCCAACGGAGATACTCTCTACGACATCGGTGATCCAATCTGGTTGATCACCTACATCTTCTCGAGTGGACCAGCGCCTCCTACCCCCGGTCCCGTCGAGTGTGGAAATGACGGAGAACCTCAAGATTGCGAGATCTACAACGCTTGTTGAGAAGCGATGATCTCATCTGATGAAAAAGACACCCCGGGAAGCCTGATGGGGCTCCCGGGGTGTTTTTTTGCTGTCATCCGGCCCGCCGTCACGAGCCTGCCCCTCATTTTTTCGCGATACCTTTGTTCTTCTTCTCTTCCTCGCGGATTCGCTTCGCCGTCGCAGCCCACGAGCAGATCCTGCAGGTGGATAGATCATGACCCCGGGCAGGACAGTACTCGCGACCGAAATAGATGATCTGAAGGTGAAGGACATTCCATCGATCGCGAGGAAACACCTTTTTCAAGTCCGCCTCGGTCTGTTCGACGTTGATACCCTTCGAAAGACCCCAGCGAGCTGCCAGTCGATGGATATGGGTATCGACAGGAAAGGCCGGAACTCCGAAGGCTTGTGCCATCACCACGCTGGCTGTCTTGTGCCCCACGCCGGGCAACTCTTCGAGGCTCTCGAAATCACAAGGAACTTTTCCGCCGTGTTTTTCGACGAGAATCCGAGAAAGATCCCTGATCGCCTTCGCTTTCCTCGGTGCCAGACCACAGGTGCGTATCAGTTCGAAAATTTCTTCCACTTCCAACTTTGCCATCTTCGAACTGGTGTTTGCGCGGCGAAAGAGAGTTGGAGTAACACGATTGACCATCACATCGGTGGTCTGTGCCGACAGCAACACCGCGATCAACAGTGTGAAGGTATTGCTATGTTCGAGCGGAATCGGTGGATCCGGATAGAGTTCTTCCAGGATCTTGCCAATCTTGCCTGCCCTCTCCTGGCGTGACATGAAGACTCCCTGCAACGATGCCTTTACGATCTCACGGTACAACGACCAGAGGCTCGATTCCGAACCCACATCCTGTATAGGTAATCCGACTCTCCCGCCAGTTTTGTTCCCGGTCATTTCTTCCTGAAAATCAGGGAACTGATCCTCCGAAAGTTCGTCATGTTAGATAGAATGAGATGGAAAGGCGCAGCAGATGTCGAATTCATCAAATGACGATCCACAGCTCTCTGGAGAGACCGGTGAATCCGGCTCCAGGATCCTACCGCTATTCCCACTGCCTGATTTGATCCTCTTCCCGGGACAGTTGGTCCCTGTTCACGTTTTCGAACCCCGCTACCGTCAGATGGCCCAGGATCTGCTCGACAATACCGGAGAGATCGTACTGGGGACCGTACTGGGAGATGATCAGGAGCAACTGGGAGAAGTAGCACCGATCCAACCGGTCGCCGGCCTCGGCCGCCTTCAACGTTACCAGGCCCTCGAGGACGGAAGGTATCTCCTGATGATCCTCGGGGAAAAGCGTGTCAGGGTTATCCAGCGCATCGAGGAAGAGGTTTACCCGCTGGCTGAAGTGGATGACCTGGTGGAAGAAAATGTTGACATCGATTGGGCACAGGCCGAAGAACTCAAGAACGCTATCAGCGAATTGGAGCAGAACATCGATCTTCCCGAGGGAACATCAGCGGTACAGATGTCTGATCTTCTCATCATGATCACTCCGATGACCGTCGAGAATCGTTACGAACTCTTTTCGAATCCTTCCATCGAGGATCGGGTGCTCAAGATCATCGAACTCCAGGATTCAATAGAAGACGATAATCCATTCGACTGAAGGTCAAATTCCACCCTGGGTTTTTTTAATCGAAATCGGGTCGACGGCAATAGCCACCGACCCGATTTTTTTCCGTCACCATGTAGTTGCAAGACCCTCGAGTTTCTCAGGGTCCACAGCCATCAAGGACACGGTGGATATGCAACACAGGTGATCGCGTCAGCTGTTGGATCACCCCCACAACCAGGAGAAGGTGCAGGAAGGTCCGCGCCCGAACCGAACAGGTACAAGAGCAGTTGCACAGGATCCGAGATGTCCCGGGCCCCGTCATCATTGCAATCGAGGGTATCGGAACAGGGCGAATCGAGACCACTGTCGAAGAGGAACACCAGCATGAAGACCACATCGGCGATGTCCACGGTGCCATCGGTGTTGGTATCTCCACGGATGAACTGGGTCACTTCACAGGAATCCGGAATACCATTGCCGTTGGCATCGGTACTGCTACCGGATGCGATATCGCAGCTATCAAGAGTACCGTTCAGGTTGCAGTCCTGACCGGTTCCCGAGACCAGTTCGCAACTATCCGGGACACCGTCCTGATCGCAATCCACCATTCCGTCGGCGATGTCGCAACTATCGGGAATGGCGTTGGCGTTACAGTCCTCCGCGGTACCGTTGGCAATATCCTGGTCGTCGGGAATCCCGTTGTTGTTGCAGTCCGTCACGTCGCATTCATCCGGGATCCCGTTGCCGTTGGTGTCGGCACTGGTTCCGGCCGCGATGTCACAACTATCGGGGATCTCGTTGCCGTTGCAATCGGCTGCAGTTCCCGAAGCGATCTCACACTCGTCTGCAACTCCATTGTTATTGCAATCGTTGAATCCCCCTCCCTGAGCCTCGATCACAAGCGCCCAGGTATTGACGACACCGCTGTCTGCTGATGGGAAGACATCAGTGACCGTGAGGTTCCAGGTGCCTTGCTTTTGCTGAGAGTCCACAGCGCTCAAAGGTTGAGCGGGAATCGTTCCCGCACCGTCGTCATCGTAAGTCGTAATGATGTCATCGGCATCCACACCTGTCTCGTTGTGAAGACGTACGGTAGTACCTGCTGGACTGGAAACATCCACGATCAGATCCCCGATGAACACATGTGTGATGTTCAGCTGGACATCGAGATCCAGAATCAATCCAGGATCGGCGACTACGATGTTATCGCTGACCACCGGAGGAACCGGAGCTGCAGGATTCGAAGGATATGTGTTCGTGCTCACGGCATCACATTCGTCTGGAATACCGTTGCCATTACAGTCGGCACTGGTTCCGGATGAGATATCACAGCCATCTAGAGATCCATTGAGGTTGCAATCACCGGCGCCGGCGGCGATCTCGCAAGTATCGATGGCCCCATTGCCATCGCAATCTCCAGCCCCCGAAGCAATATCGCAACTATCGGGAACCGTGTTGCCGTCACAATCTACTTCCAATCCGCCAGAGATGTCGCAGGCATCTGCAACTCCATTGAGATTGCAATCGGGCTGACATTCATCGGGAACGGTATTCCCGTCGCAATCCGTGGACGAACCGCTGGAGATATCGCAAGGGTCGGCGATGCCGTTCTGGTTGCAGTCTTCCTGGCACTCATCGGGAACCCCGTTGCCGTCGCAATCGGAAGACGTTCCCGCTGCGATATCGGTCTCATCGGGGATTCCATTGGCGTTGCAATCGGGCGGAGCCAGCTGGATGTCTCCCGAGGCGATGACGCTGTAGCCCTGCGTACCACTGTTGACCGCTGCCGCACGGATACGAACGGTCCAGGCGCCGCTGGCTGGATTGTTGATGTGGACCTGCTCGACATTGTTGCGGTCATCCCTGGTCCCACCACTACTGGAGAATCCTCCCGAGAAGACGTTGCCCCTGAACAGGACTCCACCAGGGGAAGTCACCTCGAGATCGAGGTCATTGATGGAAGCAAATGCCGTCCCCGCAGTCGCTGCTACATCGGTCCAGACTGCAGTGATGCGAAGATCTTGACCGGGTCCATTCACGTTCACGTTGTAGGTGATGACCTCACCGGTGCCGAGGCCATCCGCATTCCTGATGTCATCGAGGACTCCCAGGGTTCTGGAATCTCCGACGAAGAAGAGCGGATCATCGATACGGATCCGGCCCCAACCTTCGAGGTTGGATGGATAACCAGAGACTCCGGTCATGTCGACGGCAGAGTTGATCACGGTCGCCTTGATGAGAGCTCCGGTGGGTATCAGGGCATCGGCAGCGTTCGGAGATCCGGTCGGATAATATCCATTCACGTAGTACTGGCGCACCAGGGCAGAAGCTCCTGCTACGGCAGGACTAGCCATCGAGGTTCCGGTCAGACCGGTGGTTCCACATGCAGTGCCTGCCGACGATGACTGGGTTCCGCATCCGGGCGCGTAGACCTCGGGCTTTCTACGTCCATCGCTGGTCGGACCCACTCCCCCGGAACAGTGACTGGCCTGGCTGGGCGTGTCCTGGCTGGCTCCGACGGCAAGCAGGTTCTTGGCATTCTCCGGATTCCGCAGTGCGCCCCCGTTGGTCACCGCCAGGCAAACGAAACTATCCTCGTTACTGCGCAGGAACACGTCGAAACCACGAGCGAGGCTGTCGTACGAGGTGGTTCCATCGTTGCCCCAACTGTTGGTGTGAAGACGTCCTCCCTGACCATGGTGAATATTCAGACGATTGACGATCCCTGCCTCGGTGAAGGCGGGGATGGTGTTCACCACCAGAGATGCCTCGTAGGCAATACCGCGTGTATTGGCATCGGAACCGTTATTGCCTGCTGCAGTGCCCGCCACATGGGTTCCGTGGGTGTCGGATCCTGGAGTACTGTTGTAGGCGATGATCTTGCCACCGGAGAAGGAACAGTGACTCTGATCGACCCTGCCATCGAGAACTCCGATGACCTGGTCTTCTCCGTGAATCCCGTTGCTGTAGACCGGCGTCTGATTGGTCAGGTTGGTCTGCACGATCCAACGGGTGGTGTTGTTGCGGAAGGTGATATCGGGGGCATCCTCGACGAACAGTACTCCATCCAGTTCTACAATCCTGTTCAGCTGATCAGGAGTAGCGACCACGGAAAGTTCATCATGTCTTCCGATCCTCTGCACCATGCGAACAACGGCTCCGGTACCCCTCAGACCGGTTATCGCTGACTGTAAATCGGACCCAGGATGAAGGGAGACGATCAATGCCAGCAGACCCCGTGCATCGAGCTCACGTCTTGTCGGCTCCTGATGGGTACCGAGTCTCTCGACGATTCCAGGCTGGAGACGCCACGACTCACGATACTCGACGACCCGAATCACACCCGGAACTCGAGAGAGTTGAAGACGACTCACCCCCGACAACCGCACCGTGAAACAGTTCAGCGGCAAGTAGTCGAGCAGTTGCACACCCAGACCCTCCAGATCTGCTCGGAGCTCTCTGCTGAGAGGTCGATCCAGAACCAGGACCCTCGCTTCTGCTCGGCCGAAAAACGGCTCCTCGGAGTCGAGAAGATCAGGAAATTTCTCGGTTTGGATCGTCCCAGCCTGAAGATACAGAACTTCGCCGGTCAACGGAGCTGTCACCGGAAGTTCCTGGGCAGAGACACTGACAGCACACAAGATGGCGAAAATCGTCAGGATGGGGGTCCACAAAACCCTTGAACAGGTCATCAGATACCTCGCTTTTTTCTTGTCCTGAGCCCGCAATTGCACCCTCCAGGGGCGCAATTCACAATCCGTAGACGAATCCGATTTACTTACTGAATCGGACAAGGTTTTTTCTCTGGAGGTTCAGATGTATGAATACCGTGCGGCTGAAACCGCAATAACGGCGACCTTCTGAAATAGAGGATAACCTCGATGATACGCACCAATCAATCTCGCGATTGTATCCTCTCACTGCTGGCAATTCTCCTGCTCGTCACCACGGGTTGCCGCCAGGTGGAACGTGTTACACAACAGCGAGATCTACCCCTTCGCGCCTGGAATCGGGATCTCTACGATTCCGAAGGGGTTCAGGTTTACGCCACCAATTCACGTGCCGCCCGCGAGATTGCCGAAACGGCAGAGAATGCCGCCAAGGCTTTCCGACGAAAGACCGGAGAAGAGCCGCGTCAGATTCTCTTCATCGCCGTGGATGGGGATGATCCGTCAGACGATGAACTCCTCAAGGCTGGAATCGCGGGTCTCTCGCGAATCTCGGGGAAACAGGTTCCCGATCTCGAGGAATCGATGATAAAGGAAGCGCGGCGAAAGGGGACCAAGGGTATCGAGACGGATGAAGCGGTCCTGAAATCGATGCTGGGAATGATACCGGGCATCCTGGAATGTCCTCCTTCTCGCCCTGCCACTCTCTGGAAAGATGCTGTGGTGGTCCCGACCAGGAAAAGGGTCGACGATGGCTTCGATGCCATCATCGAATTCATCATGGAACGCGAAGACATCAGCACTATTCAGCGCTTCCTGATGAGCCCGATCATCGCCATTGCCAAGGGATATCTGCACAAAATTCTCGCTGCGGTACAGGAAGCTGTCATCATGGGTGTTCACGCGCAAGACCGTGAGGGGTGGCCCCAGGAGCGCATCGACCAGTTGCTCAAGGATGCGCTCGAAGATGCAGGACTCAAACAACTGGGCGAAGACATCGCCGACCGTACAAAGAACAGCACGAGCGAGTCCGAAGAAGCCACTGAAGAAAACAAGGTTCCTCAGCAGTAACAACCCTGGTTTCATCGTGCAGATTCAGGAAGTATGGTTCCTTCAGGTCCTTGTCTGCGGTGGTCGATTTCACTGTCGATTTTTCCATACTCGAGTGCCATAAGTTGATTGTTATTTTTTAGGACACAATGACTCCCAAGTTCATGAAATCTCTGATCCCCATCATTCTGCTGATTCTTGTTGCAGTTCTCGGTTGCACAACTCTCTCCCTTATCTCGAATCAGGAGGGAGAACTCGAACGTATATTCCATGTCCGGTATGTCACCAGCATGAAAAACTGTCCCGTTGGTGAGAGTTTCCGGCTCTGGATTCCAGTCCCTCACAACGATCCGCATCAGAACATCATCAACATGAAGGTATCGGGTGCGGTCCAGGGAACGCTCGAAAAAGAATTGAAGTACTCCAATACGATGTACTACTTCGAGGGTGTTTGCTCCCAACCCCAGTTGGATTTCATGATCGAATATGACGTGGAACGTCACGAGTATTCGGTGGATCAGAAGATGTACCGTCAGCAAGAATCCGTTGCAGCCCAGCGCAGGGATCTGAACACCTACCTTCAGCCCTCGGCACTGTGTTTTGTTACCCCTCAGGTGAAGTTGGAAGCCGCCAAGTTGACTTCCGAGCACAACTCGACCATCGACAAGGCTCGAGCATTCTATGATCACATCCTCGCGCAAATGTCCTATGACAAGAATCACCACGGCTGGGGTCGTGGCGACATCACTCATGCCTGCGATGTCGGCAAGGGAAACTGCACTGATTTCCACACCTATTTCACTGCGTTGTGTCTCTCTGCTGACATTCCCTCGCGTTTTCAGATCGGCATGTGGGGCAAATACGGGGTAATCGACGGAGAATACAAGACAGGTCGCTACCACTGCTGGGCAGAATTCCATGTAGCCGGTCAGGGCTGGGTTCCGGTCGATATCTCCGAAGCCGACAAGGATCCTACAAATGTTGATCAATACTTCGGCTCACACACCGGCAACCGCGTTACACTCAGCACGGGTCGCGACATCGTCTTGAGCCCCGCTCAGGATGGTGCTCCCCTCAACTACTTCGTGGATCCCTACGCTGAAATTGGCAACAAGAAGTTCGAAAACGTGAGCAAGAACTGTTACTGGACCGACATTTTGCTGGACTAGAAAGCGGGATAATCGATGAACGACGAACCAAAAATCGTGGATACAACTCCCGTGATCATCGAACTGGAACCAGGAACTCATGCCTGGTGCGCATGCGGCCATTCTGGCAACCATCCTTTTTGCGATGGGAGCCACGCAGATTCCGGGATTACACCCGTCATCTTCGAGATCGATGAGAAGAGTAAGGTCGCCCTCTGTGCATGTAAGAAAACAAGTGGTGCTCCATATTGCGATGGATCTCACGCCTCCATCTAAGACTCGGCACTGTTTGGTGGTGTCACCATGGAGCAACCCTTATCATGACTGCGTCATCCAGTATTTGCTGGAGCAGCCACAATTCCCCGGTTAATTGCTGGAGGTCTTTGGCCCTTCATGCCCAGAAGGCGGTCGCCATGCGCATTATCATTTTCTTGTCGCTTCTCAGTTTCTGCGCCACCACGTTGGCACACGATCCTCACGATGACGTGCCACCACCATACCTTTCCATCGACAAGATCGATCGAGAGGACCCTTTCCGGCAACTCGATGATGTTCTTCCTACGCCGACCGAAACACGTCTCGCATCCGGAGCTCCAGGTCCCGATTACTGGCAACAAAGAGCAGACATGAACATCGAGGTAACTCTCGATACCCAGAACCACAGTCTCCATGGCAAGGAAACCGTCACTTATCACAATCGGTCCCCTCACACACTCACATATCTATGGATGCAACTTGACCAGAACCGATTCCGAAATGATTCAATTGGAAATCTGACGGATGCAGATGGTCTCGAAGAAGAACAAAGCATCGGTTGGTTGCGCCGGCTTGCCTTCGAAGAAGAGTTTCACGGTGGTTACGACATCCTGGGAGTACGGGATGCAAACGGTACCGGCCTTGACCACATCATCGTCGACACAATGATGAGAATTGATCTTCCCTATCCATTGAAACCCGGGGATGTCATCGAATACGAAGTGGAGTGGAAGAATTTCATCGTAAATGCCGATCTTCTTCGAGCACGTGGCGGTTACGAGTGGTTCGAGGAGACGGGCAACGCCATCTACGAGATCGCGCAGTGGTTTCCAAGGATGTGCGCCTACACCGATTACACGGGCTGGCAACACAAGCAGTTCATCGGAAGCGGCGAGTTCACGCTGGAATTCGGCGACTACAGGGTCGCCATCACAACACCCGATACATTCATCGTGAGCGCCAGCGGTGAACTGCTGAATCAGCAAGACGTATTGAACCGCGATCAACAAGATCGTCTCGGTATTGCGAGAAGTTCGCATCGCCCGGTCTTCATCGTCACTCCCGAGGAAGCCCTGGAGAACGAGAAGAAAGAAGCTACCGGAGAAAAAACCTGGATCTTCGAAGCCAGGAATGTGCGCGACTTCGCCTGGGCAGCTTCACCAAAATTCATATGGGACGCGATGGGGGTGAGCGTGCCGGGTGGAGGGCAAACGATGGCGATGTCGTTCTACCCCAACGAGGGGGAACCTCTCTGGAGTCGCTACTCGACCCATGCTGTCGCACACACCATTGAGGTCTATTCTCGAATGTCGATCCCATATCCCTACCCTGTGGCCATCAGCGTAAACGGTCCGATAGGCGGCATGGAATATCCGATGATTTGCTTCAACGGGCCACGACCAGAAAAAGACGGGACTTACTCCGAAAGAACCAAATATGGTCTCATCGGGGTGGTCATCCACGAGGTCGGTCACAACTGGTTCCCGATGATCATCAACTCGGACGAACGCCAGTGGACCTGGATGGACGAGGGTCTGAACACCTTCGTGCAGTTTATCGCAGAACAACTGTGGGAAGAGAAGTACCCGTCGCGAAGGGGCGAAGCCCGCAACATCGTTGGCTTCACCACCAGTACCCATCAAGTTCCCATCATGACAAATAGTGAACAACTCTTGCAGTTCGGGAGCAATGCCTACGCAAAACCGGCCACAGCACTCAACATCCTGAGGGAGAGTATCCTCGGTCGGGAACTGTTCGACTTCGCCTTCCGCGAATACTCCCAGCGGTGGGCATTCAAGCGCCCGGAACCTGCAGACCTGTTCAGAACCCTCGAGGACGCATCCGGCATCGATCTGGATTGGTTCTGGCGCGGCTGGTTCTATTCCACCGACCATTGCGATCTGGCTGTTGATCGCGTTGTTCGCTTCCATCTCGACACCGGAAATCCCGATGTAGAAAAGCCCCTCCAGAAAGCAGAACGTGATTCCGATCCGGAGTGGATCAGCAGAAAGAACAACGAGGGGTTGACCATTCGAACCGAGCGGTACCCCGAACTGCTCGACTTCTACAACTCCTTCGATGAAATGGACGTAACTGAAGAGGATCGAAGAGGATATGAGAGATTCATCTCCCGACTCGAGGACGGAGATGCTGAACTCATCAATAGAACCTGGAACTTCACGGTGGTCCAGATGAGGAACTTCGGCGGATTGATGATGCCGATCCCCCTGACGGTCACCTACGAATCAGGGGAGACTGAAGATTTCCGCCTCCATGCCGAGGTGTGGCGCCAGGATCCACGGGTGGTGTCCAAGTTGCTCGTCACACGTGAACCGATCACCCGGGTTGAAATCGATGCTCACATGGAAATTGGCGATGCTGACCGAACCAATAACGTCTTCCCGCCAGAGATCGATGAACAGCGAATTCGGATCCGTCCTGAACGGGACCGTTCCAATCCGATGCAAAAAGACCGGGATGAAAGGATGAGGATCGAAGCCAACCTCGCTGCCGGGAAACTGGGCAAGGATATTGCCAGCAGGATGAAAGGGATCGGCAGCCAGCCGGTTCCTGCAGCCGCCCGCATCCTGGGCGATGTGGATCCGTACACATTGATCGATCCATGGGGACAGAACTTCGCCGTTTTTGATTCGGTCGATGATGATGAATGCGCACGCATCGTCAGTTCCGGCCCGGATGGAAAACCCGGCTCGGAAGATGACATCAGCTGGCAGGTATTGAAGGACGGCAGTGTCGATGAAATTGTCATACAGGATGAGGACTAGACCAACCGCTGTGGAGTGGCCTTCATTGTGATTGGATCTCGACCACTATCTCGATAACTTCGCTGGCGAGAATATTCACGGGGAACGGTTCGACCGGGAGGAACCCCGGCAGTTGTCCGATATCCACCTCGTAGAGACCAGGTTCGCTGACAAGGATCCGGTAGCCAACCCCGGTACGACCTCGTGTCACTACCGTGCCATCATGTCCCTGCGCCTGAATCGTTGGATGCCATGAGAGATCCCAGGGCACCGATGTCCCTTGCTCCTCCAGATACAAGTGCATCCCCATCGCTGGTTCGAGTAACATCGTAAACGAGTTATCACCTCCGATGGTCACCTGCTCTATCTGGTGTTTGGGACGATATGCAACATCGGAGCAAGACAACATCACGGCGCCGATGGGTACCTGGAACTCGAAGTAACCGTTATCTCCTGGACCCACCGGAACAGCTCCGGCACCGGGAACCCCAGGAGGATGTACCGGTGCCCAGCGAATCAGACTCGGTGTAGCAATACCGCTGCCGTCCGCCAGCATCGCCTGCACCGTGATATCGACGGGAGCCGGAAGTTCGATGTACACATCCAGCAGACCCTCTTCACCCACCTCGAACACGTCTCCATAACCAATTGGCAGCACCAGAATCCCGTAGGTCCCTTGTTTCATAGAAATCGGACCCCAGTACCAGAGAGTCCCGCCGGCCCCCTCTTCACTTTCCATCGTGGTGCTGTGAATCACGACAGTATCGTGAATCGGATCACTACCTGGACCGATCGGACGAAGTCGAACCGAGAAGACATTGAGATACCAACCAGAAGGGATGAAAACGCTCCCTGCCACATCTACCCGTTCCTCGTCATCGAGCGGGATCTCCAGTTGCAGATCGATGAGATCATCAACAACAAGATCGAACTCGATTTCATCGAAGACCTCTGGTTGGTGTGCCCAGTGACCCTTTTCCAGCGAAACAATCCAGCTTCCGGGCAATATCCCCTCGACAAGTTGCGTGGTGCCCGCCATGACGGGAACCTCGAGGTGAGGGGCACCATTGGCGCCTACTCCACGAAGGCGAAGCATCACGCCTTCACGCTCGCTATCGCCGACGAAGATCAGATTTAGCGCTCCGCTACGCTGGAGAGTCAATTCTCTCTCTCCCCCATCCACCAGATCCACGGTGACCCGCTTCCATTCATACCCCACAGCCCTGGCATGGATCGCGACTGCAGATCCGATCAACCCAATCCTGCCATCGAGGGCAACAGGAGATTCATCGGAGACGATTCGAGAATCTTGCGGCAGAACCCAGCCCGGATGAGCCAGTGAACTACGGGCGTAGTCCTTGGCACGAAGTACTTCCACGTCTGTCAACGATTCGCCTGTCTCGGCCGAAAGCAGATGCAACATCGCCAGGGCGTCGTATCGAACCACAACCCGAATCGAACGTGCCGCTGAGGCAGCCACTGAAGTCGTCGGGGAGATCACCCTCGCAGGCTTCCCTTCCAGCACTGCACTGAAGAAACGAATGGAAGCAGATTTTGAAATATTGGTTGTAAATCGGCCGTTATTGACGGAGATCGATCTGGATCCCCGAGAAACTCCGATCTGGAGTTGACCGGAAAGCGTCGGCCCGGCTTCGGGAATATTCTCGACCACTATTTCCCCGGAGACCCTCACCATCCCTTCCGGGACGGCTCCTGAACCCGAGCCAGAAGATCCCCCGCGCGAATTCTGTCCCGATCGCCCGGGACCACGCCTGGTAGATGGGCTGCTCCTATCTCGGTTCTCTGTCGAGTCATCCGATCCGAGATCATCTCCGGATCGAGAAGCCGTACCGTTTCTGCCGCTTCCCGACTGACCATCTGCGCGAAAACGTCTTCCTGTCCCGGAGCGATCATCGTTTTCCAGGATCCCTGTCCTGGGACCAATTACAGAGGTTCCTGCTGCTGAACTGTCGGCCCCCTGGTTATCCCCTTCGGAATTTCCTCCATCAGAAGAATCGGCGCCGAAATCAATACGCGTTTCGGCACCGACCATTCCAGTACCACCAAGTGGACCTGGATCTTTGGGAAGAAGTAGAAAAACCGCCAACACGAGAGCGAGGATGACGCCTCCCGCGATGAACAGGTTACGGGGATTCAAGGATAGCTCCTCCGGTGTAACACGGGTTCCTTCAATTGTACCTCATTGCAATCGTGGGTCATTGGCCGGTCGACGGATTCCTCTCGAGTTTTCCATCGATCGAACTCAGCAATATTTCCTGACCTTTTTCCAGATCCAAGTCGAGTCGCCCTGCAGTCCAGTGAATCGAAAGTTGCTGGCTCCTGGAAGGCAACAATCGCACCTGCGTGAGTTGCCCATCTTGCCACGCAAGCGAGACTTCCACTCCAAATCGGGTACGCAATCCACTGACCTTGCCCTGCTTGGACCACGACGATGGGAGAGCCGGAAGCAATCGCAATACGCCCCCGTGTGACTGTACCAGTGCTTCGGCGATGCCGGCGGTAGCGCCAAAGTTGCCGTCGATCTGAAACGGCGGGTGATCGTCGAGAAGGTTGGGCAGCGTCGACTTGGACAGTTGTAACTGGATACTCTCGCCAACTTTCGCCCCATCACCGAGTCGAGCAAAGAAGTTGAGGAGCCAGGCACGACTCCAGCCGGTGTGACCTCCACCGTTGGCGAGCCGGAACTCGATCGATCGTCGCGCCGCGGCGATCGATTCCGGGGTCTGCTCCGGAGTCCACTCCTCGCCTGGATAGAGCGCATAGAGGTGACTCATGTGGCGGTGTCCCGGCTGCATCTCTTGCCACGGTCGCGACCACTCCAGGATGCGGCCATCCGTTCCGATCTTCGGCCGGGCCATCTGATCCCGGGAAACACGGATCCTGGAAACCATTTCGTCATCGATGCCAAGTACCTCGGCACTGGCGAGGGTGATGGTGAAGAGATCCCAGATGATCTCCTGATCCATCGCATTGCCCATCCCGACATCCGCAACCTGTCCATCCGGAGTCCGGTAGGCGTTTTCGGGCGAGGATGAAGGTCCACTGACCAGTTTCCCTGTCCGAGGATCCTCGACCAGATAGGCCAGAAAGAATTCGCTCGCACCTCGCAGGACCGGCCACGCCCGATCCCTCAGGAACTCCTCATCGCCACCGTACTGATAGTGCTCCCAGAGATGTCGACACAACCACGCTCCGCCCAGCGGCCACAGTCCCCATACCGTCCGGCCGATGGGTACGGTGAAGGCATGGACATCACTGGTGTGATGAGCGACCCAGCCTGGCGCATCGTAGAGTTCCTGTGCCGTCTGTGATCCGCGAGCCATGAGTGCCTCGATGAAGTCAAAGAGCGGTTCGTGACACTCGGCCAGGTTGGTCATCTCTGCCGGCCAGTAGTTCATCTGGAGATTGATGTTGATGTGATAGTCGCTGTTCCAGGGAGCCGAGATGTGGTGACTCCAGATGCCTTGCAAGTTGGCCGGAAGACACCCGGGTCTCGAAGATGAGATCAGCAGGTAGCGCCCGAACTGGAAAAAGGTCGCCACCAGGTCGGGGTCCTGCTCTCCCTGTCGAATCCTGCTCAATCGTAAATCAGTCGGAAGAGAACGCTTTGATTCGCCACCGAGAGAAAGGGAGACCCGTTGCATCAACGATCGATGATCGGCCGACTGTCGCTGTCGCAACGCATCGTAACTTGCGACCGGTGATTGCCCATTCAGGGCGCTAGCAGCGTGCAGCCGTGTCAGTTTCTGAGCCTCGAACTGTCCCTGTGGGTCACTATCTGCGGTGATCACGAACAGCACCGAATCGGCACCTTTGAGCGAGACTCCGCCACCTTCCATCTTCAACAGGCCACCTTCAGCCACGATGCTCAACTGGCACTCGAAATACGCTCCCGGGAATTTATCGCCGTGGGAAGCCTGACCACCGAAACGCATCCATGCGCGATTTGCATCGATGCGAATCGGTTCGACCAGCGCACCTCCGGTTTCGCGCGAGATTTTGACATCGATGAAGATCGATCCTGGACGGTCCGCTTCGAGAATCGCCGCCACACATTCATCGGGACGGCTCGAGATCACCCGCCTGCGAAAGCCGATGCCGCTCGCCGTGAACTCTTCTGTCACCTGAGCTTCATCGAGGTCGAGCCAACGACGATAACTCAATAGTTCATCCAAACCGGACTGGTGGACATCCAGATCGGCCAGTGTCTGGTAGGAGCGCGTCCAGCGAGCAGACATGAATTGCTTCTGTAATAGTTTCTGCGCCTCCACCACTTCGCCGTCAAAGATGAGTTGCCGAGCCTTGTCGAGGTACTCGTGGGCGCCGTGACGAACCCGATCTGTCGGAGTACCTGCCCAGATCCCATCCTCGTTCAACTGCAACTTCCAGTGGCGCGGTCCGCCCAACACCATGGTTCCCAGGCGACCATTGCCCAGCGGCAATCCGCGGGTCCAGTTGTTTCCAGCAGGAGATCGATACCAGATCAATTGATCCCCCGACGGTCGCTGGGTGTGTTCGCTGACTACGATCCGCCCGCCAGGGGCTATTGCTCCACTACCCTGTGTCGCCAGATATTTCCGTGCCAGCAACGTTGCCTGCAGTGAATCGCTCGGTACCGACCAATTCTTCCACGACAGGTCATCGCCTTTACGCGCGAGCCAGGTCCCCCCCGCCAGATCGATGGACCCTGTAGGACCTTCCAGCGACACTGTTCCTGAAGTGATCCCCCCGGCACCTCCGGTATCGTAGATGCGAATGCAGATGAGGTTGGCCCCTTCTCGCACCAGTTCACCGGGGATGGTGTAGATTCGATCGGCATTCCAGGCTGACTTCGGCTCGGGCGGGAGTTTCCCCACACCACCAACCTTGCTGCCGTTGAAGAAGGTTTCGTCGGCATCATCGATGCGACCGGCATGAAGAATCAGTTCCTGCCCGGCCCACATGGAGGGCAACACGACGTAGGCTCTGAGCCACGCGAATCCATCATACTCACCGAACACGGATTCCCAGCGACCCGGAACCGGTATCAGTTGCCAGTCATCCGGCTCTACCGAGAGGACACCCGGGGCGAATCCACCAACAAGACAAGCAAGAATCAGCGCAACTATCTTTGAAGAGATCGACATCGAGAATCCTCCTCACTTCAGGATGCACTGGCGATGACCGGGGTCCAAGCACGATCGTCGAGCCGGCCGATCAAAAAAGGCCCGATCTCCTGTCAGGAGATCGGGCCTCATAGTCAACATTTATCACGTCTTCAACTAAGACGCGTATTTCACGGTTCAGCCATAGGGTTTCGTCCGCGGAGTAGAAACTTCCTTGCCAGCGAGGATCTCGTCGACCGCTTTCTTGACATAATTTTCGCCCGACCTGCGATTGTCAAAAGCACCCTGGTAGAGAACCTTACCATTCTTGATCACGAAACAGTGGGGCGTGCGCTTGGCACCGAACTTCTTGCCCACCGTGCCATTAAAATCGGTCAGGATCTTGTGCTCGACACCGTACTGCTTCGAGAACTTCTTGAGTGTCGCGATGTTGTTGTTCTTGGTCGAGCAGACCGAGAACCACTGGACACCCTTGTCCTTGTAAGAAGCAGCGAGGTTTTGAACCTTCTTTGTCTTGTAAAGGGGTATGACCGCCGGACAGGCGGATTCGGTCCATTCCAGCACGATCAACTTGTCCTTGTAGTCAGAGGACTTGAAAGTCTTCCCATCGAGATCCTTCAGTTCAAAACTGAGTCCGGGAACTTCCTTCTTGGCTGAATCCTGGGTTTTCTCGTCGGCCTGCAGGAATCCCGCACCGGCACCCAGTGACAGCACGAGCGCCAACAGGAGAAACTTCGACATCGTCTTCATCTGCCGCTTCCTTTCTTGTTTCCGGAACCGGGCTCCGGCGATCCACTCCTCGCTGCCTGCACGGCCCGGACAATAATTGCAGGCATCCCGGGAACCGGCCCTTTGGCCTTCCCTGGAGTAGGAACCAGTGTCGCACCCAGAGCCCCGTATTGGAAGCCCGACCCCAGATCCGCCACGGAGAAACTCACTTGCCAGCCCCTGTGGACTTCTGCAGTGCCATCGCTATCCCCAACCCACGACCTCACCTCGGCTTCCTGGACGATCCCCGCTTCCAGCCCGTGCGGAAACGCGAGCCACTGTACCGGTACTGCTGGACGACGATCTGATCCCTCGCGATACCACCGCACCACCCAGGTGCCACTGCGAACCCGACCGGCGTGCGCATCGGGAAACCAAGACAACTGGAAACGAAAACCGCGAGCGGCAGAAGCCTCGACCGGGTAGCGATCCTTCCATCGTGCTAGCATCGCCGACCCCCCTTTATCGACGGTCGGTTTGTCACCTCGACTCAGTTGCAAGCTCGCACGGCTCTCGCCGTAGATGCAGGTGGTCTTGCACACCTGCCAGATCACCACCAGGGGGATCTCCAGTTTGGTGCCAATTTCCTCTGCTTCGACAGAAGAGGCCGGATGGAGGCGAAATCGCAACAGGAACGGTTTCTTGTAACCGATGCTGACTAGATCACCTGGTTCCACCATTCGCTCCGGGACAGGGAATTCGGGACCGCTCACCTTCCACCCCTCGGGGAGATCCCAGATCGCCTCCGGTGCATCTCCACCATCACGAGCCGAGTGCCAGTAGCCATGCCAGCCTGCATCCGGCTCCACCAGCACTCCCACCTCGAAGGAAACTCCCGGCTGGTAGGTCCTCACGGCGCTGAAGAGACGTACCGAGCATGGGTCTTCTGCGGCAAGTTCGTCGAGAATCCCGTCCTGTCCAGATAAGAAACTGGCACTGGAAATCACCAGCAGTAGCAGACAGACGATCCTCGACAGTTCGATGAGTGACAACTTGATGCCAGGGAACATTCGGTCGGTCTCCTCTAGAAGCGGTCCGCAGCCTTGACTCGTTCGGTGGCAGCGGCAGTGATGAAAGCGCGGCAATCGATGGTCGACATGATTTCTCCCTCGGTGGATCGAGCATGTCTTGAGACGACGAAGCACCGAGACCTGTACGATGCCCCGGCGGCGATGGCGCCGCAAGTAACTGGAAGGTGCCCCGATGGGTGAGGCCACACCTTTAGCGCTGTGGATTCGCGTGCTGCGCATACTTGCGATCCTCTTGTGTCTCTTCCTCATCTTCGGCTGGAGGATGGAACGGAAAATGATCTTTGTTCCATCGGCCCCCTGGGATGCACCGTTGCCCGACGAGGCGAAGGAAGTCGAGTTCGTCAGTACCGATGGCACCGAACTCTCCGGGGCCTGGTTCCCCGCCGAGCAAGCCAGCGCGGTTCTCGTGTACTGCCACGGAAACGCCGGCAATATCTCTCATCGCTTCGATATCGCCAGCCACTGGCAGAAATGTGGCTGGTCGGTGTTGCTCTTTGACTACCGCGGCTACGGACGCTCGAAAGGCAATCCGACCGAGAAGGGGATCATCGCCGATGCCCGGGCCGCGATCGCCTTCACTCGTCGTCTATCAGGAAAAAATGTGGTCGCCTTCGGCCGTAGCCTCGGCACCGTTCCCGCCGTCGTTCTCGCCGCCGAAGGTGAGGCGTGCGGGCTCATCCTCGATTCCCCACTCCTCAACGGACGTGCGATAGCAGATGTGATCATGCCGATCCCTGGCATGGGAATGCTGATGCAGACACGTCTCGACAACTCGGGAAGGATCGGTTCCATCACCTGCCCGCTGCTGCTACTGCACGGCGATGCGGATGAAATCGTGCCCTACGAACAGGGGATGGAACTCCACCGTCTGGCCCCTGATCCGAAACAACTGGTGAAGATCCCCGGGGGTCAACACAACGATTCACGCCGAAGCGGTGTCGCCTTCGAAGCGGTGAGAGATTTCCTCGCCGGACTTCCCGGAAAGTAGCACCGTGCTCCAGCGATCCACCTGGTGCAAGGGTGGTGTTTGGGGGCCAGATAGATGGCGGAGACAGGAACCAAGATCAGGTCTGGTAGTCGTGACCCGATTTCATCAGTTCGACTCCAGGCAAGGAAAGCGCAGTCAGTTCCTCGACGATTTCATCGAACTGATTCGCCTTCAGATGCACCGCGAGGAATTTCAATTGATCCGGGTCGGGAGCCTTGGCCCGCTCTGACTCGAAGGTGACCGAAGTCAGATGCTTGGACGCATCGGCGAGCCACTGGAGTCGTTTCGGAAAGGCCATCTCCAGTACTACCGTCGATAACCCCTGTAGTTCATGACAGCATTGCCAGATCTCATCGGTGGGTCCCGTGTCCGTGATGATGACACAAGCACTGGCATCGTCCTCGACGATATAGGCCACTGTCTCAACGATGTGGTCGACAGGAACCGCGGTGATTCTCTTGCCGTCCACCTCGATGGGGACACCTGGGTGGATGACCTCCAACCGCATCAAATCTTTCCCCGATTCCTGGCAGATTCGAAGAAAATCAGGCCAGTGGCGGTCATTGAGCAGATCCTGCTGGAGACTGCTTACTGTCGTCTCGGTGGCATAGATCGTCACAGGCCCACTCGAATCCCTATCCACCCCTAAATGTGCATCCAGAAACGCCGGAAGACTGGCGACATGATCGCTGTGGGAGTGAGTGATGAAGACGTGCTTCACACCCAACTGCAGATCGAGATCAGAGTGAAATCCAATACTTCCCGCATCGATGCAGATGCAATTATCAATCAGGTAGGAACTGAGGAGTTGGGCTGGACCATTTCCGGCCACTGTTGAGGGAATCAACTGCAGTCTCAAGATTCAGCTCACTCTTCGTTTATCACTGGAGGTCAATCGTAACGCGAGCAGTTTGGTCAATCCGAGTACCATGCGAAAGGCGGTACGATCTCCATGATCGAGCAACTCCCGAAATCGATCGATGGAAAAACGGCGTAATCGAGAGCGGGATACGGCCACGATGCTGGCGGTATGAGCCTGATCGGAGACCACACCAATCTCGCCAAATGAACTGAGATCGGAAAGCCTCGCCAGAACCGTGGGGTTCTCTCCCTCGGTCTTGATCACATCGAGGGTTCCCTCGGCAACGATGTAAAAATCTTTCGGGGGCTCACCTTCGTGGATGACCACATCACCGGCCTCGACGTTGACCTCCTCGGAATAATCGAGCAGAGCACCGATTTCTTCCGGCTTGAGTCCCTCGAACAGAGGAACGGTGGAGTATTTTTCGTAACGTGGCGCGTCCAAGTGCCTCCTGGAAAAAGTCGTCATCAGAACCGGTTTCACCGACTTGAATGGAACCACGCTACACCCCGACCCGTGATTCGACAACAAGGGTTTACCCCGTGAAGGAAACCAACAAGGCAAGCAGAACGAGTAAGAGATACCGATGACGCAACGCTGGTCGCTTTGCTGCTAAAAACCTCACGTCGCTGAAATCCCGATCATGGGCAACTGGCGAAGGCGTTGCAACTTCCCCCATCTGTTGCGACATCGACACCGCAACCGGGATAGGGGCCCTCAGGAGCAGGAGAACCGGGGCAGAAGACCGCGCAGAGGATCCTCACCGCATCCGAGATGGATACGTTACCGGTGTCGTCTGCATCGAGAGCATTGAAGCAGGTGGTCGTGGTGGACAGGAACAGATAGTTGAGCACTCCGATCCCATCCGCCACATCGAGGGAACCGTTCTGGGTCACGTCTCCGCGGATGAACTGGGAACCCTCGTAAGGAGTCAGGATCAGGGTTCCGTCGACAGGGACAGCTGGCACGGAAGCACCATCAACGACCATCACGTTATCCACGGGAGGGTCTCCGAGGGTATTCACCACGTTCAAGGTAGTGGAACTCGAGGAGGTTGCACCGGTCAGAACTCCAGCTTGCAACTGGTATTCGATTTCCAGAACGGGTGTGGCAACTACCAGGGAAAGCGACCAGTCAAGGAGGAAGTCATAAACAACTCCCTGGGTGACCCCGTCGAAATAGATGTTCACCACTTCAAATTCGACCGCTTCACCACTCGTTGATGTCACTACCGTTATTGCCGTATTGATCGACAAAATCGCCGGATCGTGAGCCACTCCCAGCGAGTAGCCAGAGGTCTCGGCGGGCACGGATCCGCCATCAGGGAACGCCGTCTGCTGGATGGAAATCGATCCGGTGAAGGTCGCACTCTCCGGGGTAGCAACCGGGTAGTACGCCTCGCCGCCGGGCGCCTGGATCTCAAAGACCGGATCCTGAGCGAGAGTCGCCCCACCGAGGGCGAGCATCACGACCACCACCGCAAGAACAGTCAGGGCTCTGTCGTGTCGTTTCATGGTGCTCATACAATCCTTCACAATCATCACGGACAAGGTGTCACTGCAGATGGGGTCGGATCAGGACCCGGATCGGGGAATGGTGCCGGAGGCTGTGCAGTATCCTGAAACAAGAAATTCAAGACGTAGATCGCATCTCCGATGTCTATTTGATTGTCATCGTTGCTATCGAGCTGGGCCAGGCACTCGGAGGCCGGTTCGCTATTGAACAGAACACCGAGAATCGTGATGGGGTCACCGATGTCAACGAGACTATCCCCATTCGCATCGCCTCGCACGAAATTACCAGTCGACTGGACCTGGTAAACGCTACCATCGCTGTTTCCTGTGACAATGAAGGTATCACCCTCGAATACGATACCGCCCGGATCCTCGATCCCGGCCAGACTGATGCCCTCTCCGATCTGCGTTGCCTCGCCTGCCTCGACACTCACCTCGATGATCTCGAGGGTTCCGTCATCTGTCTGGCTGGTGAGGTAGAGAGTCTCGGTACAACCGATGAAGCCGTTGGACTGGGCACACTGTTTGGTCGTACAGCCCTTCTGCTGAGAACCCTCATTGGGGTGCTCGAAGGAAGAGTCCGGATCCGTTTCTCCATTACCTTCGTGAGACATGCCATAGATATCGCAGGTATCAGGACCCGTGATGTAAACCGTTCCCGATTCACTACCGAAAGCCATCCCGCCGGCACGGCCTTCCACCGGCCCTGGAAACGCCTTCGCGGTAGGAAGCGCAGGTGTCGGTATGAAGACGAAGAGATCACGGAGGAACTCGCCAGCGAGAGTGATCTCGATCAGATGCATCTGCACGCCGGATTGCCCGTTGCCGACAATCAACGACCCGTTATCTGCATCCCCGGTCCCAACGAACGCGATGCCGGTACAGGGGATCCCATCTTCGAAAGGACTGGCGATCACCGCCAACGGTAGGAAGTCCTCATCGAGACCGTAGATCTGACCGTTGGCAGAATCGGTGCAGTAGTAGCGTGGTGTCCCGTTGGGATTGTCAGGATTCACCGTGATATCGAAGATCTCGGTGAAGTCGAAACCGACATCGATGGGGACTTCTGTGGATTCACCAGCACCGACCACCACCACCACTTCCAGGACGTCGGAGCGGCCCGGGCCGATGAGTACGGCCACCTCATAACGGTGGGTACCGGGAATCACATCCTGGTCGATCCAGCCGCTCACAGCACCGTCGACGAGCAGCGCGTCACCGGCCACACCGTCGATATAGGGTGTGATCTCGTAGAAATCGGGGGCGGTATTCGTCGGCGAACTCCAGGTCCACACCAGTTCTATCCATGGGCAGGGGCCTGGTTCGGTGATTTCAGCGGTCAAGGACTCCAGCGGAAGTACATAGAAGGGAACCGCATCGCTCGGATCATTGGTCGCATCGAACAGGTTCGATCCGGACTTCAATTCGTTGATGTTGGTGTATTCATCGGCATCGTAATCCCTATCACCCTCATCAGACAGAGCTGCGGGGATGGCACCCCCCTCGGAAGTGAGGAGAATCGTCTCTCCCGGGAAGGAGAGATCTGTGACCACTGCTCCTGCACTGTCATAGGAGGTGAGAGAAGCATCGCCGGTAGCAGGATCCTGACCGGCAATCCACAGCTGACGCAATCCATCCCAGGAGATGCTGTTTTCACCATCGCCGGTTGTCACCGTCGACAGGGCGATCACATCGTTGTTGCGGCTCCAGTCGTAAATGAACACCTGGTTGCTCGATGGGTTGAGCACCGCCACTCGGTCATGACTCACACCATCGATATCGGGGGCAGCCGTCACGGCGATCCGTGTCGGCAACGTCGATGGCGGTAACTGCTGGACGTGATCGAGGGAACCGTCGGCAACTCGCTTCTCGATGCGATCGGGCAACAGCACGTAGACCGAACCATCGGGGATACTGCTGCCGGAAATGTCGGCGATGGCATTGCCGGGACCCATACTGACATCGACGATCACATTGCCCTGAGGGTTGAGACGAATCAGACGTTCTTGCCCGGATGCCCAGATCCAGGAACTGGGGTTTTCTGGCGCGAAGTCGGTGACAACACCGACCTGAACCGCAGCACCCAGTGCCCCGTCTTCGCCGGTATCTCCGGCCCCATCACCGCCGAGAAGGATGGTTCCATCGGCATAGATCACCTGCAGGGTTCCATCTTGGTGAGCGACGAAGACACCGTAGTTGCCAATCGGAGCGATGGCAGTGGGGAACTCTCCGGTGGGAATCTCGTTGATCACGGTGCCGGTGCGACCGACATGAACAACACGCTGCGCTGAAGCCACCAGTACCCAGGAGGCACCATTGGTGGCCACGAAGAGGTCGGTCGGTGCTCCCGGTGGCAGAACTCCAGTTTCCTCGAGAACTCCGGAGGGAGAGTGCGCACGAAACACACCGTCGGAGGCACTGCGAATCCGGTTGGTAGGAACACCGGACGGAATCGGTCCCAGCACAAAAACAGCACCAGCAACCAGATCCGGGGTGATCCGGCCGCCCAATGGATCGGTGAACTCGGGATCGATCGGTGGATTACCAATACTACCCGGCGTGACACTCCCGGCCGGACCCACCGCTGCGGGGTCTACATCGTAGATGGCCAACGCCACCAGACGAGGACCTCCCGTCGGGATCACCTGTTCGAGTTCGTAATCGATGAGTACGCCGATAGCGAGGCCATCGACGGTGAGGACGATGCCGACGAAATCAGCCGCCACGGGTCCCGCATACTGCATCGTCACCGGCTGGAGGACTGCCGGATCGTGAATAAAACCGGACGAAAACGCGACGATGGGGACGTCGTTCTCGATGGTGATATCGAGAATCGCCACCGCGCCAGGCTGGGCAGCGGTGGTACCTACAGCGATGACGTTGTCCGCTACGACCGGAGCCGCCAGCAGTACACAAGTCAGGAGAGACACGAGAGACAGGCTCTGCGTCTTCATCAGAATCCTCCCCGGGGCGTACCCCGAACCAACCCTGTTTTTCCCCCATGGACCGGATCTTCCGAAAAACTGCACCAAGTGCGTTAAAACGGTCCTCACGCACACCTATCGACAATTTCACGTGGGCAGTACAGAAAGGCGAAAAACCACTCCACATAGCATTGTACGGTCAGATCCGATTCCTGAAAGCAACCGGACAGGAGAGTTCGGAGTAATTTTCGAGCCTCGGGGCGCTAGATACGGCCGAGACGGGCGTTCAGGAAGCGGCGGCGATCTGAAGCTCGCTGAATTCTTGCTGCACGTTGCTCAACCGCCACAACGGCGCGTTCTTCCCACTTTTCGCGTTCCTCGGATCCATCGTCCTCGAGACTGGCTCGAGCCGAGATGACCATGTCGAGAGGGGCTCCAGGAGGCAACTCCCGCTCATCGAGAATCGGTGCCAGCACCCCGAGTGCCCTTTCCCGATCGGGCGCCACCAATCCCAGAGAAGCCCCGAGTAAGCATCGTTGCCGTGAAAAGGCGAGCCCCTCGCATTGCTCCAGTACCTCGCGAACTTTGCCGAACTCCTCGGAATTCAAACGACCGTCACTCAACTGCCGATGACGGCAATACAGGATGTTCCACAACACCATCGAGTCCAGTTCCTTCTCCTCCACCATTTCGGCAAGTGAAGAGAGGTCGACCGTCTCGGGATCCTGATCTGCCGAGAGCCGGTTGAGGCCCTCACGGATTTGTCCCTCGCGGATCAATGCCGCGCTTTTTACCTCATGGGCGATCGCCAGCCCCGAATCGTTGGCAGCGCAGGCCCCTTGCCAATCGCCCATGGCCGCATGAATGTCGACCCGATCGAAGTGACTGCGTGCTTCCCCCAGACGATCACCGATGGCGTGTCGCACTTCGATGGAACGCTGGTAGCAATCGGCAGCTATATCGAAGCGCCCCAGTAAACGTTCCACCTCACCCAGGTTTCGGTAGTTTCTTCCCAATCCCATGCGGTTCTGGAGCAACCGATAGGTCTCGATCGCTTCCCTGTAGATCCCCCCCGCTTCCTCCAGATGACCCTGATAGAAGTCAACACTGGCTAGCCCCACCCGGATGATCGTCTCCATGTCCAGGTGACCGAGCCGATGAAAGATCTCTATCGAACGGGAGTAATTCTCACGGGCAGCATCGAACTCCCTCATTCGAAGACGAACATTGCCGAGGTTTCCGAGCGAGCGGGCCTGACCCGGTTCATCGTCCATCTCTTCGGCAATACGGATGCCCTTGAGGTATTCATCGACCGCCTCATCGAGACGCCCTTGCTTTTGCAGCGCCAGTGCGAAATTGATCTGGAACTTCTGGGCTATCTGGCTGGCTCCTGATCGTTCCACCGCCTCGCGCAACTCTTCCAGGATCCGGATGGAATCCTCGGCGTATCCTCTTCGGTCGCAAATCTCCGAGTGGAGGATCTGTTTCTGCAGATATATTTCGTCGCCAGAATCAGCACTGATCTGTAAGAGGTATTTTTCAGAGGACTCCTGGTCTCCCAGTTTGATGAAGACCCTGGCGGCACTGAGCAGGTAACTACCCGAATCCTTCTGAGACAGCACCGCACCATCACCGATGGCCCGTTCGATCGATTCGGCCAGTTCCTTGCCCTCGACGTAGCGACCCTGCTGAAGCCGCCTCTCCAGAGCAGGGAGTAGATAATTGACCGCCTGAATTCCCTGACCCGCTTCGAGCAACAATCGACCGATGGGTCCGGCTCGTTCCGCAATGTCGCCCTGAAGTTCGATCAACACCTTCGCCAGTTCGCGACGACGACGCAGTGCTGCGCGGCGTCCACGTCCCTCGAAGACAGTGATCACCGCGGACCGTGCAGACTCGGTCCGGAAACGATATAGGGTCAAGTCGGTGTCGACTGCTACTCCCAACCCATCGGTCTCGAAGCGGTCGAGCGTATCGTCGAGCAGATCCGCATCACCATAGAGCCGTTCGAGCACCTCGACTGAAATATCTCCCTCGATCAAGGCGGCGGTTTCCAGCACCTCGGCCTGTTGCTCGGGGAAGCGGGAAATCGACTCGGCGAAAAGATCACTTCGGCGCGCCGGTAACTTTTCCGAGAACTCCTCGCGACGCGGTGGATCTCCGGCGATCTGCCAGCGACCCTCCGACAGGGGAGAAAAAATAGCGCTGCCGGTGGGACCGAGGGTCCGCACCAGGTCGATGGCAAAACCGATGTTACCTGCGGCACGTTCAGTCAGGGAGGCGGCCAGCCAGGGGATATCATCACGGAAGGGTGCCGATGGGTAGGCGAGATCGAGCAATTCCTCGACAGCGGCCTGATTGATCGGATCCACATCCAGGATCTGAAGCGGTACCTCTCCCCCCCATCCGTCGGGGCGATCGGTTCGATCATCCTCTCCGCGCTCGGTACAGGCCCCGAAAAGGATCGGTACACGATCCTGGACGCAACGTGCGATCAGACCCGTGAAGAGTCGTGCAGAATCCGCGTCCGCTTTCTCCAGGTCGTCGATGGCAACGAAGAGGGGTGCTTCGCGCGCTGCTGTAGCCAGAAGCCGGTACCACCAGAAGGAACGCATCTGCTCCGAGGTCTGCTCCAACGATCCTTCACCGGTCAGTTCGTCGAGGAAGAAGGCGATCGCCGCAACGTCCTCACCGAGCAATTCCTCCAGCGTCTGGGCAGCCGTTTCGCGAAGATCCAGATCATGCGCTTCCAGCGATGACACGCCCAGAAGTTCACGCAACAGATCCTGAAAACCCTTGTAGGGCTGACCGGCAGCTCCCCGGAAGGTGCCCTGCACATCTCTGACTCCGCGATGGCGCACCTGCCGCGATAGTTCTGCCAGCAATGCACCGGTTCGTTGTCCCTCGGCACCCCCGATGAGAGTGGTCGCACCCGGACGTCTCTCGGGGTCCAGATGGTCCATCACCTGCCCGAGTAGCTCTTCTCTCCCCACCAGCGGCATCCGATCGGCATCCCGGATCCGAATTGGCCCTTCCGGTTCCACCATCACCGGACGGGCATCGAAGGAAGAGAGCACCTCGAAGACCGGGGGCGCTATCGTTCCGGTGTGAAGCGGCTCTGCGCCCAGGAGCCATACCTCGTGTTCTCCGGCACCGATTTCTCTTTGCTCGGGGTTGGTCTCTTCACTCCAGCACCAGCCAGAACTCTCCGACAATTGAATGTTGCACCGGGCCGATATAGGGGAACGATTCCTCACCACCACACGCACCCACAGTTTCTCTCCCATGGAGATGTTGTCGCGCAGGGCATGACCTCGAATCGAGATGCGGCCCGTGACGACCTCGGCGGAGCTCCCCTCCGTTGCTTCGATGCTGAGATTCTCGGTGAAGGTGGAATCGAGTAGTGCTGTTCCGTCACGGCGTGCCCTCTGGCCCGAAGCAAAGTCGATGAACTCGGTGCGCCGTTCCCTGGGGGTGCGGTCGAAGAGATAGGCGATGTCATCCTGGTAGTGAAGCATCTCGCCCAGCACCACCAGCAAACTTCCGTCCGGACGTGAGATGTAACACTCACCCGGATCCACCTCCTGCGGAGGAGCCTGTTGTGCAGGTTGAGCCGTTTCGAATCCCTGAAGTTTCAGGGCAACTCCTTCTTCGGCCAGATCGTGCACTCTCAGTTCCTGCGACCACTGCTCCATCTGTTCCAGCAATGCAGCCGAGGCCTGTTCGAAGAGAGGCGCGGTCTTCTGGTAATGATCGTCGGACAGAAAACCAGCATGGCCGATGAAGTCGTTTCGATAAGGAGGCAGATGCTCGATGGCATCTTTCCAGGGAAGTGCCTTTCCGCTGCCGCGGCCAGCAAGCTCCTTCACCAACTGTCCATACTCGAGCCGTGGACTGGTGAGCATCTCCCTCAGGTCATCGAGCATTCCGGCAGGTCCGATGCCGCTGGATACTCGATCCGTTTGGCGGGAACCGTGTCGAAGCAAAACTTCAACCCAGGAACCAAAGGAAGGTCGACGCAGAAAATTCTGGACCCTCTTGAGACGATCAACCGGCAGATGCAACCGCGACCGTGCGGTCAGTAGCAAGATTCCCTGCCAGCGAGTGATCGCCTCGAGACTGGCAAAGGCGGCGGCATGACGCGACCGTGAATCGGAACCGGCGGTACGCAGTGCCTCAAGAACCCGGGCCAGAGGCGCTGGGAGGAGATCTATGTGCGGATTGGCACCGGTAGGCTCCACCGTGACCTCCTCCTGTTCGCTGTTTCTCGCTGATCAGATGTCGCTGAACAGATCATAGGCTGCCAGAGGTCTCGATGGAGCCTCTTGCCAGAGCCAGATCCGGTGGCCACCATCACGGTTACTGCGGGGAAAGCACCCGTTACGGAAGGCAGCGATGTTCGGTGATGGCCGAAAACTAGTGGTGGTCGGAGATCGGGTTCTCGTAGCCCCCACGAAAGGCGAGGAGAAGACCCGAGAAGGACTCATCTTACCGGCGAGTGCCGTCGAGAAGAACGAGGTCCAGAGTGGTCGCGTAGTCGAGGTGGGACCGGGAACCCCGATGACTCCCCCGGCAGACATCGGCGATGAACCGTGGAAGATGGCCGACCCCCCCGCGCTGAAATTCCTGCCGCTGGAAGCGAACGTCGGTGATCAGGTGTTGTTCCTGCGCAAGGCCGCCATCGAAATCGAGTTCGCCGGTGAGACATTCCTCATCGTTCCTCACGGAGCAATCCTGGTACTGGCCAGAGATGAGGAGAGCGATTCAGACCGCGCCACGGAGTTTCGTGAGAACGACTTCAAGGTCTAGTTGCGAGTGTTCTGCTGCGGAAGTGACTGCTGCTAGACGCGGATTCGCAGCAGCTGCACCGGTTCGGCGAACCCCTTCAACTCGTGCGGCTCGATAATCCCCATGGCAGGATCGATGGAAGCAGCCTCGGCAATCTCGGGGAGGGTCACCACCTCTCCCACCTCACCACATGACTGCAATCTCGCTGCAAGGTTGGTGGTCTTGCCGATGGCGAGCCACTCCTGCTTGAAACTGGAACCGAGAAGACCGAACACCACCTGTCCAGAGTTGACCCCTGCACGCAATTCGAGCCCCCACTCTTCCCCCTGCGCTCGCCGGATCCGGCTGGCAGTGTCGGTTCTCTTCAGAAGATCGATCGCAAATTGTAATCCACGCCGGCGGTGATCGTCCCCCTGGCAGGCCGCCAGTAATCCATCTCCCAGATACTGAAGTGGACGAACCTGGTATTTCGCCAGCAGCGGTACCGCCAATTCGAAGACGCTACGAACCGTCTCCATCACCTCCTCTGCGGAGAGTTCGGTGGACCTGCGCGTGAATCCCGCCAGATCTGCAAAGATGATGGTCGCGTCCTCGGTGGTCGTTTTCGCCAACTCCTCGGCAGGTCGACCGCTGAATCGTTCGATGGTCCGTGATGCATGGCGCTCGGGATCTACCTCCCTGAATGACCGGTCGACCAGTTCCAACCAGTACGGATGGTTCGCCTGCACCGCACGCGAGTACGCTTCATCCAGTTGCTCGATAGCAACTTCCCGCTGGCCGCTGAAAATCTCCTCCTCGGCAAACAGAAGGCGACCCAGGATCTCGCCCTCACTCACCTTCTCCATCGAAGAGATCATCGATTCGATCGGTTCCTTCCAGTTCGAGGGACGTTGTTCCCTCGGCACCAGTCGCACACGCCAGTAGGCCAGCAATAATTGCAACTCTGGCTGACGCAATAACCGACCTGCCGCATCGAGATCAGTCAGTGCATCGTCGAGCCGGTCCTGCATCGCCAGCGTCCGTGCGCGAGCCAGCAATGCAAAGCCGATCAGGGAGTGGCTGCTATCGCCGCACTCCTCGAGAATCTCGTCGAGTAGTTGACCACGAGTGCGAACCTGTTCCGGATCATTCAAGTCGACAGCGGCTTGCAATTGCAGGGTCGCGAGTCGCAGTCTCGACATCGGTTCCAGATCGCCGGCTCTCTTCGACCAGGTCTCATCGAGGACTTCCAGGGCAGCACCCGGATTTCCTCCCTGGATCTCCGAGAGCGCCAGATGTCCCGATGAGATGGCAATTCCCAGATGATCATCGACCAGGTCCTTGGCGAGAATCGACTTACGAAGAGTACGTCGTCCCTCACTCCAGGCGCCGAGATAGATGTAGGCCTGGGCGATGGTATCGAGAAACCATGGGCGTGAAGGAGCTTCTCCGATTTCATTCATCGCATCTGCCATCACATCGAGGGCTTCACCAGGATGGTTTTCTTGCAGTTGGATGATCGCCTGCAGAGCCAGGGCACGGGCACGGGTCGGCATCTCCGAATCGGGCAGTTCATCGATCAGGTGGCGGACACTCTCCTTCAACTTGGAGAGGATCTGTCGGTCTCCCTGGCTGCGTCGCAACTGCAACCGCAAACGCAGCAGCTGGACAACCCGCTGCCACGAATCTTCCAGCTCACCGATCCCGTCGAGTAACTGCTGTGCACGATCGAGATCGAAGCGAACTTCAGCGATCACCGCCTCTGCCAGATTCTTGACCTCGTCCGGCGATCCGGGTGGAGCAGCAGGAGCATCTCCATCGCCGCGGATCACTGCCTCCTCGACAGAAGCCCACCAGGAAAAGAGAGGTCCGGGATCGCTCACTGCGAGTCCTTCTCCTCTCCCTCATCGAGGTGTCGAAGCCAGATGTTGCGATATCGGATCGGGTTGCCGTGATCCTGCAAACTGATGGGAGCCATCTCAGGATGCTTCGAATAAGACGGCTTCGATCTGTGTGAAGTGGGGCCAAGAAACTCGCGGTCATTGTGGACCAGGACCCCGTTGTGAACCACGGTGGCGCGCGCCGGTGACAGCAACGATCCGTCATCCCCAAAACGAGGCGCAATGAAAAAGATGTCATAAGACTGCCACTGGCCCGGACCCCGGCAGGAATTGACCAGCGGGGGCCACTGGCCATAGAAAGCGGCGCACTGTCCATCGGAATAGGTCGGGTTCTGGTATGAATCGAGTATCTGAAGTTCGTAGCGATTCATCAGGAACACACCGGAGTTACCGCGCCCCTGAGAACTCCCCTTCACTTCTGGCGGTGTTCTGAATTCGACGTGAAGTTGTATATCACCGAAGGACTCTCGGGTGGTGATGTTGCCCGAGCCAGGCCGGGCTTCCATCGCCCCGTCGACATTCGCCCAGCGCGCATCCTTGCCACCGCTGGTCCATGCCGAGAGATCTCCTTTGCCCAGCAGCACAACAGCATCTGCCGGTGGAGGCACCGGTAGGCTTCCCGCACCCGGATCGACCACCGTGGGCCACGGTCGCTGGGAATCGTGGACTCTCCACTTCTGTCCAGGGATGATGGGGGTATCGCGATACCCTGGACGATCTCCATCGTCGTATCCGATGGCGGTCACCGTGAACAACAGCAAAAGCATCATGCAGGTGGGGTAAATCCGTGACATCGTGCAACCTCCCGGAATCCAACTCGTCAGACAATCTCCAGGAACGCCAGCAACAGGGGTCCCTGCCGACAAACAGAACTTCCGTCAGGATACGGTACCGCTCCGGGCCCCGGAACCCGCCCCGCTTGGCCGCCTCATTTCCACATGCGATAATGGCACCGGTTATCACCTGGAAGTCGTGGCCGCAGGCTGCAGGAAACTCCCTGACCCGCGCACCTTCCCCCTGGAGGACTCGATGCTGCCTGGCGCACCCGTTCTGTGCATGATGCTGCTTGCTCACCTGGTAGCCGTAGAGGATCCAGTGGCGGATTCCGGTAGCGGCAAGGAAGAAGCGGCTCCGCTCTCCTATAACCAGGACATCCGTCCCATCCTCTCCAACAAGTGCTTCCCCTGTCACGGTCCCGATTCCGCCGCTCGCAAGGCAGGCCTGCGCCTCGACAATGCCGAAGACGCCTATCGAGATCGGGATGGATTCGCGGCTGTAATTCCCGGCGACATCGAGAAGAGTCTGCTGGTCGACAAGATCCACGCCGAGGACCCCGACGATAGGATGCCTCCGCCTGAATCTCGCCGGAGCCTCTCTGCTGTTCAACGCGCGCAACTGGTGCTCTGGATCGAGCAAGGGGCCCAATACGAGCCGCACTGGGCCTGGCAATCACCACTTCGACCTGATCCCCCCACCATCAGTGGGGACTCGACGCCACAACCGATCGACGCCTTCATCCGTGCCCACCTCGAACAGCAACAACTTCCCTGGAAGCAGCGGGCCGACCGGGAAACCCTGATCCGCAGGGCCACTTTCGATCTCACTGGTCTCCCTCCCACCATCGAAGAGATCGATTCCTTCGTCGCCGACACCGACCCTGACTCCTGGAAACGACTGCTCGATCGACTGCTGGCCTCGGAACGATTCGGCGAACACTGGGGACGTATGTGGCTCGATGCGGCGCGCTACGCCGACACTCACGGCCTGCATCTCGACAACTATCGTGAGATGTGGCCCTACCGTGATCGCATCATCGAACTGTTCAACGAGAACCCACCGTTCGATCAGTTCGTCATCGGTCAACTCGCCGGAGATCTGCTCCCCCAGGCGCAACTCAAGGATCAGGTCGCCAGCGGATTCGTTCGATCTCATCCGACCACCAGCGAGGGCGGCGCGATCAATGACGAGTATCGGATGATCTACTCGGTCGACCGGACCAACACCTTTGCGACGGTGTTCCTCGGCCTGACCGCCGGTTGCGCCCAGTGCCACGAGCACAAGTTCGACCCCATCTCCCAGCAGGAGTACTACGGTCTCTACTCCTTCTTCCACAACACCACCGAGGCCGAGATGGATGGCAATGCCAAGGCCCACGCCCCGGTGGTGAAGGTACCTTCCCGGGAACAATCCTCTCGCATGGCTCAGTTCGAAGAGGATCTGACAGCGACGAAAGAACAGCGAGATGCTCCCGATCCCGAGATGGATGCTGCTCAACTCGTCTTCGAACAGCAGTGGGCCGAAACCTCGAGACGCTGGCAGATCATCACGCCGGAACAACTGACCGCCAGCGGTGGTGCAACCTTCGAGGCGCTGCCTGACGGTTCGCATCTGGC
>DCAA01000044.1:20070-29592 GCA_002311345.1 Planctomycetes bacterium UBA1146 | reverse complement strand
CGACTGGAGGGATTGCTCGATCCCTCGATGCCGGGCAACGGACCGGGACGATCTTCCAACTCCAATGTCGTCCTGAGCGAGATCCAGGCGCAGGTGATCGCCGTCGATGGCGAGTTGAACACCATCGGTGAGCCACTCCCCATCTCATTCACGGGAGCCTGGGCCGATCACGAACAACCGAAATTCCCCGTCAGTGCCGCCATCGATGGCGATGTAACCGCCACCGACAAAGGCTGGGGGGTCTCGGGATTCGATCTCAAGGAGCCTCGTACGGCAATCTTCTCCAGCGATGAGCCCTTCGGTGCCGAGGGAATGGCACGATTGACGGTACGATTCCTGTTCGAAAGCCAGTACGCAAAACATGCCTTCGGCAGGGTGCGTTTCGCACTCGCCGAGCAAGTTCATCCCGATGCAGAGGAACTGTCCTGGGTCGACGATTACCAGGACAACGGTGGAGTCACCACTACCGGCGGTGCCAATCGCGACTGGGACTGGGTGACAGGACCTGACCATCCGGTGCACTCCGGAGAACGAAGTCGTCTTCAAAAAGTCGACAAGGATCGCATCATCCAGCACTTCTTCCACAAAGCCACGAACACCCGCACCGTTCACGAAGGGGATCGCTTCTACGCCTGGGTCTGGATCGACGAGGAACAGCCGACCAAAACGGTGATGCTGCAGTTCCACAGCAACAACTCGTGGGACCACCGGGGCTTCTGGGGTGAGGACCTGATCAACTTCGGCGGGCTCGGCGTGGATGTCGTGGCCCATCGACCAATGGGAGATCTGCCGGCCAAAGGACAATGGGTACGACTGGAGATCGATGCAGCCCACGTTGGTCTGGCCGCTGGTGCCGTCATCGATGGGTTCGCCTTCACCCAGTTCGGTGGCAAGGCTTACTGGGATGATGCCGGAATCCTTGGATACGGAGAGAAGCTGCAACTCGAAGCGCTTCTGAGTACTCCCATCGAACTTCGCAGTGACAAGGACGCCGTGGAGATCCGCCGCTGGTTCCGTCAACGTCACAGTCCTGACTACACCGTGCTGCTCGAACAGATCCAGAAACTGGAGGGGGAGCGCTCGACGCTCGAGGGCATGATCCCGACCACTCTGGTGGCTGCCGAACGGATGGACCGTCGCCCGGCGCGCATGCTCAACAGAGGGCAATACGACCAGCCGGTGGGAGATCCCATCGAACCGAACGTGCCCGCTTTCTTGCCACCGATGCCGGAACAATTTCCGAAGAACCGCCTCGGGCTGGCCCAGTGGCTCACCGATTCGCAGCATCCCTTACTGGCGCGTGTCACTGTCAACCGTATCTGGCAGCAGTTGTTCGGCACTGGCATCGTTCGCACAGCAGAGGACTTCGGATCCCAGGGAGAATGGCCCAGTCACCCCGAGTTGCTCGACTGGCTCGCTCGCGACTTCGTCGATGAAGGCTGGGATCTCAAACGGTTCATCCGGTCGCTGATGCTGACCGAGACCTATTGCCAATTGGCTCACATTACAGAACTCGATCTCGAACGAGATCCGGGTAATCGTCTGCTGGCACGAGGACCGCGCTTCCGCATGGATGCGGAGATGATTCGCGATCAGGCGCTGTTCATCTCTGGCTTGCTCATCGAGAAGATGGGCGGGCCGAGCGTCAAGCCTTACCAGCCGCAAGGGCTGTGGAAGGCGGTCGGCTACAGCGGCAGCAACACCGTCAAATTCAGCAAGGACAAAGGAGAAGCGCTCTATCGAAGGAGCATCTACACCTTCTGGAAGCGCACCAGTCCGCCCCCCTTCCTCGCCATCCTCGATGCACCCAACCGGGAGACGTGTGTCGTACGTCGGGAACGCACCAACACCCCGATGCAGGCGTTGCTGCTACTCAACGACATCCAGTACATCGAGACCGCGAGGCATCTGGCCGAACGCCTGCAGCGTGATCTGCCGGATGCAGACGATACCGGGCGCCTCTCTTACCTCTGGCGCCTTGCCACTGCCCGTCCACCCACCACCGAAGAAATCGAGCAACTGGAATCTTTCCTCGCTGAAGTTCGGATTCATTATGGTGACAACGAAGCGGCAGCATTGGAGTTGTTGTCGGTCGGTGATTCTCCTCGAGGAGAGGCGCTTTCCCCGGCAGAGCATGCCGCCTGGACACTGATCTGCAATCTCGTTCTCAACCTCGACGAAGTCGTGACGAAGGGATAGTTCGATGCATCCAGAACTGGAACAGAACATCCTGGAGACGCGCAGGCAGTTCTTCGGTCGCTCATTGGACACGATTGGATCGACGCTGGGGCTTGCGGCTCTATCCCAGTTGAGCGGGAATTCGCTGTTCGCATCCGATGCGACCCAGACCCTTGCCAGACCAGGAATCCTTACAACACCGCACTTTCGCCCCAAAGTGAAAAGAGTCATCTCGCTGTTCATGTCGGGGGCCCCGTCCCAGATCGACATGTTCGATTACAAGCCCAAGATGCAGCAGTACTTCGACACGGAACTACCCGATTCAATCCGCAGAGGTCAGCGCCTGACGACGATGACCAGCGGCCAAACACGTTTCCCCGTCGCTCCCAGCATCTTCGCGTTCGACCGATACGGGTCTGCTGGAGCCGACATGAGCGAACTGATTCCCAACATCGCCTCCATTGCAGACAAGATCTGTATCGTGCGTTCGATGTTCACCGAAGCGATCAATCACGATCCGGCNNGCGGCACAAGAAGGACCGCAAGCGCGTCGAGTGGATGCTCTTCAGTGTGCTCTGCCGTCCCGCGAGCAAGGCGGACCGGGCTGACGCTCTCGCCGCGATCTCCGATTTTCGAGGTGTGTTCGAGGGGAAACCCAAGGCAGCCCAGGCGCTGATCGAAACCGGTGACAGCAAGCCGGACAAGTCTCTCAACGCGACCGAAGTCGCCGCGTGGACGTTGCTCGCCAATACGCTTATGAATCGAGACGATTTTATTAACAAGTAGGCCCGTCGGGCCTGGCCTTCGGGTGTCACAAGTCTTCCCGGTATTCTGAAGAACACGCCATGACCCCCAATCCCATCAACGAGTGGATCTCGCTGGAAACACGGCGACAGTTCTTCGGCAACGGTGCCCGGGGGCTTGGTGTTGCGGCATTGGCTTCGCTGATGGGGCGAGAGGCTGCGGGTGAAGTCGGTGGCGGGGCGCTAGACGGCGGCCACTTCCCACACCGCGCCAAACGAGTCATCTGGCTGTTCATGGCAGGAGCTCCCTCGCAGCTGGACACCTACGACTACAAGCCCACGATGGCCAAGTGGTTCAACCGCGACCTCCCCGAGTCCGTCCGCAAGGGGCAACGGCTGACGACGATGACCGCGTCGCAGTCACGATTCCCGATCGCTCCCTCGATGTTCGCGTTTGGCCAGCATGGAGATTGCGGGAAGCGAGTCAGCGAATTGCTGCCGAGGACCGGCTCGATGGCGGACGACCTGGCGTTCATTCACACGGTCTGGACAGAAGCGATCAATCACGATCCGGCGATGACCTTCATCCAGACCGGCAGCCAGCAACCGGGACGACCCAGTCTCGGTTCATGGCTCAGCTACGGCCTCGGATCGCTCAACGCCAGTCTTCCCTCGTTCATGGTGATGCAGGCGACCTGGACCGGCCGAAAAGAAGCCCAGGCGTTGTTCGAGCGGCTATGGGGAGCGGGAATGCTGCCGTCGGAATACCAGGGGGTCACACTCCGTTCGGTGGGAGATCCGGTGTTGTATCTCTCCGATCCGCCCGGAGTCGAGAGAACCACACGCAGATCGATGCTCGATCGGCTGGCGCATCTCAACCGCAGTACCGCGGACAAGATCGGGGATCCAGAAACGAGTGCTCGCATTGCCCAGTACGAGATGGCCTACCGCATGCAGACCTCGGTACCCGAACTGGTCGACACCTCTGACGAGCCACAACATGTCAAGGATCTCTACGGTCCCGAGGTCGACACGTCGGGTACCTATGCCTCTTGTTGTCTGCTGGCCAGAAGAATGGCGGAGCGCGACGTTCGATTCATCCAGATCTATCACCGTGGCTGGGACCAGCACGGCGCACTGCCAGCGACGATCCGTCGCCAGTGCTCCGATGTCGACCAACCGACTGCTGGATTGATCAAGGACCTGGAGATGCGAGGTTTGCTCGACGATACCCTGGTGATCTGGGGGGGTGAGTTTGGCAGGACCATCTATTGCCAGGGAGCGCTCACCAAGGAGGACTATGGCCGTGATCACCACCCGCGTTGCTTCACCATCTTCCTTGCCGGCGGGGGAATCAAGCAGGGCCATGTCCACGGCGAAACCGATGACTTTTCCTACAACATCACCAAGGATCCCGTGCACGTCCATGATCTCAATGCCACCATATTGCACCTGCTCGGCGTCGATCATGAACAGCTGATTCATCGCTATCAGGGCAGGGACTTCCGACTCACCGATGTGCATGGCAACGTGATTCATGATCTTCTCACCTGAATGACCCGCCTGCAGGAGAGAAGAAGATGACACCCCTGACACCCCCGGAAGCACTGCTGGAGCGTCGCGAATTCCCGGTCGACCACTGGAGAGTCACTCCGGTCTCAGCAACTGCGCATTCCGAGGTGATACTCGTTCACGGGCTCGGAGAGCATTCCGGTAGAATGATGCCACTGGCTCGCCAGTTGGCCTCACTCGGTTACAACTGCCGGGTCCCTGATCTTCCGGGCCATGGCGGTTGCGGCGGGGAGTTCCATCACGCAGTCATCGAGGCCTATCTCCACTCAGCGGATGCCACCGAGGTCATCGACCGCCTCGAGGCTCTTCCCGACGACCTCAGGAGAGAAGCGGAGCAAGACAACCATCAGCAACTCGGGGCTCTCTACCGGACCTCCTTCGATGAGATCATCGAGACGGTCGAACAACTGACGGCCTGGAGTTGCATCGATGGGAATGATGCAAATCGGCCACATTTCATCTGGGGCCATAGCATGGGAGGGCTCGCTTCCTTGCATGCCGCTTGCCGCATCGATCGCGATTTCACCTCTGCGCCCACCGGACTGATCCTCTCCTCGCCGGCTTTCGCCCCACCGCCTAATGAAGATGCACTGTTGCTGCGCTTGATCACGACCCAGGCGATGTGGTTGTCATCGATCACACCATTGAAACCCCTGGCTGCACTACAACGGCTGGGATTGCGCCTGCTCAGGCTCGAAGAAGATGCGCGCTGGGCATCGAACCACGTCAGCGACCTCCCCTCCGAAACGTTTCTCCACGCTGTTGACCCCTATCACCGTCATCGGATCCCGCTGTGTTTCGCAGCGAGACTGCTGTCATGGATGGCTTCCTCTCGAGCCAGGGCACGAAACCTGCGGACTCCGGTCTTCACCTTTGGTCCCGGTTACGATCCCATCGTCAGCACCGCTGGTACCCGCATTGTCACGGCATCATTGCGTGAATCCCTCGATCCACTCAGACCTCATCGACTCGACGTCCATGAGCAGATGCGTGTTCATGATCTGGTCAGGTCTTCGTGCGGAAACGCCATCATCACACGGGTACATCAGTGGATGCGCGGCAACGGCTAGTCGCAAGGGTGATGCGACCGGAAGATATCTCTGACCAGAGAGGTGTGATGATCGATCTCGACGCGGAGCCGTTCTTCCGGCGTACCGGCCATCGACCCCTCGAAACCGATTCTCAGTGCCAGATCATGCAAACTCTCATCTTCCTCGGAAACCGTCTTCACACTGGAGCGATGCATCATCGATAGACGATTCTCCAACATACGCAGAAATTGGTAGGCGTTGCGTAATGCGATCGAATCACTGCTATCGAGCAAAGAATGCCTCTCCAGCGCTTCGATGGCCTGAATGGTGCGCGCCAGGAAAATCCCTGGCTGCTCACCCTGGTGCAGGAATATCTGGCTCTGGACCAGGAACTCGATGTCGAGCAATCCTCCTGGTCCGGTACGAAAATCGATTCCATCGCCACGTCCAGCCTCTCGACGTCGCTCGTGCATCTGACGCAACTCTGTCAGAGCTTGCGAAGATTCGACCCCACGGCCCAGATTCTGGCGCACCCAATCGAGTACTTCCTGACCGAGTGCTTCGTCTCCGGAAGCAGGACTCAAACGAATCAATGCCTGATGCTCCCACAGTTGCGAACGATCCCCGAGGAGGTACTCCTTGAACTCGTCGAAGCGTGTGACGAGAGTTCCACCGGCACCGTCGGGCCGCAAGCGTAGATCGACACTGTAGAGCGGACCTCCCGTGCCTGAATGAGTGAGCATCTCGGTCAAATGTTTGAGGTGTTCACTCCAGAAATCCCTCGCGTCATGTCCGTCTTCGGTGGCACCGAACCCGTCATGGACGAGGATCATGTCGAGATCACTGGAATACCCCATCTCATCGCTACCGAGACGCCCCAGGGCCAGCAAGCAATGTCGAGACGGCAACTGCCCCTTCGCTGTGACGAGTTTCCCGAACTGTGCTTCGGTCCTCTCGAACACCCTCTCGTCGATCACTCTCAACACCGTCCGCGCAACAGCAGAGAGACTCAGAAGAACTCGTTCCAGTGGTAAACGACCGCTCAGATCGAGGATCCCTATGTGGACGAAGTGGAGGGCACGAAACTCGTGGATCCTGCGCAGAAACTCGGTTTCTTCATCGATTCCTGCAACCGACGAGCGCAACTCCTCGAGCAACGACTGTTCGGTGGCTCTCCTGACGGTGCGTACCCGATCAACGATCTCGTCGAGAACTCCTGGATGATTGAGCAGCAACTCGGAGAGATAGCGGCTCCTTCCGAACAGATCGACGAAGATCTGACACGTCTCGGGACGCTCGGTGAGTTGCTGGTAGAAGATCGCCGGAGCACCGAGGGTCTCGACACAGTCGACGAACATCAACGCCGCTTGATCCGGATCGGGACTGGAACGGATCGCCTCCAGCAACACCGGGAACAGGGCTGCGAGGTAATGTCGGGCACGAGGCGATCGCAGCGCTGGCTGACGGGGAAACGCCAGTCGCCTGAGCAAGCGGTAGGCCTTGCGAGGATCGCGGAAGGAATACTTACCGAAGACGCGATCGATGACCTCTGGTTCCGGCTCGAAGGCGAGAATGACGTGGACTTCACCGGCCTGCTCATCGCCGTATTCACGGAACAGGTCATGAAACAGACTCTCCAGGATGGTGCGGATTCGCTGCCTTTTCTTATCGAGCGCTTCCTGCAAACCTTCGCTGTCGTCGAATCCGAGGGATCGTGCTAGCGCTCGAAACTGGGCCGGATCATCGGGCAGGCTGAAGGACTGGCGCTGGTGCTGGAGCATTCGATGGTGCTCCACGCTTCTGAGGAAACGATAGCCATCGAGCACCCTGGCCGCCTCCGATGCTGTGAGTGCGCCGATGGCATCGAGTCTTCGCAGGGCGTGATAGATGTTGCCGCCGCGGATCGAAACGTGGACCTGGCCATGGAGTAACTGCAGGAACTGCACCAGGTATTCCACATCCCGGATTCCGCCCCAACCCACCTTCAGTTCCCTGACATCCTGACCGGCCGGACTGCTCTCGATCACCTCTTTCCAGCCCTGGAGGCGACGGATCTCCTCCAGATCGAAGGGACGTTCGAAAACGAATTGCTCCACTTCGGCGAGTAGACCGGGAAGGTTGCGGGTCTTGTCGTGTACGGGTCGGCTGCGGATGTGAACGATGCGTTCCCAGGTTCCGGCGACTGTGCGGAACTCGTTGAGAGCCTGACTCAACGTTGGCACCAGTGGGCCGGTGGTCCCACCCGGGCGCAGACGCAGATCGGTGCGGTAAATCGGGGTGGATCCGGCGTATCCCGACAGCAGACGCAAAATCCCGCGAGCCACCGTTTCACAAGGACCGACGGCAGTGTCATCCTCGCGAATGAAGTAGAGATCGATATCGCTGGAGAAGTTCAGTTCCCGTCCACCCCACTTGCCCAGGGCGACGATGGCCATCGGCAACTCGGAACCCCCGAGCACATCGAGAGCACTGCGGACGGTCAGATCGGCCAGATCACTGAGTGCGATTCCGGTCTGCTCCACATCGAGAGTACCCGACAGTTCACAACAGACGATGCGAAGCAGTTCACGTCGATGCCATCGGGTCAACGCCCGGGCCCTGGCCGTTTCGTCGGCTCCACCGATGATCGGAGCCTGAGGCTGTTCCCATTGCGGTCCGGAAAATCCGGCGGTAGTGACCTCCAGTAGATTTCCTGTGGCCAGATCCACCATCGGATCACCGGCACCGAGCAACTGGATCAATCGTTCGATTCGATCCGGTTCGAGCAGCGCCGGGGGGAAACCGAGCGACCCACACAGCAAGCGCTCCAGTCCTCCGAGGGCGACATCCGGATCTGAAGCCGCCTGTAGAGCGACAAGGATCCGTGTTTCCTGCTCGGGACCGATCGCTTTCAGAACACTTCGCAGGTTCCACAGCGCCCGATCGATGGAAGCGACCCCGATCTCCTCGAGTTGATCTCGCTGCAGAACCTCTGAGTCGCGAGGAGGGGGCAGAAACGAGCCAGGATCGAGATCTGGAGTCTTTCCTATCAATGCCCTACCCCCCGCTGCTAGCGCCAGCGTCATCCTTGAGGGGAAATGGTGCAGAGGGAAGAACTTCCTGGAAACCCGTTGCCCCGGATCGGGTGATATCCAGAATCGGTTGGGTTAGAGTTCCCCTCCTCTTGTGCGACTTCATTTGGAGGAATTCGCGATGAGTCGAGCCCACAGCGCCTGTCTCTGCCATGACATTCTCATCGTTGGAGGAGGCGGTGCTGGTCTGCGCGCAGCCATCGCCATCGGCGAAGAAAATCCCGACCTGACGGTCGGTGTCATCTCCAAGATCTACCCGATGCGCTCTCATACCGTCTCCGCTGAAGGCGGAGCCGCCGCGGTGATCCAGGCCAGCGACAGCCACGACGACCATTGTTACGACACCATCAGTGGCGCCGACTGGCTCGCCGATCAGGATGCAGTCGAGACCTTCGTCGAGGAAGCACCGCGCGAACTGCTGCAACTGGAACACTGGGGTTGCCCCTGGAGCCGCAACCCGGACGGCACCGTCGCCGTGCGACCCTTCGGCGGCATGAAGATCGAGCGCACCTGGTACGCCTCCGACAAGACCGGCTTCCACATGCTGCACTCGTTGTTCCAGACCGCCATCAAGTACGACAACGTGACCCGCTACGACGAGTGGTTCGCTACCCGTCTATTGCTCGAAGACGGTCGTTGTCAGGGGGTTGCCGCCGTCGAACTGGGCACCGGCCAGGTGCGAGCGATCGGCGGCAAGGGAGTGATCATGACGACCGGCGGTGCCGGCCGCATCTTCCCTTTCACCACCAACGCGGCGGTCAAGACCGGCGACGGCATGGCACTGGCCTACCGCGCCGGGGTGGCGCTCAAGGACATGGAGTTCGTCCAGTATCACCCGACCGGCCTGCCCGGCACCGGCATCCTCATCACCGAGGCATCGCGCGGCGAGGGCGGCGTCCTGCTCAACAAGAACGGCGAGCGTTACCT
>DCAA01000044.1:16643-19914 GCA_002311345.1 Planctomycetes bacterium UBA1146 | reverse complement strand
ACGATGGAACTGGGACCACGCGATCGGCTGTCGCAGGCGTTCGAGCTGGAGCGTCAGAAGGGCAACACCCACCAGGGAGAGTACGGCGACTTCGTCCACCTCGATTTGAGGCACATCGGCGAGAAGAAGATCAACAAGAAGCTGCCCTTCGTCAGGGAGCTCTGCCAGAACTACGTCGGAATCGATCCGGTCGATGAGATGATTCCGGTGCGGCCGGTGATCCACTACATGATGGGTGGCATCGATACCGACATCGAGGCGGCGACATCGTTGCCGGGGCTTTTCGCTGCCGGCGAGTGCGCCTGTGTCAGCATCAACGGCGCCAACCGTCTCGGTTCCAACTCGCTGACCGAACTGCTGGTCTTCGGTGCCCGTGCGGCTCACTCGGCCGTCCGCTTCGCAGAACAGAATCCGACCGTCGACGAGGAGGCGATCACTGCCCAGGCCGCGCAGGAACAGGAACGCATCCGCGAACAGTTCTTCCGGCCCGGCAAGGGCACCGAGACGATCGCCAGCATCCGCACCGATCTCAATCGCGCCCTCGAAGCGGGAGCGGGCATCTACCGCAGCGAGGAATCGCTCAAAGTCGCCTGCGACCAGGTGCGCGAACTGAAGGAGCGCTACAAGTCGGTAGAACTGGCCGACCACAGTTTGACCTTCAACACCGAACTGATCGCGGTGCTCGAGCTCGGAAGTCTGCTCGATGTCGCCGAGGCGGTCACTCACAGCGCACTGCAGCGGCGCGAGTCGCGCGGCTCGCACCAGCGTTCCGACTTCCCCGAACGCGATGACGAGCAGTTCCTCAAGCACTCTCTGGCCTACCAGACCGACGGCGATCCGCGCATCGAGTACAGCGATGTCACAATCACCCGATGGCCCCCTGGAGATCGTGTCTATGGCAACAACTGATACCCAATCGTCGACAAAGACGATGAAACTTGAAGTGTTCCGCTTTCTTCCCGATGAAGGGGAGCCGCCCTCTTTTCAGGTATACGAGGTGCCCTACCGCGACGACTGGGTGGTTCTCGATGCGCTCAACTACATCAAGGACGAGATCGACGGCACCCTCTCCTACCGCTGGTCATGTCGGATGGGTGTTTGCGGTAGTTGCGGCATGATGGTCAACGGCGAGCCGAAGTTGACCTGCTCGGCGTTTCTGCGCGACTACTACCCGCAACAGATCAAGGTCGAACCGCTCAGTTACTTTCCGGTGATCCGTGATCTGATCATCAACATGGATCACTTCATCGACAAAATGGGCGAGGTGAAGACGTGGCTGATCCCTGCTGAAGACAAACCCATCGAGGATGGTGAATACCTGCAGACACCGGCGCAACTGGCCAAGTACAAGCAGTTCACGATGTGCATCAACTGCATGCTCTGTTACTCCGCCTGTCCCGTCTTCGGACAGAACCCCGACTTCATCGGGCCGGCAGCGATCGCGCTCGGTCAGCGCTACAACCTCGATTCGCGTGATGGCGGTGCCGATGAGCGTGCTGATGTGCTCTTCAGCGATGAAGGGATCTGGGAATGCACCTTCGTCGGTGAATGTTCCGAGGTGTGTCCCAAGAATGTCGACCCGGCCGGCGCCATCCAGATGGCCAAGGTGACCGCGACCAACGACTGGTTCAAATCGTTCCTGATGCCAGGTGGTCGGAAGAAGAGCGGCGGGAACAAGTGATGGACAACGACAGCAGCACCCCCACCGCAGCAGGGCCAGTTCCAGCGAAGCAGCACATCCGCAAGATGCCGGTCAACTGGTGGCTAAAAAAGCCCGCCTACCTGCGCTACATGGTGCGCGAGATCACCTGCCTGTTTGTCGGTGGTTACGCGATGTTCTTGCTGATGCTGGCGGCCAGACTCGACAAGCCAGAGGCCTTCGAAACGTTGCTGGCCAGTCCGCTCGCCATCGGCTTGCAGTGGGTCGCCTTGCCTTTTGCCATCTACCACAGCGTCACCTGGTTCAACCTGACACCGAAGGTGCTGGTGATCTGGCGCGGCGAGGACAAGTTGCCCGGTTTTCTGATCGCCGGAGCCCACTACGCCGGTTGGCTGGCGGTTTCGGCGGGACTGGTCTACTTCGCCATGAGCGGAGGCACCGATGGCTAGAAGCAACGAACCGGCTTTCTGGTCACTCTTCTCCGCCGGCGGCATGGTGGCGGCGTTTCTGTTTCCGGCAGCGATCTTCATCACGGCCTACATGGTGCCGGCAGGAAAGATCGAGGCCGACAACCTGCGCATGGTGATGAGTCATCCCATCTCGCGACTGCTGCTCGTGGCGATGATCTCGCTACCGCTCTTCCACTGGGCGCACCGCTTCCGCTTCGTCCTGGTCGACCTCGGTATCAAGGGATTCAAACTCCCCATCGCCATCTTGTTCTATGGCACGGCAGTAGGCTCGACCATCTGCGCCGCTTATCTGTTGCTGGTGTAGAGATAGCGGTAATTCGGTCTAGTTCTCTCCCGACGGCTCTGCTGATTTGCGCTCGGGGATTTGTTTGGCCCAGGCGACTTGCCAGCCGAGGCGGAAGGCGACGCGGCTTACTGTTGCGGCCTTGTTGAAGTCGACCTTGTCGGACTCGTCGCTGGTTCGGTGATAGTCCTCATGCACCCCGGAGAAGAGGAAGATGGAGGGGATCCCCTTCTTGGCGAAGTTGTAACTGTCGGTGCGACCGTAATAACTATCGACATCGTAGGTCGGCTCCAGACCTTCTTTCACACACGCAGCAGCGGCGACCTCGTTGAGGCTCGACCAGTGATCGTGTTTCGGCGACGGCGTGATGCCGATCTTGGTCGGATCGTTGCGACTGATCATGTCGAGGTTGATATCGGCGATGATCTTCATCTCTTCTGGAAGCGGGATGTGATCGACGAACCAGCTGCTACCGAGTAGACCCTTCTCCTCGCCGGAGACGTGCAGGATCAGGATGCTGCGCGGCGGTCGCGGGCTCTCGCCAAACGCCTCGGCGATCTCGATCAGGCCCGAACTGCCGGAGGCGTTGTCGTCGGCACCGTTGTAGATCGCTCCGTCACTGCCGACTCCGATGTGATCGTAGTGGGCACTGTAGACAACCACTTCGTTGGCGAGTTCCGGATCGGATCCTTTCATCAAGGACACGACGTTGAAGGCATCGACTTCTTTTTTCTCGATGTTGATGTTGAAGGTCCCGATCAATCCGCGCACCGGACCGTGTTCACTGTCGGCGGTCAGTTGCGCGACCGACTGGACCTGATCGCGGGCGCTGTCCTCGAGATAGATGGTCGGCATTCT
>DCAA01000044.1:15680-16456 GCA_002311345.1 Planctomycetes bacterium UBA1146 | reverse complement strand
GCATGGATCACGACCAGTCCGCGGGCTCCACGCTCCTTCGCTGCGCTCTGGCGGGATCTCATCCCCAGTGCTCTCGATCGATTTCTTCCCTCTCCAACTTCGATCCCGGCCGGGTTTCCATCGAAGATCAGAACGAAGCAGTTCTCCACCTCGATGCCAACGTAATCATCGATGTCATGATCCTTGGAAACGATGCCGTGGCCTGCAAACACCACCGAGCCCTCGCTCGGGCCCGATTCGAGACCTCGCGGTGACACGAAGAAGTCCTCGTTCACCTGGAACGGGACCGGAGAAGGTTGTTCGGAGGTGATTCCCGGTTCGACGGCGAACAGTTCGAAACTGCATCCATCCAGTTGAGCCGTGGTACTGAACATCGGAAACGCCTGGAACCAACTGACCACCTCGTCGTTGTAATCCCCCGCCGGTTCAAAGCCCGCCCGGCTCAACTGGTTGGAGATGTAGGAGGCGGCCAGACGCTCACCTTCGCTGGCGGTGTCGCGTCCCTCGAGCAGATCGGAAGCGAGAAAGCGGATGTGGCCCTCGATCTGGCGAGCAGTGATGCCGCTGACTGCCGCTGGCTCCGGTTGCCCCAGCAGCGGGAGAGTCAGTGAGAAGACGAGCAACAAAGAGAGTGCGAAAGTGTTTCGGTAAGATGCGGTCATCGACTTCTCCTCGGTCTGGGATACCTGGCAATAGCCATGAATCTAGAATTCGAACTCTTTGCGGTAGGTCCGGTGGAGGTACTGGTTTGCTTCCTCTTTCTTGAACTCATGCTT
>DCAA01000044.1:4721-15565 GCA_002311345.1 Planctomycetes bacterium UBA1146 | reverse complement strand
GATGGTGGCGGTCATCGGACCCGCGTAGCCAAAATTCGATCCCGTGGTGCCACGATTGATCTTCTCGCCCTTACAGGCCATCACCCATTCCTTGTAGTGTCCTTCGCTGCGCGGCAACGTGCGCTTCGGCTGTTCGTAGTCCTTGTCGAAAGGCTTGCCGAATCCCGCGTGCGAACCTCCCAGCATCTTGCCCTTATCACCGATGAACAGGCACCCGTTGCCGCCGAGTTTCATCTCTTCGGGCATGTCTGCCGGCCGCTCGGGCTTCTTGCCACCGTCATACCAGAACACTTTGACTGCCGCACGATCACCGTTTGCAGGGAATCCCCACTCCACAATCGACCATACGGGGAATGAAACCTGGTTGAACTCACTGCACTCCACCTTGACGTACGTCGGCTGGCCGAGGTCGAGAGCCATGAAGGCCGGATCCATGTTGTGGCAGGCCATATCACCGATGGCTCCACAGCCAAAGTCCAGGTATCCACGCCACTTGAAGGGATGAATCCTGGAACTGTAGGGTGTCGCCGGCGCCACCCCCAGAAAGGCGTTCCAGTCGATGTGAGCGGGAACTTGCGATTTCTCTTCGGGCAGAAACACCTTCTCGCTCTGGGGCCACCAGTTTCCGGCACGGTCAGTCCAGATATGCACTTCCTGGACGGTACCGATGACACCGCTCTTGATGCACTCGATGGTCGACTCGAGATTGCCGCTGGAGTGCCCCTGGTTGCCCATCTGCGAGACCACGCCGTACCGCTTGGCTGCGTCGCGCATCGCGTAGCACTCCTGGATGGTCCTGGCCAGCGGCTTCTGACAGTAGACATGCTTGCCAAGTTGCATCGCGGCCAAAGAAATCGGAGCGTGCATGTGATCGGGTGTCGAGACGATCACGGCGTCGAAGTTGTCCGCCTGTTCATCGAACATTTTTCGATAGTCAGAGTAGAGCTTCAGGCCTGCCGAAGCTTCATGGTTGACAACACCAGAGGCGCGTTTGGAGTCGATATCACATAGCGCGGCGGGTAAGGCCCCGGCAGAGATCACGGAACGAAAATCACTGCTACCCATGCCGCCGCAACCGACTTTTGCAAAATACAGAGTGTCGGACGGAGCCAATCTCTTGCTCGTCTTGCCCAGGCAATAAGAGGGGACAATCGTGACCGTTGCTGCCGCGGCAACGGCAGTTGACAGGAATTTGCGTCGGGTTTGTTTTTTCATTTTCCTGCTTTCAGATGATGTCCATGAATTGCAGGTAGCGTACTACCGAGCGGTGACAATACTACAGGGGTCCGATCAGCGAATTCTCGTCGGGCCTGGATGTCAATAATGAGAGGTTCCGCTGCGATCACGAATCGCAATGTAGCCGCTCATCCACGTCATTACGGCCCCCTGCACCCTCGACTCTCTGACCCTCTTCCTTCATCCTGAAGTGGACCCCATCGGTGGAAAGGAATCGCAACGAGATGTCGTTCATCGGCACATTTCTGGTGCTTCTCTCACTGATCTCATCGACCGAGATCGCCGTCATGGATGACCCACCGCAAACGCTGGAAGCGGATGTGGTCATCTATGATGCGACTCCCGCGGGAATCTCGGCGGCGATCGCTGTCAAGCGTGCCGGCCTCAGCGTGCTGCTCATCTCTCCTCATCAACACATCGGCGGGCTCACCACCAGCGGACTCGGCGCCACTGATGTCGGCGCGGGAACGACCGTCGGCGGGATCGGGCGCGAGTTCTACCGGGCACTCAGGAGTCACTACGACGACGATTCGAACTGGGACCGACAAACGCGCCAGCAGTTTCGTGGCCGCGGCCATGCTAGCGGAGATGATGTGGCGTGGACCTTCGAGCCCCATGTGGCGGAAGCCATCCTCGAACAGATGCTGCGCGACAACGGAGTACAGGTGATCCGGTCGGCCCCGATCGATCGGCGGGCAGCGTTCAGGACCCGTTCCATTCCGTGGCGTCTGATCGGATTACACCTCAAGGATGGCCGCTCGGTGCGGGGACGTGTCTTCATCGATGCCTCCTACGAGGGCGATCTGCTGCCGGCGGTGGGCGTGCCCTTCACCGTCGGCCGCGAGGCCAATGCGGTTCATGACGAGACCCTCGATGGCGTACAACTGGAACGCGCCATCCACCACCAGTTCGCCACCCCGGTCAGCGCGCTGATCGATCCGGGTGATCCAGCTTCTGGATTGTTGCCAGGGATCCTGCCGGAGCCGCATCCAGCCGATGGCAGTGGCGACCGCGGATTGCAGGCCTACTGCTTTCGCATGTGTTTGACCGACGACCCCGACAACCAGTTACCGTGGACAGCTCCCGAAGGCTACGACCCGGCTCGATACGAACTGCTGCTTCGCACCTTCGACGGCGGTGCCGACCGGGTGCCGTGGAACATCGTGCGCATGCCCAACCGCAAGTCGGACGTCAACAACAATGGTGCCGTCTCGACCGACTACATCGGCGGAAACCACCAGTACATCGATGCCAACGACGAGCAGAGACAGCAGATCATCGCCGAACATCTCCACTGGCAGCAGGGACTTCTGTGGACGCTGGCGACCCATCCCCGGGTTCCGGAGAAAGTCCGCGCCGACACCAACCGCTGGCGACGTGCGGCTGACGAGTTCACTGACAACGACGGCTGGCCGTGGCGCATCTATGTGCGCGAGGGACGGCGAATGATCTCGACCGTGGTGATGAACGAGAATCATGTGCGCGGCAAACTCACCCTCGAAGATCCGATCGGGTTCGCCTCCTACGGCATGGACAGCCATCATGTGCACCGACGCGCTGTCGATGGCCTGGTTCGCAACGAAGGAGACGTGCAGGTGGGAGGCTTCTCGCCGTGGCCGATCTCCTATCGGTCCATCACTCCCCCACCACGCAGTTGCTCCAACCTGCTGGTGCCGGTGGCGATCTCGGCAACGCACATCGCGTTCGGTTCGGCCCGGATGGAACCGGTCTTCTTCGTGCTGGGAGAATCGGCGGGCATCGCTGCAGCACTGGCCATCGAGCACAAGACCTCGGTACAAGATGTGTCCTATCCGTTGCTGAAAGAACATCTTCTGGCAGCCGAGCAGATCCTGACCTGGAATCCTCCGACCGAGGAAATCAGCGAAGAGGAAGGGATCGACCCCGCCACCCTCGAAGGGATCGTCGTCGACGAGCTGGACGAAACGGCCCAGTTGGGTCGCTACTGGGAGATCTCCACCTCGGTGAAGGGTTTTGTCGGACCGTGCTACCACGTCAGCGAACACAGATCGAACGTGCATTATCGTTTCGGTGAACTGGCCGCGGGGAAATGGAAACTGCGCCTACGAAGTTCTCCCCACGACAACCGTTGCCCCCGGGTAGCAGTCCAGGTCACGGCTCTCAACAGTCGAAAAATCATCACCTGGAAGATCATCGATCAGCGCGATGCCGGAGACGGAGATCGGTGGCACGATGTTTCCGAGTTCACGCTGACGGAACCTCGTAGCATCCGTGTGACGCTCTATCGCATTTCGCCCCAGGGTTTCATGATTGCCGATGCGATGCAGGCGTTGCCGCTTCGGGATTGACCCGACCCGCCAGGAAGCGGGGCTATGGCCTTTCTGAGTCCGAAGTTACAATCACGCACATCGATTCGAGCGGCATTCTGTTTCGCACCCACAGAGGGGAGTCTTTCTTGTTGTCGGCCAACAGATCCCCACTGCCGAGATTGCTCCAGTTGATGGTGCTATCGGTGCTGGTGCTGGCTTCCTGTCAGCAAGATTCACAGGAAACCGCTCAACTTCGATCTGAACCACCCTGGCTCGTCGATGTCACCTCTTCTTCTGGTGTCGATTTCATCTACCACTCGTACGAATCCGGATCACGTCTGTTGCCTGCCCACATAGGTGCAGGACTTGCGCTCTTCGATGCGGACAGGGATGGAGATCTCGATCTGTATCTGGTCCAGGGCAACGACCGATTGCCAGGCATCGGCAAGCAATCAGATTTGCCCAATCGTTTCTTCCGGCAGGAATCGCCGTGGCAATTCGTCGATGCGACCGCCGAGAGTGGTCTGGGCGACGGCGGATTTGGAATCGGAGCCACCACCGGAGACTTCGACAACGACGGCTGGACCGATATCTACGTCAGCAACTACGGGCCTGACGTTCTGTACAGAAACCGTGGAGATGGAACCTTCGAGGACGTCACTGAAAGTGCAGGCATCGATGTCCAGGGGTTCAGCGCATCGTGCGCCTTCGCTGACATCGATCGAGACGGTGATCTCGATCTGTTCATCACCCAGTACGTCGAGTTCGACGCAGAGACGAAATGCACCAGCGCTGCAGGTCGCCCTGAATTTTGCGGGCCTGAGGCCTTCCCACCGAGCCGAAATATTCTGTTACGCAATGATGGAGATGGGACCTTCACCAACATCTCGACGGAATCAGGCATTGCATCGATCGCAGCCGCGAGTCTCGGTATCTGTTGCGATGATTTCAACGGCGATGGTTGGATCGATTTCTATGTCGCCAACGACGCCCATGAAAACAACCTCTGGATCAACCAGAAGGATGGGACCTTCGTCGATGACGCGGCGATTCTCGGTGTCTCGCTGAACCTGAACGGTCAGAAGGAAGCCGGGATGGGAGTCATCGCAGCAGATCTCGATGGAAACAGTTCGACCGATCTGTTCGTCACCCATCTCGATATGGAGAGCAACACCTTCTACCGCAATCTCGGTGAACAGATGGGGTTCATGGATGACTCCGGAATCAGCGGGCTCGGCCCCAGCAGCATGAACTACACCGGATTCGGTGTCGTTGCTTTCGATCTGGAACTCGATGGGGATCTCGATCTGTTCGTCGCCAACGGCAGGGTGCGTTCCGGACCGAAAAGACCCGGCACCAAATCACCCCCGCCCTGGGATCATTATTCGGAACCGAACCTGTGCTACATCAACTCCGGTAGCGGTCGATTCGTCGATGGAAAGGAAATCGTCGGCGACTTCAGTAGTGTCGTCGAAACGAGCCGTGGGCTCGCCGCCGGAGACATCGATGGCGACGGGGATCTGGATCTAGTGGTCTCCAACATCGAGGGCCCCGCCCGCCTCTATCGAAACGATGCTCCTCGTGCTGGTTCCTGGCTGCGGATCCGGGCCACCGACAGGAACCAGGGAAGACCTCTTCTGGGTACCAGGATCAGCGTAACCGATGGTGATCGGGTCATCATCAGGACCATCTCCGCAGCCTCCAGCTACGCCACTGCGACTCCGGCTGTCGTTCATATCGGAGCGAAGGACCCCGGATCGAAAGTGATGGTGCGCTGGCCTTCCGGTGAGCGAGAGGAGTTCAACACCGGGGATTGGAACCGGACCATCGACCTCTATCGTGGTGAAGGAAAGAAGGTCGAATGAGCAGAGAATTCCGTTCCCGTTCTCGGGTTGCCACGCTGTTACTGCTCATCGTGTTCGCTTCGCTTTCAGCCCGAAACACCTTTGCTCAGCAAATCGACGCTGCGAGATTCATCGTCGAGGGGATGGAAACTCCGGTCATTCGTGTGATCGAGGGATGTATCCGTCGAATCGACAAGGAGCCGCAATCCTACCGGCGTTACTACGAACTCGCGGCAACCCTCGATGCCCACGAACTGCTGGCAGAAGCGACCACGTACTACCAGAAAGCTCTCACGCTGAAACCAGACCACCTGCAATCGCTCTACAACTGCGGGCTGACATACGAGTTCCTCGGCCGTCCCGAGGACGCCAAGAAATCGTGGGACCAGATCATCAGCAAGGACCCACAGCATCCTCAGACCAACTTCCGAATCGGTGAGTTCTACTTTCGTAAAGGAGCTCTCGATGAAGCCCTCGCCTGTTTCCAGATTTTCATCGCCAGCCAACCCGACAGCGCCATCGGACACTCCCGGATCGGCAGGACCCTTCTACAACTCGATCGCCCCGCTGAAAGTCTCGTGGAACTGGAGAAGGTGCTGCAGATGTCCCCACTCGACCGTCCCACACTGGTCACAATTTCCCAGGCACTCCTGCGCGCCGGCAACCGGGAGAAGGCGCAGGAGATCCAGCAGCAACTCAAGGATGATGATTTCCTGAGCGATTCCCTGATCCTTCTCGACCCTCTTCGCACCGAAGTGGCGATTCGTGCCGTCAATTCGACTTCATGCATCGCCCGGGCCGAAAACCACGAGAAAAAAGGGGAGTACGCCAGCGCACTGATGGAATACGAGTTGGCAGCCGCTGGACAACCGAATAACGCCAGGATCGCGCACCGGAGCGGGAAGGTTCTCGTGGCGCTCGGAAACAGCGCCAGTGCCATCGAGTACTTCGACCGGGCGATCGCACTCGATTCCACCTTTGTCGATGCCTACCACAACCGGGGAGTCGCTCGACAAATCGCAGGAATACGAGCCGCGGCGGTTGCTGATTTCCGCAAAGTTCTGGAACTGGAACCGGGTCACCCGTTCGCCACCGAACAGCTCCAGAAACTGGGAGAGTTGTGATGTCACGGCTTCTCTGTACCTGGACCAGCGCCCTTTTCATCCTCGGGGTGATCCTCTTTGTGGCAGGAGGTTGCCAGAAGAGTGTTGCTCCACCACCCATCGTGGCGTTGAAGAACCTACCCGTCGATGCGCTCCAGTTGAGAGTCATCCTCGATGAGCAAAGGAAGACGGCAGCCGACATCAAGAACCCTGAGCAACGCGGTTCCCTGGCGATGGCGCTGGAAGCCAATGGACTACCCGCTCTCGCCATCGAGGAATATCACGCCGCCTCGATTCTCGACACGAATGAGCCAATTTGGCCTTATCGCGAAGCATCCACTCGACTCGACAGTGGAGAAACGGATCGCGCCATCGAGGAACTAGCTGCGGTCACCGAGAAGTTTCCCGCTTTTGCACCCGCATGGCATCGGCTGGCCACCGCCAGGATCGACATCGGCGATGACGTTGGGGCCGAGGACGCGATCAGACGGTTGATGGAACTCGTTCCCGATTCGATCCGAGCCAGAACCACCGCCGCCGAGATCTTGGTGGCCACTGGAGATGCCCCGGCAGCGCTGAAGATCCTCGAGAAAGTCACGCAAGAGGATCGGCAATACGAATGGGCCTATAGGCTACTGGGTCATGTCTATCTCCGTGTTGGCCAGTCCGGTCCTGTCGTTGAATCTCTGCTACAAAAGACGATGGGTGCCGAGCGCAAGTACGAGGAAGACGCCAGAGAAAACAAACTCCTCACCTTCCAAACCGGTCGAGTGTTCGAGCTGAAACTGTGCACCTCGCTTCTCGAGCAGAACCGTGCCGATGTTGCCTTGCCGCGTCTCCAGAAGGCCCTTCGTGGCTTCCCCGATGACCTCCAACTGCGGCTGTTAGTAGCCCAGGCTCACCAGGGGGTCGGAAACAAGACCGCCGCACTGAAGGAAATCCACAGGATCCTTGGCACCAACCCGAAGTTCATATCTGCATACCTGCTGAAAACCAATTTCGAGATACAAAACGGAGACCGGCTTGCGGCTTCGGTAGGGGCTTACAACAACGATGTCAGGTCCCACTACAGAATCGCAGCGGCTGCCGCGACCGAGGCAATAAGTCATGCACCCGACAACTGGCGAGCACAATTCGCCAGAGGTCGTGCCGAAGCGAAACTGAGCAACGATGCCGTGGCGCGCATCCATCTGAAGAAAGCACGCGAACTAGAACCAGATTCGAGCGAAATTTGTATGCACCTGTTCGAGGTCTGCCGGCGTTTGAATGATCGGGCTCTCGCACTGGCCACGATCGAGACCGCCATGGAACTGGATCCCGAAAATCTCACCGGGTGGGTCAAACTCGGCATGTTTCATGTCACCGGCGAGAATCTGGCGGAAGCACAGAAGGCTCTTCAGCGAGCTGCACGGATCAACCCCGCCCATCCTGCGGTGCAATCACTGCGGGGCCGAATCGCGAATTTGCAGTCGAAGAAGAAAGACAACTGACCGGGCGATTTCCTCGACAGCCTCCAGCACCATCAAGAAAGCGCCAGTGCCCCTGTCATCACCGAGTGGAGATCGGTGTTGCGGATCCACCTCTTGATCGAATCACTTCCTGGTCCCCAGGAAGCGAGTTCGACGAACTCGCCGGTGTGATTCTGGCTGGTCCAGTTGACACCGGTACGCGCAAAGGAGCCGTGCCATTTGCGCAGCAGGTTGGCCACGGAAAAGCCTCCTGCCTTGGCCGCCACCGTCAGTTGCTGACGTTTTTCGTCATCGATATTGATCTGCAGACATTCTCCGACCAGTGCATCGAACTGCTCAGCACTCAGGCTCCCGCGCACTCGTTGCAGATGTTCGTAACTGGCGCCGATGGCATCGATCCCGGGGAAGAAGGTCTTGTCGGTATTGGCGTAAGCAGCACCGACACCATTGAGCTGGCAGCCACCACAGCCGTGATCGGTGGTGACGATGACGAGGGTGTCGGGATTTTCCTGTGTGTAGGCACGGGCGATGGCGATGCATTCGTCGAAGGCGATCTGATCGTGCACGATGGCCCCGACATCGTTGCCGTGACCGGCATGATCGACCCGTCCTCCCTCGACCTGGAGCAGGAACCCTGCACGATTCTGTTCCAGGATACCCAGAGCGGTGCGCATCATTTCACCGAGGGTCGGTACCTGGCTGGCAATCTCCGCATCTCGATTTCGATCGATACTGTAGGGAAGGTGCGTCGGCCAGAAGGTGCCCAGCAATCGCCCGGGGATACCCTCGATGCCGTCGAGCAGCTGGTCTCGTGACTCGACGACGGTATATCCAGCCTTCTGGTAACGCCCCGACAGATCGACCTTATCTTTGCGCCCGGCACCATCGAAATGCTTCGATCCACCACCGAGGATCACATCCACTCCGCGTTCCAGATACTGCAGAGCAATCGCATCTTCCTGGCCACGCTTAGGAACCACGGAGGCAAAGGTGGCCGGTGTTGCATGTGTGACTCGAGTTGTGGTGACGAGTCCGGTACTTCGGTGACTCTTCTTCACCAGATCATGGATGGGCACCAGATGAGTACCGTCAGGGGTCACGTTGATGGCGCCGTTCTTGATCCGCTGACCCGATGACCAGGCCGATCCGGCGGCTGCGGAATCGGTAACTCGAGAGTTGGCAGAACAGGTTTCCATCAACGCCCGGGTCACCGCTTCTTCTTGATACAACTTGACCCATTCGCTGCGTTGCTGGCTCTGATGTTGCATGTAGTAGTCGGCGATGGTCCAGGTGCCGGTGTTCATTCCATCGGCGACCAGGAAGATGATATTGCGCGCCTTACCTGAACGCGCCTTGCCGATCGGCAATTGCGCACAACCTGTGAGGTGCGAACCCCACAGCAAGCCTGCGGCAGCTCCGCTGGCGAAAAATCCTCTACGAGAAACTCGGTTCGCTGACATGGTGATTCTTCTCCTCGAATCAGATCGCTTCCATGGTCGTTGTGGACGATCTCACAGACATCGAAAAACTCCATCCAAACCGGTCAGAAACCCGACCTGGAATACTCTAATCGCACCTTCTGGGGGCTGCCAAGGTCCCACGGAAGACGTCCAACCCATTTAAATGAAAGGAGTTAGAGTTTCCCGAACCGGGTGCATATCTATATGATATCATACTGCTATAAGCCCCCGGAAGGAGTGAGTCGATGAAGGTATCCCAGGAGAAAGTCCTCGAGAACGCCAACGGCTGGGTGATGCTGGCCTTCAATCTGTTGTTGTTGATATTTGCATCGGTGTATCTGATTACCATGGCCACGGCAGAAATGATGAATATGTGGTCGTGGATTGCGGTCGGACTCGCTATCCCGGTCGCACTGACCCTCCTGTTCGGTCACTTCACCCTGCAACCCAACGAAGCGATGCTGTTGCTGCTATTTGGTGCCTACAAGGGTACCGAGATCCGGAGCGGCTTCTTCTGGACCAACCCCTTCTACACCAAGATGAAGATTTCCAAGCGTGCCCGCAACTTCGATGGTGACAAGTTGAAGGTCAACGACAAACGAGGAAACCCCATCGAGATCTCCGCGGTGGTGGTGTGGCGTGTCTCTGATACCGCCAAGGCCGCTTTCGACGTCGATAACTACGCCCATTTCGTCAGAGTCCAGAGCGAATCGGCTCTGCGCCATCTGGCCAACGACTACGCCTACGATCACGGCGAAGGCGATGAAGGGGAGAGCAGTGAGTTCACGCTGCGTAGTTCGACCGAAGAGGTCAGCGAGACGTTACAGGTGGAACTCTCCAAACGCCTGGAGAAGGCTGGCGTCGCGGTCGATGAAGCACGTCTCAACCACCTGGCCTACGCCCCCGAGATCGCCAGCGCAATGCTGCGTCGCCAGCAAGCAGAAGCGATCATCGCGGCGCGCCAGAAGATCGTTCATGGCGCAGTGAGTATGGTCCAGATGGCCCTGGAAGGCCTGGAGGAGAACAACGTTGTCAAACTGGACGAAGAGCGCAAGGCAGCGATGGTCAGCAACCTGCTGGTGGTTCTGTGTGGTGACAACGACGCCCAGCCGGTCATCAATACCGGAACGCTGTACGCATGATGCATCGTTCCCTGTCGGCTTGCCGCAGGTCTGACTGACGATGGCTCGTAAGTCCTTCTTGCTCCGTATCGATGAACGGACTCACCAGGAGTTACGCCAGTGGGCCAGCGATGAACTTCGCAGCCTCAATGGCCAGATCGAGTACCTGTTGCGCGAGGCAGTGAAGCGCCGACGCGGACCGGGTCGAATACCCCGAGACGAATCACGACAGGAAGGCCAGCAAGAGTGACCACGATGATCTCAATCTTTACCGACTGCCAATGCGATGGTAGTTGCAGCGATCTATCGAAGTTGACTGTGGT
>DCAA01000044.1:1485-4684 GCA_002311345.1 Planctomycetes bacterium UBA1146 | reverse complement strand
CTACGAAAAATAGTGCCAAAATGATGCTCGAATGAGAAGCGGCGTTGAGGCTCAGGATATGGAGGGGGCCGACCTGGCCTTTCCCCTGGGATCGGAACACTCCGCGAGTCTCGCTCGCGTTCGTAACTCCCCCGGCCAGATGAAGCCCCTCGGAACGCCTTGGTCCCTTCGAAGGCCCGGCCCCCTCGATCCTGATGCACAATTATGTTGAATGGTTTCAAAAGGAACTGCAAGCATCACAATTTCTCAACTGCCCGATGACCGCTGCGTAAAACACATCATCCGCCGCACATCCATCGCATCATCTGCTTGTCGATGCATTCGCAAGACATGGTTTCAACGCACTGATAACTGGCGGGCTAAAATGCCTTCATTGAACGAATAAGCGCCAGTTTTACGGTTTCATGACATCGAACAACTGTCGTGAAACAAGGCGTATTACTGTGATCGTGTTGCCAAACGTTGCACCTCATCCCAACAAAGAAACATCCTCTTCGCAAAATGGAAAAAAATCTTCCTTTCAGTACACATCTGCACCGATGAAGCACCGATTCGTCGCTGCAACGCAACAGCAAACGTGCATCGCTTTGTGGCGGTGGTATCTTGAATCATGCCGTTGAAGAAACGTGATTTCGTTTTTTCAGGAATAGCGTTCCCGGATTCGAAAGACCGTCACCTGCCGAAAAGGAAACTCAACGACGCGTTCAGAAGTCCGGACAGCCGATGTACTGCCACGATATTGCTTTTGCTGCCAACGACTTTCCGGTCGTCCGCAGCCTTGCTGAAGGAAAAACCAGGGTGATGAAAAAACTGCTGATGCTCTTGCTGCTGTCGAGCGGTTGTGCCCACACCGTCAGTGTTCATGTCGATGGCGAAGCGTCGCAAGCATTGCAAGCAGGCGAGACCTTCTCCTTCGAGGTGGGAGGTCCACAGGCGGTGAAGGGAAGTGAGCGCTGGCAGATCACCACCGCAGCTCTTTCTCGAATCCTGCTGCAACAAGGACTGCAACCGGCTGCCCCGGACGAAAAATCGGACTGGCTGCTGTTGATCGATTACGGTGTCGGAGAACCACAATCGCGCGATCAACTCTACGTGTCGCCGATGGCGTTCGGTCGATTCCATCGTGGTGGCCATCGGGTCGGAATTGGATTCGGCGCACACTATCGGACTCGTGTGATCACCCGCATCCCTGTTTATCTACGCATCGAGGGGAAATCCGGCGACGCGCCGGGGTCGGAGAGAAGCTGGCGCAGTTCGGCGGTAAAGATCGGAACGCGTGGCAACCTCGACAGGGTATTGCCGGCACTGGTGTGGGCGCTGCGAGATGTCATCGGCACCTCGACAACAGGCAGTCGCATCATCACGGTGCCGCTCGATCCGCAAGAGATGCAATAGCGCAACTGCTCCTCTAACCAGTACGAAACATCAGCAACGCTGAACCGATTCGATTCGTTCCGAGCGATTTTGTTCACCATCTACAACGGTTTCTACCGCCTGTGCCAGAATTGGCACAGGCACCTCGTCACTGTCAAACCGAGTTCACCCTTTTCATCACCGTCACCAGTTGAATCGCTCGTGAATCAAAGATGTGTACACCCATGCGAATTCCGGATCGATCTTTGCTGCTCATTCGTACTGGATAAATAGCCCGCCGCCTGAAGTATCCCTCGGAAAGGAGCTCCAATGCATCTACGCACAGACCTCGACCGGTCCGTTCGTCAGCGCATTCCTCTTCTCTTGCTCGGATTCATCTTCTGTGCGGGCATCTTCGGCAATGCTGCCGTGGTCCTCGCCCAGAAGGTTCCGGAAGAGAACACAAATTCCCAACCCAAGAAGGTCTATGACCTTCCCTCTGGTGGAGGTAAATCCGCTGACGAAGATGACGATTTCACCGAGGTGATTCCCATCTTCGGCAGTGAGATCTACGCCGACAGTCTTTACATCTGCATCGAGCAAACCGAATGGATGAAGGGGGAACGAACGGCTGTGATCTCGACCGAGTTCAGCGGTTTGATCACATCGCTGTCGAAGCACGCTCGTTTCGGCGCCATTGCATTCAACGATCAGATCCACAGTTACCAGCACTTGCCCGTCTTCGCCGTCACCAGTCACAGGACTGCGGCAAAGTTGTGGGAGCCTGCCAGGGAACGACAGGACGGGGCATCGCTGGCCGAGGCGCTCGAAAGGACACTGGAACTGGCGCACCGGGATCAGACCAAACACCGTGCCGTGGCTCTCATCATCGATGATCGCTACGCCCAGGGAGAGATTCCCCTCAACTTCGCAACAGTTCTGGGACAACAAAACCGTGATTTCCTGCCGATTCACATCTTCTTCGTCAGTGGCGGCGATCCGGATCCTGGTCTACAGGACATATGTCGACAGATCAGCAGTTTCACGGGAGGTAGATTTCGAACCATTGGGATCCAACCGCAGCCGGGCCAACCTCCGCTCCCACCTCCTACGCCGCCGTCACCGAGTTGTCCGGGAGACTGACTTGTAAGGAGTGAAGAGCGAGATCTTCCCCGAGCGTCCTGACAAGATGCTCACCCCCCCCGGGCGGCGACCTAGGGTCGTCGTCCGGGGCATTTCTTATACCGACAACCATCAAACTGGATCCATCCGCTCCGAAAGTGGATAATCGGTGGTTGGAGGCGATAGAGATGCATTGCTTGAAGTGGCTGCTACCACTGCTGATTCTCACTCCAGGCCTCGTCGTCGCGGATGTCGAGGTCTGCGAGAACCCCGAGATCGATTTCGGCGGAGCAAACGGAACCCCTCAGCAGGTGACGAGCATCGTCAGCATCACCGACAGTTTCATCATCCAGGATCTGCAGGTTGTGGTCGATATCTCGCATCCGTTCATCGGTGATCTCACGGTCGATCTTGACTCGCCGGGCGGGACCTCGCTACGACTCCACGACAGCGACGGTGGAGACACCGAAAACATCCTGGTCACCTACTCCGATGATGGAATCCCCAACGGCTCCGTACCGTATTCTGGCGGCTGCTACATGCAGCCCAGTACCGGATCGTTGGCGCTCTTTGACGGGGAACAAGTTGCCGGGTCCTGGACACTTTCGGTCTTCGACGGCTTCCCGTCGAATAACGATGGCACCCTCGAGAGCTGGTGTCTGCGTGGCTTCGAGGCCCCCACCACGGTGACCGATCCTTGTGCCGCGCCGCCGATCCCCGAACC
>DCAA01000044.1:574-1281 GCA_002311345.1 Planctomycetes bacterium UBA1146 | reverse complement strand
GAATACATCCGGCGGCAACTCGGTTTCTCGGCGCAAGATTGCGTCTACGTACTGGGGCCCTATTGCCCGTGGAGGGGCAGCTTCCATCCATCCTACGGACCCGACTACTGGCCTCAGTGGATCTCGACAGGCGGCGGCGACGATGCCAACTGGATGGAAACGCAGAATCTCCTGCAGACAACAAAGCCGCGCTTTCTGACGCTGTATCTACCCGATGTGGATCATGCCGGACACGATGGCAACTGGACCGAATACCTTGCGGCCATCGAGCACGCCGATGAAATCATCGGTGAGTTGTGGACGTGGATCCAATCGGACCCGGACTATGCCGACAACACCGTGATGCTCATCACCAACGATCACGGTCGTCATACCAGCAACTTCCAGGGACACGGCGACGGTTGCATCGGCTGCCGCCAGATTCAGTGCCTCGCCATCGGCCCCGGGATACGTTCCGGTCTGATCTCGACGATGGAGCGGACCATCCCCGACATCGCACCGACCCTGGCCCGGCTACTGGGAGCAGAAGCTCAGTTCTCCAGCGGTGAGATCATGACCGAGATCCTCGAGCCGGAGATGTTCCTCAGAGGCGATGCCAACATGGACGGAGTGCTCGATCTCAGTGATGTGGTCACCAACCTCGGGGTGTTGTTCCAGGGGATGCCAAATACCTGCCACGCTGCTCTCGATAATAACGACGACAATTC
>DCAA01000044.1:0-252 GCA_002311345.1 Planctomycetes bacterium UBA1146 | reverse complement strand
AGTTCAAAACCGAATTTGCGGTGATCTTCGTAGACGATGACCGGTGCCGGACCGACGCCCCCGGTGGCCTTGGTGCCCGAGATGCGAACCAACTGGCGACCCAGATTGCTACCGACTCGTTGACGCAACTTCTTCGACCAGGCGAACACGGCAGCAACCATGTCACCACGACGCCCACCGAGGAAGGACACGTAGGTCAGTTCCATCCGCACGTCCGGTTGCCAGACAGCACTGTGAAACCACTGGCCGGTA
>DCAA01000028.1:94281-96017 GCA_002311345.1 Planctomycetes bacterium UBA1146 | reverse complement strand
ATCACTGAAACTGACCGCTACCGGCACTTCACCACTGGTCGGCGTTGCGGAAAAATCAGCCACCGGAGCCGCTGGTGGGGGCGCAGAACCGGCAAAACAACCCAGAATCGCGCCGACCAGGTCAGCCTTTGAGGAGGTTCCGTCAGCGAGTCCGCCGATCTCGAAGGAGGTTCCGAAGGTGCGATAGGTGCCACCGTCGTTGAAGACACCGATATCGTAAGAAGGACTCGGGTTGGACAGGGTCACCACGGCGCTTCCAGAGGTGCCGAGACGGTCGATCCAGTTGTTCTCACCGCTGTAACTCCAGCTGTTGCCGGAAAGATCACAGCCACCTCCGGCTGCTCCGCTAACGGTGGAAAGATCCGCAGTGCCATCGGAGAGTCCTGTAATACCGAAACGAGCATGCACTGCCGTAGCGCTGTCGTAGGCCCAGGTGTCTCCCCCCTCCATGTAGAGGAACGATCCTCCCGCGCCATTGGTGAGGTAGTCATCGAGAGTGCTGCCCTCGGTAGAGGTGAGAACGTGGTTGGATGGGTAGATGCCCAGATTCACCCACACAGCATCGAAGGCATCGAGACTCGCCACCGCATCGAGAGTGGTGACCACCAGCGGCGTGCGTCCATTGGCGGTCAAAGCGGTGGAGATGGCACTTCCACCGGCAACGGTTCCTGCAGCAGCCGATGGCGCCCACACCAGATCGGTCGCCCCCCCACTGAGGAAAACCGAGCAACTGGCGGACGGACTCTGATCACTGCCCTGGAATCCACGCACACTGTAGGAGAAGTTGCCTACACCCGGTGCAGTATCGGTATAGGAGGTAGCCGTTCCCGATAGTGTCGCGATGACGCTGCCATTACGGCCCACCTCGATCTGGCTGTAACTATCACCATTGGTCCACGAAAGCACTGCATCGGCTCCGGAGGCGTTGCAGGAGAGGTTGGTCGGGCCCGAGATCGAACCGGCCACCGCAAGCAATAATGCCTCGCAGTTGATGCGGCCATAGCCCATGTAGATGTCGAAACCGGCGGTGTCCTCGGATGGAGGACCAACCTGATCATCCGCGGTCTGTCTCATGTAGGTGCGCACCTGGTCCTGAGTGAGGTCAGGGGCAACTGCCAGCAGCAGCGCTCCAGCTCCTGCGGCGTGTGGGGTTGCCGAAGATGTTCCGTTGAAAGTCGAGGTGTAGTCGGTGCTGGAGTATCCACCGCTTCCGGCAATATCGACCGTGGTGGTGAGTGGACCGGGGGCCACGAAATCGAGCGTTGATCCGTAGTTGCTGCCCCACCAGGTCTCACCGTCACAGGAGGAAGGACTCTTGCGCTCATCACAGGGACTGGAGGCACCCACCGCAATCGCCTCGGGATAGGCAGCAGGGTAGGAGACGGTCGAGTTGTCGTTGCCGGAAGCAAAAAACACCGGACAACCGAGTCCCCCGCGACCAGTGGTGGTTCCATAGACCACGGCGTTCTGGATCGAGGTGCTGGGTGAACCACCGCCCCAACTGTTGGAGAGAATATCAGCACCGTTGTCGACCGGCCATGTGAGTCCGTCGATGATCCAGTCCGTCTGCGTCCAGTAATTTCCGAAACCGATGCGAATCGGCATGATCTTGCTGTTCCAGGTCACCCCGGTGACACCGATACCGTTGTTGCCTACCGCAGCGATGATGCCCGCGCAGCAGGTGCCATGGCCATCTGTGGAGTTGGCGTTGCCCGGAACTCCCTCCGGAGTCGGAT
>DCAA01000028.1:91163-94115 GCA_002311345.1 Planctomycetes bacterium UBA1146 | reverse complement strand
CCGATGGTTCCGCCGGTCTGACCGGTGTTCTGCATATCCCACTGATCGGGGAAGAGTGGATCGTTGGGCGTCGCCATCTCCGGCAGATCGTGGATGAAGTTCGGCTCGGCTACCGCAACCTCTTCCAGTTCAGTGAGGTCATCAGCGATCTCGAAACCACGAGAAGTTACGCCCTCAAAACCGACCAGTATCGTTGGATCGATGGCAGGAAATTCCTTGAGGAACCGTAATCCCGATTGGCGGATCACAGCACGGATCTCTTCGTCATCGACAGAACCGTCAAAGGTGATGATGATTTCCGGCCTCGGAATCATCACGGCCTCGCGATAGTGCAGCACCGGACCAGTAAACTCGACGATGGAAGAAGCCGTGAGTCTCTCCATCACTTGCTGCCGTAAATCGGCACGAATACCGCGCTGCAGGGTTATGTACCACAGGCCTGGATATTCCTGCCGAGCTCTTTCGTCGATCTTCATCACACCACGAATCGATCGGAGTTCTGCCTGCAGAGAACCCAGATCATCTTCTAGCCCCTCGATCAACTTCACAGCGATCAATCCATCACTCTGGGTGAGGGAAACTCGACCTTCTCCGTAGGGATAGGACCAACGTTCCGCAACTTCCTGGGCCTGTGTATTCGTCGTCATGAGCAGGAACATCACCAATAGAACTCGAGACATGAAACCTCCCGGAATCGGAATACCGACAAACCTCCCGGCAATGCCGGGAACTCGGATGAAATGGACGGGCATGAATTCGTCTCTCGCAGGCGGATACGAGAGCAGGATGCAGGAAGATGGAGGTTGGCAACTCCCCCGTCCCTCAACCCTGAGGCATCATAGTGATGGCCAGATCGCATCCCATCAACCCAGTCCCCCCCAGACCGTGATGCGGGTATCCTTCGATGCAAATCTCAATTAGATGATTTGTAAACTGAGGAACAGATTTTGATACCGAGGAGGCGAAAAATGAAACTGATGCTTCTTTTTGTAGCACTTTTGGCTTCGGCTACCGTGAACGTAGCCGCACAGGATCCATGGATCTCACTTTCTCCACAAAAAGGACCGGGCGCGGGAAAACACATCGTCTTCATCACAGGAGATGAGGAGTATCGCTCCGAACAGGGCATGCCCCAGATGGCAAAGATTCTGGCGCAGCATCACGGCTTCCGGTGCACGGTGCTGTTCTCCATCGATCCGGAAACTGGCTGTATCGATCCCCAGGTCAACGACAACATCCCTGGTCTCGAAGCGCTCGACGATGCAGACCTGATGGTGCTCTTCACGCGTTTCCGCAACCTCCCTGACAAGCAGATGAAGCACATCGTCGATTTCGTCGAATCGGGCAAGCCTGTGATTGGACTGCGGACCTCCACTCACGCGTTCGATATCCCCGGAGATCGCGAGTACCGACGCTGGTCATGGCGAAACGGCGATTGGGACGGGGGCTTCGGTCGCCAGGTGATGGGAGAAACATGGGTCAACCATCACGGCGGTCACGGCTGGCAAAGTAGTAGCGGCATCATCGTCGAGGCCGCCAGCAAGCACCCGATCCTGACGGGGATCAAGGACGGCGATGTGTGGGATCCATCGGATGTCTATACCGTCAGACTCCCACTGCCAAAAGGATGCGAGCCGCTGCTGCTGGGTAGGGTTCTTTCAGGAATGAGCCCCGATGACGGTCCGTGTGAGGCCGAAACCCGAGACGACGGCACCGTCTTCGACAAGAACAACCCGATGATGCCGATCGCCTGGACCAACGTGCGCAAATCGAAGAGTGGCAAGAAGCAGCGGGTCTTCTCCAGCACCTTTGGTGCTTCGCGTTCTTTCACCAGGGAGGGCTCTCGCCGCATGCTCGTCAACGCCTGTTACTGGTGTGTTGGTCTCAAGGATCAAATCGATGCGAAATCGAAGGTCGACATCGTTGGAGATTACGAGCCGACAAAGTTTGGCTTCGGCAAACACATTCCGGATATTCGACCCGCTGATCTGGTAAAAACGGCCCAGTGATCGTCGCGCTCATCCTGCTGTTGCTGTGGGCTGCACCGCTCTCCGGTCAGGTGCCACCACCTCCTTTCATCGGTGGCTACGATTGTGTCATCCGCGATGAAGCCACAGCTTCGGTCGAAGCGGGAATACTGCTGATCGGGGAGCTGGGATGTACCTCCTGTCACGCCCCTTCATCGAAGGGCAATCCGTGGTTACGGCCAAGGCAAGCACCTCGGCTCGATTCTGTGGCCCGGCGAATCGATCCGTTCCATCTGGTCGATTTCATCAGCGATCCAGCCAGCACCCATGCCGGCACGGTGATGCCGGAGATGCTTTCCCATCTGAAAGAACTGGATCGACAAGTGGCAGTGCGACGTCTGGTCGCTTACCTGGTGGATCGATCGAAAACCAGCTGGCAAAGAAGCGTCCCCGATCGAGTTGCCATCGAGGAAGGGGAACGCCTCTACCACCAGGTGGGTTGCGTCAGCTGTCATGAACCACTGGGCGCAGCAGCCACCGCTCCTGCTCATTCCAATCGCCTCACCGGCAGAGTCGAGCACTGGTCGCAACCACAACTGACTCGCTTTCTCCGAGATCCGCATAGCAGTCGACCGTCTGGCAGAATGCCTTCACTGGGGCTAAGCCATCGCGAAGCCGATGCCATCGCCCATTTCCTGTTGCGGGAAACAAGGATCGCCGCCCCACTCGATCTGGCGCTCGATCGTGGTCACCGCAAGGGGCTCGATGACTCCACCCGCTCCCGGCCCTGGAAAACCACTACTGCTGAGGGATTCAACCTGCCGGAGAAACAGCGTGGCAATGACGTCACGACACACTTCTCCGGGTGGCTCCGGATTGAACAAGCTGGTGATTACCACTTCTACTTGAAGGTCGACGACATCGGCAGACTTCGTATCGGTGAGAAAAACGTCATCGATCTCGGAGGAACCAAAAATTATCAACG
>DCAA01000028.1:81509-91027 GCA_002311345.1 Planctomycetes bacterium UBA1146 | reverse complement strand
CTGAGCAACTTCAGGGAGCCACTGCCACCCGAGCTAGCATGGGATCTGCTGGACGGCGATGTTGAGCTCGGGGAGTATCTCTATACAAAATTCGGGTGCGTGCACTGTCATGAAGACAATTCCGCTGCAGATGCACCAGCACTGGAGAAACTCGCCGGATCAACTCCTGTTCGTCCCCATCCGAAGTACACGCTCTCTGCCCACCAGACACGAGATCTCGAAGCCGCTCTGAAGTTCCTGAACTCGGATCCTCAACCACCCGGTCCCGAGCAACGTGTCGATCTCACCTTGCAAACATTTCGCTGTACTGCTTGCCATGCTCGTGGCGATCTCGGCGGCATACCTGATGATCGGCGGGATCTCTTCACTGGAACCGATCCGCTGCTCGGCGACGAGGGGAAAATCCCGCCTCCTCTCACCGGAGTCGGGGACAAGTTACAACCGCAGTGGCTCGAAGATGTGATTCTCAACGGACGGTCAGTACGAGACTACATGAACACACGCATGCCTCGCTTCGATCATCCACAGACACGCCATCTGGCCTCCGACCTGATCGCACTCGATCGCCACGCCACTTTGGTACCCGATCTGACCCACGATGCCGAGGCAGCAATATCCGCCGGTCACCAGATGTCCGGCGTCGGGATGCTCCAGTGCGTGCTGTGCCACGACTTCAACCGTAAGCAGTCGGTCGGTATGCGCGCGATGGATCTGGTCACCACCACCGAACGTCTCAACCGTGACTGGTTTCATCGCTACATGCTCGATCCGGAATCGCTGAGACCGGGCACCCAGATGCTCGCCTTCTGGCCCGGCGGTCGTAGCATGCTTCCCGAACTGCTCGATGGTGATGCCGGCCAGCAGGTGCAGGCGCTGTGGCGCTACCTCGAAGATGGCGAGCAGGCGGTATTCCCTGAAGGTCTGAGCCGCCAGCAGAAGGAACTGATCGTCGGTGGCGAGGCGATCCTCTACCGCGGCAAGTTGTGGCAGGCGGGCTTCCGTGGCATCGCCGTGGGATTGCCGGAAGGTCTCCATTACGCATTCGATGCCCAGGAACTGCGGCTCGCTTTGATGTGGAAGGGACGCTTCCTCGATGCGGGTGCCCACTGGTCATCGCAAGGGATGGGCAGAATCCGCCCACTGGGTCGCGAAGTTCTCACTTTCCCGCGTGGTCCCGACATCGTGTTCTTGCCCGATATGTTCTGTCCCTGGCCCGGTGATCGACAGGAGGGGCAACGTCCCTACGGCTATCGTTTCAACGGATACCGACTGGGGCAGAACAAGATCCCGACGATCATGTACTCCACCGACTATCTCGACGTCGAGGAAACCATCATCGCCGTCGAGGATGAAAACGGCTCCTTCCTGCGCAGGAACATCGATTTCACGTTGAGAAAAAATCCCAATCAGCGAGGCGCGTTTTACCTGCGCGTCAGGGACGTTCCCCCTGAAGAGATTCGAGATGACGGCACCTGTGTCTACCAAGATGGACTACAGGTGCGGATGTCAGATTCAAAGACCACCGCGACTCCTCGACCGATGTACACCGTGCCCGATAAGTGGGAGACCTGGATCTCTTTCCCGCCCTACTTCGATGAAAAAATCTCCATCGCCATCGAGTACCACTGGGGAAAGGACAACCGATGAAGACCTGTCTCCATGGCATCGTCCTATCCCTATTGATCTGTATTTCGATCCCCGCTCTTGCACAGAACGAGCAGGAAAACCTTCCTCCACTGTCTGATTTCGACGAGGGCGACTGGTGGGTGATCGAAGACCTGGAGATTCCACCAGCGATCCACCTCGAGGCGGTCAGCATGCTGGAACTCGATGACGGTCAGGTCGCCATCGGCACCCGCCGCGGTGAGATCTGGTTCGTCGATGGCTTGCTCGACGATGACCTCGCCGCCGATTATCACCTGTTCGCCCAGGGGCTACACGAGGTGTTCGGGCTGGCGCGAAAAGATGGCGTTCTCTATGCCACCCAGCAGGCAGAGGTGACACGCATCATCGATAGCGATGGCGATGGTACTGCAGATGTGTACGAGACGGTCAGTGATGGCTGGGGTTTCGGTTCGGAGCACGAGTTCACCTTTGGCTCTCGCTTCGATTCGGAAGGAAACATCTGGGTCACGTTGTGTCTGTCCGGATCTTACACCTCGGACTTCCCATTCCGTGGCTGGTGTCTACGCGTCAATGCCGATGGCACCACAACTCCTACCTGCAGCGGGCTGCGTAGTCCTGGCGGGGTTGGCTTCAACAGCGCTGGAGTGGCCTTCTATAGCGAAAATCAGGGGCCATGGAACGGAGCCTGTGGCCTCAAGGAGTTACGGCCGGGTGGATTCGTCGGCCACCCCATCAGTTTCCCCTGGTACGAACTCGCTCCCAACATGGGACCGGAACCTGGACAACCAACTGACGGCGAGGATGGTCGGCTGCACATCGATGCCGAGCGCATCCCTGAGTTGATCCCGACCAGCGTGGTACTGCCCTACAAGAAGATGGGACAATCGGCGACGGCGATCCTGCTCGATGAATCGAACGGTGCCTTCGGTCCCTTCGGAGATCAACTGTTCGTGCTCGATTACACGCTGAGTGTCGTGATGCGAGTGACCACCGAACAGGTTCAAGGAGTATGGCAAGGAGCCTGTTACCCGTTCCGTCAGGGATTCAGCACCGGACTGCTCGGTGGACTGTTGTCATCCAATGGTCAATTGATCGTCGGAGGATGTTGCCGTGGATGGCCTACTCGTAGTCGTGAGCCCTACGCACTGCAGCGATTGCGCTGGAGTGGGAAAACACCGCTCGAGCTGTTGGAGATGAGCGCACGGCCCGACGGTTTCTCCCTGACTTTCACCAAGCCGGTCGATCGAGCCATCGCCGCAGATCCCGCCAGTTATCAGATGGAGACCTACACCCACCATTACTGGCGCTTCTACGGCAGCCCCGAGATCGACCAGACGACACCGAAGATCACTCAAGTGCGTGTTTCCGAAGATGGATTACGGGTCGATCTGATCGTCGACGGTTTGCAGAAGGGACATGTGCACGAACTGCACCTGCCCGGCATCCAGACCATCGAAGGAGAGAAAGTGTTGCATCCTGTCGCCTATTACACGTTGAATCAGATCCCACCGAAGAAGTGATCCGATCAGCTCTGCCGGAGCACAGCAGGGCCCTCTGACAGGTGGTTCGCCCGCGATAGACAGACGCTGCCGGACTGCATCCATCGCCGATCGAACCCGCTCGAACCGTGGGAAAAACTGCTCTCGCAACCGGGTTTCATCCGCTCGTGAAGTTTGACCACCATCGAATTGACCCTGTCGAGCCAGGCGTCGCTCTGTTCGAAAACCTCGCGCTCGGCTCCCTCGATGTTGAGTTTCAGCAGATCGATGGTCTGCAGGTCGAACTCCTCCATCACCCGATCAACCGTCATCGCTTGCACCTTGTGGCAGACCCTCGATACAGGATCCTCTTCATCATCAGGGTATCGGGTCATGTATCCCCAGTCCCCGAGTCCAGGATCGACCAGATCGATCTCATCGTTGCTCTTCCACAGCGCCGCATGCACGGGAATCACGTTGTCGTAGGGTTCGACATTTTTCACCAGCAGATCGAAGTTCCGCTGCTCCGGTTCAATGGCGACGATCCGTGCTTCCGGATAGCGATTCGCAAAAAAGATCGATGCCAATCCTGTGTTCGCTCCTGCATCGACGATGGTTCTGGGCTCGACTTCGCACTCGAAGTCATACTCCCTGCTCACGAAGACATGCTTGTAGGTCGGAACGTCGGTGGAAGGAACTCGCAACACAAAGGGATGCTCGACATCGGGTCGTTCGATGGTGATCAGGAAGGTGGAGTGGGTCCAGTACCCCCACAGAGCTTTGATGGTTCCGATGACACCCAGGGTACGGAGATACAACTTGAAAGTCGGCATCAAGGTTCTCTCCGCTTCACTGTCTGTAGCGAACTACTTGCGGTTACCGCCGGCCGAGCAGTCCACTTCGCCACAGATAGTACAGTAGCGTCAACACCGCCTGGATGGTGGCAGCGACGTAAGTCAGCGCCGCAGCACCGAGCACGCTTCGCACTCCTCCCATCTCCTCTTCATCGAAGATGATGCCGCTGTCGGCGAGCACTCTCTTGGCACGAGCGCTGGCATCAAATTCGACCGGCAATGTGATGAACTGAAACAGTACCACCGCGCTGAAAAGAGCGATGCCGATGACGATCAGTGGTGGATAACGGAATATCATCCCTGCAAACAACATCGGGAAAGCGAACCAGGAGCCGAGGCTAGCAGCAGGAACATAGGCACTGCGTAGTACCAGCATCGGATATCGGGTGGCGTGCTGGATGGCATGGCCTGCCTCGTGAGCGGCAATCGCCGCGGCGGCAACACTGCGACCGTTGTAGTTGTCTTCTGAAAGTCTCAAGACACGATCACTGGGGTCATAATGATCGGTCAGTTTACCCGGAGTTATCTCGATCTGGATCCCGGTGGCTCCGCCCATCTCGCAGACCTTCTGAGCCACCTGGGCCCCTGTCAAGCCGGAACGTAGCGGAACCTGCGACCAGCGATGGAAGGAACTCTTGACCCGTGCCTGGGCCCAGATCGCCAGCAAGAATGCGGGACCAACAAACAGGAAATACATCGGATCGAAGTAAATAAAACCGAGCATGATGGAATGTGGGCTGATGATCATGGAATCTCCTCCTTCTCCACCTGCTCAACGAATCGAAAAACCTCACGGTTCCGCACCAGATCCTCCGTATCGACAGGATACTCGATGACCCGCCAGGAAGCCTCCCTTCCCGATGATCAGTACAAACATAGTTCCTGATCCCATCACTGCCGTAAGGGTTGGTTGCGACACTATCCAAGCGGTGGCAGGATTCATCCGTAGTATTTAAAAACCAAATCATCTAAACGGAGGATCTCCAGATGTCCGTACACTCCCGCCTCGAGACCAGACCAGGTGTGGATCCGCTTCAATGCGTAAAATTCCTGATCAGTGCGTGCTTGTTGCTCGTGATGCTCGGTAGCAGCGTCTCGGCACAGGTTCAATCGGACGGAACGGTCGACTGGAACCGTTACTACTCCAACGGTGAATCGAACGTGATCATGGCAGAGTGGGTCAAGAAATACCCCACGCTGGCAAAACTCGAAACCATCGGAAAGAGTTATCTCGGCACCGATCTGACACTGATCGAAATCACCAATCAGGAAACCGGTCCTGCCAGCGAAAAGCCGGCGCTCTATGTCGATGGCAACATCCATTCGAGTGAGTTGACCAGCGGTGCTATGGCCCTCTACTTCGCCGGGTACCTGCTCGAAAACTACGGTGAGGATGCGGAGGTGACCGAACTGCTCGACACCCGTACCTTCTACGTACGCCCCAAGTTCAACCCGGATGGGTCTGATGCCTCGTTGCTGAAAGAGGTGTCCCTGAGGAGTTCGGTGCGACCGATCGACAGTGACGGCGATGGTGCTCTCGACGAGGATCCCTCCGAGGATCTGAATCGTGACGGCTTCATCACCCAGATGCGGATTCTCGATCCTGAAGGAAACCGCAAGGTCAGCCCGGATGATCCCAGACTGATGGTTCGCCGAACAGACGAAGACACGGAAGGACCTTTTTATCGCGTCCTCAGCGAGGGGATCGACAACGACGGTGATGGCCGCATCAACGAGGACGGTATCGGTGGTCTCGATCTCAACCGCAACTTCCCGAGAAACTGGGCGCTTCCTTTCAAGCAATCAGGCGCAGGCCCATTCCCCCTGTCGGAACCAGAGACCCACGCAACGGTCCGCTTCATCACCGACCATCCGAACATCACGGGGATACTCCATAACCACACATCAGGAGGTTTTGTATACCGTCTGCCATCGGCATGCGATCCGGCCACCTTCGACGAAAACGACATCGAGTTGGTGAAGACACTCGGTGCCAAGTTCACCGAACTCACCGAGCGACCGGTTCGACCCAGTTCCACTCACGCAACAAGGCATCGTTACGGCACTCTCATCAGCTGGGCCTACTGGGACCGAGGCATCATCGGCTGGGTCCCCGAGTTATGGCCGGGCCTCGCCGGCGGCTCGCTGGAGGCGCTTCGTTACCAGGACGAGCATCTTGGAGGTCGTTACTTCGTCGATTGGGCTCGCTATGACCACCCGAGCCTCGGTGAGGTGGAGATTGGCGGATTCCGTTCCAAGTTCATCAACAGTAACCCGCCGGCGGAGATGCTCGCGGCCGAATGCGCACTCCACGTGCCCTGGTTCTTGTGGCTGGCACAACGATCACCGCTTTTGCAGATGGCTCGACCGATGCTGGAGTCCACCGGCAATGGCACCACCGAGGTGATCGCCACCGTCGAGAATACGGGCTTCCTTCCCACTCACCTGACACTACGTGGACTCGAATCCAGAGTGGTCGAACCGGTCGTGGTCTCGATCGAACTGGAGAATGCCACCCTCGTCGAGGGGCAGCAGCGTACTGTCCTGGGCCATCTGCGCGGCAGTTACGACCTCGAAGGCGGTGCCGAGCAAAGTTCAGGATCGATCCGATGGGTGGTAAAGGCGGACAAGGCCGAGGCCAGTATTCGCATCGTGGCCGTCAGTGCTACCGGAGGGACGGTTCGTTCCAAAAAAATCATGCTGTCTTCGAAAGCCCGCTCGGCAACGGTTTTCGTCCGCTAACCAGATCAACATCATTTGCCAAGAAGTGGAAACGTCATGCCCGCAATCATCGACCCTCACCGACTTCCAGGATTCCTGCTGGTCCTCTTGCTCATCTGCTCACCCGTGGCGGCGCAGGAACAAGCACCCGAAACACAAGACGCAGCCGAGGAACAAGCCGAAGAAGAGCCGCTCACCACAGAAGAAGCTCTGATCAAGGATCTGCGCTGGCGAAACATCGGCAATGCCAACCAGAAGGGGCGCATCTCCTCCATCGATGCCGTGGATAACGATTTTGCTCATGTCGTTGTAGGCACCGCCTCCGGCGGAGTCTTCAAGTCGGAAAATGCCGGGACCACCTGGCAACCGATCTTCGACACCTACGGTGCGGCTTCCATCGGGGACGTGAGGATCTTTCAACCCGACCCGAAGATCATCTGGGTCGGAACGGGCGAAGAATGCGGTCGCAACTCATCGGCGTGGGGCAACGGAGTCTACAAATCGGTCGATGGCGGAGAGACCTTCACTCACATGGGTCTCGCCGACACCTATACCATCGGCTCGATCCTGACCCATCCGACCGACCCGAAGATCGCCTACGTTGCGGCACTCGGTTGCATCTGGGGAGAGGTCGGAGACCGCGGTTTCTTCAAAACCACCGACGGTGGAGAAAACTGGACCAAACTCGAGGGCGGATTGCCAGCGGACAGGCGCACCGGTGCCTGCGAGGCGGTGATGCACCCGGGGGACCCCGAAACGGTCGTCGTCGCATTCTGGGAACGCCGGCGCAGACCCTACCGCCTCGATAGTGGCGGACCCAACGGCGGCATCTTCAAGACCACCGATGGAGGGACGAGTTTCAGCAAACTCACCGAAGGGCTGCCCAAAGGCGAATCCGGCAAGATCGGTCTGGCCATCTCGCGGAGCAATCCACAGGTCTTGATGGCGCACTACGAACACGGCCTCCAGCTGAGGCGCGACGATCCCGATTACGAGGACATGACCAAACTCGGTTCGGGCATCTATCGCTCGGAGGATGGTGGCGCCACCTGGACCTACAAGAACCGCTATTTCAGTCGACCCTTCTATTACCAGCATCTCGCCATCAGTCCGCTCGACGACCAGTTCACCTATCACTTCAACATCGGCTTCTCCTATTCCGAGGACGGGGGCACCACCCTCCAGCGTTTCCGTGGAGGTGGCCACTGCTGGCATGCGATCTGGCTCGATCCACACACCAAGAAGAGATTCTGGCAGGGCAACGATGGTGGGCTTTATCTCACCCACGATGGCGGTAAGACCTGGCAGACCTTCAAGAACATCAATGCGACGCAGTACTACGCAGTCGGAGTCGACAATCGCGATCCGTACTTCGTCTACGGCGGACTGCAGGATGCCGGAACATCCGGCGGCCCCTCGATGACGCGAGCCCGTGGCATCTACACCAACGACTGGTTCAACATCAGCGGCGGCGATGGCTACCACGTCCAACCGGACCCGGTCGACTGGCGAACCGTCTACTCGGAACCCCATCCCGGCAACACGGGAGGACGAATCCAGCGCATCAACGTCGAAACTCGCCAGCGCACCGGAATCCGTCCCCAGAAGGGTTCGAACATCGTCAACTACGACGACTACATCACCCCACAGATGGAGGAGTTGCAGATCGAGAAGGGTTGGGGGACATCACCGGGACGAGGTAGCGGGGCATTCCGGTGGAACTGGAGCAGCCCGATCGTGCTCTCACCGCATAACCCACGAACCGTCTTCTTCGGAGCCAACCACCTGTTCAGGACCACCGACCGTGGCGACAACTGGTACTTGATCAGCCCTGACCTGTCGAAGAACGAGTATCGCAAGACCATCAAGGAATCCGGTGGTCTGACACCGGACCACAACCCCGGGGGTGGCGCAGAGTTCTTCGGAACCATCATCACCATCGCCCAGTCTCCGGTCGATTCGGAAGTCATCTGGGCCGGAACCGACGACGGCAACGTGCAGATCACCCGCGATGGAGGCAAGACATGGGCCAACGTGGTCGATCGCATCACTGATTTGCCTCACCACGATCTGTGGGTCAGCCGCATCGAGGCGTCCCACTTCGCAAGGGGACGGGCATACGTCTCCATCGATGGACATCGCAGCGCCGACTTCCATCCGTGGATCTTCAAGACCGAGGATTTCGGTCAAACCTGGACCAAGATCACCAACAACATCCCCTCCCACCACCCCATCTACGTGATCAAGGAAGATCGCAAAAACGAGAACCTGCTCTTCTGCGGCAGCGAGTTCGCACTGTTCTACTCGATCGATCAGGGCAGTAGCTGGCATCGATTCAACCAGAACCTGCCGACGGTGGCTGTGCATGATCTGGTGATTCATCCACGCGACCCTGACATCATCATCGGCACTCACGGCCGAGGGATCTGGATCCTCGATGACATCTCTGGCCTGCAGCAGATGACCCAGGAGATCTCGGATTCGGTTGGACACCTGTTCGAAAACGAGATCGCCACCCGGTGGCTCTCGATAGATCCGATGGGTCGCGGAGGTACCTTTGCGTTCATCGGCGAGAATCCGACCAAGAACGCCGTGATCAATTACTACCTGCACCCGATCGTTGCCGGTGAAGAGAGCGTGACGATCAAGATCACCGATGTCACCGGCAAAATGACGCGCAACTACACCATCGAGAAGCCCAAACCTGGAATCGCCAAACTGATCTGGAATATGAGATTCGATCCACCACCTCCGCCTCCGGAAGAAGAGGGAGAATCTGAAAGACCTCGTCGAGGAGGAAGAAGACGCTCCGGACCCCCTGCTGGACCGGGAACTTATC
>DCAA01000028.1:79749-81421 GCA_002311345.1 Planctomycetes bacterium UBA1146 | reverse complement strand
TAGCCGATGAGAAGCGCGGTCGCCATCGTCCTGGCCATCTTGCTGGTGGGCATCGCATGGATCCTGTGGCCGGATGAAGAGCAGCGGATAACCACGTTCGTTCATGATGGAGCTCCGTCCTGGTCACCCGATGGGTCATTCATCATCTATCACTCCGACCGGGACGGTAACGGCGAGATCTACCGGATGAACGACGACGGCCTGGACAACCAGAGACTGACCCATCATCCAGCCAGCGACGGTTATCCATGCTGGTCTCCCGACGGCAGCAAGATCCTGTTCGACTCCGAACGCGCCGGCAACTTCGACATCTGGGTGATGAATGGCGACGGTTCCGATCCACGGCAGTTGACCGACAGCCCAGGCCGGGATCTGGCAGCGGCATGGTCCCCCGACGGCAAGCAGATCGCCTTCATGTCCGATCGGGTCGGTGCCTTCCAGATCTACGTGATGAATGCCGATGGTTCCGATCAGCAGCGGATGACGATGATCTACACCAACTGGTTTCCACGATGGTCTCCCGATGGCAAACGACTGGCATTTCATGTCCGCCGCGACATTCACATCCTCGAGCTGGATGCGTCATCTCTCACACGTCTCACCACCGATCCGCAAAACGGCATGTATCCGACCTGGTCCCCCGACGGCAATCGCATCGCTTTCATGTCGTGGCGCGACGGCAACACCGAGGTCTACACGATGGCCGCTGACGGTGCCGATCAAACCCGCCTGACCTACAGCCAGGTGGGTGACTCCATCGATCCGCGCTGGAGCCCAGATGGCAGTCAGATCGTCTTCGTACGTGTCCCCGCTGGCCGCGATGGCGATGGCCCGCAGCAGGTCTGGGTTATCGATATCGAGCAAAAAGCCGCCCGGCAACTGACCGGCGAGTGACGAAAATCTGTTGCCCGGTGGATCCCGGTCAGGCCTTGCCCTTGCGCTGACGATTACGCAGATACGGAAGCAGCCACAGGTACACCCCGGTGGTCCACAGACCGAGCAAGATCACTCCTACTGGCAAGAACAGGTACAGTTTGACACCGTCGCCGAACCAGGAACCGTCGTGCAGCGACTCGATCAGGTCGGAGCGGCGATAGGTGCTCGACAGGATCTCGCCGCTACCGCAGTCGAACTGAACCTCCCAGCGATTCTTGCAGCGCACCTTGACCACCCCGGAGGTGGGCCGAACGTCGAGTCGGTCGATATCGTCCCAGCTCTCCACCTGCGCCTCGGGAACCGCGCGGGTCAGTTCGAGGATGCGCTCGAAGTCGAGGCCGGGGGTATCGATGCTACCGCGCTGGGTCGGGGGCTGGATCCAGGCGACCTGCTTCTTCAGTTGCAGAAGGAGCCCGGTGGTCATGATCACCAGCAGCGGCAGTGCCGCCACCAGAGCGCCGATACGGTGTAGTTTACGGTTGATCTTCGGAGCACTCATGGCGGGGCGTCGGTCGCGAGACCTTCTCCATTTCCACTGCGGAACCGGGCTCTGCTGAGCCTCGTTCCATCGAGCCGCTTCAGGATCTCTTTTCGAGCCAGTCCTCACGAACGATGGCGCTCAAGAACGCATCGCGTGGCTCGGTCAATCGTACCAGTCCGTGACGCAGGAATCCTTCCGTGCGGAAACCCGCCTTCTCCTGAACCCGAGTCAGTCGGAACGCCGCGTGAGGTCGGG
>DCAA01000028.1:79295-79666 GCA_002311345.1 Planctomycetes bacterium UBA1146 | reverse complement strand
CCTTCGTCTGTGGTCTGGGTGTAGGCCCAGTCCGCGCGATAGCTGAAGGGGTGCTCGCCGTACTGCTCGATCAACTTCTTCCAGGTGGCACGCGCCTGTGCGTGTTCACCCAGATGGAAGAGTGAGATCCCCAGGAAGTAGCGCGCCTCGGGCGCGCGGGCTCCCTCCTCGGAGTGTGCAGCCAGCCGGAGACGCATCGTCTTCACATCGCCGCGAGCGAAGGCGAGCAAGCCGTGTTCGAGCGCGATGTCGTCCGCGAATTTGTTGGAGTCGAGTCCCTCCAGCACTTTCTCAGCAATGTCGAGGTCGCCGGCGCGTCGGGCGATTTGCGCGACGAAGAGACTCTCCTTTGCACTCCGCGGCTCGGAGAG
>DCAA01000028.1:78727-79181 GCA_002311345.1 Planctomycetes bacterium UBA1146 | reverse complement strand
GAACGCTCGTCTTCTCCGTCAGATGGCTTGGCGTACTTCGAGTTTTTGCGCAGAACGTCGCGTAGAGCGTCGAGCACCTCGCTCTCGCTCGCATAGTTACTGACTTCCCCCAGCAACTCTCCATCGGCGGTGACAAACANNTCCTGGCATCGATGTCACTGGCGGGACTCTTCGAAGAGAGATCGAAATAGATGGGAATGAAGCGCTGGTTCAGCAGACCGATGACTCGCTCGTCGGTGAAGGGCCCCGACCGGAGCACCTCGGCTGCAGGTCACCAGCAACCCGTGGCTGTCGTGCCGAATGCGACCGGCTTGATGGCGAGCAGGCGATTCTCCTGGCGCGCCCGTTTCCGGGCATTCTCGAAGGGCAGGGCCCACACGATGCCGGTGCGATCGAGGCGGACAGGGTGCTCAAGAGCGGGGTCTTGAGGGAGAGACAGCAGCATCAGGGTGGC
>DCAA01000028.1:78096-78650 GCA_002311345.1 Planctomycetes bacterium UBA1146 | reverse complement strand
TGACAGTCCTGTTCCTACATGGATGACGCTAGCGCGCCATCCATCCAGACGGCACGATGGTCCCAGGAGGTTTTTTTTGTTCCTGATCACCGCGATGCTACTGGCTCTTTCGTTCCCGACCCAGACAGATTCTGTCCAGCTCGATGGACACGATCTCGACGCCTGGGAGCGGGCGGTGCTGCCGGGGGCCGAGGAGGCGTGGCTGACCATCCCGTGGCACGCCACTCTCCATGAAGGACTGCGCGCTGCCGGTCAGCAGCAGAAACCACTGCTGTTGTGGCTGATGAACGGACACCCGCTCGGCTGTACCTGAGGCAACGGAGTGGCGGGCCGGCGGTCCGTCTGGAATGACCCGCGTGTGATCGACAAGGTCAAAGCCTTCGTGCCCGCCACCGACGAGGTGTGGCGGTTGCAGAGACATCAGGACCGCGAATGTCGCTTCTTCCGTCAGAAGGTGCGGGGCAACCCGGCACCGATCGGAGGTTCGTGGCAGGGTCTCTACATCTTCGCCCCCGATGGCACGCTGCTGGCACGACGCAACACCCTGAACCCGG
>DCAA01000028.1:77808-77957 GCA_002311345.1 Planctomycetes bacterium UBA1146 | reverse complement strand
CCCGAACACCGCTGGGAGAACTCACTGCCCACCGATGGCCTGGTGCTGCGCAGTACATTTCGCGATCTGCCTGAAGAGGGAATCGGACCGGAGGGACGAGGACGCTGGAATCGCGATCATGCCTGGTTCAATCGTGACGAAGCACGAAG
>DCAA01000028.1:75351-77465 GCA_002311345.1 Planctomycetes bacterium UBA1146 | reverse complement strand
CAACCGGCGGCCATCGGCTGGTACTTCGAACAGGTCGGCGATGACCCGCACGATCGGCTCGCTCCCGCCTTCATCGATGTCTACAACGCCGACTGGGTCATCCAGCCGGACGCCTAGCGATCGCCGGCCGTTCCCGCCTTACCCGCCGGAACTCCGGCGGAAATCTTCGGTCTCGGGGCACCTTCCAGCAGATGGGCATTCCAACCCTCGACGATACGACGCCATTCATCGACCGAGCGGGTCGGATAGGTAGCGGGCCAGCCGCCGGCACGCCACGCATCGTCTGGATCCTCATCGCCGACACGCTTCGAAAACTGACCCGTAGCACTGCGCATCGCCATCAGCAGATCGGCCTGGGCTGGATCTGTCGCCAGGTTGTGTAACTCATGGGGGTCACTGCGAAGATCGTACAGCTCTTCCTTCGGTTTCGATGCGGCGACAAAGTGTGCCTGCGCTGGTGTCAGTTTGCCCTCCAACGCCCGCAGCTGCAGTAATGCCACCACCGGATACTGCTGCTCCTTGTAGTTGTTGAACTGACACCAGGGACGCTCCGCCATCCGGTTGAGGATGTACTTGTGGGTGGCTGTCCGCATCATCGTCATGGCATCGTGGGTGGCGTCCATCTTGTGGCGTGAGGCAAACACCGCGTTTCGAGCAGGCATCGTGGCATCGAGCAGCGAACGGCCCTGCATCCCCTGGGGCACCGCAATGCCTGCAATCTCCAGGATGGTCGCGGTGATGTCGATGGTCGAGGCCAGTTCGGCACGCACCGTGGCGGGACCAACGGTGCCGGGCCAGCGGATGATGAGCGGCACGTGGACCCCACCATCGTAGAGAAACTGCTTGCCGCGTGGATGACAGCGCCCGTTGTCGCCGATGAAGACGACCACCGTGTCATCGGCGAGGCCCTCCCGATCGAGTCGATCGAGGATCTTGCCGACCTTGCGGTCCATCACCTGGATCTCACCGAGGCCAAGGGCCCAGTCGGCGCGTACCAGCGGCTCATCGGGGTAATAAGGCGGAATCTCCACCGCTGCGGGATCGACCGGGTTTTGCGGATCGCCCTTCCAGGAGCGGTGGGTGTTGCCGATGGTGATCTGGGCGAAGAAGGGCTGCCCCTCGGCGCGCCCCGACCAATCCTTGCCATCGAAGAGACCCGGACCCGTCTTGAAGTTGAAATCGGTCTTGGCCGAGTAACCACAGCCGTTGGCACAGTACCAGCCGGCGTTTCGCAGCAATTGCGGCAAGGTCTCGACCCCTTGCGGCAAATCCTGGCGTGGCCGGGTTCGGTGCTGATGGGCTCCGATGGAGCTCTGGTGACGGCCGGTGATCATCGCCGAACGGGATGTGGAGCAGACCGGTGAGGTGGTGAATGCGCGCAAGAAACGCGCTCCAGCGGCCGCCAGTTGATCGAGATTTGGCGTCTCCACTGCCGGACAGCCGTAGCAGGACAGATCGGGACCGATGTCCTCGGCCAGGATCCACACCACGTTGGGAAGGCGACCAGGAACGGTATCGCCCTTTTTCAGTTCTCGCACCTCGATCTGCTGCCACTCGACGTGCATCTCCATGCCGCCGTGCAACTGCAGGGCGATCGGCCCCTCGAGGCGCCCCTTGTCTCGCTTGAGCCGGGCAGTACGCACCCCGTTGATTCGCACCTCGATGAAACGGCCACGAGCCACCAGATGCAGCGACGACCACTCTCCGGGTCGGTACACCTCCTGCATCCGGGCCACGTCCGGTTTCGTCACCCAGCCGCGGCCGCCCGTCTCGTACAGTCCACCGGTCTCGGGGCTGGAGTCGATCTCGACCTGGAACCCCTTGGCTGCAACGTTGTTGCCCTGCTCGATGGCGACCCGGAAGTAGAAGCCACTGTCTCCGGCGAGTACCCGGAAGCGTGCCCTGGCCTCGAAATCGGTGAAGGAGCGATCGGATACGAGCAGACCGTGACGTCTCTCAGAAGCCGGGCTACGGCCGACGATCTTGCCATCCTCGACTGCCCAGAGGCCACCGGGTGTGGTGTGCCAGCCCGCCAGCGATTTGCCGTCGAAAAGTGGCTCGAAATCAGCCGCTGCCAGCGACGACGACAGCAGCAACGATGCCAGCGGCAGCCA
>DCAA01000028.1:74194-75129 GCA_002311345.1 Planctomycetes bacterium UBA1146 | reverse complement strand
TGGGTAGCTGAACATCGATATGCCGACCGACCCGAACCTGTAGAACCTGGACCGGAGTGGCAGCATTGGAGACCACCGCCGCCCTACGTGCCGGACCGGAGCAGCCTGGCACCGTGGTCAGCAGCAAAGAACTGAAACTCAGAGTGAGGAGCAGTAACGAGGGTTTCATGGGCCAGACCTCCTCTCAGGAACAAGAGGAGATCATCCTGGAGAAGGAAGTGGGCTCACGCCACCCCATGCCAGCAAAGCAGGTGTGTGGAGTCAGTTGCAGGCGGATCGGTCGATACGCCCGCCAAAGAGAAAGGGGCGAGGACGGGGGGAAAGTCCCGTCCACGCCCCGGTTCCCTCTGATCCAGAGGATCTAGGTTCGTAATCCGCCAGTAATAATCCAAGCGAGAGCGAGCCAGGCACCCCAGGCATCTGGGAAGGTGCCGCCAACAAGTGCAGCAACGGCAAGTAGCAATACTGTGCCCTTGATGTCTGCACCACTGAGTCCACCGTTGGTGTAACAGCCCATCGCCAGTCCGGCCACGGCCAGAGCCGTGATCGCTGTCGCCCAGGTACCAGCAGTGCTCACAGAGCCCATTGCGATGGCTCCCCAATCTGCACCTTCGCCCGCCGCGAGTGCGGTCATCACAGTACCCACAAGTAGGAATACAACGATTCCAATTGCCTTATCTTGCATTTATCCATCCCCCGTGTCTTGTCGTCCCGTCGATTTTTGACAGGGTCAGGAACCTTTCCTGACCGATTGCATCCCCAGTCTGACCGGAAGAATCACCGCGGCGTCAATGATCTTCCCGACCTTTCCCTGACCGGTTCCGCGCGTATCCTGCGAAATTTTGCCATCGGGGTTCAAGACTGCGGATTTTAACAGTTGCTGCATCAAAACGGCTATTCAACGAGAACAACCGGTTTCTGGCACTGGAACAGCA
>DCAA01000028.1:73097-74022 GCA_002311345.1 Planctomycetes bacterium UBA1146 | reverse complement strand
AATCTTCAACCGTCAGGGAGAACCCCGTGACTTCTCTCGCCACAGGATTCGTCATCTATCTCGGCGTGTTGGTCGTCGTCGCCGTCATCACCTCGAAACGAAATCGAACCCTGCCCGACTTCCTGCTGGCGGGACGCAAGTTGGGACCCTGGGTGGTGGCGTTCTCGGAACGTGCCTCGGGAGAGAGCGGCTGGTTGCTACTGGGACTCACCGGTCTGGCGTATGCCAGTGGTCTCGGTGATCCTGCCGGCACTGCCCTCGAACCTCCCGTCTGGACCGCGATCGGCTGCTTCTGCGGTTTGACTCTGGCCTGGATCCTGATCGCCCGGCCACTACGAATCGCCAGCGAGAAGTATGGCGCCCTGACCCTGCCGCGTTACCTGGAGGCACGGCTCGCTGAATCCAGTGGTCGCCAGCGCGATCCGCTGCTGCGACTCGTTTCCACCGCCGTCATCGCGTTCTGCTTCACCTTCTATGTCGCCGCCCAGTTCGTGGCCGCCGGTAAGGCGCTGCACAGCGCCTTTGGCTGGGAGCCGTGGATCGGAACCCTGATCGGCATGGCAGTGATCGTCTTCTACACCCTGATGGGCGGATTCCTGGCTGTCGCCTGGACCGACTTCATCCAGGGCTGGCTGATGCTGATCACACTGGTGGTGTTACCGCTGGTCGCCATCGGCGAACTGGGCGGCTTCGGTGCTGTCACCGACAAGGTCAGTGCCATCGATCCGGACCTGCTCACCCTCTCGGGCGGGCGCTCTACGGTGGTACTGTGGTCCGGCATCGTCAGCGGCTTCGCCATAGGAATCGGCTACCTCGGTCAACCGCATCTTGCGGTGCGCTACATGAGCCTGAGGTCTCCCCAGGATGTCAGCGCTGCTCGTGGCATCGCGGTCGTCTACGGTTTCCTCACCTACGGCGGCGCCGT
>DCAA01000028.1:59128-72995 GCA_002311345.1 Planctomycetes bacterium UBA1146 | reverse complement strand
CGAACTGATGATGCCCGCCTTCGCCCAGGCAGTCTTTCCTGGTTGGCTGGCGGGGCTACTGATCTGCGGCGCACTGGCAGCGATGATGTCGACGGCAGATTCCCAGTTGCTCGTCACCTCATCCTCCTTCACCGAGGATCTTTATCACCAGGAGATGGAACCGGATGCCAGCCAGGAGAAGCTGGTCAAGATCGGTCGCATCGTGACGGTGGTGGTCGGACTGATCGCCTTCGCGCTCACCTTCTATTCCGGGAGTTCCATCTTCAAGAAGGTGCTGTTTGCCTGGGCGGGTCTCGGTGCCGCCTTCGGCCCACCGATGTTGCTTTGCCTGTGGTGGTCGGGAGTCACCCGCAATGGAGTGCTGGCCGGCATGATCACGGGCCTGACCACGGTACTGTTGTGGGACAACCTCGATGTCAACGCATGGCTGTCGGATCAGGTCGAAGGTCTACGCCTTTACAGCCTCGCGCCCGGTTTCTTGCTATCGCTGCTGGTGACGTGGGGTGTGAGTGCCATGACCCGTCGATCGGACAAGTAGGAACGAGAGTTTTAGCAAAAAGGGCGGTGGCCTTTTTGGCCACCGCCCTTTTTTCATCGATTGACTATCTCCCCCTCAGGGACACAGGGGGAAGGAAGCACAATCGAGTGCATCGGCCGTTGGGTCCGGTCCACATAAGATGTGAGGAGGCGGTGGGGCCGGGCCAGATCCAAGCACATACCACACCAGATAGATCGGATCGGCGATATTGATCGCTCCATCATCATTGGAATCTGCAGCATCGAGACAAAGCACAGGCAATCCGGAGAAGAGCAGAGCCAGTTGGGTAACGATATCTGCGATGTTGATGGCACCATCGACGTTGGCATCACCACGAACAAATAATGCAGGAACTGAGAACTGGCAACAGGCTAGAGGACTGACTCCGCCTGGCCCACCCACTCCCTGGACACACACCAGGTATCCGCCAGGACCAGGAAGCGTCACAAGGGTGGTGAGGACCATGGCTATTCCTGCAGACGGTACTATCGCCGTGAGCCCTCCGTTGACGGTCACATCGAACTGGGCATACACGCCAGGATCGGTGAATGTGATGAAAACCTGATATGTCCCCGAGATGGGATCACAGTTGATCGTCAAGGGAGGCACTTGAGCTTCAGCAAGACTGGGGGCGATGAAGAAGCACAGAGTCGCCAGCAGTACCAGTGCGATCTTTGAGTTGGTCATGGGGCCTCCTTTTGTTCCTGTCGGTGTCTACCGATCGCGGTTCGGCAATACCGCTCCGAAGATGCGGAGATAGATACACATCCGATTGGGGAGACAAGTAGGACCATGCATCTTGAAAAACAGCGCCAGTTCGATCCGCAAACTGGTTCTCTGATGCACAGATTTTTATGGGCACGGAGACGTGATGTGACAGATGAGGGTATCGGGTGTCGGATCAACCCCACACAGCGGGAAAGGTGCCGGTGGTGCCACTCCACCACCGAGAAGATACGCGAGAACGTAGATAGGATCGGAGAGATCCATGGCTCCATCATCATTTGCATCGACAGCGTCATGGCAGGTCATCGGCAAGGAACCAAACAACATCTGCAGCGAAGCGATGGCATCGGCGAGATTGACTGTCTTGTCATCGTTGGAATCGCCACGCATGAACTGTCGCGGAGTTGGCAGCGTAATTTGACAACAACTCGTCTGACCAGAGCCCTGCGGGCCTTGAGTCCCCTGAACACAGATCGTGTGTGTTCCGTTGCCTCCGACAGCAACCAGTGCCGTGATCGTCGCTAGAGGGGCCGATGCCGGCAACACCATCACAATTACACCGTTAAGGCTCACATCGAACGAGAGATAGGCACCCGGATCGATGAACGATATGTGAATCATGTTGGTGCCCGGAACGGGGTTGCAGCAGACGTTCAGTGGCACGATCTGAGCATCCACAGAAACCGTCAGGGAGAAGGTGCAAATAGCTGCCAGAAGTACGATCAGCGGAATACGGTTCTGCATCGATCCTCCTGTTCCAGAGCGAGATGACGTGTACCCATTGTATCGATCCGGATTTCTGCCTGAATCGGACCGAAGTGCTGAATTTGAAGGGTCTTATCGCCCACAGGCGCGCCAGATCCCCTTTTCGGCGCCTTGCGCACCACGAATTTCTTCGTAGCATCGAGGGCGGTTAGAGTTCTGGGTATTCCTGAGACCGAGCCCATCAAAAAAGGAGTCTTTGATGTCCATATCCGGTTCTTCTCCACTATTTCCTGCTCTTTCTGCTCTCGCGGTGGTGCTCGCCGGTTCAGCGATCTACGTCGCACAACAAGACACAAAACCTGTGCCAACTCAGACCCAGACAGCTTTCGATGCCAGTGTCCTCGAACAGAGCATCTCCAATTTGCGAGAGGAAATGATAGGTCTGCAAACGAGACTCGAGTCGATGGAAGAGGCTGCCCTCGAGGAGTCAGCAGCCCTCGGAACTACCGAGGTCGAGGCGGAAGCCAAGCGAGTCCAGTTGTGGGCACTGGAAGCAGAGCGAATCACCGCGGCAGTCGAAGCGGTGATAGATGAGCGCGGCGTCGATCTGGCCAAGGAAGCTCAACGTCGCGCCAAGAGAGAACAAGGCCGTACCGGCATGTCCAGGTGGGTCAACAATTCTCGCGACAAGTTGCCGAACCTGTACGACCGAATCGCCGAAAAGATGGACCTCGACCTCCAGACCGAAATTGCGGTCGAGGAGATCCTCGAGACTGGTTTTGAAACGTTGACGATGATCACCACCGAACTGGTGGAAGGTGATCTCGATGATGACGAGATCCTCGCCCTCCAGATAGAGGCCAAAGATGAGTTCGGAAATATCATCGGACAGCTCGACGAGGTGCTTGATCCCCAGCAGATGATCCACCTCGGTCAGATTTATAGCGAAGAGGTCGACCCCAAGGTAGGCGGTGCGATCACCAACAACGGGAACCAGGGAGATAGCGAAGACGAGGGATAGAACTGATCATCCCGAATAATGGACGTGCAGGTTTCCAAAACAGATGGATACTGCAACTCCTGCTGATTTCTGGGGTTTTGAAAAAACTGTAGCGTTTGTTTCCGATTAAAAGGAGTGTCTCATGTCCGTCTCCAGGTCCCCATTGTTCCCGGCTCTCTCTTTTGTGTCCGTGATACTGGCCGGGTCGGCGTTTTACTTCTCTCAACAACAACCAGAACCGGTACCTGTCCAGACCCAGGCTTCCTTTGATCCCAGTGGCCTGGAGGAAAGCATCTCCGCGTTGCGCCAGGAAGTGATGGGAATACAAACCAAACTGGATTCGATGGGAAAAACTGTGTCAGAAAAACCTGGCGCATCCACCGAGCCCGAAACCGAAGCCAAGCGAGTTCAATTACGTGCGATAGAAGCCGAACGAATCACCGCAGCTGTCGAAGCGGTGATGGAGGAGCGAGGTGTTGAACTGGCGCAGGATGCTCAACGTCGCGCCAAGAGAGAAGAAGTCGGTGGCCGCATGACAAATTGGATCGGCAATGCTCGCAACAAGTTGCCGAATCTGTACGAAAAAATCACCGACAAGATGGAACTGGACCCAGAAACCGAAATGGCGGTCGAGGAGATCCTCGAGACTAGTTTTGAAACGATGACGATTCTCTCCGACGAACTCCTCAATGGCGATTTTCCCGAGGGGGAAGAAGTTCAGATGATCGCCGAGATCCAGGGCGAGATCAGACAAGAAGTTGGATCGCTGATCGGCGAGCTCGATGAGGTCCTCAATCCCGCACAGATGATCCAGCTCGGTCAGATCTACTCCGAAGAAGTCGACCCTCGTGTCGGCCAGGGAATCGTCAACAACGGGAACCAGGGAGATAGCGAGAACGAGGGATAGAACTGATCTTCCCGGATAACTTTCGAGAGAACAAACCGGCACCCTGTCCAGAGCCGGGTGCCGGTTTGTTTTGACTGGATAAAATCGATGAGCGATTCAAAAAACTCACTCTTTCCTTCCATCTCGTTGCTGGCGTTGGTCCTGTCAGCCACCGCCATCTTCTTGCAGCAACAGGCCACTCCATCGCTACCCTCGCCTGACAACCAGGCCGCCGTTGAAACCGCTACGACTGCACTCGAGGAGAGCCTCTCGCTGCTGCGCGACGATGTGCTGCTGTTACAGGCGCGTCTCGAAGCGGTCGAAGTCAGCACCAGCCAGGATCCGAATTCAACCAGAGAGATCCTCGATGAGACTGCAGCCACTGGCGCTTCTTCGAGGTCCCTCAGCGCTCTGCTGGGCCAGGATCTCAGTACCGATGAGAGACTACTGGCGGCCGTCGAGGCGGTGATGGAGGAGCGAGGGGTCGAGTACACCCGTGCCGCTCTGCGAAGATCCGAGATCGAGGAGTCACGCGATAAAACCACGGAGTTTGTCGACGGCAGTCTCGAACGGGTTCCTCGCATCATCGACCAGGTGGCTCGTGAGATGAATCTGGGTGCGGCCCGCCAGTTACAACTGCAGGATGTTCTTTTCACCTATTCCGATACAGCCGCGCAACTCACCGATGAACTCTACAGCGATCCGCCACCGAGTTATGACGAGACCGAGCAGATCATCGCAGAATACTGGCAGATCTTCGGCCAACTCGGTGGGCAACTGCGGGAAGTTCTCGATGAGGAAGAGTTGAAGCAGTTCGGCCAGATCGTCGGCGTCATCCGCCAGCAACAAGCCGAGGAACAACAGCAACAAGACTGAACCCTTACGCCAACCACTCCTCGATGACCTTGCCATGGACATCGGTGAGACGATGTTCACGACCCCCGAACAGTTTCGTCAACCGTCTGTGATCGACTCCGAGAATATGCAGCATCGTCGCGTGGAAATCGTAGATCACGACCGGTTTCTCCTGCGCCCGGTAACCGAATTCGTCGGTGGACCCATAGACACTGCCGGCTTTCACCCCGCCACCTGCCATCCAGAAAGTGTAACCGTAAGGGTTGTGATCGCGGCCGTCACGGCCCTGGGCAAAGGGGGTACGACCGAACTCTCCGGTCCAGATGACGAGCGTGTCCTCGAGCATTCCGCGTCGCTTCAAGTCGGTGAGCAGGGCGCCGATCGGTTGATCGACGGCACGGGCGTTGTTCTCGTGGCCATCCTTGAGGTTGCCGTGCTGATCCCAGCGATCTCCACTCACCGATGGGCAGGTCAATTCGATGAACCGTACTCCTCGTTCCACCATGCGCCGTGCCAGCAAGCACTCGCGAGCGAAGATACGGGTCGGCTCGTAGGAGTGCTCGAGTCCGTACATCCTACGGGTCTCTTCCGTTTCGCCAGAGATATCCGCTAACTCCGGAACCGCCGACTGCATGCGGAAGGCGAGTTCGCCGTTGGCGATCGCTCCCTCGATGGGATCCGGATCTCCCGATGACTCCAGCCCCATCCGATCGAGGCCACCGAGTAGATCGAGTTTGCGACGCTGGCGGTCGAACCCCTCGCGCTGTTCGACGTTGGCCAGCGCCTGATCCCTCGGCAACACGATGGAACCCTGGTGCGTTGCCGGCAGAAAAGCACTGGAAAAACAGTCTAGTCCTCCCGGAGGCACCAACCCGCCGTTGACGACCACGAAACCGGGCAAATCATCGGCGAGCGCACCGAGACCATAAGAAACCCACGCTCCCATGCTCGGCCTTCCGGCAGTACCGAGACCGGTGTGAAGGAGGTAATTGGCGTTGGTGTGCTCGGAGAACTGACTCGTCATCGAGCGCACCATTAGCAACTCATCGGCATGCGATGCGACATGAGGGAACAGTTCACTGATGGGGTGGCCGCACTCACCGTACTGATGGAACTTCCATGGCGACTTGAGGGTATTGCCGACACTGTTGAACTGAGTTCGTTCCATCGGAGCGGGAAACGGTTTGCCATCCCACTTCGAAAGGGCCGGCTTCGGATCGAAGGTATCGACCTGACTGGGTCCTCCATCCATGTAGAGGAAGATGACAGAACGAGCTCGAGCCGGTATGTGACCACGATCGAACAATCCTGGCTGACCCGGCAAGTCTGCAAAGATCGAGTCCCCCGCCAGAGCGGTCAATGCCACAGCACCAAAACCCTGGGCACAGCGAGAGAGCATCTCTCGTCTGTCGATGGGGTGTTGTTCATATCGACCACAGTGATGCATCGAATCCCTCTCTCGTTTCATCCTAACGGATGAAACGGAACTCCTTGGCCTGGATCAAGGCATGAGCCAGATCGGTCCACCCCTCGAGCCCTTTCTCTTGTACAAACTCGCGAGCCATCGCCACTTCCTCCGCGGAGGGAAGCCGACCAAAAGCCTGCTGCCACATCGTCTCGATCGCTGCGACCAGTCCCTCTCCCTCGGCAACCTTCATGCCTTTCTCTCCCCACAATCGCGCCTGTTCGTGAACGAAGGGATCATTCATCAGAGCCAGCGCCTGTGCGGGCACGTTCGATACTGATCGATCCCCTACCGTGGTGGCCGGTACCGGGAAGTCGAAGGCGGTGAGAAACGCAGGGAGGAAGTTGCGACACACCTTGATATAGATACTACGGCGTCCAGCACCATCGACGGGTCCATTGCCACCGGGACGACCCCGACCAGTGAGAAAGTCGGTCAGATGCACCGGTACCGAGGTGCCCCCGATCTTGCGATCGAGCCGGCCAGAGACGGCCAGGATGGCATCCCGGATCGATTCGGCGGTGAGACGCTTCTGGTGGGACCGGTGCCAGCGACCGTTGGTGGCATCGACCTGCTGTGCCCGTGGATCGGGATGAGCCGATGCCATCTGGTAACTGCGACTGAGCACGATATCTCGCAACAGCGCCCGACGAGATGGATTGTCGCGCAACCGCACCGCCAGGTGATCGAGCAGAGCGCGGTTCTCGGGAGGCACTCCCATCGCTCCCAGATCGTCGGTGGTAGCGGCCACACCTCGCCCCATCACCCGAGCCCACAGTCGATTGGCCTGGGTGCGCCAGAACAGCGGGTTGTCCGCTGCAGTGATCCATCTCGCCAGTTCGCGCCGGCCCGATCCGTTGCGGAAACGTTGCGGCGTATCAGCTCCGCCGAGGTTCTCCAGGGCTCGCCGCTCGACCAGATCTCCCGGCTGATGCGGATCTCCGCGCACTGACAGAGGCACATCGAAACCATGCGGAGCTTCTGCTGCCGAGATTATCCGAATCGGTTGAGGTAGTGATTCATCGAGTCGCCGCAGTTCCTGAGCCGTATTCACCACCGCCGCGTTCCAGGCATCGCCGTAACGGGCAGGATCGACCAGACCTGCGGCCAGCAGTGCTTCGGCTCGTACTGGATCCGCAAGTAGCGTGGCGGAATCGGTGGATTCGTCATCGAGCACGCTCCAATCAACTCCGGCACCGTGCTGCACACCTTCAGCCGACAGCCACACCCGATCGACGGCGATCCAACCGCGTCCCTCGTCGTGAATCTCAACATGTGCGTTGTTTCCCTGGTAGCGAGTCAAATCCATCTGCAGATGACGCCACTGCTCGGGACTGTTGACATCCTGGCGGAAGTTTTCGAACAGCAGGGCATTGTGCTGATCCACCCAGTAACCCTCGATGCAAATCCGAACCCTCGCCGATTCACCCTGGACTCTCAGATGCAGGAATCGATGTTCGATGGTGAAGTTCCTCGACAGGATGGATCCGACCAGACCACGCCCGTGCACCGCAGAATGAGCACAGGGCGCATCGATGATGCGAGGACGACCAATCAGCACCACCTCACCGACAGGCAGTACCTCGAAGGCATCTCCGACGACAGTCCAATCATCGAGGGAATCTGTTCTGGAGAAATCCTCCAGCAGCAGATCACCGTCACGCAATGGTCCTGTTGTCGCTTCTCGACTTTCAAGGACAGGCCACAACCTGACCCACTCCCGCAGTTCATCACCATCGAGTTGCTGTTCTTGCGCGACCTGGTCGATCAGCGACCTGACTGGCATCTCTTCGGGCGATTGATCGCTGAGCAGGAAGTGGTCACAACTGATATTCCCCCAACCTCCGTCATGATCATCGATCACTTCGATCCGCGCTTCTTGACCGCGCCACCGTCCGACATCCCAACGGACCTCATGCATCCGATTGTGTTTACGACCCGTCGCTGAGTAGGCCACTTCTTCATCGATGATCAGATTGACACAAGTTCGGCCAGCATGATCACCACCGCCAATCATGAACAACAGATAATCACGATCGATCAAGAAGGTAGGACTGATCAGCTTCCCTTTGCGAGCATCGCTTTCTTTCCCTTCGGTTCCGGGTCGACGATCATGACTGTTGGCTGCATGTTGTCCTTTGACCTCAGCCGGCTGCTCATCGAGCAACTGTTCGAGACTGTGCGGTTTTTCTCCGAAGGCATCTCCCTCCACCAGCCACTCTCCCCAACCATCCTCGAAACTGGTCAGTAAAATCTCCGGCGCTACTTCAACACCTTCGGAGGAAGGGATCTGGTGACGCAATTGACGCGCAGTGCGTGCCAGTTTCGCAAGTGGACGGGACTGCTGGATCTCCATTCCCTGGCGAGTGACTTCGGTCAACTTGTGCCGCAGTGGCGCCATCTCATCGAGCTTGCTGGCGATCTTTCCACCCGGATCCTGAGGACGTAACACACGCCGCGTCGAACGGATGATCGCCGATAGTCCGGTCCAGTCCGCCTGGGTGATGGCATCGAACTTGTGATCATGACACCGAGCACAGGAAACAGTGGCGCCAAGGAATGCTCGAGAGATCACATCGATCTGGTTGTCGACCCGATCAAAGGTGTCTTGCAAAACATCGACAGGGCCATGAGTCGCCTGTGACAGCCAGAACCAGGTGGTCCCTGGAACCGAGTCATCGGTTCCATCTGCTGGATGAATACGCGGTTGCTCGAGCAAATCTCCAGCGATGTGCTCGGAAACAAAACGATCGATGGGGACATCGGCTTCTATCGCACGAACGACCCAGTCGCGGTAACGCCACGCAGGACCAACGGCGTAATCGAACTCGTGACCGTGCGTCTCGGCGTACCGGACCAGGTCGAGCCAGTGACGGCCAAAGTGCTCGGCGTGAGCGGTGCTCTCCAGCAACTGATCGACCACTCCCTCTCTTGCCCCTTGCTCCGGTGCCTGGAGGAAGGCGGTGATTTCCTCGGGGGTCGGTGGCAATCCGGTCAGATCGAAGGTCACTCGCCGCAACCAGGTACGGCGGTCGGCATCGGGAGCGGGAGCCAGATCGAGCGCTTCGAGATCGGCCAGAATGTAATGATCGAGCGGGTCACGTACCCAGTCGACATTCTTCAATCGGGGAAGTTCTGGAGCGACGAGCGGCTCCCACGACCAGTGGCGAGTGTAGCGTGCTCCCTGCTCGATCCAGCGCCGTAGCGTCTCGACCTCCTCGGCGGAAGGCCGTTTTCTGCCATCCGGCGGCATAGGATCTTCGTCATCGAGGATGCGCAACAGCGCAAGACTGCTCCGGGGATCCCCCGCAGTGATGGCCGGATATTTTCGATCGAGCAGAGCCGTGGCACTCTCCTCGTTATCGAGGCGCAGGTTCTTCTTTCTCGCCTCGCCATCATTGCCGTGGCAGGGAAGACAGTACCGCGCCAGGATTGGAAGGACATCGAGATCAAAATCGACGGCGGAGGTGGGCTGATCTTCCCCGACAAACGGAGAAGATCCCGCCGTAGATTGTTCGATATCCGAGATGACAACAAAGACCAGCAATAGAAGCAGTAGCGCACGGGACTTCATAGGAGGATGCTATCCGCGCAGGCGGGTCGTCTCCAGCGCCCAGAAGCACCTCAACCAGGAAGAGACCGATGACCGAAAACTCCGATGATCGCCTGATTGTGCCTGGCTCGACGATCCTCATCCTGTTTCTCACCTTGCTGGTGGTGGTCCCGCTAGCCACCTTGCGGATGTCACGCAGTCTGGCGAGTCCCCTCGTCGAGGTCATCACACTGGTACAGGACGGAGACCACTTCCGCGGTCTCTGGAAAATCGGTGAACTGGAGTACCTCGTCGGACAAGGGCAAGACGAAGCCCGTTCCATCGGCACCGTCACCCTCTCCATAAGAAAAACGGGGCAAACCGAACCTATCTCTTCAGCTACCAGGGAGCGTAACGGAGTCATCGAAGAGGTGTTGTTCCTCGATCCAGATGGCGATCGATACAGTGCTGTCATCATCGCGATCCGCTCCGTCGGCAGTGGTAGTTACCTTCAGTTGCTCCTTTTTAACTTTGCGCAATCGGCAGATCCAACCAGTGGCGAGTGGTCTGACCTGTCGGAGATCCCGGCGCACCTGGCGGTCGGATACATGGGTCACGACACCATCGAGCGACAGAGCGAGATGCTGGTACGCACCTTCCCCATCTATCTGGAAGGAGACAGCAACGCCGAACCGACCGGCGATGTCCGTTCCTTGATCTGGGACTTCCGCAACGGTCGCTGGCGTCCGGACCCACGCCCGAAACGTTGATAACCACCCATGAAGCGCGATTGAGAAACACCTCCGAGATCATTGACCCTATATGCTAGACGCCCTTGCTTTGTTGATCGGAAGTGGTGCGGTAACCTCAGGGTCACGAGAGAGAGCTCCATGCCAACCAAGGATCAAATTCAATTCCCGCAGGGCGGTATTCATCACTTCGTCTCGAAGTATGTCAGAAATCTGCCTGATCTGACGGGAAAGGTCGTGCTCGACATCCCTTGCGGTGATGGCAGGAGTAGTTACGAGTTCGCAAACAGGGGTGCAGAGATTATCGCGCTCGATCTGTTCCCCCATTTCATGCGCCTCGATGATATAGAGGCGAAATACGCCGATCTGATGGAGCCATTACCCGTCGAAGATGGGTCCATCGATTACATCATCTGCCAGGAGGGGATCGAACACGTACCGAACCAGCTCAAGGTTCTCGAAGAATTCAATCGTGTGCTCAAGAAAGATGGTCTTCTTCTGATCACGACACCGAATTTCTCTCATATGAGAGCACGGCTGTCGCGCTTCATGCTCGAGTCAGACTACTGGAAGCGAATGCCACCGACTGAAATCGACTGCATCTGGTTTGCGGAGGAAGACTCTGACAAGTTTTACTTCGGCCACCTTTTCCTCAGAGGGGTCCAGCACTACGAGAGCCTTTTGACCATTGCAGGATTTCAAGCCTCCGAAAGAGTCCGCACAGACATCGGCAATGCTTCGGTGTTACTTGCAATCCTCATGTATCCCTTCCTCGCACTCTTCTCGCTAATGTCCTGGGTTTACTACCGCAGAAAGAACCAGCAGGTAGACCAGAAGCAACGAGATCAGATTTTATGGAAACGCGTGCTGCTCAATCTCTCGTTGAAAACCTTGGTCTGTAAGCACATCTTCTGGGTGATGCGTAAAGATCTCGAAATTTCCGAAGTGGCGCAGAAACTCAAGAAGATGCAGAGAAAACGCTCTTCGAGTTGACACCTCAGTTTTGATGACTACTCACTTGGTCCGGTAAACTGCTCAACAAGTACTCGGAAAACTTTGTTCAACCGCTGACGTTCCTTGCCGATCGGGGCAACACCAGGGGGGCAGTTTCATAGAGGATCAGCACCACTTCTTCAGCGGTCTCGAAGGTACTCCAGGCGCAACCGAAGGTACAATTGATGCTTCCGATGACGGCGCCCTCTACGAGTACCTGGGCGTCCCAGAACTCGGGGCCCGCTCCGCCATTGAGACTGGCGGTGTACTGTCCCTGTTCGATTTCATCGACAAGGAGAAGATCGGGATCATGCGAGATCGACATGCTCCAACTCAGGATCTCCGTGGTGATACCGGCGTTCTGGAAGATGAACAGAGGAACCTGGCCTGACCCGAAGCCATTCCAGTTGTACTCGATGGTGGTTTCTTCGGCGATGAACTCGAACTCGGGTTGAACCACGACGTCCCTGGAGATGCCGAAGATGAGAGAAATCACCGCAGCACAGAGCAGTACTGATGATCGCAAACGTCTCATCCGTGACTCCTTCTGCAAACATCGAAGTTCACCTCTACGATACCAATGGCAGACTCTCTTCACAATTTCACGACTGCGCTGCCGCGAAGTACACGGACTGAGACGAATTCGAAGATTCAGGGGCTCTCTGTGCTATCACGACTGGCGAAATCAGAGACATCCGCATGGAAGAACTCCGCCACGAAGTCGGTCGCCGGTTTGGCAGTGAGTTCATCAGCTGAACCATTCTGAATGATCTTGCCTTGCTCGATGACATTCACGGTCGCTGCGAGAGCGCGTACATCTCGCACATCATGAGTGATGACGATCGATGGAATGCTGCGGTCGGCAAGATGCTGGGCGAGGTGAGTTCGAAGCGATCGACGCGCGGAAGCATCGAGTGCAGCAAGAGGCTCGTCGAGCAGTAGTAACTGGGGATCGATGACCAGGGCCCGGGCCAGCGCTACCGTCTGCTTTTCGCCACCGGACAGGGTCTCTGGCCAGCGGTCGGCCAGATGCACCGCTTCTAACTGCTCCAGCGTTTCCAGGGCGATATTGCGGCGCGCTCGGCGCGAAAGTTGAGGTTGTGTCAAGGTACCGAAGGCGATGTTGTCAGCGACCCGCAGATGAGGGAAGAGTCCGTAACCCTGAGGGACGTAGCCGACACGACGTTCCTCCGGTGAAAGATGGATCCCCCTGGCGGAGTCGAAGAGGATACGTCCCCCCACCTCGATGGTCCCCGAGTCCGGGTGATGAACTCCGGCGATGGTACGCAACAGGGTCGTCTTCCCCGAACCATTGGGACCGATCAGAGCCACGGGAGTGGCGTTTCCATCCATCTTCACGTCGAGATGGAAATCCCCAAGGCTCAACTGGATGCTCAATTGCCAGCTCATCTTGGTGCTCCATTCCGGCCCTCGCCTGCACCGGAGATGACAGAAATACGACGACGTGACCACCATGAGGGAGCAAAGCGCAGCGCAAAGAGCAGCAACACCGCGACCGCGGCCAGCACCAGCGACAGCGCCAGCGCAGTGCGGACATCCGATTCCAGTGCCATGTAGATCGCCAGCGGCATCGTCTGGGTGGTCCCCGGCAGGTTGCCGGCAAAGAGCAAGGTTGCTCCGAACTCGCCGAGTGCCCGTGCCCAGCACAGCGCCGCACCGCCGATGAGACCAGGAAGTGCCAGCGGCAAGGCAACACGGAAGAAGGCTCCCGCGGGGGACTGACCGAGTGTTCTCGCCACGATCAACAGGTCGTCATCGACTCGACGAAATGCGGCCGCTGCCGACTGGATGTAGAAAGGCGCCGAGACCACCACCTGAGCCAGCACCACCGCCAAGGTGGTGAAGGGAATCTGAAAATCGAAAGCCTCCAACGTGGAACCGAGCAAGCCGCTGCGACCGAAGGTCTGTAACAGAGCGATCCCCACCACTGCCGGAGGCAAGACGATGGGAAGATCGACCATCAGTTCAACCCAGCGCAGTCGTCCCCCCGAGGAACGCGCCAACCACCACGCCAGCGGGGTTCCCAGAACCAAGACGACGGCGAGACTAAAGAGCGTGGTACGGGCGCTGAGCCACAAAGCCGGTGCGAACAACGGGTGACTCACACCCTCCAGAAGTTCACCGGGTGAAGAGGCGGTCGCGATGGCGATGAGCGGTATCACCAGCAGCACGAGCATCGGTAGCGCACACAAAAACACCGGCCACAGCCGACGGGAAGGATGACTTCGCTCTACCATCATCCCTCCACAAATCCGTGTCGGATCAGGATCTCCTGACCCAGAGGAGAAAGTGTAAAATCGATCCAGTCATCCGCGAGTTCCCGATGGCTACTCCGGATCAACTCTCCGATGAAATATTCGGCCTGTACATTGATGTCAGACGGGATGGAGATCGACC
>DCAA01000028.1:45886-58986 GCA_002311345.1 Planctomycetes bacterium UBA1146 | reverse complement strand
CGAGGCCTTCGGGAGATCCTCGAAAGTCTCGATACCAGCAGGATTATCAAGGGGAACAATCAGCACCAGTTCGTTGCGTGCGAAAACGAGCGGATTCTCCACCAGACCGGATGCAACCAGAATCTCCATGTGTTGGGGATTCGCGGTGGCCAGTACATCCGACGGGGCGCCCTGCTCGATCTGGATTCGAAGTACCTGGCTTCCTGAAAAGACCAGCGAGATATCGGCCAGGGGATGGGACTTCTCGAATTCTCGTTCCAGTTCCTGGAATGCTTCCGTCAGGGAACTTGCGGCATAAACGAGGAGAATCTCGCGATCACCCGGTTCATGGTGACGGCAACCGGCGATAACTGCGGAAACCAGAGTAATGGCCATCACAAGCGCAACACCCGGCAAGATCTGCGGGGATCGATGGCTGCCAGAAGCAGGAGAAAGGACCGTACAAGCATTCACCGGCTGATCAGTTCCAAACTATTTTGAGGGCAGGAAGATCGCCTCAGATGGCATTTCAATGGGCCTGATCTGTTTCAGGGTACCGTGGTAGAAAGTAACCTCACTCGACAGAAAGTAAAAGATCCATTACATCCGGAGAGCGTTCTCGTTGTTTCTGATTCGACGGTGGCTGCACTCTTGGCAGCCGTGAAAGAGGGCCGAACATGAGCAAGGGCTGGTTGTGGGTTCTGGCGGTGCTGATCATGATCTCCGCTGTTGTTTATCAGCGAACGACGGGGCCAACTTATCCTTTCCGCGGCACCTTCGATGCGGCCGGACAGTCTCACAAGTACCGCCTCGTTCGATCGCAAGAGACCTCCGGCGAGGCTCGGGTTGCACTGCCCGATCCGGGAGGCTCATCGGATGAGATGAAGTTCGAGGCAAAGCTGAACCACAAGAGGTTCAAGACCGACGATCCCTTCACCATCGTATCTTTTGTGAAAGAGACCAAAGAAGACGGTGCCGAATGGGCTGCCTATCTGCCGATTCAGCCGGCCGCCGGCAAGATGGAATACTTCGTCACCCTGACAGTGGGCGAGAAAAGCACCAGGATTCCTGCTGAGGGTCAGGACAATATAGTGCTTCGCTACAAGGATCCGGTACCCGACGCCATCTTGTGGCCACACATCTTCATGATGTTTTTCTCGGTATTGATCGGCATGCGAGCGGGACTGGCAGCCATCTTCGGTGCCGATGACATGCGCAAACTAGCGTTCATCGCTCTGACCGGAATGACTCTTGGCGGGATGATACTGGGGCCGATCGTTCAGAAGTACGCCTTCGGGGAGTACTGGACTGGTTTTCCCTTCGGCGGAGATCTCACCGACAACAAGATGCTCATCATGTGGGTCAGCTGGTTGATCGCTGCGGCAGCCATCGGTGGCCGCGAGAAGAAGAACGAAAAGGTCTCGCGGGCCGTTGTACTGGCTGCAGCACTGGTGATGACCGGCGTCTATCTGATTCCACACAGCATGCGTGGCTCGGAACTGGATTACAGCCAGGTGGATGAGGGCGTCGACCCCAGCGAGGCGATCGGGACAGGGGACTGATGGGGTCGACCTGGCTTCATCTGCTGGTGGTTCATATCCCCGTGTTGCTGTGCCCGGTGGCTATGTTCTTTCTGGTCCGAGCGCTGCGCTCCTCCAGCGACACCGACTTCAAGATCGCCCATGGCTTCGTGCTGATCTGCTCCATCGCTGCAGTGGTCGCTTACTTCACCGGAGGAACCTCAGCCGAATGGTTGGCAGAAATCATCGATATCGATCAGGAACAGATGGAAAACCACGGTCTGTGGGGCCGCATCTCTTTCACCATCATGTCGCTGGCTGGAGCCGCATCGTTGGTGGCGGTGATCGCTTACATGCAGGGGGAAAAACCTCAACCGCTCGTGCCGCGAATCGTCCTCGGGCTACTGGTGCTGGGTTTTATCAGTCTGACCTGGACGGCCCATCTGGGTGGAATCCTGCGGCGCCCGGAACTGGGATTCTAACTCGATCGAGGACGGCTTCAGCGGCGCGGCTACTTGCGCTTGATCTTGTGGAGAGTGTGTTTGCGCAATCGGGGCGAGTACTTCTTCAGACCCGCTTTGAGTTTCTCGGGGAGCCCACCCTTGACGTTGACCTGGGTCCTGTAATTGAGATCACCGGTCTCCGTGCACTGGAGCCACACGTACTCACGGTTCATCTTGCCCTTGGCCACGACCATCTCGCTTCCGGAAAGACAACTGGCTCCACCGCGACTACGGCAGAGCCCCGCATCGAACCATCCCCCCCTCCCATCGTCAAGGAAAACGGGGTCGGTGGACGACCTCTGTGCGGCCAATACTGCTCCCAGTAGCGAATCGGGACGGTTGCTGGCGACCGATGACGCGGTTACACCGAAGGGGAGTCCGACCCGTTGCACAGCAGGGGAGCCCCGAAACGATGGACGTGTTTTCAGATGCTTGCCAGGAAGCCGGTAAAATGGCGCTTCCTGAGCCCCTGATCGGGGCCTCGGTGCTGGTCACCGGAGGCACCGGAACGACCGGCAAACTGCTGGTTCGCTGGCTCCTGGAACAATCCGGGGCATCGCGTGTCATCGTCTTCTCCCGCGACGAGCACAAGCACCACGACATGCTCCGTGATCCACGATTCCAGCATCCGGCGCTGCACTCGATGGTCGGTGATATCCGTGATCTGAGACGACTGCGCCATGCCCTCGAGGGAGTCTCGCTGCTTCTCCATACCGCCGCCATGAAGCATGTCTCCATCGCAGAGGCCAATCCGACGGAGGCGGTCCGGACCAACATCGAGGGGACGATGAACATCATCGAGGCCAGTCGCGATGCCGGAGTCTTGCGGGTCATCGCTCACTCGACCGACAAGGCCGTCCAACCTGCTTGCATCTACGGTGCCACCAAACTGGTGATGGAGAAGTTACTGATCCGCGCCGATGCTGAATCAGGTAAGGATGGACCTCGCTTCGACATCGTCCGCCACGGAAATCTCATCGGCAGCCGGGGAAGTGTCATTCCACTGTTCCAGGAACAGATGAAATCGGGAAGATTGACCCTCACCGATCCCGAGATGACTCGCTTCTGGATCGACGATGAAACCCTGGTTTCCATCATTTATCGCGCCATCGTCGATGGGAAGGGTGGAGATATCTTCATACCGAAACTTCCCGCCTGTCGCCTCGACACCCTTGCACAGGCCATCGCCCAGGATGCCACCATCGAGATCATCGGCGCTCGCCCCGGCGAGAAACGACATGAGGCACTGACCGATCCCGTAGAAGCGAGCCGGATCCGCCAGTTCGACGACTATCTGGTCATCACCGCCGAGCACCGCTCGGGTAACTCGCATGCTGGAGGTGCTCCGGTGACTGCGGGATATCAGTTTCGCAGCGATCAGGCACCTCTTCTCGAGGTCCAGCAGATGCGTGATATCATCGATGGAAACTTCCGGACAGAACCTGCCTGAACGGCCCAGAACGGCTCTCAAGCAGGTTTCCTGTGCCAGACTCTGAACCCTGAGGTAGACTGATGAGGAGTCTTGTCCATTACCGTGAGAAGGGAATTCGATGATCCGGTCGATGATCATGCTGTCGATCCTCATCTGGACCCAGGGCACTCTTTCAGCCCAGGGTTTACCGCTTCCGACCACTCTCGCGGATTGGGCACAGCCAGGAACCCAGCCCAACACCATCATCGAACCGATCATCGCGGGAAGTGCCTGTAATCTGTGCCACTCCTCCTTCAACAATGCTCCGGTCGATCGCTGGAGAACCACCATCATGGCCCAGGCCGGAAGAGACCCGCTGTTCCATGCCTGTATGGCCATCGCCGAACAGGATGCAACAGCTTCCGGCGATCTCTGTCTTCGCTGTCACACCCCCGGAGCCTGGCTAGCGGGAAACAGCACTCCCACCGACGGATCTGCCGTCAGTGGTGTCAACGATTTCGATGGAGTGACCTGTAACCTGTGTCACCGGATGGTCGATCCCAGTTACATTCAGGGACAGAGTCCCGCCGTAGACCTCGGGATCCTCAACGCACTCGCTGAGATCCCTGACCCTCCCCACACGGGACAATATGTCATCGATCCGCAGGATCGCCGCAGGGGTCCATACAATCTCGGCTCTGGTTTCCCCTGGCATCCTTTCTATCAGTCTCCCTTCCATAGCAGTTCCGAACTGTGTCGCACCTGTCACGATGTTTCCAATCCTGCATACATCCGGCAGGGGAACTCGTACATTCTCATCGATCTCAACGCCCCCCATCCCACTCATGATCCTGCCGATGAGTTTCCACTGGAAAGAACCTACGGCGAGTGGAGCGAGAGTGAATTCGGCCAGGGCCCGGTCGATATGGGAGGCAGGTTCGGAGGCAACAATCCGAACGTGAGCACGTGCCAGGATTGTCATATGCCGAGAACATCCGGGGTGGGTTGCAACATGGGGTCGCCGGTTCGAAACGACCTCGCCATACATTACTTCCTGGGTGCACAGACCTGGGTACTCGATGCGATTCATTCACTCGACACCAGTTACCTGCTGTGGGACACGCCGGCCTACATGGATCCAGCACTGATCGACCTGGCGCAGTCACTCAACACCACGATGCTAGAGGCAGCCAGCGACCTGGAAACCACCATCGAGAATGACCAGTTGAAGGTGAGGATCATCAACCAGAGCGGGCACAAACTCCCCACCGGTTATCCGGAAGGACGCCGAATCTGGATCGAGGTCCGCTTTCAGAGCGCTTTTGGACAGACTCTGGCCCATCACGGTGCCTATGATTTCGCCACCGCGGAACTGGAATCCTCGACCACCACCGTCTTCGAGGCAAAACATGGCATCGACGGTCTGACTTCTACACTCTCGGGTCTTCCTGAAGGTCCTTCGTTTCATTTCGCTATCAACAACAAGATCTTCAAGGACAATCGCATCCCCCCGCGCGGATTCACCAACGCAGGATTTGAAGCGGTTCAGGCCGAACCGGTGGGAATCACCTATCCCGATGGGCAGCACTGGCACGACACCTACTACGATGTCCCCGATGGTGCATTCTTGCTGGATGTTAAAGTCTGGTACCAGACCGCGAGCAAGGAATACATCGAGTTCCTCAAGGACGAGAACATCACCAACGATGCTGGAGATATCCTCTATGAGCAATGGCTCCAGCATGACAAGGGGCCACCGGTACTGATGGACGAGATCTCGCTGGAAATCGGGCTGGAACCGTTCATCCGTGGCGATGCCAATGCCGATGGCATCCTCGATGTCTCCGATCCAGTGACCATTCTCGGTTGGCTCTTTCTCGGCAACGATATCGGCTTCTGCCCCATCGCTGCCGATGGAAACGATGACGGGAACCTCAACATCTCCGATGTGATTTACATCTTGAATGCCTTTTTCCTCGGTGGTCTTCCACCTTCGGCACCCTGGCCTGATTGCGGACCCGATCCGACTCCGGATCTGTTGCGCTGCTACGACTATCCTTGCCCTTGATCGACGTCATCCAGTGTAGATTCCTGCGGGTTATCGATGGCGGCCTCATCTTCAATGATGGATATTGCCGGTGATCATGATCGATGAATCTCCTCTTTCACTGGAACGGATCACCGTTTGAATTTCTGGAGAACCGCACTACCGATGCTGCTGCTGGCAGGGATCATCATCTGGAACTGGCCCACCAAACCCGTCGATTTTGGAAGCCGGGGTCCGTGGTCAGGCTTGGTCCTGGAAATTGATACGAGAGCCCTGAAAGCGCCACCGCTGCTCCTCATCGCTTCTTTACCTGCCACCAACCAAGACAGTCAAAGTTGTTCTCTTGTTGTCGGGACCGCTATCTGGAGAGGAACTGCTCGCATCCCGATGCTGCTCGCCGGAGAAACGGACGCCCTACGACTACAAAAGATTCAACTACAGGCTGACACCCCGGCACTGTACCGCTCGACTCGGGGAGAACTTCGTGCCTTCCCATTGCCAGAAGGAGTCGATATCGATGAGATGGTCGGCGGCATCCTGAGGGGAGTCGAAGTGATCCTTCCCTGGAACTCGCAGTCCCGGGAACAATCTGTCATCTCACTTTCCGAATCGCCCTCTTCAACGACCACCTTCGAGGCCAGCTGTGATGATCGCCGTCAGATCCGCTGGCGCGGTCAACGCCAGGACTTCCGCAAACACTGGGATCAGGCCGAAAAGGACGATCCCGGGTCCCTTGTGCCCTTCCTCCACGGCGAAGCAACCATCGGTTCCCAACCAGAGACTCTTCCTTCCTCACCGATCATCGCCACAAAAGGCCAGTCCCAGCAGCGTTTCAGCACTGATCGATCCACCCCCCAGCGACGAGGAGATCGGGGATCTTGATGCTCCCACTCGACGCATCGCTTCTCACGACAATCCATCTCCGTTCGACAAGGATCTCGAAGCAGATCGCATTCCCTGCATCGAATAAATCTGCTTCGAACTGTAGCAACTCATCAACAACTGAAGATAGATCGAAAAAAATCTAACTTTCCCTGTCCGATATCGAAGAAGAATCGGATAGGTCGGCGATGGGAAGTGGGGATTCTTATGCAATGCCTGAGACTTATATGAAACAAACAAAAGATAGTTCTCGAGAACATCTCGGGCCACCACCAGCACCAGGAGAAATGCTGGACTACCTGGTGTGGCGCCAACTCGGTTTCGAAGATCAGTTCGGAGAGTCTTTCCTCGATCCAGAGGAGCAAGAGATCATGCCCGTCCCCGCCAAAGAACAATCAAGGATTACTATCAGGAACCTTCCCGAGTTGACCCCTTGAGTGGAATCCCGTGCTTTCTCATCCTGCGATAGAGGGTGCGTCTAGAGATGCCGAGGGTTTTACAGGCAACGGACTTGTTTCCGTCTGCCCCATCCAGGGCCCGAAGAATCACTTCTCTTTCTGCCAGAGTGAGCACTTCTCGAATCCCAGGATCTGCACTGGTCTGGCCCGTGCTCTGTTTTCCCAGCAGTTCCAGCACCAGAGTCCCATCGACTATTTCGTGCCCGGAAGCGTTGATTCTGCTCGCCAGATGGATCGCCTCCCAGCCATTACCAGGCCAGGAATGGGACAACAGCAGCGCCTGGGCATCCGGAAGCAGCGTGGGCGTATGCGCAGTTGCTGCTGACAGTCCTCTTTCGACGATCATCAACGCATCCTCGGGCCTCTCACGCAGAGGAGGGAGCCAGGCACGAAAACCGGCAAGGCGGTAATACAAATCGTCCCGGATATTTGAGTCATCACCGACAACACCTGAACAGGCCACGATCCGCACATCCGCAACCCTCTCCTCTTCTCCCGCAACCCGTCGATACACACCGGATTCCAGAAATCTCAGCAACGAGGCCTGGAGTGCAGGAGAACACTCGTCCACAGCATCGAGCAAGAGCGTGCCAGTTGATGCGTTCTCGATCAGGCCGGGCCGTTCTGTCTCAGCATCGGTGAATGCGCCCTTCTCGTTTCCAAAAAGTTCGATCTCGATGAGCGATTCAGTGATGGAACCGCAATGCAGAACTACCATCGGACCTTTGCGTCCGCTCTCCTGGTGGATGGCTCTCGCGAGTAGTTCTTTCCCGGTACCGCTCTCTCCCTCGATGAAAACCGGAAGTTTGGTCAGTGCGATCTTGCGCAATTCCGCAAGGGTAACAGCAAGAACTGCTGAAAAACTCGTGAACTCACCGAAGTGACTTTCTACAGTTCTGGGTGGAGACTCCGGAATGCGAGCAGGTTTCTCGGCAGGTTTCTGGGAACTGTTAGCTGGTTGTTCCGAACCGGGGACATCTTCCCGTTTCAACTCGAGATCGACGATCAACTCGATGAGAGAGAGAATCAAAGCTGCATCGGGGTCGTCCTTTGTGCTCGCATGGGAAGAACCGAATCTCGAGTCGAGATACAGAGCGGTGGGTTCACCACTCACAGCGATGGGGATCACCAGGATCCAGCGAGATCGGGCGACTCCCTCGGTCTCGGACGAGGTTCTGAACCTACGATCAAGATGAACATCCGAGAAGAGTGTTGGCTCTTCCTTCTTGCAGCCTTGCTGAAAGGCATGATGTGAAATGGCACCGGCAGCCTTCTTGATCTTCTTGCCATCACTATCTCGTGAACACCAGACACGATAACTACCGTCATCTTTGGAACTGATCAGGGAGGCTCGCTGGCCACCGATTTTCTCCTGAAACCAGCCCAGAAGAGAAGGTAATGCCGACAGTCGCGACGAAGTTCTATCAGCCGAGCAGAGGGCTTCTCGTATCACTTTCAGAAGTAGGACATCGGAGGTCGACATGACATCTCGATGGTAAGCGAAGGAAGGGACGCGGGCGAGTTACACTCCGTGAAGCAATGGTGACAACCGAATCCTCAGTCCGCATCACCTCCGTTACCGATGATGCGTGATACGATCCTCTGGATGTACTGATAACCCTGTGGTCTCAGCAGGTGCACCGAATCACCCCTGCTGGACACTGAGAGTTCCTCGATGCCAGAAAAGGACTCGCCGTCCACAACGACACGGATAGGTCTCTTGTCACAATCCTCTCCGACGACCCGGATCTTCGCCTCCAGTGGCACGATCACGGGGAATTGCAATGAATGAAACTGCACCGGTCGGTGGGCATTGAGCGGAGTAACCACCAGCCCATCGACTTCTGGATGCATCACGGGACCTCCGGCGGCAAGGGAATATGCTGTCGAACCTGCCGGAGTCGCGATCACAAGCCCGTCCCCGGAATAGGCATTGAGCAGCACGTCGTCGATATAAACTCCCAGATGAACTGTCTGGCCCGAATCTCTCTCCAGGACGACATCGTTGATTCCAGCCGCATTTCCGATCTCTCCATCGGAGCCAGTCCACTTCGCGGAGAGCACCGGTAGTTGTTGCTCGACAAATGCACCGCCCAGGAGAGTATCTACGAGCGCCTCTGGTCGCTGGCGTGGATTCATCAGGAATCCTACCCGTCCGAAATTCACGCCGTAAATTGGAACCGGAGGGTGATCGAGAACTCGAAGAAGTGACATCAGGGAGCCATCGCCCCCGATGACGATAATCAGATCCGTCTCGATGTCAGGCGAGCCACCCTCTTTCGGCGACCAGCAAGTCGAATCGATACCCGACTTCAGAAAGCAGGAGAACAACGCAGATGCAAAGTCGTTGATCTCGTCAGATGATGAATCCGCAACGATGAGGACACGTTCGAGTTTCTGCACCGAGATACCTCCTCGATCAACTTTCCGTGAAGTTGACCGGTGTTTCCTCAACTGCACTGAGTGCACTCTCGAAGTAGGGAATCGTACTTCGCAAGCCTTCCTCGAGAGACACCTTGGGACTCCAATCGAGGAGAGACTTCGCCAGGGTAATATCTGGCTGTCGAACCTTGGGATCATCTTCTGGCAAAGGAAGATTCGTGAGTCCGCTGTTCGAGTTCGTCATGGAGATGACTTCTCGCGCAAAATCTATGATGGGGATCTCATCAGGATTACCCAGGTTAACGGGCTCCACCACATCGGAGCGAAGCAGTCGCCAGATTCCGTCGATCAAATCACTGACATGACAGAAGGAACGAGTCTGACTTCCGTCTCCGAAGACAGTAAGTGGCTCACCCTTCAACGCCTGGCAGATAAAGTTTGGGAGTGCCCGTCCGTCATTGAGCCTCATCCGCGGACCATAGGTATTGAAGATACGCACGATCCTGGTGTCGACTCCGTGAGTTCGGTGGTAGGCAAGAGTAAGCGCTTCTGCAAAACGCTTTGCCTCGTCGTAGACTCCGCGAACTCCAATCGGATTGACGTTGCCCCAGTACGATTCCGGCTGTGGATGGACCAGGGGATCACCGTAAACCTCACTGGTACTCGCCAGCAGGAATCTGGCGCCACAGGCTTTCGCAAGACCGAGAGCCTTGTGGGTGCCGAGCGAACCCACTTTGAGGGTCTGGATCGGGTACTCCTGGTAATCGATGGGGCTCGCAGGAGAAGCAAAATGCAGGATCGCATCTATTTTTTCAGGGACATGAATGAACTCAGTAACGTCGTGTTTAAAGAACTGAAACCGCGGATTACCGAACAGATGTTCTATGTTTTGAATGCTTCCAGTGAGGAGGTTGTCCATCACCACAACATGACAATCCCTTTCGAGAAACAGATCCGTCAGATGTGACCCGATAAATCCGGCCCCCCCCGTGATCAGCACTCTGTTAATTGTCATCTCGAGAACTCCTGGTTCCGATCCCGTGATATTCGAGTCCATACTTCCCTGTTAACTCTTCATTCCAGATGTTTCGACCATCGAAGACAACCGGTTCGACGAGAAGTTCCTTCAATCGATCGAAATCGGGTCTCCTGTACTCGTTCCATTCCGTCACCAGAAGGAGAGCACTGGCTCCAGACACTGCATCGTAAGGGTCTTCACAGTAATCGATGAGATCCCCCATCTCTTCCCTGGCGTTTTCGAGGGCCTCTGGATCATGCCCACGCACTGTTGCACCGTGCTCGACGAGAGTTCTTGCGATCACCACCGAGGGGGCCTCCCTCACGTCGTCAGTTCGTGGCTTGAAGGCAAGTCCCCAAATGGCGAAGACGTGGCTCGAAAGATCTTTCCCGAATCTCCTGACTACCTTTTCTGCTAGAAACTTTTTCTGTCGATCATTGACTGCATCGACTGCGTCGAGAATTTCCAGCGGCGTATCGTGTTCCTTCGCAAGAGCAGAAAGCGCCCTGACATCCTTGGGGAAACAGGATCCTCCGTAGCCGACTCCGGGAAACAGGAAGTGGGGCCCTATACGACGATCACTTCCCATCCCCTGTCTCACTTTTGAAACGTTCGCTCCCATCACCTCGCACAGCCGAGCGATGTCGTTAATAAATGAGATCTTCGTGGCGAGCATCGCGTTCGCTGCATATTTCGTCATCTCAGCCGATGCCGGATCCATGATCAACAATGGCTTTCCGGTTCTGACAAATGGTGAGTAGAGTTCACTCATCAGTTCCGCTGCTGAAGCATCATCGGTCCCGATGACAACTCGATCAGGCTTCATGAAGTCATCGATTGCGGCACCTTCCTTGAGAAACTCCGGATTCGAGACAACGTGAACCGTATGAGATGTGTTCGAAGAGATGAGGTCATGAACCAGCCTCGAAGTTCCTGGGGGAACGGTGGACTTGTTGACGACCACCAGTTGCCCCGTCATCGCCTGACCGATCTCTTTCGAAACAGCACGCACCGCCGAAAGGTCACAGGTTCCATCAGAGTTCTGGGGGGTTCCGACAGCGATGAATACGACTTCGGCTCTATCGATGGCCGCGACGAGATCGGTGCTGAAGGAGAGGCGTCCGGCCGTACTATTGCGCTCCACCAGTTCCTCGAGACCGGGCTCGTAGATCGGGATTTCGCCTGCCTGTAACCGTTGAACCTTGGAGGCCTCCCGGTCGACACAGATGACCTTGTTACCACTTTCCGCGAAACAGGTCCCGGTGACCAATCCGACGTATCCCGTTCCCACAACCGTGATTCTCATGCCTGAGCACCTTCATTCCAGGTGTTGATTTCCAGGTATCAGTCACCCGATGTCGTCGATACCGACATCAACTTCGAACCTACAGGGAATCATATCAGAGCCCTCCCCCTGCGGCACCAAAGCTGGAGGAAATCCCCCCGGTCCGATGTCGCTGGTAAGTCGAAATGCGTACAATAAAACCATGACTGGCGACGATTCCCTCTCCGGGCCGAATCAGCCCGATCCTCCCTCGGGAGGCGACGATGGCTCCAATGAGGATCCTGCACGAATCAGTTTTGCTGACTTGCCGCTTCCTGAAGCAGTCCGCGAACGTCTGGCTCAACTGGGTTTTCACCATCCGACACCGATCCAGGAACTGGCGATTCCGCTCGCAGTCAAGGGGATCGATCTGATCGGAAAAGCGGAAACGGGAACCGGAAAGACCCTCGCCTTCACCGCTCCCATCATTGGAAAACTGGATCCAGAACGTGTCGCAGTCCAGGCACTCGTTTTATGTCCTACTCGAGAACTCGCCCAGCAGGTCGAAAAAGTGGCTGCTGCAGTCGGTGAGACGCTCGGTATAAAAGTCGCACTCGTTGTCGGGGGAGTCCATCAATCACAGCAGTTACTTCAACTCAGGAGTGGAGCTCAGATGGTTGTCGGGACACCCGGCCGGGTGCTCGACTTCCTGCGAAGTGGCAAGATCCGACTCGGTTGGGCCGAGCAAGTCGTTCTTGATGAGGCGGATCGGATGCTCGACATGGGATTCATCGATGACGTATCCGAGATCCTCGAACATACTTCCTCGGACCGACAGACCTATCTCTTCTCGGCTACCTTGCCCCCGAAAATCAAAGCTCTCATGAAGCGATTCATGAAAAACCCACAGATTGTCTCCACAATCCTGGAACTCGCCACCGTCCCGGAAATCGAACAAAGATTCATTCTCTGTGAAGATTGGGCAAAGAAGTACTGGGTTCATCAGTTACTGGACCAAAACAAGGAAGAGACCTGCATCATCTTCTGCAATACTCGCAGGGCGGTGATCGATCTCGATCGAGATCTCTGGGGGCGTGGTTATCCGGCGGGTTCACTCCACGGGGAACACGACCAGGATCGTCGATTCAACATTCTCGAGGGATTCAAGAAGAAGCAAATCACCACCATGGTGGCCACAGATGTGGCTGCCCGTGGACTTGACGTGGAAGCGGTTACCCGGGTGGTGAACTACGACATCCCGGATGAAGTGGAAACCTATGTCCACCGCATCGGCCGGACCGGGCGAGCCGGAGCCCTGGGATTGGCGATCAGCCTGGTCGATTCCCGTTCCCGTGTCTCGTGGAATCGCATCGTCGAGGAGACTGGCTTCCCCATCGCCGAGGAAACCTGGCAGCCACCACGTGGAGCCCGTCCCGATCCGAACTTCCGCTCCAGAACTACCCGAGGAGGACCGAGGGGACGTCCCAGAGGAGGCGCGGGAAAACGACCCGGAGGACCATCCCGTGCCCCACGAGGAGGAAATCGAAGGGGTGGTCGTCGACCTTCATCAGGCGGCAAGAAACGATAATAAGGTCGCCATCGAGGACACCTGGCGCTGAAATTTACGCGCTGAAAT
>DCAA01000028.1:45288-45854 GCA_002311345.1 Planctomycetes bacterium UBA1146 | reverse complement strand
TGAAATCAACTCGATGAAAATGGGGTTCCGCAACGCCACGCGCTGCGGAACCCCATCTGTTTTCAGGTGAACAACTCCGGGACTAGTACATCCCGCCCATGCCACCCATACCACCCATGCCGCCCATGCCAGCGGGAGCACTGCCCGCTTCGTCGGTGCTCGGCATTTCACTGACCACGGCCTCGGTCATCAGAAGCAAACCTCCGATGGAAGCCGCATTCTCGAGTGCCGTGCGAGTGACTTTGGTCGGATCGATGATTCCGGCCTTGATCATATCGACATAGTCGATGTTGAGAGCGTCGAAACCATGGGATTCCTTACCCGCCTTGACGCGTTCGCTGACGATGGCGCCATCGATACCTGCGTTCTCGGCGATTTGACGGATCGGAGCCTCAACAGCCCTACGGACGATGTCAACACCTATGGCCTCGTCACCATCAACGTCAACACCGTCGAGTTTCATGCCTGCACGTAAAAGAGCAACTCCACCACCGGGTACGATTCCCTCTTCGACCGCAGCGCGTGTTGCGTGGAGGGCATCCTCGACGCGAGCCTTCTTTTCCTTC
>DCAA01000028.1:19205-45236 GCA_002311345.1 Planctomycetes bacterium UBA1146 | reverse complement strand
TTCATCTCGGTCTCGGTCGCGGCACCCACATTGATCTGGGCAACACCACCGGAGAGCTTTGCAAGGCGCTCCTGGAGCTTCTCGCTATCGTAGTCGGAGGTTGCTTTTTCCATCTCGGCGCGGATCTGATCGATCCGGCTCTTGATATCATCAGAAGAACCGGCTCCTTCGATGAGGGTGGTTGTATCCTTCTCGATGATGACCTTCTTGGCACGCCCCAAAAACGAGATATCCACGTTCTTCAGGTCAATCCCGAGGTCATCAAAGACGGCACGGCCACCTGTGAGGATGGCAATGTCTTCGAGCATCGCCTTGCGACGATCTCCGAAACCCGGTGCCTTCACCGCGCAACAGGAGAAGGTCCCGCGCAACTTGTTCACAACCAGGGTCGCAAGGGCTTCGCCTTCAACATCTTCTGCCAGAACCAGAATCGGCTTTCCGGATTGAGCGATTTTTTCCAGCAGCGGAACCAGGTCCTTGATGGATCCAATCTTCTTCTCGTGAATGAGGATGTAGGGATCCTCGAGGACACAGGACATCTCTTCGGTATTGGTCACGAAGTGAGGCGAGAGATACCCCTTGTCGACCTGCATCCCTTCGACCCAGTCCACTGTGGTATCGAGAGTCTTGCCCTCTTCCACGGTGATGACCCCATCCTTGCCGACCTTCTCCATCGCATCGGCGATGATGGCGCCAATCGCAGGATCATTATTGGCAGCGATGGATCCGACCTGAGCGATCTCTTTCTTGTCTTTCACCTCGGTGGACATATTGCTCAGTTCCTCGGTGATTTTATCAACAGCCTTCTGGATTCCACGCTGCAGACACACCGGATTCGCACCTGCTGTGACATTGCGCAGACCTTCATAGAAGATCGCACTGGCGAGGACAGTAGCCGTGGTGGTGCCGTCTCCGGCGTCGTCGGAAGTTCTCAGAGAAACTTCCTTCACCATCTGAGCTCCCATGTTTTCGAAAGAATCCTCGAGTTCAATTTCACGCGCCACGGTAACACCATCCTTGGTGACAGTGGGTGCGCCAAAAGACTTCTCGAGAATAACGTTACGGCCTCGGGGGCCGAGCGTGACCATGACAGCTCTTGCGAGTTTCTGTACGCCACGGCGTACAGCGTCGCGGGCTTCGTGGTCAAACGCGATGCGCTTTGCGCCCATCGTGTCAGTTCCTCTCATATCTTCTGTCTTCCGCAAGTTTCAACTCGGCGAAAGACTCGGTTTATCGTGAATACCTAGTCAGCATTGACAATGGCAAGGACATCGTCCTCGCTCATGATCAGATACTCCTGACCTTCCACTTTGATCTCGGTGCCAGCGTAAGAACTGAAAATCACACGATCGTCCTTGCTGACCTGAAATTCCGCGCGATTGCCATCCTTGAGCAACTTGCCATCTCCGAGAGCCATGACCTTGCCCTCTCTTGGCTTTTCCTTCGCATTGTCCGGCAAGAAGATACCACCCTTGGTACGGTCTTCCGCTTCGAGCCGCTTGACGACAATTTTGTCGTTGAGCGGACGAAGATTGAGTTTTGCCATTGGAGTCGCCTCCCTTTCTCGTGCCCGTTTGGGCTTTCTCTCTTCGATTTCTACGAACCCCATTGCTGGAGTTCACAGACATCAACTCTTCTCAATTCTTGAGCAGGGTACTCACCAGGTCCCGGATTCTGCTCCGGAACAGATCTGGCTCGACAGGCTTCGGCAACAAGGCGAAACCGCCCACCTCCTCGACATCTCTCTTCAACTCAATACTGGCCTCCCCGCTGACAAAGAGTGCCGGGAATCGCCAGCGATACTCACTGCGGATCCGCCTGAACACCTCGACGCCGGTGAGGTCCGGCATATGTACGTCCAGCACCAGAAAATCAAACGGACAGGCATCGGGCCTTGCGGCACTATTCTTTGCCTGGAAGTTTCTGAACAGTGAGAGGACTTCGAGCCCTCCACTGGCGTGCTCCGTGACAAATCCATCTGCATCGAGCAGCGCGGCCAGACTTCCGCGAACTGCCGCATCGTCATCTGCGAGCAATACCCGGTACTGAGATCCGGAAAACCCTGCTCCCGATGTGAAAATCTCGGACAACATCGAAGGGTCCTTCCAGAACCGGGTTGTTCCCGGGCAAACGACTATTTCGCAATGATCGTGCCGCCGAACCAGCACCTACTGCTGGATTCACAAGTTGCTTTTTCAAATAGACTTGTGTCATGATCTGAAGTTCTTTGATCAGCTCCTGAACACCTTAGGCTGCCATTGTGACAGTGCGCAACCGCTTCGGCAGAGCAGACCTGCCACCGTGGCAGGCACTCCTGGGGCCTGGATCTGTTGATATCCCGCGGAGGGATGGAGACCATCAGCGACCGATCCCGAAGGAAGAGGTTCACGACTTGTCCCAATCCCCCCACGGCCCCACGAACCTCATCGAGGAAATCCGCGCATGCCTCGTGGCATCCGGTTCGGATGGTCGGCTCGAGCAAGTTCTCGAGGGAATCCGTCCAGAGGATATCGCCGATGTGCTCGACGATCTCGATCCTGTCGAGAAGTTGAAGGTCTTTGCAGCCATCGGAACCGAGGCCCAGGCGGAGGTGATCGACGAGACAGACGCCACTTCCCGTGAACAGGTCATCGAAAACCTCGACGTGATTCGACTGAAGAAGATCCTCGAGGAAATGCCACCCGACGAAGCCACCGACCTCCTCAATGAACTTCCCCAGGCACAACGAAGAGAAGTTCTTGCAGAGATGGAACCGGCAACCACCGTCGAATTGTTGCGGTTGATGCAACACTCCCCGCATTCCGCCGGTGGAATCATGACTCTCGATTACATCGCGGTGGATCCGAGGCTATCTGCAGAAGAGGCTCTCTCTCTGATCCAGGAGCACATCGACACGGAGGTAGTGAACAATGTTTACATCATCGATGAACAGCGTCACCTGATCGGAGTGATTTCGATCCGGGAATTGCTCGGAGCAGAGTCCCAACAGAACGTCAGCGACTTGATGACCACCGAGGTAATCTCCGTACTGGTAGATGAAGACCAGGAGGATGTCGCTCACCTGGCCCGAAAGTACAACCTCCAGGCCATCCCGGTCGTCGACGGAAATGATCACCTCCTCGGTGTCGCTACCATCGATGATATCGTCGAAATTCTCTCTGATGAGGCGGACGAGGACATATACCGCCTCGCTGGAGCGCCGGAGGGTCACCCGGCACAGCAAAAGATACTCAAGAGAGCTCTGGCGAGAATTCCATGGCTTTTTCTGCCAGTGATCAGCGGTTTCATCCTCGTATGGATGCACCCGAACGAACTCGGCTTCACCGAACTTCTCACCTCTACAATGAATCAACGTCTGTTGCTGGCAGCGTTCATCCCGTTGGTGATGGGAATCGCCGGAGGAGTGGGAACGCAATCGGCTACGGTCGTGGTTCGAGGAATGGCGGTCGGAGACATCGAACTGGGGAGATCGACGTTCCGTCTTTTGCGCCAGGAAGTGGTCGTCGGACTCCTCATCGCCATCGCCATCGGCAGCGTCGTGGGGGCTGTTCTGTTCATCGTAACCGGATTCCAGATGACCGAGCAATGTCTCCGACTCACGATGGCGGTAGCAGGGGGAATCGGAGCCGGGATCATCTTCGCCAACGCCTGCGGAACCGCATTCCCCATCCTGTGCGTCAAGATGGGACTCGATCCGGCACTGGTAGCTGGACCTTTCATTACCAGTTTCAACGATGTGACCGCTGCGATCATCTTCATAGCGATTGCAGAATCGATCCTCAGATCTGCGTGAATCGAAGAACCTACTTGTATTCGGATTCTTCGATACCGTAGCGATCGATCTTGTTATAGAGAGTCTGGCGTGGAATCTTCAGTTGCTTGGTCACCCTGGATTTGTTGCCTCGATTTCTCTGCAACGCTGTCAGGATCACCAACCGCTCCACTTCTGCGATGATGTCGTTAAAACCCTCCGAGGCGGGGATCTTCAGAATGACTTCTTCGCGGGTCGATCTGACATTTTGTCCCTGTAGTCGCTCTCCGTTCAATTCCCCGAGATACTGCTCGACCAGTTTTCGAGGAACGATGCGACGGTTGCAGGTCAATACAGCCTGCTGAACCACGTTCTTGAGTTGCTGGATATTTCCTGGCCACGGATAGACCATCAGTTCACGCACCGCGCTTTCGGAAAATCGTTTTGATGAATCCGAGGCCAATCCCATCTCCGAGATGAACTGCTGCACGAAGTTAGGGATGTCTGCGGTCCGCTCGCGCAGGGGGGGCACTTCCAGCACGAAACCTGCAAGTCGATAATAGAGGTCTTCCCTGAACTTGCCTGCTTGCACCAGTTCTTGAAGATCGTATCTGGTCGATGCAAGGAACCTCAGGTTCACGGAAATCTGCTCCGAACCTCCAACCGGGCGCAGTAGTCCTTCCTGGAGGACGCGGAGCAGTTTCTGCTGAATCTCCAGCGGCAAATCTCCGACTTCATCGAGCAACACCGTTCCACCGCTGGATCTCTCGAACACTCCTGCGTGGTCTTCATCGGCACCACTGAAAGCTCCTTTGCGCCAACCAAACAGTTCTCCCTCGATCAGAGTCGGCGCGAGAGCTCCACAGGAAACAACCTCGAAACAATACGCGGACCTCGATGTACCATCGTGAAAGGCGCGGGCGAGGAGTTGCTTACCGGTACCTGTCTCGCCGTGGATCAGCACGTTGAGATCTGTCTCTCGCAGCCTCTCCACCTGGGCCAGAACCTCCTTCATCGCGGGATCTACCGTCGAGACCTCCCCGACGATGAATGCTTCAGCAACCGGTATCACGTTCGATTCATCGCATTCTGGATCGATCTCGATCTTCTGTTGAGCCAGCACGTCCTCCAGTTGCTCAAGTCTCGCCTCGAGTTTCTCGATCATCCTCGATTGCCTTCTGAACAGGTAAGCATCGAGGATGTCGACCTGGACTTGATCGATCATCGATTGGATGGTTGCCTGTGATGATTTCTCGAACCCGCGCTCCGGATCTCCCTCGATCAGGAACAACACCCTCTCACCATCGATAAGGGGGACTGAATAACTGAGAATCGGATCGGGTGTATTCGGGTCAATGTCCTGGATCAACTGAGGCACTTCGAGGCTCCCAAGGTTTTCCAGCAGTAGTTGATCGATGGTTCCCGATGGCCTCTGGCCTCCCACACTTCGGACCAGGACCTCATCGACCAGTCGATTGCCCTCATGATCAGGAGGCGATATCAAATGCAGAGTTGCGCAACGGGCATCGAATCTCTTCAGCAGAACTCCCAGCAGCGAGTCCACCAGGACCTCGAATCTTCGATCACTCCGCACTCCAGCGGTGCCATGAAGTTCTTGGCTGAGTTCAATCTCGAAGGAGCGATCGACCACGATGAACGCCTCCAGGTATTCCAGGCAGCCACAATCCTGCACCAGGTCCAAATTCAGGGTATCCTTCAGGGAAGTACCTGTTCGGAAATCCCGTCCCACCGGAACCAGAGACTCCCCGGCAGTGACTGGAATTCGAGCAAGGTATTCCAGAGGGAATATCGGCTCTCGAGATGGTTACACTTGAGCGATTTCCCCCCGAAGGAATGTCCTGCCCGCAAGAATAGGAGAATCCCGGACACCGCGCAATTACCCGGGAGCATCTGATCAACATGTTGTCCTCATTGCTCGTTTTCTGGCTCTTCCTCTCTCCTCCGGCCGCTATCGGTCACCAGCACGACGATGTAGCGACCTGGATCGCTGATCTGGGAGCAGACGATTGGTCACGCAGAGAAGAGGCCGCTCGCAGGATCCTGGAGGCAGGGCCCGAAGCGGTGGAGGCTCTTCGCAAGACGCTGCTGGACCCAGATCCAGAAATACGGGCCAGGGCGAAGGAACTGCTGGCGATCCTTTCTCCCCCGATTCTGCACCTCGACGTCATCCGTGTAGGCAACCTCACAAAATCCTCACTTCTTGGCCCTCGCGATGAGATCACGGGAACCACGATCCGATTCCATCAGAGTAATCTGCTCCAGACCACCGTTTCATCCCGCACAGAAGAGCGCCGAATTCAGGCCGAGATCCGCGGTACCGAACCGCCATATTCGGTAGAGATCCTGTTTCCAGGGATCAACACCGCGAGCATTTCTGGACCACCGGCGCGAGGAGTGGAACCAGGAGTTCCATGGGTGATCTTCTCCGAGGAGAGGGTCGTGATGGAAAAAGCCCAGGGAAGGACCAGGACACGGGGCGAACTCGCCACCTGGGTCGCACTGCTGAGCAATGACCTCGATGAAGCTTCCGCCAATCTCGCTCCCGAGGAACGAATCGCCCGTGCCGTCAAGGCAACTCTCCCCCAAACCGATGACCCAGACCTGCTCCATCTTGCTGGAGTCTGGGAGCAGGTAGGACCGATACCGGTTCCCGCACCCACCGCAGATTCTCGACTTCATGATGCCGCGATGATCGCGCGCCTTTGTAGAAAAGATCAGAAAGCCAGCGCTGAACTAGCGAAACTGACCTCTCTTCACCTCGATGGAGCCGCCATGGTCTCCATCGAAAGAGCCGATTCATTGATTCCACCCCTCCTCGAGGCTGGAATCGAAGGATCCATCGATCTGTTCATTCGACACCGGGGCGACCTTTCCCCCTGGAGACAGCACTTGAGCTGGCTTGCACTCGAGAAGCGAATCCAGGACCAGGAGTTCGTCCGGATGCACTGCAAGAAACTGGTCGAGGCGATCCTATCTCCTGAAGCTCTTCCGGTCCTTCGGTGGACCAACTCCCGGCTGGCCTCACTGTGGACTTCCCTTCACCATTTACTTCCTACTGATCAATGGGTGCAGGTACTCAATGGAAGGATCGATGACGCGCTTGCAGTGGACATCGCTCAATCCAGTGGCCGAATCCCCCTCGTACTCGGAACCCTTGCGTATCTTTCAAATCGATCGGTATCACTTCCTGAAGGATGGGATGACGCAGTAATCAAATTGCTCGCCACCCGGCACGCAGAAATTGCTCTCGGGATCCTCTGTGCCCAGCACAGCCATGTCGGTATCTCTGAAGAGATATGGCTCAAGGTGATCAAGGAATTCGGAGTCGGATTGTCGAGCACAGATAACACGATCAGTTTCCGGGTCCGGACCAGCGTAACCCGACTGGTCGAATTTGATTTCCTGACGATACGAGCCCGACGAGAATTGATGAAAATGCTGGCAGTCACACTTTCAGAAGGAGCACCGAATCATCGAGGCACAGCTGAACAACTACTGTCGAAAGGCATCGGTGGAAAACCACAACCTCGGCAGCGTACAAAAACCAGCGATTTCTATGAAAAGCGCGCTGCGTACTGGCAACAACGACTCGAGGATTTACCCGATGAAGAGCTCTATCCAAACAATGAGGATTCAACATGGATTCAGTTATTGATGGCAGACATGAGAATTGACCCTCACGGAGAGGTCTTGCCGATGAGGGTTCAGTCGGTGGTGGTGAAAACCGGCGATAGAGAACTCAAGATCGGAGATGAGGGGGAAGACGAATCGGTCCTGGTCGAGATCAGTTCAGGGAATACATACCGGATTTCTGGATCGGTTCTCCTCATCGAAGACCGACCTGTCCTCACACGGTTGCGACCCAGATGGCGCCGCTGGGCTCATCGATTCAATTCTGCCCGACTGGGACCAGAGAGCGCGGAGATCCGATCCAGTATCGGTTACCAGACCCTGGTACTGCTGAGAACGCTCGACGAAGAACCTGACCAGGCACAAAAAGGCTGGGATCTATCTTTGACCTGGGATGATATCGAGAAGTCGATTCTGGAATCTCTGAACTCCGAAGTTCGTTCGTTGCGCCTTGCTGCAATCGACATCGTGACGACCCTGAAACTCACTTCAGCGATGGACCAGTTGATCTCGATCTGGAACGATGATCCCGATGAGGCCACCGCTCGGGCTCTGCTGGTACTGGGAGACCCGCGTGGGAAATATATGCTGCTCTCGATCCTCAAAACCCTGGAAACTCGAGTCACCCGGGACGCCCAGAAAGCCCTGGAACAGTTGATCTTTATCGGCGATCCGACCGCAGTGAACCAGGTTCTCAGTTGGCTCGAAATGCCACTGGAACGGAGAAATCGCGTGCTCGAGAATCAATTGCCGATGGCGCTCCGGGCCCTCGAAACACTGATCTCCAACGACCGCAATCACGGCATCCCCCGGGAAAGATTGCTGAAGGCCCTTGTCCAGAGAACGGACACCCGGAATCTACGCAGCTACGCCATACCGATGCTCAGAAGGCTCACAGGCGTGGATCTGGGCTGGTGGAACACCTTTTCGCTCACCGATACCCAGGAGCGCACTGCCGCCCAGGAAGAGATAGCAAGCCTGTGGAAGACCTGGTGGGCCCGAAGGGGCTCCAGAAATGAGAATCCTGTAAAGTTAGATCCCTCTGGCGACCGATGAACCCTTCATGGACGAGATCCACCTGCCTGAACCCGACCGCTTGTCGGGCGCAGGGGCTCGCCCGGGAAGGACACTCAGATGCAAGCTCGCGAGGTCGGCCTAGAGGCATACTTCCATGACATCAACCGACACTCTCTGCTGACCGCCGAGGAAGAAAGAGAACTTGCCATCGAGGTTCGCAAGGGCGACCCCGAAGCACGTGACAAGATGGTCCGGTCGAACCTCCGCCTGGTAGTTAGTATCGCCAAATATTACGTCGAACGTGGATTACCGCTGCTCGATCTGATCGAGGAGGGGAATCTGGGACTTCTGAAAGCAGTGGAAAGATTCGATCCTGCTGCCGAATGTCGTTTCAGCACCTACGGAACCTGGTGGATCAAGCAATCGATCAAACGCGCACTCATCGATACTGTGAAATCGGTGCGCATCCCCTCTTATATGGTGGAGACCATCACAAAATGGAAGAAGGCTGCTGCCGATCTCGCCATCGAGTTGGGCCGCCCCGCCCATTTCAACGAAATCGCTGAGCGGATGGAAATCCCCATGGAAAAGACCGCGATCATCCGGAACGCACTTAACGTTGCCGATTCCGTCAGCCAGACGATCTCGATCGAGAACTCGTGGACCATCTCTGACATCATCGAAGATCCTTCTCAGATTCAACCTCATACTTCTCTGGCCAAGAAGATCCAGATCGAGATGATCCAGAACCTGCTATGCCATCTGGAAGATCGCGAGCGAGTGATCCTTCGCATGAGATACGGCCTCGACAACGGGGAACCGATGACCCTCAAGGAAATCGGGCAACGGGTCAACCTCTCCAGAGAGCGTGTTCGACAACTCGAGAACGATGCCCTGGGGAGATTGCAGGAACTGGTCGCCGAGGGGAAGATCGAACAACCCGAGATCTACGACGAAGAATTCGAGGAGACGCACGGCTGATCGCCGCTACCCTTCCCCCCCATCGAGGGTTCGGATAGCATCCCTTGTGCGACCCGGGGTCTGCCGCCGCGGGCCAATTAGGCGGGAGGGAATATCCGTGAACCACAACAGCGACGAGCGTATCGACATCCTCCGCGAGCGAATCGCCACGGTTCCTGACTTTCCCGAGCCAGGAATCCAGTTCAAGGACATCACCACTCTACTTGCCTGCCCCAGTGCTTTTTTTTCCTCCATCGATCTCCTGGAGGAGCGCGTATCCGATCTGGGCGCAGAAATCATCGCTGCCCCGGAATCGAGAGGTTTTCTGTTCGGAGTCCCGCTGGCAATGCGCATGGGGATCGGATTTGTACCCATCAGAAAACCCGGAAAACTACCTCGCAAAACCTGTTCGGTAAAATACTCCCTCGAGTACGGCACTGACGAGGTTGAGATGCACGCCGATGCTATACAACCGGGACAAAAGGTTCTGCTGGTCGATGATGTCCTGGCCTCGGGTGGAACGATGGCCGCTTGCTGCGAACTGGTTGAGAAGTCGGGTGGAGTCGTGATCTGCTGCGCTTTTTTGATGGAACTTCTTTCCCTTGATGGTCGAAAGAAATTGCCAGATGCGCGAGTCATCAGTCTTCTGGAGGAGGCCGATTGAATCGCGGTTCCGCACTTCGGCTGGCACGCGTCGCTGCCGATGAGGCCCACAGGGCCACGGCGGGTCTGAAAAAACCCGGCTTCCCGAAGTTGTTCTACCTTTCCTACCAGATTCGGGATCTCGACATCTTCGAGGTCGAAGCTCGGTACGGATCCCTCTATCGGAATGAATCAAATCGAAGAAGAAATTGTCTCGCAGATACCCATGTGGGAAGTCATCGACGCGACCAGATCGCAGATGGTGGCCTGTTCGACAACTCCGACGAGGACGAATCCCATGGCTATGTCGAATTGCCCATCTCCGATCGCTCGGATCCGATGAGAATCGGTCTCTGGAGGCTCACCGATGCAAAATACCGGGAGGCAGAAGAAGCCTATCTCCATAAAAAGGCCCACGAACTGACCTATCTCGATACCACTGATCACCTCGGAGCATGGCAAAAATGCAAACCGGTGATCGATCGAGGCCCCACCGATCTTCCCGTCGTGGACCGGGAGTACTGGTCGAACTACGTCGAGAAAGCCAGTGCCACCGTGCGCGCTTTCCCCCTCATCCGTAACAGCCACGTCGAGTTGAAAGTGAGGCACCAGACCAATCTGTTCGTCAATACGGAAGGCTCCTCCATCATCGAGAGTCGTTCCTACTGGCAACTGGAGGCATATCTCTGGCACCTGAGTCCCACAGGAGATGGACTACCCTGGACCATCAGTCACTTCGCCAGGACACCCGACGAACTGCCTGATCTTACAAATTTCAGGCGTCAGATCCGGTCGGCGGCCAGGTTGCTGAAAAAGATCGCCGCTGCTCCGCGCATCCATTCCTATTCGGGCCCGGTTCTGCTCGACCCTGTACCGGCTGGATTGATGGTACACGAGGCACTTGGCCATCGACTGGAGGGAAATCGCCTTCGGGCCAATGGGGAGGCTCGTACCTTTGCAGATTCTCTGGGCAAGAAAGTACTCCCTGAATTCCTGACCCTTCATGACGATCCAAGCCTGGACTTCTGGCGAGATTCCCAGGGCACTGAACAGGGATTGGTTGGCCATTACCGATTCGATGACGAGGGGACCGCGGCAACCGATGCGCGGTTGATCGAATCTGGGAAATTGTCAGGTTTCTTGACGGGGAGAATTCCGGTCAAGAAAGGTCACAGATCAAATGGCCATTCCCGATCCCATCGACACGAGAGAGCGATGAGCAGGATGGGGGTTACGATCCTGAAGACCTCGATCAGTCACGATGAGAAATCTCTCAAAAAACAACTGATCGAGCAGATCAAGATTCAGGGAGTTCCCTATGGCATCCGCATCATGGTCGCTTCAGATGGCGAAACAGCGACCGAGGCTTACGATTTCCAGGCATTTCTCGGAGACGTGAATCTCGCTTCTCGAATCTATCCCGACGGTCGCGAAGAGTTGGTGCGTGGAATCAACTTCATCGGCACCCCTCTCAACGCGGTTCACGGAATCATCGCCGCAGGAGATCGTCCGGAAGTTGATAACGCCTGGTGCGGAGCAGAGAGTGGATTCATTCCGGTATCTACCATCAGCCCAGCATTACTGGTTCGACATCTGGAACTGCAGAGCAAGGCAGAGTCCCCATACACCCAGTACTGCTACCCCATGCCCGGAGATAAATAGGATCGAAGCGGGTCACTGCAACTGATCGGCGATGTCGGGAAGTAACGGGCGAACAGCCTGAGTCATCAAAGCTCGGTTGGATCCCTCTCCCACTCGGGTCACGAACAAATCGGCAGCATGTCGTGCCAGACCGAATTCATCGAGAGCTGAGACTCCCCCACAAACTTCCATCGCATCCTGCAACAGCCTGGAAGCTGCACGACTGGTATCGATTTTCAACTTGGCCGCCTGTTCTCGCTCCAACGTTTTCTGGTCATATCGCTTCCCAAGTTCGATCATCCAGGTGAGGTTCCTTTCGAGAACCAGGTCCATTTCAAAGACAACATCCTGAACTCGCTGGAATCTACCGATGGGGCCTCCGAATTGATCCCTTTGCTGGACATAGCCACGCACCTTATCCAGCGCGAAGGCGAGCGATCCAAGTGCCAGTGCGGCGACAAAGAGCCGCCCGCCATTGAGCGCTGTTGCCATGACATAAAATCCCTCGTGTAACTCCCCCAGAATCTCATCGCTTGTGGCCTCGACTGAATCGAAGACGATCGACCCGGTAGAAGAAAGGGGCCAGACTGTCTTCCCTTCCATCTCCTGGTAATGAACCCCTTCTCGATCCCTGGGAATGATGAAACAGGAACTTCGATGACCGTTTCGCCCGTTGGCGTCGGTCAGGGCATGCACCACTATGTGACTCGCCCAGGCGGCATTCGTAATCCAGCACTTCTCTCCCCGGATGACAAAACCCTCACCAACCTGTTCGGCAACCACTTCAGGATTTGCTGCATCGGATCCTCGTCCGGGTTCTGAAAGACCGAAAGCGAATATCCTTTTCCCGGAAGCAAGATCTGGTAAATGCTCTGACTTCTGCTTTTCGGTACCAAACAGAAACACAGGAGTTGCTCCCAGTGACACCGCGGCTCCAGCGGTGATCGCGACCGATTGGCTCTGATATGACAGTGCCAACCCAGCCAGCAGCAAATCGGTCAGGCCTCCCCCCTGTCCTCCATACGATTCGGGAATCGGTAACCCAAACACACCCATCTCTCCGAGTTTCTCGATCACATCATCGGGAACCAGCATCTTATTGCGTTCCCAGGCGAGCAACTGGTCTGCAAGTTCTTCATCGGCAAATCGTGAAATTGCGCGATAGAGATCAAACTGTTCCTCGACGAGGAGAGATTCGAGATAATGATCCATTCTTTTCGAAGTCATGGGCTCCCCGTTTCGGTCGACTTATTCTTGTGAACCACTCTAAGGATTGTTAACGGTATTGCCCCATTCAAATGGCACTGTTTCTGGATGCGACGAACCTAAGATGAGATAACGGAGGGTGATCAGATAGCCAGCCAGGTGGTATCCTGGATCGGTACCGAATGGAGGAGGTGATCCATGAGGTTCTGGTATTCCTCACGGCCCCTGGCCAGTTTTTACGTCTTGTTTTTTATCTCGGCGGTTGGATCGCAGGTACAGGCGCAGTTCTGTCCCGAGAACCTGCAGGTATATCCATCCTATGGACAGCAGGAGATGGTCCTGGAATGGATCTTGCCACCGACTGGCACCTCGGCAGCACAATTCGAGATCTACAGAGGCGGACTGCTGATCGCCACGGTAAACAGTTCCACGAACAGTTACGTCGATGACGTTTCCAGTCTCGCAGCCGGACGCCATCACACACTGGACTACTCGCTGCTTCCCGAGACCTCTACTCCTCCTTGCCCGGAACTCTTCAGCAGAGCCATCTATAGCACCGGGACTCTCATTCTGTTCGAGGGCTTCGAGACCTATTCCTCGGATGTCGAACTGGAGAGTATCGGAGGATGGGCCATCGTCGATGAAAATAGTCCCGTCGAGGATTCCACATGGACGCTGACCAATCCTCTCGGCAGACCAAATCCTCCCAAGGTCGATGGGTACGAAACGTACGGAAATTTCATCATCTCCGATAGCGACTTCGGTGGTGGAGCTGGGGGGGGGACTTCAAACCCCATCGGATCTGGCATGTCTCACGACATCTGGACTCCGACTTTTGATTGTTCCGCTACCGGCCAGGTCGTGCTGCATGCATCGGTATTGGCTCAGCTCAACGACAATGGAAATGCCGTGTTCGACATCGATGTCACCGTCGATAATGGAACCAACTGGGAAACCGTCTACCGGCGTGTGGCCCCGACCCGAACGACCGTGGAACCGGTCGCCACCATCGAAAATGCCGATGGTGTCTATCAGTGGCTGGAGGTCGACTTGACTCCGTACGCAGCGGGAGAATCCACTGTTCGTGTGCGGTTCCGCCACTTCGAACCGAACTGGGACTGGTGGATCGCCATCGATGATGTCCTCATCGACGATGTCCTCACGTTCGGAGGTGGAGAAACGATCCTGCTCGAGATGGAAGATTTTTCCAACGGCATCCCTGCCGACTGGCAGATCGTCGGACTGAATACCGGTTCTCCTCTCGACACCTGGAACACCCAGGATCCCTGTGCTAGATCGGTCACCGCCAACAACGGAGGAAACCTACCCTACCAGGGAGGCAGAGCTGTGAATCGACTCGATGATTTCTTCGCGATCATCGACTCCGACTGCGATCCAGACCCAGCAGAAGACGAACGCCTCATCACTCCGATCATCGATTGCTCGGCAGAGGAACGCGTTTATCTGCATATCGATGCCGAGGCGATGCCGTACGGTTCAGAAACCATCGAGATCTTGCTCAGCCTCGACGGTGGAACCAGCTGGGTGCTCCCTCCCATCTTCCGGGCTCCCACCACCACTGCTCCGGCTGCCAATAACGATCCGCTCTTCATCGAAACCGTCTTCAATGAACCACGCGCTGCGGGAGAATCGGAAGTCGCTTTCATCATCAAGTACACCTCTCCTGGAAATCAGTGGTGGCTTGCGGTCGACAACATCTCCGTCACTGCCGGCGAATATGTCGCACCTCCGCCACCTCCGACCGGTACAACTTTCCGTCGTGGCGATTGCAACAGCGATGGTTCCTTCAACATCGCAGACTGCATCTACCTTCTGGCAGCTCTCTTCAGTGGCGGCCCCGGAGGTGAGTGCGAGGATTCGTGTGACATGAACGACGACGGGTCGACCAACATCGCCGACGCCATCGCCGGACTGGGAACCTTGTTCGCAGGATCAGGTCCCCTTCCTGCTCCCAGCGGCACCAATTGTGGGCTGGATCCCAGCGATGACTCGCTGACTTGCAATCCGACGACAGCGTGCCCCTGATCAGCGTCCCGGACGGTCCTCGACTCTTTCTGCTCGATCCATCATGATCGAGGTGCAGGAGGATCTGATGGCCGACACACGCTCGTTGCTGATGGCGAGAATCATGCCGATCACGCTTCTCCTGTTCGGTTGCTGGACCCTGTCTGCGGCTCAGGAATCACTTCAGCACGTCGGTCGGAAGGTGTGCGCTGGCTGCCATGTCGAGCAACACAGTGCCTGGACTGGCTCTCACCATGATCTCTCCATGCTGGAGGTGGGAGACCCCGCCGTGCGGGCTCCTTTCGAGGGGCAAGAGGTCAGCCATGGCGGCCTCCTCTCCCGATTCATCACCATCGATGACGCACCGGTGATCGAGGTCGAGGATGCCCAGGGCAAACGCACTCTGCCAGTCCGCTATTTCTTCGGTGTGACACCGTGCCAGCAACTGCTGGTCGAGGGTGAGCGAGGACGTCTGCAGTCATTCCCGGTGCCCTGGGCGGATGCCACTGCTCCCGGAGGAGCTCGCTGGTACCCGCTCTTTCCCGAAGAAGAAACGCCGCCGGGAGATCCTCTGCACTGGTCTGGCATCCTCAACAACTGGAATCACATGTGTGCTGAATGCCACTCGACCGGTCTGGTCAAGGGTTATGACGCCTCCACTGACTCCTTCAACACCACCTGGCAAGAAATCGATGTCTCCTGTGAAGCCTGTCACGGACCCGGCAGCCAGCATGTCTCGTGGGCAAGGAAGTGGAATGACACGCCAGAAAATGAACGTCTCGCTCCCCCAGACAGGGGTGGTTTCCCGGTGGACCTGGTGGACAACCGAGCACGCTGGGTCCGAGCCGAGGGAGAAAAGGTGGCACGAAGAGATCCTCCCCTGGCTCACCATGCAGAAACCGAGACCTGTGCTCGTTGCCATTCCCGTCGCACGGCTCTCGTCGATGGATCGGTCCCGGGAGCGGCTCTGTCAGAAACACACCTGCTGAGTCTGCTGGAAAGGGGACTCTATCACGACGACGGGCAGATCCTCGATGAGGTCTACGTGCACGGCTCCTTTCTCCAGAGTCGCATGTACAGCGAAGGGGTCACCTGCTCCGATTGCCACGACCCGCATCGGGGCACGCTCCGGCTCGAAGGAAACGCCCTCTGCAGCGGCTGCCACGATCCTGGAATCTACGATCTCGCCGCTCATCACCATCACGCGGACGGTGGCGAGGGCAGTGCTTGCATCGACTGTCACATGTCCTCTCGAACCTATATGGAAGTCGATTTGAGACGCGACCATTCCTTCCGGGTTCCCCGTCCCGATCTGACAACTCGCATCGGAAGCCCCAACGCCTGTAACAGTTGTCATCAGGACCGAGATGCCGCCTGGGCAACCCAGAGAGTAATCGAATGGTTCCCACAGGGGCGCACCGGTAACTTCCACTGGGGAGAAGCACTCCATGCCGCCCGTCGCGGATCAGCGATCGCTCCGGAACTGCTGCGCATGGCAATCGAATCGGAACAGACTCCTGCCATCGCTCGGGCCACTGCGCTCTCGGAACTGAGTCGCTGGCTCGATGGCACGACACTCGATCTCGTGGACCGGGGACTCGAGGATCCCGATCCACTCGTTCGCCGTGGTGCACTGCTGGCCATCACGCTGGCTCCACCAGAAGCGATCGCGGGCAGGATCCAGGGATTCCTGAACGATTCGAGTTTGATCGTCCGGATGGTCACCGCAGAACTTCTCGCACCACTGATGAGGAATCCAGAAGCGGCCGAACTGCATCCTTCATTGCTTCGAGCGATTTCGGAATATCGAAAAGTGCAAGGGATCAATGCGGATCGTCCGGAAACTCACGTAAATCTTGGGGCGCTCGAAGCACGTCTCGGCGATGCCCAGGCGGCACTCGCTTGTTACCGTGAGGCTCTTCGAAAGGAACCTTCCTTCGGTCCAGCCTCCGTCAACCTGGCAGATCTGTTGCGTGCCTTGAAAAGGGATGAAGAGGGAGTTCAGGTTCTCCAGGATGCGATCACCCGCGTTCCCGATGATGCAGGGCTTCATCACGCACTCGGGCTGGCACTGGTTCGTACCGGGGAGAAGGAGGGGGCGATCCTCAGTCTCGCCAGGGCGGTGCAACTAGCACCTGAATCACCTCGCTATGCACTCGTTCATGCTGTCGCCCTCCATGACTCCGATCGAGTCGAAGATGCCATCTCCGCGCTGTCACTGGCCCTGCAGATCCACCCTGAAGACCGTGATCTGAAAGGCGCCTTGCTCGAATACGGGGCTCGCGCTGTCAAGGAGAAAGAGGACTAGGGGCGCTGTTGCCCGCGACCACTATCGCGCAACATTTCGCGCTCGAGGTGAGCGTTTGGCGGCCTGACTCCACTCGATCTCCATGAAAGGAAACGTATTCTGGATCGAGCAACACTGGACATTGCCTCCTGACCACCTGAGCATCGTCGTGGGAGGCATTTTGAGCAGCAAGATTCGCAACTGGAAAATCGATGAAGAGCGTGCGCTCCAGGCAGAAATCAGAGCACGCCTGGAAGTACCCCACAGACGTGCAAGAGAAATCATCCGTCGCGGTGGGGTACAGATCGCCGGAAAGGTCGTGCTGGATCCCGGGTACCGTCCCAAGATCGGCGACCCCGTCATAGTGAACCCAGAACCGATGAAAATTCGTACAGCTCTACGCAAGAGCTTTGCAGAAGAGATGAAGATCCTGCACAAGGATCGACACATCATGGTCGTTCACAAACCTGCCGGGATGCTCACCGTTCCCACGGACGAAGATGAACAAGAAATATGCCTGCTCGGAGAGATCTCCAGACAACTCCGTAAAGAGGGTAATAAACGACCCGCCCTCTTCGTCGTCCAGAGACTCGATCGATACACCAGTGGGATCCTTGCCATCGCCAGAACCACGGATGCCCGGGATCATCTCAAACAACAACTGAAGAATAGAAAAGTAGAACGCAGGTATCTCGCCATCTCGCAGGGAAGATCGAAACTGGATGAGGGGGTTTGTCGACTTCCCCTGTTCGAGGACCCTCGCTCGATGAAGATGCGTCTTGCTCGCAAGGGAGAACAAGGAAAGGAAGCCGTTACCCGCTGGAAGATGCTCGAACTACGTGGAGAACATTCCATCATCGAGGCTCACCTCGAAACAGGACGCAGAAATCAAATCCGAGTCCATCTCGCAGCCGTTGGGCTACCCATCATCGGGGATTCGCGATACGGGGTCTCTTCGCCATGGATCAGCAGGCCCGCTCTCCACGCCGAGACCCTGTCTTTTTCCCATCCCATCACCATGCAAGATCTCTCCTTCCAGGTCCCACTGCCGCAAGATATCGCACAGGCATGGGATGCAATTCAACCATCCTAGTAGAAGTGGAATCCGTACTTCCGCCGGCTTCCGGAAGCGATTACCATGAACCGTCCGCCATCTATAAGCCCCGCCGCAGGTGATGTTTCGATGGGGAGGCGTTGTGTCTTCAGGAGTATTCAATAAATACGATTACTGTGATGTAGTGGCTTTGATCGCCATGCCCTTGATTGCGGTCTTGATCTTCGTCTTTGCTTTCATCGACACGCCCATTCTTTGCGCTTCTCCTGCCAGCGGGGACGATTACGCATCGTCAGGTGGAGATGCAAATGGCGATGGAGCGGTGGATATCGGGGACGCTATCTACTTACTGGCTCACCTTTTCAACGGAGCAGATGCCCCTGCGCCCTGTCCCTCTGTCGGAATCAACTGCCCCAATCCAGGCGGAGATGCAAACGGGGACGCTGTCGTCGATATTGCAGATAGCATCTGGATTCTCGCATATCTATTCGATAACGGTCCGGAACCCGCAGCCTGCCCGTCAATGGAGCCGACAGAAAATCCAGATGTCCCCGCGGCTTTCGTTTCTGCGGGAACCAATGCCCAGGGGTATGAAGAGTTCCTGCACCAATCGACCGGGATTCTGTTCGTGAAGATCCCGTCGGGTACGTTCTCGATGGGAGCCACTGCGGAACTCGATGCTCCTTTCAGCCCGGGTGTAGATGAATCGCCGCTACACAGCGTCGCCCTGAATGCGTTTCTCATCGCCAAGACCGAGATTACCCAGCAGCAATATGCGTCAGTCGTTGGGTCCAACCCTTCGGCTCATGTTGGAGACGACTTACCGGTAGAGCAGGTCACCTGGAACACTCTTCACGAACTGGCTGGTTTTCTTGATTTGACCGGATTGAGTCTCCCGACCGAGGCGCAGTGGGAGTACGCCTGTAGAGGTGGCACGATGGGGCCTTTCGGCGGCACAGGTGTGCTCGATGAGATGGGTGCATATCAGGAGAACTCGAAGGGGGAAACCTCACAAGTAGCACAGTTCAATCCGAACGGATTTGGGCTTCATGACATGCACGGCAATGTATGGGAGTGGGTCGAGGACTACTACAGTGCAGATTTTTATGGCGACCCCTGTGCATCCGATCTCGATCCTCTCAATGGCTCCGGTGTGCTGGAACGCGTTGTCAGGGGTGGCGGCTACAACAGCGGTGCAACTACCTGTCGCAGCGCAAATCGATACTTCTTGATCCCGCTCGGGCTCACCAACGATTCGGTAGGTTTTCGCGCGGTTTACCCGCTTGACTGAGAGCTAGCCGTCAGGACATTGCGAAAGGTCAGATTGATCCGCTCTCCGGGAGAATTCTTGCCCCGTCTTCGAGGAAGCGAATGCTGCCAGTATTTCTGGGTCGGTCCTTCCATGATGAGAAGAGATCCTGGCTCGAGTTGAATCGTCACCGGATCGATATCTTTGCGTTTTCGATGTCTCAGACGAAAGTCACGAGTCGATCCCAGGCTGACAGAGGCGATGCAGGGCTCCTCACCCAGTTCTGGTTCGTCATCGCTATGCCATCCCATCGCATCGTTGCCGTCTCGATATAGATTTCCGAGAACAGAGTTAAATTGCAGATCGTCGCGGAACTGTATTAACCGGTCGCGGATTTCCTCCAGAGCGGGAGTCCACGACTGGGGCGAGTGCTCGCTACCTGAATACTGATAGCGGGCTCCGGGATCGCCATGCCATGCCTCGAGCCGGGGAATCCGATGTTCTTTCCCGAAAACTGTCACAGAACCCTGGTGCCAGGCGAGTTGGTCGTGGAGTTCCTGACACAAGCGACGCTCGCAATTGGGATCCAGAAAACCAGGCAGATAAAAAATAGAGGCATCCGGTAAGTAGGGCGCCATACCAGTGATCTTCCCGAGTCAGTCGATCTAAAGCGGTTTCTTTTCTGCGACCACAAAAATTATTCGACCAAATAGCGCTGCTGAGGACAGGTGTAATCGACAGTGTTCCTGGTAATAGCCACCCTGTCTTCTGGCTTTCCTGCCCAGCCCCCGGCACCACATCACCAGCGCTAGAAATGGAATCAGAGGAGCAAAGACCAGAGAAGAAAACCGATAGTGGTTCGTTCCAAGAGAAACGATCTCACCACCATTCCTAGCGATGTAGTACTGAAAATGTTGAACGCCGAGACAGTTAACATGTTGCAAGCCACTTTCCTTGGCTGGATCAAAAGGACGGCGTGCCCCATCGGTCGTACCATGAAGCAAGAAGTGCATTCGAGAAGCCAAGCCTTGAATATTTGGCGTGCTAAAGATCACCCTTCCTCCAGGTTTCAATATCCTGAAAATCTCCGAGAAATAATTCGCCTGGTGTTCGATATGCTCCACCACCTCTATCGAAACTACACTATCGAAACTGTCATCAGAATACGGCAGAGATTCATTGAGATTGCAGCCGTGAAAGGGGACTTCTTCTACCTGGAAATCGATATCAGGCAAATCACACGCAGTTAAATTCTCGTATCCACTTTCCAGCATCTTTGCACAAAAAAAACCTGAGCCGGCCCCCACATCGAGAACACTGGATTCCTTGTCCTGGGGTAATAGCGGGAGAATTCGGTCGTAAATGTCCGGCTGAAAGGTATGGCCCCTCAACTGGCTTGATTTCGTGACCACAGCAATGCCCCTGAACTCGAGTTCTTCGTTTAAAGCGCACCGTCAGGAAAACAAATCCTTATGGACCCGAAATTAATACTTCTTCCAACCCGTATACGGCTTCTTCGGTTCCATCTTCTTGCCCTTGGGCATCGAGGGTTTCCCCTTCTCGAGATCACAGCAACCATCTCCGTACTTGTCATAGAAGCGGGTGCCGTAGTCGACGACATTCTCGATATCGAAACGACTAATGTTCAGGAGTGGCCTACGTGCCATTCGCTCGTGCATCACCTGATCGACGGTACGCATCACCGAGCCATCGGTCTTGCGTCGGAAATCACTGCCTTCGGTCTTCTCTTCCCTCATCTTGTCAAATCCCTGAAGGGAAGAATCCTTGACCACCTGCTCACTGTGATTTGCGGCATGGTTCAGATGAGCGAGCTGGAACTGATCCCGTTTCTCCAGCATGGAAAGGTCAGACGATTCCAACTTTGCCAGTTCGAGGACGAAATCCACCTCGGAAACTAACCCATCCGGATCCCAGTAACCCGGCAGACAGTGCAGAACGTTTCCAGAGGGCGCGACGAAGAGCAACTGAATATTGCGGCCCCCTGCACCATTGGAAGTATGGAGTGCCGCGCTGGCGACGGCATGATCATGCGATTTGCCCGCATAGGTCTCGACACCCTGGATGTTACGCCAACCACAGACGAAGTTCTTGCTGAGCTTCTCGATCACTTTTGGTTCAGAGAGCGTCACGGCCCTCAAGGAGTGCCCAGCGCTTCACAACCCGCCATCGAGTTTCCCGACGACCTGCAACCAGAAGAGAGGCTTGCCCTCCTCTGCTGCTCTGGCCATCGCTTCTTCGAAATCACCATGCCAACGGATACCCGAAAACATCGTTTCGACTCGTTGGGCCACCTCGGTTCCGCCGAATTTCGGAATCGAACGAGGTGTAATGGGACGATCATCCGCCACCGAGGCCGTGGAGGTGATGGAAACGACCACGAGAAACGCCAAGGCGCCCAACGCGATCCTGAATTTCTTCAAATTGGAGATCATCACGAACTCCCTTCTCTTGTACTCAACCACCTCTCCCACTCAGAAACCGAACGATAACTCTCGCCCGTGATCTGCTTGAGAGCTGCTCTTACCTTCAATTTCCTGGTTGCGGAGGGAACTTTCAATCCTTTAATCAGCACCGGAAGCAGTTCCTCCGGTTTGTGGGCGACCCCCAGAGCCAGAACGGTGTCCAGGAGTTCGTCGTCATCGTCCTCCAGAGCCGCGGAGAGGGCAAATGACAGCATTTCAGGGTCTTCAGGGTTGGCCAGCACTTCGAATGCAGCATCTCGGGCCTCGAGCAAAACTTCCATCTGTTCCTGGATCAAAACCAGCAGATTGAGGGCCAGTTCTGCTTCCCTTCGCTGCTGAGGGGCCAGTGGGACATCTGGATTCCGATCGAGATGGCCGTACTTTTGACCGATCTGCCTCGCCCTGCTGGCAACCTGTCTCAGCAGATCTCTCGATTCTCTTCGCAGAGTATCGAGAGCACCCCACGCCTCCTCGTTCCTGAGATCACGAAGTGAATGAAGAGCAACGGTCAGATTGGGCATCACCTCCGCCGGAACATGATACGAAGAAAGTGCCTCACGACCCGACTCTAGCAGTTCACTCACGCTTAGTGCAGGAACCACCTCAGTGGTCGTTGTGTCTCCCCCAGAATACTCCGGGGTCGGGAAACGCCCTCTGCGCCGACGCACCTTTCCTTCCCTTCGCAACCGTGCGACCTCCACCCAGGGGTTCGGAGTCGGCGGGATGATGATCTCTGCAGGATCGAGCGCGGGTATGATCACATCTTCCCCATCTGTCTCTGAGATCACTGACCCCCCTTGCTCAGTGGCCTCGATTGCTTCGGCGAGGGCCAGAAGTTCTTCAAGGGTCCATTCCCGTCCTGAAGTTGTGGTCAATGATCCTTGTGCAAAACCGATCTCTGGAAGCGACGCTGATTCAGTAGACTCCCCCACGTTTTGAACCGGCGCTTCTTCATCTGCAATCGGATCCCCGGGTTTCTCTACTTCTTGATTCTCTTCCTGCTTTGGCGTCCAGGGAATGATTTCATCGAGGGTAGAGCCATCAGACGAAACAGCATCCCCATCGGATTTCTGTGCGTCGGTCATGAATACCGAAGCAGCGAGGCCGAGTGCCACCAGCAGTGCGAGCAGGGCAGGAAAGCCGACGCGCATCTTGTTGCGAAGAAGCATCTTCTTCGGATCCACTTCTCCCTCGAGAAGGAGTGATCCGTCTCGAGCGATTCGGACCTGATACTCTGCTACAGCGAATCGATCCCCGGGTCGTAAATAAGCACTCTTGACGCGTCTACCCTCGAACCAGATCCCGTTTCGAGATTCATGGTCCTGCACTACATACCCATCACCAGACGGGATAACGGAACAATGTCGTCGTGATACTCTCGAGGATTGGATCACGAGATCTGCGCTGCGAGAACGTCCGATGATCCGGGTTTTCTTGATCATGGCAGGCCCCGCCTTTCAGCGAATTTCATCCCCGCCTCGGTAGTTGCAACGCTTCAAATGGAAGCACATTGCATCGTCCCCATGGTAGCCCTGTTTGTTCTTTAGTCCCAGCGCCTCAGTTGGCGCACTTTGAGGTATTCCGTCTCCGGAACACGAACGAGTACAGGGTGGTCCTCTCCGCTGCCGAATCGGTCCTCGACGATGACCCTGAATGGCAAATCGAGAGCTGATTGGCGGATGACATTTTCGAACATCTCTGGCTTCAGATGATGGCTACACGAGCAGGTCAGCAAACGCCCCTCAGGTGCAAGAAGTCGAAGGCTGGCGCGATTGAGATCGCGGTAACCTCGGATTCCTCCTTCTACTTCCCTGCGGTTCTTGCAAAACGCGGGTGGATCGAGGATCACAAGATCGTATTGATGTGCGCGGTTTCTCAAATCTCTCACCACGTCGAAGGCGTTGCCCTGGATCAATTCAGGTTCCGAAAATCCATTTTCCCTGGCAGTCTCGAGTCCAAGTTCCAGTGCAGAAATCGACTGGTCGACCATCGTGGCCGAAGCAGCTCCCCCCGACAGCGCTGCCATCGAGAACGCCCCCTGATAACTGAAGAGATCCAGAACCCTCGCTCCCGACGCAAGTTCCTGGACTCGCTTGCGTGCCGGTCTTTGATCGAGATACATGCCGGTCTTCTGGCCCGCATAAGGCCTGACGAGGTGGGTAACCCCGTGTTCCAGGATGGAAACACGCTCCACCGGCTCGCCGGCAAGGAGAACCACTTCTTGGGGCAGTCGTTCAAGTCTCCGTATCGACAGATCATTACGTGCCAGGATCATCCTGGTCTCGATCAACTCACCGAGAATGCTGGCGACCAGAGGTAACGATGCATCGATGAGAGCCGTGGTCGCTTGCAAGACAAGAACGTCGTCGTACCTGTCTACAACCAGTCCAGGGATCTGGTCCGCTTCCCCGTAAACGAGACGTACACCTGTACGCTCACCGATCAGACCTTCGCGAAGAGAGATCGCCCGACCGATCCTGTTCGCCAGAAACTCATCAAGAGATGGCACCCCATCGCCGGGCCAGGACCCACACAAACGAAGCGCAATCTTCGACCGAATGCTGGCGCAGGCCAGACCCAGATCCCTACCTTCATGATCTCGAACCCTGACGATGGTACCGGGAGAAAAGACCGGATCGACGAGGTCGGCCGCTTTCAGATCGTCCTTGTAGAGCCATGGATGACCGCGACGCGCCAGACGAGAAGCATTTTTTTCAAGATCGATCACCAGCAACGGAGCCACCTTCCGGTTGTGAAGCAACCACTGATGGTGCCCGGTACCTCCGAAATATCAACGGGAGTCAGTGGTTTTCACCAAAGGATCTGCTGCCTCGATCCTGAACTTCCGCAGCCGGGAGAGCATCTGCGCGAGGGTCTGTGCATGTTCCGGAGTTCCTGAAAGATCGATCATCTCATTCGGATCGGCCTCGAGGTCAAATAACTGGGTCCTGTCGATGGCGGGATACCGGATCACCTTCCAGCGGCCAACCCTCAATGCTCGCTGGATGTTCTTGTAGGCGCTGTAAATGCCCTCGCGCCACTTGTCCGGCTGAAGATCTCTCAAGGTAGGAACCAGGCTCGAGCCTTCCGACGCGGGTGGAGCGGCGATCCCTGCCCACCCGGAGATGGTCGGAACGAGATCATGAAGATAGACCGGAAGATCGCAGCTTCGACCGGCAGCGATTCCAGGTCCGGTCATCACCAGCGGTACCCGGATCGAATGCTCGTAGAGGTTCTGCTTGCCCAGCAGGCCGTGACTTCCCACCGCCAGCCCGTGATCGGAAGTGAAGATCACGATTGTGGTATCCCAGAGACCGTTTTTCTGCAGCGCTTCCAGTAATCTTCCGACCTGAGAATCCAGTTGGCTGATCATGCCGTAGTAATCCGCGAGATGTTCCTTGACCACCTCCGGTGTACGCGGCCAGGGAGCTAACTTTTCGTCACGGATCTTCATCTCTCCATTGTCGAAAGGATGTTCGGGAAGAAAGTTGGCAGGTAGTGGCAATTGTTCCGGGGGATACATCGCCTTGAACTCCTGAGGAGGAGTTCGCGGATCATGAGGGGCAGTGAAGAAAACACAGGCGAGAAACGGGGGACCTTTCGATTTTTCCTGCCCTTTCGTGTTCAGAAAATCTATCGCAGCATCGGTAAAAGCAGTGGATGAAAAATGAGGCAGCCGATGGCGCTTTTCATTCGCGTACTTTCCTTCGGGATCGTAATCGTGAACTCGAAGATCGGTATGGCTTCCCATACCTCCCAGAAAGATCTCTCCACCGGCACTGAAAGACCGATGGAAGGCAGATTTCCCGTTGTGCCACTTACCGGAGAAGAAGGTATCCCAACCCGCCTTTCTCAACTGTTGCGGGAGAGTGACCTCGTCGACGGGAATATCGAAAACATTGCCCGGTAACCGATGCAGAGAACGACCCGTCATCAACATGTATCGACTGGGAGCACAAACTGCTCCGCTGGTGGAACCCATACAATAGGCCCGGGAAAAACTGGTCCCCATCCGTACCAGTCGATCGAGAGAGGGTGTCTGGATGGCGTCATTCCCGAGAGCGG
>DCAA01000028.1:0-19135 GCA_002311345.1 Planctomycetes bacterium UBA1146 | reverse complement strand
CTGCTGGGCGAAGATCGAACTGGATACAACAAGCAAGATCAGCAGCAGCAAGGACCGGAACTCCTTCATTCGCAGCGCTCTTTCAATCCAGCCAGACACGCCTCGAAGTCTGCTCCGATCAGCGAATCGATCATCAACAGAAAATAGGGTCCCAGTGGCGGTGCCGCTGCTCCACTCATCTTCCAGAGTACCTCACACCCGCCCTTCATCGCCGTGATCTGCACCACACCATCGGCAGGAGTCTCTCCCTCGAAAGAGAGCAGATAGACGATGCCACGACCTTCCTCGGCACTGGTTATTTCGAGTGTTCCCGATCCTGATTTCTCGCTGGTCCAGGAGGAGATGAAACCCACCTGCGAATCGGGGCCGGAGTACTGGTACTCCAGGGTCGGATCCATCTCGTGATTCCAGGGTGTCCATTCTGGCCAACTTCTGAGGTCAGCGACACTGGCGAAAATCTCATTTGCCTCCGCGTTGATGAAGTTTGAACGCGAGACGGAAAAATTCCGCGGCAGCAAATATCCCACGATCAACAAGATCGCTATCAGAGCGATGATGCCGATGATCACTCTTTTTAACATCGAGATCTTCCTCTCAAGTAACCGGACTGGCAGTGATCTGTCCACCTTGTCGATAGGATCCCTGATGGGACCACTCAGGTCCACCGAGGACACGTATTGATCCTCGCACCTGGTCTGAGCGAAGAGTGAGTACACGACTGCACCTATCGGTCTCTTCGGCCCCGACAAGGGCAGAACCTCGAGGTTGGTTTCCCCCGATGCTGTCCTGTATTCTGCAATGATTCGGGAAAGGAACGTTCGATGAAACTGCTTCGTAGACTTCTCATGTTCGGGTGCGGAGCCGTTGCACTCCTCATCCTGGTCATCCTCGTCAGTGGTATCTTTCTACCCTCGAGATGGGACGTCGAGGCTTCCGCGACTTCGTCACGGTCCCCTCAGGAACTGTGGCCTTTGATCTCGAACTTCAATCGATGGAACGAATGGATCGGCTGGGACGATGATGTTTACGGAGTTCGTTCGATCCAGATCGAGGGCGAAGCCGCCACTGTAGGCCACAGTTATTCATGGTCGAGCCAGGGCAGCCACGGGATCCTGACCCTCACGCGTGCCGAGGAAAATGTCGGAATCTGGTACAACGGCGCCATCGAGAGTGATACTCAGAACGCACAAGGTTCCATCACTTTGGAGGTGTTTCCTGATGGAAGCACCAGGATCATCTGGGCCGATGGAGGTGATCTTCCGCCGCTCACCGGACTGCTGGCCATCTGGATGAACTCGAGTTTGAAAGCAAAGTTCGCTGAAGACCTGCATCGGCTCTCCCGGCTGAAACCGTCTGATTCTGGCGGGAGGTAATCCTTGCTGGCCCCGCTCCTTCTCGCCGCTACCCTCACAGCAGACCTGCCTCCCCTTCCTTCTCAGGTCAACGATCTCATCGAATCAAACTGCATCCGCTGTCACTCCGGTGACAAGCCCAAGGGAGGACTCGATCTGGAAGTCGTACTTGAAGACGGCGCAGATGCAAACCTGGAGGACTGGCGGAAGATTCAGCTCGTCCTCAATAGCGGTGAAATGCCACCTGAAGGAGAAAAAGCACCGACGCCCAGCGACCGTGGACAGGCCATCTCCAACCTGCAGCACTGGGTGCGCCAGTTGCTCGAGGCAAGACCGGAGGATCCGGGCGCCGTGGGTGCGCGTCGACTTTCGCGCAGCGAACTTCGCGAAACACTACGAGACCTCACTGGCATCGACATCGATGTGAATCGTCACCTTCCTGCAGATCCGTCTTCAGATGGTTTTGATAACCAGGGTGGAGCCCTCTCCCTGTCTCCTATGATCGTCGAGAGATTATTTCGAATTGCAGAAGAGGTTGCCCTCTCAGCCGTGATCTTGCCTCAAGCAGACGAGGTTCCTTCGACGAGGTACGAGATCGATCACCTGACCATATCGGGACAAGGAAGAGTCGCTGCTGACCATGCATTTTTCTCGAGCAGAGGAGGCGCGTCCACGCAGCATTTCTTTCCGGCAACCGGCACCTACAAGATCGTCATCGAGGGCTGGGGACAACAGGCAGGAGATGAACCGGTACGTTTCGGAGTCAAAGTTGCCAATCAAAGAGTCGGAATCGCCGAATTTCCGGAAACACGTCGCTCACCGGGAATACGAGTGATCGAAACACGAGTCCAACAGGGATCTCATCCTGTCAGCGCAAACTTCTTCAACGATTACTACCGACCAGAACATCCAGACCCCGCACAGAGGGATCGCAACGCGGCACTCTTGAGTATCGAGATCTCAGGGCCTGAAGAAGGTCTCGAGGCTACCGGGTTCCAGAAGATGGCATTGAAAGGTGAAGGTGATGCTGTCGATAGACTGTCTAGCGGTATTCGCCAGTGGCTTCCGCGTTTCTGGAGGAGACCTGTCACCGACATCGAAGTCGACGCACTGGTCTCGACCGCCCAACGGGCCGCCACGGACCCGACTTCAGCAGAGGCTTTACTGAGAGCATCTCTCGTCGCCGCCATCGTCTCTCCTCGGTTTTTACTGAGAACAGAACCCGATCCATCCGATGTAACTTCCGGCAGCATCAGAACTCTCAACGGTTTCGAGATCGCAACACGACTTTCTTTTTTCTTGTGGGGTACAACCCCCGACAAGGAACTCATGGAAGCGGCAGAGCATGGCGACCTCGATCAAATAGATGGAATCCGAAGACATGCTGCCCGGCTGTTGGTTGATTCTCGTTCTCGATCACTATCCAGAGAATTCGCTACTCAGTGGTTGAGAATCAGGGATCTCGGGGAGCGTGTACCCGATCAGAAGATTTTTCCCGGCATCGGCAAAAACCTGCTGAAGGATATGCGAACCGAAACCATCGAACTCTTCGATCACGTACTCAGAAACCGCCGACCGATACAGGAACTGATCGATGCTTCCTATACCTTCGTCAATCAACGACTCTCGAAACATTACGGTCTTGCGCCGCTGCAGGGAGGCAAGTTTCGAAAGGTCGAGATCGGAGATTCAAGAGGGGGAGGACTGCTTTCTCAGGGCAGCATCCTGCTGACGACCAGCACCCGACAGAGGACTTCCCCGGTTCTGCGCGGCAAATGGATCCTGGAAGTTCTGCTCGATGATCCGCCACCTTCGCCTCCTCCAGGAGCCGGAACCCTGCCACAACCGGGGGAACCAGGAGCAGATCTGCCACTGCGCGAGCAACTCGAGATTCACCGCCGAGAACCCGCCTGTTCGATATGTCATCGCAGGATGGATGCGCTTGGGTTCTCACTCGAGCGGTTCAACGCGGTAGGAGAATACCGTCAGGGAGAGGTCGACGACCGGGGTGAACTTCCTGATGGAGAACTCATCGCGGGAGTAAGAGATCTACGTACCATCGTCGCCAGATCCGATGGTTTCTCCCGTTCGCTGGCGAAGAACCTGCTCACCTACGCTCTCGGTCGTGGGGTCACAGACGCGGATGCCCGTGCCCTGTTGCGTCTGGAAACCCGTCTCAGGGCCGACCCCACCATTGGAGATCTGATCGATGAAATTGTATCCCTGGGTGCATTCCGTATGCGAAAGGTCCCCTGATCGGTACTTGTCCCACCACCATTGTGGGTGTTCCATCGAAGAGACGAGAGGAGTGTAATTTCCATGCGTGGACCATTGCCCAGACGCACCTTTCTTCGCGGTCTCGGCACCGCGATGGCCCTTCCGTGGCTGGAGGCGATGACTCCCCTGGCACGATGGGCGGAGGCTACAACCGAGGTCGTCTCTCCGCTACGGTCAGCATTCTTGTTCATTCCCAACGGGGTTCATCAACCGCAATGGGCGCCGAGCGGTACCGGCAAGGACTGGATCGCTTCGCCGCTTCTCGAACCGCTCTCTTCGGTACGCGATGACATCCTGGTGATTTCCGGACTGGCTCACCAGAATGCCAGGGCACTCGGAGATGGACCAGGAGATCACGCTCGATCGGCAGCCTGCTTTCTGACCGGAGCACACCCATACAAGACCTCAGGCAGTGACATTCGTGCCGGCGTCTCGGTCGATCAGATCATCGCTACAGCCACAGGCTCCCACACCCTTCTCCCCTCCCTGCAACTGGGAACCGAGGGCGGACGGCAATCGGGCAATTGTGATTCCGGATACTCGTGCGCCTATTCCTCCAATATTTCCTGGCAGAGTTCCGACAGACCAATTCCACACGAAACTCACCCACGTCGGGTCTTTGAAAGAATGTTCCTGCAGGGTGAGAAAGGAGAGACGCGAGCAGCTCGTCTCCAGAGGCTTGCTCGCCGCTCCAGCATCATCGATTTCATTCTCGAAGATGCCAAACGTCTCGAACGAGAACTGGGACTCGAAGATCGGCGCAAACTGGATGAATATCTCGGTGGAGTTCGTGATATCGAACGTCGCATCGAACGGCTGGAAGAACTGGATACCATCCAGCAACAAGATGAAACCTTGCCGGATTTCTCTGCCCCAACTCCGTCGAACATCAGTGAACACATCCGATTGATGCACGAACTGATGATCATCGCCTTCCGACTTGATCTGACCCGCGTGATCACCTTCATGTGGGCCAACGAGGGCTCTAACCGAGCCCATCCCCATCTCGATGTTGCCGAAGGTCACCACACCCTCACCCATCACAAGGGCAACGAATCCCAGATCGAACGGGTACGAAAGATCAATCGCTGGCAAACAGAGGAGTTCGCATTTTTCGTCAAGAGACTCTCCGAGGTGGTAGACGGCGAAGGGACACTGCTCGATTCGACCGTGGTGGTGCACGGATCCGCCATCGGAGACGGCAATCGACACAACCATGACAACTTGCCGGTATTGATCGCTGGTCGTGGTAATGGCCTCATAGATCCGGGACGCCACCTGGTCGCCGACAAGAACACCCCGATGTGCAACCTGTTCCTGTCGATGGCTCAAGCTGCGGGTTCCCAGGTCGAACGAATCGGCGACAGCACTGGAACCCTGCCCGGACTGCGAACCTGACAGCAACATTTCTCCAGATGGGCCGAACTGCACCACCCGGACAAATCGAATCCCGGTGAATTTGTCCCCGCCCTCTTGCGGTCATAGGGGTTGGGGGTGAGTTTGTCATCCAGATTGACAATTCGAGACCGATGCCATCACCCACCGTGATCTTGCCGCTGTTTAGATGGTCCTGATTCACCAGCCCCCGGTGTCATCGACACCCGGCGGAAATGGAGCAATCCAAGAATGTGGCTCGTCCGATCGGCTCTTCGATATCCTTACCTCGTTCTCGTTCTCGCCCTCGCAGTTGTTTCACTGGGATCCATCTTCCTGACTCGTATTCCCTCTGACCTGCTCCCGATCTTCAGAACACCCGCGGTCCAGATCGTGACCTTCTACAACGGAATGCCACCCGAGGTGGTCGAGGGTGACATCAGCAGTCGTATGCAACGTTGGACCGGGCAGTCGGTGGGGATTTCTCACCAGGAAGCAAAGTCGATGACGGGTGTCTCCATCGTCAAGGACTTCTTCCGCGAAGACATCAGCATGGAAAGCGCGATGTCACAGGTCACCAGTTATGCGATGAGTGATCTCTTCTATCTTCCTCCTGGCACGATTCCGCCGATGGTGATGCCGTTTGACCCGACAGCCTCGGTACCGCTGTGTCTGGTCAGCGTTTCGTCGGAAACGATGTCGGAGCAAGAACTCTACGATGTCGCTTACTTCGAGTTGAGGAACCGATTGCAATCGATCCGTGGGGTCATCGCTCCTGCTGTCTACGGTGGAGTGCTCCGCCGCATCTTCGCATACCTGGACCGCGAGGAACTGGAGGCGCGGCAGTTATCTCCGATGGATGTGGTGCGGGCGATCCAGGAACAAAACGTCTTCATTCCGACCGGCAACGCCAAACTCGGTGATCTCGATTACATGATCACGACCAATGCGATGGTCGATGAGATTTCCGAACTGAACGATCTCTTGATCAAGATCGAGGATGGAAAACCGGTATTCCTCAGAGATGTCGCACGGGCTGAGAACACCCAGTCGATCCAGACCAATGTCGTCAGGATCAATGGCCGGCGGCAGGTCTACATTCCGATCTACCGTCAACCTGGCGCCAACACCATCGAGATCGTCAACGAGATCCGTACGAAGTTGACACAGATCCGCCAACGAGTCGTCGACATGTACGAAGGAGCCGACGACGTGCTGCTCGAGGTGGTGATGGACCAGTCGATCTTCGTTCGTAACTCGATTTCCGCGCTCGAACATGAGGGTTTGATCGGCGCGTTTCTTGCCGGGCTGATCGTGCTGCTCTTCATCGGGAGCGTGCGATCGATGTTGATCATCTTGTTGTCACTACCACTCTCGGCACTGGCTGCATTCATCGGGCTATATCTTAGCGGCAATACCATCAACAGTATGACACTAGGTGGACTGGCGCTGGCGGTCGGTCTGATCGTCGACCAGGCAATCGTGACGCTGGAAAATATCTCCCGACACCTGAGCATGGGAAAGACACCCGTTCGCGCCGCCTACGATGGCGCCAGCGAGGTTTCCGGTCCGATATTCGTCGCCACCATCACCATCATGGTGGTGTTCTTTCCGGTCGTGCTGCTGAGCGGCATCTCCAAGTTCCTGTTCACCCCTCTGGCCATCAGCGTGATCCTGGCGATGGGCGCCTCCTACCTGGTGGCTCTGACCATCGTGCCCTTGTGTTGCGCACGATTCCTGAAGGCCAAGCCCGGTGCAGATTCAGCAACTGGCGAGCACGAACCGGCTTTCTTTCGGGTCATCGGTCGCAACTATGCTGCTTTGCTCGAACGGGTTCTGCAGCGCAAGATGCTGGTCGGGATCTCGACACTGATCTTCTTCCTGATTTCACTGGGCCTGGTTCCTGGAATCCCGTGGAGCAGTGTACCGACCAAGATCGGCCAGGAACTGTTCCCTGCCACTGATTCAGGTCAGTTCACCATCTTCGTGAGAGCCCCTTCGGGTACTCGCATCGAGGCTACTGAACGGTTGATCGAGAGTGTCGAGAACGAGATCCAGGATGTCATCGGTCAGTGGGATCCTCGCGACGAGATGGCCACTTCGGATCTCCAGATGTTGATCTCCAATATCGGCGTCCTGATGGACTGGCCCGCCGCCTATACCCCCAATACCGGTCCGATGGATACCTTCATGCTCGTGCAGCTGAAGGAAAACCGATCGAGGAGTTCCATCGAGTACTCCATTCTGCTGAGAGAACGCCTGGTGGATCGGTTTCCTGGAATCGAGTTCGCCTTCGATACCGGTGGAATCCTGACTGCCGCGCTCAACTTTGGATTGCCATCGCCGATCGACATCCAGGTCACTGGTAGCAAACTCGAGGTGGGCCAGGAGATCGCCCGCACCATCTCTGATGAAGTTCGACAAGTGGATGGTGCAGTCGATGTTCGGGTGGCCCAGCGCCTCGACTATCCTTCCATTCACATCGTCATCGACAGGGTCAAGGCGGCCTATCTTGGAATCACTCCTGAAGAAATAGTGAAGAACATCATCACGGCAACCAATTCCAGCGTCACCTTCAATCCATCATTCTGGATCGACAAGAAAAAGCGTAATCACTACTTCATCGGCGCTCAGTATCCTGAGGGAGAGATCAACTCATTTGCCACGCTCGAGAACATCCCGATCAGACCCAGATCTGGAGATTCCACCGAACCAGTACTGCTGCGAAACATCGCAACATTCGAGCGAACCACAGGACCGACCGTTGTGAACCACGTCAACATCACCCGGGTCACCAATATTTACTCGAACGTGGTCGGGAGAGATGTCGGGAGCGTTGTCAGCGATATCGAGCAACGCCTCGAAGAATCTCCCCGGATGCAGGCGCTGATGGAAAAGTATCGGGATAAAGGCTACCGGTGGCAGATCAAAGGTGAGATCCATCAAGCGCGGGAATCCTTCGGGCAGTTCGCGTTCGGGTTGCTCGTCGCTGCATTGCTGGTCTACCTGGTGATGGTGGCGATTTTCCGTTCCTTCAGGGATCCCCTCGTCATCCTCGCCTCGGTTCCACTCGGGTTCACCGGTGTGGCATGGATGCTGTATCTCACGGGGACAAACCTCAACATTCAGTCCTTCATGGGCATCGTCATGATGACGGGTATCGTCGTCGCATACAGCGTTTTGATGATCGACTACGCAAATCGACTGCGTGACGAAGGACAAGAAACTCGTGCCGCCATCCAGACCGCGGCTCGCACCCGGCTTCGACCCATCCTGATGACATCGCTGGCAGCGTGCCTCGCTCTGCTTCCCATGGCGATCGGGTTCGGCGGTGGAGCCAACGCACCTCTGGCTCGCGCCATCATCGGAGGTGTTCTGGGAGCGATGGTACTTTCACTCTTCATCGTTCCGATTCTCTATGAGCTCATATCGGCAAAAACCCGCGTCATCAGTGACTTACTCGCGCGCGACGAAAGTACGGAAGGATTGACACCATGACCAGCAAATCGGAGATCCAGTCTCAGGGAATAGAAGTGCATCGACGGGGGATTCCCGGGTTCGCTAGCCTGTTGATCTTGTTGCTGGTGATCGGCGGGTGGACACCAGCTTGTTTCGGACAGTCGAATGACAAGATTCCGAGAGTCACAGTGATCAATCCTGTTCAGCAAACCCTCGTCTACCGTTTACCCGCTAAACCGGCCGAAATTCTTGCCGCGCAGGAAGCAATAATCTACGCGAGGACCAGTGGATATCTCGACCAGATCTCCGTTGACATCGGAGATCAAGTCGAGAAGGGCCAGGTCATCGCCGTTCTCGATACACCGGAACTGACCGATGAATTGAGGCGTGCAGAGGCACAGTTGCTCGAATCGAGGGCGAGTCTCAGAGCCGCGCAAGCCCAGGCTGATGGTGGAACCGCTCAACTCGCGGCAGCGAAGGCCTCCCATCTACAAGCAGCCGTCGGAATCGTTCAGGCGCAGGCAGAACTGCGCAAGGCCCAGGCAGAACTCACTGCCCAGAAGATTCAGACCGAGCGGATTCGTGGATTGCATCACCAAGATGCTGCTACCGATGCTCAACTGGAAGCCGCAGATAGAGACTATCTCCAGGCCGAAGGCGAGGTTGAAGTTCGCAATGCTGCGCTCGAATCCACCACGGCACGAGCAGGAGCCGCCGAAGCCAAGATCGGGGTCGCCCAGGCCGATTTGGAATCCAGGGTAAGTCTCGTCGCCGTCGCTGAGGCAGCCATCGCCGTTACCAACGCGCGAGTTGACCATGCAAAGACGATGCTCGGGTACGCGAGTATCCGCGCTCCCTTCGCTGGAGTCATCACCGATCGCTACCTGGACCTGGGTGCTGCTGTGGTCACGGCCTCTTCCTCCAAGAACACCGCCATCGTGTCCATCAAGGATCTCAGCAGCTTGAGGATCTATGTCCAAATCCCTGAGCCGGATATTCCCTACATCGACAAAGGGCACGCAGCAGAAGTCACCTGCAGTGCCTATCCAAACCGGATATTCCAGGGTGTCGTATCGCGCATCTCCCGAGATCTGGATCGCCGAACTCGTACCATGAAGATCGAGATTCTTCTCGAGAACAAGGAAGGACAGATCTACCCGGGTATGTTTGCCACGGTCAACTTCGACCTGATCGAACGGAAAGATGCCTGGACCTTACCGGCGCAGGCACTGCTGGGATCGAAGGGTGACTACCATGTGTATTGCGTGGTCGATGGAGTTTGTGTGGCTGTCCCCATCAAGATCGGTCTCGACGATGGAGGAACCGTCGAGATCATCGAAGGATTGAACGGCGACGAGAAGGTGATCCTGATCGGAAAAGGCCTGATCCAGCGCGGCGACAGGGTAATAGCGGTTGGGTCGAACCCTTGAGTTCCATGAATTCCTTCTATTCCCGGGGCAGACCAACCGGCGAGTTCGTCATCGCGAGTCGACTGGAGAATTTCATGTTGCGATCGCTGGCCATCGCGTTGATTTCGATGCTGCTGAGCTCTTGCAGCACCGATTCGTCGACGAATGTCCGTTCCAGCGATCTGTCGCTGTGGATCCCACAGCAGACACCTTATGAGCAACCCGACGAGAGCACCGATGACCCAACGGTCGAACAAGAGGCCACCGAAGCAACCGATGCCGCTACCGACCGGTTTCCTGGCGCTCGCACCATTTCTCTCTCCGAGGTTCTCGGTCTGTCGAAGAGTAATGCCATTTCCATCCAGATGGCACGACAGCGCACCCGTGCAGCGGCAGCGAATCAGCAAATCGCCAATGCCGCCTTCCTTCCCACCATCGGTCCGAGAATCGACTACGCACGTACCGACGGAGTTGCCCAGGGCACCGATGGGGGCATCGTCGATGTTTCGAAGCAAAGCGTCTTCACCGGTCTGGAAGTACGTTTCGATCTGGATCCATGGGGAGACTGGCACCGCCGACTTGCCGCCGAAGAGAAGCTCATCTCCAGCGAGCAACAGTACTCCTCGATCGAACAACTGGCACTTCATCACGGTGCACAGCTCTATCACGACCTGGTTCGTTCGCATGGAGAGATCGATATCGCAGAGAGAAGAGTGAACTTCGGTAACCAGATCGTCGCTACCGCCAATGCCAGACTCGAGGCAGGTGATGGTTTACGTGAAGACCTACTCGGCGCACAAGCAAAAGAAGCTGCCGCCGAGAGCGATCTCACCATCGCGCATGCAAATGCCCAGATCGCATCTGTCCGGCTCTCGGAATTTCTCGTGCTATCAGATGAAAACGGATCAGGCTCGATTCTGGTGCCTGATTCGACCCTGATGTCACAGAGTCCGCATGCGCGGAACCATCCAGTACCTGGCCCGGTGCGATTTCCATTGCAAGATCTCCCTGCCGAAGAGTTGATCGAGCGCGGACTTCAGCAGCGACCCGACCTCATGGCAGCCCGGGCGGAAGTTCGCGCTTCTCGCTCTCTCAGCCGTGCTTCTTCTGCATGGGGCCATCCCATCGTCAGTGCGAGAACGGGGGTTGGTCGTTTCGGTGCAGAAGCGGGTGATCTCGACGACCAGGAGACCGCCGAGGTGGGCATCGGCTGGCAATTCGGGCTCGATTCCGGGGCTTCCCATCGAAGAGCCATTGCCATCTTCGAAGAAACCCAACTTGCGATGAAAAAACTGGAATTGAGGATCTCTGCACAGATCCGTGAGAGCCTTGCTCGACTCAACGCTTCACGTGCTTTGATGACCTCTGCCAACCGCCAACTGGAAGCCAGCGAGGAAACGTTGATTCTGGTTCGGCTGCGCTACCAGGCTGGTGCTGCTCTCCTCGATGAACTGCTCGGTAGAGAAGCAGATCTGACCGAGGCTCGGACCGGCTGGCTCAACTCCATCATCACCCACAACCAGGCGCAGTTCGATCTACTACTGGCTGTCGGAGGACCGTAGCAAAGGGTCCGCTACATCTTCTGGTCTGCTGTACCGATCCTCACAAGCAAGATTCACCCGAGTCCAGACAATCGAGGTTGTCCTGGGTCGGATCGAGACCACAACTTCCGACAGGCGCCGGAGTCGGCCCTCCACCGCTGAAGAGAACGGCTAACAGTGTGATGGCATCAGAGATATTGTTCGAACCATCGTCGTTGATATCGCCTGCATCCATGCAACCGGGAACAGCCCCTCCACTGAAGAGAAACGCCAGCAGAAAGATGACATCGGCAACATTAGTGGAGCCATCGGTGTTGACATCTGCACGGATGAAGGCTTCTCCAGCCTGTGTCAGATTACGGTAATAGGAGACGGTCAGTGCGCTGTAATCGGCTGCGAAGATGTCGAGCAATCCGTCTTCGTCGACATCGACGATTTGCACTGCTGGGAATGCAGTGGGACCGTCAATCTCCAGCACAGTCTGGAACCCCAGTCCTCCCGAGCCCTGAAAAACCTGGAAGTTGCCGGTGGTCGCATCGCGAACCACCAGGTCGAGGATTCCGTCGAGATCCAGGTCTCCCACGCCCAGTTGCTGACTGGAAGTGGACACCGGAATCAGGGTCGGATCCTGGGGAATTCCTGCCTGTAGCGGGTAGATGCCGAGAAACCCATCTGCTTCCGCAACGGTGACGATCTCCGGTAAACCTCCATCGAGATCCACCGCATCGACCGACCAGTGCGACCCCTCCAGGCCCCCAATCACTCTCTGCTCGTCGCTGAAGGTCCGATTGCCAGTTGCGAGGCAAGTGGCAACTCCTCCTCCACTTCCTGTGTTGAAGCCACAGCACAGATCGAGATCGCCATCGCCATCGAGATCTTCCACATCGATACTGAGGGGAAAACCGGATAGCTCCGTCGCGGTGAGCCCATCGAAGGCAGCGATGGGATCATCGATACCGGTGCCCCAGGCCACCAGTAACCGTGAACCGAAGAAATCTGGAGCAACCAGATCGATGTGCCCATCCTCATCCACATCGATGGCGAGAATTTGTGGATTCCCTCCACCCCATCCAGGAATCAGTCTTGGCTCCATGGTGAAGGTGCCATCTCCGTTTCCGCTCAGATAGCTGAACTGAGAACTGATGAGGTCGGAGACAACTGCATCAACGAGACCGTCCTCGTCGAAATCAGCGATCGCAATCGACCATGGAAAATTGACCGAAATCGGACTGGCGATGGCGGTTGCGAAGGAACCGCTTCCATTCCCCAGCAACACGTTGAGAGCGGAATCGACACCGGGCTCACCCACCACTGCAACGATGTCGAGATTTCCATCTCCATTGACATCTTCAAGCCGGGAGTAATTGACCGGGTTGTTGATGGGAACTGAAATACCCGCTTCGAACTCGATGGTGGCGCTCTGGGCGTCGATCTGCATCCCACACAGAGTCGACAAGATCAACAGTCCACCGAAAAGAAGTGTCTTGAAATGAAGCAACTGATGCCCTCCTCATTCGATCTCACGCACCGGGGAATTCCGGTTTGCGGGATCCGGAGTCATATCCGGATCCCGAACGAGATCGGACAGGGTATTGTACCCTTCAATCGGTCTTGAACGGTGCCGCCGGCAACCCATGACTGGAAACCAGGTTTGCCCGCACCGGATTGTCCTGCCATGCATAGCGGACCGCCGTCGGTGCGGTAGCTTCAGGATGGCTGATCCGGAGCCGATCCTGACCGACCACCTCGACCTCGGCCCAGTGCCAGTTGCCATCAGAGCCCTGGATCGCAAAACCATCGATCTGCTTGCCACGACGACCGGTCAAACCAGCTCCCGCGTGATCGAACTGGACAAGGATCGAATCTCCATCGACTTCGTGCTCCCGGAAGAATGGTCCAGACTCGGGAAGATCGGCACGACCGTGACAGCGATTCAGCGCCCAATCCCCAAGACGGTTCCCGACCGCCTGCTTGTTGCGCGGATGGATGTCTCGGGCATCTCCGACGTCGGTCAACACCACGAGACCGGTATTACGGACCACCCGGTGGGTGAAGTCCTGAGCCTCGCGCAGGGTTGCCCAACCTCCCTGGATCGGATTGTCGCTGACTGCCTTGAAGGCGGCGAGTTGTACGATTCCAAAGGGGAAATCTCCCTGCCCCCACGCCTCACGCCACGATCCGATCATCAGCGGCAACAACTCGGCGTACTCTGTTGGTTGTCCGGCGTTGGATTCGCCCTGGTACCAGATGGCGCCTCGAATACCGTAATGAACGAACGGTGACAGCATGGCATTGAACATCACACCAGGATCGCTGGCCTTGCGGCCGGGAGCTTGTGGTTTCGAAGGAGGCGAAGGTCCGCGGTCACCGGAAAATTCATTTCCTCTGTGGACCTTCCAGGTTCCCGCCAGAGCGATCGCTTCCCCTTCCTTTGCTCCTGCAGGCAGGATTTTTATCGACCCGGCAGATCCGGTGATCCCACCGGCGCCTCCCGTATCGAGAGCAGCGATGGCGATGGTGACCGCGCCGGCTTGAACCTGGTCACCAGGAATGACATAGTTGCGAGGCACAGCATGCTGATTGGTGGTACGACCAATCTCCTCGCCATCCCAGTAGGTGATATCGGCATCATCGATGGCCCCTGGCCGCACCACGAGGTCACGGCCGACCCATTCGGCCGGCACCTCGATGGTATTTCGATACCAGATGACCCCGTCCCAATCCTCATCATCGCCGCTCCAGAGCCCCGGAACTGGAGCCTCTGACCAGTCCTCATCGGAAAAGCCGGTGTCTGCCCAGGATCCAGCAAGCCCGGGATCTCCGTCGAGTTTCTTCTGCCACCATGACGAGGCTCTCTGCTCGAAACCTTTCATCTGCTCCTGATAAAGCACATCAATCTCGGCCGCTGATCGGTCGCCCCAGCGGCGAAACTCTGTTTCCAGTTTGTTGATACGTGCACGAAAACGGGGATGTCTTTTCATCGCCTGGATCGAAGTCCACGGCTCGGCCCGGGTTCCACCCCAGTTGATATCGAGAAGTCCGATGGGGACTCCCAGTTCCTGGTGCAAGCGGCGCGCCATGAGGGTTCCTACAGCGGTGAAGTTGCCCACCGACTCCTTGGTTGAGACCTCCCAGGAGCAATCGATATCGGCCTGCGGAGTCCTGGAAAGCAGGTGAGGTGCCTTGATCCTTCGAAGCCACGGGGTATCGCCTGCGGCGATCTCTGCATCGGCATTATGGGAGGCACGAAGTGGCCACTCCATATTGGACTGCCCGCCACAGAGCCATACTTCGCCGACCAGGATATCCTTGACCTCGATGGTTCCATCGGAGGCCTTGATCGTCATCGTGCGACCTTCAGCACTGGCTGGCATCGGATCGAGGGTTGTCGACCAGTTTCCATCTTTTGCCACCATCGCGGTCTTCTGCTGGCCAGCAAATTGGACCGTGACTTCCGTGCCCGGTTCTCCGGTACCCCAGATCGGCAAGGGCAGATCTCGCTGAAATACCGCGTGATCACTGAAAACCGCCGGAACATCGACGGCTTGCAGCGAGGGAATCAGCAGAAAGAAACAGAATGCGAGGCCAGAAGCCACGATCACCGGAAATCGGGAATGCAATTTCATCACCACCTCCAGGGGACGGGAAACTATCGTTATCGAGATACTTTCAGATCGTCCGATGCGCGAGGTGGCAGGTCAAGGACGACGAGAACGTCTCGAGAGTACTTCCTCGAGCCTGTTGAGGGCTTTTTGCTGAATTTCCGGGTAGCGCGAGTACTCGGTACCTAGCGAATAGGCCGGTGGCCACACCAGGCTTTCGATTTGCGCCTGTTCCCACAACTCCTTGCGAAATTCGGTACTCGGCTCCGTCGCCCATAAATAGACACTTGGAGAGCTATCCCCGGTTACCGAAGCCAATAACTCTGCCGTCCTGGCGTCCAAATTTCCTTCGGGATCCAGATCGACTCTGCGCAGCGACAATCCTGCCCTGGCGCACGGATATCCCCAGTAGGGACCACCCTCCAGGAATAGAGCATCCACTCCGGAAGTAATCGTGACGAGTCTATTCGTCAGTTCCGCGAGGACTCCATCGACCACCTGAAGGCGCTCCTCGAAAAGTGTTCGTTGTTCGGGAACAAGTCGGACCAGCCGTTCCTTGATGGCGCTTGCCGCCAACCTGAGCAGTTCCGGATCGAGCCAGGTATGACCATCAACCCCCTCGTAGGAGCGCTCACCTTCGGGACCGTGACTGTGAGTCACCACTTCCGGATAACGAAGCCACTGATCCTTGCAAGTACGAGCCACCTCGAGAGTCTTGACGATCGGCAGGGAGACCCGCTGAGCCCATCGCTCCAGGTTGGTACTGTTGAGGATGATGAGATCCGCTGCTGCCAGTGTTTCGAGTGCTTCCGCATCCGGACTCCAGGTCGCCGGATCCGCTCCTTCTGGCATCAGTGGAATCAACTCCACCTGGTCGGCCGCAATCTCGGAGACGATCCACGCCAGTGGAGAGATGGAGGCGACAACCATGGGAACCGCTGTAGAAGAAAGATCAGGATTCTCCTCGACAAGCGGCACACTCTTGGCCGGACAGCCAGCGACGAGGAGGACTCCCAGCAATACAAGAATCCAGCGTGACTTCTTGACCAATTCCAAACCCTCCATCAGGGCAATATGAGCGGACCATCTGCGACAAAGCGTATGGCACCAAACGCCAGGAAAAAGGCGAGTATACCACCGGTAGCCACCACGATGGCAACCTCAGTGAAGAGCAGTCGTGCGACGAATCCGCGGGGCGCTCCGATCCGTTCCAGGGTTCTTACCTCTCGCTCCCTGACCTTTACATCGAGCGTCACGATGAGCCCCAGCAATAGCGTTGTCGCCACCATGACAAGCAACGAATTCGCATCGAGAATCGCCTTTGCGCGCAAAACCACCGCCAGCAGTTCACGCAGTTCATTCATCGAATCGAGAACCTGAAGCTCTTCATCACGACGAAGGCGCGAGCGAACGATCGTCTCTCCTTTATCGTCGTTGGCATCGATGAACAGAGCGGTGATGGGAAGAACATCCGGATCTCCATGGAAGTGGAAACTATCCTCGTTCTCGGGAGTGACTTCAACCGCTTCCACCACCGCAGCGGTAGCGGTGATGTTACTGCTCTTGTTTTCTAGGATCAGATTGAAATCGGTTTCGGGATCGATGACCTGATGACCATGCCCTTCCCCCGACACGACCCAGGAAGTCTGCAAACTGACGAACACGGCGTCGTCGTCTGGAGTACCGGTCGCTGCAAGAACGCCCTTGATCTTGAGGAGCAGAGGATAGGCTCCGGCCAGATCGTGTAACTTGTATACATCGGTGGGAACGGAGTCTCCCACAGCTAGCCCGAGTTTGTGTGCAACGGCGCTCCCGATCGCTGCCTCGGACAGTTTCTGCGGCCACCTGCCGGACTGGAACCTGAATTGCCGGAAGGAAGCATAATCAGGAGTAGTGCCAACCAGTGGGTGATCCCTGACCGAACTCATCAAGTGGATAGGAACCGGTACCGCGTAGCCGGATTCTGCAACTGATCTGGCCACCTTCATCTCGAGGATCCGCTCCACTTCTCCGCGGAAATAGAGCGAGTGGATCAGCAGATCCGACCGACTTCCGGGGGCACCGACAACCAGCGGCGTGGACACCGCCCTCGCCTCCAGTCGCTCCCGGTAGAGATCCAGCAACCCCTCGACAGCGGCGGGAAGAACCCCGATCAGCGCAATACACAGCACCAACACCACCGAACGAATCCGGTGATGGGAGAGCGATCTCAGCGCGAGACGTAGCATCGGACTGATCACGACGGATCCTCCTCGATTGTCTCCACTCGATCGAAACCGCCAAGAATCGTCGCGTCATGGGTCACCACGATGACAGTGGCACCGGTGATTTCCGCTTCCTCGAAGATCAGGTCGAGGACAACCTGTCCGGAGTTCGCATCGAGACTACCGGTCGGTTCATCTGCCAGCACCAGAGAAGGAGATGTCATCAAAGCTCGACAAACCGCTGCCCTCTGTCGTTCTCCCTGGGACAACGCTCTGGGTTTTCTTTGTAATAGGTCAGAAATTCCACAGCGTTTGGCTCGTCCAACGAACTTCTCTTGCTCCTCTGCTGAGGGCTCGCGACCATCGAGCCAGAGTGGCAAGTAGGCATTTTCTCTCACATCGAGGTGTTCGAGCAATTCGAACTCCTGGAAGACCAATCCGATCTCTTCTCGACGGAATTTGCGTCGGTCAGATTCGCCGAGCTGGTCGATTCTGGTCTCGCCGATGGTCACTTCTCCCGCGGTAGGAACCAGGATCCCTGCGATGCAGGAGAGGAGAGTCGTCTTTCCACATCCGGAGGGTCCGGTGATGGCCACTTTCTCACCGGAGTGGACATCGAGACCCGAGACCCGGATAGGTTCTTCCTGACCGACGTACCGGTGTATCAGGTCACGCACCTTGACCGATGCTCCCGTGTTCATTTCACCGATTCCTGACCATCATCGAGACGTCTCTGATCAATTACCTCGACTCCATCAATACGCCAACCCACCCCCTCTAACCAGCTCACATCATAGAGTGCTCGTGACAGGTTCTTTCGCCAGTGTCCATGTCCCCAGTGACTGACCGTCCCGATCACCTCCCAGGTAGACAGCACCTGGAAAGCAGGCTTCTGGGCCACACTAGGGAGCTGAACCTCGCTATCGATGGTTCTCACCGAGCGAATCTCGCAGATGGCGGCTTCCTCCAGCTTCATCATCAGACTTTCATGGATCTCGTCATAGGTTTTGACCAGAAGATCACCCGAAACACTTCGAGCCAACAGATCGTAGATCTGCCCCTCGTCATCGTAGTCAAAAGCACGGTAGATGTTCCTGTGGAGGGTCTCGAACAGCGCAGCGGCATCGGCTTCCGATGGCAGTTGAATCGGGGAAACCCATGGTGGACGTACCTCCACCACTGTCTTGCCGTAAGAGAATGCAGCAACCCCTACACAGAGGAGAATCCCCACCACCGTCGCCATCGAATAGCCTTTCGACCGCCACAAGATGAGCATTCCGAAGAGGGCACAAACGACGGGAACGAGATCCAGCAAGAACCAGGGCAAGCGGATTCCAGGTGCTACCAGTTCTGGATCCAGGACCGGCCTCGCCTCTGGAGGAGTCCAGCTCTGTATCGGATCGTCCTCACGAAAACGCAGAATCCTGTAGTCGTCACTTGCAGCCAGAATCATATAGACCGATTCGAGTGGGAATCCATCTTCTGAATCGTAACGGCCCCACAGAAACTCGAGTTTTTGCGGTCTCGACTTGGTCGGATACTTCACCGTGATTCCGATGTAGTTGAGAAAATCGTTGAGATCGAACCCCTCTTGCCATTCGAGATCGGCAATCACCGGGATGACCTGAACACCATCGACCTGCACTGGAACATGGGTATCGAGCCACTCGACGATCCGGTCACCGAACTGACCCCATTCACCCTTGAGATCAGGATCGAGATCCGGGATCAGTGTTGGATCGAGGGAAAACCAGTGCCGGAAGAGGTATTCATCGATCAGGACGTGTAGTTCGGTTTCCGAGTCACGAACATCGACTTCGGCATTGACCGGCTTCGGGACGTGATCACCGGAAAGAAGAGCCGGCAAACCATCACTCACTGCTCCCCCCTGTAACAGTGTGAACCGGAGTAGAGCTC
>DCAA01000015.1:69687-70923 GCA_002311345.1 Planctomycetes bacterium UBA1146 | reverse complement strand
GCAGGTGAAGGTGCCATTCTCGAGTAGCGGGCCGACCGATAGGCCTCCGACAACAATCACGTTGTCGAGCGCAGGCGTACCCAGCGTTCCATCGGCGAGGGTGAGATCACTGGTTTCCGCCGCTGGTTCAGGAGTCCCCTCGACAAAGATGTTCTCGTTGTTGCAGGAGTAGGTGTATGAAGCGAGGTGGAGATCATTTCCCTGTGGAATCGTCTGGCCTTCGAAGGGGGACGTGAAATCGAGGACTACCCCCAGTGTTCCGCCGTCTGCGTAAGTATTCGAGATGGTGAACTCAGCTCCTGCAGCGTCCGTATCAGCACCGATCGAAATCTCTTCGAGGGTGATGACGGTCGGATCATGGGTCATCGCGGTGACAAACCCTTGAACTCCACCGAGACTGTTATCGAGGAGAATCCTCGCATCGCCAGTGGTTCCGAGTCCATCTGCTGGTGCAGAAGCGTCCTCGACCCTCATGCTGGCAGGAGGCGGTTCAAGAAGCGTCAACGCGCCACCACTGAGACTCAGGCCTTCGTTCACCCCGACGGACATACCTGCCTGAACGATGATGTTATCGAGCGGTGGGTTATTCAGGGTCCCATCGGTGAAATCAAATGCGACCACCGTATCGACTGCAACGATCGCTGCAGGAGTCACGGTTATCGTGGCGATAATCAATCCCGAGCCTGCGGCAATCGTATGGCCGTCGAAGGGAGCCTCCGCATCCATGACCACACCGAGGGTGAATCCTCCGGAGAGAATCTCCGCAACGACCAGTTCAGCTCCCGATGATTCGGTGACTGTCGAGGCCGTGGTCAGGTCGGAAACCGTGACCAACGAATCATCGTAGCCAACGGCGACCACAAACCCCTCGGTATCAGCGGTCGAATCGAGAGACAAGTTCAGGTTGGCCGGAGCCAATCCCAGAGTACTGGTACTGCTGACGTTCAATGACTGGTCACCGCCAGCGAAAGACATAGAAGTACAAACGAGCACGAAAACGATCAATTGAAATGAACGAAATTCAGTCAGAGCCACTGAGAGATACATGATCTCCTCCCTTAACATGGATAAATTCAATCACCCTTAAGTAAATATTCCAACACCTTACTGAACCAAGGGCATTCCCTCATAGGGGAACCGGCTGATTGTTCAATACCGACCAACTACAGGCAAATCTGGGTGAAGAAATGATAACCTACACACCACCTAGACGAGCCACGGTCAAACGCCATCAAA
>DCAA01000015.1:69124-69565 GCA_002311345.1 Planctomycetes bacterium UBA1146 | reverse complement strand
ACTAATTTGTTCTGTTAGCAGAATTGGTCATTGATGATTGTTTTGAATGTAATGTCCGAATGGCAGGTCCGAACACTGGAATTGAGACGATTTAAACCGTTGAGCTGCTCGATAGTCGCCCCGTGAAGCGCTGGCGTGCACCCCTCTCGAGCAGGGGGTCACTGCTTCCCTACTCTGGTTTTTTATCCTCTTGGGCTTCTGCATCGTCCTCTGCAGCCGTCTCTTCCGGCTCGGAAACATCATCCGAAGCAACACCCTCCGCTTCGGCCGTGTCCCCCTGGGCGGTCTCCTCGGCAGCCTGAGGATCTTCTGCGTCCGCTTCCTTGGCATCAGATTCGTCGGCCCCGGCATCTTGCGCCACTTCGTCAGATTCCGATACTTCGTCAGGTTGTTCGGCGGGGGATCCCACGGATGCCTGCGGTTCTTCGTCTGCTGGCGGTT
>DCAA01000015.1:61457-68983 GCA_002311345.1 Planctomycetes bacterium UBA1146 | reverse complement strand
TGCTCTTGGTCTGCTTCGTCCGCCTGTGGTTCATCGGCGATCGAGTCCTCGGTGATCGCGGTCACATCGGAAGACACCTCTTCACCTTCTCCAGCGGCATCCGTGTCCGCCGCCAGTCGGCAATCCCCCTCCGGGTAATCGTCGTCTGCACGGACGTAACCAAGATAGGCCCGGATAGATGCGTCTCCCAGACGAGGCTTCACCAACCTCAGAAGCCGGGTGTATCCCCCGGGACGCTCCTTGTAGTAGGGACCGATCTCATCGAACAGTAGTTGCACCAGTTTTCGATCTCCGATGATGCTCATCGCGCGGCGGATGTTGTGGACGCTCTTTTCGCGAGCCAGAGAGATCAATTTCTCGACTCTTGGCTGGATGAACTTCGCTTTGCTCCGGGTGGTCACGATGTGACCTTTCCCTTGCCACTCGATGATCATCGCTCGCATCAAGTTCTTGGCGAGAGCCTTGCGATGGCTACTCGTCCGATTCAGTTTCTTTCCTGCAACTCGATGACGCATCGAAATACTCCCAGGGGGTTATCCGTGGATCTGTCCCAGTTCGAGGTTAAGGCCCACCAATTTCGCCTTCAACTCATCGAGCGAGGTCTGACCAAAATTACGGATCCGCAGAAGATCGTCCTCGCGCATACGAATCAACTCCCTCAAAGAGGAGATGTTCACCGTTTCGAGGCAGTTCGACGCCCTGACCGAGAGTTCCAGTTGGGAGATGGGCATGTCGAGAATCAGGCGAAGCTCTTCGTCCTCGTCATCCGGAAGTGGGATCTCGGGAATCCTCGGCTGCAGCACCTCTGAACCGAGTTCAAAGTACTTCACCACAGGAGTGAGGTGCTTGCGCAAGATCTTCCCGGCCTCGACCAGGACGCTATCGGGCTCGATGGTCCCATTGGTCCAGATCTCAAGGATCAATTTATCGTAGTTGGTCAACTGCCCAACACGGGTGGATTCGACACGGTACCGAACTCTGACCACCGGGGAGAAGGTCGAATCAAGCCAGATCCGGCCGATTTCCTTCTGATCCTGAGCATTCTCATTGGCCGTGACGTAGCCGCGGCCAATCCGTGCGACGAGGTTCGCAGAAAACTCCACATCCTGAGTCAGGGTTGCAATTGGATGGTTTTCCGGAGGCTCCCCGTTCGGGCCGTGGATAACCACTTCATCACCGTGCTCGATATCGGCGGCCGTGATGGGACCAACCCCTGATTTCTTGATGGTGAGTTCTGCCTCGTCGACACCACGGAGTTCAACCAGCACCTGCTTGAGATTGAGTACAACGTGAGAGATGTCCTCGAGCACGCCGCGCTTGGTATCAAACTCGTGGTCTACCCCGTCGATACGGACCTCTACCAGCGCAGAACCCTCGATGGAAGAGAGCAGAACCCTACGGAGGCTATTGCCCACGGTGTGGCCAAATCCTCTCTCGAAGGGCTCTATGATGAATTTCCCGTAATTCTTGGTGTTAGATTCAGGTTCACACTCGACCCGATTCGGTAATTCGAATTCACGCCAGCGAACTCGCATCGACATGGAAGGGGCTCCCTTCTCGCGGTGGCAAGGCATTCTCACGCACTCGACACGGCAAGGATTCTATGCACGGAAATCCAGCCCCCTAACGGGAACAGAATTCGACGATGTACGCTTCCTGGATCGGTATCGCGACATCCTCCCGGGCGGGGAATCGCGCGACCGTACCCTTCAACTCCTTGGCATCGAGAGAAAGCCACTCGGGGACCGATCTTCCCTGTTGCCCCTCGAGCCGTTCTCTTGCCAACGACTGGCTCTTCTTGTGATTTTTCGGCGAGATGACGTCCCCGACCTTGACCAGGTATGAGGAGACATCGAGTTTCCGTCCATTCACTGTGACGTGACCATGTGCCACGAACTGACGAGCCTGACTACGACTGTCGGCAAACCCCAGTTGGAAAACAGCGTTGTCCAGTCTCCGCTCCAGTAGGATCAGGAGGTTGGACCCGGTGTTGCCCCGAAGGCGATCTGCCTCTGCAAAATATTTCCTGAACTGTCTTTCGAGAACTCCGTAGATCCTCTTGGCCTTCTGCTTCTCACGCAACCGAACTCCGTATGCGGTCGGACGTCCGCGTCGAAATCCGTGCATTCCTGGCGGATAGGCACGCTTCGCGATGGCACATTTGGCGGTATGACAACGAGCACCTTTGAGGAAAAGCCGGTCGCCATCGCGACGACATAACTTGCATTTGGGTCCGAGGGTACGTGCCATCTTCGATCCTCCTCAGACTCGACGACGTTTGCGCGGACGGCAACCGTTGTGGGGAAGCGGAGTGACATCCTCGATGGCCATAATCTCCAGGCCGCTGGATTGGATGGCGCGAATCGCCGACTCCCGTCCTGGCCCAGGACCCTTCACCTTCAAATCCACCTGGGTCACCCCCATCTTCTTGGCTGCGGCAGCACAGTTCTCTGCAGCCCTCTGAGCAGCAAACGGAGTCGATTTCCGACTTCCCTTGTACCCGACTGTACCCCCACTCTGACTCATGAGGGCGTTGCCCTCAGGATCGGTCAGGGAGATGATCGTGTTATTGAAGGTCGACTTGATGTGGACGACCCCACGAGCAAGAGTTCTCCGGACTTTCTTCGCTGCCTTGGCCAATTCAAAGTCTCCGATTCGAGGGTACCTAGTTCTTCTTCTTCGCCACGGCACGAGCCGGGCCCTTACGAGTGCGAGCATTGGTACGGGTCTTCTGTCCGCGCACCGGAAGTCCTCTGCGATGTCGAATGCCCCGGTAACTGGAGATGTCCTTCAGGCGTGTGATGTTCTGCTGAACCTGACGTCGGAGTTCTCCCTCGACGATAAAAGAGTTCTGGATCACCGTGGTGATCCGGCTCACTTCATCCTCACTGAGATCTCTCGCCTTGACCTCCGGCTGGATGCCGGCCCCATCACAGATCTGAAACGCCGAATAGGGACCAATCCCGTAGATGTAAGTCAGCGCCACGTGAACGCGCTTGTTCGCCGGGATGTCAACACCCTGGATCCTTGGCATCCGTCCGACCCAACCCCAACTACTTCACATGAACCGGCGTGATGAACACACCACACGAGAAGATGACTCTATTTGCCTTGCCTTTGCTTGTGCCGGGGATTCACACAGATGATCCGGAGAACTCCCTTGCGACGGATCAGTTTGCATCGCTCGCAGATCCGCTTCACGGAAGCACGCACCTTCATGCTGACTCTCTCCTCGCACCCAGGAAAAAACCGTCCAGAGATTGGAAAAAGAAGTCCATTTCCCGGTGATCTCTTCCTCTACCCAACACCCTCCCACCTGCCACAAAGACGCTTCATCAGTTGCCAGACACGAAAAGGACCGGCCCGATCCCTGGAGAGTCGGAACGCCGGTCGATACCATCGTCCGTAAACACAGATCTCGTCCGATGTGGACAAGGGGAGCGAAGAATATACTGATTGGGTCCCTCTAGCGTCAAGTCGCTATCTTACTATTTCCACAATATTTCTGACTTTTTCACCGGCTCCAGAAGAACACTGGCTGGAGCGCTCTATTGACCGGGAGTTCCGGAAGCAGGGGGCCAGCACTCCCCAGGCCCCAATGTCAGGACCCTCGGCCCCTGCTCGGTAATCGCCACCGTGTGCTCGCAATGGGCCGATATGCCTCCATCCGCACTCACCACGGTCCAGCCATCGTCGAGCGTCTGGACGGCTCCGGTCCCGGCATTGACCATCGGCTCGATGGCCAGCACCAGGCCGGGGCGCAATTCGATATCAGTTCGGCGCAATACCGGACTAACAAAGTTAGGCACCTGCGGTTCCTCATGCATCTGGCGGCCGATCCCATGACCCACAAAGCTTTCGACCAGGCCCAGCCGGGATTCGCGGATCACGCTCTCGATCGCCTCGATCATCTTCACCAGGGTACTGCCTGGACGGGCGCCATCGATCCCGGCAGCGAGAGCTGCGCGGCAGACACTCAGTACCTGACGGGAAGTGTCGTCACCTTCCCCGATCAGATATGTGCGAGCAGAGTCACCGCAGAACCCTTCGGCTTCGATACCGATATCGATGCTGACGAGATCGCCTTCCAACAGCACCCGGTCACCGGGAATCCCGTGCACAACCTCGTCGTTGACCGAGATACAGCAGTGGGCCGGAAATCCGTTGTAGCCGAGAAAGAGCGGCTTGCCCCCCAGATCCTTGACGAAATCACGAACCACATCATCGATTTCCTGAGTCGTGGTCCCGGCATGAACCAGCCCCGCAATGGTCTGGAAAGTGAGAGCGACCATCTCGCCGGGAACTGCCATCCGATCGATTTCGCGGGGAGACTTGTAGTGAATCACGGGGTTTGTCCCAGGGCCTTTCGCAATGAAACGCTTACCGCCTCGATGGATGCGGATCCATCGACGACAACCAACGCGCTCTGTTCACGGTAGTGGTCGACCAGTGGATCAGTCTCACGCCGGTAGACCTCCAGACGATTGAGGATCGCCTGCTCGGAATCGTCACTACGTTGGTAGAGATCGCAAGCCTCACCCGAGCCAGCACTGCAGGCACCTGTGGCCGGGGCAAACTCGATGTGGAAAGTCTCACCACAATTTCGACATGCCCGTCTTCCACCGAGACGGCGTAGGACTTCCGCTTCCGAGCACTCGAAGTAAACCACCCGGTCCAGAGATTGCTGCATCTCGGTGAGGAGCTCGCAGAGGGCTGCGGCTTGCACCAGGTTTCTCGGGTATCCGTCGAGTAACCAGCCAGCACTCGAATCAGGTCTGGAGATCCGTTCCTGCACCAGTCTCAGCACCACCGTATCGGGAACCAGTTCGCCTGCTTCCATGAAGGATTTCGCCTCGAGCCCGGTCGGAGTCCCCTTGTCGAGGGCTTCGCGTAACAGGGCTCCGGTGGAGATGTGCGGAATCGAGAGATCGCTGGAAAGACCAGCCGCCTGGGTTCCCTTACCTACACCGGGAGGTCCGAGGAATACCAGCCGCACCGTCTAAAGATCTCTCGTAACGGCTCCAGATTTCTTTCGACGAGGAGCCACGAAGCCTTCGTACTGGCGAGCCAGGAGCTGGGCTTCAATCTTGTCGACGAGGTCGAGAGCAACCCCCACGGTGATCAGGATTCCTGTTCCCCCCAGCATCTGGGCAGCAAAGGAATCGATTCCCATCTTCTGGGTGACCAGCATCGGGATCAGCGCGATGGCGGCGAGGAAAACGGCCCCTGCCAGGGTAATCCTGGCGAACACCTGCTGCAGATATTCGGCCGTACGTCGCCCCGGCCGGATCCCCGGAACGAAGGAGCCATGCTCTTTCATGTTGTCGGCAATCTCGACGGGGTTGTAGTAAAGCGATGTCCAGAAGTAAGTGAAGAACAGGATCATCAGGGCATAGAGGATCAGGTACCAGAAGGTGCCGTAACTCAGCAGTTGACTCAGGGTGGTCGCTCCCATGATACCCAGTACGACACCAGGAATGATGAGCAAGGACTGGGCGAAGATGATCGGCAACACACCAGCGCTGTTGACCTTGATCGGCATGTAATGCCGCTGCCCTCCAGCACCGCGTACGGTACGAGCATTCTGGATGGGAATCCTGCGCTGACCCTTGGTGATGAAGACCACCGCCGCGACAACCGCAAGGAAGAAGCCGATGAGACTCAGCATCCTCAGGATGAAGAAAGGCCTACCGTCCGGATCGAGCGTACCCCATTCAGAACTGAAACTGAGCAAACTCGCAGGGACCGAAGAAACAATCCCCGCCATGATCATCAGTGAGATTCCGTTACCGATACCGTTCTCGGTGATTTTCTCGCCGAGCCACATCAAAAACAGAGTTCCGCCGGTAAGGACCATCACCTGCAACAATCCGATGCCAAAACCACTCTCGGAGATGGCTTGCCCGTTCACTCCCGAATCGGGACTGGCAACCCACTGAACCACCAGTAATGACTGGATCAAACAGAGCAGAACGGTCGAGTAACGGGTCCAGCGATTGATGACCTTTCGCCCGGACTCCCCTTCCTTCTGAAGTTCCTCCAACTTGGGGAACACCTTCGTCATCAGCGAGAAGATGATGGATGCGCTGATGTACGGCATGATCCCCAGAGAGAAGACTGCGGCCTGGCTCAGAGCACCCCCGGTCAGCATGCTCGTCATCGCGATGAAGTTGACCAACCCATCGGTGTTCTGCTCGGCGTTCTCCTTGACCTGGTCCAGAATGTCGAGGCGAACACCTGGAAGGTAGATGTGAAAACCGATGCGATAGATCGCCAGCGCCATGAAGGTGAAAAACAACCGACGTCGGAGATCTGCAATCGCCAGAATGTTAGCAATCGCCTGAAACATGAAGCTCCCTAGACCGTTTTCGCTTCCCCACCGAGACCCTCGATCTGTTCACGGGCAGTCTTGCTGAATCGAGCCGCTTCGACCACCATCTTTCGGTCTAACTTGCCGGATCCGAGGATTTTAAGACGTGAATGGCGTTTCCGGACCAGCCCATTTTCGGCCAGGTATTCGAGGTTCACCATGGCAATGTCCTCGGGGACCTGATTCAGATCTCCAACGTTGATGATGTCATAGGAGACACGAAAACGCACGTTGCTGAAACCTCGTTTGGGAAGACGCTGGAAGAGCGGCGTTTGGCCACCCTCGAATCCCCGTTTCTTGCTCCAACCAGACCGCGAATGAGCTCCATTGTGCCCACGACCGGCGGTTTTTCCTCCGCCGGCTGCATGGCCTCGGCCAATCCGTTTACGGTTCTTGTATTTTGCTGATCCCTTGTTCAGTTCGAAGAGGTTCATGGAAGTGTCACTCCCCTCAACTTCTCGACCTGTTCATTGGTCCGCATCCTGAGCAACCCTTCGAGTGTAGCTTTCACGACGTTGAGCGGATTATTGCTCCCGTACTGCTTGGTCAAGACATCGTGGACTCCTGCACACTCGAGAACAGCGCGCACAGCCGCGCCGGCGATCACACCGGTACCCGGTGATGCGGGCAACATTCTGACCCGGGAGGTCCCTGCAGCTCCGAGCACTTCGTGCGGTATCGTCGTCCCCTTGAGGGAGACATCATGCATCTTGCCACGGGCATCCTTGAAAGCCTTCTCCAGTGCTCCCTGGACCTCTTTCGCCTTGCCAAAACCGATACCGACCTTGCCCTTCTTGTCACCGAGGACAATCAGACCGCTGAAGGACATCCGTCGTCCCCCCTTGACGGTTGCAGCGACGCGATTGATCTTGACGACCCTCTCCTCGTAACGTGGGCCATCGTCGTCATCGCGTCCACGACCGCCGCGGCCTCCGCCTCCGCGGCCTCCGCGACCTCCGCGGCCTCCTGGGCCTCCACCACGGCCTCCTGGGCCTCCACCACGGCCTCCACCTCCACCACGGCCTCCACCACGGCCTCCAGGACCGCCACCACGCCCACCGCGGCCTCCGCCACCGCCACCACGACCTCCCTGTGCTGGAGCAAAAGCGGGGGCTTCTGTGGCCTTCTCCGGTGCGGCCTTCTCTGGTGCGGGCGA
>DCAA01000015.1:58010-61313 GCA_002311345.1 Planctomycetes bacterium UBA1146 | reverse complement strand
TCGGCGGCGAATCACCCTCGACGGACGCAGCGTTTTCTTCGGTCTTTTTTTCTTCTTCGGACATGCCTTAGACCCCGATGCCTTCCTTGCGGAGAGCCTCGGCAACAGCCTGGACCCGCCCATGATACCTGTAGCCGTTTCGATCAAAGGCGACAAGGGAGATGCCCTTCTCCTTCAATCGTGATGCGAGCATCTCACCGACTGCGGTCGCTCCCTCGACGTTTCCTGAATTTTTGGAAACGATGTCTTTGTCCCCCTTCACCAGGGAAGAGGCGCTGACGAGAGTCACTCCTTCCAGATCATCGATGACCTGGCAGTAGATGTGCTTCGCACTCCTGAAAACAGTGAGCCGCGGACGACTCGCCGTTCCAGAGAGTTTCTTTCGAATATGACGTCGTCTACGCAGACGACGCGCTTTTTTCTTATTGCTTGCTCGCATCTTCGCTTCTCCCGTAGTCTACGCGCTAAAACTCTTTGCCTGTTTGCGGCGGATATGTTCACCCTCGTACCTGATCCCTTTACCCTTGTAGGGTTCAGGAGGCCGCTTCGATCGGACTTCAGCTGCAAACTGACCGACCTTCTGCTTGTCCACGCCTCTGACGACGATCTTTGTGGGTTCGGGGCATTCGCACTCGACACCCTCTGGCAGCATCACATCCACCGGATGACAGAATCCGATGGATAGTACCAGTTTATTACCCTGCAACTTCGCGTTGTATCCGACACCCTCGATCTCGAGAGTGCGGGAAAAACCCTCGGAAACTCCGAGAACCATGTTTCTGACCAGTTGTCTGGCCGTACCGTGCATCGAGCGAGCGATTCGCTCCTGCGTGCGGCGTCCAACAAGCACCGAGCCGTCCTCGACAGAAATCTGTATCGAGGAATGGCAGTCCCAGGAGATCTCTCCCTTGGGTCCCTTCACCTTCACCGTATCGCCATCGACGGCGACGGTGACACCAGAGGGGATCACAATCGGTTGGCTACCGAGTCTCGACATGCTTGCTCCCCTTGCTAGTACACACGGCACAGAAGTTCGCCACCGACATTGCGCTGGCGAGCCTCGTTATCACTGAGAATCCCCTGGGAAGTGGAAACCACTGAGATCCCTTGACCCTCCCGAACAACGGGAAGATCGGCGACAGAACTGTAGACCCTGCAGCCTGGCTTCGAGACCCGTTCAATTTTCCGAATCACTTTCTCGCCCTCAGGACCAAACTTCAACTGGATGGAGAGAGCCATCGTGGGCATCTCACCTTCCACCTGGAAATCCTCGATGAAACCCTCGCGCTTGAGAGTCATGAGGATCTGTTCCTTGATGCGAGAATAGGGCGCTCGAACCGAGGTACGGCCGAGTACGTTCACGTTGCGAATTCGAGTCAACAAATCCGCAATCGGGTCGGTCATGCTCATTGTGTCAATCTCCTTCGCTCCTGGCGCGACTCGCACGCTGGTGAGCCATGGAACTCAATTCTTACTCTATTACCAACTCGCTTTGCGAACACCTGGGATTTCTCCCTTGGACGCCAAGTTCCGGAAGCAGATCCTACAGATTCCGAACTTCCTGTAGTAAGCACGCGGACGTCCACAAAGCTGGCAGCGATGGTAGGCCCTCGTCGAGAACTTGGGCTCCAACTTCTGCTTGTTAACCAGGGCTTTTCTAGCCAAAGCCTATCCTCTTATTTCTTCTTGAACGGGAAGCCAAATTCTGACAGCAGAAAGTGCGACTTCTCGTCATCTGAGTTACGAATGGTGATACAGACGTTCATCCCCTGCAGGAATTCGACATCGTCAGTACGTAGTTCTGGAAACACAAGTTGGTCCGTCAATCCCATCGAGAAATTCCCGCGGCCATCGAAGGCGGTCGGGGCAACGCCTCGGAAGTCACGTACGCGCGGCAATGCCACGGAGATGAGTCGATCGAGGAACTCGTACATCCGTCTGCCACGCAACGTAACCTTGCAGCCGATTTCATTGCCATCGCGCACATGGAAATTCGCTATCGATTTCCGTGCCTTGGTCACGACGGGGCGCTGACCGGTAATCAATGCCAGTTCATCGGTGGCTGCCTGAAGACGCTTCTTGTTTTCGAGCGCCTTTCCGACACCACGATTGACGACGATTTTCTGTATCCTCGGGGTACTCATGGCATTCTTGATGCCATACTTCTTCCCCATCTTCGGAAGAATTTCTTCGTCGTATTGGACCTTCAGTCTTGTCATCTTACTTCCTGTGCCGGTCTATACCGGCTCTCCACTCTTGACGGAAACTCTTACCTTCTTCCCGTCACCATCCACCTGCATTCGAACACGCGTAGGCTTGCCGCTCTTCGGATCCACCAGAAGAACGTTCGAGATGGCCAGAGCAGCCTCCAACTGGATACGACCACCTTGAGGATGCTTCTGACTCTTGCGCAAGTGCTTGTAGACCATATTCACGCCCTGGACGGTAATCCGTCCCTGACGTCGGTCTACTTTGAGCACCTTACCACGCTTCCCTTTCTCGGCACCGCTGACAACCGCTACGAGGTCGCCACTCTTTAGCCGGGACATCTCCATCGCCTCTCTTTTTTCCTCAGACCACTTCGGGTGCGAGGGTAATGATTTTCATGTAGTTCTTCTGGCGCAACTCTCGTGCAACAGCACCAAAGATTCGGGTTCCCGTCGGATTCCCGTCACCGTCGATGATCACCACCGCATTGCGATCGAATCGAACATAGGAACCATCGTTTCGACGGATCCTTTTCTTGGTCCTGACGATCACACCGCGAATCACCGATCCGGTCTTGATTTCACTGGCTGGAAGAGCTTTCTTCACCGAGCAGACGATGACATCACCCACATGGGCGAATCGCCGCTTGCTACCGCCGAGCACCTTGATGCACATCACCTTCTTGGCACCGCTGTTGTCAGCTACATCGAGTTGGGTTTGCATCTGAATCATGCTTTACCCTCCTCGAATTCCCTGGTCATCTCATCTCTTGCCATCTCTTCAGGACTCGGCGCGTTGTCTCTGGGTGCCATCCGGATAATTTCCTTCAACTCCCAGCGCTTCAATTTCGACAACGGGCGGCACATCGTGAGTACCACGATATCCCCAACAGCTGCCTGCTCCGTTTCATCGTGTGCATAGTACTTGGTGTATTTCCGCATGTACTTGTGGTACTTCGGGTGACGGACCAGTCGCTCCGCCTCGACGACGAGCGTCTTGGACATCGAATCGCTCACCACTTTTCCCTGTACAGTCTTGCGAACCTTTTTCACGTCTTTTTTCTCCACAGTAGCGTTCTGATCTTCTGCGTTCTGA
>DCAA01000015.1:48734-57906 GCA_002311345.1 Planctomycetes bacterium UBA1146 | reverse complement strand
TTCTGATCTTCTACGTTCTGATCTTCTGCGTTCTGATCTTCTTCGTTCTGATCTTCTTCGTTCTGATCGGCACTCGCCGGGGTAGCATCGGGCGCATCCGGAACGTCGTCGTGAACGAGATCAGTCTCATCGTTCATCATCAAGCCTCCTGGTTCCCGGTACCACCATGCTCGACGGTTCGCTCTCGCAGAACCGTCTTCATCTTGGCGATATCTCTACGCATTTCACGCAGATCTCCGGCCCGTTGTACTTCTTCATTGGCTGACTTGAGTCGGATCTGAAAGAGAGACTGGTGTCTCTTCCGAATCTCAATCTCCAGATCCTCATCCGGTAACTGGCGAAATTCACTGACCTTCATACCGTCGGTCTCCTGCCCACCATCCGTGTCCTCAGTCCCAGTTTGTGGGCGATCCGGTTGCATGCCAGACGCGCGGTTTCCTCCGCCGCTCCCTGGATCTCGAAGAGCACCTGACCCGGTCGTATCACCGCACACCAGTACTCCGGTTCACCCTTCCCCTTGCCCATTCGTGTCTCGAGGGGTTTGGAGGTGATGGGCTTGTCGGGGAAAATCCGGATGTAGACCATTCCCGTTCCGGCGAGAGCACGGTTTCCCGCAACACGCCCTGCTTCGATCTGTACCGCGGAAATCCAGCCCGGTTCTACAGCCACCAGGCCGTACTCGCCAATGTGAACAAAGTTCCCACGGGTAGCGTTGCCACGTACTCGTCCGCGTTGGACTTTTCTACGCTTGACGCGCTTGGGCATCATCGACATGACGCACGCTTCCCTTCTGATTCTTATCCACCACTTCTTCACCGCGGTAGACCCAGGTCTTCACGCCAATGATGCCATAAGTGGTTCTTGCTTCTGCAAATCCGTAATCCACATCCGCCCGCATCGTCGAGAGCGGAATACTGCCATCGGAAGACTGCTCAGTCCGCGCGATTTCGGCGCCACCGAGTCGTCCCGACATCATGATTTTCACACCCTTGGCACCACACTCCATCGTGACTCGAACCATCTGTTTCATGACACGCCGGAATGGCATCCGTCTCCTCAACTGGTCCGAAACATTCTCGGCCAGCAGTTGCGCATTGAGATCCGGATTCTGAACTTCTTTGATGTTGAGATTGAGATCCGCGGCACGACCGACGATCTCCTGCAAGTCTTCGCGCAGTTGCTCGACCTTGGCACCCCGTTTACCGATGACGACTCCGGGACGTGCCGCATGGAGGTGGATCGTCACATGATGACCACTTCGTTCGATTTCGATCTCCGGAATTCCTGCAGAATAGAACTCGTGCTTGATGTAGTTGCGAATCCGGTGGTCCTGGATCAGCAGAGGACCGAAGTCCTTCTTGTTGGCGTACCAGCGCGAAGACCAGTCGCGGGTGATTCCGAGGCGTAGGCTCGTCGGTCTGACCTTATGGCCCATGGAACTAGTTCTCCTTCTTCGCAGTTGCACCAACCTCGCTGCGATCAGCGAGGAAGATGTTGATGTGAGAGGTTCTCTTCAGGATCGGAAATGCCATTCCCCGGGCCCTGGGGCGCCAACGCTTCATCGTCGGCCCTTCGTTAATCATCGCACGGCAGATTACAAGGTTCTCGGGATCGGCCCCGCCTTCCTGGATCGCGTTGTGCAGGGCAGACTTGATCACCTTGGCGATCATCGGAGCGGCCCTCCGGTCGCTGAATCTCAGCATGTCCAGGGCGGCCTCCACGGGCATGTTCCTGACCTGGTCGACCACGTAACGAGCCTTGCGCGCGGTAATCCGTGCGTATCTGTGACTCGCCTTGTATTCAATGACCATCGATCCCTCACCTCCGGGCTAGCCCGCACCTGGGTGCGAGCGCCCGCTGACTAATTATTTCTTTGCATGTCCACCAAGACGACGGGTGACACTGAACTCTCCCAGTTTGTGCCCGACCATGTTCTCTGAGACCTGAACCGTCTTGAAATCCCTGCCGTTATGGACAAGGAAAGTCTGTCCCACGAACTCGGGACTGATGGTGCAGGCACGAGACCACGTCTTGATGGGTTCCGTGGAACCCGCCTCGATATTCTTCTGTACCTTCTTCAACAGTTTCAGGTCCATGTAAGGACCCTTCTTCAAGGATCTACCCATGTCTATTTCTTCTTCCGGTGTCGCACGATGCTCTTGCTACTCGGTTTGCCAGGACGACGGGTTTTACCACCCTTGGAGAGGACTCCCGTGGCAGAACAAGGATGACGTCCGCCAGCAGTCCGACCTTCGCCTCCACCCATCGGGTGAGCGACCGGGTTCTTGGCAGTGCCCCGAACCTTCGGACGACGTCCTAGCCACCGGGAGCGACCCGCCTTGCCCAGTTTTATGAGATTGTGGTCCTCATTCCCGACAACACCGATCGTGGCACGACAAGACGAGTTGACCTGACGGATCTCACCGGAGGGAAGAGCCACTGTCGCGGTCTTCCCCTCGCGCGCCAGGAACTGAGCGCTGCCTCCCGCGGAGCGAACCAGTTTCGCTCCTTGACCGGGAACCAGTTCAATGTTGTGAATCGGCAGCCCCACCGGGATCTCTGCCAGAGTCATCGCATTACCAGGCTTGGGTTCCGCTCCTGGACCGGAACTGACCCGATTGCCGACCTCGAGCCCTCTGGGGGCAAGGATGTAACGTTTCTCACCATCTGCATAATGCAGCAAGGCGATGCGCGCGGTCCGATTCGGATCGTACTCGATGGTCGCAACACGGGCTGGAACGCCGTCCTTTTCGCGCCGGAAGTCGATCCGGCGGTAGAGACGCTTGTGGCCACCACCACGATTTTTCGAGGTGATGTGCCCCTGGTTGTTTCGACCTCCGGTCTTGTGCAGAGGTTCGCACAGAGATTTCTCCGGACGCTTGGCCGTGATCTCCTTGAAATCGGAAACCGAGGCATTGCGTCTGCCTGGAGAAATCGGTTTGTACTTGCGAACACCCATGCCGTCCTCAATCTCCTTCACCGATCCGATGATCGGCATTCACAATTCTCGGCCAGGACCCGGTCACCAGCTCGAACCTACGAGCCGAGGATCCCGACCATGTTGTTCCGTCTCCGGCAACCGCTGCCGGCGCGACGAGAGTGGCTCACAGCAGATCGATCTCGTAGCCCGGTTCCAGGGTCACGACCGCCTTCTTGAACCCGCTGGTAAAACCCATCGACCGTCCCACCCTGCGGCGTTTCCCGGACTGATTGATCGTGTTTACCTTCCGAACTTTTACATCAAAAATTTCTTCTATCGCGGCTTTGACCTGGATCCGATTCGTATCCTTGGCCACCTTGAACACGTATGCATTCTGACTCTCGGTCTGGAATGTACTCTTCTCGGTAATCAGGGCCTCGATGATGATCGTATGCGGATCTCTCATTGCACCCCCTCCTGGCCGATGGAATTGTTCTCCAGCTCTTGAACTTCCTCGAAAGCAGATTCCGTCAGCAGTAAATTCTGACACTTCAAAAGCGAGAGCGCATTGAAATCACAAACCGGCAATACCTGGACCCCGTCGAGATTCCTCGCCGACATCCAGATGTTGCGACGATCTTCCACCGCCATCTCGCTGGGAAGGCCAATCAGGAAGGAACTGGCGAGTCCGACAGTGTCGGCAATTTTGCGAAAATAGGCTGTGGAGGGTTTCTCGACCGAGATCTCCTCAATAATACGAGTTTCGCCATCGAGAAGTTTGGACAGCAGAGCGTGGCGGGTCGCGATTTGACGTTGCTTGCGAGACAGACCGTAATCGTAGGAACGAGGTCGAGGGCCAAATACGATGCCCCCCCCACGCCAGATCGGTGACTTCCTGGTACCAGCGCGGGCCCGACCGGTTCCCTTCTGCCTCCAGGGTTTGCGTTGGCTGCCGTTGACTTCACCGCGACTCTTGGTCTTGGCTGTCCCTCGCCGCAGTCGACCCTGGTAGCGTCTCACCGCCTCCTTGAGAAGTGCAAAGTTGGGGTAATTGGAGATCTCACCCGGAGCGAAGGACTTCGTCCCCTGCTCCTGGCCATCGGTCCCGTAATAGAGAACCTCGACCGGGTCCAGTTTCTGAACCTGTCGCGGATTATAGAGTCCGACACTCACGGCTCTCGTCCCATCCCATCCTGAATCCCCTCGGGGTCATTTTGACCTCAAGGGTTTCGCTATTTTTTTCCTGTTTCAAGACTCTCTGCAACGGTCAGGTATGCCCCAGTAGCTCCGGGTACCGCGCCACGCACGACGAGTAGATTCTTCTCAAAGTCAGTGGCCTCGGCAACGACCTTGAGGTTCCTGACCTTCACTTTCTCGTTTCCAAGTTGTCCTGGCATCTTCTTACCTTTGATCACGCGTCCGGGGTCTTGCATCATGCCGGTCGAACCGATGGATCGTTTACTCTTGGAACCATGTCCCTTTGGACCGATTTGATGGTTCCAACGCTTCACCGTTCCGGCGAAGCCCTTGCCTTTACTCACACCCTGGACATCCACCATCTCTACACCCTCGAACAAGGACAGATTGAACTCCTGTCCAACTTCGAGATCCTGCCCATCGAAGACGGGGATCTCTCGAATCACCCGCTTGGCCCCTGTATCGGCCTGCTCGAACAGGCCGGCGCGGGGCTTCCCTGGATCCTTGTCGGTCTCGTCAAAGCCGACCTGCAACGCCTCGTAACCGTCCTTTTCGACACTCTTGACCTGCAGGACGGTGCATGGCCCCGCCTCGATCAGGGTCACCGGGATCCATCTGCCCGATTCATCGAACAACTGGGACATTCCCAGCTTCTTCCCGAGGATCGTCTTTCTCTTTCGGCGAGCCAAGGGTCCTCCTAGATCTTGATCCGGATGTTCACGCCAGCGGGCATGTTGATCTTTGTCAGGGCATCCATCGTCTTTGAACTAGCCTCACTGATTTCGATGACCCTCTTGTGGGTGCGCATCTCGAACTGTTCGCGAGACGTCTTGTTGACATGGGGAGATCGTAGAACCGTGTAGCGTTCAATTCGTGTGGGCAGTGGAATCGGTCCATGAACACGGGCACCGGTCCGTTTGGCCGTCTCAACGATGGAGGCGGATGCTCCATCGAGAACCTTGTGGTCATAGGCTTCCATGCGTATCCGGATCTTGTTCTTCTGCATGAGCGCTTCTTCTCCAGTTCCCAGGCGATTGCATCGACGGACACCGTCCGCCATTCAAATCGTCACCACACTTTTGCAAATCACTAACTCGTCACCACGATCACGCCGTGACGAACTGGACGCTCCCTGGTATGTGATTCCACACAACCAGGAAGCACCGTCAAGAAACCCTCGCGAGACACAGAGGCAACTTTCAGCCTCAACTCACGAGGGTCCCCCGCGCGCTTTCACGCACCGGTTCCCAATCAGCCAAAGAGCAGGCCCGATCGCAAAGATCGGGAGAAATCTCTCGAGGACGCTTCGTTCAATGTTTCCGTCGAAGGAAGCATCCTCCGGCACTCAGTCAACTCACTCCGCATTCGATGACCGCGAACTCATCCCCCGAAAAGGCACCCGCAGACACCTCAGGCGGAATTCCCCCCCGGCGGTCGAGCGAAGTCGTCGAAAGCGTGTGATTGTAAGAAGTTGTGACGAACTGTCAACGTAGGCAAGGGCAATTTGACCGAGAATCGACGCCGAAACCACATCACAATGGCGATGAGACCCCGATCAGTAGCGGAAGCGCTCGGCCACCTCCTCGGGAGCCTCGGCAAAACCGATCGGTTCGAGCGATACACTGGCCCGACCCTGGGAGAGAGACCTGAGAGAGGTGGTATAGCCAAATACCTCCGCCATGGGCACTCTGCCGGCAATTTTGCGTAAATCCTGGACCAGATCTACCTTTTCAATCTGCGCTCTACGACGCACCAGATCCTGGTGTACAGCCCCGAAATACTCCTCCGGAGTCGTGACCTCGAAGGCCATCAGAGGCTCCAGCAACAGATCTCCTGCCTTCTTGTGGGCCCCCTCGAAGGCATCCCTGGCCGCCACTGTGAGCCCCATTTCTGTTGTTTCGGGCGTCACCGGGGGCAACTGGATACGTGCTTGAACCCGGATGAAGGGAAATCCCAGGTCGCCACCGCCAGTGAGGCAAGAGTGGACTGCGTCTTCCACCGCCTTGCGCCACTCGGGAGCGATGGCAGGGGGCCCCTCCTCCCACTCCACCATGGAGGCGCTGCTATCTTCCGGTGGCATCGGGGAGAGAGTAATTCGAACCTCTCCAAAGTGATCTTTGCCACCGAGTTGTCGTTCGATCCGGACCGATGAGGATCCTTCCCGCGCAACCATCTGGCGGTAAGCGACTCTCGGCTTTCCGATGTTGGCGTTGACCTTGAAGTCCCTCTCGAGACGATTCCGGATCACTTCGAGATGGAGTTCTCCCATCCCTGACATCACAAACTGACCCGTCTCACGATTGACCTCTATATGAAAAGTGGGATCCTCCCGTGCGATCCGATCCAGTACCTCCTGCAACTTCTCGCGGTCACTGCTGGACCGGGGTTCGATTGCCATCGAAATGACGGTCTCGGGGAACACCGGTTCTTCAAGCAACACCTGATTCTTCGCATCACAAAAGGTATCTCCGGTACCACTGTATCGGGGGCCGTTCATCGCAATGATGTCACCGGCGACGGCAACCTGCATTGCTTCGCGGGAGTTCGCGTGCATTCGGTACATCGAATTGATCCGCTCGCGCTTCCCCGTACGCGGATTCATCGCGGTCTTTCCCTTCTCGATTGATCCGGAATAGATCCGCATATAGAGCAACTCGCCGTGGGGATCGATCTGGATCTTGAACAGAAGGCCACAGAAGGGAGCATCCGCGCCACATTTCACCTGCACTGGCTTTCCTGATTTTGGATCCCGTCCGACGATGGTCTCCACGTCACTCGGGGATGGTAGATAGTGAATCACGGCATCGAGAAGAGGCTGGATTCCCTTGTTGCCAAGTGCGCTTCCTCCGAGAACCGGAACCCAGAATTGATCGAGAGTGCCTCGCCGGATCGCCTGTCTCAACAGTTCCTCTGATACCTCTGCGCCCTCGATGACCTTTTCCATCACCTCCTCATCGTGATCGGCAATTTTGTCGATCAGGTCTCCCCTCCACAGTTCAGCAGTCTCTTTCATGTCATCATCGATATCGGAATCGAGTACGTCTGCACCGAGGCTCTCTTCATCGAAGGTGAGCTGCCGCATGGTGATGAGATCCACGACCCCTCGAAAATCTGACTCGATACCGACCGGGATGTTGATGGGAAGGAGGCGACAGTTCAATTCCTCAGCGATAACGTTGACGACGCGATAATAATCAGCGCCAACCCTGTCGAGCTTGTTGATCAGAGCAATTCTTGGAACCTGATAATAGTTGGCCTGTCTCCACACTGTCTCCGACTGAGCCTGCACACCGGCGACACCACAGAAAACTCCAACAGCTCCGTCCAGGACCCGGAGAGATCTTTCCACTTCCGCCGTAAAATCGACATGGCCCGGGGTATCGATGAGATTCACCATCGTATCCAACCACTCGAAAGTGGTAGCAGCACTCGTGATGGTGATCCCACGCTCCTGCTCTTCGACGAGCCAGTCCATGTGGGCACTTCCATCATGGACCTCCCCCATGCGATATTCCTTGCCGGAATAGTAGAGGAAGCGCTCTGAAACGGTGGTCTTACCGGCATCGATATGCGCAATAATTCCGATGTTGCGAATCCGAATCATCTCAAGGGTCCCATCCCGGTTGCTCCTGCGTAGCGACAAGTTCGCGCGATTCTGGGCCAATCGACGATGACACTCAAGCCAAGGACAACAGGTTCATACCGAACAGTTCCACATCAACACTGCCAGATCAACGGTGCCATACCGGATGCGAAACGCCCTCTGGCCTCCATCAGAAGCAAGAGGGCGTTGTCGACAAGATACGTTCAATCCCGGCACGAGGGGATCCCCACGTTTTCCCTACCAGGCATAGTGAGCGAACAACTTGTTCGCTTCTGCCATCTTGTGGGTATTTTCCTTCCAGGTGATCGAAGCGCCTTCTTTGTGGAAAGCCTGGATCAGTTCTTCGGAGAGGCGCTGTGCCATCGGCTTGCCACTGCGTCCTCGACAGGTCTCGATGATGGTCCGGATGGCCAGCGCCTGTGCCCGGCGACGATTCACCTCGACAGGAACCTGGTAGGTCGCTCCGCCGACGCGCCGAGACCGCACCTCTACCTGAGGCATCACGTTATGGATGGCTGCGAGGAACGCATCCAACGGTTCGGTATCTGAGATTTTCTGACCGAGAACATCCATCGCTTGGTAAACGATGGCACTGGCGATCGCCTTCTTGCCATCCCACATCAGCCGATTGATGAATTTGGTCACGACCATGCTGTTGTAACGAGGATCGGCTTTCTGGAACCGCTGCGTGGAGCGGAACTTCTGCTTGACGATCTTATTCTTGCTTTTTGCCAAGATACGCTCCTGAATTATTTCCGCTTCACACCGTATTTGGAACGGCCTTGTTTTCGATCGTCGACCCCCGAGCAGTCGAGGGTGCCTCGAACCACGTGGTAGCGGACACCCGGGAGATCTCGGACCCTGCCACCACGGACCAGAACGATGGAGTGCTCCTGAAGGTTATGGCCCTCACCACCGATGTATGCGGTGATTTCTTTGCCATTGGAAAGTCGGACACGAGCTACCTTCCGCAGTGCGGAGTTCGGCTTCTTCGGAGTCTGAGTCTTCACTGCCAGGCACACACCACGACGCTGAGGGCAGGAATCCAGAACCGGAGACTTGCTCTTCTTCTTTCGCTTCTTGCGACCTTTTCGAACCAGCTGGTTGATCGTCGGCATACTTTGTCGTTTTCTCCTCTGAGCGGGATGACCCGGAATCTTCCCCGAGTACGGCCCGGCATTCTATCGCTATTCGTGACCTTCATCTGCTGATTTTGGAGCTTCCCCCGATTCCTCGTCGGACTCGGTGGCGAGGGTCTCATCGGTCACAGAAGGCTCTTCTGGGGCTTCTGTGGTCACATCATCGCTCACCATTTCGTCACTGACAGACTCCTCGCTCGCCACCTCTTGAGCGACAGGCTCCTCACTCGCTACCTCTTGAGCGTCAGACTCCTCGCTCACCACCTCTTGAGCGACAGGCTCCTCGCCCGCCATCTCTTGAGCGACAGGCTC
>DCAA01000015.1:38396-48551 GCA_002311345.1 Planctomycetes bacterium UBA1146 | reverse complement strand
ACCTCTTGAGCGACAGGCTCCTCGTCCGGGGATTCCAGGATAACCGATTCTCCGACAGTTTCATCTGCGGGAACTTCAGCAGACGAACCTCCACCCAAACTCCCCATCAAGAAATCCCTCAACGGATCCGATGGGGGTTTTGTTACCTTAGACTTCTGGCCGATGCGTACCGGTTCTCTGGGTTCCCTCACGACGGAAGGAGGCTCTGCTAGTTTCCGTACACCCTTGTCGAAGTACTGACGATACCCCGTTCCCGCCGGGATCATGTGACCCATGATCACGTTCTCTTTCAATCCAACCAATCTGTCCTTCTTGCCGCTGAGGGCAGCTTCGGTGAGAACCTTGGTGGTTTCCTGAAAACTCGCGGCAGAGATGAAACTATCAGATTGCACTGCAGCCTTGGTGATCCCCTGGAGTATCGGTTCGGCGGTGGCAGGCATCTTCCCCTCCTCGACCAATGCATCACTGAGATCACGGAATTTATGACGATCGACGAGCGTGTCTGGCAATATGTCACTGTCTCCGGGTTCAACCACTCTCACGTTCCTCATCATCTGACAGATGATCGTCTCGATATGCTTATCGTTGATGGTCACATTCTGGGACAGATACACCCCCTGGACCTCTTCGATGAGGTAGCGCTGTACTTCGGCCACGCCTTCGACCCGAAGGATGTCCTTGGGCACCTTGTCTCCATCGGTGAGGGGTTGACCGGCAATGACGATGTCGCCCTTGGTGACCCTGAAGTGCTTTCCGGGTGGCACAACGTGTTCGTAGATCTCGCCATCATCGGTGACGACGTTGATGATCGCCTTACCACGTTTCTTCTCACCCATCTCGATGGTGCCATCGACCTCTGCGATCACCGCAGGATTCTTGGGCTTGCGAACCTCGAAGATCTCGGTAACCCGTGGCAATCCGCCGGTGATGTCCTGTGTTCCAGTGATCTCTCTGGGAGATTTGGCCAGTAGTTCGCCCGGTGAGACCTTCTGTTTGTCTGTCACCTGTATGAAGGCTCGTTCCGGAATCGGGTAGGCGGCAACGATGTCGCCCCCCTTCGCTTTCGTCCGGATGATGATCTGCGGATGCAACTCACCCTTGTGCTCCAGGATGATCCTTCGATCCTGGTTCGAAACCGGATCCTTTTCTATCTTGAGGGTAGCCCCTTCGACGATGTCCTCGTAGGTGGCATAACCCTTGACATCAGCGAGGATCGACTGGGAGTGGGGATCCCACTCGTAGAGGGTCGTCCCCTTACGAACCGCTGCGTCATCTGCCACGTGGAGAATGGCACCAATTTGCAACTCGTGGCTTTCCAGATCCTTGCCATCCTTGACGACCGCCAGGATTCCCCGACGACTGAGAACGACTTCATTCCCATCTTTGTTGGGGACATGATTCGTCTCCCGTAGTTCGACAGTCCCGGCACCCCTTGCCCGGATGACTGGTTCCTGAACCGCTTTCGATGCCACCCCTCCGATGTGGAAGGTACGCATCGTCAACTGGGTTCCCGGTTCACCGATGGACTGGGCGGCGATGATTCCGACAGCGACTCCCTGCTCGACCAGGATTCCGGTCGAGAGATCCATTCCGTAGCAAAGAGCGCAACAACCCAGCGGGCTATCACAGGAGAGAGGACTACGAACGAGGATCTTGTCATGTCCAAGATCCTGAATCTTGTGAGCGGTCTCGCGGTCGATCACCCCGTTGACCTCGACGAGAACATCCCCGGAAACCGGATCCTTGATCTCGGCAACGGAGACACGCCCGTAGACACGTGCCCAGAGCTCAATTGCCTCCTTGTCACCTCGCTTCATCGCCTTCTTGGCGATGCCGCCCTTGGTTCCACAATCATGGCCGTTGACGACAACGTTCTGGGCCACATCAGCAAGTTTCCGCGTCAGGTAACCGGAGTCAGCGGTCTTCAGGGCGGTGTCAGCCAGCCCCTTACGCGCACCGTGGGTCGAGGAGAAATACTCCAGAACCCTCAGTCCCTCGCGGAAAGACGCCTTGATGGGAGTCTCGATGATCTCTCCGGATGGTTTCGCCATCAGTCCGCGCATCCCGGCGAGTTGTCGAATCTGGGTGACGCTTCCTCGTGCGCCGGATTCCACCATCACGAAAATCGGATTCACGTACTCATCCCCGGGAGTGGTATCTTCCCTGAGACTTTGCATCAGTTGATCACCCACCTGGTTAGTGGTGTGGGTCCAGCGGTCGATGATCTGGCTCCTACGTTCATCGTTCGTGATCACGCCATTTTGATGGCGCTTCTCGATCTCCTCGACCTGGGCCTGAGTCGCAGCAATGATGGCTTTCTTGGTCGGAGGACTGCGAAGATCGTCGATACTGAAGGAAAGGCCCGAACGGGTCGCTGCCTTGAAACCGAGATTCTTCATGTCATCGAGAAACTTCAATGTCGCGCGTCGGCCAAGGATTTTGAAGCAGTCCGCGATGACGGCGCGGAGATGTTTCTTGCTGAGAGCGTGGTTGTAGAAGGGCATATCATCGTAATCGAGCAGGTCATTGAAGATGATCCTGCCAGGAGTGGTCTGGTGGAATCCCTTCTCATCTGGCTCTTGAACCACGCCTGGACTGCTGAAGATGACCTTCTCCTCGGGGAATCTGACCTTGATCCGCGCGTGTCCATGGACCTTCCCGGATCCCATGGCGGTGTGAACCTCCTCGATGCAGGAGAATTGGATCTCAGTGCCCGGCATATCTTCCTTGTCGAGGGTCAGATAGAAGCAACCCATCACGATGTCCTGTGAAGGCGCGATGATCGGGTTCCCATGTGCCGGAGAAAAGATGTTGTTGGTCGACAACATCAGATTCTGAGCTTCGAGTTGGGCCTCGATCGATAGTGGCAGGTGTACCGCCATCTGGTCGCCATCGAAATCTGCGTTGAATCCCTCGCAAACCAGTGGGTGAACCAGAATCGCGTTGCCCTCGATGAGGACCGGTTCGAAAGCTTGGATTCCCATCCTGTGCAAGGTGGGCGCGCGGTTGAGCAGCACCGGATGCCCCTGTGTCACCTCCTCGAGGATGTCCCAGACCTCGTCATCCTTACGTTCGAGCATCTTCTTGGCACTCTTGATGGTATCGGCATAGCCGAGTTCCTTGAGTCTTCGGATGATGAAGGGCTGGAACAGTTCAAGCGCGATCTTTTTTGGCAAACCGCACTGATGCAACTGGAGTTCCGGACCCACCGCGATGACGGAGCGGGCAGAGTAGTCGACACGCTTTCCGAGCAGATTCTCCCTGAATCGACCCTGCTTACCCTTGATCATGTCTGTCAGCGACTTGAGGGGACGATTATTCGAACCGAGCACCGGTCTGCGACAACGGTTGTTATCGAACAGGGCATCGACGGAGTGCTGGAGCATCCGCTTCTCGTTTCGGATGATCACCTCAGGTGCATTGAGGTCGAGCAACTTCTTCAGCCGGTTGTTCCGGTTGATCAATCGTCGATAGAGATCATTGAGGTCACTGGTGGCAAAGTTACCACTTTCGAGCAATACCAGTGGACGGAGATCCGGAGGAATCACCGGAACCGCCTCGAGAACCATCCACTCCGCCTTGTTCCCGGAGCGTATCACGGTACGGATGATCTTGAGTCGACGGATCAGGCTCGCTCGCTTCTGCTTCGACCTGGTGTTGTCGTACTCTTCCTTCAACTCATCGAACAACGAGTTCAATTCCAGACGATTGATCATCGTGCGGATCGCATCGGCTCCCATATCCGCCTTGAATTCATCGCCATATCTCTCACGGGCAAGTCGGTACTCTTCCTCTCCGAGAAGTTGTTTCTCCTTGAGAGGCGTATCGCCGGGTTCAATCACCAGGTAATCCTGGTAATAGATCACCCGCTCGAGGTGAGTCGTCTTCATGTCGAGCAGATTGCCCAGACGCGATGGCATCGCCTTGAAGAACCAGATGTGCACGATCGGAGCTGCCAGGTTGATGTGCCCCATGCGCTCACGACGAACGCGAGAATGAGCCACCTTCACCCCACAGCGATCACAGATGATCCCCTTGTGCTTGATGCCCTTGTACTTACCACAAGCACACTCCCAGTCCCTTTCAGGACCGAAGATACGCTCGCAGAAGAGGCCATCCTTTTCCGGACGGTAGGTCCGATAGTTGATCGTCTCGGGCTTACGAACCTCTCCCTGTGACCAGGAGAGGATGTCCGTCGGTGATGCCAGCCGGATATTTACCGCGCCTATATCATTCACCTTGTCATAGACAGGCTCGATCATTTGATCACTTCTTTTCCAGTTCGAGGTTCAAACCAAGGCCCTTGATCTCATTTGTGAGCACGTCGAAAGAAACGGGAGTGCCTGCTTGCAGGCTGTTCTCACCCTTTACCATCGACTCGTAGATCTTGGCCCGACCATCGACATCATCAGATTTTGCGGTCAGCAGTTCCTGCAGGATGTGTGCAGCACCATAGGCCTCGAGAGCCCAGACTTCCATCTCGCCGAATCGCTGCCCGCCAAACCTCGCCTTTCCACCCAGTGGTTGCTGAGTGATGAGGGAGTAGGGACCTGTCGCGCGTGCATGAATCTTGTCATCGACCAGATGATGCAGTTTCAACAGGTACATCCGACCTACGGTAACCTTCTGTTCCATCGGCTCTCCGGTGCGACCGTCGTAAAGCACGGATTTCCCATCAACTGGGATCCCTGCCTTCACGAGTTCCTTCTTGATATCAGCCTCTTTTGCTCCATCGAAAACGGGGGTCACCGCGCGGTAACCGAGTTTGTCCGCTGCCCAGCCGAGCTGGGTCTCGAGAATCTGGCCCAGATTCATCCGCGACGGCACACCGAGCGGGTTCAGGATCACCTCGACTGGAGTCCCATCCTCGAGGAAAGGTAGATCCTCGAGAGGAAGGATTCTGGAAATCACACCCTTGTTGCCGTGACGACCTGCCATCTTGTCACCAACGGAGAGGTTTCTCTTCGTAGCCACATAAACCTTGACCATTTCGATCACACCGGGTGACAACTCATCGCCGCGGGTCAGTCGATTCACATCACGATTCTTCGTGTCTTCGAGTTCTTCCATCTTCTGTTGATGCTTGAACAAAGATGCTTTGATCACGCTGTTCTTCTTCTCGGAGGAGCCGAAGAATTGCTCTGGATCCATGGCAATCTTGACGGAGTGAACACTCTTGGTCTCGTAGAGTTCCTCGGTCTTGAAGACACGTCCCGTCGCTGGATTTCTCGGCGTTGTCCCGAGAACGGCTCGTAACTCATCGAGCAATGTGTCGATCTCGAACATGATTCCTGTATGAGTTCTCTCTTCGATCTCCTCCACCTTCGCCTTGATGACTTTTCGCTCCTCAGGTGAATGCTCGCTAAGACGGGAGAACTTCTTCGAATCGATGACGACTCCCTCGATACCGGAGGATACCGTCAGAGACTCGTTCTTGACGTCCTCACCGGCTCGACCAAATATCGCGTGGAGCAGTTTCTCTTCGGGAGAGAGTTCACTCTTGGACTTTGGAACAACCTTACCGACCAGAATATCTCCCTGAGAGACGCGCGTTCCGGTCTTGACGATCCCGTCATCATCGAGTTTTGCGAGAACTCGCTCCGAAACGTTCGGGATATCGCGGGTAAACTCTTCACGTCCCAGTTTTGTCTCTCTGACCTCGATCTCGAATTCATCGATATGGATCGAAGTGTAGATATCGTCTCGAACCAGTTGCTCGCTGACGATGATCGCATCCTCGAAGTTGTATCCATCCCAGGACATGAAGGCGACGAGGATGTTTCTCCCGAGCGACAGGATGCCGTCCTGGGTCGCCGCGCCATCGGCGATCACATTTCCTTCTTCGACCATGTCACCCAGATTCACGCAGGGGCGTTGATTCTGGCATGTGCGCTCGTTGAGTCCCCTGTACTTGCGCAACTCGATTCTCTTGCCGTCCACCTCCACATGGGTCGAGTCGACAGAGGTCACCTTGCCCGAAGACGGAGATCTCAACACCATTCCCGAGTACTTCGAGACGTACTGCTCCATACCTGTGCCTACCAGCGGAGGTTCCGTCTGCAGCAGCGGCACTGCCTGACGCATCATGTTCGAACCCATCAGTGCGCGGTTCGCATCGTCATGCTCGAGGAACGGAATCAACGCAGCAGAGACCCCGATCAACTGCTTGGAAGAAACGTCCATCAGTTCGATCTTTGACGGCTCCACCATGATGAACTCACCGTTGTAACGAGCCAGTACCAGATCTCCGATCAGATTCCCCTCGTCATCTACAGGAGTGTCCGCTGGCGTCAGGTAGAGGTTCTCTTCCTCATCTGCCCGAAGAAATCGAATCGTATCCTTGTCGATCTGAGCCTTGCCATTGTTCACCTGGAAATAGGGAGTGATGAGGAAGCCGTACTTATCGATGGTCGCAAAGACACTGAGGCTGGAGATCAGTCCGATATTCGTACCCTCGGGAGTCTCGATGGGGCAGATGCGGCCATAGTGCGAGATATGAACATCCCGGACCTCGAAACCGGCTCGCTTTCTGTTCAGTCCACCGGGCCCGAGTGCACTCAAACGGCGCTCGTGGGTCAATTGTGACAGCGGATTGGTCTGGTCCACGACCTGGGAGAGTTCGCCGCGCCCGAAGAAAAACTCTACTGAAGAGGAGATGGTCTTCGAGTTGATCACCGAGCGTGGAGTCAGATTCTCCGGTTCCATCATGCTCATGCGTTCCTGAACGGTGCGCTTCAACTTCAGGAATCCTTTTCGCATCTCCTCGCCGGCAAGTTCCTCGATGGTCCGAACACGGCGGTTTCCGAGGTGATCGATATCGTCGAGTTTTCCTTTTCGGTCACGCAGTTTGAAGATGTAATCGATCGATTCCAGGATGTCCTCGGGCTGGATCGTCTGCTCGGATTCCGGAATCGCGAGTTTGAACTTACGGTTGATACGAAAACGCCCGACACGTCCCAGGCGATATTTGTTCGGATTGTAGAACTTGTCGAAGAAGAGTTCCCGAGCCTTTGCTGCCTGGGGTGGATTACCAGGACGAAGCCGCTGGTAGATCTTGATCAGAGCATCCTCGTAGTCGATGGAAGGGTCTTCTTTGAGAGTTTTGAGAATCAGATCGTCAAACTGTTCGGGCAGCACCTTGAAACTCTTCTTACCACCACGCTTGGCAATCATATCTTCGGAGAAATATGACTTCAGGAAGGTCTCGGTGAAGACATCCCCGGTCGGCAGCAGAATCTCGCCGGTCTCTGCATCCAGGATGTCTTCGGCAGTAACCCGGCCACTCCGGACCTCGTCCTCTTCATCCCCCGTGAGTTTGTCGATGCTCTTGAGGCTCCCGACCCTGATGGTCTCGACGCCATAAAAGAGCTCCAGGATGGCGGTAGAGGATCCGAACCGTTCATCCATCGCCCGCAATAGCATCGTGGCGGGGAATTTTCCGCTCTGGTCGATCCGGACCGTCAAGGCACCCTTCTTGGTGACATTGAACTCGACCCAGGAACCTCGCTCGGGGATGATCCGGCAGGAATGGAGTCTGATATCTCCCGAGTGGATCTCCTCACTGAAATCTACTCCAGGAGAACGATGCAACTGGCTGACGATAACCCGCTCGGAACCGTTGACGATGAACTCGCCTCCTCCGATCATCATCGGTAGTTCACCGAGGAAGACTTCTTCCTCGATCGACTCACCCTCTTTTTCCATCCTCAAGCGGATCTTGAACGGAGTACCATAGGTCAGTTTCAACTGGCGGCATTCATCGACGGTGTAACGCGGTCGTCCCAGGTCATAACCCAGGTACGTCAACGAAATAGTGCCGTCGTAACTCTCTATGGGAAAGATCTCGCGCAAGATCGATTCGAGACCGATGTTGTCGCGATCTGTCCAGTGCACGCCTCTCTGCAGGAACTGCGAGTAGGCATTCCTCTGCAATTCCATCAGATTCGGAATCGGCACCGTACGGATGCCGCCGCCGAAGACCATGATGTCACGGTCTTTAGACTCCATGCTGAACCCTTTCTCGATTACTGAACATGGCCCGACCCGTGTCAGGTCGTAACCCGTCCGTCCCTGGTCGATACCCACTCCAATCGGAGTCGATACCTTCAACCTTCGTTTCGAGGATCAATCCTCGAGCGAGGCAGACTGCTGCGGCAACCCGTTGACGGCTGCCCGGGACAGGTGAGGAAATCTTCCAGGCGTGGGCTCCGCCCNNCCCCCCCCCCCCTTCGGGGGGGGGCCCCCCCCCCCGCCGTACCACTGATTTCCGAAATCCCGGAGGCGCACTCCCCGCATGGGTGCTCCCCCGCAATCGTTGATTCAGAACACACTGAACACACTGAACTCGAACCGAGTTACGGAACTCCGCATCTTCGAGGAGGGGATACCCCCCCGGGTGATGGAGATTCCGCGATGGAACCGATCGACTCTATTTGAGTTCGACGGTCGCTCCAGCTTCTTCGAGTTCCTTCTTGAGCTTCTCGCCATCCTCTTTCGAGACGCCTTCCTTGACCGCCTTCGGAGCAGCTTCCACCAGGTCTTTCGCCTCTTTGAGGCCGAGACCAGTGATTTTACGCACCGCCTTGATGACGGGGATCTTCTTTTCCCCGATGGCCGAAAGGATGACATCGAATTCGGTCTGCTCCTCGGCGACTTCTTCACCGCCGCCAGCCATCATCTGCATACCCATCATCGGCATACCAGCATTGGCAGTCACTCCGAACTCATCCTCGAGCACATCCTTGAGCTCGACGAGCTCCATGACGCTGAGGTCCTTGATGCTTTCCATGAGGGCACCCACTTTTTTGCTCGGGGCGGCCTTCTCAGTATCAGTTGCAGCTTCATCCGACATGGCTGCTACTCTCCTTCTTCATTTTTCTTATCTGCGATCGCCTGCAACACACCGGGGATTCCAGTGAGCAGGTTCTGGGTAATGGCGACCAGGCCAGTCAGCGGTCCGGCAATCGCAGAAACAACCGCTGCACGCGTTTCCTCAACACTCAACATCTTCGTGAGTTTCTCTGCCTCGGCAGGCCCGAGAATCTCACCTTCGAATACGCCACCTTTGAGTGGCATCTTCTTCCGGTTCTTCCTTCTCCAGGTTGCTATCGACTTACTCGCAGTGATGGCATCGGTATCACCGAGTATCAGTGCCAGAGGTCCCAAATAAGTCTCTTCCGGAAATTCCGTTCCCTTGTCCGTCATCACTCGTTTGAGTATCGAATTCTTGACAACGTTCACGGAAAGGCCCTCGGATCGGAGTTCAGTGCGAATTTCGAAGTCCTGATGCGAATTCAGGCCGGAAAAATCGACGAGCAGCAAATCACCGGCATCGTCGAGACGCTGAAGCAATTGCTCCGACATCATGACCTTGAGCCTACGGGCCATGTGGCCCTCCTTTCCTGCTCTCTCGTCCTATGCTCCGCAAGCGATCGAAATTGATGGCGACATCGTTGACTTGATATGAACTTTCCTCATGTAGACACCCTTGATTGAGGTCGGCTTCAACTTCACCAGATGGCCAATAAAGGCCTCGATGTTCTCGGAAAGTTTCGCCTCCTCGAAACTACAACGACCAACTGGAGCGTGGACGATCCCACCAGCATCGTTACGAAACTCGATTTTTCCCGCGACGAAGTCGGCGACAGCAGCGGGCACTTCGGTAGTCACGGTTCCTGATTTCGGGGTCGGCATCTTGCCCTGAGGTCCAAGTACCTTTCCGAGCTTTCCAACGAATCGCATCATCGACGGATGCGCGATGGCGATGTCAAAATCGAACCAGCCGCCCTCGATCTTCTCGGCAAGTTCGGCTGCGCCAACTTCACAGGCTCCTGCTTCCTTGGCTTCATCGGCAGCAGGTCCCTCGACAAATGCGATGACTCTGACTTTCTTGCCAATTCCGTGAGGAAGCGAGAAAGCACCGCGGACATTCTGGTTACCCTGTCGAGGATCGATACCGAGACGAACGGCGATCTCCACCGTCTCGTCGAACTTGGCACCCTGGAAACCCTTCAAGGTCTTGACCGCCTCGGGCACATCCAGCGGAGTTGCATCGCCATTACGCGACACGTTGGAAGCGTGGCGCTTGCTAGATCTTGCCATCAGTGCTCCTCGCCCTCACTGGAGTCCTCTACCACCTCGCCGGAATCCTCCACC
>DCAA01000015.1:34691-38344 GCA_002311345.1 Planctomycetes bacterium UBA1146 | reverse complement strand
TCCTCCACCACCTCGCCGGAATCCTCCACCACCTCGCCGGAATCCTCCACCACCTCACCGGAGTCCTCCACCACCTCACCCTCCATCATCGCGCCCTCCATCATCGCGCCCTCCAGCGCCACACCCATGCTCCGGGCAGTACCCTCGATGATGCGGGCAGCAGCTTCAGGAGAGGCAGCGTTGAGATCCTCGGCCTTCATCTCGACGATTTCTTGCACTTGCTCTGCAGTGATGATGCCGACCGTCTCGTGACCGGGCGTGTTCGCTGCCTTGTCCATTCCCAGCGCCTTCTTGATCAGAACTGCTGCCGGTGGAGACTTCAGGATGAAGTCGAAGGAACGATCCGAGTAGACACTGATCACAACCGGGATGATCAGACCTTGCCGGCCCGATGTTTCAGCGTTGAAGCGCTGAACAAACTCCCCGATGTTGACCCCATGCTGACCAAGAACAGGCCCGACCGGGGGTGCAGGCGTGGCCTGTCCTCCGGCTACCTGCAATTTGATCGTGCTGACCACATTCTTGCGTTTCGCCATGTCTCACCTGTCCTGCGGTCCACGGAACGACTGTCGCCAGCGCTCCTCCCGCATGAATCCCGATCAACTCGAGATCAAGTCTGTTCCACTTGCCAGTACTCCAGGTCCACCGGGGTCTCCCTGCCGAAGATGGTGACCATCACCCGCAGTTTGCCCGTCTTCGGATGAACCTCCACGACTATCCCCTCGAAATTCTCGAAGGGACCGTCCTTCACCTTCACGGTATCGTTCTTCTTCACGTCGATCTTCAGTTCAGGCGGAGCCTCGCTCTCGCGCTGCTCCATCATGTCTCGCAATTTCCTGACCTCGTCAGGGAGCATCGGCATCGGCTTGTCGCTAGGCTTACCACCAACGAAGGAACCGACTCCCTGGATGTCCCGGAGGAGATACCAGATCTCATCCACCAGTTGGCACTCCATGAAGAAGTAACCCTGGTAGAGTTTGTGCTCCCGAACCCTCTTCTTGCCGTCCTTGATCTCGGTGACCTTCTGCTTGGGAACCTCGATCTTCCTGACGTGGTGATCGAGTCCTCTCAAGGAGAGGGTCTTTTCCACCTTTCGCGAGAGGGTGTCCTCGCGGCCGTTGGCCACCTTGATGACGTACCATTCGTAGGCAAGTTCTTCCGCCGGAACTTTCTTGATACGCGAAGTCTTGGGACTCACGGGAGCCTCCTCGACCGGTTCCGCATCAGGTGTTTCCTCCGGCTCCTCTCGAGGTTCTTCTTCCACACTCTCTTCTTCGGTGCTCGCTTCTTCAGGTTCTTCTTCGGTGCTCTCTTCTTCGGTGCTCTCTTCTTGCTCGATCACTTCAGCGGCGCTCTGCTCGGCAGGATCCGCCGTCTCGTCGGCCTGGTTCGCCAGATCCCCATCTGTCACCGAACCGTCGGAGGCTACCGACTTCTCGACTTCGTCTGTCTCGCCAATGGAAGAGTACATGCTCATCATTTCAATCATCCGTACACAAGTCCGGTGGCCCACTCAAAAAATATATTTGCCAACGTGATCCAACCCATGATCACGATGCAGGTGATGACCACGATGATCGAATTTTTGGTCGTCTGCGATCGGTTCGGCCAGGTCACCTTCTCCAAGAGTTCTTTCTCGGTATCAATCAGAAAATCACTCACCCGTTGCTGGTTGTAGTACCACATCCCTACCAGGACGAACGGAATGAAAATCAACACGGAGAAGAGTGCCTGAAACTGGACCGGCCAGTTCAGTAAGGGAATCTCGAAGAGGACGTCAGTCCCCCAGTCATTTCCTTCGAACCATTCGAAGGTGTTGACGGCGGCGACGAGACCCACAATGAACAAAATGCTGGCGAGGGCACCACGAGCCCATTTGCCATCACCTTCTCTGTAGGCCCGAAAAAAACTCATTGCCGTCACTTCCCGTGTTTCAACTTCTCACATCGGGAGTCATCCAAAGGAATCGATCCCGAAACAATCCAGCGCTCACGACAGGAGAACTCCCTCATGATCACGACAGTGCCCAACAAGCGGTTCAGAGCTGGCAGGGCAGGGAGGACTCGAACCCCCAACCCGCGGATTTGGAATCCGCTGCTCTACCAATTGGAGCTACTGCCCTCCTGTCCTCTCCGCACTCACTCGAGGCACCCACAAAACACAAACTGGCCGTCCTATCAGCCGCAACCAGGCGATTCCCCTGTTTGCGGGAGAAGGGACGCCGCACTGCCTTTCAGGCGGTACGGCGTCCCCGGCCATATGTCTCTCTACTATGCCTGCAGATCAGGCCAGAACCTTGCTCACAACCCCTGCACCAACCGTCTTGCCTCCCTCGCGGATGGCGAAACGAAGTTGTTCGTGCATGGCTATCGGTTGAATCAGCGTAACCTTGATTTTCGCGTTGTCTCCCGGCATGCACATGTCAGCATCGAGAACCTCGGTGTTGCCTGTCACATCCGTGGTACGGAAGTAAAACTGTGGACGATAACCATTGAAGAAGGGTGAGTGACGACCACCTTCGTCCTTGGAGAGGATGTGGACCGTCGCCTCGAACTCGGTGTGAGGAGTGATGCTGCCAGGCTTGGCCAGCACCTGTCCACGGGTCACTTCATCTTTCTTGGTTCCGCGCAGCAGACAACCAACATTGTCTCCGGCCTGTCCTTCATCGAGCGTCTTCTGGAACATCTCGACTCCGGTGCAGGTGGTTTTCTCAGTGTCCCTGATTCCGACGATCTCGACCTCGTCGCCAGTTCTGACGATTCCACTCTCGATACGACCAGTCACCACGGTTCCCCGACCTTCGATGGAGAACACATCCTCCACGGGCATCAGGAAGTCCTTGTCGGTATCTCGCTCGGGAAGATCGATGTACTCATCGACCGCGGTCATCAACTCGTTGATCACGTTGCCGGCTTCGCTGCTTGGATCCTCGAGTGCCTTGAGAGCACTTCCTATGATGACCGGAATTTCATCGCCCGGGAAATCGTTGTCGGTGAGCAATTCACGGACTTCCATCTCGACGAGTTCGAGCAGTTCCTCATCGTCGACCATGTCCGCCTTGTTCATGAAGACTACGATCTTCGGAACCCCGACCTGACGCGCCAGCAGGATGTGCTCACGAGTCTGTGGCATCGGGCCATCAGCGGCCGAAACGACCAGAATAGCCCCATCCATCTGAGCAGCACCCGTGATCATGTTCTTGACGTAGTCAGCGTGTCCCGGGCAATCGACGTGAGCATAGTGACGGTTCTCCGTCGAATACTCGACGTGAGCGGTCGCGATGGTGATACCACGCTCCCGTTCCTCCGGAGCATTGTCGATCTGGTCGAAAGTCTTTACAGTCGCACCGCCGACCAAACTAAGAACACTCGTAATCGCAGCCGTCAATGTCGTCTTGCCATGGTCAACGTGACCAATGGTTCCAACGTTACAGTGAGGCTTGTCTCGTACGAAGGTTTCCTTCGCCATCTTGGAAAACTCCCCGCCCGTTCGGACCGCAGTGCGGTCCCGCCGGGTCTCTTCACCTGCCTCACCGGCCGCACAAGCGAACCGGATTCGGCGTACCTTCGATTTTTTCCCATGCAAGTGCATGGGTTCCGTTGTCTGGAGCTGCTGACGGGATTTGAACCCGTGACCTCGTCCTTACCAAGGAC
>DCAA01000015.1:26993-34649 GCA_002311345.1 Planctomycetes bacterium UBA1146 | reverse complement strand
CCTTACCAAGGACGCGCTCTACCGACTGAGCTACAGCAGCCCTGTCTCTCTCTGCGACGACACGTCCTGTGCCGCGTAGATTCCTGGAGCGGGTGATGGGAATCGAACCCACATAGCCAGCTTGGAAGGCTGGTGCTTTACCACTAAGCTACACCCGCGATTCACGCGCACCACGCGGCCCCCCCACGATTCAAGTCTGAAGACTCGAATCTGGTTCGTGACCACTAACAAAACTCGAACACGACATCATTGACGATCCATCATCGTGATCGATTTCAAACCACGATCTTCCCCGTTGAATTCAGTGCATTCTTTTGCTGTGTAACTTCTGCGAAAAAATGCGCCGGCCCCACTTCGGAGATCAATCCGTCCGACCGAACCGGCCCCGCTCCCGGGAAAACCAGGGAAGGCTGCCGGAGTCGGATAGTCCGATAGGAAACAGCCTTAGGGCACACCTTTCAAGCGAATTGGGGTTCTTCTCTCAAGGAAGAGTAATGGGGGCGGTAGGATTCGAACCTACGTAGCTTACGCGCCTGGTTTACAGCCAGGCCCCTTTAACCACTCGGGCACACCCCCACCAGAAGCTGGTGTATGCTGATCCTCTTCCCCAAAGGGATGTCACAAACCCTTACCATGCGTAATTTTACAAAAGCTAGCGGTGGGAATCGAACCCACGACCACCCGCTTACAAGGCGGGAGCTCTACCGCTGAGCTACGCTAGCACAGACAGGGAGCAAGGCCGGGAGGATAGCGATCTCGCCGAGATGCTGCAAGTCTCCCCGACAGTTGCCCCTGTCAGTGACGAGAACGGCCCGCCCTGATTTACCAGAATTTATCGAATTCTGGTCCAGGTGGGCCCATCCGGGCCATCCTCGACAAGGATCCCCGCCTCCTTGAGTTGATCCCTGAGTGAATCCGCCAGATCCCATTCACGGTTTTCCCGCGCTGCCTCACGCTGATCGATCCAACTCTGTTGTTCACCAGAGAGCGTGTCTTCTGCAACGACCTCCTCGACAAACAGCACCCCGAGAATTTCATCGCAGTGCCTCAGGAACTCGAGAGCATCGCCAGCGGCAACACCGCGAGGGAGTTCGCGGCCGAGTAGACGAGTTCGTTCGTGCAAAACTCCGAGCGCTCCCGAGAGGTTGAGATCATCATCGATACACGCGTCGAAGGCTTGCCGGGTTGAATCTAGCGACTCGAGAAGTTCCTGATCCCTGCCGAAATCTTCATCCGCTACCGTCTCCAGTTTCTCACGCAAAACCCGAAGGCGGCTGACCGCCTTCGCCTCTCCTTCCAATCCCTCCAGCGTGAAGTTCATTGGTTGGCGATAGTGATTGGAAATGAGACTGTAACGAATCTCGTAACCCTGGAAGCCGCGTTCGATGAGATCTTTGATGGTGAAGAAGGTGCCCTCGCTCTTGGCCATCTTCCGACCATCCACCAGTAGATGTCTTGCGTGCATCCAGATACGGGCAAACTCACCTACACCCGCCCCCACCGACTGAGCGATCTCACACTCGTGATGAGGAAAGACATTGTCTTCTCCTCCGGTGTGAATATCGAAAGTACCGCCGAGGTACTTGTAACTCATCGCAGAACACTCGATGTGCCAGCCAGGAAAGCCCCGCCCCCAGGGACTGTCCCATTGCATCAGGTGCTTTTCATCGATCTTCCACAGCGCGAAGTCATGAGGAGATTCCTTGCGATCATCGACAGCAATTCTCGACCCCGATTCGAGGTTCTCCAGCGTGTTGCCAGAGAGGCAGCCATATTTCTCGAACGAATGGACCCGAAAATATACGCCGACACCTTCCACCTCGTAGGCATGGCCGCGTTCGATCAGTTTCTCGATCATCTCGATCATCTCGGGGATGTGGTCAGTCGCTCGAGGGTATTCGTGTGCCAGACGAAAATTCAACTGCCGGGCATTGGTGTGAAACACCTCTTCGTATTTCCTGGCGATCTCGAACGGGTCGATGCCCTGCTCTCTGGCCTCCTTTTCCAGTTTGTCTTCGCCACTGGCATCCGCCACGTCATCGGTAGTGAGGTGTCCGACATCGGTGATGTTCACCACATGCGTGGTCTTGAAGCCTCTTTGATCGATGACCCTGCGCAGCAGATCTCCCATCAGGAAGGAACGGAAGTTGCCGATGTGAGGATCGCTATAGACGGTAGGTCCACAGTTGTACATGCGGACCTCTCCCGGAATCACTGGATCCAGGTCAACGAGTTTTTTGTCGAGCGAATTCCAGAGACGCAAGGTCATCTCGCCTCCTTGCTCACCAGTTGAACCACCGCCATCGAGTCGATCACCAGTGACTCTCCGACCGGACCGACACCCTCGCCCGTCTTCGCTTTCAACCCGACCGAATCGATGGAAATACCGAGCAACTCGCCGAGTTGATGTCGGATCTGATCGCGATACTCCGTCAGCCGTGGTCGCTCCAGGTGAACGACCACGTCGACGTTCTTGGGTTTCCAGCCTCGCTCGGCCACAGTGGTCAGTACCTCGGCAAGGATGCGACTCGATTCCACATCCTTCCACCGGGGATCGGTATCGGGAAAGAGGGTTCCGATATCCGCGCAAGCACTGGCGCCCAGCAGAGCATCGCAGACAGCATGGAGGATCACGTCACCATCGGAATGAGCGACAGGACCGTGAGGCGATGGAATCTCGACGCCACAGAGGATCAGTGATCGACCCTCTTCCAACCGATGGCGGTCGGTCCCGATCCCGACGCGAATCTCTCGCGGCGACGAGTGGTCCGGATTCTCTCTCGGATCGATCATCTGCCTCCCTGACATCCTGTCCCGGATCGTAGCGCGAGCCCCTCACCGGATCGACATCCCGAATAGCGATCAAGGCTCTCACTCACGACAATAAGCACGCCCGATGAAAAGAAGGGCCCCCGGCGACTCCTCGCCGGGGGCCCTTTTCCACCGTGAGGAATGTTTCTAGAAGCGAACCTCCGAGGTCACCGAAATCACTTCGATTCCAGAACCGACTCCCAGCGCCTTGGCATTCTGGAGAGTTCCTGCATTGAAATAGAATGTCAGGTAATCGGTAGCCCGGTGGACCAGACGGAAATCGAACTCATCACCGATCTTGTCGCTGCTGTTTCCGTTGGAAACGGCACCACCACCGTTTTTATTGAGGGTCGCATAGGCATACATCGCCTGAACTGACCACTCCGGGGAGAGGTTCATTCCGCCCTTGATCTTGAGGGCCCGGTAGTTGGTATCGATGTCGAGACCGTAGTAGGCATCCTCGAGTACGATGGTGTCGTTGTTGAACTCGTAGGAGACGAAATTCGAGTTTTCGCCGTCGGAGGCATCGTCGTCTCCTGACAGATCCCAGATCGAGACGTCGATCCAGGGAGCCTCTTCCTCATCGGCTTCGGGTAGATCGTAGTGAAGCCCTGCAACCAAGCCGTAGGCATCCTGGTTGATGGTGCCACCCTCGGAATCAGAGCCGTAGTCGCCAAACTGCCAGTAGATCTCTCCATAAAACTTCATGCCATCGCTACCGGCGAGGTGCCCCCCACCTCCGACAGTCAGCAGGCTACCGCCGGAATCGTTACTGGCGTTGACGAGAGTGATTCCCAAGTCGCCCTGATAGTCACCGGTATCGAGTGGGAGCCCGTAGATGAGTCCGAACAATGTTTCACTGTCGACCGGAGAGATATCGAAGATGAACACATCGAGAGTGTTCTCGCCCAGATCGTAGTGACCCACCGCACCAGCTGACTGCAACGACTGAACCCGTCCTGCGCTACTGGACTGGGGAGTGCCGGGATCATCGTCAGGGTCGCCGTTGCCATTGCCAAAAGCAGACTCCGAGTTGCCGAGGTCGATGAAGAAGGGATTGCCATTGCCGGAAAAATCCACCACGTAATCAACGAGTCCAAAGTCGAGGTTCAACTCGGGGCTGAACGCCCCTTCCCATGACACCACTGCTTCACCAAGACTGAAGGGGATATTTCCATCTCGTCCGTTCACGCCCACATCGAAGGGGGTCTCGAGCGAGATCGTTGCATTGACCGCATCCGAGATCTCAGCTTCGATCCCGATATGGACGATGGGATCGATGAAAAAACCATCCGGGTCGCCCCAACCAGAAGCAAGTACTGGTGCCGCTCCGCCGAGCGTATCTCCGAAAGCAGCTTCTCCGAAGGATTCACTGCGGTCGACGAAACTCAGTTTCATATCACCGGTGATGGTCAACCTCAGAGCACGCCCGGGTTTGACATCTCCACCGAGAGATGTCTGGGCAATGACGAAGTCGGTGGTGATGAATACCAACGACAACGTGACGATGAGGCCTGTGAGTCGATCAATTCTGAACATGGGGTAATTCCCCTTCCCCTCAGGATGGATGTGACCCTTTCCCAGGGTCATCAATATCGTCCGATGAAGAGGAAACCTCCCCCACCGGAAACACCAACAGATTCTCACCAGAAGAACCCGGGTGATTTGCTGGAGTCTGCGCAATGGCAGAGCCCCGGTCAAGTGCAGCACAAGAAGCAGTGAAAAAGGAACTCGATCCGTCAGACGAACCAGTTGTGGACATTCTCGGACTAACCGTCGAGAAGCGCCTCGATCGAGCGCACATCGGCCGCGGTGGTGATCTTCGGGTTGGGGTGCTGAGCCTCGACGAATTGCACCTCCTGCCCGGTGCTCGCCACCGCCTCCACCTCATCGGTTTGTAAGCCGCTAGCCGCGCGCAGAACCTCGCGTAGCAACCCCAGCCGGAAAATCTGCGGTGTCTGTGCCTGCCACAGCCGGGTCCGGTCGACCCGCTGGCTCCAGTGGCCGTGCTCATCGAGTTGATGCAGGGTGTCGATCACCGGCGTCGCCAGCGCCGCCGCGCCACTGCCCGCCCCCGCCTCCAGTACCCGCTGCAGATCTCGCTCGTGCAAGGCGGGACGGGCTCCATCATGGATCACCACCAGATCTGCTGGATCTCCAACGACGGCATCGAGACCTGCCTGGACGCTGTCACGTCGTTCTCGACCCCCGGCAACCACCTCGACCGCCGGCTCGACGGCCGCCTCCTCGATCCATCCACCAGCCCTAGACACGTCATCGGGATGAACCACCAGCACCGCTCCCCGGCACGATGAATGCGCCATCGCAGCGGCCAGCGAGATGGATGCCAGGCTCCTGCCGTGCAACTGGAGGGCGGCTTTTCTCACATCGCCACCGAGGCGGGTCCCTTCTCCGGCGGCCACCAGCACCACCCAACTGGCGCCGATCACGACAGTCGCCCCGGATCGTTGCGATGGGGACTGAACAATCGCTCGTACTCCTGAACGCAATAGCGGTCCGTCATCCCCGCGATGTAATCACACACCGTGCGCTCCCGGCCGATCTCGGAGCAACGATTGAGAAATTCCCTGGGAAGCTGCGCCGGTTCCCGGACGAACTCTTCGAACAGGGCGGCGATCATCCGTTTGCCCTTCTGGGAAACACGAACACAGTGCGGATCCCCATAGAGACGATCCTGCAGAAACGCCTGCAACTGGGCCTTTTCGCCACTCATCACTTTGGAGAAATGGAGCAGATTGCCGGGTGCCGCTCGCACCGCCTCGATGCTGTCGATGTTGTCGGTAGCGATGCGCTCGATGCAGGTGGCGACCAGATCGTTGATCTGATCGGCGATCATACCGGAGATGGTGCGTGCGATGAGGACTCTTCGTGGCAGGTCGGTACCCTGCTGCTTACGAACCGACTCTTGCGAGCGAGCAAAAATGGCAACCTCACGAAGATCAGCCAGTTCCAGCACACCGGATCGAAGCCCGTCATCGAGATCGTGACTGTCGTAAGCGAGAGAATCACCGATATCGGCCAGTTGCGCCTCCAGCGTCGGAGGCACATCGGGCTCGAACTCGGCCAGAGCCGGCTCGTCGAAGCATCCGTAGTGCTTGACGATCGACTCGCGCACTTCCCACGAGAGATTGAGGCCGAGGAAATCCGCATAGCGCTGTTCGAGCAGATCGACCACCCGCAGCGCGTGCCGATTGTGGTTGAAGCCACCGTGGGACTCCATCAATCGATCGAGTTCTTGCTCGCCGGAATGGCCAAATGGCGGATGGCCCAGATCGTGGCCGAGAGCGATCGTCTCGACCAGATCCTCGTTGAGTCCAAGACGTCTGGCGACCGCGCGAGAAACCTGGGCCACCTCTAGGGTATGGGTGAGCCGCGTTCGGTAATGATCACCCTGGTGATTGGCGAACACCTGCGTCTTGTATTCGAGACGGCGAAACGCCGCGCAATGGATGATTCGTTCACGATCGATCTGGAACACCGTCCGGTAGCGATCAGCGGATTCCGGGTGCACCCGACCCCGGCTGCGCGCACTCGGCATCGCATACGGTGCCAGCAATAGTTCTTCGCGTTGCTGCGGGGAGTTGGTTGCATCGGAATCAGGATCGAACCCCTGCCCGGTGACCTCGGCGGAACCATCACTCATCGGGAGCCTCCCGGTCGCACTCGAATCCTTCTGACTTTCGGTTTTCCCACCGGCAAGCGGATGTCAATACCGGGCGGGATGGCGATCCCCCTCCAGCGCGAGTTCAACGACTCCAGAACCACCAGATCGTAGCCACGATCTCGGCCGATCTGCTCCAGCGTCACGATGCTGCGGGTCCGGTAGACCTCCCCCTTGGCGCGCAAGACACCCACCGATGCTGCCCTGGATGTTGGCGCCGAGCCCGCGGCACAACCTGGCGCCACCACCAGCAACGCCAGCAGCGAAAGCGAGATCCATCTCAGCACCCGGACTCGTCTGGTGCCTGTTCGATCGAATCTATTGCTTGAGATCACCCGCTCCGCCTCCCGGCAAAAACCATCTCTGGACCTCGCAACGAGACCCAGGGCGTTGCAGCATAGCAGAGACCGCATCGTCGCGGGAGTTGACGGAGGAAACGGATGCAGATCTGTGCCCGGGGTATCTGGAACGGCAGCGGAGAACCGCAACCGGGACGACTCGCCATCTCCGATGGCAAGATCGAGGGCCTCCTGCCGCCAGGACCGGCCCAGATCGATCTCGGCGATGCGATCCTGTGCGCTGGATTCGTCAACGCTCATACCCACCTCGACCTCAGTTTGCCGCGCCCCAGCCAGCGACTGGAAGGCACCTTCGACGACTGGCTGCAATCGGTCATCGAGATGCGCAAGAACCTGGCAGATGATGGAATCATCGTGGCGGCAGCTGCCGGCGCAGAAGAGGCGCTCTCCGGCGGCACCACGGCCATCTTTGACATCGATCCGGAGGGTCACTCGACCACCGCTCTGACCGACAGCGCACTGAGGCGGCTGATCCTGAGAGAAGTGATCTCATTGCAGCCCCAGCCCGGGCCCGATCTGGCAGCCCTCGCCACTTTCCTGGGGCAGAGCCCCGACCCCGAGCGAGAGTTGCGCGGTGTGTCGCCTCATTCTTCCTACACGGTTCACCCCGAGGTGCTGGCACGACTGCTGCCGTGGTGTCGAGAGCAGGGCGTACCGTGGGCGATGCACGTCGCTGAACCCGAGTGGGAACAAGAACTACTCGTCGAGGGTACCGGTGAGGGAGTGCGCTTTCTCGACGGTTTCGATGCCGATCCACAGCAGTTCCAGCGCGGCAAAACGATGATCGAGTCGCTCCACGATTCG
>DCAA01000015.1:0-26899 GCA_002311345.1 Planctomycetes bacterium UBA1146 | reverse complement strand
CTGGTGTGGTGTCCACGCTCGCACGCCTTCTTCGACAGAGATCCGCACCCGGCACCCGAGGCGGCAGCGGCAGGTCTGAACGTACTGCTGGGTACCGACAGCAAGGTTTCTGCCGGCACTCTCTCGATGCTCGATGAGATGCGTGCCGCGCGTACCGCTGGCCCCGATCTCGATGCCGAGACCATCTGGCAGATGGCGACCGTCAACGCGCGACGCTGGCTGGCAGCAGCGGGCCATCCTGGCCTGCTCGGTAGCGGCACGCTGAAGGAAGGCGATCCGGCGGACCTGGTGGCGGTGTCGCTTGCCGAAGGGGATGGTCCACTGCTGGAGCGTGCCCTCGGAGGCGAAGTGATCGGCACCTGGATCGACGGTCGAGCATTGCAGCCGGAGATGCTCGAGGATGCTCAGTAGCCCAGTTCTGTCAGGATCGCATCAGCGAGCAGATCGACCGCGGGAGGAGACACACCGATTGCCCCGAGCGCCAGTTGCTGGAAATCCCCTTTCCAGTGGCGCTGATCGACCTCCACCTGGCCCTGCCCATCTCGAACAAAGAAGATGAGCGAGCCCTCTGCCAGATCGATCGGCTGCCCATCCACCACGAATGAAGCGACGGTAGGAACCGTCCCGGAGCAATCGGCCGACCACGAGAACTGCACCGATGTCTGGTCGTATTCAAACGTTCGGCTCAGTTCGATCAGGTACGGCTTTGTTTTGGAATTCCCCGAAGTCGAAGGCCCTCCGAACGAGGAGACATTCTCCATCGCCTTATCGACCAGCACCCACGGGACAAACCACCTGTATTGCGGTTGCCCTGCTGGCCGCGAGCGGATCAGTCCGTAGCGGATGGTCGGGCGACTGTTGTCAGCGGGGATGTAATCGTTGATCAGGGTGACTTCCCAGAAATCACCCTTGTCGTTGGTACCACCGAATTTCGGACCCGCGCCGAAGTAGCCACCCGGGTTCGGGCTGCGAATACAACCGGGGTGAATCGACAGCAACCCGAGAACCAGCAACAAGCCGAGGCGCATTACAGGGCTCCCTCCCGAGATGGACCGACTCAAAAGGTGGACCCCGTCGGCGAGTGCCAACGAGATCGATGGAGCGGGTGATGGGGATCGAACCCACGACTTTCAGCTTGGGAAGCTAACGCTCTACCACTGAGCTACACCCGCGCAAAATCGACCCTCGCATTGTCACGAAACCTCCCTGAGGGTCAAGATGCGGTGAAGTCATCCGCACCAGGGAGTTGCCAGTGTCGGCACAAGACAGCGATACCCATGCCCACTACTACTTCGATCGCTTGTTTGAGCCGATGAATCGCAACTCCATCAGGACCGCCCCGTGGTCCGACGGAAATTGCCGATCCGGGACCGGGATCGTGTCGTCCTCCCAGACGATCGGATAGACCTGCCCCGCCACCGGCTTGAGTTTCCAGCCGGCCTTGGGGCCATCTTCACCTTCGTTCACCGCGTCGGGCCGATGGATGTAGAGGCGATCGATCCGCTCGAATCCCTGATCCTTGCCGCCGCTGGTGCGGTACATCGGCGACCAGGTGATCCCCGGCCGCTGCACCGGATTGGGATGGACCGTCCGGAAGCTGTCGATGAAGCCCGCATCCGCCATGGCGAGACTGACCGGCAGATCGAGGGCACGGCGTCGCTTGTAGACCCGCGAGGTGTCGAGGGTCCAGTCGAGATGCGACGGGGTGTTCCAGTCGCCGCCGACCAGCAGCGGAATCGAGAGGTCGAGATGGCCGAGTGTCTCCAGCTGGGCGATGATGCGTTGCGCCTGGGGAAGTCGCTGCGATCGCACGAACTCCGACTCGAGCAGGTCGCCATCGGTGATGTCAGGGGTGTCACGCAGTTTCCCCGTGATGTAGTCGCGGTAGTCGATCCAGATGCTCCAGGCGATGAAGTCGCGACCTCGGTCGTCGACCAGCCTCGCCCCGACCGCATGCCAAGGTTCGTGGGTGAACCGTTCGGTGATGTCGAAGCGGGTCAGGATGCAAAGATGCGGACTGTCCGCCTGCCACTGATTCCAGCCGAGTTGCTCGGCGAGCCACGCGCCGAGCAGCGGTCGGTCCCCATCGATGTCGTAGCTCTCCTGCATGAGGACGAGATCCGCGTTCGAAGCGCGGATGACCGCGAGTGCCTTCTCCGCGCCGTCGACCACGTCGTTCGCGCCGTGCAGGACGTTCCAGACGAGGACCCGCAGCGTGTCGCCGGCGGGCGTGGCGACCGGTGCGTCGCCGGATCGAGCGGTCGAGACGGTACAGCCACCGGCGACCAGGGCGACGCCGAGCAGGGTGAGCAGCCCCCGCTGGGGGAGACGGGGGATGCGATGCCAAACGGAGGTGATGATCATGTCGAGAACTCCTTGAAGCGGTCTCGTCCTGGGTGGCCGGTCGACCGTGGGGATCGAACCCACGACAGCAACTTGGGAAACTAACGCTCTACCACTGAGTTATACCCGCGCAAAATCGACCCGCGCATTGTCACGCCCCCCCCCGACGCGTCAAGTTTCATGAGTTGGTCGGATCAGCACCACCTCCATCGAATCAGCGGGCGACCTTTTCATTGGTTTGGCCGCTATGCATCTGCTCGATCAGTTCGAGATGAACCGCCAGGTTTCCGCGCACCATCGCCTCGGCGCTGAAATGCTGCTCGACACGCTGCTTTCCTGCGGTCGCCAGAGTTTCGGCGGTGGTCGGATCGTCGAGCAACTGGTCGATCACCTGTGCGAGCCGAGCCGGATCTGCCGGGGCAACGAGACGACCAGTGACCCCCTCTTCGATCACCTCGGGAATCCCACCGACAGCGCTGGCGATCACCGCTCTGGTTGCCGTGAGTGCATCGAGGATGCTGGTTCCCAGACCTTCCTCGAGACTGGGATGGATGTAGAGATCGAGAGCCGCGAGCCACGACGAAACGTCGTCCTGAAATCCAACCCGGTGGATGCGATCAGCAATGCCATTTTGCTGCGCCAGGGTATCGATCGCCTCGGCCTCTTCTCCGTCTCCGATCAAAACCAGATGCGCGGCTGCTTGCCGTGACTTCAACAAGCCCATCGCCTCGATGAGGTACCGATGCCCCTTGTGTTCGCTGAGCGCACCGACCGACCCGAGTAGCGGTGCTGAATCTGGCAGTTGCAACTGATCACGCAGTTGCTTCACCGTTTGGCCCGGGTCGGGCAGCGCAGTGACCCCCGAGTGAACCACCCGGATTCGCTGCGGATCGACACCGTCTTGTTGCAATACCTCAGCGATCTTGTCGGAGATGGCGATGTAACGATCGACTCCGTGACGGTACTTGAAGCGTGTCAGAAACGGAGTTCCGCTGCGATAGATGGAAAAGTCCACGCGACGCTGCACGATCACCGAAGGAGCTCGACGGAGTCCAAAGTTGGCGAGCAACCCGATGGTGTGGGCATGGGCGGTGTGCAACTGAAGAATCTGCGGATCGATGTGCTGGATCAGCCGCCGCAGTTGCCTCACCGATGACAGATCCAGTTCTCCCCGCAGCGGGATCTCATCGACCGGGATGCCACTGGAGCGGGCTCTCTCTGCCAGAGGGCTTGCCGGAGGACAGGCGATGGAGGCCTGATGGCCCTCGCGTCGCAGCCCCTCGACCAGCAGCAGGGTCTGTCGTTCCCCGCCGCGCCAGCTGGTGGCGGTATTGAGGTGGAGGGAACAGATCGGTTCCATGGACTCCTCTTTTTTCCCCGTCAGTTCGGGTCAGAATACCCGAGATCCGGGAATCTATGAAGCGAGGGCCAACTCCGAGACCCAAACAACAACAAGTGGCCACGGGATTACTTGCGAACCGCCCTGACGATCATCGTCTCACCAAAGAGTAGAGGAAGACTGAACATACTCTTTCTGACTTCCCTACAAATTTGCTCCGTTTGCTCCTTTTTGCCTCTGCGGTTGTAGACCAGCAAAGTGGCCAGATATAGCAGGGGGACCAGCGGAAGATAAAGCCAGGATACAGCCTTGGTCCGATTGGTAGTGATCTGCTCGATGTGGAAACCAGCAGATTGCAGTAGATAGCGAATCTCAGGAAATGAGAGCAAGCCGATGTGATGCAGCGGGCCAGGATTTTTTTCATCCAGTGGTGAATTGCACTTGTTGTGATGACCGGTCAGGAGCCACTTCAAGCGCGAACGAATCGAACTGATGTTCGGCGTTGAGACGATGAACTCTCCTCCCGGTCGCAGAACACGGACGACTTCGGCAACAAAATCTTGCTGCCGATCGATGTGCTCGATGCCATCGATGCAAACGAGGGTATCGACACTCTCGTCGTCGAGCGGAAGTCGATCCGTCATATCCCCCTGGCGAAAAGACTCGTGTTCGATCTCGAGACCATCCTCAATATCTATGCCGTACACATGGTGGTAATCGTGATCTTTGAGACGCTGAACAAAGGCGCCACTTCCGCACGGAACATCGACAACCCTCGAATCGGGTCCATTGGCAACCAGTTCAAACACCGTCTCGTGGGTGTTTTTCGAGGTATTGATGGAAATACCCTCATAGTCTCTTCGCATCGCGCCTACCCCGCCTCGATATCAAATTTGTCGATACACTTCCAGCAACTCGCATTGTCACGAGGCCTCTGCTGGGGTCAATATGAGTTGCCAAGTCACCCCTGGAACGGGAGTTCTCGTGCCCGCAGAAGCGATCGACAGTCATGCTCACCTTTACTTTGATCGCTTCGATGACGATCGCGATGCGGTGATCGAGCGTGCTCAAGATGCTGGTTTCGTCTCCGTCATCAACATCGCCGTCGATGAAGAGACCAGTCTCAAGGTGATCGAACTGGCAAAGCAATACCCGGGCTTCTGCCACGGGGTGGTCGGAGTGCATCCGACTCATTCCGGGATGTCGGCGCCCGAACTGGAAACCACACTCGCTAATATCGAGGCTCTTTGCGATGAACATCCGCAGTCGATCGTCGGTATCGGCGAGATCGGCCTCGATTATTACTGGAAAGATGTCAGCCCCGAAGATCAGGAACGTGCCTTCATCGCACAGCTCGATATCGCGCGTCGGCGCGACCTGCCGGTGGTGATTCACTGTCGCGAGGCGTGGTCCGACACACTCGATGTCATCGACCGCCACGGTGATGGAGTGACCGGTGTCTTTCACTGCTTCAGTGGCACCGTCGATGAGGCACAGCGCGCCATCGATCTTGGCTGGTGCGTTTCCTTTGCCGGCAACCTCACCTATCCGAAGGCGCAGAATCTTCGAGATGCCGCCGTGGTGGTTCCGCTCGATCGACTGCTGCTGGAAACGGACAGCCCATTTCTGTCACCGCAACCGGTGCGCGGTCAGCGTAACGAGCCGATTCACTCGCTACACACTGCCGACGAACTGGCACGGGTACACAGCACCGATCGAAAGACGGTGCTGACCGCGACCACATCCAACAGTCGAGCTCTATTTCGACTGAAAGAGTGACCCTTGCCTGAAAGGAAAGAAGCCCCGGCGCGGTTCCCGCGACGAGGCTTCTGACTTCTCTCACAAGAACAGTTCGATCAGTCGCCGATCAACTTGCGCATGGCGGCCAGTCGCTCCTCCATCTGCTCGGCGGTGATCTCGCCAGCTTCCACCATCTTCTCCATCTTGGCCTGGGCTTCTGCGTATTGCTGGCGAGTGACGGTACCTGTCTTCTCTGATTTGCGGCCCATCGTCTTGCGCATCTCGATCAGTCGTTGCTGCATCTGCTCGGCGGTGATCTCACCGGCTTCCACCATCTTCTCCATCTTGGCCTGAGCTTCTGCATATTGCTGGCGAGTGACGGTCCTTTGCGAAGTTTCTTTCTTCTCTGATGTGCGGCCCATCCTCTTGCGCATCTCGACCAGTCGCTGCTGCATCTGCTCGGCGGTGATCTCGCCGGCTTCCACCATCTTCTCCATCTTGGCCTGAGCGTCTGCATATTGCTGGCGAGTGAAGGTCCTTTGTGAAGTTTCTTTCTTCTCGGTGGTTTTCTTCTCCTCGGATTCCTTCTCCGTGGATTCCTTCTGGCTCTCTTCCATCATTTCGATGTAGATCTCGACTGCCTGATCCTCGGTGATCTTTCCCACCTCGATGCCCTTTTCGAGTCGAGCTCGAATCAAGGCGCCACGGCCTCGGTCGTCTTGCTCCATCACCTCGATATACTTGTCTCTCGCCTGTTCCCAGGTCATCGCTCCCGATTCGATGGCCGCTTCGAGACGCTTACGCACTCCGGCACCATCCATGCTGCGCTTCTTCTGTGGCTTGGCCTGCTCCTCTTCGTCGGCAGCGCGAGCCTTACGGTCGGCCAGCCGCTTGCGCAACGCTTCGTAGCGAGCACGACCCTCCTCCCCGGTGATCTTGCCGGCAGCAATCTCCTCGCGAATCTTGCGACCTGCCTCGCGCAGACGGCGTTGCACATCCTCGTCGACTCCGTCTCCATCGCGAGATGCTGCGCGATCTCTAGTGGTGGCCAGCCGCTTACGCAACGCCTCGAGCCGCTCACGGCCCTGCTCAGTAGTGATCTCGCCCGCTTCCATCGCTTCGATGATCTTGCGATTCGCTTCTTCGACGCGACGACGGATGCCATCGGCGCGCTCATCTCCATCGTCATCACCATCACCAGCATCGCCTTCCCCGCGGCGCTCAGCCAATCTGCGGCGCAGCGCCTCCAACCGTTCGCGGCCCTGTTCAGCGGTGATCTCGCGCGCTGCAATCGCCTCGCGGATCCTGCGACTCGCCTCCTGCAGGCGGCGTTCAATACCCTCGTCCACATCGTCATCGTCATCGTCAACTTCTCGTCGCTGGTTCGAGTCAGGATCGGCATCCTGCCAGACAGAAAACTCGACAGAGCCGGGACTCACTGCAGCGGCTTCCGCATCACTGCTCGATGGAATCGCAAGCAGTGCCACCAACAGACCGAAAAGGAAACAGACGAATGCCAGATTCGCTGAAAAAAGGGAGCGAGAATCCTGGTCTCTACCCAGGATCTTGTAGATGCGCTGCATGAGAGGGCCTCCTTGCGAAGATAGAATTGATTGTGGAGTGTGAACTCGAATTGATTCCAGTGACAGCAGTGCCTCGGCGAGAATTCTGGGATCGTTGACCTCACCGACGGAAAGCTTCGTCGCAGCAATACGTGGGTTCCATCATTTGTGACTCCCCGCTTCCATCTCATCGAGCAGTTTGCGGATCTCGTCGATCTCTTCGGGTGACGATCTCTGCATCGTCAGAGCTTGCAAGACCAGATCTCCCGGCGAACCGCGAAACGCCCGATCGAGTAGCGACCGCAGCAATCCCTGTTGCGTCTCCTGCTTCGGTCGAGCGGCACGGTAGACCTGCGGACGCACTGCGGTGTCACGCACCAGCAAGCCCTTGTCGGTCATGATCTGCATGAACTTGAGAACCGTCGTATGACCGATCGTCTGGCGCTGACTGAGATCCTCGAACACATCTCGAACGGTGGCGGTTTTCTTGTTCCAGATCACGTCGAGGATTTTGCATTCGGCCTCGGTGGGTCGTAATGCGGGTTCCTTGCTGGCCAACGGCCCTCTTTCCTATTGCTCATCCAAGGCAGAATCATGGCAATCTACGAAGGACTTCGTCAACATCAAGCAGATTCTGACGAAATTCTTCGTAGGCTGTCACGGATTTCTCCGTGACGGAAAGTTGTGGCATCGAGGCTCAGCGAATCGTCAGAAGCAGGGCAGGCTGTCCGGGGTCGGATCGGGACCCGCGGTGCCGGTCGGCGGCGGTATCGGTGGCGATCCGGGTACGAACAGGGTGTTCAGGAAGTAGATCATGTCCGCCAGGTTGACGGTGCCGGTGTCGTTGGTGTCGCACGCCTTCATGCACTGAGGCACAACGCCGCCAGCGAACAGGTAGGTGAGACCGAAGATCACATCGGCGAGGTTGACGGTCGAATCGAAGTTGCAATCTCCACGGATAAAGATCGGCTGTTCCAGGAAAGTGATGGTGGCCCCGACAACACCAGGCGCGTACGCCGTACCATCGAGGATCACCAGGTTATCGACCATATCGGGTCCAAGACCATCGACGAAGTTCAACTCGCGAGTCTCTCCGTCGACAAATCCGGTTGCTGCAACGGAGAAATCGAACAGCAAGATCGGCTGGTCATCGCCGGCAGGAATCTCCTGGCCCGCAAAGGGTGGTCCGGCATCCATGACGATCTGAGCGGTGATATAACCGGAGGCGGTATCCCCCACATCGACCAGCACCTGTTCTGCGCCGAGGGTTCCGGCGACGGTGCCATCGACGGTGACCACGTTGACATCGAGCAGGTCTCCGGGAAATTGCAGCGAGATATCGTACGCCTCCACCGGCGCACTGAAGGACGCCAGTAGCGGCATCGGTAATGTGGCTTGACCAGCAATTCCGGTGATGTCATCGAGACGCAGGGAGAGCTCGGCAACGGTGACCGAGCAGGTTTCTGCGATCGAAGCGTCACCGGCCAGCACCCCACGCACGCCGTAACCGTAATTGCCCGCTGCCACGGCGGTATCCTCGAAACTGGTGGTATCGCCGGCCAGGGTGGCGTACGGCAGTCCATTACGCTCCAGCAGCACCTCGTCGTAGGGCACCGGATTGGTCCAGTTCAGAGCAACACCATTTGCAGACTGAGCACACGACAGGTTGGTGGGCGGTTCGACCAGCGAACCGATCGGTGCCATCACCGGCACGTTGACGGTCGCCGGAGTTCCCGGCCTGAACAGGGTGACCGTGGCAACGCCCTGACTCGGGGGCTGATCGGTGATGATGCGGAAGTTGTACATGAAACCCCAGCGCAACGCGTTGGCATCCTGGTCCTGGAAGAACGATTCAGTACTCCACGTCACCCCCGCCGGAGTCACGTTCGAGGTCCACAATGCGGTCGAGTAAGGCTCTCCACTGTGATGCGAGATGCCACGATGGCCGACCGCGATCAAGTTGGCCGATGCAGAAGCAGGAACGTTGAAGGCACCGGCACAACGATCCGAGTTCATGTTGTAGAGGGCGTAATCGTAACGCCACTCGCCGGACCCAAGATCGGTGACCTTGTAACCGAGTAGCATCAGTCCTTCACCAGGAACTCGCACTTCCTCGATGACCACCTCGGGGTCGTAGTCCTGCCATGCCTGGATCCCCGGCTGACCCGCCTGGGTCGGAGAACCGGGCACGAAATCGAGCGGAAAGGAAGCCGGTGAAGTCCCGACGGAAACCTGGCGGTAGGCAACGTTGTTGTCACCATTGCCCGCCTCGGCGTCATCCGGGGTGACATAGTGGCCGGTGACGAAGTAGAGCGCTCCCGCATTCAACGCCGGATCGATCGCGGCTTCAGCAACCTGGAGACGGCGATCAATGTCGTTCGTGAAAGGAGGCATCGGAGGATCGATCGGATAGGGGAACACACCGGTATGGGCATTCACCTGCGATCGAGGCCCCAGATTGGATTGCTGTCCATTGAGACCCGCCGAATACGGATCGGAACAATCGATGCCGAGGGTGTCGCAATCGGTCGGCTGACACGGTCCGCAATCACTGAGGCTCAGGGCACAGAAACTGTGCTTGAGCCATGAAACGCCGATTTGCTCCAGCGTTCCATCACGCAATCGGTACATCTCCTGTCCGATCACCGGATGATTTGGATCATCGGCATGCCACAGCAACTCGACATCACCGATGTTGCACGAGGTGGTGCCCACCGAATAAGCGTAGATCCCATTGACCGAACCGAAGTTGCCCAGGTCGTGGAGATCGAACAAGAAGACATCAGTGGCCTGAGCAGACACCGCACCAGAGGTACAGCCCAGCCACAGAAGCAGCAGGGTAATTGTCCAACTGCGGTGGATCTGGTTCCTGGCAGTGGTATCAGTCATCACTTCACCCCCCTAGCGGAATCATCCGCTGCCAGCCACCGTCGATAAGACTGTCATCCCTCCGAGGTCATCCCTCCAGGGAGGGGCGGAGCATCTTCGGAGGTGGACTGATGTAATCGACGAAACGGTCCAGTTCCGAAGACTGTGCCGCTTCGAGCACCCGCAGGCGGATCCGCTCCTGGACCACCATCACAGCGCTGCTCTGCTCGGATATTTTCGCGCGCAAGGCCTCACTGACCTGCTCCAGTCGCTCTCTGCTCTTGTTCATTTCCATCCCTTTTCTCCCCCGGCCCGGGCGTAGTGAAAACACCCGCCTCCCCGATCCCGTCGAGGTTAGGGTCGGTCCCGACCGCCTGCAAGCCGCTCCGGATCGGGAATTACCCCCCCGTCCGCCCTGATTTGCTGCTCCAGGCGTCCCAGATGGCCCAGAACCCCCTTCAAACCCTGCTTTGCTTTTTTTCGGTCTCCTGATAGCCAGGAAGTTGCGATTGCGAGCCGTAAATCTCCGTCACAACTGGAGATAGCCTCTTTCGCGTCACTCAGGGAAAGATCAGTCAGTTCAGACACGATGGTCAGCGCACGACGACGCAATTTGGCGTTCGTGGCTCTGAGAGCAACCATCCGGCCACGGTGGATCCAGCCGTTTCGCAACGCGCACATCGAAGAGGCTCGCTGCAGTAATTGATGGGTCGCGGTCGCCGCCTTGAGACGGGTCGAACCCGCCACCGGTTCGGCTCCGGTATCGATGCTGATGACGAGCATATCCTTTTGATCGACATCGATCTCGATCGGTCGCGGATGGCACGTGATGAAAACCAGACTCGCACCGCGCTGCCGGGCCGCAGCGAGACCTTCACGAACCCAGAGCGCGGATCCAGAGGCACTGACTCCGATGACAAGATCCTCGCCGGTCAGTTCGAGTTGATCGATAGCACGTCTGGCAGCAACACCATCGTCTTCGGCTCCCTCCACAGCACGACTGAAAGCTGCTTCTCCCCCAGCCAACAGAGTCACCCTGCGATGCTCCTCGACCGAGAAAGTAGGTCCCCATTCTGCCATGTCGAGAGCCAGGATCCGGCCGCTGGTTCCAGCACCAAGACCGATGATGCGACCATCGCCTGCCAGGGTGGATGCCATCCGTCGGGAAAGTTCCAGGATGTCATCACGGGATTCCTGCAACGCCATGTGGACCCTGCTCTGCTCTTGCTCGAACAGGTCCCACAGTTGCTCGGGCTCGGTCAATGCTGCTGCTCTGGGGTCGAGCTCCTCGGTCGGAGGAACTTCCATCAGAGTCCACCGCCGGGTCCTCGAATAAGGCCCCAAATCCTACCGATCTCGGCCCGGATCTGCTTTTCCCATGGATCGTGAGGGAAATCCTTGAGGATCTTCTCGTAGGCTGAAGCGGCTTCCCCCAGACGGTTCTTGCGCTCGAACTGCTTTGCCCGGGCCATCGCTTCACGCCACTGCTTCTCGAGCAAACCCAGCACCTCGATGCGACGCTGCTCGGGCGGTGCCTCGACCGGTAATTCGAGTTTCTGAGCCTCTTCGAGCTGGCGGCAGCAACCAGCCGTGTCATCGCGTTGCAGCAGCAAGGTCGCCTTGTCGACAAGGCGGACCTCCACATCCATCTTCTTCGAGAGCAAATTGCACTCTCGGGAGGCGAGTTTCAGTGCCTTGCGCAATGCACTCGCGGAAATCTTTTTGCCCACCACTTGCGCTCGCTTGCGTCCGAATAGATCGAGAACAGCGATGACGGTGGCGCCTCTGGGCTTACCAAGAGTCTTCTCGATATGTCGCTGGGCACGAATTCGTGACCAGCGTTTGACCTGATCGTTCTCAACAGCAGGGGTGGTTTCCGGCGGCCATTGCCAACCCCCATCGACTTGCGCTGTCAGTTTTACCCGGACCTTCACCACCTTACCCATCGCGCGAGCGGTCGAGCGGTTGAGCAGTTCCTGCTCGAGGTCCAGCACCGGTTGTGGATCGGAGGAAAATTCGACCACCATCAGGATCGGTTGGCGCAACTCGAGAGCTCGGGGAATACCCAGCTCGGGATCGAACCAGCGCTGTTGGAGTGGCTCATCGTCGAGTGCGCATCGAGTCGAGGTCGCCGATGTCCTCGCTTGAGGGAAAATCGACTCAGCACAGAATCCACATGATTCACGACAACAAAACAGCACCAGCAGCAACGGCAAGAACAACCTCACCGGCTCCCAGAACGATTCCTTGCTGATCATCGTAGGCACCTCCTCGAAGGACCATCAGTCTACTCGCCCCTGCAGCAAGGAACCATCCCTGGCCGCTGCTCGATCATCTGCTTGCCCGGACAAACCGATGGGAACATGATCCGGAACTCGATCCTCGCAGGGGATGGAGCCCGACAACATCTCGAGAGGGCAATTCTTGACGACAGAACCGTTGATCTCACCATCGCCGAAGCATCCCGGATCAGCCCGAGTTGCGCCGGCATCCGAGGGTCCGCATCCTTTTCTCGACAAGGAAGGGCACAAGATCCAGGCGCTCTTCGATGAAATCGCGCCTCGTTACGATGTGCTCAATCGCCTCTTCTCGTGTTTCATCGATCTCTGGTGGCGAAAGAAAGCGGTCAAGAGTCTGCGCGCAAAAACCGGCTCCTGCATCCTGGATGCCTGCTGCGGCACTGGCGATCTGTCCAACGCGCTGCTCGATCAGGTTCCCGGAGCCGTGGTGATCGGAAGTGACTTCTCGCTGCCGATGCTCCTGTCGGGAAAACACCACAGAAGAGACTCGAAGAAGTTGGCGCTGGTCCATGCCGATACCCTTCAACTACCATTCCCCGATCACACCTTCGATGGAGTGATGGTGGGTTTCGGCATCAGAAACGTCGTTGATCTGGATGCAGCACTTGGCGAATTACGACGGGTTCTGAAACCAGGAGGACGATTGATGATCCTCGAGTTCACTCCGGTTCGTCAACGCTGGTTACGCCCCTTCTTCAACTTCTACCAGGGCAAGATTCTGCCGTCCCTGGGAAACCTACTGTCGAGATCGAAGATGCGAGCCTACAGTTACCTCGACGAATCGGTGAGGGACTGGCCCACTGCTGAGCGTCTTGCTGACAAGATCCGCGCAACTCCGTTTCACGCCGTGAACTGGCGTACACTGCTGCCGGGAAACGTCGCTGTACATGAAGCGATCCGCGCCTGAGGAGGTCCGGTTGGATCGATGTCACCATGTTGTCCTGGCACCCGGCACGCAGTTCGTCCCGGCCCAAATTGCCGAGCACACCGCACCGATCCTGGAACGGATACTGTTCGACGAGATCCGGCGTCTGAATCTCTGTGGCGGCTGGTTGTTGCGGGATGGAACCGAAAAAGAAGCGCACCGTATCGTCGAAATCGCACAGAAATACCAACTCGACCATCGCCTCGTCATCAGTGCTGGAAGTTCGACCAAAGTCGGGATCATCCGGACCATCCGCATCGTTCTCGACGATGATCGAATCGAGGTAGTGACACCGCGAGAGTCACGCTGGATCGCCCTCTCCTCCATCCGGGTGGTCGATCTTTCGCTGGCGGCTGAGGATGTCGAAGATGAGGGGGGTCAGAATCACGTTCAACGCAGAGCACAGGTGCTGCGCAGCCTCGCCGAACTGCTGATGACCGGATCGCCTGCGGGGGATCTACTCGAACGAATCTCGGCCAGTCCCATCCGGGATCCGCAACCGCGTCTGCTGCTACTGGGGCCCGATGCGATCGCCTGGTCGCTCGATCGCACCACCGTGTTTCCCGAACTTGCGGCTCAGGGTGCAGTTCAGTCGCTGGCGAACCTGCTGAGATTCACCGGCATGGTGATCGGATCCGTTTCCGACTCGCAGACCACTCCGGAAACCCGATCGCTGTGGCGAAAGGGAGATCTCAGCGGGATACGGCGCGATTCCTTCGAGGAGCAACAGGCCAGAATCGAGGCTCTCCATACCTGGACTCGTGACGGCGGATCCCTGGGACCCCTCGATGAAAGACGGTAGGATTCCCGTTCGGGGGATGGGAAGAGGTCGATATGGTCGAGACGAGTGAAGGCAACACTGCCCTTCCCCGAACAGACAAGCAGAAGGAACTGGTGGTCGGTGTCAGTGGTGCCAGTGGATCGATCATCGCCGCTCGCCTGGTCCGTTACTTGCTCGAAGCGGGCCATCGGGTCCATCTGGTCGCCTCGAAGACTGGCAAACTGGTCGCCCATGATGAACTGGAAGTACCGGAGGGAACCCGCGGCATATTCCCCGACATGGAGCACGAGAATCTGACCGAATGGGGAGAGAAAAACTTTTATGCGCCCTTCGCCAGCGGAACCGCCCCCATCGACGGGATGGCGATTGTCCCCTGTTCGATGGCAACCGTCGCAGGACTCGCCCACGCCATCTCCGACAATCTGCTCAAGCGGGCTGGTGAAGTGATGTTGAAGGAACGTCGACCACTGGTGATCGTTCCGCGAGAAGCACCACTGAGCACGATCCACCTGCGCAACCTCTTGACTCTTTGTGAAGCCGGAGCGGTGATCGTCCCTCCGGTGCTGACCTTCTACCAGCACCCCGGTGACTCGGTACTGGAGCAGGTCGACTACGTGGTGAGTCGGATCCTCGATCATCTGGGGATCCCTAACGAGATCTTCCACCGCTGGGGAAGCGAAGTTTGATCTCCTCCTCCACGAAAACCGATGTCCTCACCGGGTGTCGTGAATTTCTGGAGATGATCAAGATCTCGCACACTCTCTTTGCGATGCCCTTTGCCATCGGAGCCGCATTTCTGGCGCTACGAGAGATGCAGGTGGCTACCCAGGAACTTGCCGTGTTGCTGGTACAGATCATCCTCGCCGTGGCACTGGCAAGGACCGCAGCGATGTCCTTCAATCGATGGGCTGATCGCCACATCGATGCTGCCAACCCGAGAACAAGGGACCGCTCGATTCCTGCCGGTCGGCTCGATGCAAGCACCGTACTACTGGTATCTGTCCTGTGCGTGATCGGCTTCGTGGCGGTGGCCGCGTCCATCAATCCACTGGCACTGAAACTGTCCCCGGTGGTCCTGGTTGTGATCCTGGGATACTCATGGACGAAACGATTCACCAGCCTCTGCCATCTGGTGCTCGGGGCCGGTCTCGCCATGGCACCATTGGGCGCCTGGGTCGCCATCCGAGGTACTCTCCTGAGCGCCACTGATCAGGTCGATACAACCCCGTGGATCCTCGCTGGCGCGGTGATGCTGTGGACAGCGGGATTCGACATCCTGTACGGCTGTCTCGACACCGATTTCGACCGCGAGCAGCATCTGCGTAGCATCCCCGAGAGCCTCGGAATCACCGCTGCCCTGAGGCTCGCATCGCTTCTGCATGCTGGCATGGGTCTGATGCTCCTGTGGTTATGGTATTGGGCGCAACTGGGCCTGCTGTTCCTGTGTGCCACCGGAATCGTCTGGTTGCTACTGTTCTACCAGCATCGACTGGTCAGACCGGATGATCTCGGGCGCGTCAATCGAGCCTTCTTCAACCTGAACGCAACCATCAGCGTGATCCTGATGGCAGCGATGATCATCGAGGGATGGCCGGCATGACGCTGGAGAAGACCGAACGTCGCCACCTGCTGACTCGAACTCGCTGGCGCCTGCCAGCGTTGCCGGCGGGCAGGGGCGCCCTTCTGCGTGGACTCGCGGTCGTGGCGGTACTGTTCGTCTTGTTGTTTCCGGTAGTACCCTTCGGTCCCGAGATGATCGGCAACACATCCCTGCTCGTCACCACCACGTCTTTCGATGCACCGATGGCTCCGGCATTGTCGAGTTGTAGAACCCTGGTCGCACTACTGTCGCTGTGGCTCCACCCCTATGTCGCCACTGCGTGCCTATCGGTGCTGCTGGTGAGCCTCTTCTGCGCAGTCTGTGTGTGCTGGCTTCGACAGCAGGATGCTGCCCGGTCCGTGGTGATCCCCGCCACACTGTTGCTTGGACTCTCTCCGGCGATCACCGAACTCGCTCGATACGGGGGATCGCTACCCCTCTCTCTATTGCTGGGAACCTGCCTGATCGCTACCACAGAACAACTTCGATCGGAGGCCGGCAGGGGCATGGGAAGTTGCGGCGTGACCGCAGGGCTGGCGATCGCATCGGGCCCACTGGTGATTCCAGCACTACTCTATTCGCTGCTGAGCCTGATCTGCGATCAGAGTGTTCGTGACATCCGCTTCCGATCGCTACTGCTGGGTCTGTGTGGACTCGTGTTCGGATTTGCAATTCTGGTTGCCGTCGCATCTTATTCCGATCCGCAAGGAGTCACGGGGGTGCTACAGGGTTTCGTCAGTGACTGGCGGCCACAGATCGATGGTGATCTGGAACGCTCGGTACTGGCCCTGGCTCTCATCGTCAACGGGACCGGGTTCATCCTCGGCGGTCTCGCCATCTTCGGAATCCTCTACGGTGCAACCCGCCGCCCGGGAGACCTCGCCCTGATATTGACGATGGCCAGTTCCGGGCCACTGTTGCTGTTCATCTTCGGCCCACGTTCGATCACCGCCCTTCACGGCTCTCCCCCTTTCCTCGCCGGCTGGATCGTCTTCTCGCTGATGACGATGACGCTGCTGGCTTCCTGGACGCTGACCGTCACACATCGAAGACTGGGAAAGAATAGTTCCCGATCCAGGCAATGGGTGTCGGGACTCCTGTTGATCCTGATCGCGCTCTCGTTGGCGATGAGATCACCAGGTCTGCTGGACCCGAGGACCGAGGTGGTGACCCAGTGGTCGCGCTCGGTGCTCGAGAGCTTGCCGACTGATTCGCTGCTGCTGACCGGTGGCTCTCCGCTGGCTGCAGCGCTGTCGGTGATCCAACTCCAGGAAGGTCTCCGACCCGATGTCATCATCCTCGATCGTGCAGGAGATATCGATCCGGTGGGGCTTGGTCTCGAGCGCTCGACCCCGGCGCCACGTACCCTGCAGGTGGCACGTGCCCTCGTCTCAGCAAAAAGACCTCTCGTCGCCTTGTCGCTAGCACTCCATCACCCATTGCTCTCGGGTCGTCAACTCTCGCCGTGGGGATTGCTGTTGATCGCCCATGATCCGGCGACACCATCACCTGACGACACCCGAGCCTGGCAAGAGATCGACATTCCCGATCTGCCACGACAACCCGCTGGCGCGTGGCGTTGGATTCGTGGCGAGGGTCCCACTCCTTTTGCCAGTGGACGGATGGCTACAGAGGTTGCTGCAGGAAGTTGGTTCGCCATCGCCAGAAGAGAGGGACAGTTGCGCGGAGACGGAAATTGGAGCGGAATACTCGGCTTACTCGGGAACCTGATGAAAGATCCGGCCTCGACCCGGAACTGGGCGCGCCAACAGTCCGCCGACCTCATCGGCTCCGACGCGACTTCCCCGGACCCTCGTATCGCTGACTGACACGATCGAGGAAACGACGTTCCTCCGCAGTGAGTGCCTCGATCCCATCCTGGGATACCTTCTCCAGCAATTCATCGACTCGTTGGCGGATCTGTCGCTCTTGCTGCAGAGCCCGCTGTTCGCGATTGTGGCGCCAGCGATTCTTCTGTCGCTGCCACCAGCCAGGTCCGGAGGAGCCAGCGCCCTGCCACGATTCGACTGCGTCAGAGTCAGCGGACATTCGCTGGATCTGGAGGCTGTTGATCCACATCAAAACGGCCAGAGCCAGCAACAATCCGCTGACGCTGTAGATGATCCAGGTCAAGACGAGCAGGATCGCCACCACCTTGCCAGAACGAACCAGAACACGGTTGGCCCGCTCCTCGCCTTGACGCGACCAGATGGATGCATGCAAGATCCTGCCGCCGTCGAGTGGAAGCGCCGGCAGAAGATTGAAGATGAACAGATCCAGGTTCACTGCCGCAGCGATGGCCAACGGTTCAGAAACGGGCCTGTGTAAGAAGAAAGAACCGATGCCCTCGGCACCTTCCATCGAGAACACGAACGGAAGCAGTGCCAGCCACAGGATCAGGTTGACGGCGGGTCCACCGATGGCCACCGCAAGATGAGCCAGCGGTCGATCGGGAACATCGACTGCGGCGAGACCTCCAAGCGGCCACAGGATCACTTCCCGTGCATCTCCTCCGACCTGACGGGCCGCCCTGCAGTGCCCCAGCTCGTGCAAGAAGACCGATCCGAACAGGAATCCGAGATACATCAGCACCGAACTGGATCCCCCGAGTCGTTCGGCATCGAGCAGTTCGAACAGCCCCCAGAGCAGGAAGATCCAGTGCAATCGCACCGTGATTCCCGCAACCTGTCCTATCCGCAGCCCACCCCGGTCGAACACGGGTTCCCCCTGACATTGAGGCACTTACAACACAGCGTAGTGGCTACTCACCGAACTGGATCCCCTGAGCCAGCGGCAACTCCTTCGAGTAATTGATGGTGCAGGTCTGCCTGCGCATGTACGCCTTCCACGCATCCGATCCCGATTCGCGACCTCCGCCAGTATCCTTCTCGCCACCGAAAGCTCCGCCGATCTCTGCACCACTGGTGCCAATATTGACGTTGGCGATGCCACAATCGGATCCCCCCGCCGCCAGGAACTTCTCCGATTCCTGAACATCCAGTGTGAAGATGGCACTCGAGAGACCCTGTGGAACCGCGTTGTGCCAGCCGATCACTTCATCCAGATCACGGTAGCGCATCAGGTACAAAATCGGTGCGAAGGTTTCTTCGTGAACAATTTCCATATCGTGGCGGGCTCGCACCAGAGTCGGCTGGACGTAATGCCCATCTGCGGCAACTCCATCGGTCACTCGATCACCGCCGAAGATCACCTCGCCACCCTGCTGGCGGATGATTTCGAGTGCACTCATCATCTCGTCAACAGCTCCACCGTGAATCAGCGGTCCCATCAGGGTTCCCTCGGCAAGAGGATCTCCCACCGAAACACTCTGATATGCCTGGCACAGTCTCGATTCCATCTCGTCTGCGATATCCTCATGCAAGAACAAGCGTCTGGTGCTGGTGCACCGTTGCCCGGCGGTACCACAGGCACCGAACACCACCGCTCGCATCGCCAGATCAAGATCTGCCTTGTCAGAAACGATGATCGCGTTGTTGCCACCGAGTTCGAGCAGGCTGCGACCGAGACGGCTGCCCACCACTTCGGCGACACGACGCCCCATGCGGCACGATCCGGTGGCACTGACGAGCGGAATCCTGCGATCGGCCAGCAACGCCTCGCCGACCGGATCCCGATCTCCGATCACCAGTCCGAAGATCGGCGGAGCCTTCTGCTCATCGAGGACTTGCTGGACGATGTTATGCACTGCCACGGCACATAGCGGCGTCGAGGAAGAGGGTTTCCAGATCACCGCATCCCCGCACACTGCAGCCACCAGCGCATTCCACGACCACACCGCGACCGGGAAATTGAAGGCCGAGATACATCCGACGATCCCCAACGGATGCCACTGTTCGTACATCCGGTGACCGGGACGTTCCGAGTGCATCGTGAGACCATAGAGCTGGCGAGAAAGGCCGACCGAAAAATCGGCGATGTCGATCATCTCCTGCACCTCGCCGATCCCCTCGGGCAGGATCTTGCCCATCTCCGCGGCGACCAGACTGCCGAGCTGCTCTCTTCGCTGGCGCAACGCTTCCCCCATGCAACGGACCACCTCGCCTCGTCTCGGCGCGGGCCACGTTCTCCACTCCAGGAATGCATCGTGGGTCGCCTGCACCGTTGCCTCGTAATCTTCGAGACTCGCCTTCGAAACCGTTGCCAAAACCGACCCATCGATGGGGGAGCGACTTTCGAGCCAATCCCCCGAGGGGGCTCTCCAACCGGCAGCGTAGACACCCGGGTTCTGTTGTTGGATTCCCAGTGCCTCGAAAAAGGACAGATCCATGCCGACGTACTCCCTTTCGCGATGGAGTGGTCATCGCCAAACAACCACTGTGGTCAAAGAGTGCCGTAAGTTAGCGTTGCAGAGGGAACAGGTCGAGGATTGCGCCGAATTTGGAAGCGACAATCAGTTCAACAATTGCCCCGCAATCGTGCGTTGACCTCACGCCACCGTTGACGTGCGAAGTCCAGCCAGCCCGACCACCAGAAGATCCCTCCAGACACTCCACCGCCTATACAGAACCCCATACAGGAATGTCAGTTAGTTGCGGTGAAAGTGGATAGCAGGGCGATTTGCTCAGAAATAATTCCCGGCTGATCGAGGCCGCAAGAATTTCTCCTCAGGGAGGCTGATTAGTCCCTCGCACGGTCTCTATCTCCCGTTATTATCGATATGGGCTCTATCCGGAGGGATCGGGATTTACCCGGGGGACCACCCTGGAAAATTTCGGCCGGGGATATCCTGATTGACAGGTGTGGATGGTCCAGCGAGCCGCTGCTCGAGTAGGTCCATTTGTGGGTTCTTTTTGGGTCGAAAATTAATTCAGATCGTTTCAAAGTTGTTGCGATTCGTCGCACCAGGGAGGTGTGCTCCTATGGTGTGCCCGCCGGCAACTCAAAAAAAGGAAGTCGAGGGAACGAATGCGTAAGTTGTTCTTGATCACAACCATGCTCGCTTTTTCTGCCACTGGCCTGTGGGCACAAACTGGCGGAGACGAGTGTGTTGTTGCAGACGATATCGCCGTTGCTGGATTTGGTACCTACGTCGTTGCGATGACAAACGTCGGCGCGACCACCGGAACCGATCCTGCTCCCTCAATTCCCTGTGCCGTTTTTGGCCAGAATACCGATGACATCTGGTTCTCTTTTGTCCCGGATGCCGATGGTGCCATCGATGTCACCACCTGCGATCCAGCAAGTTGGGACACCGACCTGCTTCTCTACGATGGATCTGGCGGCTGCGGAGCTCTTCTCGAGTTAGCCTGCAGCGGAGATGCCGTCACCAATCCTGGTCCATGCCAGGCCTTCTACTCCGAATTCGATGCGCCGACTGTGGTCACCGGAGGAAACATCTACTACCTCCGAATCGGTAACTGGGGTGCCTCTGGATCTGGTGGAGCCGGCAACCTCACCATCAACTTCTTTGCAGTTGGAACCGAAATCTGCGACGACGGCGCTGACAACGACGCCGATGGTCTCATCGACTGTTTTGATCCTGATTGCGCCGGAATCCCACCGTGTGGACCCGAAGCCGGCCAATGCGACGACGGCGTTGACAACGATGCCGACGGAACCACCGATTGCTTCGATGTTGACTGCATCGGTGATCCGGCCTGCTTCGAGGGCGATGCCGCAACCTGTACCGACGGCGTTGACAACGATGCCGATGGCGCCACTGATTGCGCCGATCTCGATTGCAGCGGCATCGGTCTCTGTGGACCCGAGATTTGCGACGATGGATTCGACAACGATGGGGACGGACTCATCGACTGTTTCGACGTACTCGACTGCCCCGTTGGATCCCCGGCGTGCCCCGCTGCGACCAACGATGAATGCGTGGGTGCCGAAGACATCCCGATCGCGGGACCCGGTGTCTACACCGCTTTCATGGATTCAACGACCGCCACTCTCGGTGCTGATCCGCTGCCAGGCATTACCTGCGCTGTCATGGGTCAGTTCGACAACGATATCTGGTTCAGCTTTGTCCCCGACGTCGACATGGTGATGGAAATCCACACCTGTGATCCACTCGCCTGGGATACTGACCTGGCGGTTTACGAGGGTGACGATTGTGCCACCATGACTGCCATTGCCTGTAACGGAGATGCAAATATCCTCCCCGGATGCCAGATCTTCTACAGCCACGTTCAGTTCGTGAGTGTTACTGCCGGAACCACCTACAAGATCCGTATCGGCTCGTATGGGCTTGGAGTTAGCGGTCTTGGAACCCTCACCCTCCTCGCGGTGGTTCCCGGGGTAGAGATCTGTGACGATGGCATCGATAACGACCTCGATGGTCTCATCGATTGTCTCGATTCCGATTGCTTCGCGGATCCGAGTTGCACCTACACCGACGGCGATGAGTGCTTCGTCGCCATCGATGTCTTCGACGGTGCCAATGACTACGACACCGGCATTTTCACCACCAGCGGGGATGCTTCCAATACCACACTGTGTCCGGCTGGCGTATTCGGTCAAAATGACATGGATGGTTGGTACCTCTACACTGCGACCGCCGATGCTGGCTACTGGATTCACACCTGTGTCAATGGTGGTACACACGACAGCGACCTGATCATTTACGATTTCACAGCTGCCGGCGGCGACTGCGCGAACATTCAGGGCAATGAGATCGCCTGCAACGGCGACTCCACCGCTCTTCCTGGTCCCTGTCAGGCATTCTACTCCTACGTCGAGGTCTCCCTGGTCGCCGGCAATCAGTACCTCATCCGGATCGGATCCTGGTCTGTTGGTGGCGGTGGCACCGGAACGCTGAACATCGTGCCGCTGCTGTGTCCTCCGATGGCTGGACTCAGTTCCTCGAGTGATTGTTCAACCGGTGATGTGATCCTGAACTGGACCACCAATGCCTACGACTCCATCGAGATTCTGAGAGACTCGGTATTGATCGACACCGTCGGCGGTGGAGACACCACCTACACCGATCCGGGTCTGGCTGCCGGGAACTACACCTACCAGGTACAGGGTGTCTGCGCTGGTAACATCGGCGGAAGTCAGACTATCGTCGCGAACGTCGCCGCTTACGGAGGTGAAACGGATGTCATCTTCGCCGTCGAACTACCCGACCAGATCGACAGTGTCGCGGCACTCCAGGCCGCTCTCGATGCCAACGGCATCGTGTACGTCACCACCACTCTGGGACCTGCGGCATGGGGCTGCCTCGGCAGTGGAACCATCGTCCGCGCCTGGATGATGACCGGAACTTACCCCCAATATTATCGCATCGATGCCCCGGACGGGGTGGCCCTCGCTACAGCGGTCCAGAACGGAACCTCGGTTTACTTCGAGGCGGGTGACCACTGGGGATTCGTCCACCTCGTCACTCCATACGACGACTACGACGGAGTCGATCAAGGTACCGTAGCCGATGGGGATGACAGTTTCCTCACGATGAACGGTGCCGATAGCGGTTTCGGACTCGACACTTCTGACCTGAGCGGGACCGCCTACAATCAGGCCAACGCAGGCAGTGACTGGACCGACCGGATCTCACCTCTTGCCGGAGCCGGAGGACCCAACGTTGCACAGATCTGGACCGATTCGGTTCAGGGTTACGGTACTGGGATCTTCTACGCCACCGATGCTCCGTTTGGCAACACCATCTCCCAGTCGTGGGAGTTTGGTGGATTTGGTGGAGATCAGGTTGATCTGGCCGCCCGTTACATCGCAGCTCTTGGCGGAGGTGGTGGTCCGATAGGGCCGTTCTTCGGTCGCGGTGACTGTAACGCCGACGGTGGCTTCAACATTGCGGATGCCATCTTCACTCTGGCAGCACTCTTCTCCGGTGGTCCAGCGGGCCCCTGCGCGGATGCCTGCGACTCCAACGGCGATGGTTCTATCAACATCGCCGATGCGATCTTCACTCTGGCAGCACTGTTCAGCGGTGGTCCTGCTCCGTCTGATCCCGGACCGACAGACTGTGACGTGGATGTCGACGATAGCGATACGCTCGATTGCGCAAGTTTCCCGCCCTGCCCGTAAACCAGGCAGAGACGATAACATTGCGCCAGGGGGCCTTTTCCAACAGGGAAAGGCCCCCTGTTCTTTATTTCATGCCATCCACAGCGCGTACCTCGCACTCCGCCATTCTCATGACTAATATGGAACCAGGATCGTCGAGGGAGTCGATCTCATATTGAGGATCAATCTCTCGATGCTTGGGCTTGAAAGTGACAGATAATTGCGGGTTGCGGCTCCTGGATTCACAGCGACAGGTGTGCCTGCTGGCAACTCGATGAATAAACGGGAAGTCGAGGGAACGAATGCGTAACTGGTTATTGATCACAACCATGCTCGCTTTTTCTGCCACCAGCCTGTGGGCGCAAACTGGCGGAGACGAGTGTGGCGTCGCTGATGTAATTCCCATCTCTGGTTTCGGGACCTACTCCATCGCAATGGATAGTACCACCGCAACATCAGGGTCCGATCCGGTCCCGGTGATCCCATGTGGTGCCTTCATGGGCATATTCAATCAGGACATCTGGTTCTCCTTTGTCCCGGATGGCGATGGTGCCATAGATGTCACCACCTGCGATCCAACAAGTTGGGATACTGACCTGGTTCTCTACGATGGTAGCGCAGGATGCGCAGCCCTTTTTGAACTCAACTGCAGCGGAGATGGAGTAGGTAACGCCGGTCCCTGCCAGGCCTTCTACTCCGAGTTCGAGAATCCGACAGCGGTGTTCGCAGGAGTCACTTACTACCTTCGGGTCGGTGGCTGGAATGCTGTTGCCGCCGGAGTCGGCACCATGAACATGAATTTCTACGCCATCGGAGCCGAAATCTGCGACGACGGCGCTGACAACGATGCCGATGGTCTCATCGATTGTTTTGATCCTGATTGCGCCGGAGTGCCACCCTGTGGAGCCGAAGCCGGTCAATGCGACGACGGCGTTGACAACGATGCTGACGGAACCACCGATTGCTTCGATGTTGACTGCATCGGTGATCCGGCCTGCTTCGAGGGAGATGCCGCAACCTGTACCGACGGCGTTGACAACGATGCCGACGGCGCCACTGATTGCGCAGATCTCGACTGCAGCGGCATCGGTCTCTGTGGACCCGAGATTTGCGACGATGGATTCGACAACGATGGAGACGGTCTCATCGACTGTTTCGACGTAGCCGATTGTCTGGGAACCCCGGCGTGCCCCGCTGCCGGTAACGATGAATGCGTTGTTGCCGTAGACATCCCGATCGCCGGTCCCGGTACCTATACCGTTCTCATGGATTCAACGACCGCCACTCTCGGTGCTGATCCGCTGCCAGGCATTGCCTGCGCAGTCGGGGGTGCGTTCGACAACGATATCTGGTTCAGTTTCACTCCCGACCAGGACATGAGTGCAGAGATTCACACCTGTGATGCGACCAGTTGGGACACTGACCTGTTGGTCTATGAAGATGCCACCAACGATTGCACCGCGATGACAGAGATCGCCTGTAATGGAGATGCCGGGATCCTCACCGGCTGCCAGGCCTTTTACAGCCACGTCCAGCTCGTAGGTGTCACTGCAGGAGTAAACTACAAGATCCGTGTGGGTTCCTGGGCAGCGGGTGCTTCCGGAGTAGGACAACTCACGATGATCCTTGTAGTAGTCGGCCCGGAGATCTGCGACGACGGTATCGACAACGATCTCGATGGTCTCATCGATTGCTTCGATCCTGACTGCAATGGGTCTCCTAATTGTTTCGAGGGTGACAGTGTGACTTGCAGCGATGGTATCGACAACGATGGAGACGGCGCCACTGATTGCGCCGATCCCGACTGCAGCGGCATCGGTCTCTGTGGACCCGAGATTTGCGACGATGGATTCGACAACGATGGAGACGGTCTCGTCGACTGTCTCGACATAGCCGATTGCCTGGGAACACCAGCGTGTCCCATCAGCGATGGAGATGAGTGCTTCCTCGCCATCGATGTGTTCGACGGCGCCAATGCCATCGACACCAACCCCTACACCCCCAGTGCCGATCTTTCCAATGCAGGACTGTGCCCGGCCACCTTCTTCGGTGTAAATGACATGGACGGCTGGTACCTCTACACCGCTACTGCCGATGCCTTTTACTGGATTCACACCTGTGACCCGGCTGGATTCGATAGCGATCTGCTCGTTTACGATTTCACCGCTGCCGGTGGCGACTGCGCAAACATCCAGGGCAACGAGATCGCCTGCAACGGTGACTCCGGTGCTCTTCCTGGTCCTTGCCAGATTTACTACTCCTACGTCGAGGTTCCGCTGGTCGCAGGAAATCAATACCTCATACGCGTTGGAGCCTGGTCAATTGGTGGCGGTGGCACCGGAACTCTGAACATCGAGCCACAGTTGTGTCCTCCGATGACTGGACTCGGTTACATCAGTGATTGCGTCAGCGGTGATGTGACCCTGAGCTGGACCGCCGGCACATTCGACACCATCGAGATTCTGAGAGACTCGGTATTGATCGACACCCTCGGTGGCGGCGATACCACCTACACCGATCCGGGTCTGCCTGCTGGCAACTACACCTACCAGGTACAGGGTGTCTGCAATGGCAACATCGGCAGTGCCGCCACCACAGTGGCGAACGTCGCCTCCTACGGAGGTGAAACGGACATCATCTTCGGCCTCGAACTAGCCGACCAGATCGACAGTGTCGCGGCACTTCAGGCCGCCCTCGATGCCAACGGCATCGTGTACGTCACCACCACTCTGGGGCCAGCGGAATGGGGCTGCCTCGGCAGTTCCACCATCGCGCGCGTCTGGATGATGACCGGAACTTACCCCCAATATTATCGCATCACTGCCGAGGACGGGCTGGCCCTCGCTACGGCGGTCGAGAACGGAGTCGCGGTTTACTTCGAAGCGGGTGACCACTGGGGATTCGTCCACCTCATCACTCCATACGACAACTACGACGGAGTCGATCAAGCTGTCGTAGTCGATGGGGATGACAGTTTCCTGTCGATGAACGGTGCCGATAGCGGTTTCGGACTCGACACCACTGACCTGAGCGGAACCGCCTACAACCAGGCTGCCGCAGGCAGTGATTGGACCGACCGGATCCCACCTCTTGCCGGAGCCGCAGGACCCAACGTCGCACAGATCTGGACCGATTCGGCTCAGGGTTACGGTACCGGGATCTTCTACGCCACCGATGCTCCGTTTGGCAACACCATCTCCCAGTCGTGGGAGTTTGGTGGATTCGGGGGAGATCAGGTTGATCTGGCCGCTCGATACATCGCAGCCCTCGGCGGCGGTGGCGGCCCGGTAGGTCCGCTCTTTGGTCGCGGAGACTGTAACGCCGACGGTGGCTTCAACATCGCCGATGCGATCTTCTTGCTGGCGGCGCTCTTCTCCGGTGGCCCAGCGGGCCCCTGCTTGGATGCCTGCGACTCCAACGGCGATGGTTCTGTCAACATCGCCGATGCGATCTTC
>DCAA01000008.1:10134-16122 GCA_002311345.1 Planctomycetes bacterium UBA1146 | reverse complement strand
TGAGGGTCGATCGCATCTTCACATACTCGGGAACAGCCGGTCCTGGCACTTACTCCGGAGTAACCGGGATCGGCCAGATGAGTGCCGTATTGAGACTCGAGGAAGATGCCATCAATCCGAATTTCCCGACCTTCATCGCAGCCTTCAATCTCGCCATTTCCAACGATCCCACCCAGTTAGTTTGCTCTTCGGCGAATGAATCAGCTTTTCTTCAGGCGATCAACGGAGGCAGCGGGCCCGATTTGTGGCTCACCAATCTGCAAGCAGACGAAGTGATCGTTGCGGCGATCCTTTCCTTCACCGGACCGTCAGTCACCCAGTTCGAGGTTGCAAGAGAAGTGGTTCTGGTCGAGTACGATACGATTCCTTCGGCGTTCATCGGCCAGACAGGATCGGTGCAGGTGGCGCTTCAATGGCAAGAGGACAGCCCGTACACTCAGACACAAGAAGACCTGCTCGTGGTGGACGATGCGGCTGAGGGAGTGATCCCTCTGGCGATCGATATCGATGCTATCTTGATCAGGAATGATTGATCCGATCAGCGTTTGATGGAGGAAGGAACAGCACTGATGAAGCCTGGTTTTCTCAAAGAACCTATGTCCGGAAATCTTGGTCTGCTGGTGTTGCGATGTGCGGCGGGATTGAGTTTTGCCCTGCACGGCTACGACAAGATCTTTGGCGAAGAAGGTGTCGCAGGATTCGCCTTGTTCGTCGAATCGCTGGGGATTCCGATGCCACTGGTTGCTGCGTGGCTTGCAGCTCTTTCCGAGTTTGTCGGCGGGTTGGCACTGATCACCGGTCTCGGAGCGCGGCTGATGTCGATTCCGCTGGTCTTTACCATGCTGACCGCAGCCTTCCTTGTTCATCCGGGTGAATTTCCGGGCAACATGGAACTCCCCGTCTCGCTTGCAGCGGCAGCGCTTGTCATCGGTTTGATGGGTCCGGGGAAATACGCCGTCCACTTCGGAAATTCCAAGAAGTAGTACTGACCCTGGGAGCGTTGAGCAGGTGAGTTGAACTCAGACGGTGTGGTCGCGGGGACCGTGTTCTTGCAGATATTCTTCCATACGGGTTCGGATCTCGTCATCGATGACGATCTGTCCGTCGATCTCATGTCCGTGCAGAAAATCGATGATGTCATGAACCGTGACGATGGAGATGCAGGGCATCTTCATCTCCTCGGTGAGTTGGTCGAGCGCGGAGAGATCTCCGGTTCCCCGTTCCTTTCGATCGACGGAGACGACCAGGCCGGCCAGTTCCACATCAGCGGTGGCACGGAGTTTTGGAACCGTCTCCCGGATGGAGGTTCCTGCCGTGGTGACATCCTCGACCAGCAGCACCCGATCCCCGTCCTGAGGGATGGAGCCGATCAGGGTGCCCCCTTCTCCGTGATCTTTCGCCTCCTTGCGATCGAAACAGAACCCCCGGTCGATACCATGTTCGCGTGCCAGACAAGTCGCCACGGCAGTGGCCAGCGGGATGCCCTTGTAGGAAGGTCCAAAGAGAACATCGAAATTGTCACCGACCTGCTGGGCGATGACGTCGGCATAGAAGGAGGCAAAGCACTCCATCTGGGAGCCGGTACAAATCATCCCCGTGTTGACGAAATAGGGCGTCTTGCGGCCACTCTTGGTCGTGAAATCACCGAAGGTGAGGACCTTGCAACGGACCAGGAACTCGATGAATTGTTGCTGGAAAGGATTCAGCGCACTCATCTCGACTTATTCTCCTCGCTGGAACAAGATTCTCACCATGCTGGAGATGGTACGGGCTATCGCGACGGAGTGAACCAATTATCCCTCATCCATGGTCAGGATCGGCCCGTCGAGAATGGCCACAGGTCTCCTGCTGGGACCTGTCACCGCCAACCGGGGGCGCACTACATTTGATAATCGTTGCGATCAGAAGGATCGGTCGAGAGGTATTCGATGAACTCGTATTCGTTGTCGTCGTCATCGAAGAAGTAGATGCGCCTTCGATGAGGATGATCCATCGCACTCATCCCCTCCCTGTAACCGGATGAACGCAGCCGTTCTGCGACCCCATCGAGGTCACCGACGACGAATCCGATGTGGTTCATCCCTGGATGGATGTAGGGCTTATGAGGTCCTGGACCTTCTGCGCCTCGATCCTCGATCGCCAGGTAGCTGTGGTCGGTTCCAACATGAACCCAGCGCTTGCATTTCTCGCCGGTACCACCGCCTCTTACCTCGAGTTGCGGCATGGCAGTCTGGAGAAATCGAATCGCTGCATCAACATCGAGAACGGTGATGTTGAGATGTTCCAGATATGGAGCTTCCATCGATCTCTTTCTACTGAGAGGTTTTTTTCGGTGGGATTTCCAGCGTTACCTCTGCACTGAACATGCCGATCGGATCGCCCCGTTCCGCCATCGTCCTGGCAATGGTAGCGATGGTACGATCGATGGAGCACTCGTGGAATGGACGGCCATCTCTTTCGAACAAAACCGGATCATCTAGAGCTAGCATCGAATCATCGAATCGGAAGGTGAGTTTGGCGACTCCTTCTGACTCGATGACCTTGATCTTCTGGCCATCGATTTCGACGACGACACGACTCCTGGCTTTTGGATCTTCCACCCTGAGCCAGTAGAAACGTTCGTTGGTGACATCGTCTTGCTGCCAGACCAACTTCTTCGGTCTCAGGTTGCGAGTGTGTTTCGCCATCCACGGAACCGCCGCGGCATCCTCCCGGTCCATCCAGTGGCCCTTGTCGGGGTAGATCTCGACCCAGTGCGGATATCCTCCCGGATCGGCAGCAGCCAGATCGGCCAGTTTTTTCTTCCAGATCTGCGCCTGACCGTTTCGATTGTAGGGCTCATCCTTGGCCCCCACGTGGAGGGTGAAGGGAGTGTTGCGCAGACTATCGGGTCGAGCATCGTTGGGGTGGCCTGCCATCATCGCCACGGCAGCCCAGCGATCGGCCATCCGGGGACCGATCTGGTAGACACCATCTCCTCCGGCCGAATACCCCATCACGTAGATTCGATTGGGATCCACCTGATGAAAGACGATCAGATTTTCGATGAGGCGATCGAAGAACTGGTCGATGTGTCCCTGGTGCCACAGATTCCAGGTGTTGGTCGGGGCTCGAGGCGCCAGGTACATCCCTTCCTCGGGACGATAGAGGCGCTTCTGATTTTCCCACTGCTGATCGTTCACCTCCTGGGGAGCACCGCCACCACCATGGAGAGAGATCCATAAACTGCGGCCGGTCGCTGCGGGAGTCCCGCTTGCTTCGAACCAGAAGGGCATCTCCAGTTCACCGATGGTCAGAACCTGCTTCTCCATCTCTTCTGCTCGTTCTTTGATGATCTCGTTGGCATGAGCTTGCCAAATCTGACTGGCAGCAGCATCCGCGTCGTTTCTGGTCAGGGGAGTCCGGGCGAAGCGAGTCTTCTGGATCGAATCGTCAAATCCGCAGACGGACAGATACTCACCGAGAGAACGAACCGCTTCGGCGGAGGCGGCGTTGCTGGAAAGAGTAGCCATTTCGATGGAAATCAGTTGCTCATCCTTTTCGACGATGAAGGTAGAAGCGGTGACTCCACCTTCTCGTTCGGCGATCACGACGAAACGTTTGCCGATCTCCAGTTGTGATTCGATATGATCATTGCCATCGAAACGTTCATCCTTGGAAGTGCCCTCGAAATGAAGTTGCGAATCTTCGCCATAGACCTCAATAGAACTCGACTGTCGCTCTTTTGATTCCGGATCGATGACCCGGAATCGAACGCGAGCCTGACCATCGGCAATGGTGACCTCGCCAGTGGTATAGCGATCGGTCACATCGACCGCGCCAACGCTCCGGTCCTGTGGTTTCCAGGTCATCGGGAACGAGATGGGGGTGGATCGCCAGGTCACGGCGTAGATGGCGTTTTTTGGATCTTCCCGTGTCGCCTGGGAGGTACGTCCTTTGAACCAGGCCTGGTCGAGTTGATTCCCGGTCGGCTCTGCGGCTCCGGTGAAGTGCCACCCATCGTCCCAGATCTCGACCCAGGAATGGTTGCCACTGCCATCGGACCATAGCGGTGTCCCGACAAAACGAGCCGGGACTCCCACCGATCGGCACGCATCGATGAGAAGCACGGATAATCCAGTGCAGGAGGCAAGGCCGGCATCCATCGATTCGTAGGGGCTCTGGTCCGGCTTGGGGCGTTTCGTCGAGTACTTCACATCCAGCATCCCGAAGATCTTCTGATTGAGGATGACCGCCGCCTCGGAAGGGCTCTGTACTTCCGCCACCAGGGATTCGAAGCGTTTACGGAAGTCGGCACGCCAGCGGTCGCGGCGCTCGTTGATGCAGGCATACGGCAGTACCGCGTCGCGGAAGATCTGCTCGGGGATCTGTGTATTCCATGGTGCCGATTCGAATGCGGCACGAGCTTCGGACAGATTTTCGAGCAGAAACTCCGCCGACAGATTCTGTAGATCGGAATCCGGCATTCGCTCCAGCAACCATTTCATCGTCTCCAGTTCTGAATCGGAACAGGACGCGAGAGTTTTCTCGATCTCCAGACGGTTTCCCCCGGATCTCTCGAGGATCTTGTTGTCTTTGCCACTGGCACCAAGTTTTTGCGCCAGCAACCACTTCCACAGTTTCGTTTCGGCGTAGGCCTTTCGCCACGAGGCATGACCGACCCCGGGATAGAGGGTGTACTTGATCCGGGTCCCGCCGGCGGCACGGATCGCTTCGACCATGTCACTCGAACGGGTTTCGGGTACGACGGTGTCGTCGGCGCCGTGGAAGTTCCAGACGGGAATCCTGGTGATCCGTGCGGCGGTGGAGGGATCTCCGCCGCCACAGATGGGAGCCGCCGCGGCGAAACGATCCGGTTCGGCGGCGATGAGGCTCCAGCTACCAAAACCGCCCATGCTCAATCCGGTGACCACGATGCGGTCCCCATCGACGGGAAGGGTCTCTTCCAGATGATCGAGCAGTCGCGACAGTGCGGTAACGTCCCACCACTGACCGCGTGGGCACTGCGGGCTGGCCACGATGAAGGGGAAGTCAGGTTTCTTCTCGACGATCCGCGGTGGACCCCACTTTTTGACCTTGTTCAGATCGGTGCCTCGTTCCCCTGCTCCGTGCAGAAACAGCATCAGTGGCATCTTTTTTTTCGCATCGAAGGACGCGGGTACAAACAACTGGTAGCCCATCTCGACGGTGCGACTTCCCTTTTCATCGGAGACCTCGAGGGTGACCGTTCGTGGGACCTGTTTTCCCGGTTGCAAATCGGAAGCGACGATCGGACCCGATAGCACCAGACACAGAGCCGAGGTGATCCAGATCATGCGGGATCCTTGCTAGTTGATGTATGCCGGAAGGTTGAAGGGGATGACGATCTCCGTCTCGCCGTCATGATTGCGAGCAAAACCGGCCACTTGCAGGTTTCCGCCGACGACCATGTCGAAACTGATGACTCCCGTCACCTGACCATAGAGAATATCGCCGAGATTGATGAAACCATCCCCGTTCAGATCGCCGAACACCTCGAACGGGAACAGGATGTTCACATTTCCCGAGCTGCCATTGATCCGGGCCTGAAAACCTCCAGGTCCGATGGTCCAACCGCTAAAGGTGCCCAGTGCTGCACCGGCGGGGGGGGGCTGCAGGATACCTGAGGCAGTGACCCAGCGGCCGAGATTGGCGCTGACACTGCCGGTGTTTACAGGCAAGGCGAAGGGAAAATCGAGATCTTCCGAGAGCAGACGGACATCTCCATCCCCTACAACGATGATCCGATCTCCGCCGACAGTCGTTCCGAGAATACCGGAGACGTGAACCCTTCGGTGACCGAAGTTCACGAAGGAGATCAACTCTGCGAGCGACATCGGATTGCCGGCGTAGTTGCCGATGACGATGGCATTGGATGCGATGCTGACGAAGATCCCATCCTGGGTGCCATTGCCGTTGTCTTCATGGAGCGAGAAACCGAAATCCCCCTCGGTGACAAGCGATGCGGGA
>DCAA01000008.1:9646-9810 GCA_002311345.1 Planctomycetes bacterium UBA1146 | reverse complement strand
ACGATCTTTGATTCTAGTTCCGGTGTACTTTGGAAAGAGCAATCGGGATCGTCGCAATCTATTAGAGCGTCTCCGTCATCATCGATGCCATTGGAGCAATCTTCCATCGGCGGGACACAGTTTGGATCGGAAGAGCAATCGGGATCGTCGCAGTCCACTAGAGC
>DCAA01000008.1:8444-9474 GCA_002311345.1 Planctomycetes bacterium UBA1146 | reverse complement strand
TAGAGCGTCCCCGTCGTCATCGATGCCATTGGAGCAATCTTCTCTCGGCGAGACGCAGCCTGGATCGGTGTCTACCGTTTGTAGATCTTGCGGAAAGAAGATGAACCCACCACTGAGCAGCAAGATGTCAGCCATCTCGTCGATGGTAAGGGTGACGAGTTGATCGAGGTCTCCGACGATTCCGGTCACACGCACCCTGTCGCCGAGACTGAGCCCACTCAGATCGAGAGCCAATGTCGCACTCACCTGCACGTAAACCCCTGCTGTCACGTCCTGGATTGCGAATCCGGCTTCACCGGTGCTACTCTCGAAGGTTCCGGGCTCGACCGAGATGAATCCCTCGACCGTCATCTCTGTCCCTGCGATGGCATCCCGGATGGTTTCCAGCAGTGGATAGAGATCGTCTATATCGCCTGCTCCACAGCCGGGGAAACTTAACAGCAACAAGGTGACCAGCACCAGGGCAAAGAGGTCAGTTCTATTCATGAAGCTCCTCGATAGTTACGCGACTGCGGGGTACGGCAATTTCCAGCGAAGATGATCTATCGTCAAGACCACGGATGCCAGTACCTGACTTTCCTACCAAACCTGTCAGAGAGACTATTACTGTAATGTCAGAGCATTCATATTATCAGAGAGTGCTGTCGCTGGTACAGTGATCAGGACCGTTATTGTGCTGTGTTACGGTTTGTTTGTGTTCGAGTGGATTACATTCATAGCCAAAATTTTTCACGGCTTGTTTGTGTATTCTACTCAATACCTGTAGGCGGTGTTTCAGATTATGTCTTCTCGTCTCATTGGATTCTTTCTTGTTGTTGGCTGCTTGCTTCTGGGCGGATTCTCACCGCTTGAAGGACAGGTTCCATCCGGAAATGGATCCGGCGATTTCTTGCCACCGGTTTTCTACCCAGTGGCTGAAGGTCCGACCGATATGTCCCTGGGAGATTTCAATCAGGATGGTATTCCAGATCTGATCATCGCTACAGAAGATGGCGGCCAGATTCAGGTTCTGCTGGGGAATGGCGATGGA
>DCAA01000008.1:4152-8252 GCA_002311345.1 Planctomycetes bacterium UBA1146 | reverse complement strand
ATCAATGAAGATGGGCAAGACGACATCGTTTTGTCCTCGATTTGTGGAATCGTCGGTTGTGGAACCACGCGGATTTTGATGTCGGATGCTTCTGGAAATCTGCAACTCGACCCGGTGGTTTATCCAGATTCATTGCAGGCACTGGTCAGGGATCTCGATGAAGATGGAGATCTGGATCTGTTGCTGGGGTCGTCCCAGATGACGGTCTATCTCAACGATGGAAACGGCAACCTGTCCGATTTCCAGCAGATCCCCGTCACCTACGAAATTGACCAGATGCTGCTGATCGATGTATTCGAGGACAATCCAGACGGTGTGGGAATCCTCGATGTGGTTTGCCTGATCGATGGAGGAGACGGACTCGCATTTCTTCCCGGTTTCGGCGACGGCTCCTTCGATGCACCCATCGAGCGTTATGGCGAAGAACTCGATTTCGCTGATGATCTGGTTGCAGCTCAACTCGACGGGAATGGCACTCCCGATCTTCTGTTCTTCAGCAGGGCTGACGACGAAATGATAATTCTACGAGGTCATGGACTGGACGGAGTCCCGTACCAGCAGTTCAGCACCTATCCGCTTCCGTCCGATCCCGTTTGTATGGAGGTGGCAGATTTCAACAGCGATGGAGTCCTCGATGTTGTGGTGGCCAGTGGTTCCGAGGATCTCATCACCGTTTTCATCGGCATAGAAGTTCAGGCCGAGTTTAGTCGTGGAGATGCAAACGCCGATGGATTTTTCAATCTCGCAGATCCCATCACGGTTCTCGAGGCGCTCTTTATCGCAGGAGGTAGTGTGTCTGGATGCGCGGATGCATTCGATGCCAATGATGACGGCATTCTCGATCTCGCTGATCCGGTGAGTTCTCTGATGTATCTGTTTGCCAACGGTGCTCGGTTGCCGGAGCCATTCCCCGATTGCGGCGATGATCCGACCTCCGATACCCTCGAGTGCCAACTCTCCCTCTCCGGGCCCTGTCCCTGATCGTGGTCCCTTCTGTTCCGTAGCATCACTTCAGGCATTCCCCTGGCGGTCAGTGGCGCACCTCTGACCCATCGGTGACACTGAGTTGTCATGGCTCATGGGGCCAGCGAGGAGCGGGGGATACGTGCATATCTATCTGGATCTTGTCACCGATCTGCTCGAAAACGGCGTGCGCAAGGGAGACCGAACCGGTACCGGTACCCGTGCTCTGTTTGGTCGCCAGATCCGCTTCGATCTGAAAGCCGGTTTTCCGCTTTTGACGACCAAGAAGGTCCATCTCAAATCGGTCATCCATGAATTGCTCTGGTTCATCTCCGGCGAGACCAACGTCAGACCCTTGCAGCGAGCGGGAGTTCGCATCTGGGACGAATGGGCCGATCCGGAAACGGGCGATCTGGGTCCGGTTTACGGTGCTCAATGGCGCAGTTGGGAAGGTGCAGGGGGAAGGGTTGTCGATCAGTTGCAAAATGTGATCGACGAGATCCGGGCCAATCCCGATTCCAGACGGCTGATCGTCAGTGCCTGGAATGCTGCTCTCATCGAGGAGATGGCGCTTCCGCCATGTCACTGTCTATTTCAATTTCAGGTCCTCGATGGACGGTTGCACTGTCAACTCTACCAGAGAAGCGCTGACATCTTTCTCGGGGTGCCCTTCAACATCGCCAGTTACGCGCTGTTGACGCACATGGTCGCTCATGTCACCGGGCTCCAGGTGGGAGAGTTCATCCACACCTTTGGCGATCTGCATCTCTACGACAACCATCTCGAGCAGGCGAAGAAGCAGCTGTCGAGGGAACCGCGCGAACTTCCCTCTTTGCGTATTTGCTCCGATATTGCCGAGATCGATCAGTTCTCTTTCGAGGACTTCGAGGTGCAAGACTATGACCCCCATCCGGCGATTCCTGCCCCGGTTGCGGTGTGACGTGCGTATCTCGCTGATCGTTGCAACCGGCACCGCAGGAGTGATCGGAAACGAGGGCACGATCCCCTGGCATCTGCCCGTGGACCTGGCTCACTTCAAGAAGACCACGATGGGATCTCCCATCATCATGGGACGTCGCACTTTTGATTCCATCGGCGTGCCCCTTCCTGGCCGTCGCAACCTGGTGCTATCACGCAATCCCGATTCCCTGCCGGAAGCGGTGGAAGGATTCCAGACCCCGGAGGCTGCGCTCGAATCCTGTGTCGATGAAGAGGAGATCTTCATCATCGGAGGCAGCGAGATCTACGCCCTGTTTCTGCCGATGGCGCAGCGCATCCACAGGACCGAGGTGGATGGGGATTTCGAGGGAGATACCTTTTTTCCTCGACTCGATCCCGATCAATGGCAACAGGTGTCGAGGCAAGACTGTCCCGCCGATGACAAGAACCTGTACCCCTGTGCTTTTGTAGTGCTGGAGCGAATAGTGAGCCCGCAGTGATGTCACGGACGAGCCGGTCGCGACGATTCTTGCTGTGGCTACTGTTGCCGGTCGTTTCCCTGGTAGGTTGTGCAGTTCCTGCCGCAACCCGTGAGGCAATCCCCGCGATCATCTCGGCGATAACCCCTGAGAGTTGCGAGCAGCAGTTGCGATCTCTGGTGGCGCTTGGTCCTCGTTATGCCGGTGATAGCGAAGAAACCCAACGCGCTGTCGAGTATCTGGAGAAGCGTCTCATGCAACTGGGGTACCAGGTCCAGCGAGAAGCGGTGGGACCCTGGCGCGGTGTCGAGCAGGTCAATCTCATCGTCGAGATCGAGGGGTTGGTCGATCCGACCACCGTCGTCGAAGTGGGTGCTCACTACGATACGGTGAAAAACTGCCCGGGAGCTGACGACAACGGTTCCGGCGTCGCGGGATTGCTCGAGATCGCCCGGGTGCTGGTTCACCACCGCCCCGAGCGAACAGTTCGAATGTGCTTTTTCGCTGCCGAGGAGGTGGGGCTGGTCGGCAGTCGTGCTCATGTCGATCGAATCCTCGCCGACTCTTCACGCCGCGTCGACGGACTGCTCGATCTGGAGATGATCGGATACCGGGTGTTTGAGGAGGGGAGTCAGGATGCTCCGGTGCGTATTCCGCTGATCGCTTCGATTCCCCAGCAAGGAGACTTCATCCTGGTGGCGGGGAACTTCCAGTCAGGGGGACTCGGTAACATCTTTGAGGGCTGTGTTGATCGCTATGTCCCCGGCCTGAAATATTTCAGCGCCAACCGGATCGCCGGCTTTTTCGGAGATGCTGCCCGTAGCGACCACTATCCCTACTGGCAGGCAGGGCTTCGCGGCATCATGCTGACCGATACGGCCAATTTCCGGAATCCGCACTATCACCGCCGCACCGATACCATCGACACCATCGATTTCGAGTTTCTCTGTGCGGTATCGAGGGCCACCGCAGCGGCGCTCATCGAGTGGGGTGGGCGAGCCCCTGAGATCCATAACGGGGCCCCGGACACGGTTCAAGCGGGGCAGATCGAAGGCGATTCTGGTGGAAAATTTGCCCTCGATCGGGCCAATGGGGCCAAAAACCCCCAATAGGGTGCGACTCCTTGGGCGATCCGGGGTTGATCCAGAGAGGTCCTTCTGGGACCGTGATCTTCGAGATTCCGCAGTATTTCCCGATGTGGGGAGGACTCCGGGACTCCGAGCGACAGACTCAACAGGAGGTTCCAATGCGTTTTTGCTCCTCAATGCTCGTACTTTTCATGGCTCTCCTGCTGCCGGCCCTGGTGGTCGCGCAGGATCCGCCGCCAAAACCCGTTCCGACACCGAAGCCGATCCCCGGTGACGATCATCCGACACCTCCGCCTCCGCCGGTGGTGAGGCCCGGAGATGATCCGATTCCTGCTCCGCGCCCCGATGGAGAGCGTCGTCGCAGAGGTCGTGGTGGGGCCGGCCTGATCGAGCGTTTCGATCGCAATGGCGATGGAGTGCTCGACGGCGATGAGATCGAAGGTCTCCCGGAAGGGATGCGTCGCCGTATCGGCGAAGCCGATGCCGATGGTGACGGAAGCATCACCGCAGAAGAACTCGAGCGCGTGCTCGGTGGCGGTCGTCCTCCGCGTCCCGATGGCGAAGGCAGACGTCCGGATAGACGTCCTCCCGGTGGCGGACTGATCGAGCGTCTCGACCGCAATGGCGATGG
>DCAA01000008.1:2908-4047 GCA_002311345.1 Planctomycetes bacterium UBA1146 | reverse complement strand
GTGTGTTCGGTGGCGATCGTCGCCCTCGTCCTGAAGGAGAAGGTGACCGGCCTCCACGTCCCGACCGTCGCCGCGGCGGACTCGAACGCTACGATCCCAACGGAGATGGTGTGATCTCTCCCGAGGAAATGGAAGGTTTGCCGGAAAACATCCGTCGCCGCATCGGTGGCCTCGATCGCAATGGCGACGGGAGCATCTCACCGGAAGAGATGCGTGGTGGCTCTCAGCCTGGAGAACGTGATCGTCGTCGTAGAGGCGGTCGTGGTGGTGACGGGGTGAACCCGCAGCCACAACCAACTCCACCTCCAGTGCCGAATCCAAAGCCGAAGCCGAAGCCGAAGCCAAAACCGAAGCCGACTCCGATTCCGCTGTAGAAGTTGTCTCTATCGCTGAAAACAACGCCGCCTCCGGTACGATCCGGACGCGGCGTTGTTCTTTTCATCATTACTGAACCGCTTCAGGGTTCGTCCGGAATCTCCAGTCCTGCTGCTCTCAGCCGGGGTGCCAGCGCGCGCGCCCATGCTTCGTAACCCGCGACCGACAGGTGCAAGGCATCGGGGCTGTAGAGCTTGGCCCGGATGGTTCCATCTGGTTTCAGGAAATCATCGGCGAGATCGATGATCTCGACACCTTGGAGATCTCCGAGGTGATCGAGTTGCTCGTTGACGGTGACGACATCTCGTCTGCCTTGATCATCCGCAGTTTTTCCGCGTGGCAAGATCGGGTGCAGAAGGATCAGCGCATCGGGAGCCTCGTTGCGGGTTGCCGCAACCACCGCCGAGATGCCACGGGCGATGTCATCAGGAGGATCGGAATGGATGTTGTTGGTGCCGATGAGGATAACGATGACCTTCGGATCGGCACCATCGAGGGTGCCATTTTCGATGCGCCACAAGAGATGCTGGGTGCGGTCACCGGAGATGCCGAGATTGCCCACTCGAATGTTGCCGAAGAAGTGCTGGAAAACTCTGGCTGCGGGGGATCCCACTCGCCGGCCGGGACCACCCCACGACTGGGTGATGGAATCGCCGAGAAGCAACAGATCCCAGTTTCCCTGCGCTGCGATCTTCACTCCATCGAGGTGTTGATCCATCCATGGTCGGCCATCGTGCCAGCCGGCGGCGGCGGCCCGGTTTTCC
>DCAA01000008.1:1783-2630 GCA_002311345.1 Planctomycetes bacterium UBA1146 | reverse complement strand
CTGTTTCACCGAAGCCGGGAGTGCTGATCGTGGCGGGCGGGGGAGCTCTCCCTGCGGACCTTCACCCCCGTGCTCTCGAACTGGCCGGAGGCAACGATGCCAACATCCTCATCATTCCCTGGGCCTCGCGCAGGGAAGAAGCCGGCTCGGCAACGGTCGCGGTATGGAAAGAAGCTGGCGCCACCACGGTCACGGTGATCCCTGAGGAAGCGGCTGCCGCACGCAGCGCCATCGAGAGTGCTGATCTGATCTGGTTCGGCGGCGGTTCTCAATCGCGCCTGATGGATGCCCTGCGCGAACGCGACCTCATCGAGGTGGTGAAGATGGGGCACAGGCAGGGAACGGTCATCGCCGGCACCAGCGCTGGTGCTGCCGTCATGTCTCCCTACATGATGACCGGCAAGGCAGAACTCGAGGCGTTGATCAAATCGAGTACCGAACTGGTCGAGGGGTTGGGCCTGTGGCCAGGAGTCATCGTCGATCAGCACTTTCTCGCCAGAAGGCGCTGGGCGCGACTTTTCACCGCCGTTGCCGATCACCCGGATCAGATCGGAGTTGGCATCGATGAACAGACCGCAGTCGTCGTCGATCCCGATGGCTCCTGGCAGGTGATCGGCAGAGGACCGGTGGTGGTGATCGATGGCCGGGGAAAGATCGCCGAGAGTTTGCAACCTGAGTTGCCGGCCAAGGTGGTGATCCGTGATCTACGCGTCCACTTGATCGGTAGCGGCCAGCGCTGGAACCCAGCTCCTGCACAGACGGAAGATACCGACCACTAGGATCCCGGATCCCCCTCCATCTCGTCATGGATGCCGATCTCGAAGCGGCCGCTGGAATCGGCGGCGGC
>DCAA01000008.1:0-1666 GCA_002311345.1 Planctomycetes bacterium UBA1146 | reverse complement strand
ACCTCATGGATCAGCGTGTCGCAGGCACTCTGAAGAGATTCACCCGCCAGCATCATGCGGGCGGCCACTGAGTAGGCGATGGCGTGGCGGATGTATTCCTCGCCGGTGCCGGTGCAGGAGACGGCGCAGGCGCGGTCATCGGCGTAGGTGCCGGCACCGATGATGGGGGAATCGCCGACTCTTCCCCAGCGCTTATTCGTCATGCCGCCGGTCGATGTTCCCGCCGCCAGGTGCCCGCGGCGATCGAGCACCGCCACCCCGACGGTTCCCTTCTTGCCCTGAGTCTTCTTGATCCACTGCTCTCTGCGTCGATCGGTCGAGAAGAACGAGTTCTCGACCAGCTCGACACCACTCTGGCTGGCAAAAGTCTCGGCACCTGCACCGGCAAACAACACATGTCGAGTTTCTGTCATCACTTTCCTGGCCAGGGTGATGGGGTGGCGAACGGTTCGTACTCCAGCGACGGCGCCACAGGAAAGATCGGAACCGTCCATGATGGAGGCATCCAGTTCATGTTTTCCCTCGGAGTTGAAGACAGCACCGAGGCCAGCGTTGAACAGCGGATCGTCCTCGAGGTAGCGAATCACCTGCTCGACCGCATCGAGACCATCCCCACCGCTCCGGATGATCCCCGTTCCGATCTTCAAGGCGGAAACGAGTGACTCCCGGTAGGCATCCTGAAGTTCCTGTGGCGCATCCTCGGAGATCGCTCCGGCACCACCGTGGATGGCGATGGCCCAGCGATCCTGCAACGGATCGGTGACACCGCGCGGCAACTGGCACCCAGAAATCAGTACGAGGAGGAGAATTGCCCGCCAGTAGAAGCAGCCCTGTAGTCTCATCTTGGTCACCTTTTCTACCGTGGCAGGGGGATGAATTCCCTCGCGTCGGTGGTTGGCAGCCGAGCCGGTGCGTAGAATCTCCGACGACGGCGCTCCGCTCTGGAACCGTGGTACAGGATACCCGGAGTGCGATCGCAGGTGGAGAAGATGGCATACCAGCCGCAAGAGATCGAACCCAGGTGGCAGGCACACTGGCAGCAGCAGAATCTGTTTCGTGCCGGAGCCCACGCCGATCTGCCCAAGTACTACGTTCTCGACATGTTTCCGTACCCTTCCGGGAGCGGACTCCATGTCGGACATACCGAGGGATATACCGCCACCGACATCGTTGCGCGCCATCGCCGGATGAAGGGTTTCGATGTCCTTCATCCGATGGGATTCGATGCCTTCGGACTGCCGGCGGAGCAGTACGCCATCGAGAGGGGCGTTCATCCCGATGTCTCGATCCGGGAGAACATCGAGATCTTCAACAAGCAACTCCAGGCGATGGGTTACTCCTACGACTGGGAACGCGAGTTCTCGACCTGCGATCCATCGTACTACCACTGGACCCAGTGGATCTTTCTCAAGTTGCTCGAGCACGACCTCGCTTACCAGGATGAGGCGATGGTCAACTGGTGCCCCGAACTGGGCACCGTGCTCGCCAACGACGAGGTGATCGAGGGCAAGAGCGAGCGCGGTGGACACGAGGTGGTTCGTCAGCCGATGAAGCAGTGGATGTTGCGGATCACCGCCTTCGCAGAGCGGCTGCTCGACGGTCTCGATGAGGTCGACTTTCCCGAATCGATCAAATCGATGCAGCGCGATCGCATCGGTCGATCAGA
>DCAA01000041.1 GCA_002311345.1 Planctomycetes bacterium UBA1146 | reverse complement strand
TGAGGGTGATTTCGATGAGAGTATTTACCTGATCGAGACTGGACAGGTAGAGGTGGAACGCGGCGGCATTACAGTCGGGACCATCGAGGCAGGAGATGTGGTCGGCGAGATCGCATTCATCGATCGGCGTCCGAGAACCGCCACAGTGCAGACTTGCTGCACTTGCGTGCTCCTACGGGTCGACCGTCCCGACCTGCTCAGAGAGCTCAGCGATGATCCTGACCTATTGATGGAATTCGTCCATGCAGTCGAGAACCGTCGCCGAGTTCATGTCGAATCCGGATCCGAAGTGACCCTCGATAAGTTCCTCTCCTCAGTGACCAAGGAAGCGATCTCTCACCGCGCCATTCATCATCCCTACCTGCTGGCATTGCGAAACGGGGAACTTCCCGACATGAAGTGGGCACTGGCCGACTTCGCCAGACAATACCACGGCTACTCGTCTCATTTTCCTCGCTACCTGACCACCGTGATCGCAAGGCTTGAGCTGTCTGAGCATCGGGCCGCCTTGATGGAAAATCTCACTGAGGAGGCAGGAATCTACGAGCAAGGAGAACTGGAGGAACTGGCCGAGATCGGCGTCGAGAAGGAGTGGGTCGATGGGATTCCGCACCCGGCGCTGTTTCGTCGTTTCTGCATGGCGGCAGGGATCGAGGATTCAGGCGCTCAGAACGATTCGGTCGAGGTGATCTGCTGGAGAGAGATGTTTCTGGCGGTTCTCTCGGGTGGTTCCACGGCGGAGGCACTCGGAGCTCTTGGTCTGGGAACCGAGGCTGTGGTGAGCACCATGTACCAGCACTTCCTTCCGGCGCTGGAGATCCTGAAAGTGCCCCCCTCGCAGACGGTTTTCTTTCCCCTGCATGCCGCGGTCGATGATCATCATCAAGAGACCTTGAGGGATATCTCGCGTCACTATGCGGGGACCGAGGCGGGGCGAACCGATCTGTTGAAGGGAATGCGCAAGGCTTTGGCTCTTCGCGCCGGATTCTGGGACTGGTTGTACTTGCGTGCTCAAACACTGGGAGCCTGTGATCGCAACTCGACCACCACATTCGGAGCCTGATCAATCGCACTGCTTGGCCTGGTGAGACATCAACAGAAATCGTTCAGCCAGTGTATTTCACCCACTGTCTTAGCAACAAACGTGGTGCGTTGGCATCGTCCTCGTATTCGGTACGGTCATGAAGAGTGGTGCAATTGTCCACCCATAGCATCTCGCCACGTTCGAGCCGAAAATTGGCGACTGAATCCTCTTCTTCGAGGCAACCATCGAGAGAGTCGAGGGCATCCGTCAAGCCATCCGGAACCGGGACTTCGGCTTTCTCGTAGCCCTTCTCGATCCAGAATCTCATGTAGCGACAGATGAAGCCGCGCTCCGAATGTTTGCTGAAGACCGGGAACTGGTTATTCATCCGCTGGCTGTGATCGGCACCGGGGGTGACGATGTCTCTCAGATGTGGCTGCTCCAGCAAAGAAAGTCCCTGCGGATCGCTGCGCTGGAGTTTCTGGTATGCCCGGATGGCGCATGCGATTCGTGAGGAGCCTCCCTTTAGCGCAGGTCGGATACAGATGAGCCCGACCAGATCTGGAAGAACATCGAGCGCACTCGAATCGGTGTGGAGACTGGTGGCGGCGCGCGTCTGGCTGACGGGAATTGCGCTCTTGGTGTAGTCCCCGCCGCGGTCTTTGACCTCGTAGAGTCGTCCGTAGTTCCCCAGTGGATCTCCCAGTAGCACTCCAAATGCCAGATAGTAGCGGCGTAAAAAAGTATCGTCGAAATCGGCTTCCGTCGGTGGGGCAACCCTCGCCACGCCGCTTCCGGTGACGAGTTCTATCCGCACCCGGGCAGCAAGGTCTGCCAGACAACTCATCCCGGCAACATCCTCTGCCACGACTTCTTCGTCGACCACGACATCACAGCACTCGATCCAATCGACGATCTCCTTGTGGATTTCGTCAGGAAACTCCATCGCGTGTTCAGGTCTTTGTGCCAGTTCTGATGCGTGCCAGGGGAGTCGCTGCAAGAGCACCGATTTACCGCTCCACGCAGATGGCGATGTGCAAGGGTTGGTCTTTGAGTGGCCCAAAGAACTCGGCATCCTGTTCGAGCAGATCCTTGGTTACGCTAAGTTCTCTGAGTTCAGGGAATTTGCTGAACCCAGCGTTGCGAAGAGATTGAAAGATATCCTCGAAGGTTTTGTGGATACATCGCACCGCGACCGTATCCCCATCTTTCAGTGCAATCGTACCCTCGAAGATATTGTCCCTCCCCGTGAACCATCCTCCCGAGCGTTTGAAATGGAAACGGGAATCTTCACCGGAGAGAAAAGGATTGACCGGGTGAGGCAGGGAGAAGATGAACTGGCCGCCATCGACCAAATTTTCGTGAATGAGAGCCATCGATTTGCTCATCTGAGCGATGGTCAGGTAGTTGTAAACGAAGACAGCGGTGATCAGATCGAAATTCGATCCCGTTACATCACCGAAGTCGGTCACGCACCCGACCGAGTACTGGATGCCGAGCGGTTCTGTTTTCTCTTTCTTCCACGCCATCTCGATCATGCCCGGACTGATGTCGATCCCGATCACTTCCTTGGCGCCATTACGGGCGAGCTGGCGGGTGAAATATCCCTCACCGCAGCCCAGATCGAGGATTCGCTTGTCCTGAACCGGCAGGCACCACTCGAGCAGGAAGGGACGGGCCGTCCAGTCCGAGAGAAGGCGCGGTTCATCTCTGGACCATCGTTTCGAACTGTCATC